>NZ_BMEX01000001.1 GCF_014637345.1 Kroppenstedtia guangzhouensis
ATATTTTGGATGATCGACGATGAGATTGATTTTAGAGCCACTGCCGGTAATCAGTGGCTTTTTTTATGCACGAAAGTTAGTCATTTTACTTCTTGATGTTGAGACCGCCGACATCGCCATCCGGGCGGCCCTGACGGGTCATTTGGTGCTGTCATCCCTGCATACGGTGGATGCTTGCAGTTCAGTGACGCGTCTTTTGGACATGGGAGTCGCCCCTTACCGGATCGCATCCGCTTTGACCGGAGTGGTGGCCCAGCGGCTGGTTCGTCTGATCTGCCGGGAGTGCAAGGGGAAGGGATGTGAAGATTGTCGCCAGATAGGGTATCGGAACCGAACCGGGGTGTTTGAAGTGTTGGAGGTGAAAGAGGACTTCCATCCTCTGATCGTGGAGCGGGCACCGCTGTCCAGACTGAGACAAACCCTCAGAAAAGCGGGGATGCGATCCCTGTCTGAGGCAACTCTGGAAAAAGTGATGACAGGGGAGACAACCATTTCCGAATACCACCGGGTGGTGGATGTTCATGAGTAAGGAGCGGAGACGAAAGTGGAACGCGGATCGACTGGCCCTCTTTAGCCAGCATCTGGCCAATCTGTTGGAGGCGGGATTCCCCCTTGTGCCCAGTATTCGTCTGTTGTCGGAGCAGGGGGTGATCGGGACAAGGGAGGCGGAACGGATTCTCGGATCGCTGGATCAGGGGAAAAGCCTGTCGGCAGCCCTGGCGGGGGAGGGAATGCCGGCGCTGTTCACCTCCCTGATCCGGGCGGCGGAGGAGCATGGGGATTACGGGTTCGGCCTGAAACAGTGTGAAGTGTATTATCGGGAACGGGGGCGTTTGATCCGGGAATTGACCCGGGCACTCACTTATCCGATAGTGGTTCTGATTCTGGTGGGGTTGGCCTTTCTGTTTTTGATGACCACGGTGGTGCCCCGGTTTTCGGAAATGTATGAGACCATGGGTTTGACTTTGCCTCTTTACACCCGGATCTTTCTGATGATCCACCAATCCCTGCAGGCAGGGTTATTCGGGTTGACCGCCGCTTTGGTGTTGTTTGGCCTCATATATTTATACATCCGGCGGCTTCCCCCCGAACAGAAAAGACG
Organism: Kroppenstedtia guangzhouensis; assembly: GCF_014637345.1. Classification (GTDB taxonomy): domain Bacteria; phylum Bacillota; class Bacilli; order Thermoactinomycetales; family DSM-45169; genus Kroppenstedtia; species Kroppenstedtia guangzhouensis. The sequence goes on from NZ_BMEX01000001.1 coordinate 1,103, forward strand.
GTGGACTTCCCCGCTGTACTCCCTGCCGGTGGTCCGTTCCTTCTTTGCATTGCGGTTCACCCACTATCTGGGCATCCAATTGGGCTCGCTATTGAAGTCCGGACTTCCTTTGCTGAAAGCGGTGGAAGTGATGGACACCCTTGCTCCTTGGGATCCCTTTCGCAGAGGGATCTCTCGGGTACGGGAACAACTGTTGGCCGGGGAGTCTCTACATCGGGCCCTGGAACGGGAGGAAAAGCTGTTTCTACCTTCCCTGCCTGGGCTGGTGGCCCTGGGGGAGGAGACGGGAGCCCTGGACCGCTCGCTGCTCAGTCTGGCCCGGGGGACAGAGCTGATGATCAAGGACCGGCTGGACCGGTTGACCCACAGCTTGGAGCCGATTCTGATTTTCCTGATCGGGATGTTGATGGCGGCCACAGTTCTGGCGCTGTTTTTACCGATGTTGCATCTGGTGGAAGCGATTTGATCAAAGGAGTGGGAATATTGTTTTTTTGGAAATTACGGCAAGACGAACGGGGGTTTACCCTGATCGAGATGTTGGTGGTGTTATTCGTAATCGCTGTCATCATCGCCATTGCCCTCCCCAACCTGAAGGCAGCAGGGGAATCGGCACAACAGAGGGCGTGTGAGGCGAATCGCAAGCTGATCGGTTCCCAGGCGGACAACTATTATCTGGAGCTGGGGAGTTATCCGAGCAACGTGAGACAGATGAAAAACAGGGGGTATCTCCGAACAGTTCCAACCTGTCCGGCCAAGGGAAAATACTCGATCCACAAGAATGCGAGCGTGGAAAAGCGGGTGAAATGCAGTATCCATGGGGATTAAAACCGGATGGAGAGATGAGGGGGGGTGGAGTTTGGTGGAGTTGTCCCTGACCCTCGCTCTGGCGGGATTGCTCACATCATTGGCTCTGCCGGCTTTTGTTCAATGGGGGGATCGATTGGATCAGGAGCAGTTTATGGAGCTTTTTTCCGAGGACATCCGCATGACTCAAAGAGAGGCATCGGTTCGGGAAGAGGTGACATTTTTGCAGTTGGATTCCAAAGGGCGGATGTATTCGATCCACCGGGGAGAGAAACAGTTGCGGAAAGCAAAGGTTCCGGCCCGTTATCGACTGGACAGTAACTATCCGTCCCATCGCCTGGTGTTTCAATCTTCGGGACAGGCTCGGGGTGGCACCTTCCGTCTGATGAAAAACGGGAAGACGGTGGGACGGATCGTGGTGCAGGTGGCTTCAGGCAGACCGAGGGTGGAGGTGGTGCCATGATCCGGGGGGAAGATGGGTTCACCCTTGCGGAAACGGTAACCGCCCTGATGGTGTTCGGGGTGCTGGTGTCTGTGGCCCTGCCCATTCTCGGAGAGCTTCAGATCCGCCATCAATCCCATGCGCAGCGGATGGAAGCCCTCATTCTCCTCCAATCGGAGATGGAACGGGTGCAATCTTCCGCTGTTCCGGTTCCGGCGAAAGGTGAGAAAAACAGAAAAGGGAAAGGGGTGAACTATCGGATCCGGTGGGAAAAAAAGTTTGCCGAGCCACATCTGGCGGGCACTTACGTGGAGGTGACCTGGAAGGATGCGAACCAAAAGGAGCAAAAGGAGTTTCTCAAAGGTTTAAGCTTCCGGCGCTGATCCGGGAAGAGAGGGGTTTCACCTATGTGGAGCTGGCTGTGGTGCTGTCTCTCTTGGCCCTGTTGATTCCGGTGGTTTTGGGTGTCAACTTGGAACTGGAAAGAAGCTTTAAAAAAACGATGGCCGAACAACAACTCCACTCCGCGGCAGAAACGTTTATAGCTGATGTCCGGGATGAACTGCGAAGAGGGGAAAATTTCCGACTCTCCCCAACAGGATGGTTGATATTCGATTTGCCGGAGGGTGAAACCATCCGTTACAAACATCAGCGGCGTCGGGTGATTCGCAGTGTGAGGGGACCGGGGACCTCACGGTTTCAAGGGGCGACAATCCTCTTGGAAGATGTCTACTTTATCGGTTTTGATCCCGGGCCAGATGGAGTACGAATCGATCTGGGCCTGCAAAATTGGCATGGGGATTTGGATACCACATTTTTTGTCCGGGGGAGGCTGACACAGTGATTCAGGATGAGCGGGGGATCGCCCTTCCCTTTGTATTGGCGGTGACACTCCTTGCCTTTTTACTGATGACGGCAACCTTGACCAGCTATACTCACTCATTAAAGGGAGCACAGATGGAGCTCAATCGGCTTCGGGCCCAATACGCGGCGGAGAGCGGTATCGCCCGCATGCAACAGAAAGTGTGCACCGATCCTGCTTGGCACCACCCTCTGTCCACCCCGATGAACGGAATGAAAACCGCAACCCGAGTCGAGGGAACAGGTGGTGGCATAGTGCGAATCCGTTCAGTCGCCAAGGGAGAAGGGGTTCGGCAGACAATCACCGTGGAGATGGATCGTAAATCCTGTCAGGTGGTCCGATGGGAGCCTTAAGGCTATTGATGATCCCAGTCCTGGAGTGCACAATCATCCCTTCCCACAAGACGTGATATAATGGCGAAAACCCATGAGCGGAGGGATGGGGGAGAATGGGAAAACACATCATCTTGATCGGTTTCATGGGCACGGGAAAAAGCACTGTCGGACAAATGTTGGCGGAACAATTGGAGTGCCCTTGGCTGGATACGGACACGGAAGTGGAACGGCTTGCCGGAAAAAGCATTCCTCAGCTTTTTGAAGAAGAGGGAGAAGCTCACTTTCGCCGGTGGGAAAAAAGAGTGCTTCAACAAGTGTTGGAGCAGACGCCGAGTGTGATCACCACCGGTGGCGGAATTGTCCTCGATCCCGAAAACGTGTTCCGGATCCGTTCCCGGGGATGGGTGGTCGCCCTCGACGCCTCAGAGGAAGAATTGCTTCGGCGGCTTACAGCGGACCGATCCCGTCCTCTCTTAAGGGGAGATGTCCGCAAGCGGGTGACGGATCTGAAGAAATCGCGCCGGAATGCTTACAATTTTGCAGACTTCTCCCTTGATACGACAGGTAAATCCCCCCAGGAGACAGCGGAGAAAATTCTCCAGCAATGGAAGGAGATCTCTCAGAAGTTCCGGGTTTAAACCTTTCTTCCCTGGTTAAACTGGAACCAGAGGGAGGTGCAGACCGTGTCGACAAACGATTATTTGAAATTCCTGGTCCAAGAAATGGTGAAATATATGGATACGCCCAGGGAACGGCGCCGGGAAGCCCGCATGCTTCGCCGGGAACAACGGATGCACTGGACATACCGCCTGTTCGGTATGATCCCTTTTGGCATGAAAATGTTTGCCAGTCAACAGAGGAATCGTTTGAAGGGCGGATCGCGATGAAACAGAATCATAAAACTTACCGACTGGTCAACCTGGAAGACCGATCCGATGTGATTGAACGGATCTCCAAGGCCGAGGAGGATCTGAACCGGCTCATCAATGGTCGGGTGGCACTGATCGCTTATGTAAAGGATGAAACAGAATAATTCTTCATTACAATTAATACGACGATAGAAAGAAGGTGATCGCTTTGACCAACTACCGGGTCGCAGTGGAAGAGGGTCTGAAGAATGTCCGTGAGTACCTTCAAAATCAAGGATGTGATGTTGTCAGCTTGGAGCGTGATCAAACCCAGGATTGCAACTGCTTTGTGATTTCCGGCATGGATAAGGATCTGATGGGGATGCAGGACACCGTCGATCAAATTCAAGTGATCAATGCCCAAGGGATGACACCTGATGAAGTCTACCAAGCGGTCCGACGGGGGATGGATCAACAGCAGGGTTGACGCACGGAAATGGGCGAAAAGGGAATGGTGTGTGATCGCAGCGAAGCGAACGAGCGACTTGTGCCCTGTGTGGGTACAACCATCACGGGGTCTACACGATCTCCCAAACAAATTTGACGGCTTTTCCCTGTGAAAAGTGACAATTCGGAGTCAAAGGTGCATTTGGCTCCTTTTTTGCGTTTCCGAAATGATATATAATATACGGAGTGTGAGTTTCTATGTATCCAAAGGGGCGATATAGATGTTTCATCGCACGCAAACCCGACCGGTGAAAGTCGGGGGTATCCAGATCGGCGGTAACGATCGGGTGGTCATTCAGAGTATGACCACTACAAAAACGCATGATGTCAAAGCCACGGTGGATGAAATCAACCGTTTGGAAGAAGCCGGATGCCAGATCGTTCGGGTTGCCTGTCCGGACATGCGTGCAGCGGAAGCCATTCCGGAGATTAAAAAACAGATAAATGTCCCCCTGGTGGCCGATATTCACTTCGACTATCGTCTCGCCTTGAAGGCGATTGAGGGCGGGATCGACAAGATCCGGATCAATCCCGGGAACATCGGTCGACGGGAGAAGGTGGAGGCGGTAGTGAAGGCGGCCAAGGAACGGGGGATTCCGATCCGGATCGGGGTCAACGCCGGTTCCCTGGAGAAACGGATTTTAGAGAAGTATGGCTATCCCACCGCTGACGGCATGGTGGAGAGTGCCCTTTACCATATAGGGATCTTGGAAGAGCTCAATTTTCATGATATCGTCGTCTCCCTGAAGGCCTCTGATGTTTCACTGGCCATCGAAGCCTATACCAAAGCGGCGGAAAAAATCAAATACCCCCTTCATTTGGGTATTACCGAGTCCGGAACTCTGTTCTCCGGAACCATCAAAAGCGCAGCCGGGATGGGGGCCATCCTGTCCAAGGGGATCGGAAACACCATGCGTATCAGCCTGAGTGCTGACCCTGTGGAGGAAGTCAAAGTGGCCCGTGAGTTGCTGAAAGACTTTGGTTTGGCGGATAATGCCGCCACCCTGATCTCCTGTCCCACCTGCGGACGGATCGAGATTGACCTGATCAAGATCGCCAATGAAGTGGAGGAATATATTTCCAAGATCCATGTGCCGATCAAAGTGTCGGTTCTGGGGTGCGCCGTCAACGGACCCGGAGAAGCCAAAGAAGCTGATATCGGAATAGCCGGTGGGCGGGGAGAAGGGCTTCTGTTCCGTCACGGGAAAACGATCCGGAAAGTACCGGAAGATCAGATGGTGGAAGAACTGAAAAAGGAAATTGACAAGCTGGCGGAGGAGTATCGGCGAAAACAGGAGATGGAAAAACAGGCCTGATGGTTTATTCTCCAACCGGTTCCCGAGAGGGACCGGTTTCTTTCATTCATAATTCGGAGCCATTTGCGGCAAAATGAGGATACCCGGTTAAAACATGATGGATCAGTGAGAGATCGGGAAGGAGGGATGCAGAATGAGCGCTTTTTCGCGACTCGCTTTGATCTTGGTTATTGTCGGGGCTTTGAACTGGTTGTTGATCGGCCTGTTTCAGTGGGATTTGGTATCGGCCCTCTTCGGCGGGGATACCACACGCGAATCCTCCGGATTTAGCCGGATCATCTACTCTTTGGTCGGATTGGCCGGGATTTACTCCATTCGGTTTCTGTTTAATGATCGGGTACCCGCTCAGGATACCCGCTAAGAACAACCGCGAATCAAGAAGCGTCGGAAAGCTGTCCTGAACGCGTTCCGGCGCTTTTCCTTGTCCTGTGATACAATAAAACGGAGATCATTTTTCAGAATTGGTGGAACTGGGGGAGACTGATGAAACCAGCCATTGGAATCACATTGTCCATGAGACGGAAGGAAAACAGTTTGACCTTATCCAGGGATAATGCTGACGCGGTGCTGGCTGCGGGAGGAATCCCATTATTGTTGCCCTATGCCACGGACGAGGATATTTTGGACGAAATGACCAAACAGATCGACGGGTTGCTTTTGACCGGGGGAGGGGATATCGATCCGTCCCTGTTTGGCGAGGAACCGCTGCCCGCCTTGGGGGAAGTGGAGCCGGAACGGGATCGGATGGAGATGGGCCTTGCCCGCAGGATGGTGAAAGCGGGGAAACCGGTATTGGCCATCTGCAGGGGTTGCCAGATCCTATGTATCGCTTTTGGGGGGGATATGTATCAAGATCTGTACAGTCAGCGGAAGGACTTGATTCAACATGTCCAGCGGGGATCTCGGGAGTACCTGTCCCATGGCATTCAGATCCGGGAGGGCACCATACTGTCACAAATCGCTGGGGTGGAGCGGATCCGGGTTAATAGCTATCATCACCAGGCAGTCCGGCGTCTTCCCGAAGGGTTTATCATATCGGCGACAGCTCCCGATGGAGTGACGGAGGCTTTCGAAGAAGACGGTTCCGCCTTTGTCGTGGGAGTTCAATGGCATCCCGAAAACTTGTTTCGCACCGACGCCGTTTCCCGACGTTTGTTCGGCGCCTTTGTGGATCACGCCCGTAAAAAAACGGCCACAAGGTAATCCGTGCAGCCGTTTTACTCTTCTCCGCGGGTGTAACGGGCATTAAAGAGAAACAGGCGCAACAGCAAAATGAGCGAAGGAACCAGGAGAAACAGACCGGCGATAAAGGAGATCACAAGGGTCCAGCCCATCTCCGGTTGGGTCAAGCCGGATTGCAGAGTAATGTAAGGGTACAACAGATAGGGTAAATGGGAAGTACCGTAACCGAAAAAAGCAAAAGCAAATTGCAACATGACCAGAATAAACGACCAACCCGGGGCTTTCCGCCACCAAGTGAGATAGACCGCCCCCAGAAAGCAGGCGAGGGAGAGTAAAAACATCCAAGCCAGGTCGACCATATTTTGAAAATGGACCGCGTTGTGACGGGATAGTGCCAGAAACACCAAGATACCGGCCAAAATCGTCGGCCCGCTCCAAAAGAGGGAATATTTTCTAAAGAGTTCGTGAGCTTTTTCGTCTTCCGCTTTCCGGGCGTAAAAGACGAGAAAGCTGGCACTGATATATAAAACGCTGACCAGGGCGAGGAAAACCACCGTCCAGGAGTAGGGACTGGTGAATAACTCACGGGGAAGGAACTCCACATGACCTTCGCCGGTTTCCCGGATAAATCCGCCTTCGGAGATGGTCAATACCGTGGACAAGGCAGCCGGGATAAACAGCCCCGTCATGCCGTACAGAAACAGATAGAAGCGACTCTTTCGTGCACCATAATTAGCAAAAGCGTAAAAGGAGCCCCGGATGGTCAACAGAAGGAGTGCGACTCCCCCCGGAAGCAAAAGGGCGGTCCCGAAGTAGTAGGCAGTATCCGGGAAAAAACCGACAATCCCCACGAAGAAAAAGACCAGGAACACATTGGTTACTTCCCAGACAGGGGAGAGATAACGATCGATCACCCGGTTGATGAGGTGTTCACGACCGGTCAACAGACTGTAATAGGAGAAAAAACCGGCGCCAAAATCGATGGAGGCGACGATCAGATATCCATACAGAAAGGTCCAGAGAACGGTAATTCCGATCCATTCCAAACTCATGTAGAGAACCCACCTTTCTCACAAGAAGGTTTGGCGCTGTTCCAGCTCTTTTTCCGGATGCTGATGTTTGAACATGCGAATCAAGACCGTACAGGCGATGACAGCGAGTGCCGCAAACACCACTGAAAACACTCCCAGGAGCAGCCCGACATGATCTGCAGTGGTGGCGGCCTCATTCACCTTCATCATCCCCCGGATAATCCAGGGTTGACGTCCCACCTCGGCGTAGATCCAACCCAATTCAATCGCAAGAAAAGAGAGGGGAGCACCCGCCACAATCCCCCGGAGAATCCATTTGTTCCAGGGATTTTTCTTTCGCCACCAGGCGAGAAGGAACAGGGCGGAGATCAGGATCAGATAGGTTCCGATCAGAACCATCCCGTCAAACAGATAGTGAAGGTAAAGAGGTGGCCGTTCATCCGGAGGAAATTCGTGAAGCCCGATAATTTCCCCGTCGGGGGAACCTTTCCCGAGGATACTGAGTGCAAAGGGAATTTTAACGGCTCCTTTGATTTTATTTTCATCAGTGAGATAGCCTCCCAGGATGAGGGGAGCCTTCCGCTGGGTCTCAAAGTGCCATTCCGCTGCGGCCAGTTTTTCCGGTACGTACTCGGCGAGAAATTTTCCCGAGAAGTCCCCGGCAACCGCAGTGCCCAAGGCAAGAATCAGGCCGGCGATCATGGTCATTTTCAACGCTTTTTTATGATAAACGTGGTTTCTCCCTTTCAACAAACACCAGGCTGCAATCCCACCGAGCAGGAAGGCGCAGGTCACATAAGCCGAGGAGAGAACATGAGCCACTTTGCTTGGTGTGGCTGGATTGAACATGGCTTCCAGGGGACGGAAATCAACCAGCTTTCCCTGATCGATCGAAAATCCCGCCGGCGTGGTCATGAATGCGTTCACGGTGGTGATAAAGACTGCCGACAGAGATGAACCGATGATGATCGGGATGGAGGTCAGCCAATGGAGGATCGGCTTGAGTCGATCCCAAGTATAGAGATAAATACCAAGGAAAATGGCCTCAAAGAAAAAGGCGAAGGTCTCAAGAAACAAGGGCAGACTGATCAGATTGCCTGCCAGTTGCATAAAACGGGGCCACAAAAGGCTGAGCATCAATCCGATACAAGTTCCGGTCACGACACCGACGGCCACAGTGATCACAAACCCCCGTGTCCAACGCCGAGCCATCAAAATATAATGGGAATCCTTCTTCAAAATTCCCCAGCCTTCCGCCAGGGAGATAAAGACAGGGACACCCACCCCAATGGTGGCCCAAATAATGTGGAAAGCAAGTGTTTCTGCAGTCAGGATTCGGCTCCATACAGTGGGTTCCATTCGGTTTTCGCCTCCATTTAGAAGCGTTGTGAATAAACTTGTCACAGGGAGAGGTGGGGTCACAGGGAGCGTCTTTAGCTCGTCAGACCTGTTACGCGGTATGTGAAACTCCGCCCCGATCCGGAAGGCACGAAATACAAAGCTTTTAGAGGAGAAGAATGGGAAGTGTGTTTGACCCCTATCATCATCATACCCCGGTTAATATGTGAAAAACTGCACAAAACTGCCCTTTCATCAATCCCTCACGAATTGGTTGAAAATCCGCCGTACAGATGTCATACAATCGTCGATAGCCGGCACAATAGATTCAGCCCTCCCTCGAAATAAAAAACAGAGATTGATTGGGTTCAAAGAAAAACAATTTTAAAAAAACAATAGGTGAAAAATCGGAAAGAAGATGTATGGAGATTTTTCAATGGATCGTATACCCTGTGTTTATGATGTGGATCCTCGTCTATTTGTTGTTAATCAATGGGGTGACCTTTGTATTGATGGGGTCGGATAAAGCCCGGGCCAGGAAAGGTAGGTGGCGAATTCCGGAACGGCATTTGTTTTTGAGCGGATTTTTGGGCGGTGGGCCAGGCCTGTGGTTGGGAATGAAATATTTCCGACACAAGACCATGCACCCTTCTTTTCGCTACGGTGCTCCTCTGATTACCCTCTGGAATGTGTCATCATTTGTTGCTTTCACCTACTTCTACGGATAATTGTTTAAAGTTCCCAGTGTTGTCTCTCCCCCCTGACAAAGACTAGAAAGAGGGGGTGAGAGCTTGAAGATCATCGGTTTTTGGCTTTCCGTGATTCTGTTTGTCTGCGGGTGCACGCCGGGAGATGCGTCTTTGAAGCCGGTTCCGAAACAAAAAAAAGCAAAAGATCATTCCGGTGCAGAAGTGAAAGACCAAAATCAGATCAAATCGCTTTTCATCATGAAATATGAGGGAAAAGAGTGGAGACTGGATCTCAGTCAGACGGGGTTCGACGGGATTGATCCCACCACTTTGGACCGGGATGCCTTCTATCGCTGGTTCTCTCAAGTGGAAAAGGAGATTGACCGTCAGCCAAAATCCGCTTACTTCGAAGGTCGCCAATTGGTGCCTCACCAAAATGGCCGCAAAGTGGATCGGGCGGAAGTGAACCACTGGTTGGACGGGATCCATCATTATCTCAACCGTCCCTTGACGGTTCCAGTACAGATCTGGAGCCCGCCCATTACAACGGAGACATTAAAAAGGATCAAGGAGAAGCACTTGGCTTCTTATTCAACTGTTTACAATCCACACAATGTGAACCGGGCTCACAATATCTTATTATCTGCGCGGGCGATCGACCATCAGGTGGTCAACGTCGGAGAGGTGTTTTCCTTTAACCGCACAGTGGGGATCCGCTCCAGTGCCAGGGGGTACCGTCCGGCCCCGGTGATCGTCCGGGGAGAGTATACGGAAGGGGTGGGCGGAGGAATCTGTCAAACTTCGTCCACGTTATTCAACAGTGTGGAGAGAGCGGGTTTGCGTGTCGTACAACGAGTAAGCCACAGCAAGCGGGTCACCTATGTTCCGGCGGGACGGGATGCGACGGTTTCATGGGGCGGACCTGATTTTCAGTTCCAAAACCAATTGAACAGACCGATCCTGATCCAGGCAACAGCCGGAAACGGACATCTTTCCGTAGACATTTACGGATCCTCTGACATCCGTCACCGTCCGAAGCAGACACGGGAAGCTCCCAAGACTGTACCCGAGACAGAAAAAGTCCCCGCCCCTAATGAAAAACGTCCCTTGGATGAAAATATCAAGAAGTTTCATAGAGATCCGTTGCCGCCCGATCAGATTTCCGGGAACCCGGAGACCAATGGTGGTGGGAGAGGGGATTAAATCCGCTCTCCTCTTCATATCCACCGGCAATCCGAGAAGTGAATTCATTTGTATAGAATGGATGCTTTTTCAGCTATTTTAACCAATTCGGCGCTTATTGGAATTTACTTATTTGTAGACATTTCCCGGTGCTCTGTTATAATATAACCGTCTTTTTACCAGTGGGTAAGGAGGTATTGGATGAAGAAATCCCTGATCATTTCTCTCGGGGTTGCCACTGTGCTGTTGTTGTCCGGCACCTTCGTCGGTTATGCAATGATGAACAAGGAGATCACTGTCACTTTCAGTGACCAGGATAAAAAAATCAAAACCGACGTCTTCAATGGGACATTGGCTGAGGCTTTGGCCGATGAAGGTTACAATCCCGCCAAACTCAAAAAGCAGTATAAGCCGAATCACCCCTGGGATAAGCCGATCCAAAAGGATTCCAGTATTCACCTAACCTGCAATTGCACGGTTTCCCTCAAAGTAGGTGGGAAGGATCCCATCAAGACCAAAACCTTGCAAACCACTGTGGGGGATTTTCTCAAGGAGCAGAAGGTGAAAACGGAAAAAAGCGATCAAATGAACGCCACCTTGGATCAGAAGATTACCAATGATATGATGATTGTTATCGACAAAATCGAAAAACGGGTCAAGAAAAAGGTGGAATTCACCGATTTTCCGGTCAAAAAGCAAGAGGATCCGGATCTGCCCAAGGGTGAAAAAAAGGTGACCCAAAAAGGGAAAAAGGGAAAAGTCATCTATGAAGTGACTGCCTTGTACAAAAACGGAAAAGCCATGGTTACGGATCAAAAGAAGATTGAGGAGATCAAACCGGTGGCTGAGATTGTAAAGGTGGGTTCAGGGGAAGTGGAGGATGAAAAGGAAGACACTCAGCTGGCTTCCACTTCCGGATCCCGGATTGCCGGTCTGAAGTACAAGAAGAGTCTTTCCATGCAGGCGACTGGATATACCCATACGGGAAACCCAACCGCGACGGGTGCGATGCCTCGTCGAGGGACAGTTGCCGTCGATCCCAGGGTCATCCCTCTCGGCACTCAGCTTTACATACCGGGATACGGGCGGGCTGTGGCACAAGATACGGGTGGAGCTGTGAAAGGAAATATTATCGATCTTTTCTTTGAAACCCGACAGGAGGCCGTCCAGTGGGGTCGTAGAAATGTGACAGTTTATATCCTTGAATAAAAGTGGAAACATTTTGCCCGTGGTACTTTACACCACGGGTTTTTTCTATTTATGATAAGACTAGGGTGTGAAGTGGGAATTGACTCAGTCTTTTCCAAATATTTTTGTTTTTTGATGGGGAATTCAGATATACTAAAGAAAAGGACTACTTACGGGATGTGTCGATATGCCTGTAATTGCCGGTAGAAATGATCCTTGTCCCTGTGGCAGCGGGAAAAAATACAAGAAGTGTTGTGAACGGGTGGTGGCTTTTCAAACAGCGGAGCTTCTTCGGGAGGATCGGGAGCGGAAAGCGAAGACCCGGCTGGTCACTTGCCTCAACAAATGGTTTCAAGAGGAATGCAGAGGGGAAATCGACGAGAAATGGTCCATCATCTTTAAAGAATGTCTCCATCTGCCTGTGGAACATCCGATCCCGTCTAAATTTGCCTACACCTATCGTTTTTGGATGTTGTTTGATGCCCCTTGTTTCCGGGGAGAAAGACCAGTGGAATACTGGAGGAGGTCCTTGGCCGGCACCTCTTTGCAATCGGAGCGAATCGCCGAAGAATTGGCGGGGGTTCATCTGTGCTGTTACGAAGTGGTTCGTGTGGACGGTGAGGAGGTGATCCTCCGTTCGTTGACGGAAGACCGGGAGTTTCCAGTCCGTCTGACGGAGCCGGTTCGTGAAGGCATGTTGATGTTTGCTCGTCTCTCCCGCTTGGTCAATCGGTATGAGCTGTTTGGCCCTTACACATCTTTCGGGGTTGAGATGAAGGGGGAGATTATTATGTATTTAAAAAATCAAGTACAATCAACCGGTGCTTTAAATCGGGAATATTGGCATCAAAACGGATTACAAGTTCTCGGGTGGCTGATGCAACGGGCCCGGGAGATGGAACAGACGGAAAAGGTGGCGGAAGCCCTTTCTGATCCTGTCAGTGATGAGAGATGGGACGATACATCACAACAGAAGGAAATTTCCGAATTGGATGCCCAGCCGGTTCAGGAGGAGTTGTTCCGCCCGTCGGTTTTGCCGGAGAAGGAGACTGGTCTTCCTGATATCGTGGAACAGCAGTTAGGCTTGTTTATCTCCAACTATGTGGAGAAGTTTCAGGTGAAGACTCAAAGCTTCTATCTGCATTCGATCGAGCTCCTTAAAACATATATCGCCACGCATTTTGGCAAGCGATTCACCTGGCCCATGCTGACCGGGGATATCTTGTCCCATTTCTTCGGGGTTTGGTATGTGGATACCGGAAAGGGGGGACCGATTAAATCAAGAATTTTCCTCAATACTATAAAAGGGTTGTTTCGATGGATTCAGGATGAGGCGATCAGTGATGTATATCCCGTTTTTGTTCCGGTATATCGGGAGTCGATTCGAAATCTCCCGCTTTCCTATGAGGCCTGCCGTTGGTTGCGGGAAAACGGGGTGATGGAAGTTCCTGATTCCAGACAGTTGACAGGCACGGTCCAATTGGCTGTTTCCGGATCGGAAGCCAGCTTGAAAATTACGGATCGTTGGCTTTCTCTTCAGATGAATGGCCGGGGGATGCCTCCGACCTGGTTGGATCAACGTTTCTGGGTACGCGGAACCGTTGCTGTTCACGAGGAAGAATGCAGTTTACATTCCGTGGAAGCTGTCTACCCACACTTTCAAGAGATTCATGAGCCGAAACCGATTTGAAGGACTCGCCTTTTCCATGGCGAGTTTTTTCGGAATTGGAAGCGTACCTATGTTCGTTTATTGTTTTCTGCATGGAATCTGCTATTCCTGCCTGATGTTTATTTTTTTGGTCAGACACTTACCTCCGTAACCAATAAACAAGGGCCCTTAATCGGGCCCTTGTTTATTGGTTAGATTATGACAGACCGGAAAGGATCTGGAAGGCGAAGACAGCCAGAATCAGGATCGGGGTGATCCAACGAATGATAAAAGCCCAAAAGGTTTCACCCGGGATCCCCTTTTCGTTTTCGCCGCGGGATTCCTGAAGCATTTGGCGGATTCCCCACTTCCAGCCGCAAAATAAAATAACGGTCAATCCACCGAGAGGCAGGAGTACATTGGAGGCGATGAAGTCCATTGACTCAAAGATGGGTCTTCCGGCAATACCTTTCACATCTGCCAAGGAGCTGAAGGAGAGTGTGGCCGGGATTCCCAGCAGGAAAATCAAGCTACCCGTCAACAAGGTACTTTTTTGCCGGCTGAAACCATGTTCATCCTCCAAATAACGGCGAGGCACCTCCAACAAAGAGATGGAGGAAGTTAAAGCAGCCACGCACAATAAAAAGAAGAATAACAGAGAAAACAGTGCACCGGCGGGCATTTGGGCGAAAACTGCCGGTAAGGTGATAAATACGAGAGGCGGACCGGTGTCGGGTTCATGTCCCAGTGAGAAAAGGGCGGGAAAGATGGCCAGGCCGGCCGCCAAGGAAACCAGAGTGGAGAAGATCACCACATTTCCCACAGCACCGGGTATGCTCTCTTTTTTGGAGAGATAACTACCATAAGTCACCATAGTTCCGGCTCCCACGGACAAGGAGAAAAAAGCCATCCCGAGAGCTTCAAGAAGTGTCGTGAAGGTGACTGATGACCAATCGGGATACAGGATAAAGCGGATTCCCTCCATGGATCCCGGGAGGGTGACAGAGCGGAAAACGAGGATCAGGAGCATGAATCCCAACAGAGGCATCAAAAATTTGTTAGTTCGCTCGATTCCTTTTTGTAATTCAAAGATGCAAATCCCCATTGTGAGAGCCATGAACAGTGCTTGCCACAGCAGGGGGATGACCGGATCGGAAATAAAAGATCCAAATCGGGTTTCCGCCTCTGTGATGGAGATGTCACTGAAGGTTCCCAGCAGGGATTCCCAAGTGTAAGAAAGGGTCCAACCGCCGACAGTGCTGTAGAAGGACAAGATGAGAATCGACGCAGTAATCCCGATGAATCCGCTGAGAAACCACGGGGTGCCAGGCGCTTTTAGCCGAAGAGCGCCCACGGGGTTTCGTTGCGTGGAGCGTCCCAGAACGATTTCAGAGAGCAGAACGGGTAATCCAAGGAGCAGAACACAGATCAAATAGATGAGAACAAAAACTCCGCCTCCATTTTCGCCTGTGACGAAGGGAAAGCGCCAAATGCTTCCCAGGCCGACGGCGGAACCGATGGAGGCGAGTATGAAGCCCAATTTGCCGGACCATTGTTCTCGTGAGGATTGGGTTTCAGGTTTCAATAATGATTCAACCTCCCGTTAAGATCATCATTTTTTTCATTTCAGTGTATCACAGATCCAGGGGGAAATGGTTCCTTACTTGTAGGAATGAGCAAAAAATCAAAGCAGACGGGTCCGGGAAGGGGGCTTTGACAGGGATGTATATCCTTGAACAGAAAGATCTGTCCCATGTTCAAGTCACCATAAACAGGAATCATAACGCCTCTCTGCGGGTGTGATACTAAAATGGCACTCAACCACTTATAAAGGGGGCGTTTAATATGTTTCGCTTCTTTAACCTCGATAAAGAGGAATCCAAAGGAAAAGAGCATGCCGGGGATGTTCGGAAGGATGCCTCTGCCGAAGAGAAAAAACTTCGGCAAACGATGGACGAGGTGGCGTCTGAGTTGGGGATTTCCGGAAAAGGAAATGATCAACCTGCTCAAAACGCTGAAAAATTGGGGGAGCGAATAAAAAAAGAACTGAAAAAACGCACCTGAAACGACCGTTGAGTGTGGCGGACACCCTGTATGGGTGTCCGCATCCTTTTTCAGGAAAGGTCGTGTGGAACCACCTTATTCACCACGCTTCTAGTACTACCTTGAGCCTTACATAAAGAGTGTCAATCGATGTCGAACATAGTCTGTATTGTGGGTGTGGAGCGAGCTCCAAATGCAGAATCACCGTCTGTTTTCAATTGACTTGAGACAACATTCGACATTTTCTTGAGTAAAATTCATCAACACTCAAAGCAGTACTAGGGCGTGTCCGTTCATTCAATTTGATGAGAGGCCGGTGTGACCGGCGGAGAGCCTTTGCACTCAGGAGTGGACAAGTCTCGCTTGGGGGCGCCGGTCACATCGTCCCGACCGTCAGCAAAGGTTGGATCAGACACAGACTAATCAAGACTGTTGGAATTGAGATAGGAGAAGATTTCCGCTATTTGATGGTTAGCTGCTTCCACCACATGATCAGGGACAGGGGAGTGGCCCGTTTTAACCGGGGGATATCCCCTGCATCGATCGATGATAGGTTTACCCAGACGAAGTCGTGAAGTGTCCGGATTGGGAGATGGATAGGTGGGAATCCGGAGACGAAACTCCTGTCCCGAAAGCGGATCCCGTAGATGAAGATCGTAGACTGGGGGATGTCCGCTTCGCCGGATAAATCCCCGGGAGCGAAGTGTGCGATCAATTTGATCGCGGGTGTACACCAATCCCATGATTCGTTTCATCTTTTGACCCAAAGTGAAACCTCCTCATAAGACGGTCTGTTTTTCCCAACAGTTATCATTCCTGTTCAAAGTCGAACTACAAAGGGGTTATCGAAAAAAGGGGGTACTTCCATGCTATGAAGGAAGGGTGGCGCAGTATGAATTACAGGGGGAAATCCACGGTAGTTCCGGGAAGGGTGTGGTATGCTTTGTGATGAAGGGAAAGGAGTGGCATCAATTGAACCGTTTGGACCTACATGTGCATACCACCGCATCCGATGGAATGTTTACACCGGTGGAAGTGGTGAAAAGGGCGAAAGCGAAAGGGCTTCAAGGAATTGCCATCACAGATCACGATACGGTGGCCGGTGTCGAAGAGGCCCGAAAGTGTGGGGAAGGATTAGGACTGTGGGTGATTCCAGGTGTGGAGATCAGTACAGTCGCCAACGGGCAGGACATTCATGTGCTCGGATATTTTGTAAACCCCACCGATGAGTTATTTCAAGAGAGACTGCGTGAGCAAAGGGAAGCGAGGAAGAGACGGAACCACATGCTTCTGGATAGACTGACGAAACTGGGAATCCCGATCACCATGGAGGAAGTGGAGGCCAGGAAACAGGACAAGGTCAATATCGGCCGTCCACATATTGCCGAGGTTTTAGTGGCAAAGGGCGTCGTTCAGAACATGGATGAGGCCTTTGCAAAGTATTTGGGTAAGGACGGGGTTGCGTATGTTACCACCCCCCGAATCTCTCCGGAGGAGGCGCTGGCTTTGATCCGGCAGGCTGGAGGAGTGCCTGTTCTGGCACATCCCGGTTTATACGACGATGATGACTTGGTGCTGAAACTTGCCGGGAACGGCCTTGCGGGGATCGAAGTGAATCATCCGGATCATAATGAAGAGATGAAAATGAGATATACAGAAATCGTTCGTCAGTTTGGTCTTTTCGCCACTGCTGGGTCCGATTTTCACGGGGAGCGTCAAGGTTCCATGTACCACGCTGACCTGGGGACCTGCACCACGGATCGGAAGACGGTTGATGCTTTGAATCGGGCTGCCGGGTCCTGAGGAACTGAAGAGAGAAGCCGATCCTACGAAAGGATCGGCTTCTTCATTTCCCGATGTTGGATACCTGCATCGATAAAGGGCTCCCCCTCCGCTTGATAGCCTAATTTACGATAAAAAGGAAGAGCCTGGATTTGGGCGTGAAGTTTGATCATGGTTACTCCGTGATTTGAGGCGAATTCCTCCACGGCATTCATCAGGGCACGGCCCATACCGGTCCCTCGGTGAGAGGAAAGAACCGCCACCCTCTCCACTTTCCCAATCCCATCGGAAAGAAAGCGAAATCGGGCAGCGCCCGCAGGCTTTCCGGCAGCTCGAGCCAGGAAATGAGTTGCTGTCTCTTCCCATTCGTCAATCTCTAAGGAAAGGGGAACCTTTTGTTCTTCCACAAATACTTGGAATCGAACGGACATGACTTGGTCCAGTTCACTTTGGCTTGTAACCGGTTTGATTTCAAAGTTCATGATGGATCCTCCGGATGCCGGTTCGGGGGTCATCCCCGGAGCAGGAAGGACTGATAGATCGTCCAGGAGCCGTTTTCCAGCTGGTACAACAAGTGAAACCGATCCACCCAACTGTTCATGTCCACATGTAACATTCGCAGGCTGCCATAAACATCGAGCAGTTCGTCTTGGGGTAGTTTCTGCCCGATGGTGATATGGGGGATGAATTTATACCCCCTTTCATGATAGAGGTGGCCGCGATTGATTTTTTCATGAAGCTGTTTCATCTCATCTGGATTTTCCACGGCAATATACACGACATTGTTAGTGGGATGGAAACTGCTGATTTTATGAAAATGAATATTGAAGGGAGCTGTTTCCTGTGCTACTTGCTCAAGGTGCTCCACGGCTTGTGGAAGCATCTTTTCCTCCAGTTCAAAGGGTTCCTTGAGGGTGATATGGGGTGGAATCAATGCGTAATTGGGATCGTACCGTTTACGGTAGGAGTTAGCGAAGTCCTGTATTTTTTTTCCCGGAAAAGTGGCTATCCCGAATTTCATCGCATTACCTCCTTTAATGGGGATGAAGAGTCGGAACCGATTCACCAAGTGCAAAATCTTGGGGAAATGGAAAGGCCTATCTTACATTATACCCCCTAATGAACAACCGATAAAGTCGAAAGATGAGAACCTGCAAAGGAGAATTGTGATAAGATGGAAAGTGTCTTTCAGGTGGAGGGAGGAAACCGATGATGAACAGACGTGTTCACAGCAAAGTGGTGAAAGCTTCTGCGCTGGAACGTTTGAGGGACCGCGGGGTAACGTTGGAGGGCATTGCTGAGATCGTTTATCAGATGCAATCTCCTTACTCTACGAACCTCACTATGGAAAGCTGTTTGGACAGTGTGGCCGCCGTTTTGGATAAAAGGGAGATCCAGCACGCGATTTTAGTTGGAGTTGAACTGGATCAATTGGCAGAGAAAAATCAATTGTCCGAACCTCTCCTGTCCATCGTGCGAGAGGATGAGGGATTGTTCGGCTGTGATGAGACATTGGCCCTCGGATCGGTGTTTGGATACGGGAGTATTGCTGTCACCACTTTTGGATTTTTGGATAAACACAAGATCGGAGTTATAAAAAAGTTGGATACCAGAAAAGACGGTCCCGTTCATACGTTTTTGGACGATTTGGTGGCTAGCATTGCCGCATCGGCTTCCAGTCGTCTGGCTCACCGCATCCGTGATGAAGAGGAGGCGGCGGAGGCGGGGAAAGAGGACATTTCCGATGCGTCGAACCAACATGCCGGTTAAATATGGGGTTCTTCGCCTCAGCCGTTGTGGCGAATCCGGGGCAAAGTGAACCCGGCGGAGAGAGGTGTATCCCGCTAAGTGCAAAGGCTCTCCGTCGTTGACACTGGACACTCCTCCGCAATGGTTTTTATCAGAAACTGTCCTCGCCTGATTTCGGAGGCGGGGTCTGTTTTTGGACAAAAAAAGGGCTGTGGGAACAGCCCCGAGTCAGAGGAGGGAACATCTGTCCAAAGGCAGGTCAGATGGTTGAACCGACAATCGGATTGATTGTCAATGTATTTTATGACATATGGGATGGGGACGTATCGGCTGGAGGGAAAAATGTACGGCCGCCCTTCGGGCATGAATCCCCCGCTTTTCAGACAAACTATCCCCTGGACAGCAAATTCCCGGTGCCGGAAGTTGAAAAAGGGGGATTCGCTACATGACATGCTGGATTTATTGGGCCAAATTGTACGATACGCGCTTTCAGGCTCGTTGTCTTGCCACACGGATGCAGGAGGACTGGTGGGTGTACGGATATGACAGCCCAGCTGAAGTGGAAGTCTTCCAATCCAAAAAAGGGCGCTACGGGGTTCGATATGTCTGGAGACGATCCTGAAAAAAATTTGGATAACCCCTTGCCATGTGTCCTATAATGTTGTATAGTATTAATTGTCGCCACCGCGGGGTGGAGCAGTTGGTAGCTCGTCGGGCTCATAACCCGAAGGTCGCAGGTTCAAGTCCTGCCCCCGCAACCATCATGGAGCTGTGGTGAAGTTGGAGTTCACGCCGGCCTGTCACGCCGGAGGTCGCGGGTTCGAGTCCCGTCAGCTCCGCCATCTTTTTCAGGGCCTATAGCTCAGCTGGTAGAGCAGTCGGCTCATAACCGATCGGTCACAGGTTCGAGTCCTGTTGGGCCCACCAGAGGATACCCTCTTCGGGCAGTTAGCTCAGGGGGAGAGCGCTACCTTGACACGGTAGAGGTCACTGGTTCGATCCCAGTACTGCCCACCACTGAAACTCTTGAACATTCAAGGGTTTCTATTTTTTTGTCTTTGTGGACATTGACCACAGAATCCTCTTTGACCACATTTTGACCACATTGATTTTATGGACGTGATTTTCCACTCATCGCATCCCCGAATTTTTTAGCTGCATCGACTTGCAGATTTGGGGTAACATGACTATAGATGTCCAAGGTGATACTGGTTCGACTGTGTCCTAACCGTTCGCTGACGATCTTCGGATGCTCTCCCAGCTGCAGCATGATGCTGGCGTGGGTGTGGCGTAAATCGTGAAATCGGATTTTGGGTACTCCTGCTTTCTCCATCATCCGGTGAAAATTCCGGATGAGGTTCCTGGGGTGGATCGGATTCCCTTCCAACGTGCAATTGACCAAATCTTGATCTTGATACCCGTTGCCAAGCAACAGCTTTTGCTGGTTCTGCTTGGCTTTGTGTTTTTTTAGAGCGGAGAGCACCTGGCTGGTTAAAGTAATGACCCGCTTGGATCCTTTGGTTTTTGGCACCTGGAACATCAACCCCTTTCTTGTTCTCCCCAGGGTTTGTTGGATGCGGATCAGCCCCTGATCCAAATCGCAATCTTTCCACCGGAGCCCCAAAATCTCCCCTTGTCTCATACCTGTATGAATCGCCAAAAGATAAGGCAGGTAATAATGCTGGTCTTCGACACACGTAAGGAATCGATTGGCTTCCTCGATGGTCCAGGTGGGCTTTTCTTTTCCGCTGGGTTTTGGGGGGTTCACAAGTTCTACCGGGTTTTTGGAGAGGATTTGCCATCGTACCGCTTGGGTTAGGGATTTATGGAGGATGGAGTGCATATATCGCACGTAATCTCCCGAAAAACCCTCCTCCAATTTCTTGGAATAAAATTTCTGGATCCGAACCGGAGTCACTTCACTTAATTTTATTTGGCCCAGTTCCGGATTTATGTGCTTATCGATCACGATCTGATGGGTATCCAAGGTGGTATCCCTCATGGTTTGTTTGGCGGAGGAGTCGATCCATTCTTGCAGGTATTCACCCAGTGTGGATTTACTAGGTTCCACATACTCACCTTTGTTCAGCTGGGCAATCAACTCCGCACAGGCTTCCTCGGCTGCCTTTTTGGTCTTAAATCCTCCCTTTGTCTTCTGCTTGCGCTTCCCTTGGGCGTCCTTCCCGATATCCAGCGTAAAGGACCAGGTCTTCCCCCGCTTCCGAAAGTAGCCTTTCATTATTCATCACCCATGTCGATACATTTTTTCATCACTCAACATCAAAGAGAACTTTCAGTAACCGTATAGCTTTTTTCTGTTCCTTTTGACTGCGATACTTTAACATCAGGTATGCTTCCTCTGCGTAGTCTGTTCCTTTATCGGTGGTGGGATTGCTTGGTGATGGGGCACTGTCTTCATCGACCACCACGATCAGTTCAGCATTGACCATCGTAGTTAGGTTGTTCTCGATCTGCTCTTTGTACCTTGTAATAACCCAGTCACGTGAAAAATCATTCGGCGCAGCTACGATTAACTTGTTTTCTTCAAAGCATATGGGTTTCAATCCTTTGATCCAAGTGTCAAAGGAAGCGCTTGACAGTTCGCCTTTTAAACTCTCTATGGTACGTTCCCACAGGGCCTCTGCTGCCTCTCCCATTCTATGTCGCCTCCTTAGTGGATTCCTTACTTGGCACGTTTCAGAGCGTCAATTTTTGTCTCTTGTTCAATTGACCTAAGTGCCAGCTTTTCCATGATCTGCTCCGAGCGCTCTTGTCCAACCTTTAGGTCTTTGATATCCCCCTCCATCCGAGCCAGACGTTCATTGATCCCTTTTATCTCGGCTCCCTGTTCTTCCAGCCGACCACGGACTGCCTTCAGGATCGTTCCATGCTCGTCCATCTGATTTTCCATCGAATCCAATCGTCCCAGGATTGCCTGCAGCATGTCCTTGATTTCATCACTCATTCCGGGTCCTCCTAAAAAGGTAAATCATCATAGTCGATATCGATGGGCTTTCCATCCCTTTCTCGTTGAAGTTCTTCCCAAGATTTAAAAAGTCCCAGATGGGCAATGAATGTCTCTGATCCACAGTGTTCACAGTATCTAGCATCCGCAGGATTTTGTGCACCACATCCACCATACGGAACTTCTACAACAATGTTGGCTTTCTCAGGGTTGAATAAGTCAGAGTTTGTGCAAACATTGTATAAATACAGGCCGCATAATTTGCAGAACTCTGCTCCGTCGGAAAATTCACCATTCCCGCATCTAGGACACACTAAAAACTTCCCAGTGTCTTCATCCATGATGATACTGTTAATTTTATTGCTCATAAAGGACCGCCTCGGATTTCTTTTGTAGTTAGAAATTAGTCCAAAAACTTCCTCGGGATCAATGCAGTAAGTAACAGGGGTTAAATATTGCTCAAATTGTTCACATAGTAGCTCGTCTGCTTCACAATATGGAATTTGAAAACCTCGCCATTTAATATCTCGCTCTCTATTTCCTGAAGCCGTATATGTTATCTGACATAGATATTCTATATCTTGTTGCTGCGTAGCTCCAAGTTTTTTAAGTATTGCCATAGGCGCCAGTACTTCCGCAGCAAATGTATCTACCTCTCTTTCGAGAACGTAATATTCAGGCTCAGTAAGCCCGCCACGATACAGTTTGCTTTCGTTAAATTCCATTAGATGGCCGAGGAATATATGGCCTATTTCGTGCATGATTGTCCATTTGATTTTCTCTGCTGGATATTGATTTTCGTCATAAATGATTTTGAATTTACCGGTTTTTGGGTTGCGGCAGGCTACTCCTTCTGAGCCTTTTAAGGCTTCAATGATCTCTTCCCTGGAGCATCCTTTGTATTTGGCGATTGCCCCAACAGTAACCAGTTCCCAGCCGTTATTCTTTGCGATGGAAAATGGATCGACTGGTAGCCATTGAATGTCATTTAGAAGAATAAACTCACGTGCTTTTCTCAATGCAAATTCAATGCGAGGAGAGGTTGGTATCATTTATTCTTAAAATCCTCCGAGAATATATCGTTTACGATTTCACGAAGTAATTCTTGTTTACCCTTCTCATCCAGCTTTTTCACTTTACGTGCGATGGCTCGAAAATCATCCGTGTCATCATTATCTGTATTGGTGCCAGGATCAGAAGTACGGCCCGGTACTGGAGGAAACGGCCCAACTGACAGCTGTAAAAGAGGCCTATGGACTTGACTTTTCTGTATCCGGGGCCATCTACAAAAAACATTGCAACTGAGAGGAGCGTGATCCACATTGACCCGTGAAGATTACCCGCTGATCCTCAAAGCCGAGCATATTGCCGAAATATTACAAATTTCCAAGCGACGTGCTTACGAGGTGATGGACTACACGGACTTTCCTCTGGTACGTGTGGGCCGGTCTAAGCGAGTCGGCCGGGATGCTTTCTTCCGGTGGATTGACAGACATGAAAAGGAGGTGGGTCAATCGCCCAATTAAACCGTACCAAGGTTTCCTGAAACACAGAACTGATCAAATGTTTCAAAGAGGAGGGTAGTTATGACGGAATTTGGGACTGTGCAGAAAGAGGCGCGGAAACAGGCGGATTACACACAGGAGCAATTTGCACTGGAGCTTAACCTCAGTCGACCGGCCTTGGCCAATATTGAATCCGGTCGGCGGAGGATGCCGAGGGATCGGATGAAGGTTGCGAATGAGGTAATGGATGATGGATTTTATGCGATGGCTACGGTTCAGGAAGTTTTGGGAGAAACCTGGATTCCGGTGCTGGATGGGGTGGATCTACACCGGTCCGCTGTCAGGGAAAAAGCCATCGAAGAGATCCGGGAGGCGATGGATCAGATCACGGCGACTAGCATGGTCAACCAGCCGGATCCGAAGCGAAGGGACGAGGTCCAAAATCTCCTGATGGAATGCATTGATGTCATTGTCTGCTTGACCCACTTGGTGGCGGTCATTTGCCGGGAGTTTGGGATCAGCTGGGTGGGGATGTGGCGGGAGTACCACCGGAAGGCGGAAGAACAGGGGTATCTCAAAAAGAAAAAGCGCCACAGAGGGCGCTGAGAAATAGCTAAATCCATAATACCACAGGTAAGGAGCGAGAACAAATGTCCGTAATCCCTTTCAGGATCCCCGGGATTCAGAGAGTCACCGGGGTGGTAGTCACTCAAAACATCGCTGGTCATCTGGAGCGGGAAGTGATGGTCCGGGTCAGGTTTGAAAGCGGGCATGAGATCACCACTCCTCTGTTGCCGACGATGCGGGCACTTCTCGACCTGGAACACCCTCGGGATACGATCGGACGGATGATTGTCCGGGAGTGTCTGGACGCAGGGAGGTGAAAAGCATGTTGCAGGGTGTGAAGCGGGTGACGGGTTATGTGGAAGATCAAGCGATGGCCCGGGTGGTCCTGGAGGATGGCACGATCATCCACGGTCCGATGATGCCAACGATGGCAGCACTCTTGCGGGTCGGCATCCATGACCCGGTAGTAAAGAAAAAACCCACCCTCAGAGTGGTGGGCAGATAAAAAAACAAAGCTTACTCCCAAGTATAGCACAGCCGGAAGAGATACCCAAGGGAGGAGAGAAGCGCGTGGAGCTTTTTCATAAACGGTTGGGAGATCTGTACTTCAAATACGAGAAGATCGGGCTTCACCACATGAAGCCCATGGAAGCACTTGAATTTCAGGAATGCCTGAAAGCCAACGCATTCTGGGCTAAACGCTTGAGCCGGTATGAAGCCCTTGCCCAGGCAGCGGAGGCTGGCGGAGATGAAGCGTGGAGAAGGCAGATCGATCAGATCATCGATCACCATCTGCTCAATACCACAGGAGGGAACTCCTGAGATCACCCGGGAGGTGAACTGAGTGACTAAGGCCTACATTTGGCTGCCATCCGTGGGCGGAGATACGGAAAACCGGCTCATGGTTGAGGGGGTTGACGTGGAAAATCTGCACACCCAAGTCCTTGAACAGGGTTTCACAGGAGCTTTTTGGTTCAACGGTCATGCACAAGTCATCAATCTGAGCCTGGTAACGGACATTGCGTTTGTGGATGAGGACTGAAAGTCTGCCGGGGCACTCCCCGGCAATCCAAACTCAAGGAGGAAAGCTGAATGGCTGTAGATCGTAGCATCATGCAAATGCCGGTCGGAGGAAACCGACAAATCAAAGACCTGTTTTTGGAGAAGCCGGTGGAACGGATCACAACTTCGATGGACCTTGACTGCGCCTTGGCTCAGTACAAAGAGCACAAGCAGATCATCGAGGAGTACACCCAGCAGAGAGACGAAAGGATCGCACAGATAAATATGTGGTTGGCCAGTGTCACCAAGGGAACACCTGCAGGAGATGGAGCGGATCGAGGGTCTTCTGCGGGAGCATCATGAGCGCCGGCTTCAGGAGAACCCCAAGGCAAAGACCATCAAACGGCCTTTTGGCCAGTTGAAGGCCCGCAAGTCCCCCGACAAATGGAACTACCGGGAAGACGACCTCCTCCGGTGGGCGAAGGAGAACCGTCCGGATCTGGTCCGGGTGAAGGAAGAGCCAAACAAGCAGCAGCTGAAGCAAAAAACCCAGGTGAAAGACGGTTGGGTCTACACCGAGGACGGGGAACGGGTGGAAGGTGTGATGGTCACCCCCGGCGAGATCCAATACAAGGTTGAGGTCAAGTGAAAAAAAGTAGGGGGAACTTTTTCCTCCCCCCCTTTATTCTCTGTGAAGGAGGAGTACCGATGATGAACCGGATTATGGCAGCCGTCGGCCGGCAATTGAACGGTGAGGAACCTCGGAGTGGTGATTTGTTCGGTTTCAGATTCCGGGATGCAGTGGCCATGGTGGAGTTCGAGGGGGGAGATGTGAAAGTGAACGTCACACCGATCCATGAGAACTTCGATGAAAATATCTATATTTCCCTGGAGGACGATGAGTGATGTTCACGTACCGGAAAAAATGCAGTCTTTGCCACGAGGTGAAAACAGGGGTGCCGATCACTGGAGACTTTGGTCATACATGCTTGGAATGCATTGTCTTCAGTTACCGGGAGACATTGGCCGAGGAAGATCAGGACAACGAGCAGCTGAACGAGGAGCTGGGAATCACTTTTGGGAGGGGCGAATGAGCATGAAAACAGCGATCAACTCCAACGTGGTAGGGATCACCGTCGATTATCAGGGGTATCAAGGTTACTTCGCGGTCGGTGTCTCCAACTGGGTCAAAGGATTTGAGGCGATGGACAGGGCTTTCCATCATCTGAAGCGCGGCGATATGGAGAACATTCTGTTGGGACCGGTGAAAGAATCCGCGGATGATCTCTTGGCCCCCGTATTGGAACTGACAAACGCCGAAGGGGATACAATCCGGGCAAACCCACACGTCATTGGGGATTACATCGTCGGAGTAAAAATCCTCACAGGGGATGAGATCCAGGTGATCGAACAAGCCCAACCCAACAGTTTGTTTCAAAAACTCAAACAGGCCTTTTCATAAATCTCCCGGGGCTTTTGCCCCGGTCACATTGGAGGCAATTCCATGCTCTTGCCGACGGAAAAAACACAGCCAAAACAAGACCTCGAGGATTAAAGCATTTTGCTCTATGGTCACCCCAAAATCGGGAAGTCCACCTTCTGCAGTCAGATGGATCAGCCCCTTTTCCTGGCCACGGAGCCTGGGCTGAAAGCTCTCTCGGTGTATGAAGTACAAATTCCGGATTGGCCCACTTTTCTCAACGCCTGTGCCGAAATCGCCAAGGGGGAACATTCCTTCAAAACCATCGCCATTGATACCATCGACAACCTGTGGACAGCTTGTGCGGAGTACGTCCGCGACAAGATGGGGATCCAGCACGAATCTGACTTGGGATACGGGAAAGGATGGACCCTGGTCCGGAACGAGTTTTCCCGGGCGATCCGGAAACTGTCTTTTCTCCCATACGGTCTGGTGATGACCAGCCACGCTGAACTGTCCCAGGTCAAAACCCGGACAGCAGAAATCACGAAAGCCGTCCCGACGATCCCAAAGACCGGGCGAGGATTCATCATCGGGCTGGTGGACATCATCCTGTATGCCGAGTCGATGGAAACGAATGAAGGGGAGGTCCGGGTGATCCGGACCAAACCCAGTGAAAAGTGGGAGGCGGGGGATCGTACGAAGCGTCTTCCGGCAGTTCTCCCCCTAGACTATCCAACATTCAGCGACGCATTCCACAACCAACAAGATGAAGGAGAGGATCAGCAATGAGCTGGGCCAACATTCTGAAGCAATATGAACAAGAGTTTAAGGAAGCGGAAGTCAACTCCTATACTGAGCTGCCCGATGGGAAATATACCGTCAAGGTGGAAACGGCACGGCTAAAGGAGAGCAAGAATCAAGGGATCCCGATGCTCGCATGGGAGTTCGTGGTGGTGGATGGGGAATATGAAGGTCGCCACGAGTGGAAATACAGCTTGATCATGCCGGAGCGGATGCAATGGCTGAAACAGGATCTCTTCAGTGCCGGATTGGAACTGGAGGAGCTCCACAGGTTGGAGGAAGAGCTGCCGAGCCTTCTGGACCGGCTGTTGGAAATCAAAATCGAAACCAAGATGAGCAAAAACGGCAAGGAATACCGGAACGTCTATATCCAGAAGGTTGTGGACCGCACACCTTCCCAGAAGCCGGAGAATCCCTTCAGTCCGAACAACCCCTTTGCGGATGACGGTAAACCCATCAACATCTCGGACGACGACCTGCCGTTCTGATCACCGGGGGGGCTTTTGCCCCCAACTTCTTTCATCTTCAGGGAGGTGCACAGATGTCCATGACTCTGACAAAGCCGTCCATTCAAATGAGGCCGTATCAGCTGGAAGTGCACAGCGCTTTGGATGATTTCCATGCAGAAGGCGGACGCCGGGGAGTAGTGAATCTGCCGACCGGGACGGGGAAGACCATCACCGGTCTGGACTATGCCCGGAAGAAGGGCGGACGGCTGATTTGGTTGGCGCATCGCGATGAACTGATCACCCAACCGATCCGGGCGATGCAGGCCGTGTGGCCGGAAGCCAGCACCGGGATTGTGAAGGCCAAACAGAATGAGATGAATGCCCAGTGTGTGTTTGCCACCGTCCAATCTCTTTACCGACGACTGGATCAGCTGCCGACTTTGGGCCCGGATGACCTGGTGGTGGTGGATGAATGCCACCATGCAGCGGCGGATACCTACCGGCTAACCTTGGAGGCAGCGGGAGCCTTCCGTCCCGATGGACCGCCCGTAGTGGGGCTGACAGCGACGGTGGAGCGAGGAGACCGCCGGGGGCTGGACGATGTATTTGAAAAGATCGTGTATCAGTATCAACTACTGCAGGCGATCCGTGACGGATATTTGGTAGACCTGAAGACCGAGCGGATCCATCTGAACCTTGATTTGGATGAGATCCACACCGTGGCCGGCGACTTCAACCAGGGCGAGCTGGATGATGCTTTGCTCCAAGCCGGGGTTGCCCAGGCGGTAGCAGATGCCTACATCGAGCACGCATCAGATCGGAAGGCCATTGTATTCACGGTCAGCGTGGATCAGGCGCGACGAACGGCGGAAGCGCTCCAGTCCCAGGGGGTGGCCGCCGAGTGGGTGGCGGGGATCCTCTCGACGGAAGAGCGTCGGGCGATCCTGCAGCGGTTGAAGACCGGGGAGACCCAGGTGGTGGTCAACTGTATGGTTCTCACCGAAGGATTCGATGAGCCGACGGTGGAGTGCGTGATAGTGGCCCGTCCGACCAAGTCCCGCCCCCTCTACATCCAGATGATCGGCCGCGGCACACGGAAGGCCCCCGGGAAGAGGGATTGCCTGGTGCTGGATGTGACCGGGGTCTCCCGCCGGCATGATCTGATGACGGCTCCGACGCTCTTCGGATTGAAAGAAACGGAACCTGGGGAGACGATCACAGAAGCTCTAGATCGGGAGGAAGACGAAGATAAAGCCCAACGGAACACGGAAGCGAATCGGCTCCGGTCGATCTTCGATGAGGAGGACAACGAGTTTCAGGAGTTTCGCCAAATGATCCGGTGGTTGAATGTGGGGGCGGATATCTATGCCCTTTCTGCCGGGGAGGCGGGGACGGTGGTGCTTCATCCAGCGGGAGATGGGTATCAAGCGAGAGTATTGAAACCGAACCAGCCGGATGAATACCTGACCAAAGCGCCTGTGTGGTTGGAGCTGGCCCAAGGTGTCGCGGAAGATTATCTCCGCCGGGCGAGCACTCTGGGTTTGATCCGGACGGATGCCCGGTGGAAGTCCGATCCTGCCACAGCGAACCAACTACGGCTGTTGGAAAAGTTCCGGATCTATCCCGGGCGGCCCTTGACCAAAGGGGAGGCGGGAGACGAGATCACCAAAGCCATTGTCCGGTGGAAATTGAGAATTGCATGATTGAGACCGGGCGTAGCCGAATCTGATGAACAGCAGGTGATGAAATGGCCGTAAATCAACCAAATCAAATAGAACCACTCCGGGAAGCGCTGCGCCTGGCCAGTCATGGGGTGAAAGTGATTCAGATTCATGCGCCGACCCGCCGGGGGTGCAGCTGCGGCCGGAAAAAATGCGGGAAGAGTATCGGAAAACATCCGCTTTTGGAAGCCTGGGCGGAACATGCCACGGCGGACTCAGACACTATCCGGCGAATGTGGGAGAAAAAACCTTGGGCCAACGTCGGGGTCCCGATGGGGAATGTCAACGGCTTGTTTGCCATCGATGTGGACGGACCGGAAGGACAAGAAACACTCCAGAAATGGATCCAAGAACACGGAGAGCTCCCCGCCACCTGGCAGGTAATGACCGGAGGCGGCGGGATGCAGATGTGGTATCGGGTTCCAAAAGGAATAGAAATTCCCAACAGTGTGAAGAAAATTGGGATCAATGTGGACATCCGGGGGACTGGCGGGCAGTCGGTTGCCCCCGGGAGTCTACATCAAAGCGGGAGCCGTTACCGGTGGGCGCCGACTCGGCGCCCGGAAGATTTGAAACCTGCGGATCCTCCAGAATGGTTAGTGGATAAGATCCGGGAAGTGATCGCCGATCAGCAGCAGGCAAAACTGGCCAAAATCCAGACAGAAGAGATCCATCTCTCCCTATCGCCCAAACAGTGGTGGGCGGAATGGTTTTCAGTTCATCGTCGGGAGATGATGGATCCGGATTTTCCCCGGAAGCTCCGCGGACCCTGGGCGAAGATGCCCAACCAGCTGGCCCGGATGGCGTTGATCTTACACATGACCCGGGTGGTCTGCGGCGAAGTGGAAGGAAACGAATTGGACGAGATCAGTCTGCACCGGGGAGTCCAGCTGGTGAGGTATTTCAAGAGCCATATTCGGAAGGCATACAACCAGTTGGGAAAGTCGCTGGCAGACAAACGGATTGAAGAGGCGGTCGAGTGGATCCGGAAGCGGGGCGGAACCGTCAAACGGCGTGATATTGTTTCTTATCGAGTTGCTGACTGTAGAAAAAATTCCGATGCGGATACTTTGTTTGAAGAGTTGACGGATTGCGGATACGGAGTAGTCAAAAACCAAAAACCGCCAAGGGGCGGGAGAACAACCGTTATGTTTTGCTTAAACGATTGCTGACGATTGCTGAACGATTGCAGATGGATTTTCAGCAATCGAAAGGGGCAGAAAACGTTGATATTAACGCACTCTTCTCGATTGCTGACGATTGCAGACATCTATATAGAAATAAGCGTTTTTATATAAATTTACATTTAATGTAAATTGTAAATGTCTATCATTCTCTTTTCTCTTATAGTCGCGTCTGCAATCGCTGCAATCGTGGACAAACCGCACGGCACCGATAGTTAACGTTGCTGAAACCGTTTCGGCAATCGTCTGCAATCGATCAGCAATCGAAATGGAGGGACTGAATATGTCGAATATCCAACCGATCCAGAACGAACAGGAATATGAGGAAGTCCTCTCCCGTCTCCGGAGAGGTGCCGAATACATGGAAACACCGGAGTTTCGGAAGAAGCCGAAAGAGTACAAGCAGGCAGCACTTGAGCGGTATAACCAGCTGTCAGCACGGATTATGAGATTCAAGGGGTGGATCTGAATGGGGAGGAGCCAAAAGGAGAAGGGCAATCGTAGAGAGCGCGAGTTCGCCTCTATCATTGGTGGCCAAAGAATCCCGCTTTCCGGTGCAGCCAAACATGTGGGTAGGGCACACACCGGCGATGTAACCGGACTGGGACTTCGATTTGAGTGCAAGGCCCGGAAAGATGGGTTCCGAACTCTTTACAACTGGTTGGATGAGGATGGGATCGATGCCCTGGCATTGAAAGCAGACCGGAAAGATTGGTTGGTAGTTTTGCCGGTTGGTAGGTTCCTGCAGCTGATGGGGAAGGATCCGGACTGATGTGGATCTGGGTCAAATACCGGGATACAACGGGGAGAACGGTTGGATACCTATTCTGGGCCCGGGATCCGGCCATGATGGTGGAATACCTGAGCCGGACCGGCGTTGTACCTGGGTTGGTTGAAAGACTGTGGTTTGATGAGGGAAACGGTTTTGAACCTTGGCGACCGGCGGTTTTAAAACGAATCTGGACAGATATCCAAGGGAGAGGAGCATGACCGTGGAACAACAGACACATTGGAAGATTGGCGACGAGGTCACAGTTCCTGAGTACCATTCCGGCGGTGGCACAGGTGAACGGTGGAAATTGACGGGTGAACGAAAAGGGCGGGTAGTCTATGTCGGTCCAAGGTACATTGTGGTCAACTGGGGGCACTATGAAGAATCGATATGGTTGGATGACCTGGCATACCGGGGAAGCCGGAGCGGAATGTATTGAGAGACTTGAAGGAGGCCGAAGATGGGGACTTTCAAGTTAGGCCAGACGCCACCGTGGGAGATTGAGCGGATCGCCCGTCGGTATGTGAAGAGGAACCCGGGGACAGATTGTGAGACAGCCATCCGCCTGGTGCTGGACCGGATCGGTGAAGAGAGGGATGAGGAAGATATCCAGATCATGGCCCGAAGTGCTGCAAAAGTCCTTAAGGGTATGAACATCGTCAAACAAATCATTTTGGCCTTGGAACAAGATGAGGCGAAAAAGCAGACGAAAGAGCCGGAGTATGAGCAATTGACCCTGTTTGGTTGAAAAACAAAAGTCGGGGATGCCCAGGGGTGAAAGAGGGATGAAAATCTTCATTGTCATCGCCACAGAGATGTATGAACGGGGGTACGACATTGTAGGGGCCCGGTGCACCCGGGAAGCGGCCGAGGCGTTGGCAGAGGACGCCGAGAAGGGGCGATTCCCTCCCACGGCCTGGGTATCAGAATGGGCACGAAAATATTGCACGGTCAGGGATGCCGGGAGGATGGACTACGAGATCGAAGAGGTCTCGGTGGAATAGTGGGGAAGATTCCCGGTCGATAACAATAAGGGGGTGGCGGCAGCCATGGAACCATACCACGATTTATGCACAGAGATAGACATCTTGGAGATTCGGATCAGTGACTTGGAGAATGAGTATAAATTTTGGTACAAGGCTTGTCATCGGGGTGGTCTGCCGCTGGACACCTGCTTGATTCGTATGAAAGAAATTTGCGATCAAGTGGAGATGTATTCCACCATGCTTGAGAAAAAGGAGAAGGCGAGGAAAGAGATTGAAAGTCGTCTGAACCAGTTTGAGGGGTTAGAACAGAAAGTGGCTTATATGCGGGACATTAAAGGAATGACACTTCCAGAGATCGCAGCTCACCTCGGATACAGCTATGATTGGATCAAAAAGTTGAGCGCACGGACAAGGCGAAAAGGCACCAAGAAGGCACTCTCGGGTTGAGATATCGTGGTATGCTGGTAGTAGCAATATGTAGGCCCAAAATCACTTTTTGCGACTACCGTGATGTATCTCCTCACCTAAGACTGCTCCGAGATCGGAGCGGTCTTTTATATGCTATCGGCTTATCTTCGATCAGAAAAATAAAACTTTCTTACTATTACCGATTCCTTTTTAGTTGGGTAGTATTGGGATACCGATTATTGCTAAAAAGGAATGGGTGATTTTTTGAAGAATTTAGCCCGTTTAAAGCGATTGTTGTATGATCGGCGCGGGTCACAAACTATCGAGTATGTAACCATTTTAGCTGCTGGCGTAGCATTGGCCATGATTTTAAATTCTGTTTTTGGCAGCATCGAGATTAAAAATGTTATTCGTGACAAAATTGTGAGTGCTTTCGATGGCAAGGATCAAGCAGCAGAAAAAACAAAAAATCAAAGCTCTTCTAACTTGCTCGCTGTGGATCCTAAGATCAATTCGGACCAGGTAAAAAAACAGCCTCAAGATACCGGCATTCAACAAACATCATCAACTACTAATGAAACCAAAGCTGTGATGGGACCTGTTATTCGTGGATTGCTAGAAGTGCTTAAAAAGGTCGGTGGGAAAAAGGCTGCAAAAGAAGGAGCAAAACTAGCGGCCAAGAAAAAAGCAAAAAGTCAAATTTCAAAGGAAACAGCAGAGTTAGCAAAGAAACATGGAATAAAGTTAAACGGATTTAAGTTAAAGGTCCGAACGAAAAAGGGTAAAGATGGTAAGATAGAAAAATGGGCAAAGACAAATAGAGGAGATGAAAAAAAAACTCAGAAATGGTCATTTAGCCGGAAAGAAGCATCCCAAAACAGGTGTTCCGTTTACCAAAAATGGGTTTCCTAAATTCGATAAGTGGAGTAAAGGTGAAGTTAGGATCCCGAAAGATTATTATTTAAAGTCAGATCCGCGGCAGTTTAAGTATGCTTCACGCCGTCTATGGAACAAGATAAAAAACGATCCAAAGGAGCTTAAGAAATTTACAAAAGAACAGAAAGAAGCATTAAAAGAAGGAAGAAAAAATGTACCCGGTCTAACTTGGCATCATCATCAGCAACAAGGGAGAATGCAGTTAGTTGAAGAAAAAGTCCATAGTGGAACTAATCATACTGGAGGAAGAGACATCTGGGGCGGTGGTCGAGATTTCCGTTAAAGGAGAGTGTTGATCAGTGAAAAAGATCATTTGGGAATATAAACGAACACCGGTAACCGAAGAAGTTCTGAGCGAAAAAGAGAAGTTTCTAGGGATTCGGCTACCAGATGATTTTAGAGGGTTGTTTATGGTAAACCACGGGGCTGAACCGATTCCAGATCTCTATTATGCTCCTAATGGAAACAGTAGAAGCTTTGGGGCTTTGCTTCCATTAGAAGAAGATGAGCAAAGAATGGAATTTACAGAAGCCAATAGTCCATATATGAAAAAAGAGCATGACATGCCGAATAAGATGGTTATATTCTCTATTGACCCCGCTGGTAATTTTTTGTGTTTTGATTATAATCAACTGAACAATGGATACCCCGCGATCATTTTTTGGGATCATGAGGACGGGGTTCCAGAAAAGATTTGTAACACATTTGCTGAGTTACTTAATATGCTTCACGAAGATGACGATGAAGATTAAGGCACCCACCCGGGTGCTTTTTTCATGGCGAAAATGAGGTGGTGATTTGCAATCGAGATCGAGCGCATTTCCATAGAAAAAATTAATCCTGCTGCTTATAACCCGAGAAAAGATCTTAAGCCCAGTGATCCCGAGTATCAAAAGCTACGGCTCTCGATAGATCAATTCGGCTATATTGAACCCTTGGTTTGGAATCGTCGGACGGGAAACTTGGTCGGTGGGCATCAACGCTTGAAGATACTGCAGGAGTTGGGACGAACGGAAGTGGAATGCTCTGTTGTTGATCTGGATGAAGACGAGGAAAAGGCGCTTAATATTGCTCTCAACAAGATCAGGGGGGAATGGGATTTTGAGAAGCTGGCGGAGCTACTGGAGGAGATCCAGCTGACCGGTTTGAATGTTGAGCTTACCGGGTTTGATACGACCGAGATCGACGAGCTGACAGAGCAGTTTCTGAACCCGGATGAATTGAAAGAGGATAATTTTGATGTCGGTGAAGCGGTGGAAGAGATCGAGGATCCGATCACACAGCCCGGGGATGTTTGGCAGCTGGGCCGCCACCGGTTGCTGTGCGGGGATGCGACCAAACTGGAGGACGTCCAGTGCTTGATGGGTGATCAGCTGGCGGACATGGTGTTTACCGATCCTCCGTACAATGTGGATTATACGGGAAGCACCAAACGGAAACTGAAGATCCAAAACGACAACATGGACAGCGAACGTTTTTACGCCTTCCTTCATGATACCTTCGCTAATATGAATGCCGTCACCCGGCCTGGGGGCGGTATTTATGTTTGTCATGCGGATTCGGAAGGGATCAACTTCAGATCGGCTCTTCTTAATACCGATTGGGAGTTGAAGCAGTGCCTGATCTGGGTGAAAAACGCTTTCGTTCTGGGTCGGCAGGATTATCAGTGGAAACATGAGCCGATCTTGTATGGTTGGAAAGCTGGAGGCGCTCATCGATGGTTTGGAGATCGAAAGCAGACTACAGTGATAGATGATCTTGTCCCCTTGGTGGTGTACCAAGAGAAAGAAGGTACGGTCCTATCCTTTACCGACGGCGAGAAGACCGTGATGGTGAAGGTCCCAGCCTACGAGGTGATCTATTCCGGGACAGAGGAAAACACAACCGCGTGGCGATATGAGAAGCCAGTTCGGAACGCCGATCATCCCACCATGAAACCGATAGGGATCCCGGCCAAGGCTATCCAAAACTCCAGCCCTCGGGACGGGATTGTGCTAGACCTTTTTTTGGGCTCTGGATCGACGCTGATCGCATCTGAACAAACCAGACGGTCCTGCTACGGGATGGAGCTGGATCCAGTGTATTGTGATGTGATTATCCGGCGATGGGAGGAATGGACCGGAAAAAAGGCGGTGAAAGAAGGTGGCAAGACCTGAAAAGCTGACACCAGAACTGCAGCAGAAAGTTGTGGATGCCATTCGGATGGGCAACTATATTGAGACGGCCGCGGCCTTTTCGGGAATTAGCAAGGATACTCTGTATCGCTGGTTAAAGCAGGGACGGCGGGCGAAACGGGGGAAATACCGGGAGTTTTCGGACGCAGTAGAAAAGGCGCTTGCTGAATCCGAGATGAGGGATGTAGCCGTGATTGCGACGGCAGCTAAAGAAAATTGGCAGGCAGCCGCATGGAGGCTAGAGCGGAAGTTCCCGGATCGATGGGGGCGGCGTCAAAAGGTGGATGCTCAATTGGAGCATAGTGGGCAGGTGAGTGGTAATGATACAGTCGTTGTCCAACAAATCATCGACGATCCCAACTCCCGGGAGCTTGCCCGACAACTTTTCCGTCGCACAACTCAAGGCGATCTGGGAGGAGGACGCGAGAAATAGTCTCTCCTTTTTCCTGGAGTACACCTCACACGGTCACTGGAAGCCTACACGGGCCGGTCTCAAGGTATGCGAGGTCATGGAGAAAGTGGCCCGTCGGGAGATTGACCGGGTCATCATCAACATGCCTCCCCGGGCGGGAAAGTCCGATGTGGCCACAAAGGGGTTTCCCGCCTGGTATGTGGGCAATTACCCTGATGATGAGGTGATCATCTCCTCCTACGGGGCGAGCCTGGCCGAGGATTTCAACATGGTGGCCCGGGATCGATTCCGGGAGTTTGCGGGGGAGTTGTGGGAACTGGAACTCCACCCCTCATCCAACGGCGTGAAGCAATGGGGGATCAAGGGCCGCAGAGGCGGGGTGAAGGCGGTAGGAGCCGGGGGGCCAGTGACGGGACGGGGGGCCCGTGTGGCGATCATCGACGACCCGTTTAAAGGGGCGGAGGATTCCGGGAGTCAGACCATGCGGGATAAAGTATGGGACTGGTACCGATCGGTTCTTTCCACCCGGCTCACCCCAGACGGGGCAATCGTGATCATTCAAACCCGCTGGCATGAGGATGACCTAGCTGGTAGAGTACTGGCCGAGGCGGAGGAAAACGGAATCCTAGATCGGTGGATGGTTCTTTCTCTGCCTGCCTTATGTGAGGATCCCGACACGGACCCGCTCGGCAGGAAGGAAGGGGAGCCTCTGGTTCCCGAGCGAGGATTCGACCGGAAATTCTATGAGGATAAAAGGCGGGAGACAGGCGAATACTATTTCGCTGCCTTGTACCAGCAACGGCCCGCCCCTGCCGATGGGATGCTGTTTAAGCGGGGGCACTTCCGATACTACGAGGATCAGGGAGATCACTGGCTTCTCTATACCGGAAATGAGCAGACCAAGCGAGTAACCAAGAAGGGGGCCGAGATCTTCCAAACCTGTGATCCGGCCGCAACGGAAAACGAATCCTCCGACTGGTTTGTGCTATCCACCTGGGCCGTGACGCCGGAGCGGGATCTCATCCTTTTGGATGTTCATCGGCAGCGGGCGGAGACCGTCAAGCATATGGACATCATGCGAAACGGATACCTCCGATGGGTACCCGCCTTCCAGGGAGTGGAGCGCACGACCTACGGCCTGAATATCATCCAGGCGGCAAA
The DNA here is from genome assembly GCF_014637345.1 of Kroppenstedtia guangzhouensis. Taxonomy (GTDB): domain Bacteria; phylum Bacillota; class Bacilli; order Thermoactinomycetales; family DSM-45169; genus Kroppenstedtia; species Kroppenstedtia guangzhouensis. The sequence continues at coordinate 38,515 of NZ_BMEX01000001.1, forward strand.
GAGGGCGGGGCTCCCGATCCGGCCACTCAAGGCCGACCGCGATAAGGTCTCCCGGGCCCGTCCAGTGGTGGCAAGGTACGAGCTGGGCACCGTTTATCATCCTGCCCGGGCACCCTGGCTTGCGGAGTTCGAGGGGGAGTTGCTGAAGTTCCCGAACGGTTCCCATGATGACCAGGTGGACACTGTTTCGTATGCGGGACTATATGTGATCCGGAAATCGGTACAGAAAGGGAGAGTGAAGGTAGGATGAATGATAACTGGAAAGATCTCTCCACATATCAATGTGTGACCTGCCGGTTTTACGTCAGTAAAGAGGATAACATCGGTAGATGCCGAAGACATGCGCCCAAACTGGAAGGGTTCCCCGCTGTTTACCCGTCTGATTGGTGTGGGGACCACAAACTAGCTACGGACTTCAGAACGCGCATAAAGAAAGCCGAGTAAGGAGCCCTCGAGGCTCTTTTTTTCGTGAGGAGGTGAAGCCATGGCCACAATCAAAGACAAGCCAACCACCCGCGCATTTGTTCTGAAAAATGGCGACGTGGTTCCAGCCAGCACGCTGGACCGTTTCGCCGTTAAATCGTTAGCTGAACAGGCGGCAGGATCCCGGCAAATCGAGGATGATCTGTTCGCCAACCAGTACAACGAGATGCAGGTGATCCAGCCACAATACGACCCGGGAACGCTCATCGATGTGATGGACCAAAACACTTACCATTACCGATGTGTCCAGGCCAAAGCGCGGGATGTCACTGGACTGGGGTGGAAGCTGGTTCCCGCATTCAAAAAAGACGAAGAAGATCGGGAGCCTGACGAAACTCAAAAGGCCACCGTGTTGGAGTTTCTCCGTCAACCTCACCCGGAGGAGACCCTCGAAGAAATCCTCTTCAAGTTTTGGACGGACTATGAGGCCGTCGGATGGGCGGCCCTGGAAATCATTCGAAACAACCAGGCGAACCCGCAACAGATCACGGGGCTCCGATGGATTCCGGCGCACACCATTCGCATCCATCGTGATCGGGATCGATACGTACAGATCCGGGGAGCGCGTAGGGTCTGGTTCAAAGCCCTGGGCGCTCCTTTCGACGTGGACTGGAGGACGGGGCTAAAGTTTTTTCCGCCGAATGTCCTCCGACCGACTGGGGTGGAGGGAGTGGAGGACGAAGAGGACCCGTCGATCACTGAAGAACCCATTGCGCCAGAACACCAGGGAACGGAGGTTCTTTATCTTACGAACCATGTGCCATCATCGGACTACTATGGAACCCCCGACGTGATGCCGGCACTGGCCGCGATCCTGGGAGACATCGCCCGGGCTGAATACAATATCGAGTTCTTCGAGAATTTCGGGGTTCCGGCCTATGCGGTGACGGTGATTGGGACCGAACTTGATGATGATACAGTCGCCGCGATCAAGAAATATTTCCAAAAAGATCTTAAGGAAAAGCGCCACGGGACCTTGGTCCTTACTGCCCAGAAGGACCCGGCTCTCGGTGAAGAGGCACAAGATATCAAGATCGAGTTTCAAGCCCTGGCCGTCGATGTGAAGGAGGCCAGTTTCCGCCTCTATAGGAAAGACAACCGGGATGAGGTCCTTTCCGCTCATGGAGTTCCTCCGTATCGCGCAGGGATCGCGGAGGAGGGAAGTCTCGGGGGATCAACGGCAGCTGAATCCACAGAGATATACAAGCAGTCGATCATTCTCCCCCGTCAACAGATCCTCGAGGTTCGGATCACGCGCCACATCCTCCGGGAAGCATACGGTGTCACCGACTGGAAATTTGAGTTTGAACGGATCGACACCCGGGATGAGGAGCGGGACATCGAGATTCTAGAATCCAAGTTCAATCTCGGGGCCCTCACGATCAATGATATCCGCCGGGAGCTTGGACAAGAGGCAATCGATCACCCGCTGATGGATATGCCGTTTATCAACGGAACGCCGCTTGATGAGATTGCGAAAACTCTGGGCCTCCCGCCTCTCTTCGCGGCTTCCATGGGCGTGCCGGCCACGCCTGGGGGAGTCGTCGATCCCATTGGCCTCCTCACTGGGGAACCAACCGGGCAGGATCCGGCCCAGGTGGATCCGGTGGCCCTCCTTAAATCACTCCGGGTCGCCTTCAATGAGGGGGTGAGGAAATGAGAGCCCTCGAAGCCAGCGCCCGGATCACTGATGTTCTGGTTGCTCACGGGGGTCTTCCCGCATACAAAGCGTCGGGGGATGGGTGGGATCAGATCCGGGAGGCCACAGCGATAGCCCTGACAGGGAGTTTGACTCTTCTTCTTGATGGCGTCCTTCACCGGCTCCTTGCCGCGCTCCGGGATCTCGGGTTCATCCCGAACGACCCGGAGAGGCGCAAGGACTTCCTCGACGGATTCCTCGGCCACTTGTACGAGGATCTTCCCGAGGAGGTATCGAAAGCGGCTCTCGAGGCGGCACAAAATGGCCGGATGATTTCCTTCCTCGAACTCCGGAAGCAAACGAAGATTGAGTTTTCCTGGACCGTCTGGGACGAATGGACGGAGAAGGAACTTCGGGACCGGTATTATCGATTCAGCCAGGAGACCGCAGAACGGTTGATAGGGGACGTGGGGAAGGTTCTGGATCGGGCCTATGTGGACGGTCTCGGGATTGACGATGCGGCCGAGGAGCTTCGCAGGGTCTTCCACGACATGGAGGATTGGAATCTCCAACGGATTGCCCGAACGGAGATCAACGCCGCTCAAAACGAGGGGCGTTATCGGTCGTTCCAAGAGTCGGGGGTTGTTGACTATATCCAGTGGGTCACGGCCAAGGATGACCGGGTCCGCTTCATCCCCCGCGATAAAGCCGACCACCGGGTACTCCACGGCGAAGTAATCCGGTTGGGCGAAACCTTCTCCAATGGACTGCGGTATCCGCATGACCGGGAGGGGACACCGCTCAACGAGTTTATCAACTGCCGCTGTACGTTCAGGGCTTATTTCCCGAAGCCCGGGATGTTGATATACAAAACACCCTTTATTCCGTGAAGGAGGTGAGGATGTGGAAGATTGGAAAGACGCCGTCAACGGCGGAAGTTTCGGGGTTAACCCCACTATAACGTCTGGCACCCTCAACGCCGACATGATCGAGATTGAAGCAGATGAACGGATCGACGACGAGCAACGGGCGGGTCTGCTGATCGACTACCTGAAGGAGTTGCGGGAGCTGAACCGTCTGGATATTTGCATTCCCGTTGACATCATGATAGATCGGATTTCCCGCACCTGTGACGCTATCGAAAACATATTGGAGGTGAGGAAATGAGTGCAGAACTGACCGCACCTATTATGGAGAAGTCAAAGGAGAAGCGGATTGTTACCGGACCCGTACTGATCCCCGGCGAGCCCGACTCTGACGGAGACGTTCTCTCTGAAGAACGGATCGAAGAGCTTGCGGACCAGTTCATGGAGGGGTACGGAAACATCGATGTGCAGCACTCCCTGAAGAACGTGGGGAAGCCAATTCGTTCTTGGATTACCGAAGAAGACAAGGTTTATAAGGGTGTCGGCAGGGTTCCCAAGGGTTCCTGGATGATGTCCGTACGGATCCAAGATGATGACACTTGGTCCAGTATCAAGTCGGGAAAAATCAACGGTTTTTCCATCATGGGGATGCGGGAACCGGCCTTCAAGTCGGCAAATGCTGTCGCCGAATACCCGGAAGCCTATGCCGCTGTCGTGAAGTCGGCACAGAAGCGGACAACTCTTGCCGATCTGGGCCCTGACTGGTTTGTCAATGCCGTATCAGTAGTAGATGACCCGGCTGTCCCTAAAGCGAAATTCATTGCGATCAAGTCAAAGGGAGACGAAGGGAGCACCGGGGGAGGGTGGCTGTCGAAGTTTTTTGGCTCAATCAAGGCTGTCCCTCCACAACCGCCACAGCAGGACCAACCACCCCAACAGCAACCACCAGATCAACCGGGGGCGACTCCTTCCGCCGAAGAGGTGAAAGGGGCTATTGAGGTGTTAAATCGGTTTGTGGAGGCACTGAGCGCAGCCCAAGGAGGCCAGCAACCGCAACAACCCGGACAACCTCCGGTGCAAAAATCGAAAGGAGGAAGCGATGTGGATGAAGCTAAATTGCAAGAGATGATCAATGTCGCTGTCAAAGCCGCTATGAAGGAAGCCAATAACGCTCAGGAGGGTGACATCAAGGACAAGGGGAATACAACGGAAAGTGCAGCTCAGGGAGAAACAGGGGGCACGGAGACGGTTACGATCCCGAGGCGGATTATGAGAACCTTGTCTCGCAGGTGAATGAACTTTCTGGGGTTGCCCAGAAGGCGAAAAACACCGGCATGTTCTTCGGCTCTCGTTCCATGTTCGGCCAGGATGGCGAGCAACTCAACGGGGCCGAGAAGTCAAAGCCGGATCCGCTGGAACAGGAAAGTCGTGATTCATTCGGACGCTGGATTTTGCCGCAGAAGTAAAAACCATTTTGAGAAAGGGGTAATAACCCATGAAAACGACGGATGTTGTGGCTAAACTGAATGCCGCAGTAAAAGCGATCACCCGTGCTGATGTTGCCTCAGGTCTATTGACCGTTGAAAAGTCGAACCGATTTATTCGAGTGGTGGAAGAGTCCACTCCTATTCTGAAGGCTGCCCGCCGACTTCCGATGAACTCCCACACCCGAGACATTGACCGGATTGCGTTTTCTCAGCGTGTGTTGCGAGGGCAGAAGGAGAATGAGGAGATCACTAACGAAGCCAAACCAAACACCTACCTCAACAAACTGGAGTCAAAAGAAGTCGGCGGATACGTATCGATTACGGACCACACTCTGGAAGACAACATTGAAAAGAAAAACTTTGAAAATACCGTCCTCGATCTGATGGGTGGACAGGTGGGCCGGGATCTCTCCTATCTCCTGATCCAAGGTGACACGGATCTTACGGGAGACCCGCTGCTCAAAGAGGTGGATGGATGGATCAAGAAAGCAGGGAACGTTTTGACTGCTAGCGGTACTGAAACGGATGATTTTAACCCTACCAAACCGGCTGAGATGTTTTCCGCCATGCTGGACGCCTTGCCCAAAAAGTACTTACAGAACCGGAGCCAATGGCGCTATTACGTCGGTTGGGATATTGATGAGGATTATCGCCAGTACATCGAAGATACCCGCCCGACATCCCTTGGGGATACGGTCCTGACTGGTTCAAACAACCTTGCCTACCGTGGAATCCCGGTTGAAGTTTCCCCTGAATTGCCTGCTGGACAGGCTATGCTGGTTCTCCCGTCCAACATGGTTTACGGTTTGTACCGGGATATCCGAGTAGAGCCTGAACGCTTGCCGAAACTCCGCCGGACGGACTTTGTTGTCACCCTGAGGACCGACTGTAACTATGAAGACGAAAACGCTGTTGTCGTAGCGGAAGGTTACTCGGGATACGTAAGAGGTAGTGGGGCTGCTTGAGCAAAAACCTTGAAAGGATGATTTCACAATGGCATACAAAATTCGTGTAAAAAACACAAGTGACCGGGTGGTTGAGCGTCTCGGGCATGAGTTCCTTCCGGGGAAAGAGGTTGAGGTGGTGGTTCACTCCCGCCGGGATCTCTTGACGATTAAAGCACCAGTCGCACTGGAAGTCGAAGTGGAAGAAGTCAAAGAGAAGGCCACCTCTCGTAAATCTGAAGATGTGGAAAAAGCACCTGCACGCAAGAAGGGGTGATCCCCAATGTATGGTTCAGTTGAAAGCCTGAAGGCCATGACCGGCGTTTCCAAGAAAACATTCAATCTGGACACGGAGGAGGCTGTTGACAGCCTTCTTTCCAATTGGCTGGGACAAATCACTGCAGAGATTGACGCCCGTCTCGGGAAGTCGGTTCCAGCCGGGGACCCTCGCCTGGCGGGGGTGACAGCTGTGGCTGAACGTCGAACCGCGATGCTAGTCGGATACATCCTCCAAAACCGCTCCAATCGTGTGGTAGAGCCTGGGGAGTATTCCACCCGGATCCTCTCCGCCACACAGGTCGTCGAAGGGCTGACAGAGGAACTGATCCCGTATATGGACGACAGCGGAGATGGGAAGCGCATCAAATACGGGGTGTTTCTCGGGACAGACGAATACGTCGAGCCAGGAGGGTCCCCCTGATGCCGATGTCCTGGGACCCCGGCGCATTTGCTGAGCTCAAACGGCGGGCCGGGAAAGCAGCAGCCGATGCGGCCTATATGACGACGATGGAGTTTCACGGCAACATCACCGAGGAGTCTCCGGTGGACCAGGGCCGTCTGCAAGGATCATGGACGATTAAAAAATTGACGGACACCCACTACATTGTAGGGACGTCGGTCCAATATGCGCTGTATCAGAACGAGGGAACCGGTCTATACGGTCCGAAGGGTCGCCGAATCGAGTCCAACAAACCCGGTCGGCGGATCTACGCGGCCCCCGGCAAGGTTTTTCACGCCAACGGTTACTTCTTCCGGTCGTATCAGCAGAAAAACGCTGCCGGGGAGTCCCGGGCGCCGATGGCTTGGAAAGGAAAAGGCGGTGGGATGATCTTTGCGATGTCCACCCGGGGAACCGGGAAGCATAAAGGCTTCGTGGAACGGGCCGTGGCGCAGACCGAGCAGAAGAAACCGGATCTCGTCCGCCTGGCTAAAGAAAGGAATGGACTCTGATGGGATACGCAATTGAAAACCGGACGATTGCCGACATCCGGCGGGACATCCGGGACGCGATCAAGGCACTCCTCAAGGGGGAGCAGGTGGAAGGCGGACGGCTTTTTGAGGTATTCCTCCACTATGGAACCGCCATTGACGCCGGGGACGCTGATAACCTTCCTCTCGTATGGATGATCCCACAATCCTACACACCGGAGGTCATCGGTGGCCACAAGGCGCAGCATAATATCCCCTTCGAATTTGTATGTGTTACGTACAACTCTGACGACCCTGAAGCCGGGAAAGATGCGGCGGAGGATCTCGCTTCAGCGGTTTATGACATTTTGATGAGGGATCGATCTCTCGGAGGTCGCGTCGCAGACGTGATCCCCGGGACGATTGATCCCGCTTTTGAATTTGGGGGAAATCCGGCAACCTTTGCGGCCGCCGTGAATTTCTCCTACCCTATTTTGAGGAGGGAATGAGATGGCAATCACTCGCTATTTTGGCTTTGCACCGGAAACTGAATTTGGCGTTGCCGCTGCTGCCCCAGTCCACACGATGGACCCCGAGTCGGCAGAGATGGACCCCTCTGGGGACAACGCCCTGATCTACGAGGGGATGTCCGGGATTGACCGAATCCAAAAACCAGCTCCTTATATGTCGGAGGGTTCGATCTCTTGTCTGGTGGACGACAAAATTTTCCCTTGGTTCTTCAAGCTTCTTCTGGGTGGATATAAGAAAACCGGTACGGAGACAGGGCCTTTTACGCATCAATTTTTCCCCCACACCAAGAGCCTGATGGACTCCTTCACAGCTTTTGTAGGGAAGGACGTATTTGAGCATGTTTTCCCTGGGATGGTGGTTTCCTCGATTGAGCTGGAAATGGACCGGGGGTTCTTGACGGCTTCGGTGGAGTTTTTGGGTGGAAAAGACGAGAAGGGAGCCCTTCGTGCTCCGGTGTTCAACGAGGGAAATGTGTTCGCCAACCACGAAGTCACGGCCACCCTGGCCGGGGCGGATGGTTCTGCCGTCGTGGATGGGTTCACCTTGACGATTGAGAACAACGCCGATAACGAAGCTGGAATCACGATTGGTTCCCGGTTCCCTCGTCGGGCCTACCGGGGGGCCCTGTCGGTGGAGTTGGGTCTCAACCTATCCTTCTTTGACACCTCCAATCTAGAACGGTTCTGGGGGACAGCCACTGGGCCGACAACAGGGCCAGCTTTGTCTGAGCATCCCTTTGTCCTCAACATTGGCGACAACATGTCGATCACGATTCCACGATCGGTCTACAACGAATTGACCCAACCCGTCGGGGGGCGGGATCGGATTGAGCAGGAGGCCACCATCCGGGGCTTGGCTGAGGTGGATCCATCAACCGGAGAAATCACGGGGCCGGTTGAGATCTCTGTCACGAACGATAAAGATGGTTACGGTGAAGAGGCTTCATGAAACACATAAAAACGGAGGTTAAAAACATGGCTAAAAAGTTTACACCGGAGATGCTGGCGGGTCTTTCCTATAAAGAGGCGGTCATTGTCAAGAATGAGCGAACCGGAGAAGAGTTTTCGTTTGAAGTTCGCCCGCTCACCCACTTGGAGGCGGAGGAAGTGAAGGGAATTGCGTCAGGAGGGATTCGGTCGGAAATTTCCCAAATCGGGAAAAAGGGAAAGATGCGGAAAGAGGAAATGAAAATGGATGTGGCTGCCGTCACCCGTGCTACGGCTCAAGCGGTACGCAAGGCGGCGATTCTCGGTCTCTCGGAGGAATGGAACCCGGATCAGGTGATCGCCCTTCCCTCTGCCTGGATCGACGAGATCGGCGGCAGGGTAATGGAGATTTCCGGTCTGGGTAACCCGAATAAGGATAACGAAGAAGAGGAGGACGAAGAGGACGCCGATTCCTTTCGTGAGGAATCATCAAGAGGCGTATAACTTCTATGTGTTGGTCCGCCATCTCCGACTCCAACCCTCCGAATACGCTAAACTGACCGTCCTGCAAAGGGCGGCTCTTTTGGTTCACTGGAACGAGGAACAGAAAAAGCAGGAAAAGGCCATCAAGCGGGCCCGGAGCGGACGCGGCCGCCGACGATAGAAAGGGGGGGGAGGATATGGCGAAGAAAAAAGATGTCATCCAAATCATCATCGATGCCGTGGATAACGCCTCCGGCATGTTCGACGACATTGAAAAAACGGCGAGGCGGTCGATGAAGCAGGCGGAAAAGCACGTAGGAGGCTTTGAGAGTCGTTTCCCGAAGATGGATCGAGAAATTGACCGTTCCATGAAAAATGCAAAAAAGTCCGTGGATGACTTCGGTCAAAGCTTCCCTGATCTCGATCAGGAGATGGAGCAGGTCTTCCGGAAATCCAGCAAATACACACGCCGAGCCTATCGTGAATACTACGACCTTCAACGTCCGATTAAAAACCTTCCGGATCATTTGAAGCCTTTTGAACGTGAAAACCGAAACATGGAAAAATCCATTCGGCGCATGGGGAAAACGACTACGCTCTCTTTTGCTGAGCTCCAAAATGCAGCCCTTAAATCCCGGGTGGAAATGAGCAAAATCACGAAGGTCTCGAAATCCGGGAAACAAGCAACAAAGACGATTCAAGGTTTAACCGAAGCCACCCGAAAAGCACAGGCCGCCGCTATCGGGCTGAATCGAAACGGAACCGTCAAGATCAGTGCCAAGGAAGCCACCAAGCACATGCAGGATTTTGAAATTGCTATGAAAAACAGTCACCGGGAACTTGAACGGCTCAAAAAGGCCGGTGACTTCGGCTCTTATCAGGCGGGGATGAAGGTGGCAGCCGTTCGAGCTCGGGAGATGCGGATGGCCTTGCGGGCGGCGTCCGGAGATGCACGCTATATGCAACGGGTGATGGCGGATCTCGGTTGGGCCACTTCCGATATGGCAAACCGTTCCGCAGTCGCCATGGAGGCCTATAAAGATCGGTTCCTCCGATCGGTGGACCGAATGAATGCCCGGACGACGCTTTTCCAGAAGCAGATGGATTTATTGGGAAAAGAAGTGAAGTTTATCCCCTTTCTCGACAAGGGGTTCATGCGGATCGGGAACCGGTTGGAGGAGATGGCGAAGAAAGGAACGGCGGCGAACCTGGCGATTTCCCAGCTGGGCCGGAATGCTTCGATGGCTGATTTGCGGAAACGGATCCAGATGATCAACCAAGGATTATCCAACTTGACTGCCACTCAAATCGGGTCCCTAGTGATCTGGGGCTTGCTCACCTTCGGACTGGCTTATCTGGCTACTGTACTTGATAAACGGGTTGTTCCAGCCTTTGAGAACTTTAAAAATACATGGCTTACAGCCTTAACTCCACTTGCTGAAGCATTCACCACCTATGTCATTCTCCCGTTTCTGAAGGCACTCACCGCTATTGGAAACTTCATCAACTATTTGAATGACATCAATCCGGCACTCAGCCAACTCGGTGGTATGTTTCTCTGGGTGGCTTCTGCCTTGATGTTTTTCCTATCACCCTTGGCGGTAGGGATCGGGCTGACCGGAGGGATGCGGGCGGCTTTCACCGCCTTGTGGACGACCATAAAGCCCTTTGTCCTTGGGTTCCTCAGGGTGGCAGGGGCGGCTATGTTCTGGGCAACAGTGATTGTTGGAGTGGTGGCAGCAATTACCCACTTGTGGAAAACCAATGAAAACTTTCGGAACGCCGTCATGAATGTCTGGAACGCCATCAGGAACGCAGTGATGGCAGTAGTGGATGTGGTTAAGCCTTATGTGGTTTCCGCTTGGGAGTCGATGACCGGGGGAGCCAATTCAGCCCTTCAGACTATGGGTGATAAGGTGGCCACAGTTTTCAACTGGATTGCGGACGTAATCCGATCCGTTACTCCTTATATTGTTCAAGCCGTCAAAACCGCCATCAACATCATCAAGAATGTTTGGAATGACATTAAGCCGGGAGTCCAGGCCGTTGTACAGTGGCTTTTGGAACGCTGGAACACGGTCAAATCGTGGTTTCAGTCCAATGGCCCTGGGATCCTGGACGGTCTCAAGCAGGCATGGGAGACGATTAAACCTGCGGTGACGGCAGTGGTCTCTTTCATCCAACAAATCTGGGGTCAGCTGGTCGGCTTCTTCAACGAACACGGAGCCATGATCCTCCAAGCCCTGACGAATGTATGGAACGTGATTGGAACCGTGATTCAAACCGCCATGACTGTCATCTTGGCGATCATGCAGTTTGTATGGCCGTTTGTGGAGATGCTCATCGTTTCCGTTTGGAACAATGTCAAAGGGGTGATTCAGGGAGCGATCGGAGTGATCACCTCGATCATTCAGATTTTCTCAGCTCTGTTCACCGGGAACTGGTCGGCTCTCTGGGATGGGATCCTCAATCTTCTGAAGTCAGCATGGCAACTGATCTGGAATGGATTCCAGCTCTTGCTGTATGGACGATTGGTCAAGGGCGTCATGCTCCTCGGGAAAAGCCTCAAGGGGATTTTCACCGGGAGCTGGAGCGCGATCAAGGGTTTTCTCACTTCCATTTGGTCTTCGATCGTCTCCGCTGGACGAAGTCTTTGGAACGGGTTGAAATCCACGGTGTCCACACTCATGAAATCTCTCGGATCGGTCCTGAAAGGAATCTGGAACAGCATCAAAGGGGTGGCGGTCTCCGTCTGGAATGGGATCAAAGCGGTCGCCTCCTCTGTGTGGAATGGGATGAAATCAACCATCACCGGTATTGCCAAGGCGATCTGGAACGCGGTGAAATCGACCTTCAACTCGATGAAAAATACCGTATCCTCCATCTGGAAGAGTATCCGATCCGCCGCGTCTTCGGCATGGAACGGCATCAAATCAGTAATCTCCAATGGGGTTCGGTCGGCTTGGAATACGATCAAAGGATATGCCGGGTCGTTTCTGTCCGCCGGTAAAGGACTGTTGGATGCCCTTGCTCGGGGAATCCGACGGGGGCTGTCTTCCGCGATCTCGGCGGTGAAAGGCGGAATGCAAAAGATTCGCTCGTTCCTCCCCTTTTCACCGGCCAAGGAGGGGCCGCTTTCTGATCTGGATAAATCGGGGGAATCGTTCTTTCCAACCTGGGCGGATGGGGTAACCAAGCAGGTTCGGCCGATGGTACGCACAGTGGAATCCGGGATGGAAGCAGCAGCCATTGCAGTTTCCCCTGCCTCTCAAGGTACTGTCGGGTCCGCTCCAGTCTCCCGAGAGCGGCCTCTTAATGTTACGGTCCATTTCCACGGGGATATCCGAGTGGAGGAGACAGGATTGTCCCGGAATGGCCGGAGTCGATTTGCTGAAACGCTTGCTGACCGGATTGATGAAGCGATGGGCCGGATTCAAGCTCGTCGGCAAGTGACTGCTTGGGGGAGGAAGTGATGGATCATGATTGGTTTCACCTTTGCAAACAAACACAATACCGAAATGGGTCTTGAAGTTTTGAACATCAAACGGCCCATCCTTGCCCCCTTCAGGTGAAGAAGACCAAAATCCCTGGGTTGCCTGGGGATGCGGATCAAGGGGTGGAGATGGATGGGCTGGAGATTCCCGTGGAAGTTATTTTGGCCGGGGATTCTCATCAGGACTATCGGGCTCAGGTCCGGAAAATTGCGGCTTGGCTCTACAACGGGGGCTTCACGGCCCCCCTAATCTTTGATGATGAGCCGGATAAAAAATATCTGGCCCGACTTTCCGGGTCGACAGATTTGGAACAGATCATTGCCATGGGACGGGGAGATCTGGTGCTTTACTGCCCGAACCCAATTGCAATCGGAAAGACGACCCGACAGCAGATCTCCGGGATTGGGATTGGGGAAATGCATTCCACAGTGGCTGACTTCTCCAATGGAACCTTGCGAGATATGAAGCCCATAAAAATGAACGGAACTGGGGAGCTTCATTTATCAAAGTATGCGGATGCACCATGGAAGCATACGGTTGACTGGAGTGAAGGGACCTATTCCGGCATGATGAAGACTTCCGACGGAAAGCTCACCCTGGAAAGAGGAGAGGGGGCACACCGGAGGATCACCACGACCACAGACTGGAATGGATACAGCGAAAATAGCAATACCAAGGGGGATTCCAACAAGCTGATATTGGACAACCTTCCCCTCTATTACATGCAAGATGACATGAGCGCATACAGGAGCCAGGGGTGGAATGACACCCTCTTTTCTGATACCCGGTTAGGGACGATTGAACAAAAGACCGGATATATGAGTCTAAATAAAACCGGGACCGGGGATGATTCGACGGTCATGGTATTCAAAAATAGGGGGATTCAGGCGCTTGACCGAACGGTCCTTCTTCACGTCCGGACAACGACAAGCAGTTGCCGGTTTCAGTTCGTAGATAACGGGCTTCTTTGGAACGTATTTGCCGAATACCGGAGATAGTTGGAGATGGTTCCGGATTGATTATGCAGATACGACAACTGCAAAGTTATATCAGCTTGGGAACCCAACTCCGATTCAAACCATCACCGAGGGAACACAAACACCAGCACAAGACCGTTTCGCTCTCATACTTGGTGACGCTGTAACGGGAAGGGCGGATGTCTCAGCAGTTTATTACGGAAAAACCTCCACCTTCCCGGCATTGGACGTTTCCATCTTATCTGGGTATGCAAGATATCAGATTCCGCTGGATGAAGTTCAATTTCCGGGTCAAAACACTCTCTCGTTTAACTGGACAAAACAAACCGGGATTGAAAGCGAACCTCAAACTGTGCGGGTTATGACCCGACTTCTAAGAGCGGATGGCTCCACCACCGAATGGATCATAACTCCAAGCGGTGGTAGTATACCGGGTATATTCACGGAGGGTCCGTTTGGCCCAGGCGACATCCTTGAGGTGGAAGTGGTCCTATCTACCACTGACTTGGGATATTCCCCAGAGGTTACTGAGCTTACTGTGGATATAAATGCTTCCTATAGAAGCCAAGGAACGTGGAAGGCAACATACACTGGATTCCGGTCTTTAACTCGAGTGATCAGGAGCCTGATGCAATGGGCGGCCTTTATTCCTTCGGAGAGTTGCACATTGGAGATCTGGGTGAAATGGATGGATGGGGAAAACACCTACGGTCCTTATCAGGCTGTACGAGGTCAACCTATTCCATGGGTCACAAAGGAGGCAAATGTCACCAACGCCACCTTGGAAGTGGAGGTACGAGCAACCACAAGGGTTTCTTCTCTTTCACCGGAGTTGTCCTCCCTAAACATGGAGATGGAGTCGGGATATAAGCCGGAGGGGGAATGGATCTCTCCCGGCAAAGACATCAGTGCTATCGGGGAAGTCGGGAACTCTCGGATTTATTGGGAAGAGGATCATGTGGACCCGAGTAAATCGGCTCTAGAGGTATTTGTGGGGTATTCCGAAGCAGGCCCTTGGATTCCGGTTTCAAATAAATCCGTAATCCCCGGAGCGGAGGCAGGAGTCGATGTCACCGGGAAAACACTATATACCCGAGTGCGGGGGATATCCATGGATCCCGGATATACGCCAGAGCTGGAAATGCTGGCGTGGGAGGTCTCCCAGCTAACGGACATTGATCTGGACAACCATGGGACGGCCAACGCCGATGCGATTTTTACCGGCAGAGTTGTCAATGCGACAAACTACCTTCAGATTGTCCACATTCAGACCGGGCGACAGATCTTGTTGAATTACAGCTTTAAGCCCGGGGATGAGTTTTTGGTCAACTGCGAGACGACGGAGATTCGGATCAACGGGAGTGCTCGAGACGGACAACGGGCGTTTGATTTGCCTTCACGGTGGATTGAACTCCTGCCCGGTTATAACTCCTTCGAGGTGCAACCTGCCGGGGTAGCGGAGATTTTCTGCGATTGGACAGAGAGGTGGCTGTGATGACCAGAACACATGAAATTCAAGCAATTCCTAAGCATTCAAACGGTCCAGCCATGATTGCCATTCTGGATAAACGGACAGAGGAGAGGGTTGCCACCGTAGGCGGCCCGATTGCCCCCGGGTTTGAACCCATTTTCAAGGATGGAGAAAACGCTGAAATCTCTCTGGACTTCTATACTCGGGCGGATGCGCAAGGGGTGGAGCATCTTGGAGATTGACGAACTGGATTACGAAAAAGATGAACAAAACAATTCCTATGTCCGGGCCATCTGTCAGGATCAAATGGCAATCGAATTGGAAGATGATTGGATTCACAAGGTGGAGATCGAGAACCAATTAGCCGGGGAAGCTTTGCGGGCGGTTCTGGATATGTCGGAAAGTCGGTGGAAACCGGGTCGAATTTCGCTCACCAATAGGGCTACACTGGAGCCGCTCATCAGCAAGTCAGCGTCCGAAGCCCTGAATGAGCTGGTCAAAGCATATGGGGGGATCATTCGGGCCCGGGTTACCTTTGAGGGTGGGAAAGTAACCGGACGATATATTGATTGGTACGCAGAAGAAGACTGGGAGGACTTCACCGGGATTCGTTGGGAAGAGGGGCGGAACCTCCAAAAGATCAAGAAAACCGTGGTTCAGCGATGGGTGAAAACATCCATCATCCCCTATGGAAAAAAGCTGGATTCTAACACGGTCTATTGGATTGTCGTCCAGCGGACCACAAATAAGACCACGGCCCAGAACACCGTGAATGCTCTCAAGGCGAAGGGGTTTAAAGAGGCGGATTACGTAGAGGAAGAATCGGAGTACGTAGTTCGGGCCAAGGTCTACAAAATGAAAGCCTGGGCGGAGAAAGAACTGTATGTCGTTCGGGAAAAAGGTTGGCCTCAGGCCACGGTTGAGGAGAAGCAACTGGATGGCAGCGGTGGAATCGAGCAGAATCCAGCAGGCAACGACGGGGAGTACATTACGATCAAGGATGTGGAATGGTCACGGGACAAAGGACACCCTTATGATAAGCCCAAAGGGGAGGAGTTCATGGTGGACCCGGAGGCCGTTCAGATCTGGGGGCGGCCCAATTATGACGGTTCTTCCCGCCACCGTTGGGCGCAAGTTCATTGGGATGAGATTGAGGAACCGGAAGAGTTGGCGGAAGCCGCTGCCGAATGGCTCAAAGAGCACAACCATGAGTATGCCACCTATGAGGCCGAGGTGGTTGACCGCTCCATGGAGCCCGGACGCTCTCATGAGTCTATCCGGTTGGGGACGGCGGGGCATATCATTGACGATTCATTCCGCCCGCCGATAGAGGTTCGGGTCCGGGTGATTGCACTAGAAGTCAATCTGAACGACCGAACCCAGGTCAAGATCACTCTCGGGAATTTCACTCCATCCGCTCTTGAAACGGTGTCCAATGTGGATAAAGAACTCCAGAGAAAGGTGAGCAAGGGAGCACCCATTACTCTGTTAGACACTACTGTCCAGACTACAAAAGACCGACTCCGAAGATCTCGAGGTTACAAATATGAATCCGAGACGATGGGGACGATCTGGTCTGACGGTCCTTACGGAGATCCCGAAACGCAATCTTATGTTCAGGTGAAAGGCGGAATTATTGCTCTGGCAGATCGGTGGGATCCAGTGGCCGGAGAGCCTGACTGGAGGACGGGAATCACGGGAAGCGGAATATCCGCCGATATGATCACGACCGGGACACTGAATGCCGAACTTGTGAATATCGAAAGCGTGAACGAAGTAGGCTCCCGTTTGATTCGCATGAATAACGGTGAGTTGCACACCTATACCAACGATGTGAAAACAATGAAGGTCGGCGGTTACTCCGTGCAAATCTTCGATCATGGCGACTTTGACCCGAACCCCAACAATGACATGGTCGGACACCTTGCCATGTCTTGGAGGGGCACCACCGGAGACGGCCCAGGTGAGGCGAGCTTAAGAGGATTGGCCCTCTCAACCTTGAAAGATTTTGTTCGCATCACTCAAGACGAGTATGACCCAGAAAGAGGATATTACACTATCAAAAAGACTGGGTTTGGAGCGTTTTTCACTTCTCCCCCGTATGAAGGATGGCGCAACGGATGGGCGCAAATCCAACTCCCATACACGTTCTTTGGCGAGTCCTCGGCACACATCGATGCGAACAATCATTCAAGCGGGGATGCCGCCATTAGACTGAAGGCGGATCAGGACAGTTATATTTTTGTTCGATCAAATGGAGAGGTTCATATACAGTCCGGAGGATTAGCGAAATTGCGTTTTATGCCGAATCATTATGTAACGACAAACGGCATTCAACATCATGCTTTGCTAATCCGTGGTTGGAGTGATAACAAGTGGTATCCCGTAGAGGTTCGACCCACACCGGTAGATTTTTAAAATAACCGGACAATGGAGGTGCAAGACGCAATGGAAAAACCATTTGAAGTGGTCAAGAGGGAGACAGTAGAGTCGATCTCTCAAGTGTTAGAGGACAGCAAACTCCCGCCGGGTATTCTGGTCATGATCCTGGAAAAGATGGCGGGGTTCCTTCGACAGCAAGAACAGGTGATCGTCGACAAGTGGGATCGAGAAAGTGCAGAAAAAATTGTTGAAGGCAAATCTTTAGATCAAGAGGTGAGTTGAGTGGAATACAAGATCATCGTCGGTGTAGGCGGGGCGACCGCCTCTTTTTTATGGGGAAGTTGGGATGCATTGCTAACTACTTTAGCGGTTTTTGTCGGGATCGATTATTTGACTGGAGTAGTTGCA
This sequence comes from Kroppenstedtia guangzhouensis, assembly GCF_014637345.1. GTDB lineage: Bacteria > Bacillota > Bacilli > Thermoactinomycetales > DSM-45169 > Kroppenstedtia > Kroppenstedtia guangzhouensis. The sequence goes on from NZ_BMEX01000001.1 coordinate 55,794, forward strand.
GCTATCAAGGAGAAAAGGTTGAGCAGTGATGTAGGTTTTTGGGGTATTGCCCGGAAAGTGTTCATTTTCGCTTTGGTTACTGTCGCTCACAATTTGGATCTCCATCTTCCGTCGATCCTCCCCATCTTTCAGGAGGGACAGCACGTCCTCCGGGATGGGGTGATTTTGTTCTACCTCGCAAATGAAGGGGTTTCCATTTTGGAAAACGTGGGGCGGTTGGGTGTGCCCATCCCGGAGATCATCCGCCAAGCCTTGAAGCAACTCCAGGAAAAAGGGAAAGGAGAGGGAAAGTAATGGCAAGCTTTGAAACTTACGGAGGACAAAAGATCAAAATCGATTTCATCAAAGGACTGCCCCGGGCTCCTTTTCGTCTGGGCGTGGATAAGTATGAGCTGGTAGTCATGCATGATACTGCCAACATTGCACCGGCGAAAAACCAAAGTGCATATTTCCACCGTGAGTGGAAAAAGCGTGAAGCCTTTGTTCAGTTTTTCGTGGACAAGGATGAAATCATCCAGAATGCGTCCATAAAATACCGGGCATGGGGTGCTGGCAAGTGGGCCAATGACCGGGGGGTCCATCTGGAGTTATGCCGGGAGTCTTCCAAGGCAGACAAGCTGAAGGGCTATAAGAAGTGGGTCAAGCTGGCTGCCTGGCTACTATGGCGGCGGAAATTGGGTGTGATTTGGGGGAAAACTCTGGTGACCCATAATTGGGTATCCAAGAATAAAGGAGGTACAAATCACGCCGATCCGGACGCGTACCTGGCAAGTTTCGGGGTATCGATCAATCAGATGGTGGCTGATGTGAAAAAGGAGTACAACGCATACGCGGGCGGGAAAAACAAGGAGCCGGAGAAGTGGGACGGGAAGAGCTTCCCGGGTCGTTCTGCCTTTCAAATTGGGAAATCCCACCCGGCGGTAACCGTACTTGGTCAGCGTCTGGTGGCCCATGGATTCGGTAGCTATTACAAGGTTGGCCCGGGTCCGACATTCACAGAAGTGGACAAAAAAGCCTGTGCGGCCTTCCAGAAGGCGCAGGGGTGGTCCGGTAGCGACGCGGATGGCTACCCAGGGCCAGAAACTTGGAAACGTCTTATGGCTACCACGAAGGGGGAGAAGAAGCCAGACCCGAAACCGGACAAGTTGATCCGAGTGAAGGTGGGCGGCAAACAGGTGGGAGCTTTTGCGGATCCCGCCAACGCTGTGAATGTGGTAAAGCAGAACGTGAAAGCGGGAATGACAATTGAAATGAAATGACAAAAGCCGGGTGGGGAGCGATCCCTACCCGGCTTTATTTTATTTGAATCGAACATCAAAGGACGCCGAGCTCCCAAAAACGATCGTCATCTCCTTGATTTCCTCGGGAATCAACCGGGACCCGACGGGGGCATTCAGAAAAATATCCGTCTCCAATTTGGAGCCTGGCTTCATTCCTTTCTCTTCATATTTCTGCAGTGGTTTATTGGCGGCATGGATCAGGAGATTATCCGGTGTGTGGAAGTAGATGTTGGGTTTCTTGGGAACCTTGATTGTTTTTTTGCTGGTGTTTTCAAAGGTGAGATGAACAATCACCCCGGTTTCAGTAGCCTCTACCCGATGAAGAGTGATTTTGAGGCCATCCCCATTTGTTTGGGATTGGTTTGTATCGACGCTTTTAGACGGCGGCGGGAGTTCTTCTTTGGTTCCCGTGAGATCGGGCTGATCATCAGGGGGTGGGGTATCGGCAGTGGGGCTGCAGGCCATAAGGATACTAACCAGAAAAATGAACAGGGTGGTCACTTTTTTCATTTTTATCCCTCACAAGGTTTATTATTGTCAAACCTTGTGGTCCTAGAGGGGGAAGGGGGGCGCAATGTAGTCTTATTGACCACATTTTGACCACACACTACCGTGAACTAGAGTTAAATTAGTACAATTGATCGACATGATAATCCCCGATAAACCGCGTAACAGTGGGATAAAGTAAAATTGCGTAATTTGGGATTATCGCTCGACTCTAGATTGACACGGTAGAGGTCACTGGTTCGATCCCAGTACTGCCCACCACTGAAACTCTTGAACATTCAAGGGTTTCTATTTTTTTGTCTTTGTGGACATTGACCACAGAATCCTCTTTGAGAATGAAAAGAGAGGTAAACTGTTGTTCCAACCACAATTTTTCGAGTAGCTGCTGCATTTCGATTCGTGTCAGCGCATCTAATACCCCCAACGGTTCATCCAGCAAGAGCAAGCGTGGATGGCTGACCAATGCCCGAGCCAACGCAACACGCTGCCGCTGCCCCCCAGAGAGAACACTGGGCCATTCCCTGCCATACTCAGTCAAACCGACTCGTCGGAGCATCCCAGAGATCCATTTTTCCCTGTTCTGTTTGTCCTGCAATCCCAAGGCCACATTATCAGCTACTTTCTGCCAGGGAAGGAGGAAAATAGAGTACTTTTCCCACAACCAGACTGTCCGACGATCGCCACAAACTCCCCGGGAGTCACTACTTTGCCGAGAACGAGACGTTGATTAAACTGTTTTTGTAAGTTATTGATCTCTAGTCGGATACCGGTCATCATCCCTAAACCTCCTTCGCAACGTCTTTCATTCAGCGGCCAACACGCCAGCGCAGACATTGGTTTTCTAATGCTTTTGCCAGCATATCCGCTAATTTCCCCAGCAGTGCGTATAAAAGAATGCTCAACAGCACCACATCCATTTGCATGAATTCCCGAGCATTCATCGCCATATAACCAATCCCTGTATTACTGGCGATGGTTTCCGCCACGATCAGAGTCAGCCACATGATGCCCAAGGAATACCTCAACCCCACCAGAATGGAGGGTATTGCCCCGGGCAAGATCACCTTCCAAAAAACCCTTTAGTCCATAGATCCTCCCCATTTTGATCAAGGCCGGATCGACGGATCGAATTCCGTGAAAGGTATTGAGATAAAGCGGAAAAAACACTCCCAAAGCCACAAGAAATACCTTGGCTTCCTCACCGATCCCGAACCAGAGAATCGCTAACGGAATCAATGCGAGGTGAGGAATATTGCGAAGCGTCTGGATAGTCGTGTCCAACAGCCGTTCCGCCATATCCCTGATCCTTACAGGGGAAGAGGGGCCCCCGGTGAACCGGTCGGCATATTATGGCAGCCTTCTTCATTTTTGTCTCCCCTTGATCCGTTTTGACTCGGTGGAGGCAAGGGGAAAGCGGTGCTTTTCGGTTCGATCGATCTGAACAATGTTTGTGTCGTGAACGGTAATTAATACGGATCCGTATTCCAGACCCTTCAGTGCTTTGATGATTTCTTCAACCTGTTTCTGAGAGACGGTAGCATCATTCATTTTATTCCAAAACTCTCCTTTCTGACGGTTTGAACTCGTTGTTGTTGCAGGTCATCCAGGGTGGTGTTCTCCAAGAGGTGAGCCACTGTATCCCGAATCAGAGCCCAAAGAGGCTTTAGCAGGCACCCTTTTTCCAGGGGACAGGGATCGTAAGCCGTTACGCTAACGCATCCCATCGGTGCCAAGGGACCTTCCAACTGGCGAATCACTTCCCCGATCACAATCTGGTCAGCAGACATCCGTAGGGAATATCCTCCCTGTACCCCCCGCTTGCTCTTTACATAACCAAGTTTTTTTAGATGCAGAAGGATTTGTTCCATATAGCTGATTGGAACAAGGGTTTGTTCGGAGATTTCAGATATGGGCATTCGTTCATCGGGCCTCTGACCCAAAATGATGAGCGCGCGTAGTGCGTATTCGCCTCTGGTGGATACTTTCATCTCCCCTGCCTCCTCCTTCTGTTGATGAAATTTTTTTCCGGCAATATGTCTTCTTTGTTCCAAGTCACTCCTTTATTTTGGCCGTTCTTTTTCCATACCGCCAATGCGACGCTTCCCGCCCAAATCAGGGAGAGAACGACATAAACTGGAGTATGCCAGAAAGAGGGAATCCATTCAAAGCTGTCCAACAAGGTCTTGGAATTGGTCATGATGATTAACCCGCCGACCAGGACACCCAACAAACGTGAAGGAAGGATCCGGACCAGCCAAGCTGCGATTGGAGCGGCAAACACTCCACCGATCATCAGCACTGCAACCCAGGTCCAGTGGATATTGCCCCAACCCAAGGAAATCAAAAAACCGAGGGTGGCCGAAACTGCAATGAAAAATTCACTCGTATCGACGGATCCGATGACTTTTCTCGGTTCCATCCTTTTGCGACTGAGGAGAATCGGAGTGGCTATAGGCCCCCATCCACCTCCTCCGGTGGAGTCCACAAATCCGGCTATCAAGCCCAGCGAGACGAGAAAACGCCGTTTAGGTTTTCTTAATTTTTGGGTAATTTCGGTTTTCCTGAAGAGAAACCGACACAGAACGTAAAAGCCAAGAATGAGCAGAAATAAAGCCACATAGGGCTTCGCCAAATTCCCAGGAATGCTGCCAAGCAAGCAGGCACCGGCAAAAGCACCGATCGAACCGGGAATGATCAAATTTTTCACCACTGTCTTATCCACATTTCCAAACTTCCAATGGGAGATTCCAGAAGCGGCTGTTGTGACCACTTCAGCCATATGGACAGAGGCCGACGCCACTGCAGGCGCAATACCAAACAAAAGCAACAGCGAAGTTGAAGTCAGACCGTAAGCCATGCCCAAAGCTCCGTCAACCAGCTGGGCGGCAAAACCGACCAACGCAAGCACAATCAATTTTCGCATAGTTCTTCCTCCAAATCGTTAAGTAGTCAGTGTCTAAGCGATAATGTTGAGTAAGTTGAGTCATATAGTCGAGATTCATCAGTGATAATGCATGATATGATGAAGGAATCATGAGCGTTCCATATCGGAGAGAAATACAAATGGGATCGTCCCTAAGAACAAATCGGACGGTTTCACGTAACTCTGGGGCCACTCTATGTAATTGAATTCACCGAAAATAATATTGATTATATTGATGGATTTAGTCGACATTTAGCGCACGCAGAGGCAGGGTATGCGCGTAGATATATTACAATTCCTATCCATTTACTTGGTTTTGAAATATCTTACTACCCTCTGTTACCGGATGTCAACCATAAGAGCCCAAATATTTTTGCATCAATAATTGTTGTCTCATTAGGGTACTCATTTGGTGTTAGTTAGGCGTGTTGATTAGCCATATTTTGGGTGGGGAGATCGTGTTCTACCACGCTCCGGCTGCCATCCAGCAAGGAAGTAATGACTGGCCGCTCCAAATCTTCCGTTCGGACAGGGGCAAAGCCTTACGGAAAAATCAACAGCCTTGGGTGTTAGTATTTTGGCGAAGAAACATATAAAAGTACTTAGTGAGCATGATCACCGTTTGTTGATCCGGGGGCAAGATTTTCAGTTGGATCAAGGTGTTACTTTGTAATTAGAATAGATTGGGGCGGAGGAAGGGGGGCGTCAAACAATGCCCAAATTTTTCTATCTGTTTATGATCGTATTTTTTTGTATGCTGAATACCTCTTGTGTGCAATCTGATTTTGAGGAAACTGGAAAGCACCAAGAAGGTTTTGTGATCTTAGATGAGAAAACGATTCGATTATTCAATGAAGGAAAAGTAAAGGGTATTCCATTCCCCTTGCATCAATTTCCTGTTGAACAGGTCACTGAAAAGTGGGGAAAACCCAATGAACAACTGGATCACGAAGATATTCAAGTTTATATTTATAAGAAAGATGGGCAAAAAATTTTGTTCACAGTAGATGAAACCGATACAGTAACTTACTATGAGATCAAAATGAATATGAGTTTGGAAGAAGTGAATCAAAAACTGGGTGGCCGTTATAATGTAAAACCGACAACTTACAGGACTTTAACATACCCGATGGGCAGATATGAGCTCCGTGTACGTCGGATCGCAGACGATCAAGTGATGATGATTTTGAAAGACCCGACAAACTAACATGATGAGTAAATCATGGTTTAAACCCGATTCAGCATGGACTAATTAAAAATTGACCAGCAGATAGGGAGGAGCGGCCACACTATTTTCGATGAAGTTTCTTATTGATCATTAATACGGTTGGTGGCTGTCCTTGTTGCGTAGCAGATGTCAAGTCCCATGGCCGAATCTCTCTTTACTTCTGTCCAATGAACCACATTTTGACTACGCACTGCTGCCCTGAATTAGAGTTGTTTTAGTACGATTGACCGAGACGATGACTCTTGATAAACCGCATAACAGTGGGCTAAAATGAAATGGGGTGACTCGATCCAGACTGACACCGATGAAGTTATTGGTTAATCCCGGTACTTCTCACCAAAAACCTTTGGCACGGGAGGTACTTGGAAACCACTCGTAAAGAAGGCACGGCCTCCCCGTGCCTTCTTTGTGTCTGTCGCCTTTTTGGGACTGTGATAAAATGAGGGACGCAGGGTGGAACAGGTATTCTGCTTTTTTCTTTTTTGCAAACATCTTGGTTTGGAAACGTTGTGAAAAAGTCGTCACAGAGAGGGTTGGGTTTCACATGAAGCGTCTTTGGAGTGCGCGAAATGTGAAACCCACAATCCGACCGACCCGGCCGGCACTCATTGATAACGCTTTTAGGGAGGAGGGGAGGAATCATGAAGCGGCTGGCAGCCCGATTACAAAATGTGGATCATCGTTTTGTTTTTTATGTGAACCGGCAGTGGAAATGCAGGTTCATGGACTGGCTGATGTCCCGGGTGACTCATGTAGGAGGGGCGGGATTCACTCTGAGCTTCCTCCTGGCTTGGTTCGCCCTCCCGGTTTCCCCGATCCGGTATTGGGCGCTGGAGGGTCTGGTTTCCCTGGTCTCCAGTCACTTGGCGGTCCGGATGGGGAAACATTGTTGGCAACGGTTGAGGCCTTATCTTCAGCATTCTGATCTCCGAATGGTATCCAGTCCCCTGAATGACTACTCATTTCCCTCAGGTCATACTGCGGCGGCCTTTTCCCTTGCCCTGATCTGGATTTTTCATGTTCCCTGGCTTTCTGTTCTCCTCTTCCCCTTGGCGATGGCAGTTGGATTGTCCCGGATCTATCTGGGCTTGCACTATCCGACGGATGTGGTCGTGGGAGCCTGGTTGGGAACGATATTTGCCATGGGGACCCATTATCTGTTTGAATGGCTGGCTACATAAGATGACCGCCGATCTTTTCCGAGCGGTCCGCAAATACGCTGGCTCCGGACAGAGAGCGGGCCAGAAAGATACTGCGGGTGCCGAATTTTTCCCGGATTCCGTCCACAGCCTCGGCCAGTTTCTGTTCCTTTTCCCTGTCTTCAAACAGAGTGAGCTGAATTCCCCGGTCCGGTAGCAGATTGCCGAGGGTGATCCCGACGAGGCGGATCGGTTGCCCGGCCCAGTGGCGGTGAAAGAGCTCCATCGCTGTGCGAAACAGCGGACGCCCGAGGTTGGAAGGGTCCGGCATGGTGAGCGACCGGTGAACCGATCGGAAATCGGACCCCTTGAGGGTTAGCGAGAGAGTTCTCCCCGTGTATCCAGCTTTCCGGGCCCGCCCGGCCACTTCCTCCGCCAGCTCCCGGAGAACCAGACGAAGTTCCCCTTCTTCCGTGTAGTCCCGGGGGAGAGTAAATTGATGCCCGATGGATTTGCTCCCGTCGAGGGAGAAGGGATCCACCGGGCTGTTGTCTATCCCGTGGGCGGATTGATGGAGCACGCGACCAATTACACCGAACCGGTGATGGAGAAGATCAGGGTCGGTTCGGGCCAGGTCGCCGATGGTTCGGATTCCCATCCGGTGAAAATGGAGCTCCATTCGGCTTCCGACCCCGAACAGCTCAATAACGGGAAGAGGCCACAAGCGCCTGGGGACATCCTTTTGGGTCAACAGGGTCAACCCTCGGGGTTTTTTCAAGCCAGCAGCCATTTTGGCGAGAAGTTTGTTGGGACCGATGCCAATGGAACAGTGGATGCCCGTTTCAGAGTGGATGCGGTGTCGGATCTTCCGGGCGGCTGTAATTCCGTCCCCGAAGAGGGCTTCGCAACCGGTCATCTCGATAAAGGCTTCGTCAATGGAGAAGGGCTCCACCTGGGGGGAGTATTGTTTCAGAATATCGATGATCCGCACGGAAACCTGAACGTAGGTGGACATCCGGGGGCGGACCAACTGGGCGGAGGGACAAAGTTCTTTTGCCCGGGAGACCGGCATTCCCGTCTTCACACCCAGGGCTTTGGCCTCATAGGAAGCGGCCAGCACAATCCCGTGGCGACGTTCAGGATCCCCGCAGACGATGACTGGTTGCTTCCGTAGTGTCGGATCGAGTGCCTGTTCCACACTGGCGTAAAAAGCGTTCATGTCAGCCAGCAACACGATTCGTTCCCCAGTTTCCACCCGGATCCCCTCCTTACATCTCGAACCTGTGTTCTTATTATCAGGATATCCTCCTGCGGCGGAAAAGAAAAGAGGAAAAAAAAGGAACGGGAAACACCATCCGAAAACGGATGGTGTCACGGTTTGCGAGGATTGAAATACATGACGCGGCCGTTGAACAGATGCAGCTCGGCTGCAAATGATTTAGCCAGAAAACGGCAAAACTCATTCGCTTTGGCGTAATCTCCATGAGTGGCCCCATCGGGAACCACGACCTGAATCGAGGGAGTAGATGCGGCTGCCTCTTCTTTGCCGGGATCCATCCCGATCAAGAGATATTTGTACAAGCGGGACTCCTTTCCTTTCAGCAGCAACCAATGATTGCCGTCGGACGTCTTCTTCTCCTTTACAGAATAGGGGAAAGCGGCGGAAGCATAATCCCAATCCAGCTGTTCCCCTGTACGAGAGGTATGATCAATGAGATGATCCAGTTTCTCTTTCACCTCATCCAGGCTGACTGTTTGGGTCAACTTGATGTAAGCGCTTTTACTCAAGTGTTCACCTCCTGAAAAATACATCAAGGTTCTGATAAAAGTGACACTCCCTATGTTAGCATGTTTGAGAATAAATGGACAGAAGGGTGGGAATATTGATACGGACTGAAATCGAATTTTAATATTTTTTCCATAAAATATTTATTCACGGAGAGAGGAAAAAGGAGAGCATGCGTTGAAGTACTGTTTCGAACAATGTTTTGACAAGAGAAGTACGTTGAGTGGGGCGAAAGATTATGCTACACTGTGGTTTACTCCAATAATGGGGGATGGATCGGAAATGCGAAAAGCAGATCTTCTGGACGAAATCCGGGCGGAAATCGGCGTGGTATCGGATCGGCTGGGAGGATCCATCGAACGGTTGTATCGGTTTGTACCGCAGGTTCTGTATGAAAAGGTGTCTGCCTATCGTTACGTCGGGGTGTACCTTACATCCGGATATCAGTTCACAGAGTTTTACGGCGCCGGTTGTTACTCTCTGATGACGGTGGTCCCCTTTGGTTGCGGCCTTCACAGTGTGGCTGCCGCCCGAGGAGGGGTGGTGCGTGAACAGACGGGGGATCAGGTAGAGGTTTATGTTCCCTTTTATCGTGGACATCATCTGATCGGGGAATTGGTCGTCGTGGGCACACCGGTCCGCAGTGTGGACGAGGAGGATATCGCCCTTTTTTGCGAAATTGCTTCCCTCCTTGAAACCAAGGTGGAAGAGTGTAATTCCTGATCCTTATCAGGGGGAGGCCTTCTGATGAGGATCAGGAAGGGGACCTTCGAATCCAAAATTCCGAATAGTATGAATCCGACGGGAGACCTCCCCTTCCCAGGAAGAGAGCCATTTGGAGCTCTGTACGTTTGTGCAAAAAGTTGAGGAGGAGAAGTATTTCCCTTCCCTTGAAAAATATGATTTCTGTCCCCACCAGCGATGCGAAGGCGGAATCAGGAATAGGATTAACCGGCGAGTAAGCCGGATTTTTTATCGTCAAATGATGAACCGGAGTTCACAAGTTGACGCTAATTGTATATCCTAATATAATAAATGTGCCATATTATTTGAGGGTTTCAGATCGAATCCGCTTTTTGGAGGGGGATATCAAATCCGATGGAAGCGATCATATGTCAAACCTGTGATGAGATCATAACCTATGTGGACAGTGAAAAAAGCGGAACCCTGTACGGAACATGTCCGGGGTGCTCCGAACCGAGTACCGACGAAGAATAACAGAAAGTGAGATCGCCGCGGCGGATACCGCGGTTTTTTAGTGCTTTCGCAAAAGCATAAACCGTGGGAATGGATCATCAAATAAGGATAGGGCAAGTTTCGGTCTGTCTGGATAAAACTGGGCTTACGGAGGGGCAGAAAATGAAAAAGAGAAGAAGGTGGAGTCTCGTCTGGATCCCGATGCTGGTGGTCGTAATCGGCCTGGCGGGATGTGCAGGTGGCGCAGGGGCAGGAGGGGCGAAGGGGAAGATCACTTTATATTCCCCGGAGACTCCGGATATGTCCAAGGAAATCGGTCAAGCTTACGAAAAGGCGAACCCCGGCTCCAAGGTGGATGTTCAATACGGTGGAACCAACGTGATTGTGAACCGACTCATCGCGGAAAAGGATCGCCCCATGGGAGACCTATGGTACGGCGGGGGTGGATTCCTTCCCTTTGAAACAGCCAAAGAAAAAGAAATTGTCACCGCGTACAAACCCGACTTCGCCAAGGATTGGCCGATGGAGAAAAACGGTATCCAAATCCGGGATGAAGATTGGAAATGGGTGGGAACCGAGGTGTTTGTTCTGGGGTTTATCTACAACACGGATAAAGTGAAAAAGAACGAAGTTCCCCGAACTTGGGATGATCTGCTAGACCCCCGTTGGAAAGGGAAGTTACAAATGTCCAATCCCGCCGCTTCCGGCACAGCCACATTGACAGTGATGAGCCGGATGATGGAATTGGGAGAAAAAGAAGGGTGGGAATATTTCCGCAAATTGGTGGATCAAGCTGATGCTTTTCCCGACTCCGGTTTAGGACCCTCTCAGGCAGTGGCCAAAGGGGAGGCGGAAATCGGTGTGGCTTTTGACTTTATGGCATATGAGATGAAAGCTCGGGGAGAAAAGGTGGATTTTGTGGTTCCGGAGAAGACGCCGATTCTGGTCAACCCTGTCGCCCTGGTGAAGGGTGGACCCAATCCCGAAGGTGGAAAAGCGATGATTGATTATCTTTTGTCCAAAGAAGGGCAGGAATTGTTGGCCAAATGGTACCATATTCCGATTCGGGAAGATGTCAAATCTCAAACCCCCCTCACCTTGAAAAAGGTGATGCCTCATGCCCAAAAGCTGGATGTGGATTGGGCCGTGAACAATTACGACCGGATCCGGAATGAGTGGCGTAAAAAATTTGAGTGAGGGGTGCCCCATGGAGTTTGTTTCCATTCAAAAACTAAGCAAAAGTTATGCCGGGGTCAATGCCCTGGAGGACGTCAATCTGGAGATCCGGGAAGGTGAGCTGTTCGCCCTCCTGGGTCCCTCCGGATGTGGAAAAACAACGACCATGCGTTGTATTGCCGGGTTTGAGGAACCCACTTCCGGCATTATTCGGATCGGCGGGAAAGATATCCGGGGGATCCCGGCTCACCGGCGAAACTGTGGAATGGTTTTTCAGAGTTATGCGTTGTTTCCCCATCTGACCGTGTTTGAAAATGTGGCCTATCCCCTGAACCTGCGGCGATTTTACAGGGAAGGACCCGTGACGAAGCTGGGAGTTTTGGCAGGGATGATCAGTCGCAGGTGGACCCGGACACCGCCGAAGATCAGAGAAAAAGTGGAGGAGACCTTGGAACTGGTGGAATTGAATCACCTGAAAGACCGTCTGCCGAACCAATTGTCCGGAGGACAGCAACAGCGGGTGGCATTGGCCCGGGCCATCATTATGGAACCTTCTCTGTTGCTGATGGATGAGCCTTTGTCCAATCTGGATAAGAAGCTGAGAGGGAGCATGCGAAAACTGATCTGCGATCTACAGAGAAAATTGGGGATAACAACGATTTTTGTCACCCATGATCAAGAGGAAGCGATGAGCATGGCGGATCGGATTGCAGTCATGAAGGAGGGGAGGGTGGTGCAGACAGATACACCTTCCCGCCTCTATAGTCGGCCGGCTACTACTTATGTGGCTGACTTTGTCGGTTCTTCCAACCTGTTTCAGGCCCGGGTGAAGGTTGAGGAACAAAGTGGAAACCGGCTTCTTTCCATCGGTTCCGGGCTGGATCTGGTAAGTGCCTTCACTCCCGATGGGGGAACCGCAGAGGTGTTGATCCGGCCGGAAAGTTTCTCTGTTTTTCCACGGGAGGGGGAGCTCTCACCGCCGGAGTCCAAAAACTGTTTGGAAGCCCGCGTGATTCGGTCGACATATCTCGGCTCCAAAGTTCGCTATGAGATGGAGACAAAAGGAACTTTCTTTCAGGTGGATGTGGTGTATACCGATGAGAAAACGCTTCTGGGTGAGGGAGACCCCGTATGGGTCACCTTGGAGCCGGAGCAGGTGGTGGTTTTGTGAGGGAGGGAAAAGTCAGAGAGAAGAATAAAACATGGAGCGGTGGGCTGGGGATATTAAAAATTATGATCCTCCTGTTTTTTATGATTTTCCTGATCCTCCCCTTGGTATCCATTCTGTTGGTCAGTTTTGTCGGGGAGCCGATCAATCTCCCGGGAAGTCTGGTGGACCCCCTGATCCGCTCGGCGACACTGGAGAAGATTTCTGAGTTTTCTCTGGTGGGTTATCAGAATCTTTGGCGAGATTCGCGGTATCTGTCAGCACTCATGAATAGTCTCAAACTGGCCACAGGGGTCTCCCTATGTGTGACGTTGTTGTGTCTGCCGATGGCCTATGCTTTCGCCCGGACCGATATGCCCTTTAAAAAAACATTTGCCGCGCTGGCCACGGTTCCTTTGGTGATGCCGACCTTTATCTCCTCCTATGCATTTATGCTGATGTTTGGACAGACGGGGTGGGTGAATCACCTGTGGCGAGCCCTGAGCGGGGAGGGAGTCCTGTTTGAAGTCCAGTCGATGCTGGGGATTATCTTGGTCCAGGTCTTCTTCTTCTTCCCCTATGCCCTGTGGCCGATGGTGGCGGCGTTCCGTGCCAGTGACTCCGCACTGGAAGAAGCTTCCCGCAACTTGGGGGCGAAAGGGGGGATCACCTTCCTGGGAGTAACTCTTCCGTTGGCGGGTCCGGGGATTTTATCCAGTATGCTGTTGGTATTCACCATCAGTTTCTCCGATTTTGGAACCCCGATTATCCTGGCTCCCAAGAATCTGAATTTGATTGTAGTGGAAGCTTACCGGGAGATTGCTGGTTTTTTCAATTGGACGGGGTCTGCCATCTTGACAGTGGTGATGGTGGGAGTGGCTGCACTTTTCTTCTGGTTGCAACGGTGGGTGATCCGTGGGAAGGAGTACGGCACCATATCGGGAAAGCCGATGGGATCCGGGGGGATGAAAGGGAAAGGCTTGAATCGATTTCTCTCCTTGTATACTCTGCTCGTTCTCCTGGTTCCCCTGCTGGCGGTCGGGTCCATCTTCCTTTCTTCCATCGCCACCACTTGGGGGCACGATGCACTTCCTGACGGATATACATTGAAACACTACGCCACCATCTTCAGCAACTCTTCCGGCAACATTCTCAACAGTCTGATCCTGGCGATGGGGGCTTTGCTGCTCAGTGTGGTGATCGCTGTATTTGTCTCTTGGTTTGTGGTGCGGAGAGGGTCGGTTTCCCTGGATTGGCTATCGTCGATTCCATTGGTTGTACCGGGAATTGCATTGGGGATTGCCCTGATCCAAACCTTCAACACTCCACCGTTGCAATTGACCGGGACGGCACTTCTCTTGGTGATTGCCTACACGATCCGTCGGATGCCTTATATGATTCGCTCCACAATGGGGACAATGATGGCGATCCGGCGCGATGTGGAGGAGGCATCGGTAAGTCTCGGAGCCTCTCCCTTCATGACCATGGCGACTGTGGTCGGGCCGTTGATGTTGCCGGGAATTATTGCCGGCGGGATCCTCGTTTTTGTGACGGTGATCAAGGAAACCAGCATCTCTATTCTGATGGCACCGACGGACTGGGCGCCGATGAGTTTGGCTGTTTTTCAGAACCTGCTTCGCGGGGAGTTTTACACTGCATCCGCCATGTCCATCGTGATCATCGTCTTGGTCATTCTCCTGCAAAACTTGGCCGGGAAGGTGACGCGGGACCAACTCTACTGAGGTGAAGGGAGAGGAGAGGATGAAACCGGGGGGATATATTTTTGATTTGGATGGGACGGTTTATCTCGGGGAACATCCCGTGCCGGGGGCGGATGCGGCGATCCGGGCTCTGCGGGCGAGAGGGGATCGGGTGCTTTTTCTCTCCAACAAACCGATTGCCCGCCGGGAGGAGTATGTGAGCAAACTGCGACGGATGGGCATTCCTGTCGAGTTGGAGGAGGTGGTTAACTCGTCTCTGGTGACCGCCCGATACTTTCAAAGGGTTTGTCGTTCCGGGGAGAAGGTGTTGGTGGTCGGCGAGGAGCCGATCCGGGAAGAGTTGTCGAAACACGGGGTCTTGTTGACGGAGGAACCGGCGGAGGCCCGTTATGTGTTATTGTCTTGGGATCGGGGATTCACCTATGACAAATTGAACCGGGTGTTTCAGGCATGGAAGCGAGGGGCGGAAATCGTTGCTTCCAACCCGGACCGAACCTGTCCCGTGGCCGGAGGGGAGCTGCCGGATACCGCCGCTTTGATCGGTGCGGTGGAAGCTGTGACCGGTCAACGGGTGGGGCGGGTGGTCGGTAAACCCTCTTCGCTGATGGCCCAAGCCGCCCTTTGCCATCTGGGTTTGAAACCGGCTCTCTGTTGGATGGTGGGGGACCGGTTGGAAACGGATATCCGAATGGCCCGGGAGAACGGACTGAGATCGGCGCTGGTCTTGACGGGGATCAGCACCCGCAGGGAGGCGGAGAGAAGTCCCTGGCGGCCGGATCGCATCCTTGACAGTATCGCCGAAGTGCCTCAGTTGACCTCACGATAAAAAGAGCGGGTCGGGGATTCCTTCCTCGAAAGGAGAAGGAGCATCCCGCCCGCTCATCTTTTTCAAAACTCTCTCAATACCCGGATCATACGGATTTCCGGATCTTCCGGCCCCTGTACGGGAAGGCCGGCATTCCGGTGCTCGATGATATACTGGAGGTTTTCTTCTGTGATCCGTTCTCCGGGAAGCAAGACGGGAATCCCCGGGGGATAGATCATGATAAACTCTGCGATGATCCGGCCGGCCGATTCCAAAAAGGGGACTGGTACGGTATCCCCATAGAAGGCATCCCGGGGAGAGACGGCGAGCACGGGAAGTTCCGGAATCCGGACCGGTTCGACCTTCCTTTGCCCTCCTGTGCAAAATTCCCGGGACAACCCCTCCAGTGCTTGCACCAAAGTATCGATGGATTCAGCAGAATCTCCGGGAGTTATCAGACACAGAATGTTGTACAGATCGGATAATTCCACCTCGATATTCCACTGTTCCCGAAGCCAAGTTTCCGCATCGTAGCCGGTGATGCCCAGACTGTGCAAATGGATGATCAACTTGGTTTCATCCATGGCATGGGTGGCTTCCCCGCCAAGGATCTCCCGGCCGACACAACGGAGACCGGGGATCTCATTGATTCTCCTTCTGGCAAGGTCCGCCAGCTGAAGTGCCTTCCCGATCCGCTCTTTGCCTTGGGTGGCCAGGTAACGCCGGGCTGTGTCCAGGGAAGCGAGAAGAAGGTAGGAAGTGGAAGTCGTGGTCAACATGCTGATTATTGTTTGCACCCGGCGGGGGGAGATGAGGCCTTCCCGGAGATTCAACACCGAACTTTGAGTGAGGGATCCTCCGAGCTTGTGTACACTGGTGGCGGCCATGTCAGCCCCGGCCTGCATGGCGGACAGTGGCAAATTCTCATGGAAGTGGGTATGCACTCCGTGGGCTTCATCCACCAGAACTGGAATTCCCCAGGAGTGGGCCAAGTCCACGATTTCTTCCAGATGGCAGGCGACCCCGAAGTATGTGGGGTTGATCAACAAGACCGCCTTGGTATCGGGATGAAGATTGAGCGCCTTTTCCACCCCTTGCCGGGTGACCCCGTGGGCGATTCCCAGCTCTTCGTCCATGACCGGATGGACAAAGACCGGGTGACCTCCCGCCAAGATCAAGGCGGAGAGAACGGATTTATGAACATTCCGGGGAACAATGATCTTATCTCCAGGACTGCAGACGGACATCACCATCGCCATGATGGCCCCGCTGGTCCCCTGCACGGAGAAGAAGGTGTGATCGGCACCGAAGGCTTCCGCTGCCAGATACTGAGCTTCCTGGATGACACCGTGGGGATGGTGCAGATCATCCAAAGGTTGAATGTTGATCAAATCGATGGATAAGGCTTGATCCCCCATGAACTGGCGAAATTCAGGGTCCATTCCCTTCCCTTTTTTATGTCCGGGAATATGAAACGGAAGGGGATTTTTCATGGCGTGTTTTTTGAGACAGGTGAATAAGGGAGTATGTGCTTGTTTGGACACGGCGGTTCTACCTTTCTGAACAAAATTCCATGAGGCACAGTATAGCAGATCGGACCGGGATTTAGAAAGGGGAAACAAAAAAGCCTTCCCGGAAGGGGAAGGAGACGGATCTGGCTTGTTCAAAGGGAGAGCCGGGCGAGGCGGTACAGATGTTCCAGTGAAGAAAATGTTTCCCGGATCACCTCTTTCAGCTGGGTACTGTCATGTACCTTGGGATCCTCCCGGCTTAACACCCGGCCACAAAGAAATTCGGCCTTTTTCACGTTCCGGAGTCGCTCCAGAGTCGCTTCCACCCCTTCCCTACCCAGTTCACTCAGGGGGTGAACTTCGGGGCGGGTGTGATCCTGGGAAAGGACAAAATCGGAAGGGAGTCCGGGAAGAATTTCATCCAGCTGTTCCAAAAGGTTTTGGGCAAATCCCGGTTTGTCGGGATATTCATAGATCAAGGCAAACATGGCAAAGAGTCCGGTTTCCCGGATTCCCACCTGAAAGTGGGGTTGGGATTTATACCCCCTTTTTTGAGGGGACCAGGCCACCCAGGTCTCATCGGGAGGATTTACTGTCCGCCGGGCATGTTTGGCTACATGGATGTACATCTCATCCCCGGTCAGGCGGGAGAGATAGGGAGCGATAGTTTCCCCGATTCCTTTCAATTTAGGGCGGATCCTCTCTTTCAATCCTTCCATCCGGGGTTTCAATCCCTTGATGGTGAATACGTCAAAATCTCTGTCCTCAAATCCCTGCATCCTGAATCCATCCTTTCGCCACCCTTCGTCCATTCTATATTAACACAATGAACCAGAAACCAAACGGCCCTTGGTGTGCAAATACCGTGACCCAAATCAGTTCGGTAACGTAAATTGATTAGAAAAAATATTCGATCAAGGAAATGGGTTTATTAACAGATGGAAGCGGGCATCCTGTAGCCAGAGTCAGCGGATGCCAAATGTTGGACATCGGTGAAGCTCCCATCAGCCCGGGTGGTGGGAAATTCAAACAAATACCAACCTATAAAGGGGTGCAGCGTGACCGTGGAAGATGTGATCAAGGCCTATCGTTGTCGGGAGCCGGAAAAGCGGATCCCTGTCCTCCGTCTCGAGTTGGATTACGAGCTGGCCCTGTTGCATGAGGCGATGGTCGAAAATAATCCCCACCTGGTGGATCAATGCAAATCCCGTCTGCGGGAACTTCGCCGGGAGATGATAATGTTGGAGGCATTGTAAAAAATAAAACAATTTAATAAAGAGGAACCTCACCAATCGTTGTCGAATGAAAAAAGTGTATCTTCATTTGGGAGATGCACTTTTTTATTTATGCATGAATCCGCGGAATAAACAAAGATGCGGGAGGGATTTTTATGGAGTGGAAAGTGACCAAGGAAGCGTTGACTTCGTTGGCGACGGACTGTTTGTTGGTGGTTCATACCCAGGGGGAAGAGGCCTTGAAAGGTTGCACCCAAGAGGTGGATGAAGCGTTGGATCACCGGATTTCCAGGCTGGTGACAGAGGGGGAGATCACGGGAAAACACGGGGAAGTGACACTGATTCACAATTGGGGAAAGATTCCCGCTAAAAGGCTCCTAGTATTGGGACTGGGCAAGAGTGGTGAAGTGGATTTGGACAAAGTGAAGAACGGGATGGCCATCGCCGCCCGCAAAGCGCGGGCCGCCGGAGTCAAACAACTGACGGTCGCCTGTTCCCAGACTCTGAACCACCGATGGAACCCGGCTGATTTGGTGCAGGCGGTGGTGGAAGGGTTTGAGTTGGGGGTTTATCGCTATCGGGGATATAAACAGGAGCGACAAGAGGAGGGATCCATCGAAACTGTCTGGTTGTCGATGCCGGGGGTGACCGATTCCGCTTTTGAAGCCGGTATTGAACGGGGACGTGTCTTTGCAGCCGCCACCAACACCGCCCGGGATCTCACCCATGAACCGGCCAACAAACTGACCCCCTCCATCCTGGCGGAACGGGCCTTGGAAATAGCGGATCGATATGGGATTGAGGCTGAGATATTGGATGAACAAAAACTGAATGAACTGGGCATGGATGCGCTCCTCGCAGTTTCCCGAGCCAGCACAGAGATGCCGCGCATGATTGTTCTCCACTACCGGGGAGCCCCGGAATCCAAGGAGATTCTTGGCTGGGTGGGCAAAGGAGTCACTTTTGATTCCGGCGGGATCCAAGTCAAGCCGGGACGGGGTATGGAGGAGATGAATGGGGATATGGCCGGTGCTGCCGCCGTGCTGGGAGCGATGCAGGCTGTTGGAGCCCTGAAGCCTCACTGCAACGTGACCGCCGTGATTCCCACCTGTGAAAATATGATCAACGGCAGCGGGTACCGGCCGGGGGATGTCATCTCTTCCTTCAGTGGGAAGACGATTGAAATCCAGCACACCGACGCGGAAGGCCGTCTGATTCTGGCCGACGGACTGGCATATGCCCGCCGTCTGGGGGCCACTTCCCTGGTCGATGTGGCCACTTTGACCGGCGCGGTGATCGTGGCTCTGGGATACACTGCCACCGGTTTGATGACCAATGAGGAGAATTGGGCGGAAGAGGTGAAAGCCGCAGCCCGCTTGGCCGGGGAAAAGATGTGGGAACTCCCCATGTTTGAAGAATACGGGGAATACCTGAAAAGTGAAGTGGCCGACCTGAAAAATGAAGGAGGGGCTCCTGCCGGTTCCATCCAAGGCGGGATGTTCCTGAAACATTTCGCCGGGGAGACCCCGTGGGTCCATCTCGATATCGCCGGGACGGCGGAATCGAAAAAAGAAAGTGGCATCCATCCCAAAGGATCCACCGGAGTGGCCGTCCGAACCCTCGCCCAGTTGGCGATGCGCTTTGCGGGCAAGTAAAATGTTTCCTCTCTTTTCAGGGGCGTCCCGCCAATCGGCATGGACGTCTCTCTTTCTGTTATCCAAAAGGAGGGAAAGGTTTTGAAAATCCTTCGTTACGAAAAAGCAGGGGAAATCGGTTACGGAGTATTGAAGGGTGACCGAATCCAACCCCTGAAAGGGAATTTGTTTGACTCCTTCACAATTTGCAGGGAAGAGATTCCCCGTGATGAAGTCCGGTTGTTGAGTCCGCTTGATCCCAACAAGTTAATTCTGATCGGCCGTAACTACGCGGCCCATGCTGCTGAGGGGGGGCAACCTGTTCCCGAAGAGCCACTGATGTTTCTCGCATCGCCGACAGCTGTGATCGGACCGGGAGAGGTCATCCGGCTGCCCAATCTGGAGGACCGGATCGACCATGAAGCGGAGCTGGCGGTCGTGATCGGTAAAAGAGGCAAGGAGATTCCCCGTGATCGCGCGATGGAATATATCTTCGGTTATACTTGTGGAAACGATGTTTCCAACCGCATCCTTCAGAAGAGAGACGGTCAATATACCCGGGCCAAATCCTTCGACACCTTTAAACCTCTGGGACCCTGGATTGAAACGGATCTCAACCCTTCCAACCTCGCCATTCGTTTGACGGTGAACGGGGAAATCCGTCAGGATGGCTGTACAAAAGATATGATTTTCTCCGTCCCCATATTGGTGGAAGCGATCTCCGCAGTGTTTCCCCTGGAGCCGGGGGATGTGATCCTGACCGGAACTCCGAGCGGGGTGTCGCCACTTTGTCCCGGAGATGAAGTTCAGGTGGAGATCGAGGGAATCGGTACCCTCACCAATCGGGTGGAGGGTTGAAGGAAAAGGAGAAGGGGGGCCGGAGTCGGATTCTCTCTTAGCCTGGATGGATCTCCTTCTGTTTGCATCAGCAAATCATACCCGCATTCTGCAGAAAGGAATGGACATGGAGCCGATACGTATTTTTGCCCATCGCGGATTTTCAGCCGCAGCCCCGGAAAACACGATGGCTGCCTTTCGATTGGCGGCGGAGGCCGGGGCTGACGGCCTGGAATTGGATGTACATCTTTCAAAGGACAGGGAAGTTGTGGTCATCCACGATGAAACAGTGAGCCGAACCACCGACGGAAAGGGAAAGGTGAGGGAACTCACTCTGGAGGAGCTTCGCCGTTTGGATGCCGGCAGCCGCTTCGGCAGGGAGTTTGCAGGGGAGAAGATTCCCCTGCTTCATGAGGTGCTGGAGCTGGCTGTTCAAAAGAATCTGTGGTTGAATATTGAACTTAAAAACAATAAGTTTCCCGATCCCGCCTTGGAGGAGAAAGTTCTGGAACTGACTGCCCGGTTTGGCTTGACCCGGAAGGTCATTTTCTCCTCTTTTAATCATTACAGCCTGCGGCGGCTCAAGGAAAAGCAACCGGAAGTTGATACGGCCCTTCTCTATATGGCTCGCCTTATTGAACCGTGGCATTACGCCGACCGGGTGGGCGCCGATTCTCTTCACCCCTACTGGCCCACGGTTACAGAAGAGGTGATCCGGTCGTGCAGGGAACGAGGGTTGAACCTCCGCCCTTTCACAGTCAATCAGGCCCGGGAGATGCGCCGATTGATCCGATTGGGTGTAAATGGAATCATCACCGATAAAGTGAGCCTGTTATCGGAGCTCCTGGGAAAGACCGGGTAAGGCTTTGTTGCGGCGGGAAGGGACAAAGTGGTATGATGAAGAAGGTTGACGAGGCGCCCAAAAGTGGCGCTTCTTTGGTTATTTAAGGCCTGTTGGTGGTGTACCGTCGGATTGTCAGGGGAGGGATTGGATTGCAACTGGGATGCCATATCAGCGTAGCCAAGGGATTTTCCAAGGCTTGCAAACGAGCTCATGAACTGGGGGCGGAAGCCTTTCAGGTTTTTACCAAAAATCCAAGGGGTCTGCGGCCGAAGAAAGTGGATTATGCGGACGCCGAAAAAGGAGTCCGGTTTTGTCGGGAGCATCGGATCACATTGGTGGCTCACACTCCCTATATCACCAATCTTTCCACGCCCAAGGAGGATCTGCACGAGGTGACGGTCCGCTCGATCAAAGAAGATCTCCATATCGCAGATACCTACGGAGCGGTGGGGGCGGTCGTCCATTGCGGGAAACATGTGGGCGAGGGAGTGGAAGCCGGAACCCGGCGCATGGTGGAAACCCTGAATGAGATTTTGGCCGAGTACGAAGGGGATTGTCGTCTCCTGCTGGAGAACACCGCCGGTCAGGGGAGTGAGCTGGGGCTGGCAATTGATGAGTTGGTCCGCATTCGGGAAGCGACGGATCATCCGGAGAAGATCGGCTTTTGCTTCGATACATGTCATGGGTTTGCCGCAGGTGCCTGGAATCCGGATTCTTTTGACGAGCTGGTGAGCCAAATGGAGGAGACCGGATATCTTGAGGATCTGGTGGCCATCCATTTTAACGATAGCAAGGCTCCCTATAACTCCCGCAAAGACCGTCATGCCAAGATTGGAAAAGGAGAGATCGGCTCCGAAGGGCTGGCCCGGTTTCTTCGCAGCGAACACTTCCAGGGGCTCCCGGTGGTATTGGAAACCCCGGTGGAAAAAGAAGAAGAATACGCCGAAGAGATCCGCTTTCTTCATCAATTGCAGCAGGAAAAAATATCCTGAGAAAGGAGGGAAGGCGGATTGGAAGAAGCCTTGACATGGTTGCGAAGCCAACCCCTGATCTCCTATCTGCTTATCTTGATCATGACAGCAATCGTATACAAAGTGGCCTTTGCCAGAAAGCTGCCGATTCTCAAAACCTTGCTCGTTTACCTGGTGTTGGCTCTGGGCTGTGTCATGCTCTGGATCATGTTCATTCTTCGGTTTCCGATCGTGCAGATCCTGGGGATCACCTTGGTGATGATCGCCTTGGCCCGAATTCGAGTGTGGATGGGGAACCGAAAAAAAGAAGCCGATCGATAACCGGCTGGAAGAAATGGGAGTCCATGGGGGAAGGAGAAGAAAGCCTTTGAATCTGACAGAAGCGCTGTTGAACTGGCTGCAGATCCAGGTGGTTTGGGAGGCCAGGCCCCGGGATCAGGCGGCGGAAGACACTGCCCGCTTTTTTCATCAGATTCTGACTGAGGACCACGGGGTGGAACAGATCCGTGTGGAACGGGACAAGGACGGATACCAAGTGAGATATCGCCAGGATGGGGAGGAACATCACCTTTTATTTGACCGCCTTCAGGTGGAACAGCTTCTCGCCAGTATTGAGGCGGAACCGAGATATGGGGGAGTCTTTCATCCACCCGGGGGGCAATCCAAAGGAGAGTGAACCCTTTTCTCCCCATGTTCCTGACGGGCAAGAGTCCGGTGAGCAATGCGCTGATGACAATCCGGACACAGAAAGATCCGATAAGGATGTTTCCTCAGTTTCTTTTCCTGTGAAGTATCCGCCGTAAAAGGGCGGTCACACAGCACACACACTATTTTCATGACGAACATCTCGTTCCTTTCTGTTTCCCCGCTCAGGAAGAGGAATGGTCGATAATACTTTTCAAGCTCCGGATCGTATCTGTCAAAAAGGGGAAGTCTGCCAATTTGGACAACAAAATGCTCAACAGGCTCAACACAATGGCTGTTCCAAGGGTGAGCCCCAGTCCTCGGGCCAGACCTGCCAAAAAATTGATTCAGATCACCCGGGATGGCTTGCCGTAGTTTTGCAGTACATCCCGCATGCGCATCTGCTCCACCCATCGGGATAACATCCCCAGTCGTCGATTCATCCGCTCCGTTTCCCTCACCAAATCATCCAGTGACTGCGGTTTGTGAACTCCTTCCCGGTCGGAGGCTCTGTGAATTTCCATGCAATCTCCCCCATTTCCTTACTCATAGTATACTATACCTCGACGGAGACTGACATGAGCGACTGTCCAATAGGCTTAAGCCGGGAGGAGGAGTAAAATGGCTAAAGATATTTCTGCAGAACTTATGGGAAAACTGGTAAAAAGAATGAACGGGGAACAGTACGTACTGTTGTCCACAGTGGATGAACAGACGGGAACCCCCGTCGTAAATGCGGTTTCTTGGGTTTATGCCCCAGATGGGAAACATATTCACATCGCGGTGGGTCACCGCTCGCGGATGATTGCCAATATCAAGGCAAAACCCGAAGTGTCTGTGACGATGATCGGTCCTGATTCAACCTACTCGATCACGGGAAAAGCTCAGGTCACCCATGAGCCGCTGGAAGGTGTAAATATCAAGCTGGCCGGAATCGAGCTCGAGGTGGAGGCGGTCCAGGATGTGATGTTTTTCGGGGGTAAAATCGTGGAGGAACCCCGTTACATAAAAACCTACGATAAAGAAACGGCCGACAAATTGGACCGGCAGGTGACAGAGGCATTAAAAAAAATGTAGTGTCCATCAGTAAACTTTGATTCGGTTTTGGCCGAGATGGCGGTCGTCTCCGATCTCTTGCAAAAAACGTCGATTCGCCATCTTTTCCCGACCGGTATTCGTTGAAGAGGCAGAAAAGACCGACCCTCTTTGCCTCGGTGTTCAACGCAAAACCGACGGCGGAAAGCCGTCGGTCGGGATTCAGGGATTCCGCTGTCTAGCGGGTTTTGGATTCCGGGTCTGGTTTTGTTCCTCCTGATCTGTCCGGGACGGGGTTTCTTCCTGTTTCCGAGTTTTTTTGGATGGTTGGGGAGAGATCCGTCCGGCGATTTCGGCCAATTCATCAGCCAGTCCGGAGATGGGACGCCCCTTATTGATATCATCGGACAGTTCGCGGATGCGTTGCACCAGATCCGGATCCGCTGTCACCAGGGCATTGGCCCCTTGGGGATCTTCTTCAAGGGCTTCGGCAACAGAGTACTTCACTGTCGCGGATCGTCCCCGGTCCAATGTGGGATCCAGATCGAGACCCACGATGGTGTATCGGCCGACAACCAAGGCGGTCGCTCCTTCCACCTGGGGCATTCCGTTGGCGATCTCCACCAAGCGGCGGGCGACGGCCTGATTACTGCGGTTGTGCCGGGGTTCCGGAACTGTCTGCTTCACCCGTTCTGTCTGGGGCATCCCCGGTGCCGGTGCCGATTCGTTGGCAGGAGGGGGGTTCGCCGGTTGACAGCCCATCAAAAGTCCAAAGGCCAAAACCAAGGTCAGGATTCTTATCATGGCTATCTCCCTTTCCACGGTTGGTGGTTAACCATATTGTTACCGGGGGAAGGAGAAAGCATGTATGATCCGGCATTTTGTCTGTTCTCTTTGGTTCCACAGAAAAAAAGACCCGGCAAGGAAGGTGAAGACCATGCAGGTGGAAAGTTTTGTTCTGGGACCGGTCATGACCAACTGTTACATGGTTTATAAAGAAAAGGGAGGGTCCGGTCTGGTGATCGATCCCGGAACAGGACCGGAAGAAGTGGTGCGACGGATCCGGGACCTGGATCTGAACATCGAGGCGATCCTTTTAACCCATGCCCATTTTGATCATATCGGAGGCGTGGAGGAAGTACGGGTTGCCACCGGTGCACCGGTCTATATTCATCGGAAGGAGGCGGACTGGCTTTTGGAGCCACAGCTGAACGGGTCCACTCTTTTTCCGATGAAGGAGATACGCTGTCACCCCGCCGAGAAGATATTGGAGGGTGGAGAAAAACTGACGTTTTTGGGTGAAACCTTTGCTGTGATCCACACCCCTGGGCATTCTCCTGGAAGTGTCAGTTATCATACAGGAAGTATCATCTTCAGCGGCGATGTGTTGTTTTCCGGGTCCATCGGACGGACGGATTTGCCAGGAGGAGATTACAAAACCTTGATGCGGACTCTCCATCAGGTTATGATGGAATTTCCCGAGGAGACGGTGGTCTATAGCGGCCATGGTCCCGTCACCACCATTGGCAGAGAGCAGGATACCAACCCCTATGTGACCGGGGACTTGGAGTAATTGAAAACGGGTGGAAGTTTTCCACCCTTTAATTTCCACCTGTTTTTTTGGAAAAACCCTTTGACAGACATCATTTTTTCGATATAATAAAAAGTGTTGTTGAGATAAATATGGGGCATTAGCTCAGCTGGGAGAGCGCTACACTGGCAGTGTAGAGGTCAGCGGTTCGAGCCCGCTATGCTCCACCATTTCAAACCCTTGATTTGTCAAGGGTTTTTTACGTTCACCGGGAATAAAAGCCGGATCCGTTGACCGAATTCGGCTTCAGACCAGGAAAGGCATTGGATCAACGTCTTTTTTTAACCGCTTGCACCTCATATGTGTTGACTTCTGTGCTGATGAGGAAGTCGGGCTTTGGCTGACCACGGTTTGCCCGATGACCGGCCAGGTGAGTATCACTTTTTTCCCACTGTTTCCAATGATCTTCCGATTCCCAACGGATCATGACCACAATCGCTTCCTCGCCCTGTCTCGCTTTTTGCTTCATAACCGTCAGGTCGATAAAGCCCTCTTGTTGTTCAATCGGGCCTTCCTTGCTGAATTTTTTCACAACCTGATCAGCGTGTCCCTCTGTTACTACCATTTTTCTCAACATGATGAACACAAGGATCAACTCCATATGGCGTTGGCTTACTATGCCCTTCTTAATGATAATGAGATTCATTATCGATTATATGTGTCAAAAGGGAATGGTGTCAAGGAGACTTTCCATCCTCTCCTTTTTCCTCTTGGGAAAACCAGAAGTGAATGAGAATCTCTCTTCAGCACAAGCTACACCTATCAACCATATAGGAGGAGCCTTTGATGCAACTGGCAGGACATGAAATACACGATCTGCATGAACTGACGATGAGCTGTGTCAATTCCATCACAAACATGGGTTGCTTTCTTGCCCAGGCCCAGGATCCGGAGCTGCGGGAAATGATTGAACGGCACTTCCCATACCATATCCGGGATTACAACATCAAGACGGAATATCTGAAAAACGCCCAGGGTCCCACGAAGGAGTTTCCCGTACCGGATTTAAACCCTGTGCTTCAATCCTTTACACAATCCCCCACCTCCGTTCAACCGGTGATGCCCCGGATCCAGGTGCCCCAGTTCAATGACCGAGAGATTGCCACAGCCTATCTGCTGACCTTGAAAAGGGCAGGAAGAGAATATGCTTGGGCGGCCATGGAAATGTCCCATCCGGATCTGCGCACTTTTTTGGAAGACGCCTTCCGGATGAGCAGTCGTCATGCTTATGATGTGTGGCAATGGATGGTTCAAAAGGGATATTATCCGTTGGAGCCTGCATCCCAGAATGTCCAAACCACGATGGCTGGGATGTATCAGGAGGTGCCGGAGTCCAATCCGGCGATGACTCCGGTGATGCCATGAAACATTCTCAAACCGGCAACTTTTGGGTTGTCGGTTTTTCATTGGACAAAAATGTTCACTTTCCCGAATAAATAAGTAACGGGTTGCCGGAAATCATCAACAAAGCACAAGCCGGCTGGCCAGTGAGACTTTAGTTTATTCAATGTGGAATGGCATAAAGATTGACAGATCCCTGAATTTGTTATGATAAGCTCGGTCCATGGCCTTTTTCCACCAATCTTCGTTGATTGATGTTGCGCAGACCGGGAGTGGATGCTTTCCAAATTGGAATCCGGGTCTATGAAGGTTGTTTCCAGGGATATTTTCAATTCGATGGAATCCGCTTCAGGAAAGATGCTCCACTGGTAAGATTGTAAAAGCGATTGTTTCTCCGAATCCGGGATGTGGGTCGGGTACTTGGGAATCAAGCGAAGATAATCCACTGAGATGAGTTATCCCTCCCCTTTTGTTTTTTTCCTCCATACCCACCAGATCAGGATCAGTGCCACCAACACCAGTCCCAACCGAAAGCCCTGCTCCCGAATGTGGATCAGGTCGTGGGAGATGAGGACTTCCAAGGCGGTGGAGGGAAGCTTGCCAAGGGCCGTGGCCAGGAGATAATCCCTGAATCGGAGGCGAGTGAGAGCGCCGAGTAGATTGATCGCGCCGGCGGGGATGAAGGGGAGGAGACGGGCGGTGAGCACAGAGAAAAATTGCCGACTTCGGGGCCATTTGTTCAGGGAGTGGACCCAGCGCCAATCCGGGGATTCCTTGCCTGTGCTCGCCCGGTATCCTTTGCGTAAGAGGAGGAAAGCGATGCCGGAGCCCAACACTTCCCCCAACCAGGCAAGAGTGCCGCCTGGCAGGGGTCCCCAGAGAAGTACAAAAACTCCGGTAACGACTGCACCGGGGACCACTCCCAGGATACTGAGGAGGATGCTGAACAGGAGCGCGGCGAGTATTCCCCAGCCGCCGAATGAAGAGAGCCATTGGATGAGATCTTGGATCATGGTGAGGGGAGCCTCCCAATTCTTTTTACTTTTCCATCTTATAATAGAAGGCGGTGGGTGCCCATGGTTTGTTCCTGCGGAAATCCCGTTCTTCACAGAAACACCACAAGTGGCGGTTACAATGAGCTGGGAGAGATGACACTGGATGATAAGATAAGAGGGATACCATGAAACCATCCATCCTGATCGTCGATGATGAGGAAGAAATGTTATCCATGCTCACGCTGATCCTGGAAGAGGAGTTTTCTGTGACTCCCGCTTCCGACGGCGTAGAAGCAGTGAAGCTGCTGCAAAACCGTGTCTTTGACCTGTGCATTTTGGATATCATGATGCCGAGGTTGGATGGCATGGAAGTTCTCCATGTACTGAACCGGGAGCAAAATCGGATCCCGGTAATCCTCCTCTCCGCCCGGGCGGACACCCGGGATCGGGTGGCGGGATTGGAGGGAGGGGCGGATGATTACATTACCAAACCCTTTGAGCCCGCTGAACTGGTGGCACGGGTCAAGTCGCTCCTTCGCAGAGCGGGATCCGGCCCCGGCATGGGTGGAGCGGAGCCAATGCCGGGAATCCGGATCGATCATACCGGTCGGACGGCCTTTGCGGGGGAGAAGGAGTTGAGGTTGACCCGGACTGAATTTGATCTTTTGGCCACCTTGGCGGGCTCTCCCGGCCGTGCTTGGTCCAGGGAGGAATTGGTTGAACGAATCTGGGGATGGGATTTTCCCGGGGAGGTTCGAACCGTGGACACCCATGTGAAGAATCTCAGGGAAAAACTGAAACAGGCAGGTGCTTCGCCGGACCTCATTGACACAGTCTGGGGGTATGGGTATAAATGGAGGTCCCTCTGAGATGATTCGGGGTCTTACCGGCAAATGGCTGTTGGCTGTCGGTTTCACCATGACCACGGGCTTGTTGTTGCTGGGGGCGGCCAGTTATCAAATGATCGTCGGCCATTTCACCAACTATGTGGAAAAAAATCTGATGGACCGGACCCGTTCCTACGCTTCCCTCTTGTCCTCGGATTTTTCTGCAGAAACCCTGGAACAAATCCGGACGGTGGAGGAACGTCCGGGCAGACGGGTGGTGGTATTCACTAAAAGCGGCCAAGCCTTCGGAAAACCTGATAGAAAGGATTCAATCTTGGCAGCGGAAATCCAAAAGCGACTGCATACAACCCAGGCAAGTGAAGTGAAACGGATCGATCTTCCGGATACAGGAAAAACAGCTCTCATGGCAGTGGCTTCCTTCCATGCCGGCGGGGGGGACAGTGGAACTGTTGCTGTCACGATGGAGATGAACTGGCTTTCAGACCTGTTTCGCTCCCTCGGTTCCCTGATCCTTCTGGCCGGGGTGGGTGCTCTGTCCATTGGGGGCGGGATGGCGCTTCTTCTCTCCCGCCGCACCGTCGGCCCCATCCTGGAAATCCGGGATGTTGCCGATCGGCTGGCTCAAGGGGATTACCGGGCCCGGGTGCAAGTCAGGGGAAACGACGAACTGGCCTCCTTGGGAAAGCAGATGAATCAACTCGCGGACAGCCTGGATTATTATCGTTCCTCCCGGCAGGAATTTCTGTCTGATGTCGCCCATGAACTCCGCACTCCTTTAAGCTATGTGAAGGGTTATTCCGCATGGTTGCAGATGCGGGATCCCGGGGAGGAGAAGAGGCGGCAATTGCTGACGGTGATCCGGGAACAGACCGGACGCCTGGAGCGATTGGTGGAGGATTTGGTTACGCTCAGCCGGTTGGATGAAGGAAAGATGGAGATCGAAAAAAAGCGGATTTCACCGACGGAACGGGCTTCCCGGGTGTTGGAAGAGTTGGAATCCCGGGCTTCCGAAGTCGGTGTCATTCTCCGATTGGACTCCAGCTATGATGGGATATTCTGCTTTGATCCGGTCCGCTTTGATCAGATCCTGATCAACTTATTGGATAATGCGATTCGTCATTCGGAGAGTGGTGGTCTGGTGGAGGTCCGCCTGTCCCCGGGTTTGGGAGGAGGGATCCGGATCCGGGTGGCCGATCAGGGAGTGGGGATGGAGCCGGAAGAGCTGGATCGGATCTGGGAGCGGTTTTACCGGGTGGAAAAATCCCGTGCCCGCCGGTATGGTGGCAGCGGTCTCGGGCTGTCCATTGTTCGGCGGTTGGTGGAGCTGCATGGAGGGACGATTGAGGTCAGAAGCCGATCCGGGGATGGGACCACCTTCCTCATGGAATTCCCCAAAACGGATTGTGATGAGGAAGAGGAGGACGGAAGATGAGGGGCCGGGAATTTTGGGTGGCCATCCTGTTGTTCTGTGTGGGTGGAGGGTGTCTGGTGACGGCAGTGCAACTGTCGCCTTTCGGACCCGTCTCTGCATCCCTGGTTCCGTTTCTCCGAAGTCTGCGGGTGTCTCTGTGGATCCTGTTGACGGTGATCCTGATCCGGATGCTCCTCCGCTCTTTCCGCTATCCCGGCGGAGAAAATTGTCGTTGCGGAAAGCGCTTGGAGAGGGATTGGTCGTACTGTCCCAAATGCGGTAGGAAATTGACAGGAACCGATAATGGGGAAAAACGGGATCCGGATGAGGGGGAAACTGATGCTGACAACTGATGTCCTACCCTTGGGACCCTTTCTTCTGCCGATTAAGTGGTTGGCTGTGTGGGTCGGGATCGCCGCCGGTGGCAAAGTGGCCACCATGCGGGAGAAGGTGCCCGTGGAAAATAAGATAAACTGGGTGGAACCTTTTGTTCAAGCTGCATTGTTGTGGTATATCCTATGGCGATGGAGTCCGGTATTGTGGGATCCTCTATCTGTCGTGAACAACCCCCTGTCTCTACTTTATATGTCCGGTTCGGAGAAAGGATGGTGGTTGGCTTGGATTTCGACGGCGGGATTTCTCCTTTGGGTGGCCCGTAAGTCCGGCGCCGGGTTCTACCGATTGTTGGATGCCACGGCGGTCACTGCGTTGGTGGCGGGAGCGGGGATCTCTCTCCTGTTCGTTCGGCTGGGAAATCCCACGACGCTTCCCTGGGGAGTCTCTCCGGAAGGGGTTCAGCAGATTTACCATCCAATCCATCTCTACCGAGGGGCGTTGCTGATTGCCATCGGTGTCTGGTTGTGGCGGAGAAGGGAGAAGCTTTGGGAAGGTGAGAGCTTTGTCCGGATCGCAACGGGGGCGGGAGTGGGATTGTTGATCATTTCGTATTTCGACTATTATCCTGTTACCGGGTTGTGGGGTCTTTCCGGTGAACAATGGGCTTTTGCGGCACTGTCATGTATGGGGTGGGTTGGGGGATGGCGGACGGGAAGAAAGATGTCCCGTGCCGGGGAGGAGCACGGGTAATCTCGCCATAAACTTCGGTTCGGGGCGGAAGATGATTCCGTTACCGGCCATTTTCGAGGAGGGAATGGTATGGGTAACCGTTGGCGCAATATCCTGATCGGCATTGTGATCCTCGCGGCGGTCGCCGGCGCGGTCTGGACGGCGATGGACAAAAGCGAGGGGGAAGATAAGACGGCTACCGATTCCAATGAACAAGGGAAAGCCGGAGTCACAAAGGAAGAGCAGTCAGGGGATAAAAGGAAGGCGGGAGGAATTAGGGAGGAGCGGGCAGAAGAAGGGTTCCAAGCACCTGACTTCACTCTGAATACTCTGGAGGGGAAAAAGGTCACTCTATCCAAAAACGAGGGGAAACCCTCCCTGGTCAACCTGTGGGCGTCTTGGTGTCCGCCGTGCAAGGTGGAGATGCCTCACCTGCAGAAAGCCTATGAAAAGTACGGCGATCAGGTGAACTTTCACATGGTGAATCTGACCAGTCTGGACAATAAGGACACAATGATCGACTATATAAAGGACGAGAAGTTCACCTTTCCTGTTTTGTTGGATGAGACGGGGGAAGTGGGCGAGAAGTATATGGCGTTTTCCATTCCACAAACTTACATTGTGGATGAAAAGGGGCAAGTCATTCAGAAAATCACGGGAGCGATGACCGAAGAACAGTTGGAGGAAATCATGAAGGAGTTGACCTCCTGATTGTGATCCCACGAGAGGAGGAGTTCCGGTGGCGGATGTAAGTATTTGGCTGGCTTTCGGAGCGGGGGTACTCTCCTTTATTTCCCCCTGTTGTTTGCCGCTGTATCCATCTTATATCTCATACATCACCGGGGTGTCGATCAGTCAGTTGCAGGATGCGAATCAACCCCGGCAACTGAAGCGGGCGACGATGTTTCACACGTCGTTCTTCATCCTGGGCTTTTCCATCATCTTTTTCGCTCTCGGTTTTTCAGCCAGTTGGGTCGGATCCTTTTTCAGCGAATATCGGGATTTGATCCGGATGCTGGGTGGGGTGCTGATTGCGGTGATGGGCCTGTTCATGCTGGGGCTGATCAAGCCCGGTTTTATGATGAAGGAAAAACGGTTGGAAGTGGGGAGAAAGCGGTGGGGTTATTTGGGTTCTTCCGTGATCGGAATGGCCTTTGCGGCCGGCTGGACCCCCTGTGTCGGCCCGATTCTGGTGTCGGTGTTGGCGCTGGCCGCTTCCAATCCTTCAGCCGGGCTCGCCTACATCACCGCTTACACACTTGGATTTGCCATTCCCTTTTTCATCATGGCATTCTTCCTGGGGCGTACCCGGTGGATCCTGAAGTATTCCAACTCTCTCATGAAGGCGGGCGGCGCTTTGATGGTAGTGTTCGGGGTGCTTCTGTACACCAACCAGATGACCATTCTCATCGCTTGGCTGACGGAGCTGTTCGGGGGCTTTACGGGGTTTTGACAATCCGGGATTGCCCGCCTTCTTTTCCGCTCTCTCACCCAAGAGAACTTTCGGATATAATGGATTTGTAACAGATACGGAAACGGATCGTGAAAAGGTGATACGGAAATGAACCGAAAAACACGATATTGGGTTCGCCGGGTGCTGATGTTGCTCATGGTGGGAGCGGTGGCCTTTGCCATTTACAAGACCATGAGTGGCGGTGAGAAACAGACGGTGGAGGAGGAAATGGAGGCTCCCGACTTTCAGCTGCAAACCTTGGAGGGAAAGGAACTGAAGCTGAGTGCGCTCAGGGGTCAAACAGTTCTCCTCAATTTCTGGGCCAGCTGGTGTGAGCCTTGCCGCGATGAGATGCCGGCGATTGAAAAGGTATATGAAAAACACAAGGAAAAGGGTCTGGTCGTAGTGGGAATAAATATTGCGGAATCCAAGTTGACGGTGAAAGGCTTTGTCCGACAGCTGGATCTGTCTTTTCCGATCGTCCTGGATAAAGAGCGGAAAGTGGTGGATCAGTACCAGATCGGACCGATTCCCACCAGTATATTCATCGATAAAGAAGGCCGGGTGGTCCGCAATGTGAAGGGGCAGATGGATGAAAACCAATTG
Source organism: Kroppenstedtia guangzhouensis (assembly GCF_014637345.1). Lineage (GTDB taxonomy): Bacteria > Bacillota > Bacilli > Thermoactinomycetales > DSM-45169 > Kroppenstedtia > Kroppenstedtia guangzhouensis. The sequence goes on from NZ_BMEX01000001.1 coordinate 88,764, forward strand.
GAGACCTATGTACTGGAAGCCTTGTCCAGGTGAAGGACGGGCTTCTTTTATTTCGGGGCGGTTAAAGTCGTGTTATCATATGGATTATGAATGAAAAACAGAGAGGTGTAAACATGGGAAAGCGATATACTGATGTGGATGCAGGGGAGCTGAGCCAGGCCGGGGAAACGGAACGGCACCGGTATGTTCTGGTGGATGTCCGCACAAAAGAGGAATATGAAGAGGGACATCTCCCGGGAGCCCGGCACATTCCCTATGATGAGATGGAGGAGCGGGTCGGGGAGCTGGAGGATGTCAAGGATCGGGAGATTCTCCTCATCTGCCGGAGTGGCCGGCGGAGTGTGATCGCCGCCAACGTCCTGTCCATGAACGGATTCCGGCGGTTGTTCAATCTTAAGGGAGGAATGCTGGAGTGGACAGGACCGACAGAGAAGTGAAGCCAAGCCGGGAGTCTCTTGTCGTGGATCGGATCACCGATTTGATCGGGGGAACTCCGCTGGTTCGCCTCCGCCGGCTCACCGGTCCGAAAGATGCAAAGGTATGGGTCAAACTTGAGTGCTTCCATCCTGGCGGCAGTGTCAAAGACCGGACAGCCTTCCACATGATTTGCCGAGCTGAAGAGGCGGGACTTTTGAAGCCGGGGGCGACGATCATTGAACCGACCAGCGGCAATACCGGGATCGGCCTGGCATTGGTGGGATCGGTCAAAGGATACCGGACGATACTGGTGATGCCCGACACCATGAGTGGGGAACGGATCCGGATTCTGAAGGCTTATGGGGCGAAAGTGGTTCTCACCCCCGGCGAGGAGCGGATGCCGGGGGCGATCCGCAAGGCAGAGGAATTGGTGAAGGAGATTCCGGATTCCTTTATGCCTCTCCAATTTGAAAACCGCTTCAATCCTGAAGTGCACCGAATGACCACGGGACCGGAAATCATCGAGCAGATGGGAAAACGGTTGGATGCGTTTGTGGCTACGGCGGGAACCGGCGGAACCATCACCGGAACAGGGGAAGTATTGCGCAAGCATGTTCCCGGGATCCATATCACTGTGGTCGAACCTGAGGGCTCGCCGGTTCTGGCCGGCGGATCGCCCGGCCCTCACCAAATCCCCGGTACGAGTCCCGGTTTCATCCCTCCGATCTTAAACCAAAACATCTATGATGAGATTTTGCACGTCTCTGACGAAGATGCTGCGGAAACCGCCCGTCGTCTCGCCCGGTTGGAGGGGATCTTGGTCGGCCCTTCCTCCGGGGCCTCGGTCTGGGCCGCTCTCCAAGTGGCCCGACGTCTCGGCCCGGGAAAGCGGGTGGTCTGCATGGCGCCGGATACCGGGGAACGTTATTTGAGCACGGAGCTGTTTTCATCGTGAGGGGACAACCGCAGATGGATGATCCACTGTTGGCAGCGATTGTGGAGGAGATCCAGACCCATCCTGAAAAAAAGATTTCCTTTCGCCGGTATATGGAACAGGTGTTATACCACCCCTGCTGGGGTTATTACCGCCGGGTGGGTTTGAAGATTGGAAAGAGGGGGGATTTTTATACCAGTCCCCATCTGGGTGATGTGTTTGGTGAAACGCTGGCCCGGGTAATTTCCCGGATGGTGTCTTCCTTTTCTCCCGGCTGTCCATGGATCTTGGTGGAAGCGGGAGGAGGGGACGGCCGGCTGGCAAAGAGCATCCTCTCTTCTCTGAACGAAGAGAAAAGATTGCCACAGAGTCTCTGGTTGGTGGAGAGGAGTCCTTTTCATTGCGATTTGCAAAGAGAACGGTTCAAAGATGCTCCCGTGCCTGTCCACTGGGCGGAATCGGTGACGGAGATTTCGGGGGAATCACCCTGTATTCTTTATTCCAATGAGCTCCTGGATGCCTTTCCTGTACATCGGGTGGTGCGAAAGGGAGGAGAACTTCAGGAGATTTATGTGGCCTGGGATGAGCACTGTCAGCGATTGGTGGAGTGTTCCTGCCCACCCAGCGATCCGTCCTTGGCAGCCTATTTTCGCCGGCTGGATTGGAATCTTCCTGAGGGATGGACAGCGGAAGTGCCGTTGGATGTCTTGGCTTGGCTGGAAGAGGTTGGTGGTTGGATGAAAACCGGGTATCTGATTACCATCGATTATGGAGGAACAACAGAAGAGTTATCCCAGCCTCAACGAAAAAACGGTACGCTCCGCTGTTATCGGAATCATCATCTTCACGGGGACTGGTATTCCCGGCCGGGAACCTCCGACCTGACATTCCATGTGAATTTCTCGGCTTTGCAGGACCATGGGGAAAGGGTGGGATTGAACAAGTTGGTGTACACCACCCAAACCCGGTTTTTGCAAGGAGCAGGGATCCTGGACCGGCTGGCGAATACCTCCACCGACCCCTTCAGTCCGGAAGCCCGGCGCAACCGGGCGATCCGGCAACTGGCTCTCCAGGGTGGGATGGGAGATGCTTTTCGGGTATTGATCCAGTCCAAGGGAGTGGAGATGCCCGTAACCGGTCTGAAGGAGGGAGCGGCTCTGCCGGAATAACAAAGCGACTGCCTGCTGCACAAGTGCAGTCAGGCAGTCGCTTGTTTTGAGCTGATGGAGATTCAACCCACCTGGAAAAAAGACCAATATACGATCCCGGTGAAGGTGAGGAACATATATCCCCCGAAAATCAACATATAAGTACGTTCCGTATACCTCATGTAACCGAGGATGAAAAAGAGGATAGCCTGCACGCCGAACAAAATGGCCAGCAGGAACATCTCCCCAGCCATGAACATCAATCCGATCATCAGCAACCAAAATCCCAAAACACGAAACATGCGGTCCATTGCAGTCCACTCCTTGCCTGCAGATCTGTTTTCCCCCGTGGGAGACCTTGTTATTGGGCGGATCTTGACCCCTGTCGCTCGAATCATCACTTATTATAACCCTCGGCAAAATGGGGATCAAGCCATGGATAGTTTGTGTCATGAAACAGTCAGGAATACATCCCCACAAGGAAATGGAGGAATGATCATGGAAACCTTGCGCACGGAGATTCAAGAGGGGATCGGCTGGCTCTTTTTCCACCGGCCGGAGGTGAGAAATGCGGTCAATTTCCGTATGATGGAAGAGCTGACGGAGGTCTTGGGACGGATGAAGGAGAATGATTCCGTCAAGGTACTGGTGTTAGCCGGGGATGAGCGGACCTTTGTCTCCGGAGGAGATCTAGTGGAATTTCATCGATTGAAAACCGCCGATGAGGTGTATCCAGTTCATCACCGGATGGGAAAATTGCTCGAAGAGATCCGTACTTTCGGCAAACCGACAGTGGCCGCTGTCCAGGGGGCCGCCGTGGGCGGCGGTTGTGAAATTGCCGCCGCCTGCGATTTTCGGATCGCCTCCGATCAGGCCCGTTTTGGATTTATCCAGTCCAGTTTGGGGATCACCACGGGCTGGGGAGGAGGCTCCCGCCTGTTGGAGCAGCTGCCGCGGAACCGGGCTCTCCATCTTCTCTTGAGCGGTGAACGGGTGGATGCCCGGCGCCTGTATGAGTGGGGATGGATTACGGAGGTGGTTCCTTTTGCAGAGTTTCTCCCGTCAGTCCGTCGTTTTGTCCAATCCTTCACCCGGCGGCCCCTGGGAGTGATCCAAGCCTATATGGAGCTGGCCGATGCGACCCGGGAAGGGGAGACCCGGGATCAGCTGGTCCGACGGGAAGCTCGAAGCTGTTCCCGACTGTGGGAAACGGAAGAACATGTGCAGGCGGTGGAGGCTTTTCTTAATCGACCTCGCCGTTCCTGACTCTCTGTTTTTACCATCAACGCCCGCAAGGGTTTTTTTGAAAGCGGAAAGGAAGGTATAGGGAGGACGGGTTTGGGCAATAAAAAATAGTAGTTACATATACTACGATTTATACCAAACGCATACAGATAGAACAACATCGCAGTATGCCGTAATCGGTGGATCAAGGATTGGAGGGTATCGGCCTTATGGCAGTCAAAAGGCAAGATGCATGGACACCCGACGATGACCTGATTTTGGCGGAGGTGACCCTGCGCCATATCCGGGAAGGCGGAACCCAACTGAATGCTTTTGAGGAAGTAGCGGAAAAATTGGGACGTACTCCCGCCGCCTGTGGTTTCCGTTGGAACAGCTTGGTGCGAAAAAAATATGAAGCGGCGATTCAAATCGCAAAAGCTCAACGACAAAAGAAAAAACAGGAGAAGCATTCCCGCAGTCGCAACCGGGTGAAGGCGGAGGAATTGAACCTGGGTCAGGATCAGACGGCTTCCTTGGATGCGATTATCCGTTTTTTACGCCAGCATAAGGCGGAAGTACTGGAAATGCGCAAGCGGCAGGGGGAGCTGGAAAAGGAAATCGAAGAGCAAGATGATCGAATCCGTCGTCTCTCCGAGGAAAATGAAGAGATGAAAGGCCGCCTCAATAACGTCCAGACAGACTACCGGGTGGTCAACGACGATTACAAAGCCCTGATCCAGATCATGGACCGGGCACGGAAACTGGCTCTGTTGGAAGAGGAAGAAGATGGGGGACAGACCCGGTTTCGCATGGAGGCCAATGGCAACTTGGAGCGGATGGACAAATGAAAGAAGAGAAACCCGTTTTCAAAGAATGAACGGGTTTCTCTTTTCCTTTCAAATATGATGCTTCTAGTTTTGCAAGCCGACCCCCGGCGGGAGCCATACAAAAGGATTTTCTCCACGGTCGCGAACAGGATCATAAGTGACCGGCTGGAACCCCATTTTCCTCCAAAATTCATCCGACCGACAACGGGCATTGGTCTTGACGGGCAGGCCGAACTTTTTGGCGTGATTGACCAAAGCGGTTCCATATTTTTGCTCCCGGTATTGAGGCAGGACCTCCAGTTTCCATAGTTCGTAGTAATCCTGGGCCGGTTTGAAATAACGATCATATTTGGCATCAATTCGATAGAGGCTGATCCGGGCAACCAGTTGATTTTCCTCATAGATACCGTAAAAAGGGGAATTGCTGTCATTTTCGATGATGTTCGCCTGGAGATCCTCCAGCATGGAGAGTTCCTGTGCTCCATATTCCCGGAACTTTTGGAACTCTTCCAAGGTTTTATAATTGATTTTCAGCCGTTCCACCCGATGTGTGCTCATTGAACAGACCCTCCTTTCCATCCTCTCCCTTATTTATTATACATGACCCGCCAAGGTTTGCCCAATGGTCGGGCGGGCGGTGAAATTCAGACTTCTTCAGGCAGGATCAGTTGACCTTTTTGTCGAATGATTTATTTATGGATCTCATTCTGTTTAAAACACGAGTGGAGAGATCCGTATTTGTTTGCCCGGATGTCGAAGAGAAACACAAGACTTTTCGGGATAATTGAGGGATTTAGTGTGAGGTGAAAAATGAATATCCTAAAACTGTTGATTGCCAATCGTGGAGAGATTGCCCGCCGGATTCTGCGAACCTGTCGGCAACGGGGGATTCAGACCGTTGCCGTCCATTCCGAGGCGGATCGGGACCTGCCCTTTGTTCGGGAAGCGGATGAAGCGGTTTGTATCGGGCCGCCTCCGGTGGCCAAGAGTTACCTCAATATGGACGCCATTTTGGATGCCGCTCGGGACACCGGTGCCGATGCAATCCATCCGGGTTACGGTCTCCTCTCCGAAAATGGGGAATTTGCGAGGAGAGTGCAGGAAGCCGGATTGATCTTTGTCGGCCCCTCTCCGGAGGTAATCACCCAGATGGGAGACAAGGTGACAGCCCGCCGTCGGATGGAAGAAGCGGGGATTCCCGTGGTGCCGGGATCAAATGGAATCTGCGACTTGTCAGAAGCATCCCGGGAGGCCGCACGGATCGGATATCCGTTGATGCTGAAAGCCAGCGCAGGAGGCGGTGGGATCGGAATGGAAGTTCTCCGCTCAGAAGCGGACCTGGAGAAAGCTTTCGCCTCGGCCCAGGGACGTGCTCAGGCCTATTTCGGGGATAAAACCTTGTTCATGGAGCGTTTTATCGAATCGCCGCGACACGTGGAGGTGCAGGTTTTCTCAGATGGAACGGGAAGAACATTGCATCTCTTTGAACGGGAATGCTCTGTCCAGCGCAGAAACCAGAAGGTGGTGGAAGAGAGTCCATCCCCCTCCATCCGGCCTGAAACAAGGGAAGCCCTCTGCCGGGCGGCAGTCCAGGCGGCGAAAGCGGTGGGGTATACAGGAGCGGGGACGGTTGAGTTTTTGGTCGATTCCGAGGAGAATTTTTTCTTTCTGGAGATGAACACCCGTCTTCAAGTGGAACATCCTGTCACCGAAATGGTGACAGGGCTGGACTTGGTTGCCCTCCAACTGGATGTGGCGGAAGGGAAGCCTCTCCCCTTTGGACAGGACAGGATCGAATCCGGGGGACATGCGTTGGAATACCGAATCTACGCGGAAGATCCCGAACGTTTATACCCATCCCCGGGAACGCTGAAAACCTTCGCCCCTCCAACAGGGGAAGGGATTCGAGTTGATGCCGGCGTGGAATCGGGATCTGAAGTGGCTCCTTATTATGATCCCATGATCGCCAAGTGCATTGTATGGGGGAAGGACAGGGATGAGGCTTTGGCGCGAAGTTTGAAAGCGCTCTCTTCTTTTCGGGTCGAGGGGATCAAATCCAATCTTCCCCTGTTGATCCGGGTTCTGGAGCATCCGGACTTCCTCCGGGGAAAATACAATACAGGACTGTTGACAAAACTTCAATCCAACAAGAGGTGAACAATGATGAAAACAGTGCAGGCAACGATGGCAGGAACCGTATTACAGGTGTTGGTGGCTGAGGGGGACCGGGTGGAAGCAGGACAGGATGTGGTGGTGCTGGAATCGATGAAGATGGAGGTGCCCGTGCAGGCGGAGGAAAGCGGGACAGTGAAATCAATCCAGGTGGAAGTCGGCGGTTTCGTCGGTGAAGGAGAGACTTTGATCGAACTGAGCGGGGAATAAAAGAGAGGATAATCCCGTCACAGGGAGGGATGGTTTGACATGGAGCGTTTTTAACTCAAAAACTTTGGCGCCGAAATGTGAAACCCAATCCCGACCCACTCGGAAAACATGATCACAGAGCTCTTGCAAGGTGTGTATGGCAATTCAAGTTTCCGTGATAAATGGACGGAGCCCTAAACCGACTAAGCCACACAAACGAAGAAAGGAGGACTGTCGATGAGGGAAGTGACACTCGTGGAAGTGGGTTTGCGGGACGGATTGCAAAATGAGTCCCGCATTTTATCCACTGCTGAGAAGAAACAGCTGGCCGAACGGCTGATCGCCGCCGGTGTGAAGGAGCTGGAAATCACTTCTTTTGTCCATCCCCGATGGATCCCCCAGTTATCTGACGCGGCAGAACTGGCCTCCTCCCTGCCGAACCGGCCCGATGTGCGATACCGGGCCTTGGTCCCCAATCGGAAGGGATTGGAAAGGGCGCTGGAGACACCAGTGGATGAATTTGCCGTTTTTCTTTCCGCCAGTGAGACTCACAACCGGAAGAATATCAACAAGTGCATCGAAGAGACTTATCCGGTGTTGGAAGAAGTGGTCCGGGAAGCCCTCTCCCATGGAAAACGGGTCCGCGGGTATGTCTCCACGGTCTTTGGCTGTCCCTATGAAGGTGAGGTGCCCGTGGCCAACACAGTGGAGATTTGTGAACGGCTGCTGAAAATGGGAGTATATGAAATCTCCCTCGGGGATACGATCGGGGTGGCCACCCCCCGTCAAGTGAAGGAAAAATTGAAAACCCTTGCAGGAGTGCTCCCGGTGGAGCGATTGGCGGGGCACTTCCATGATACCCGCGGCACTGCCTTGGTCAATGCCTATGTCAGTCTGGAGATGGGGATCACCACCCTGGACAGCGCCTTCGGTGGATTGGGGGGGTGTCCCTACGCTCCGGGTGCTGCCGGTAACGTAGCCACTGAAGATCTGGTTTATATGTTGGAACAAGAGGGCATCCGGACAGGGATCGATTTGGAAACTTTGTGTGCGGCCGGATTATTGGCGGAAAAACTGCTTGGACAACGGTTGCCATCCAAAGTGTTGCAAAGTATGGCAGCCCATTGTCAGGCGAAGGAGGAGAGCCGGGAGTGAGCCTGGTGGAATGGGAGCGGAAAGAGGGCATCTCCGTCTTGACGCTGAATCGACCGGAAGTGTTCAACGCGCTCAATTTGCCCGCCTTGGAACAATTGCGAGAGATTACGGAGGAATTGAGATATTCCAAGGCAACCCGCGTGGTGGTGGTGACCGGGGCGGGAAAAAAAGCATTCTGTGCCGGGGCGGATCTGAAAGAACGCCGGGAGTTCACAGAGGATCAGGTTCGACGCTATATCCACATGATCCGGGAAACTTTCCATGCCTTGGCCTCTCTTCCCAAACCGGTGATTGCCGCAATCAACGGTGTTGCCTTTGGTGGGGGGATGGAACTGGCTTTGGCCTGTGATCTCCGGATCGCCGATGAACATGCCGTCATGGGATTGACGGAGACCTCCCTGGGAATCATCCCCGGAGCGGGGGGAACTCAGCGACTGGCCCGCTTGATCGGAACGGCCCGGGCCAAGGAGTTGATCTTCACTGCGAAACGGATCAACGCCTGGGAAGCGGAAAAATTGAATCTGCTAAACCAGGTGGCGACTGGGGGAACAGTGATGGAGGCAGCGATGGAGACGGCAGCCCGAATCAATGAAAACGCGCCCTTGGCCCTGGCCCAAGCCAAATATGCCATCGATTACGGCTCGGAAACCGACCTGGCGACCGGTTTGGCAATGGAAACAAAGGCATACGAAGTATTGATACCTACCAAGGACCGCTTGGAAGGGCTTCAAGCGTTTAAGGAGAAAAGAAAGCCCGTCTATGTGGGCGAGTGAAGACCATGGGAGGGAGAAACCATGCGGGAGGAAATGATCCATCAACTCAAAGAACGGGTGGAACGGATCCGCAAAGGAGGAGCACCCAAATATCATGAAAAGCTGAAGGAACAAAACAAACTCTTCGTCAGAGAGCGACTGGAACTCCTGTTTGATGATAAATTTCAATTGGAGGATGGGCTGTTTGCCAACGGGTTGGAGGAAAGTCTTCCCGCTGATGGTGTGGTGACTGCCATCGGCAAGGTCAATGGGCAGACCGTCTGTGTTATGGCCAATGACTCCACGGTCAAGGCGGGTTCCTGGGGTGCACGGACCGTGGAGAAAATCATCCGGATCCAGGAGACGGCAGAGAAAATGCGAGTGCCATTGATCTATCTGGTTGATTCTGCGGGGGCCCGGATCACGGATCAGATTGAGATGTTTCCCGGAAGACGGGGAGCCGGACGTATTTTTTACAACCAAGTGAAACTGTCTGGTGTCATCCCGCAGGTCTGCATTCTGTTTGGGCCTTCCGCCGCCGGTGGGGCATATATCCCCGCTTTTTGCGATCTGGTGATCATGGTGGAGAACAACGCCAGTATGTATCTGGGTTCCCCGCGGATGGCAGAGATGGTGATCGGAGAGAAAGTCTCTTTGGAGGAGATGGGTGGAGCCCGGATGCATTGCACAGTCAGCGGTTGTGGGGATGTCCTAGCAGCGGATGAAGAAGAAGCGATCGCTTCCGCCCGTCGCTACCTTCAATTTTTCCCTGCTCATCACACGAAAAAGCCGGTCCGGATCGAAGGCAAAGCTCCGGCCCCTGACGCGAAAAAGATTTCTGAAATCGTTCCGGATCACCAGAACGCCCCCTTCGATATGTTGGAGTTGATCCGGTCTTTGGTGGATGAAGGCTCTTTCTTCGAGGTGAAGCAGCTCTTTGCCAAAGAATTGATCACCGGACTTGCCCGGCTGGAGGGCCGGGTGGTTGGAATCATCGCCAATCAATCCAAAGTGAAGGGCGGAGTTTTGTTCGTCGATTCCGCCGACAAGGCGGCCCGCTTTATCACCCTTTGTGATGCGTTCAACATCCCGCTTCTGTTCCTGGCGGATGTTCCCGGTTTCATGATTGGAACCCAGACGGAAAAGGCGGGTCTGATCCGTCACGGGGCCAAGATGATCGCCGCCATGTCGGAGGCGACAGTGCCCAAGCTGTCCGTCATCGTCCGGAAAGCATACGGTGCCGGCCTTTATGCCATGGCGGGTCCCGCTTTTGAGCCGGATTGCTGTTTGGCCTTGCCGACAGCCCAAATTGCCGTCATGGGACCGGAGGCCGCCGTCAATGCGGTTTACAACAACAAGATCGCTCAACTGGAAGGAGCGGAAAAGGTCCGGTTTGTACAGGAGAAACGGGCAGAATACCAACAAGATATCGATATTTACCGACTGGCCTCGGAACTGATCATCGACGGAATTGTGGCGCCGGATGACCTTCGCCGGGAACTGAGTGGACGATTGGAAGTCTATGCGGACAAAGAGATCACCTTCAGTCACCGTAAACATCCGGTCTATCCGGTTTGATAGCTGAAAGGAAAGCTTCGATTCCTCTCACACCAGGTGGGGGGAATCTGTTATTATATGGGGGATGGGAGGGTTGTGGGATGCGGGTCGCTGTTTGGGGGGCGGGTTCCCTGGGACTTCTGTGGGCCGATCGGTTGGCCGGACGGTTTTCGGAGACGGTTCTCATCACGAGAACCCGGACCCAACGTGATGAAATCAAGGTCCGGGGGATTCGGGTCACAGGGACCGACGGAGCTTGTCATCACAGGCAAATCCAGGTCGAGTGGGCAGGAAGTGAGGAGCTGCCCCGACTGGATGCTGTATTCATCACTGTGAAACAACGAATCCTCCCCCGGATCGCTCCCCGGTTGGCTGAGGTCTGTTCACCATCGGCTTCTCTGTTTTTATGGCAGAATGGTCTGGGCGGAGAGAAATTTTTCCTCCCATACTTTTTTCCCGGACAAATTTACCGTGCCGTGACCACGGAAGGGGCTTTGCGCAAGGGACCGACCCATGTTTGTCATACGGGGGGCGGGGAGAGCTGGGTCGGTCCCGCCTGTGGGGGAGATTTTTCGCCTGTGGTGGAGAGACTGATACAGGAGCTTTCCTCGGAGTCTGTCCGGATCTTTCCTGTTGCCGATCTGCGTCGGCGGGTGTGGGAGAAGCTGGCTGTCAACTGTGTGATCAACCCACTGACCGCCCTGTGGAAAGTTCCCAACGGGGCACTGCCGGAGCGGGAAGAGTTTTTTATCCGGATGGAGGAGATCCTGGAAGAGGTGGTCCGCGTGGCCGGGGCGGAAGGAATCCCTCTTTCCATGGCGGAGCTCAGAAAAAGAGTTCTTAGCGTCTGCCATCATACGGCGACCAATCGTTCCTCCATGCTCCAGGATCTGGACAGGGGAGTACCGACCGAGGTGGATTTCATCAATGGTGCTGTCGCGGAAACAGGGAGAAAGAGAGGGATCCCGACCCCGCACAATGAGCATCTGACCCGTCTGGTCCATCAGGCGGAGAGCGAAGTGGTTTGAGGATTCCGGTTGTGGAGGCGATTTCGGTGCCCTTTGGAAAGAAGCTATCTCTGGACTCTTATGTGATTGCGATTTTCCTCAGTGCGCTCGATTTCAGTATGATCGCCCCGTCATTGACAGTGATCGCCACAGACCTCGGCTTTCCGGTTCGGTGGGTGATCTGGGTGATTGCTCTCCACTTGGCGGTGTTCGTTCTCGCACTTCCCTTGATGGAGATGTGGGGGGCACGGGTGGGGCAGAGACGTTGGTTTGTCATCTCCCTCTCTCTCTTCGTCCTGGGCTCTCTCGTGGCGGGGGCGGGCAGCCATTGGTCGGTCCTGATCGGTGGTCGGGTGATTCAAGCCTTGGGTGCGGGAGGCATCGTCCCCCTGTTATCTGTGGAACTTCGTCGCCTGACCCAACTGAAAAAGCGTTTCTGGAGGGTTGCGATCCATTTGGGCCTGGGAGGATTGCTTATTTCGGTTCCCCTTTTCTCTTCCTGGGTTGCTTGGCAATTCAGCTGGCGATGGTTGTTTTGGTTCAATCTTCCTGCTGCCTTGGCGGTGTACATTCAGAGCTTTCGGTTTTCGCCCGGCGGGAGTTCCCGTATTCCACCCCAGCAAACAGCGGGTCTCTTTTATTTTGCAGGCATTCTTTTATCAGCAATGGTTTCCATCTCTGGTCTCGACCCATCCCTTGGGTGGGGAATGATGGCAGATTCTGACTTCCTGCCTTTTGCGATTCTCTCCGTCGGGTTGATTGTACCGTTGTTGATGGTGGAGCGCCAATCGGAGCATCCCTTCTTTCAACCCCGGCTGTTCAGAGATCTCCGATTGATCGGAATACAGGGAGTCACAGCGTTGGCGGGGTGTACTTGGGTGGCGGTGGTGTTGGTGCCGGGATGGATGGTGGAAATGTTTGGCCAACTCCGGGGAACCGGAGGGATGTTTCTCTCCATCGTTTCAGGTGCAGCATGGTTGACCCTTCCATTGGCTCGGTGGATCGCCGCCCGCTGGGGATACCAGGGAGCATTGGCGATCGGCTTTTTCGCCACTGCCTCCGCCTACTTCACTCTGGCTCTGGTAGAGGACCCGACCACATCAATCGTCCTGTTGGCGCTGTTGGGAGGAGGGCTCAGTTTGACCCTGACGGCTCCTGTTCACGAACTGCTGTTTGAAATACTTCCTCTCAGGCAAATCAAAAGCGGATTGATCGTGATTGCCATGTTTCGCACCGCAGGGGGTGCTCTGGGTCTGCTCCTGATCGGTCTGCCTTTCTTTGAAACCATGGATACTGCCCCTGATGGCCGCTTTGGGCTGCCCCTTTTTTGGAAGACGGGGTTTCAAATCGGATTGTTGACTGCAGCCGGGGTGGCGGTTCTCGGTTTTGTAATCTCTCTGTTGCTACCCCTTTCTGCAGGAAGCCGTGGTCAGGAGGAGTGATTTTCAGGGAGGGATCCTCCATGCTATACTGGGGAAGATTGAGCGGGAAAGTGGTTTCCATATGGAGGAAAAATCAAAATGAGAGTAGAGGATGTCTATCTGGAGCCGGACCATCCCCTTGTCATGGATTATCTGCATCTCTTTCATCATCTGGAACCTTTTTATGATTATAATCCCGGAGAGGATTCCGCCTTTGTCATGCGTGCGGAAAGATTGAATCGCCGGGAGACACCCGTATCCCGGGAGGATCTGGCCTCCGTGCTGGAGCAATATCACGCGGGGCTGGAACACCCGGCGGTACAGGCCAATTTGGATCGCCTGCGCCGACCAGACAGCTTGGTGGTGGTGGGTGGACAGCAAGCCGGTATCCTGACTGGTCCCCTTTACACGCTCTATAAGGGGATCACCCTGATCCAGTTGGCCCGGCGGGAGGAGAAGCGCCTGAATCGCCCGGTCATCCCGGTTTTTTGGATCGCCGGTGAAGATCATGACCTGGAGGAAGTGAACCACCTCCACCTGCTTTCCGGGGGAAATACCGAAAAAATCATTCTTCCTGTCGAGACGGGGGAGAAAATGCCTGTGTCAGAGGTTGTTCCCGGGAGAAAGCAGCTCGAAGGGTGGATCCGGGAGCTGGGGCGGCGGCTGCCTGATACTCCCCACAAGTCGGGTTTGTTGGATATGTTGCAAGAGATCACCCGGAATGAAGTCAGTCTTTCTCGGCACTTCGCCCGGTTGATGCACAGGTTGTTCGGCCGTTACGGTCTGTTGATGATCGACTCCGCCTTTCCCGCCCTCCGCCGTTTGGAAGTCCCTTTTTTCCAGTGGCTGATCCAACATAATGAAACCTTTGGTCAGGCGGTGTTGGATCAAGCTGCCCGCCTACAGGCGGAGGGTTATCCGGTTTCAGTCGATTTGGAGTCGGACAAGGCCCATCTCTTTCTGCTGGTGGACGGGCAGAGACAGGCGCTGTACCGAAGTCCGGGGGGGATGTTTTACACCCGGGACGGGGGGAGCCGGTTCAGTCGGGAGCAATTATTGGAGCAACTTTGGGAAAATCCCGCCCGGTTCAGCAACAATGTGTTGACCCGTCCCCTGATGCAGGAAATTCTTTTTCCCACCCTCGCCTTTGTGGCGGGGCCGGGGGAGATCAGCTATTGGGGGTTGCTCCGATCCGCTTTCCGGCAGGCGGGGCTGGAGATGCCGATTCTGTTTCCGCGTACCGGGATCACCCTGGTCAGCCGCAAGGCGGAGAAAGAGATGAGGCGGTTCCGACTCACTGTGGATGATGTGTTGCACCGTCTGCAGGAAAAGAAACAGCGATGGTTGGAAAGACAGGTTCACCTGGATGTAGAGGAGATCTTCTCTCAGGCGCAAACTCGGATGGATGCGATTTATCGGCCTTTGATCCGGGAGATTTCCTCCATTCGCCCAGATTTGGAAAGCTTGGGTGAAACCAATAGGGAAAAAATATTGGAACAGGTGGAATATCTGAAGAAGGAAACATGGAAGGCACTGAAGAAGAGGGAGGAGACCGATCTGCGCCGCTTCAGTGAACTGGAAGCGGAATTGCTCCCCAAAGGCCTGTTGCAGGAGCGGGTGCACAATTTTATTCCATGGTGGAATCACTTCGGGGAAGGTTGGCTGGAAGAGCTGGTCCGCTCTCCGTTGCTTTCGGTTCATACCCACCGGGTGGTCTACCTTTGAGACTCAACAGTGAATCTTAAAGGAATGTGAAAGGAACCATGAGGGGGAGGTCCTGGTTTTACGGGAGCGCCATCGGCACGCAAGTGAAACCTGATTGCGCCCCACCCAGGCAACTTCTCAGCGTATCTTCATTGCAAAAGGAGGATTCATATGAGTTTGATGAGTATTATACGGGACCGGAGTCTGGCCCCCCAAGGGCGTCTGAAGATGGATTGGGCCCGGCAGCATATGCCGGTGCTCAACCGGATCCGCAGGGAGTTTCTTGAAGAGCAGCCCCTGGCGGGACAACGGGTGGCGATCTCCTTGCACTTGGAGGCCAAAACAGCCTGTTTGGCGGAACTGCTCAAGGATGCCGGGGCCGAGGTGGCGATCACTGGCAGCAATCCTCTGTCCACCAAGGATGATGTGGCTGCAGCCTTGGCGGAATCCGGTGTGACCGTATTTGCCAAGTATGATCCGAGCCCGGAAGAATACAAAGAGCATCTGATGCTTACATTGGAAACCCGCCCCGACTTGATCATTGACGATGGTGGGGACTTGGTCAGCATTCTCCATGCTGAGCGGCCGGACCTCCTGGAACAGGTGAAGGGAGGATGTGAGGAGACGACAACGGGGATTTTGCGCCTGCGTGCCTTGGAAAAATCGGGAGAATTGAAATTCCCGATGCTGGCAGTTAATGATGCCTACTCCAAATTCCTTTTTGATAATCGGTACGGAACCGGCCAATCGGTTTGGGACGGGATCAATAAAGCCAGTAATCTGGTCGTAGCAGGGAAAACGGTGGTTGTGGTCGGCTATGGCTGGTGCGGCCGGGGTGTGGCCATGCGGGCCCAAGGACTGGGTGCCCGGGTGGTGGTGGCGGAAGTGGATCCGATCAAGGCGACGGAAGCACATATGGACGGTTTCACTCTCCTGCCGATGTCGGAAGCGGCCAAGGTGGGCGAGATCTTTGTTACGGTGACCGGGAACAAAAAAGTGATCACCGAAGAACATTTCTCTCTGATGAGAGACGGGGCCATATTGGCCAATGCCGGTCACTTCGACGTGGAAATCGACAAACCGGCCCTGGAGGAGTTGGCTGTAAGCAAGCAAACTGTGCGCAAGGATATCACCGAATACCGGTTGGCAGACGGCCGCCGGATTCACCTTCTCTGTGACGGCCGCCTGGTCAATCTGGTGGCCGGGGACGGCCATCCGGCGGAGATTATGGACATGACCTTTGCCCTGCAGACACTCTCTTTGATCTATGTCCTGGAAAACCACGACAAGATCGGGCCCCACGTCCTGGATGTCCCCTATCACATCGATGAGCAGGTGGCCATTTACAAGCTGGACTCTCTCGGGGTCCGTATTGACGACATGACCGGGGAACAGAAAGAGTATCTCAACAGTTGGAAGGTGTAATGCTTTTTCCACCAAAAGAATAAAATGTAAAAATCCTGCGCTCAGTGCAGGATTTTTTTGTTTGGCTGTGGTATAATTTACAATGTGGTGGAAAGTGGGGGGAAGTGGGGAGTAAGGGGGGGCAAGTGGTGTGTTCATGGGTGAATATCGTCACAGTGTGGACGATAAAGGGCGTCTGATCATCCCGTCCAAATTTCGGGAAGATCTGGGGGAGGCCTTTGTCATCACCCGTGGACTGGACCACTGCCTGTTTGTTTATCCCATGACGGAGTGGAAACAGCTGGAACAAAAACTGAAGTCACTCCCGTTCACAAAAGCTGACGCCCGTGCATTCACCCGTTTTTTCTTTTCGGGTGCGACAGTGGCGGAGTTGGACAAGCAGGGCCGGGTCAACCTTCCGGGAAACCTGCGGGAGTTTGCAAAGTTGGAAAAGGATTGTGTCGTGATTGGTGTTTCCAGCCGGGTGGAAATATGGAGTAAGGAAGCGTGGGCATCCTACTACGAGACTTCCCAGGATTCATTCAACGAAATTGCAGAAAAATTGGTGGACCTCGATTTGAATCTGTAGGTCGACGGAAAGGTTGAAGCCGTTTGTTCCGACATGAAACCGTGATGAGAGAAGAGGCAGTGGACGGGCTGTCGGTCCGTCCCGGCGGCATCTATGTCGATTGCACATTGGGTGGTGCCGGGCACAGTTTATTGATTGCGGATCGTTTGGGCAAAGAGGGGATACTGATCGGGTTGGACCAGGACGATCAGGCACTGCAAGCAGCCTCCGACCGATTAAAAGGTGCCGACTGTCAAGTTCACCTGATCAAGAGTAACTTTCGCCGATTGGAAGAAGTGTTAGGGCGATTGGGACTGGACCGGGTAGATGGAGTCCTTTTCGATCTCGGCGTCTCTTCCCCGCAGCTGGATCAAGGGAAGCGGGGATTCAGCTACCAGCATGATGCGCCCTTGGATATGCGGATGGACCCCGATGGAGGGTTAACCGCCCGTGATGTGGTGAACAATTGGTCGGAGGAGGAGATTGCACATATCCTGTTCCGTTACGGGGAGGAGAAGTTTTCCAGGAGGATCGCGCGCAAGATTGTGGAAACCCGCTCCCAACGTCCCATCGAAACGACCGGAGAGTTGGCTGCTGTGATCAAGGAGGGGATTCCGGCCCCGGCGAGACGGAAAGGTCCCCATCCTGCCCGCCGCAGTTTCCAGGCGATCCGGATTGCGGTCAACGATGAATTAAACGCTTTTGAAGAGGGATTGGAGCAGTCGGTCCGCTCTCTGAGTCCCAGAGGCCGGGTGAGTGTCATCACTTTTCACTCTCTGGAAGACCGGCTCTGCAAGCGTTTTTTTCAGGAAAAAGCGAGAGGCTGCATTTGCCCCCCGGATTTTCCCGTCTGCACGTGCGGGAAAACGCCGGAGCTCCGCATGATCACAAAGAAAGCCTTGCAACCTTCGGCGGCGGAAACCGGACGAAACCCCCGGGCGCGGTCGGCCAGGTTGCGCATTGCGCAAAAGTGTGAGGAGGGTCAAAGAGAGAGATGAGAGATTACCGGGGAAACACTTCGGTTGCATACCAGATGGAACCCCAACCGAAAAAGACGGCACAGACGAAAAGACTGTCGCAAACAGGGTTTCCAGCAGGTGAAAAGTTATTATATCTGGCCAGCCTAATTCTCTGTGTCGCTCTTGCTTCCGGGATCCTGTCCCGATACGCCGAGGCGGCTGAAATCAACCTGAAATTGCAGCAGGTGGAGCGTCGGGTCGCCGCTGTGGAAGAAGCGAACCAAGCATATCAGGAGAGGATCCATGCACTGAAAAGCGGGGAGCGGATACGCCGGTTTGCGGAAGAGAACGGAATGATCCGGATGGAAAAACAGTCTCCCGGCAAGATCCAAAGGGGAAAACAGAAAGCCCCGGTTCGCGGAGATGGACGAGGTTGACGCGATGAATCACGGAATGAAAAAAAGCAAAATGAGATCACTGCTGGTGGGGATGACGATGATTTTGATGCTGTCGGCAGTGATCTTTCGACTGTTTTGGATCCAGACCGTCAGTGCTTCCTTCCTCCGGGAACAAGCGCAAAAGACATGGGAAAAAAAAGAGGTGATCCAGCCGAACCGGGGCAGTATTTTAGACCGGACCGGGGAGGTCAGCTTTGCGGAAAGCGTGGATCAATATGTGATTGCGGCGGATCTCAGCCAGGTGAAAAACCCCCGGAAAACAGCCCGTGAGCTGGCAACGGTGATGAAAGGATTTTCCGAAGAGGAACTCTATCAACGTCTGACCAAGAAAGGTGTCAGGCAGGTGGAGTTAAAACGGAAGGGCAACTTCAAGGTTTCCCGGGAAATCAGGGATCGGATCATCGCTTTGGGATTGGATGGCATCTATCCGATCCAAACCACGGGCAGGCAATATCCCCAGGGAAAATTGGCCGCCCAGGTGTTGGGATTTCTTAATGTGGAAGGAACACCGGGAGGTGGATTGGAGCAACAGTACGATTCCATCCTGAAGGGTCATCCCGGAAAAATCCGCTTTGAAAAGGATGCGAAGGGAAACCCCGTCCCCAACTCCTCCAAGGATTACCAACCGCCGGACCACGGAAAAGACCTGGTTCTCACCTTGGATGCCGAGATCCAGTACACGGTGGAGAAGAACCTGGAGGAAATCATGGCTGGATACGGCGCCAAGGGGGCGACGGCGATCGTGGCCGATCCGAATAGTGGGGGAATTCTGGCGATGGCCTCCCGACCGACCTTCAACCCCAATGAGTTTGATCGGACTCTGGATGAAGACAACTCCATCAACCGGGGAGTGAGCACCCAGTATGAACCGGGCTCCACCTTTAAGATTGTCACATTGGCAGCCGCTGTTGAAGAGGGATTGTTCCAGTCGGAGGAACGCTTCCAATCGGGGAGTATCCAAGTGGCGGGACAGACGATCCGGGATTGGAACGACAGCGGTTGGGGAGAGATTTCCTATGCCCGGGGAATCCATCTTTCCAGCAATGTGGCATTTGTTCATCTAGGTGAGAAGCTGGGGGCAGATCGGTTGATACGTTATATCGACCGGTTTGGTTTCGGAAAAATCTCCGATGCTCACGGTCGAAAGACCGGACTCGACCTTCCGGGAGAAGAAGCGGGCTACTTCTTTGGCCACATTCCTCTCCATGAGACGGAATTGGCGACCACGGCCTTCGGTCAGGGGATCGCAGTCACCCCGATCCAGCAGGTGATGGCGGTGTCGGCCGTTGCCAACGGGGGGACTTTATATCGTCCTTACTTGGTGAAGGAGATCCGGGACCCCCAGACCGGCCAGCCGGTGAAAAAGCATAAACCTTACCCGGTCCGCCGGGAAGTGATCTCCAAGAAGACCGCTGGTACAGTGAGAGAACTGCTGCGGGGGGTGGTGACGAAGGGTACCGGCAGCCAGGCGGAAGTGGAAGGGTACCATGTGGCGGGGAAAACGGGTACCGCCCAGAAACCCAGGGAGGATGGAAGAGGTTATGCCCCGGGTAAATATATCGTCTCATTTATCGGATTTGCCCCGGCGGAAAATCCCAAGGTGGTGGTTTATGTCGCGGTGGATGAGCCTGCCCGTTCTGCACACGGAGGCACTGTGGCTGCCCCTGCTGCGGGTCGGATCATGAAAGAATCCCTCCGCCAACTGGGAGTTCCAAAAGCCAAGTCTTCCCGAACCTCTCAGGAAACTTCGCTGAAGCGGAGTGCGGCAGATTGGACGGATCGTCCGGTGGATCAGGTGAAAAAGGAATTGAAAGAGATCGGTGTAGGAATCAATATCCTCGGGAGCGGGGAGCGTGTGATTCATCAATATCCGGCGCCGGGAGAAAGCCTGTCCGGGGACACGGTCCTATTGCTGACGGAGTCTCCAAAGGCGGTGGAGATGCCAGACCTGACAGGACGACCTTTGAGGGAGGCACTGGAGTTGTGCCGACTGTTGGAGCTGAAACCCGAGACCCGCGGGGAAGGATTTGTGACCCGGCAGTCGATCCCTCCCGGCGATCCGATTATGGAACAGACTGAAATCCGGTTGGAACTGAAGCCGGACAGCGGATAAAACCCAAGGCCCTTCCACAGGGGAAGGGCCTTGGGTTTTACTTTTTCACGAGGGGGAGGTGGATTTAGGAGGAGCAATTTTTGCAATGGTTGACACACCGCAGTCGAGCGTCTTGATATGGAAGCCGGCAATTGTCGGGGTTTTTCACCGGCTGAAACTTCCCGATGATTTTTCAAAAGTGCATATTGTCACGGATTGATGAGGGAGATTTGTACTCCGTCGGATGTTGCACAAAGAACGGTTGCACGCCATGAAGCGAACTCATTCCATTCGACGGTCCGTTTTTGGGGGGTATAAACCTCCTCCCCATGAAATATGGTTGTCTTAAAGAACCTGTCTCATGGGAGGGGTGTCCCATTGCCTGTACCCGGCAATCTGGTTCGGAAACGGTTGTTTATCGCCCTGGTGGTGGGTCTTCTGTTGTTTGCCGGTTTGCTGACCCGTCTCGGTTATGTTCAGTTGGTTCAGGGTAAATGGTTGAATGAAAAAGCTCAGGATCTGTGGACGCGGGATATTCCCTTTGAAGGGAAGAGAGGGCGTATCCTGGATCGAAACGGTGAGGTACTCGCCTATAATGTCAGCTCCCCTTCAGTTCTCGCCATCCCGGCCCAGATCAAGGATCCTTCCATGACGGCCAGGGAATTGGCCCGGATCCTGGTGGCCCCGGAAGAGAAGATCTACCGGCAGATCACTAAAAAGGAACTGATCGTCCGCCTCAACCCTTACGGCCGGAAAATCAGCGAGGATCGTGCCCGAGCCATCCAAGACCTTCGACTTCCCGGGATCACCGTGGCCGAGGATAACAAACGCCATTATCCTTTGGGAAGTTTGGCCGCCCATGTTCTTGGTTTTGCCGGGATTGACAACCAAGGGTTGGCGGGTTTGGAGCTGGTCTATGACGAAAAGCTCCGGGGCACGAAGGGACGTGTCTCCTTCGGTGCCAACGCCAAAGGGGAAAAATTACCCGGCAGTGATGAGCGATACACACCTTCTGAAGACGGAATGGATTTGGTCCTCACTTTGGATAAGAGTGTACAGGCGATCATGGAGCGGGAAATGGACCAGGCCATGGCTCAGTATGAGCCGGACAACGTCTTGGCCATCGCCATGGATCCAAAAACCGGGGAGATTCTGGGCATGGGAAGCCGGCCCACCTTTGAACCGGCCAATTATCGCCATGCGGACCCCGAAGTGTACAACCGGAATCTCCCGATCTGGCGAACCTATGAGCCGGGTTCCACCTTTAAGATCATCACCCTGGCCGCCGCTCTTGAAGAGAATAAAGTCAATCTGAGAGAACGATTTCACGATCCGGGTTATATCAAGGTGGGGGGAGCGAGACTTCGCTGTTGGAAACATGGGGGACACGGATCCCAAACCTTTCTCGAAGTTGTGGAGAATTCCTGCAACCCGGGATTTGTCACTTTGGGGCAACGCCTCGGCAAGGAGAAGCTGTTCCAGTATATCCACAAATTCGGCTTTGGAGAGAAAACCGGGATTGATTTGAGTGGGGAAGCCAAGGGGATTCTGTTTAAACCGGAGAAAGTGGGGCCTGTGGAATTGGCCACTACCTCCTTTGGTCAGGGGGTTTCGGTAACCCCGATCCAACAGGTGACTGCGGTGGCGGCGGCGGTCAACGGGGGCAAGCTGATGGAACCCCGGTTGAACAAAGCATGGCAAGATCCGGAAAGCAAAGACGTGGTGAAAAAAACGGAACCCAAGGTGAAGCGCCGGGTGATTTCCGAGGAGACCTCGGCCCAGGTGAGGAGGGCTCTGGAGAGCGTGGTGGCTAAGGGAACCGGTCGCAGGGCCTTCATCGACGGATACCGGGTCGGGGGAAAGACCGGGACCGCCCAAAAAGTGGGCCCCGAAGGTCACTATCTTCGGAACAATCACATTGTCTCTTTTATTGGGGTGGCTCCCGCCGATGATCCGGAGATCGTGGTGTATGTGGCGGTCGACAATCCCAAGGGGATTCAGTTCGGAGGGGTGGTGGCGGCTCCGATCGTGCGAAACATCCTGCATGACAGCCTTCGTTATATGAAGGTGGAAAAACGGAAGAAACAGATTCCCCCTGAGACCACCCCCTTAACTGAAACCTACGTAAAAGTGCCTGATCTGATCGGAGAAGAGATTGCGGACCTTCGCAACAGTCTTTATGACACGCCTCTTCAAGTGAGCGGAAAAGGAAAAATGGTGATCAATCAGGCGCCCAAACCGGGAGAACGGGTGAAGAAGGGAACTCCCATCCGCATCTATCTGGGTGACAAATGAGCGCTGTCGGATTAAAATAAGGTAGAATAAACGGTTGTATGCCAGGAAAGCCCTGGCATTTCTCTTGTTTCACAAGGCATGACGGAAAACCCCGAGAAGCGTTGTGAAGAAGTCGTCACAGGAAGGGGTCGGTTTTTACATGGAGCGCTTTTGGCTCGTCAGAACTTTGGCGCCGGAATGTAACACCCAATCCCGCCCGACTCAGAATGCACGAAAACACAATGCTCTGACGGGGTGAACCGGTGAGGAGGGTCTTTGTTGAACCTGAAGACGCTGATCGATTCACTCGCGGTTGCACAGATCACCGGAAATACTGATCTCGAAATCACAGGTATGGAAGTGGATTCCCGGCGAGTCCGGCCGGGTGACCTATTTATCGCTTTGAAAGGATTCACCGTGGACGGGCACCGCTTCATCCGCCAGGCGGTGGAAAAAGGAGCTCGGGCCGTTGTTTTGGAAGAGGAGATGAAGGTGGGAGTGCCCAGTATCTGTGTGCGCGACACCCGCAGGGCCATGGCTGTTCTGGCAGATGTTTTTTATGGTCACCCCACACATGATCTGAACTTGATCGCGGTGACGGGAACCAACGGCAAGACCACCGTCACCCATCTGATCCGCAACATTCTCCTGGAATGCGGATATGAAACGGGTCTGATCGGCACCATCAACATGCAGATCGGGAATGAGACTTATCCGGTGAAGAACACGACGCCGGATGCAATCGACTTGCAACGGGGATTCCGCAAGATGGTGGATCATGGTTGCACTCATGCCGTCATCGAGGCTTCTTCCCACGCGTTGCATCTGGGGCGGACCCGGGGTTGTCAGTTTAAAACCGCTGTCTTCACCAATCTGACCCAGGATCATCTGGATTATCACGGCACGATGGATCACTACCGTGCCGCCAAAGGGATCCTCTTCGGTCAGCTGGGAAACGTCTATGCGGACAAGGCGGGGGATCAGTCACTGGCGGTATTGAACATCGATGATGAAGCGAGTGAGATGTATATGGAGTCCACCTCCGCTCAAGTGATTACATACGGAGTGGAACACCCGGCTGATGTCCGCGGGGAGAATATCCGCTTTTATTCCGGCGGAACTCGCTTCACGCTGAATACCTACCGGGGCAGCGTCGACATCGATATGAAGCTGATGGGAAAATTCAGCGTCTATAATGCTTTGGCGGCAGCGGCGGTCGCTTTGGGGGAAGGAATTTCCCCGGAGAAGATCGGCGAAGTTCTGTCCCGGGTCAAGGGAGTTCCAGGCCGTTTGGAGGCGGTGGATGCCGGTCAGCCCTTTCCTGTGCTGGTCGATTACGCTCATACCCCGGACAGTCTGGAAAATGTGTTGACCACGGTCCGTGGATTTACCAAGGGAAACATCATCTGCGTGGTGGGTTGCGGCGGGGACCGGGATCGGAGCAAACGGCCGCAAATGGCACGGATAGCCGCGGAAAACAGCAATCTTGTCCTCATCACCAGCGACAATCCCCGTACTGAGGATCCCCGTCGGATCATCGAAGACATGCTGGCCGGGGTGAAAGATTTTCCCGAAGACCGGATCCAAGTGACTCCGGATCGGGCGGAAGCGATCCGGTATGCCGTCCGGCACGCCCAAGCGGATGATGTGGTACTTATCGCCGGGAAAGGACACGAAACCTACCAGGAAATCAATGGAATCCGCCACGATTTTGATGATCGTAAAGTGGCGCGAACAGCCATCCTTGGCGAGGAATAGAGGTTAAGACCATGCAGAAAACTCTGAGAGAGATCACAAACTGGACCCATGGAAAACTTGTTGGCGGCGTTTCCGACCCCCATCTGCTCGTAGATGGGGTGTCCACCGACACGCGAACTTTGGAGCGAAATAATCTGTACGTTCCTTTGAAAGGGGAACGGTTTGATGGACACGCATTTTGGATGGATGCCGTCCGTGCCGGGGCTGCAGCCTCCCTCTGGAGCCGGGAGGTACCTCTCCCGAAGGATCCTCCCGTCCCATTGATCCAAGTGGAGGATACACTGATTGCCCTACAGGAACTGGCGGCGGAGTATCGCCGGGAGTTGAAAGTGAAGGTGGTGGGTATCACCGGAAGCAACGGAAAAACCACCACCAAGGATCTGACTGCGGCGATTCTGGCGACACGATATCGAGTTCATCACACACAGGGGAACCTGAACAACCATATCGGACTCCCCCTTACACTGTTGTCCATGCCATCGGCTACGGAAGTGGCCGTGGTGGAAATGGGGATGAACCACGCCGGAGAAATCGCCCGCTTGTCCAAAATCGCCGCCCCCGACCTGGCGCTGGTGACCAATATCGGGGAAGCGCATCTGGAATTTCTGGGAAGTCGGAGGGCGATTGCCGACGCTAAACTGGAAATTCGGGAAGGGATGCCTCCCACAGGAACTCTGATTATTAACGGAGATGAACCTCTCCTGAGGGAACGCCTCGCGGGTGAGAAACGCCCCGTGATCCGGATCGGTTTTGAGGAGTTCAATGATGATAGAATCCTGGATCTGGAAGTGAAGGGCAGGTCGGGGATTTCCTTTTCCTCCTCCACCACACACACCCGGTTTGAAATGGGGTTGATGGGTAAACACAATGCTTTGAATGCCCTGTTGGGCATTCATGCAGCCCGGTTGTTGGGATTGACGGAAACAGAGATCCGGCAGGGGGTGAAAGGGGCCGAGGGCTCGGGAAGGCGTCTGGAAACCTCCATAGCCTCCAATGGTATGCTCCTGGTTGATGATTCTTACAATTCCAGCCCGACAGCAGTACGGGCTGCCATCGACTGGATCATCTCCCTGGAGGATTGCAGGGAGAAATGGGTATTACTGGGGGATATGTTGGAATTGGGGGTCCAAGAGGAAACCCTTCATCGGGAAGTGGGCAGTTATGCCGTCCAACAGGGAATCTCCCGGGTGTTCACCCTGGGCGAGCGGGCCCGCTGGATTTCCGAGGGTGCCCGTGCCGCCGATCCAGATCTGCCTGTGCTCCATTTCACTTCGGTTGAAGAAGCAATCAACACCCTCCGCCGGCAGGGAGGACCGGGGGTGGCGATGTTGGTGAAGGCATCTCTGATGGCCCGTCTGGACCGGGTTGTGCAGCAACTTACAAAAGGAGAGATCCAAGGATAAATGGATATGAGGTTGATCCTGGTTCCCCTCGCCGTGGCTTTTGGCCTCGGTGTGTTGCTGGGACCTTTCGTCATTCCGATCCTGCGACGTTTGAAGTTTGGTCAGGCAATCCGGGAAGAGGGGCCCAAGGCCCACCTGAAAAAAGCGGGAACTCCCACAATGGGAGGAACCATTTTTCTGACCGTTCTGGTGTTGACGGCAATTCCGTTGAGCAATGTATTCTTTTTTGAACGGCTCTCGGATTTATTCTTTCTTCTGTTTGCCACACTCGGTTATGGGATTTTGGGTTTTATGGATGATTACATCAAGGTCGTGATGAAGCGTAACCTGGGACTGACAGCACGACAGAAGCTTCTGGGCCAGCTCTTCATCGGTCTGGTTCTCTTCTGGGTCTTGTGGGAAGTACGGATCGTCCGGGGAGAAAACCCGGCGATCTCCAATATCGGAATTCCGGGGACGGATATCCATTTCCAGCTGAGCTGGCTGTATCTGCCCCTGTTGGTGATCATGATGATTGCCGCATCCAATGCGGTCAATCTGACGGATGGTTTGGACGGCCTGGTGGCGGGAACCGCCGCGGTCGCCTATGGTGCCTATGCTGTCATCGGGATGGTCCAGAGCAACTATATGGTGGTCATCTTTTCCGCTTCGGTGGTGGGGGCTCTGTTGGGCTTCCTGGTCTTTAATGCCCACCCGGCCAAGGTGTTCATGGGAGACACGGGCTCCCTTGCATTGGGCGGGGGATTGGCGGCTCTGGCCGTCATCACCAAGACCGAACTTTTATTGCCGATCATCGGAGGTGTGTTTGTGATTGAGACGCTTTCGGTGATGCTCCAGGTCATCTCCTTCAAAATCAGGGGGAAACGGATCTTCCGCATGAGTCCCATTCATCATCACTTTGAACTGGTGGGTTGGTCCGAATGGAGGGTCGTCACCACCTTTTGGTTTGCTGGGTTCCTTTTTGCCGCCTTGGGCATTTACCTGGAGGTGTTCCTGAAGTGAAGCCGTCTGACGAGGGATATGCAGGCAAGAAGATCCTGGTGCTGGGTCTGGCCCGCAGCGGAGTGGCCGTGGCCCGGCTTCTCCACCGTCTGGGGGCTGAGGTCACGGTGAACGATCGCAAGCCCCGCAGGGAAGCACCGGAGGCGGAAGCGCTTGAGAAAGCGGGCATCCAAGTGGTGCTCGGCGGACACCCGGAAGATCTGATTCACCGGGAGTGGGATCTTCTGGTGAAAAACCCGGGAATCCCTTATCAGGTGCCATTGATACGGGAAGCGGAGACTTTGGGAATCCCTGTGGTCACTGAGGTGGAGATCGCCTGGCAACTGACAGAAGCTCCAATGATCGGGATCACTGGCTCCAACGGAAAGACCACCACTACCTCCTTGGTGGGGCGCATGTTGGACAGAGGAAAAATTCCGGCCCGGGTGGCGGGCAATATCGGAATGGCTCTGTCCGAGGTGGCACCGGGCATGGGCGAGGAGGAGTGGTTGGTCTCCGAGCTGAGCAGCTTTCAGCTGAAAGGGACGCTACAATTCCGGCCGCGGATCGGGGCATTGCTCAATCTTTTCCCCGCCCATCTCGATTATCACGGCTCCATGAAAGATTACCTGGACTCGAAGAAAAAGCTGTTTGTCAACCAACAACCGGGAGATATCGCCCTTTTGAACAAGGATTCCGGTGTGTGTCGCGAGCTGGCCAGAGAGATGAAAGGGGAAGTCTGGTGGTTCAGCCGTCAGGAAGAAGTGGAGCGGGGAGTGATGGTGAAGGAGGGGTGGGTGACGGCTCGCCTGCCCGTTGGGGAGGAATTCCCACTGTTACCCGCCTCCCAAGTCCGGTTGCCAGGGGTTCACATGGAGAACGCCCTGGCGGCATCCGCCATCTCTCTGGCGGCGGGTTGTCCGGCGGATGCCCTCCGGGAGGAATTGCGCAGCTTTACCGGGGTGGAGCACCGGTTGGAATTTGTGGCTACTATCGACGGTGTTCAATATTACAATGATTCAAAGGCGACCAACGGGAAAGCAGCCACCTCGGCGATGGAATCCTTTACAGAACCCATCATTCTGATCGCCGGCGGATTAGACCGTGGGGTTGATTTTCGTGAGTTGGTTCCGGTGTTTCAAAAACGCCTCAAAGGGATTGTCACCTATGGAGAAGCGGGGGATGTTCTGTTGAAACGGGCGAAGGAAGCAGGGGTTCCCTTGAGGGAAAGAGCGGAGGAAATCACCGAAGCGGTGGCCCGGGCCTCCCGCCTCGCCGCCGCTGGAGATGTGGTTCTTCTGTCCCCGGCCTGTGCCAGCTGGGATCTGTACACCTCATTTGAAGAACGGGGGAGCATGTTTAAACAAGCCGTGCATAATCTTTAAACAGGGCTTGCCCCAAACTCTTCACCGAGGTGAAAACGTCCATGGTCAAACCGCGGAGCGCACCGGATATGGTGATTATCATCATCATCCTGCTGTTATTGACGATCGGCGTCATCATGGTGTACAGTGCCAGTGCCGCTTATTCTCACCACAAGTTTGGTGACAGTTTCTTTTATGCGAAGCGCCAGATGTTGTTTGCCGCTTTGGGCGTTTTTTTGATGTGGGTTGTATCCAGGATGGATCCTGCGCTGTTTTACCGCTGGGCCAAACCGGGTCTGATCATATGTTTTTTTCTGTTGGTGCTGGTTCTCATCCCTGGCGTTGGCATGGTTCGTGGAGGTGCCCGCAGTTGGTTGGGGATCGGAGCCTTCAGCATTCAACCCTCGGAGTTTACGAAGTTGGCCGTCATCCTGTTTTTGGCTCGTTATCTGTCGGATCATGCCCGCCAAACCGTCACCTTCACCCGGGGAATGTTGTATCCACTGATCTACTCCGGGGCGGCTTTTGCCCTGATCATGTTGCAACCGGATCTGGGGACGGGGACGGTTCTGATGGGAACGGCTGCGGTATTGATCTATACGGCGGGAGCGAGGATGAAGTATCTTTTCAGCCTTTGTATGGCGGGAGCAGTCGGCTTTGCCGGTCTGGTGTTGGCGGCACCGTACCGGATCAAGCGAATCACTGCCTTTCTCGATCCCTGGGAGGATCCCCTGGGGGCAGGTTATCAGGTGATCCAGTCCCTGTTTGCCATCGGTCCGGGTGGTTTGATGGGATTGGGTTTTGGACTGAGTCGGCAGAAACATTTGTATCTGCCTGAACCGCACACGGACTTCATCTTTTCCATCCTTGCGGAAGAATTGGGCTTTCTCGGTGCCGGAACCGTTATCGTCCTTTTTGCTCTGCTGGTGTGGAGAGGGCTCAGGGTGGCGATTATGGCCCCGGATCAGTTTCACAGTTTGATTGCTGCCGGGGTGACGGGGATGATCGTGATTCAGGCTGTGATCAATATCGGAGTGGTGACGGGGGCGTTCCCGGTGACCGGAATCACCCTCCCGTTTTTGAGTTATGGCGGTTCTTCTCTCACCTTGACCCTGGCGGCGGTGGGGATTCTCTTAAACTTATCCCGCTACACCGATTGAGAACCCACACCAAGTGTGCTGATCAGCTGTATTTTTGGGGGGTAGATCGTGTATCCCACGTGACCGTTGCACCCGTAGCCGGTCTCGTTACGACACGACTCCCTTACTAACGCCTATTTTCTGATTCATCGACAGTCCTGGCGCCACATACTGAAGGGTTGTCGGGGCTTACCGGCTTGCACAAATCCGGATGTAATCCACTTTTCAAGAGCCTCATCCCGGGAGATGAGGCTCCATGGATGGTGGAACCCCATTCGGACCGACTCGAAAAAAGCAATCAAGGGAAACGGGTGATATCATGAACAGACTCATGCTCTCCGGAGGAGGAACCGGTGGACATATATATCCCGCCCTGTCGATTGCCAAGGCTTTTCGCCTTCGCAATCCGGGAGCGGAGATTGCATATATCGGAACCCAAAACGGACTGGAAGCCAAGATTGTCCCCAAAGAGGAAGGCATCCGCTTCTTTCATGTGGAAATCCAGGGGTTTCGCCGGAAGATTTCTTTGGACAACCTTCAGACTCTGGCCAAATTTGTCCGTGCTGTCCGCGATTCCAAGCAGTATATCCGTCAATTCCAACCGGAGGCGGTCGTGGGCACCGGCGGGTATGTGAGCGGTCCGGCCCTTTACGCGGCCGCCCAGCTGGGAATCCCGACATTGATCGTGGAACCCGATGTATTGCCGGGGCTGACCACCCGGTTTCTCTCCCGCTATGTGGATGTAGTGGCGATCAGCTTGAGCGGATCGGAGAAACATCTGACCAAGGCGAAACGTGTTCTGCACACTGGAAACCCCCGGGGAACGGAAGTGACCCACGCCCAGGCGGAAAAGGGAAAAGAATCCCTCGGCATCGCGGGAGAGGACAAGCCTCTGGTGCTCATCTTCGGCGGAAGCCGGGGCGCCAAGCCGATCAATGATGCTGTCAATGAGATGGTGCCCTGGATCCGTGAAGCCAACCACCTCCATTTTGTCTATGTGACAGGCGAAGTGCATTATGAAGAGGTTGCTGCTAAGATAGAGAGCGACGGGGAGATTCCCAATCTGACCATCCGGCCATTTCTCTACAATATGCCCGATGTGCTGGCGGCGACTTCCCTGGTGGTCGGACGGGCGGGGGCTTCCACTTTGGCGGAACTGACGGCACTTGGAATCCCGTCGATCCTGATTCCGTCACCTTACGTCACCAACAACCACCAGGAAGCCAACGCCCGCTGGTTGGAAGGACAGGGGGCCGGTCGTATGATCTTGGAACGAGAGTTAACCGGAGAGAAGTTGTGGAGCACTATTTGTGAGGTTGTGGAAGATTCCGGGTGTCGTCAGCAGATGAGTGAAGCGGCGCGCAAACTGGGTCGACCAGATGCAGCGGAGGTGATTGTCGATGAGCTGGAACAATTATCCCGCGGAAAAAGCTGAAACGATTCCAGGTGTATGCGGGCTTCCGTCACACAAATGGTTCATAGGCATAGACTATCGTATATCACACCCGGAACTCACCTTTGAGGTGAATATCGGCGAAAGGAGGACCCGCTTTTGGAAACGATCGCTCAGGAAATGAAGCAGGCCGATATCCGGGATGTACGCATCAACGAACCGCTGTCCCGCCATACGACTTGGAAAGTCGGCGGTCCCGCCGATCTTTTGGTCTATCCCACGGACAAGGGTGAACTGGAGCGGGCCATGTCAGTGATCCGAAAACACGGCATTCCCTGGCGGGTGATCGGCAGGGGTTCAAACCTGTTGGTACGAGATGGGGGAATCCGTGGCGCGGTGGTCAAAATGGGAAACGGATTGGACCATTTGCAGGTGGAGGGAGACCGTGTCACCGCGGGAGGCGGGTATTCCTTTGTCAAATTGTCGGTTATGGTGGCCAGACACGGCTTGACCGGACTGGAATTTGCCGGCGGAATTCCCGGTACCGTCGGGGGTGCGGTGTTCATGAATGCCGGTGCCCACGGGTCCGAAGTCTGCGAAGTGCTGGAAAAAGCGGAAGTACTTCTGGAAAATGGAGAGTGGGCTGTATTTCATAATGAGGATCTACAATTCAGCTACCGCACTTCCATTCTGCAAAAGGAAAAGCGCGGGGTGGTGACAGAAGCCACATTCCAACTGAGAGAAGGGAACCGGGAGGAAGTAGCGGCGGTCATGGCCCGGTTCAAAGAGCGACGCAGACAGACCCAGCCCTTGCAAGATCGTTGTGCGGGAAGTGTTTTTCGGAATCCTCCGGGGGATCATTCCGGCCGCCTGATCGAAGCTGCAGGGCTGAAAGGGTACCGGATCGGCGATGCAGAAGTGTCCACCCGGCATGCCAATTTCATCATCAATCGCGGAAACGCGACGGCAAACGATGTTCTCACCCTGATTAGGCACATCATCAGAACCATTGAGCAAGAGTACGGTGTCACTCTGGTACCGGAAGTTCAGGTGGTGGGCGAGGGGTAGACGGAGGTGGAACATTGGAGCAGTTTGTCATAAAAGGAGGGAAACCTCTGTATGGCACCATACGGGTTCAAGGTGCCAAAAATTCAGCTCTGCCCATCCTGGCAGCGACACTGTTGGCCGGGGGATTCCATGAGATCCGGGATGTCCCCCGCCTCTCAGACATCGATGTGATGGATCGCATTTTGAGAGCACTCGGTGTTAAATCGCGTTGGGATGGAAACCATGTCAAGTTGGAGACATCCACTCTCAAAACGACACGGATTCCCGAAGCGTTGATGCAACAGATGCGCTCCTCCATCTTCTTGATGGGGCCGCTTCTCGCCCGCACAGGGGAAGTGATCGTCACCCGCCCCGGAGGGTGTGCAATCGGGGCCCGACCCATCGATCTTCATCTGAAAGGGTTGCGGCTGTTGGGAGCCGAGATCCAGGAAGATCAAGGCAACATCCGTTGCTCTGCGGGTAAGTTGACAGGTGCGGATATCCACTTGGATCTCCCCAGTGTGGGAGCGACGGAAAACATCATGATGGCGGCGGTTTGTGCCGAGGGGGAAACCGTGATTCGAAACGCCGCCCGGGAACCGGAAATTGTCGACTTGCAACGTTTCCTGAACCGGATGGGAGCCGATGTTCACGGTGCGGGAACTGACAAGGTGGTGATCCGCGGTGTCAGACAGCTTCATCCGGTCTCATACGAAATCATTCCGGATCGCATTGTGGCCGGAACGTTGGCT
This sequence comes from Kroppenstedtia guangzhouensis, assembly GCF_014637345.1. Taxonomy (GTDB): domain Bacteria; phylum Bacillota; class Bacilli; order Thermoactinomycetales; family DSM-45169; genus Kroppenstedtia; species Kroppenstedtia guangzhouensis. Next base: position 120,863 of record NZ_BMEX01000001.1, read on the forward strand.
GTCGCCTCCGTTGTCACCGGTGGAGAGATCCTGTTGACCCATGTCATCCCGGCTCATATGCGATCCACCCTCCATTTGTTGGAGCGTGCAGGCGCTCAGTTGAAAAGTGAGGGGGATGCCTTGTGGATTCGGGGTGGTGCCCGGCTGAAGGCGGTAGGCGAGGTGGTGACGGAGCCTTATCCGGGATTTCCCACGGATATGCAGCCCCAGATCGTTGTCTTGTTATCCCTGACCCAAGGGAAGAGCAAATTGTCCGAGAAGATCTTTAACGGGCGCCTGAATCATGTCCATGAGCTGATTCGAATGGGGGCGGATCTCACCGCCCGTGACAACCAGGTGGAAATCCGGGGAGTGCCTTATCTGAGCGGAGCGGTCGTGGAAGCGACCGACCTTCGGGCAGGTGCTGCCTTGGTCACGGCAGGATTGGCCGCCCGGGGAACCACCCATGTACATGGACTCAACCATATTGACCGGGGATATGAACGGCTGGATGCCACCCTTCAGCTTCTGGGCGGGCAGATTCAACGCTATCATGGAAAAGTGGCCTCTCTTTAATTGGCAGCAGCACATATTGTGCCGCTGCTTTTTTGGGATTTTGTCGACCCTGTCCGAAGATCTGGCACTTTGTGATAACATAGGGTGAGATTGCATCAGCATTTCCCTTTTCGGGGTATGTAAAGGAGTTGGATCTCCATGGAGCAGCGGGTCCCGCCCTTGCGTTCCCCAGGTCGGGGTCGAAAGCCTCCCTCGATTGTGGCCATCCTGTTTATTCTTCTGTTTTTCCTCGGGATTTCTATGGTTTTGTTCTTGAAGTCCCCCTTGAGTGAAATTCGGGAGATCCGTATTGAAGGAAACCGGTGGCTGAGTGACAGGGAAGTGATGGAGACCGCCCGTTTGATGAAAGAGGCCTCCTGGTTCCATTGGGATGCCAAGCGGGCGGAGGATCGCCTCCGGGATTTGCCGGAAGTGAAGGAAGCATCTGTGATCAAGTCCTTTCCCGGAATGGTACGGATTCAGTTGCGGGAAGTGAATCGGGTGGGCTATTTGTCGGAAAGGGGCCATATTTACCCGTTGCTGTCCGACGGTTCCGTCCTGAAGAAACGCCCGTGGAAGGGAAAGGTGGACCGTCCCCTGGTAAAAGGGCTGAATCAAAGTCCAGAGCGCAAAATGATCGCCGCGGGATTGGCTCAACTTCCGCTTCAGGTGTCAGCTGAGATTTCAGAGATCCGGCCCGGTGGGAACGATACATATCCTGATCTGGTCAAGGTGTATACCCTGCGCGATCATTTGATTCGCGTCCGCGCCCGGGATTTTGGCGAAAAGATGAAATACTACCCCCATTTCATGGACCGTCCCCCAGGAACGATCCATCTGTTGGAGAGCACATGGTATGTGCCTGGGAATCAGCTCTCCGGTGCAGAAGAATGAGGTGGAAGAAAAAGTTGGGTGGGAAAAAGGGTAAAAACTCCTTGGCGTTGAATAACTTTGGTACGAGCGGAATTCTCCCCTTCGCTTCTCCCCACTTATTTTTCAAAGAAAAAATCCATTTCCACCACCATGTCAAAAGTTCTCGGGCAAGGAGGTGCCCAGGATTTGAGCAGTGGAGAGTTTATTGTCAGCCTGGACATAGGCACATCCAAAGTTCGCGTGATCGTCGCCGAAGTCACCCGGGAGAACATCCAGATCGTCGGCGTCGGTTCCGCTTCCTCCAAGGGGACGAAGAAAGGGGCGATCACTGACATTGACCAAGCGGTTCAATCGATCCGTGAAGCTGTTGCACATGCGGAGCGGATGGTTGGTATAGAAATATCCAGCGTGTTTGTGGGAATCGCCGGAAACCATATCTCTTTGCACCCCAGCCATGGGGTGGTGGCTGTTTCCGGAGAGAACAAGGAGATCGACCTGGAGGACGTGGATCGGGTGATACAAGCTGCCCGGGTGGTGGCACTGCCTCCCGAGCGGGCGGTCATCGAAGTGGTGCCCAAGCAGTATGTGGTGGACGGCCTGGGAGATATCCAGGACCCTCACGGGATGGTGGGAGTTCGGCTTGAAGTGGAAGCCACCATCGTGACCGGTTCCAAAACGATCATCCACAATGTCCTCCGCTGTGTGGAAAAGGCCGATTTGTCGGTGGATGGAATCCTCTTGCTTCCGCTAGCTGCCGGGGAGATCTGTCTTTCCGACGATGAAAAGAACATGGGGGTCGTCCTGGCGGATATCGGAGGTGGAGCCACGTCCCTGGCTGTCTTTGACCAAGGGGATCTGGCCGCTGTCGGGGAACTTCCCATCGGTGGCGACTTTATCACCAATGATATCGCCTACGGACTTCGAACCCAAACGGAGACTGCGGAAAAATTGAAGCGGAAGTATGGTGTGGCCCTCGTGGAGGAGGCGGACAAGGAGGTCAACTTCGGAGTGCCCAGAATTGGCAGCAACCGAGAGAGGACCATCTCCCAGGAAGAATTGGCCATGATTATCGAACCTCGGGTGGAGGAGATCTTCCAGTTGATTCGGGAACAGGTGGAATCCCTCGGTTTGCCCGGGGAGCCTGCCGGAGGGTATGTTCTGACTGGTGGTGTAATGTCCACTCCTCATATTCTCGGGGTGGCCCGTTCCCAACTGGGACATGCTGTCCGGATGATCTCCCCGAAGGATATCGGGGCGGAGGATCCCTCCTTCACCGGCGGGGTGGGAATAGTTCATTACATCCAGCGACGCTGGCTGCACCGGCTCCCGGAATATGACAACCGGAGTCACTCTTCCAAGCGAAATAAAAACAAACCCTCAACCTGGGTGAAGATCAGGGATTTCATCGGGCAGTTCATTTGAGGGTGATACAGAGAATCGACAGATAATGGAGGGACAATCGATGTTGGAGTTTGATATGGAAGTTGAACAAATTGCTCAGATCAAAGTGATCGGTGTGGGTGGCGGTGGAAGCAATGCTGTCAACCGCATGATTGAAAGCGGGGTGCAGGGGGTCGAGTTCATCGCTGTGAACACAGATGCCCAGGCACTCAACCGTTCCCATGCACCGGTCAAACTCCAGATCGGTGAAAAACTGACCCGGGGACTGGGCGCCGGTGCCAACCCCAATGTGGGAAAGAAAGCCGCCGAGGAAAGCCTGGAGAATATCGAAAATGTCCTCAAAGGGGCCGATATGGTTTTTGTCACCGCGGGGATGGGCGGAGGTACAGGTACGGGAGCCGCTCCGGAAATCGCCGCAGCGGCCCGGGAACAGGGAGCGCTGACTGTCGGTGTGGTGACCCGTCCCTTCACTTTTGAAGGGAGGAAACGTTCTCTTCAGGCGGATCAGGGGATTGCTGCCCTCAAGGACAAAGTGGATACCCTGATTGTGATCCCCAATGACCGGTTGTTGGAGATCGTGGATAAAAACACGCCCATGCTGGAAGCTTTCCGTGAGGCAGACAATGTACTTCGCCAGGGGGTGCAAGGCATCTCCGATTTGATCGCGGTTCCCGGTCTGATCAATTTGGATTTCGCAGATGTGAAAACGATTATGACAGAACGGGGTTCCGCCCTGATGGGAATCGGTATGGCCACCGGCGAGTCCAGGGCGACAGAGGCAGCCAAGAAAGCGATCTGCAGTCCTCTCTTGGAAACATCCATCGATGGAGCTCGGGGCGTGTTGATGAACATCACCGGCGGTACCAACCTGAGCCTGTACGAAGTGAACGAAGCGGCTGATATTGTCGCCTCAGCTTCCGACCCGGAAGTGAACATGATTTTCGGAGCGGTGATCAACGAGGATTTGAAGGATGAGATCCTGGTGACGGTGATTGCCACAGGTTTTGATCACCAGAAGGAGCCGGAACAAGCCAAAGGAAAACCTCAGTTTGGACTGGATCGGGACGTCCGGCCCGCAGATAAACCGAGCCAGATCGATATCGTCAAACCCAAATCTGAAGGCGGGGGGCTCGAAATCCCCACCTTCCTGCGGCACCGTCGGAAGAAGTGAATCGATGGGTCGCCGCCCCAAAGCCCGAACAGGGCTCCTCGTACCAGGATGACCTCTATGGACCCGGAGGTCATCTTTTTTGCGTCAAGAACTGACAAAAAAAGTCCTCCCGCGTCTGCAAGTTTAGACAGACATTGAAATCGGATTGGGATATACTGATGACACCTTGAACGGGGGAAGGAACCAAAAATGGTTGTATATGCCGATATGGTCTTCACCCTTAACCTGTGTATCGACTTTCTTCTCTTGTGGCTGACATCTGCGATCCGTCGCCAGCAGACTTCTATCCGACGGATCTTGGCAGCTGCGCTTCTCGGTGCCTGCTATTCTGTAATCCATCTGTTTCAACCTTTGCTCCTTTCTTACACGTTTATCGGAAAGATGTTGTTTTCCGTGTTGATGCTGTGGGTGGCCATGGGATATCGCGGACCTCTCGCCTTTTTGCGCAACTTGGGAGTCTTCTACCTGATCTCCTTTGTTACCGGTGGGGGCATGTTTGCACTCCATTATTTCTTTTCCGGAGGGGTCCAAGCATCCGATGGGATGTTGCTGACCCAATCTTACGGGTGGGGTTCTCCTGTATCCTGGGTGTTCGTCCTGGTGGCGTTTCCCTTGGTTTGGTTTTATGCCCGGTTATCCTTCGGAACGATTCAAGAACGTCACAAGGTGAACCAGTTCCTGGCCCCTGTGGCGATATGGATCCATGGACAAAAGGTGGAATGTGTCGGTCTAATCGATACCGGAAACCAGCTGCGCGACCCGATCAGCCGGATTCCGGTCATGATGGTGGAATTGGAACCTCTGGCTCCCTTTCTGCCCCCTCCGTTGGTCTCCATGACACAGGAAAAGAATTGGGGAAGGTTGGGAACCGATTTGTCGGAAGAGTGGATGACCCGGATCCGCTTTGTTCCCTTTCGTGGAGCGGCCAGTGACGATGGCATGATGCTCGCCCTGAAACCCGACGGGGTAGAAGTGTTCCAGGAAGGAAGATGGCACGAGGTGGGGAAGGTGCTGATCGGACTGGACAGCAAGCGATTATCCACGGATGGGACGTATCAGGCAATTTTGCATCCCGCCAGTATGCCAGTTGCGGGATAAAATCCCGTTGAATCTCCGGGCTTGTCTTGAAAGATTGAAGGAGGAGGTCGTCCCTATGGTTCTGAAGTGGAAATTAGCGCTCCAATTACTGTGGTACCGTATCCTTATGCAGATCGGGTTGAAAGGAGAAGAGATATATTATATCGGAGGAAGTGAGGCCTTGCCTCCACCCCTGACCCGGGAAGAAGAAGAGCATCTGTTGATCCGATTGCCCAGCGGTGACGCGGCCGTTCGGGCCATGCTGATTGAACGAAATCTCCGGTTGGTCGTCTATATCGCCCGCAAGTTTGAAAATACGGGAATCAACATTGAAGATCTGGTATCCATCGGAACCATCGGTCTGATCAAAGCAGTCAATACCTTTGACCCTTCGAAGAAGATCAAGCTGGCCACATATGCCTCCCGCTGCATCGAAAACGAGATCCTGATGTTTCTGCGACGAAATAACAAAATCAGGTCAGAGGTTTCTTTTGACGAACCTCTAAATATGGACTGGGACGGCAATGAGCTGTTGCTCTCCGATGTGATGGGGACAGATAACGATACGATCTATCGCAACATCGAAGAACAGGTGGACCGGAAGATTTTGCGCACGGCTTTGTCCCGATTGTCCGAGAGGGAGCGAAAGATTATGGAGCTCCGGTTTGGCCTCAATGGTGGAGAAGAGAAGACTCAAAAAGACGTGGCGGACCTTTTAGGGATCTCCCAATCATATATCTCCCGTCTGGAGAAGCGTATTATTAAGCGGCTTCGCAAGGAATTTAACAAGATGGTGTAGCTTGTGGCGCAATGCTCTTGTAAGGAGGGGAAAACCCTCCTTTTTTGATGCGAAAGGGAGCCTCATGCAACCGCGCTTATAACGAGTCGGGGGCCGGATTCATATATGGGACATTATAATTTTTCCTCCTCAGGAGATACTTAACAGTAATTGTTTCCGTAGGAGGGGAATCCATGGCGCGAAACAAAGTGGAAATATGCGGAGTTGATACTTCGAAATTGCCTGTTCTAAAGAACGAAGAGATGCGCGCCCTTTTTCGTTCCCTGCAGGAGGAGGGAGACCGCTCAGCTCGGGAGAAACTGGTCAACGGCAACCTCCGGCTGGTCCTGAGTGTGATTCAGCGCTTCAATAACCGTGGGGAAAATGTGGACGACCTGTTTCAGGTGGGTTGCATCGGTTTGATGAAAGCGATTGACAACTTCGACCTGAGCCAAAACGTCAAGTTTTCCACTTATGCGGTCCCGATGATCATCGGGGAGATCCGTCGTTATCTTCGGGACAATAACCCGATCCGTGTTTCAAGGTCTCTGAGGGATGTAGCCTACAAAGCGCTTCAAGTGAGAGACTCGTTGACCTATCGCCATTCCCGGGAACCGACGATCCAGGAAATCTCCGAAGAGCTGAATGTATCCAAGGAAGAAGTGGTATTCGCTCTGGATGCCATTCAGGACCCGGTTTCCCTTTTCGAACCCATCTACCAGGATGGAGGCGATCCCATCTATGTGATGGACCAACTTGCAGATGATGGGAACAAGGACCTGCACTGGGTTGAAGAAATTGCTCTCCGGGAAGCGATGGGTCGATTGAACGATAGGGAGAAAATGATTTTATCCATGCGTTTCTTTGAAGGGAAGACACAGATGGAGGTGGCGGAAGAGATCGGCATCTCCCAGGCCCAAGTCTCCCGTCTGGAAAAGGCAGCGATTCAACAGATGAATAAATATATTCTCTGACCGCACGGGAGTGCGGTTTTCTTTTGAATCGGCCTGAAAAAACTGTGCTCACAGAGAGGGTTGGGTTTTACATGGAGTGATTTTGGCAGTTCGGAACAACGAAAAGGTCATGTGAAACCCAATCCCGACCACTTGGCTAGCACTCATTCACATGGCTTCCAGGGTATATCCCGATCCTGTCTCATATAATGGAAAGTAAACGACTCAAACGACAGGGTGGGGGGTCATGATCAAGATATCCGAACTGCAGGCAAAAGATGTGGTCAATGTCAGCGACGGGCGGAAACTGGGACAGATCTACGATCTGGAGATCGACCTCAGGCTGGGAAAGGTGAAGTCCCTCATCATTCCCGGGGAATCCCGTCTGTTCGGCCTGTTCACCGGCGGGAAAGAATGGGTGATTCCCTGGAGTCAGATTGTACGGATCGGAACAGACGTGATCTTGGTCCGTTTGGAACCCCGGCGGAGTTATGAAGAAGTGCCTGAGCCCCGCCCTCTTCTGTCCACCAACCTGGATTCTGAAAACTGACGTCTTGACCAACTGCTTTGTCTCCTTCCGGGGCTGTGGTAATATGGGGGGGGAGGGGAGCCAGATGGAACCTTTTCAGCTGCAAAGGGAGATGGGTGTGCCATATTTTGTTCTCGTTCCATGGAAAAGGGATTTTCCGGAGGTTTTGGCAGGAATGAGCGCAAGGGATGGAGAATCCATTGAAGACCCGGACCGCACCAATTATGCATTACACACTGGCGCCCCGGCAGAACGTGTAATCCAAAACCGGAGACGGCTTTTAACACAATTGGCTGTCCCATTCTCCGCATGGACTTGCGGGGATCAGGTGCACGGGGTGAACATCCGGGAAGTGACCGCCGACGAATGTGGAAGGGGCGGGAAGAGCATGGAAACCGCCATCTCCGGAACCGATGGGTTATTCACCAGGGAGCGGGGCATCCTCTTGACCTCTTTTTACGCGGATTGTGTCCCATTGCTGTTTTACAGCCCCGACGCGGGGATCGCCGGGGTGGCCCACGCCGGATGGCGAGGAACCGTGGGCGGGATCGGCCCGCGGATGGTCCGTGAACTGGTTCGCTGCGGAGCGGCGAGGGAGAACATCCGGGCGGCCATCGCACCATCGATCGGCGGCTGTTGCTATGAGGTGGACGAACATGTGGCGACACCTGTTGCAAAACTGTTGCCCGATGCCGGTCCAGAAATCTTGAATCCGACTGAAGAAGGTAAATGGAAGTTGGATCTCAAGGAGGCGAATCGCCGTCTGTTGCTGAAGGAAGGTTTGAAAGAGCACCGGGTCCTGGTTACGGGCTGGTGCACCAGCTGCCATCCGGAACTCTTCCATTCCCATCGCCGGGACAAGGGCCAAACCGGGCGAATGGTTTCTTTTATTGGAATGGGGAAAGGATGACGAAGCATGGATGAGATCAAAGAGCAGTTGGATCAAGTGCAGAAAAATATCCTCAAAGCATGTGGACGTGCCGGACGAAGTCCGGAAGAGGTGAATGTGATTGCCGTCACCAAGTATGTCGACGTGGAGACCACCCGCCGGGTGTTGGATGCCGGTCTGACCGACATCGGGGAAAGTCGTGCCCAGGAAGCTATCCCCAAATGGGAAAGGTTGGGAGATCGGGGCGTCTGGCATTTTATCGGCCATCTCCAGCGCAACAAGGTGAAAGCGGTGGTGGGGCGCTTTACATATGTTCACTCCTTGGATCGTTATTCTCTCGCTCGGGAATTGAACAAGCGTTCGGAAGCGTTGGAGCAGCCGACGCGCTGTTTTATCCAAGTGAATGTGGCGGGAGAAGAGTCCAAGCACGGGTTGAAGCCGGAAGAAGTGATCGATTTTGTCCGTGAAGCGGCGGAGCTTCCCTGGCTCCGGTTGGTGGGATTGATGACGATGGCTCCGTTTACGGAAGATCCGGAGGAAGTGCGTCCCGTTTTTCGACAATTAAGGGGCCTTCAGCAAGAGATCAGGAAGCTCGGGGATTCCCGCCTGGAGCTTCCCCACCTTTCCATGGGGATGTCTCGGGATTATATGGTGGCCGTCGAGGAAGGTGCAACCTTTGTCCGCCTGGGTTCCGTTTTAGTGGGTGGACCTCCCGGGCGACGGTGAGGAGGCGGTTTCCGTTGAATTTCATGGAGCGTGTAATGATGTTCTTTGGAATCAACGAAGAAGAGAGACAAGGCCGATTTGCCGCAGACTCCGACGAAGAGCAACCGTCGGGCGTCCGGGGCCGGGGAAATGTGGTCTCTTTGCATTCCGCACAAAAACAAGTGCGGGTAATGCTGGCCGAACCACGCTCTTTTGATGAAGTGCAGAGTATCGCCGATTATCTGAAAAACAATCGCACAACAGTGGTCAGCCTTCAACGTCTTCCGAAGGACGAGGCCTTTCGGGTGATTGATTTTTTAAGCGGAACAGTTTACGCTTTAAACGGGAACATCAGCAAACTGAGTCCGGAAACCATCATCGTAAGCCCATCCAATGTGGATATCCAGGGATCCATCAGCGAACTGATTCCCGATGACGCCAATGACTTATTGAGGTGACCTCATGATCTTCCAAATCGTTAACACATTGTTCACCATATATCAATTTATGATCTTCGGTTATATCCTTCTTTCCTGGTTCCCCAATGGGAGGGAATCACCCATCGCTCTCTTTCTCGGCAGGCTGGTGGAACCCTATCTGTCCATATTTCGCAGCTTTATCCCGCCCCTGGGCATGATCGATATCTCTCCAATCGTCGCTTTAATTGCGTTGAGATTTGTTGAGCAAGGCGTCTATTTTATCCTGCAGCTGATCTTGGGTGCTTTTTAATGGTTCATAAGGAAGATTTGTTCCGTCATTTTCGGTCGGACGAGCGCCCTTTTGCGGAGCGGGTGCTGGATTGGATGGATCAGGTGGAAAGACGGTCCCGCCCTGTTTTGACCCCTTTTCTCAATCCGAGGGAACAAACCATCACCGATACGCTGGTGAAAAGGGCCCCTGAACTCGGCGTCGCCTTTGACGGGGGCTTTTTCGATGCAGAGCGAAAGCGGGCGCGCATTTTTCCACCTTGGCAAGAAGATGGGGACAACGGTTTGGCTTTTTTGGAGCTGAAATCGGTGGATCGTTCCAGCCCGTTGAAACACCCGGATGTGCTGGGTTCACTGCTGGGCTTGGGAGTGAAACGGGAAGTGCTCGGGGATCTTCTGCCCCGGAAATCTCACTGTCAGGTGATCATTGCCGGGGAAATTTCGGACTTTATCCGGATGCAACTGAATCGGGTCGGAAGAATTCCAGTTCGGCTGATGGAAATCAAACGGGAAGAGATCCGACCGCCGCGACAAGAGACGGAGATGGTGACGGTATCCGTCGCCTCTCTCCGGGTGGACGCGCTGGCGGCGGAGGCTTTCCGTCTGTCCAGATCGAAAACGAATCTTTTGATCAAGAACGGAAGATGCCATATCAATTGGAAATCGGCAGAAAACCCTGCGGAAACGGTCTGTGAAGGGGATGTGATCTCCTTGCGCGGACAGGGCCGGGTTCGTGTCGGGGAGATTTTGGGTGAGACGAGAAAAGGTCGCCGCCGGATTCAGCTCATCCGTTTCCTATGACAGAAAAGAGAGAGCACTTGTCCGGAAAGTCAATGAACTGGGATAAGTTGGTGTAGCCAATTGGAAGGAATTCTGCTAACATTGTAGAATAGAAAATGGCGAGGCCAATTCCTGAGGAGGTGTCAGCATGCCGCTTAGTCCTTTGGATATACACAATAAAGAGTTTAAACGCTCCTTTCGCGGCTATGACGTAGACGAAGTCAACGACTTCCTCGATCAGATTATCAAGGATTTCGAGTTTCTCATCCGTGAGAAACAGCAGTTGGAACAACAGGTGGAGGAATTGCAACAAGAGTTGGAACAGGTGATGGATGAGCAATTGTCTGCTACCGCCCAACACACGCCCCCACCGGCACCACCACAACCTCAACCGCCGCAACCCCGCTATCCGCAACATGCGGAACCGCCGGCACCGATTCAACAACAGCCTTCGGCCACTTCGCTCTCTTCTATGGAGCAGAGCATCCACAAGTCGATCCGCGTGGCTCAGGAAGTGGCTGAAGAGGTGCGCCTGAACGCCAAGAAAGAAGCGGAACTCATCGTTCAAGAAGCGGAGAAAAACGCGGATCGGATCATCAACGAAGCCTTGCAGAAAGCCCGGGATGTCCATACCGAATTGATGGATCTCAAACAAAAGGCGACGGTGTACCGGGCCCGCTTCCGCACGTTGGTGCAATCTCATCTTGATATTCTTGACAATACCGACTGGGAGTCTCTCGAGGAACTTGAAGAAGGTCTGGAAGAGGCGGGCAAGCAGCTGGACCAATATGCGGAAGACCGGAACGATAACATGATATTACAACAGCCTGGAGATGATTACAGACAAACCCAGGATTACAGTCAGGATTCCTTTGTCTCCCACTCTCCCTTGGAGGATACGAACCCTCCCTACGACCAGAGAGCATATATGGGAGAAGAAGAGGAGCCCCATCGCGATTTGCGTCGAACATCCCGAAAAATGAAACGGAAAGCGATGTTCTGATTTCCTGCCTTGACATTTTCAGTTATATTCGGTATTATGATCCAGATTCAAGGGTGAATTTCGCCAAACTGTGGCGCATTGAAGACAGGGTGGGGCGAGATCACCCGGCCCTGAAAAACTATGGCAAACCCTGTGTATGCGGCACGGGGTTTCGCTGTACAGGCGAAGAACGGGAGAGTAGGCAGCAGGGTTTCGGTTCAGCGAGTTAGGGAGGGTGAAAGCCTAACACGATTCCTCTGTCGAAGATCACCCGGGAGCTGCCCCCTGAAACAGAGTGAGTAAGGGAGGCCGCCTGATCCCCGTTACGGATCATCAAGCGGGTCCTTCCGTTCCGACTGAAGGGCTTATTAGGGTGGTACCGCGGGTAACTTCTCGTCCCTGCCGGGATTGAGGAGTTTTTTTATTTTGGAAGGAGTGAGGGAAATGGACTATAAACAGACGTTGAACCTTCCACAGACCAAGTTCCCGATGCGGGGCAATCTGCCCCATCGGGAACCGGAGATGCAAGCTTGGTGGGACGAAAGAAACATTTACCATCAAGTCCGGGAAAAACGCAAGGGAGAACAGAAATTTGTTTTGCATGACGGACCCATTTATTCCAATGGGAATATTCATATCGGCCATGCCATGAACCGGGTACTGAAGGATATGATTGTCCGGTTTAAATCTTTGCAAGGCTTCGATACTCCCTATATTCCCGGATACGATACACATGGGATGCCGATTGAGCATGCGGTTATCACAAAGAAAAAACTGAATCGCAGAGATATGGATCCTGTCCAATTGAGAGAAGAGTGCAGAGAGTACGCGCTCTCTTTTGTGAACCGACAGAGAGACCAGTTTAAACGGTTGGGAATTCTCGGGGATTGGGAGAATCCCTATGTGACCCTGGCGCCCCGGTACGAGGCGAAACAGATTCGCATTTTCGGTGAAATGGTGAAAAAGGGCTATGTTTATCAGGGATATCGGTCCATTTTTTGGTCCCCTTCTTCGGAATCCGCGTTGGCCGATGCGGAGGTGGAGTACAAAGAGAAACGTTCCCCCTCCATCTATGTCACTTTCCCGATCAAAGAGAGTCGTGGGCTCTTCCCGGTGGAAAATGCTTATGTAGTGATCTGGACTACCACTCCCTGGACGATTCCCGCCAACCTCGGAATCGCTGTGAATGCCGACTTCACCTATGCACTGGTGAAAACAGGGGAGCGTCATCTTTTGTTGGCTGAGGAATTGGCGGATGATGTGATGAAGGTGGTGGGGGTTACATCCTACAAAACCGTTGCCTGTTTCAAGGGAGCGGAGCTGGAGGGGGTGGTTTGCCGGCATCCCTTTTATGATCGGGAAAGCCCGGTCATCTGTGGTGATCACGTGACGCTGGACGCCGGAACCGGTTGTGTACACACGGCACCGGGCCATGGAGCGGAAGACTTTGAACTCGGAAAGAAGTATAATCTCGGCGTTCTTTGTCCTGTGGACGAAAAGGGGCGGTTTACGGCGGAGGCCCCGGGGTTTGAAGGAATGTTTTATGACGATGCCAACAAGGCGGTCACGGAAAAGCTGGAGAAGCAAGGGGATCTGTTGAAACTCTCCTTTATCACCCATCAATATCCTCATGACTGGCGTACCAAGAAACCAGTCATTTTCCGGGCGACGGAACAGTGGTTTGTTTCCATCGACGGTTTTCGGGAGAAGTTGCTGGAAGAGATCCGCAAGGTGAAATGGACACCTGCCTGGGGTGAAGTGCGACTGGCCAATATGGTGAAGGATCGGGGAGACTGGTGCATCTCCCGGCAACGGGTGTGGGGTGTGCCGCTTCCCATCTTCTACTGCCGCTCTTGCAACCATCCCTATGTCACCGATGAATCTATCGACAAAATCGCCAATATCTTTGCCGAAGAGGGTTCCAACGCCTGGTTTTCCAAAGAGGAGAAGGAGCTACTTCCGGCAGGGGCGGTCTGCTCCCAGTGCGGACACGACACCTTCCGTAAAGAGACGGACACGATGGATGTCTGGTTTGATTCCGGTAGCAGCCATGCCGCCGTGTTGGAGCAACGGGAAGAGGCCCGGTGGCCGGCGGATCTCTATCTGGAGGGTTCTGATCAATACCGGGGTTGGTTTAACTCTTCCTTGTCCACTGCCGTGGCCACCAAAGGAACCGCGCCCTACCGGCAGGTGCTCTCCCACGGATTCACTTTGGACGGGGAAGGGCGCAAGATGTCCAAATCTCTGGGCAACACGATTGATCCTCTTCAGGTGATGAAGACCTATGGCGCCGATATTCTTCGTCTTTGGGTGGCTTCCGTCGATTATCAGGCGGACGTCCGGGTCTCCGAGAAGATCCTGAAGCAGATCGCCGAGGTTTATCGCAAAATCAGAAACACCTTCCGATTCCTTCTCGGCAACCTGTCCGATTTCCATCCGGAAACGGACCGGGTGGAGCCCCAACGGTTGGATGAATTGGATCGTTATGCCCTGATGAAGCTGCAACGGCTGGTGGAACAGGTGGTCAAAGGCTACGAAGAATATGAGTTCCATTCCGTCTACACTCACATCCATCACTTCTGCACAGTCTTCCTCAGCCAGTTCTATCTGGATGTGTTGAAAGATCGCCTCTATATCCTCCCCCAAGGGGATGAAAAACGGCGGTCCTCCCAGACGGTGATGTATGAAATCCTGCTGGGACTGGTCCGGATGGTCCATCCGATCCTTCCTCATACAACGGAGGAGGTGTGGAGGTTCATTCCCGGAGTCCGGGAGGAGAGTGTCCTGTTGACCGATTTTCCCCGGATGGAGACCGACCTGCTTGACTCAAGCCTGGAAAGTAAGTGGGATGCGCTGATGGAGATGCGGGATGTGGTGCTGAAGGCTTTGGAAGAGGCGAGAAATGAAAAGGTGATAGGCAACTCTCTCGGAGCTCGGCTGGAACTGTATCCCTCCGAGGAAAACTTCCGCTTGTTAAACAGTGGGGTTCATTTGGAAGAGCTGTTCATCGTCTCCCGGGTCCATCTGTTCCAACCCGGGGAGAAAACCGTGAACGGTGCCGGCCTGGAGGTGAAAGTGAAACCCGCACAGGGGGAGAAGTGCCAACGTTGCTGGATGATTACCTCCACCGTTGGCCAAAGTGAACACCACCCCGACCTCTGCCACCGCTGTGCCGAGATTGTGGAAAAGCATGTTGCGGAAATGGAGTGAAAAAGTCATAAAAGAACCGCCGATTCCATGCGGCGGTTCTTTTTAACGGTGAATAACAGTCGCTGAAAGGGTCGTAAAGTCCATCAGAGGGAGGTTGTGTTCCGCGGAGTGCCTTGGCTCGTCAGTACAACGAAACGAAGCGGAAAACACCATCCTTGCCGGAGACCGGATCCAGTGATGGATTTTATTATAGACACCTCCTTAAAAGGCGGCGGTCCAACCGGCATCTGCTGTAATCACTGCACCGTTTATAAAGCTGGAATCATCGGAAGCCAAAAAGAGGGCAACCTGTGCGATTTCCTCCGGTTTTCCGATCCGCGGCATGACAGCCTGCCCCAACTGTGTGCGACTGGCACCGAATTTATTGATGTTTTTCATTGTGGAAGCAATGTTTGTTTCCACTCCACCTGGGGCGATGGCATTGCAACGAATGCCTTTTTGGGCATACATAAACCCGGTGTTTTTTGTGATACCGATGACAGCATGTTTGGATGCGGTATAAGCCACACCGGCATGTGCTCCGTTGAAGCCCCCTGTTGACGCGGTATTGATGATGACACCCCGTTGTTTCTCCAAAAAGATCGGCAATGCTTTGCGTGTTGCGCGCATCACACCTTTAGTATTGATGTCGAATATGAGATCCCACTTTTCATCATCGATCTCACCCACAGGTTCCATGCTGTCCGAGATCCCGGCGTTATTCACGAGTATATCCAGTGTTCCGTATTCTTTTACAGCTGTGTCAATCATATTTTCGACATCTTTCAACTCTGCAACATTTGCTTTTACCGCTTTAGCCGTTCCGCCATGACTCTCGATTTCTTTTACAGCGGTTTCAGCACCATCAACATCAAGGTCGGCTACAATCACTTGAGCCCCTTCCTTGGCATACAAATTTGCGATGGCCTTCCCCATGCCCGATGCTGCTCCGGTTACTACGGCAACCCGATCCTGAAGTTTCATCAAAAACCCTCCTCGAATGCATCACATCCACATGATTTTACCAGGAAAGTGGTTTCAATTGGGGAGCGCCGCCTTTGGATCGCCAAAACTTTGATTCCGAAATGGGCCCCTCAACTGCAGGAACGCACGAAATCACAACGCTTCTAGCCAAGCTTTCTGTCATATATTGCCCAATTTCTTCGATGGACTCACGTCCTTTTGGAGCATTTGCTGCCTCCCCCGCCGATTGCAATCTTTTCAGGAGAGACTACGGATGAAATAGGCGATTGATACGCCGTAATCGCGTCTTTAATCGCAGCCGGATAAGGATGTTCGGGGGAAGCCTGTACCTAAAGAGAGTGCACGAGTAGCTGTTTTGCGCTGTATTATGATAATATGTATGATTATTACCACGGTTCAGCAATCTTACAAGGTGATATGCCCATGAGAAGGAAAGATGTTGATAAAAGGAGACATATCTTAATAACGGCGATGAGACTTTTCTCATCCAAAAATTACAACCGTACATCCATGCAGGAAATCGCTGACATTTGCGGCATTTCGAAAGGGAGTCTGTATGTGTATTTTAAGTCAAAGGAGGATTTGCTTTTAAATATTCTTCAATATTACTTTCAATATATTGAGGATCAAATCATGCTTGTTGAAGAAGATACTTCCTTGTCCACAAGGGAGAAATTCATGAAGGAGCTTGAAATCAAATTACGTCATTATATTGAAAATCAGGAGTTCTACAGGTTGCAAGGGCAGGAATTTTCAGGTCTGATGGATCCGAACATTTATCGCTATATACATCGGCAAAATATTGCGCAGGTTAAATGGTTTGAACAGTATTTGATTAAAATATATGGAGATCAAATGAAGCCTTATGCTGCCGACGGGGCATTTTTGTTGATAGGAATGATTAAACAATATATGGAACTGATCATCTTGAAACAGTTCCCGCTAAATGTAAAAAAGGTCGTTCTGTTTTTAACGGATCAAATGGACTCTATGATCAAAGGGATGTTGGACGGTGATTGTGAACCGTTAATGAATGAACATTTATGGTCTTTATACTTGGCGGAAGCCGGTGGTGAAGAAAGGGTCCATCCGCTTGAATTGATCAAACAGATGAAGGACCGAATAAAAGACGGGTCGATCCCGGAAATCCAAAGAGAAGAAGCGGATCAGTCCCTGACGATCCTGGAACAGGAGCTGATGAGCATGCAACCGCGAACCGCCATTCTCAAGGGAATGCTTCATAACCTGGAACCGATTCATTCGCTGAAATCGCTGAGGATGAAGCTTGCCGACAGTCTGCAGATAAAATAAAACCCAAGCGGATCAGAGATGGAATCTGTATAGACTGAACGATTTGTGTAGAATTCAGCTCAGCGTCGGTGATTACAGTCGGCAAGGTTTTCACAAAAAATCCTCCCAAACCCGGGGAGGGTTTTTTGTGAGCTAAAAAGCCACAAGTTCATCTCTATCTTCGCTAAACAGGTGAAAGACTACATTCTCCAGAGGTTAGATCTGGAATATTCATAACCCTCTTCCCTTCACAACAATCGTTCGCTTCATGCATGGACATAGTTCTTTTTTTGAGTCACTATTTCTTTCCTCCAAAAAAAACCGTTGCATGAGTGTTGGAATTTCCAGAGGATGTTCCGCCCAATTTTTATTTATATACTTTCATAGGTAGATGAGTTAAGGTCTGACCGGTAGCCGAGTCGGTTAAATTTGCCTCCAAATCGAAGGATTCCACTGGTTCGATCCGGGAGAAACTTTGTAAAAATGTCTTTAATGCAAAGGTTAACTCCAATCGTGCAAGAGGAGCACCCAAACAAAAATGCGGCCCTTTTCCGAATGTCAGATGCTTTTTGTTGTTTGGTCGATGAATATTGAGAGAGAAGGGATCGTCAAACATCTCTTCATCCATGTTGGCCGCACTCATCCATGCAATGACCATATCCCCTTTTTTCAGCTCAGGACCCAATAACTGATTGTCTTGTTTAACGGTGCGGTCCCTCTTTGAAATATGAAAACGGTAGCGAAGCATTTCCTCCACAGCCTTTGGAACCAGGTCCAAATCATTTCGAAGTTTTTCATACAGTGACCGATCATCGTACAGCATTGAATAAAACGTATTTGCCAGCGCATGACTGGTGGTTTCAACACCTGCCCCCAATATGAACATCGATATCCGTACAATTTCATCATCCGTAAACTTGTCACCATCTACCTCGGTCAGAATTAAGTCAGAGAGGATATCATCGGATGGGTGGGATCGTTTCTGAACCACGACAGGGTACAGATATTCGTAATATTCCTTGGCAGCCACTTGTTTTCTCAGACTCACTTCTTCTTGGGTTGCTTTGTCATAAGGCTGAAACAGAATATCCACCCAATGTTTAAACTGGGCTCGATCCTTAACGGGAACACCAAACAATTCAGTGATCACCATACTGGGCATAGGAGATGCCAATGCTTGAACGATATCAACAGTGGAATTTCCATGTATGTTTTCGATCAGTTCATTGACAATCCGTTGAATGCGAGGTTCCCAATCTCTTAAACTGCGAGGTGTAAAAGCTGCGGATAATAGAGAGCGATTTTTTTGATGACGGGGGGGATCTAAACTGAGATTGATTCGATCAGGGGTGGTTCCTTCTTTGTTGTTAGCTCCCACTGTATTTGTAGTTTTGGAGCCTTCACTTGAAAAGAATTCATAGTTGCTCAGGACTTGTTGAACGTCCTTATACTTAAAGACATGCCAGGTATTTGTTTCCTCATGGAAATAGACCGGGGTGCGGGTGAGCATTTCTTTATACCAAGAAATCGGGAAGAATTCTTCTGAACGTGTCTGAAACTTTTTGACTTCTTTCAGCAAAATAATTTCTTTATTCATGCGGATGGCCCCTTTCTGAAATTACCGGAGATTTTAACCATTGCCAAAAGGTTGATCAGCCACCTTGATTGAATCCGTGGGGCATTCTTCCTTGGCTTCTACCAAGTGATCCACTTGATCCTCCGGCACAGGGACACATCCTTGATTCCCCTAATTTCACAAAGGCGAATCCGTTTTCATCCAGGTCGAAAATGGTTGGAGCCAACCCCTCGCAATTTCCACAACCGATGCAGGTTTCTTGATTGATGATCGCGTATGTTGCCATCGTAAGGCCTCCGATCTTCCCAAATTTTATATTATCAAACTCACTTTAATATTCTCTCGGTAGGAGCGCAACATTGAAAAATGACCAAATGGTTCTGTAACCGATCGTGAGGTCAATCGTCCAATGCCATACGAATGATTTCGAGAAAATTCATCTTATATTGAAAAAATATTTCAGGTATTCCACTGGCCCTGGTTTTTGCTTGTGACGGATTTCCGTTGAAGAGGTGTATTCAGGGTCGGGAAGAGAGAGGGGGGCCAATATCGGACAAAATTGTTGAAGGCTCTCTCCCTCCGTGTCTTCCGGCATAAAAGGGGAAGCAGGAGCAAATCCTGTCCTTGAAGGGAAGGAGAAAGGAGGGATTCCCAATGCCATCTGAATGGAGAAGTGAGCAGTCGGGAGCGGGGTTTTTGGATCATGAAACAATGGATGCCCAAGTTTGGTGGATTGCATGGAAAGAGCGAATCGCCAGTGAATTTGGAGTAAATCCCGGTGCGGAAGCCACAGCCCGGGCCAATGGGTCCATTGGCGGGGAGATGACCAAGCGAATGGTGGGTCTGGCGGAGGCCAACCTCTCCGACCAGCCCATCGACTGGGATTGAACCGCTGGCGAAAACAGGCGGAAGTCCCAATTTCACGAGGATCCATCCGGTTCACCACCACCAACCATTCCCAATCTTGACAATCGAGCCGGGGGTGTCATCCTTTGACACTCCTTGAACCGTTGTCAAGGAAATAATTATGCCGGGAGCGCTTTATCCGAAAGAAAAGGCAGTCGTCGGGGCACATTGAAAAGAGGAGTGACAGCGGGGAGGGACGGATGATGAGCGGACAGGATCTGAAAGAGGCCCGAGAATGGATGCGAAGTGTGGACGATCGGTTGATGAAGATCGGGCGCCGAATGGAGATGGAGGAGATTGCCGAATATGTTCAACTGTTGAATTCCCCCAGACGGCTGATCTTGATCAATATCCTGACCGGGATCGCCCGGGGGGTGGGAATCGCCATCGGGGTCACGATCTTTACCGCAACCATCGTCTATCTTCTGCAAAAGCTCGGAGCGCTGAATCTGCCCGTGGTGGGAGACTTTATAGCGGAGATTGTTCGTATCGTTCAGGCTCAATTGGAGCTGGATGGAAGGAAATATTAAGTGAAAAGGGGAATTCAGGTGACGGATCAACAATTGGCGCAACTGAAAAAACAGCTGGAAAAGGAGAAAACCCGTCTCACAAAAAAACTACAACAAAATGACCATTATGGAATGGAAAAGGGTATGAAGGAGTCTGTCGGGGAACTGTCTGGCTATGACAATCATCCGGCGGATCTCGGAACAGAGCTCTTTGAACGGGGGAAAGATGTCGCCCTCAATGAGCAGGACGAAGAGCATCTGGAGGAGGTGGAGCTGGCTCTTCTCCGCATGGAAACCGGCCACTACGGGACCTGTGTGGTCTGCGGAAAGGAGATTCCCTTCGAACGTTTGGAGGCGGTTCCGGAGACTCCTTATTGCATGGAGCACAAGCAGGACCGGGATCTCTCCAACCGGCGGCCGGCGGAGGAGAAGATCATCCATCCACCCTATGGTGACCACTTTCATGATGATACGGATACCAATTTCTACGATGCGGAGGATGCCTGGCAAGAAGTGGCCCAATATGGTACTTCCAACCCGCCGGATTATTTTCGTGAGGGAAAAAGCTACAATGAACTGACGATTGATCACGATGAACGCAGGGGCTATGTGGATGATGTGGAAGGAATCGCTCTCGCGGGGTTGGACGGGCGTCCGGTGGACAATCCGGCGGAAATCACCCATAACAGTGCCACCCGGCGCAAAGAAGCGGAGGAGGATCAGCGCCCCTCCTAAAAAGCATCGCGAAAAGCCGTTCACAGGGAGGGTTGGGTTTCACATGGAGTGATTTTGGTGGCAGTTCAGACACAACGAAAAGGTCATGTGAAACCCATCCTGACGACTCGGAAAGCACTAAATCACAACAAGCTTCTAATGCTTCACTTCAGTTGTGTGCTTTTGATAACTGTGCTACAATGAGGTCTTGGAAGAAGACGGTATCACCCGGATACCGGTAAAGGGGGAGCCAACCATACTCAGATACATTTTTGTCGCACTGGCCATTCTGGGCCTGGATCAATGGACCAAATGGCTGGTCGTTGATAAAATGGACCTTTACCAGACTATCCCCTTGTGGGAAGGTGTGTTCCATATCACCTCCCACCGGAACCGCGGGGCGGCATTCGGGATTCTGGAGAACCAACAATGGCTGTTTATCGTGGTCACCGTTCTGGTGGTTGTGGGTATATTGGTTTATCTCGCCCGATTGAAAGAGAGTCAGCCGCCCATGTCCTGGTCTCTCGCCCTGATTTTGGGGGGGGCTCTCGGAAATCTGCTGGATCGGATCCGGATGGGTGAGGTGGTGGATTTTCTTGATTTCCGGTGGATTAATTACCCGATTTTCAATGTGGCGGACTCAGCGATTGTGATTGGTGTGGGTATCATGCTCTTATATACCCTGCGTCAGCCCCAGGAAAAAGAGCGACTTACCGAAGGAGTGGAGGATCCCCGATGACTGCCGAGGGAGAGATCCGATTCTGGCAGGCGGATGAGTCCGATACCGGAGAACGGGTGGATAAATTTCTGGCAGGTAAAGAAGCAGATTGGTCCCGCATGGCCGTCCAATCTTGGATTCGGGAACACCGGGTCCGGGTGGACGGCTGTATTGTGAAGAGAAACTATCGCTTAAAGAGCGGCGAGCGGGTGGAAGTGGTGGTCCCGCCGGCGGAAGAGCCGGAGGTGAAGCCGGAGGCGCTTCCGCTGGAGGTGGTTTTTGAGGATGAGGATGTGATTGTGGTCAACAAGCCCCGAGGGATGGTGGTCCATCCGGCTCCAGGCAGCCCCTCCGGCACCCTGGTGAATGCCTTGTTGGCCCATTGCGACGATCTGTCCGGGATCGGCGGGGTGTTGCGGCCGGGGATTGTACACCGCATTGACAAGGACACCTCCGGGTTGATCATGGCGGCCAAAAATGATTTTGCCCATCGGTCCTTGGCAGCCCAACTGAAAAATCACACGGTGGTTCGGGAATATACAGCTTTGGTCATGGGGAATATTCCCCATGACCGCGGGACCGTGGATGCTCCCATCGGCCGGGATCCCCATCACCGCAAGCGGATGGCGGTGGAGCACAGGCACGGGAAAGCGGCTGTCACCCATTTTGAAGTGATCGAGCGTTTTTCCCGGGCCACGTTGATCCGGTGTCGGTTGGAAACAGGGCGGACTCACCAGATTCGTGTCCATATGAAATCGATTGGTCACCCTTTGGTGGGAGATCCGGTCTACAGCACTCAGTATCGTCACTTTCCCATCGATGGACAGGCCCTCCATGCCCGCCTCCTCGGGTTTGATCACCCACGGACAGGGGAGAGAATCTGTCGGGAAGCTGAGATGCCGGAGGACATGAGGTCCCTTGTGGAAGGTTTTCGTCGGGAGACCTTGTAGTTGGCCATTGACAATTGACAGATCATCCGCCATAATGATACCAACTGAAGAGGAACCTTTAATTCAGTCCGGAGAGGCTGGCAAGGGAACGTGTGGGGAGACGTGTGCGCTTCTTGCCGATTCGGGCGGGGAGTGTTTTTTTATGGGAAAGGAGGCGCAGTCCGATGAGTTTTCAAAAGACCATTCTGGATGAGGCCGCGATCCGGCGGGCGTTGACCCGGATTGCCCATGAGATTTTGGAGCGGAACAAGGGAGTGAAGGATTGTGTCCTCATCGGGATTCGCACCCGGGGGATCCATCTGGCCCGGCGACTGGCGGAGCGAATTCACCGGATTGAGGGGGAGGAGGTTCCCGTCGGTGAATTGGATATCACCTTGTACCGGGATGATCTGAGCGAAAAAACGGAGCAACCGGAAGTCAGGGATTCGGCTCTTCCGGTGGAGATCCACGGCAAAACGGTGATATTGGTGGATGATGTGCTCTATACGGGTCGTACCGTCCGCGCGGCTATGGATGCTTTAATCGACCGGGGTCGTCCCCGCATGATTCAGCTGGCCGTCCTGGTGGACCGGGGGCATCGGGAACTTCCCATTCGGGCGGATTATGTCGGGAAGAATGTGCCCACCTCCAAAAACGAAATCGTCCATGTAGCGGTATTGGAGCATGATCAGCAAGAACATGTGATCATTACCAAATAAAAAACAAGTTCGCCCTTTAAGGCGGTCCCGTGAGACCGACAAGGGAGGCGGTACCTTGGTGTGTTGTTAAACATGCACGGGGATCAAACCTCTCTGTCGGTGGACGGAGAGGTTTTTTGATGAGGAAAGGGAGGAAACACCATGAAAACCATGGTTCTCGATGTACACGAAAAACCGAAAGCATGGAAATGGATCGCTCTCAGTCTGCAACATCTGTTCGCCATGTTTGGTGCGACGATCCTGGTCCCGCTGTTGACCGGACTGCAGCCGGCGGTTGCTCTTTTGTCCAGCGGGGTGGGGACCCTTGCATACCTGATCATCACCCGGGGCAAAATCCCGGCCTATCTGGGCTCATCCTTCGCTTTCATCGTTCCGATCATCAGTGTTTCAAAAACCGAGGGCATGGGAGCCGCCCTCTTTGGGTGTTTCCTGGCCGGGATTGTCTACGGAGTGGTTGCCCTGATTATCACCCGCTTCGGATCCGGCTGGTTGCATCAGATGTTGCCGCCAGTGGTGATCGGTTCGGTGGTGATTGTGATCGGCCTGTCTCTGGCGGGAACCGCCGTCGATATGGCCAGCACCCATCAGATCACGCAAACACTGCCGGACAATGTGAAGGATTTCCAATCACTTCCTGGCACGGTGGAGAGCATTGATGAACAGGCGGGCACCGTCACGCTGAAAGTATACTCTCTGCAACATTTCGGTGTGGCTCTGGTCACACTGTCGATTGCGGTGATCGCCAGTCTGTTCTTGCGGGGATTTCTCAATCTGATCCCGGTTCTGTTGGGGATTGTTGGAGGCTATCTCACCGCTTTGGCCGCTGGGATGGTGGATCTCTCCCCCGTCCGGGAAGCAGCCTGGTTCGCTCTGCCCCGGTTTACGACACCGGAAGTCTCCTGGACGGCGGCCCTGGTGATCATCCCTGTCGCTTTGGTGACCCTGGCCGAACACATCGGTCACCTGATGGTCACCAGCGGCATCATGAACCGGGATCTGACCAAGGACCCAGGACTGCACCGCTCCTTGCTGGGCGACGGAGTGGCCACCTCCATCGCTTCCCTGTTTGGTGGGCCGCCCAACACCACCTACGGGGAAAATATCGGGGTGATGGCTATTACCCGCATCTTCAGCATCTGGGTGATCGGGGGGGCAGCAGTGATTGCCATCGGCTTCTCCTTCATCGGAAAATTGTCTGCCTTGATCTCCACCATTCCTTCCCCAGTGATGGGAGGTGTCTCCATCCTTCTCTTCGGCATCATCGCCTCCGCCGGTCTGCGGATGTTGGTGGAAAACCGGACGGACTTCGATGATAAGCGCAATCTGGTGATCGCCTCGGTGGTGCTCGTCATCGGCGTTGGCGGGGCAGCACTCAAGTTTGCCGGCCTTAATTTCGAAGTGGAGGGCATGGCTTTGGCCACCCTCACCGGGATTCTGCTCCATCTGATCCTGCCCCGTTCCAGCGAAGACAAAGGAAAATCGGAGGCAGCCACCCCCGCTGCCTGATCATTGAATATAAAGCACAACCTTTAAATCCGGCCCTGTGAGGCCGTGGAAGGAAGTGTTTGGATAAGCGGTTGGGCCGTGGCCCGACCGGGCTGAAGCATGCCCACAATTCCGACTCCTTCCTCCTGGAAGGAGTCTTTTTTATCACCGAAGGAGGGGTTATCCATGGTTCAAACCCGGATTCGGACCGGCCATCTGATCGATACAGACCAACTGAGCCGGAAGGAGATGGAGGCGCTGTTTGAACGGGCGAACGCCATCCGCCGGTTTCCCGATTCCCACAGGGGACGCTATGGGGGGCGTTTTGCCGCCAACCTGTTCTTCGAGCCCAGCACGCGGACGCGCCTCTCCTTTGAAGTGGCGGAGCGGAAGCTGGGGATGGAAGTGCTGCGCCTGGATGAAGGCAGTTCCAGTTCAGTCAAAGGGGAATCCTTTTATGACACCCTTCGCACCCTGTCCTCTGTCGGGGTGGATGTGGCTGTCATCCGTCACACCGGGGGAGGATTGTTGGCGGAGATGGCGGCCCGTTCGCCGGGGATTGCTCTGGTGAATGCGGGTGAAGGGAAGGGAGGTCATCCCACACAGGCACTCTTGGATTTGTTCACCCTCCACAGTCATTTTGGAGCGCTGTCCGGTCTGCGAGTGGCGATCGTGGGGGATTTGCGGCACAGCCGGGTGGCCCGGTCCAACCTTCGGGCGTTGCAGGCATTTGGTGCCCGGCCGGTGTTGAGCGGTCCGGAGTCGATGCGGGATCCGGCTTTGGAGAAGGATGCCCCTTATCTGCCGATGGATGAGGCGCTCCGGCAAGCCGATGCGGTGATGATGCTGCGGATTCAGCTGGAGCGGCACCGGGAAAAACTGATCACCTCACCGGAAGAGTACCGCAGAAAATTCGGTCTTACCCCGGAACGGTTGGAGATGATGCCCTCCCATGGGGTGATCCTTCACCCCGGCCCCGTCAACCGGGGTGTGGAAATCGACGGGGAGCTGGTGGAACATCCCCGGTCCAAGATATTTGAGCAGATGGAAAACGGTGTCTGGATCCGAATGGCTGTGTTGGAGCGGGCTGTCGAAGGAGGAATGATGTAAAATGAATACCCTGCTTTTGAAAAACGGTCAACTGTTGGACCTCGATACAGGAGAAACAACTATCGCCGATGTGAGGATTCGGGATGGAAAAGTGGATCGTATCGGGCGGGAACTTCCGGGGGAAGCGGATCAGGTGCTGGATCTGGCCGGCAAGCTGCTGATTCCGGGTCTGATCGATCTGCACATTCATTTGCGGGAGCCCGGTTTTGAGGAGAAAGAGACGATTGCCACCGGTACCCGGGCGGCGGCACGGGGAGGTTACACCGCAGTCGCCTGTATGCCCAACACCCGGCCGGTGACGGACACCCCCGACGGAGTCCGACGGATTTTGGAGATCAATGAGCGGGAGGGGTGTGGGGTGCGTGTTCTTCCCATCGCCGCCATCACCAAAGCCTCCTCCGGGGAAGAGTTGACCGACATGGCGGGGTTAAAGGAAGCGGGGGCGCTGGGGGTCTCCGATGATGGAGTGGGGGTGCAGAGTCCTCGGATGATGAAGGCGGCGATGCGCCGTGCCGCCGCCCTCAATCTTCCGGTGGTGGCTCACTGTGAAGAGGAAGATTTACTGGTTCCCGGAGCTTGTGTCCATGACGGGGATTTCGCCCGTCGCCACGATCTGCCCGGAATTCCGGGAGAAGCGGAATCGGTTCATGTGGGCCGGGATCTTCTGCTGGCGGAAGATACCGGGGTTCATTACCACGTCTGTCACATCAGTGCGGAATCTTCCGTCCGGCTGGTGCGGGAAGCCAAAGCCCGGGGACAGCGGGTGACCGCCGAGGTGACACCGCACCATCTGCTGTTGTGTGAAGAAGACATTCCGGGGCCGGATCCCTTGTTCAAGATGAATCCGCCCCTTCGCTCCCTCCGGGACCGGGAGGCCTTGATCGAAGGCTTGAAGGATGGGACCATCGATTTTATCGCCACCGACCATGCCCCCCATACGGCAGAGGAGAAAAGAGAGGGAATCCGGGAAGCTCCCTTTGGAATCGTAGGTCTGGAGACGGCATTTCCTTTGTTGTATACCCACCTGGTGCAGACCGGTGAGCTGACCCTGGCTCAGCTGGTGGATCGGATGACCCGGCTTCCGGCTCTGGCTTTCGGACTTCCCTGGGGCGTGTTGGAAGAGGGCGGCATCGCCGATTTGACCGTGGTGGATCTGACAGCGGAGCGTGTTATCGATCCAAAAAAATTCGCTTCCAAAGGGAAAAATACTCCCTTCGCCGGGTGGAAGGCGAAGGGATGGCCGGTGATGACTTTGGTGGAAGGGTGGATCATCCATCAGGATCCGGAGTTGAGTTGAGAAGAAAGAGAACTGGGGAGGGAAAGCCATGGAGGCCCGTCTGTTATTGGAGGACGGAACGCGCTTGGAGGGGCAAGCCTTCGGAGCGAAGACGGAGAAACTCGGAGAAGTGGTGTTCAGTACAGGGATGACGGGGTATCAGGAGGTGCTGACCGATCCTTCCTGTTGCGGACAAATGGTCATCATGACCTATCCCTTGATTGGAAACCGCGGCATCAACCGGCACGATTTCGAATCCAAGCAGTCCTTTATCCATGGATTGATTGTGCGGGAGCACGCCACCTCCCCAAACTATTGGCGGAATGAACAAAGCCTGGATTGTTGGTTGAAAGAAGGCGGGATTCCGGGGATCGCCGGTGTGGATACCCGGATGCTGACCCGGAAGATCCGGGCATTTGGCACGTTGAAAGGGGTTTTGTCCACAACGGGAGCCCCTTGGGATGTCCTGGCTGAAAAGCTGGAAGCCGGTTCTGTGATGAGAGACCAGGTAGCCCGGGTCAGCACCCGAACCATCCATTTCTCGCCAGGATCCGGTCCCCGGGTGGTTCTGATGGACTTTGGGGCCAAGTACGGGATTCGGCGGGAGCTGACCCGCCGGGGTTGCGATGTGGTCGCGGTGCCTTGGGATACTTCGGCGGAGGAGATCAAACACCTCGGCCCCGACGGGATCCTCCTTTCAAACGGACCCGGAAATCCCAAGGATGTACCTGGGGCGATCGCCACTGTGGGCATTCTGTTGAAGCAATACCGCCTGTTTGGAATCGGTCTGGGCCATCAACTGTTCGCCCTGGCTGCCGGCGCAGATACGGAGAAGATGAGGTTTGGACACCGGGGTTCCAACCATCCCGTCAAAGACCTGCAATCCGGAAGGATCCATATCACCTCTCAGAATCACGGGTATACGGTGCGAACAGACTCTCTGGATCAGACGGATCTGACCTTGACTCACATCGCGTTGAATGATGGCACCTGTGAGGGCCTGGCCCATAAACACCTCCCGGCTTTCTCAGTCCAGTACCATCCGGAAGCCGCACCGGGACCCCACGATTCCGGGGAGCTTTTTGACCGGTTTCTGAAATTGTTAAATCTGAATCGGGAGGGGATGGCACGTGCCTAAAGATCATACGCTGAAAAAAATTCTTGTGATCGGATCCGGCCCGATCGTGATCGGTCAGGCGGCGGAATTTGACTATGCCGGAACCCAGGCTTGCCAATCCCTGAGAGAAGAGGGAGTGGAGGTAGTCCTGGTCAACAGCAATCCGGCCACGATTATGACGGACATCGATGTGGCGGACAAGGTTTATATCGAACCGATGACTCCCGAGTTCCTCACCCAAGTGATCCGCAAAGAACGTCCCGACGGTTTATTGCCCACTCTGGGGGGGCAGACGGGCCTCAATCTGGCGGTGGAGCTGGCAGAGTCCGGTGTTTTGGAGCGAGAGGGAGTGCGTCTGTTGGGAACTGATCTTCGGGCTATCAGCTGCGCCGAGGACCGGGAGCAGTTCCGCCACCTGATGCAAGAGATCGGAGAACCGATACCGGACAGTGAGATTGTCCACTCCGTGGGGGAGGCGGTCCGATTTGCCGAGAGGACCGGTTACCCGGTGATCGTTCGCCCCGCCTATACATTGGGTGGTTCCGGCGGAGGAATCGCCGAAACGGAAACAGAGCTTCGGGCAACGGTGGAAAACGGAATCCGCCACAGTCCCATCGGACAATGTCTGATCGAGCAGAGCATCGCCGGGTTCAAGGAAGTGGAGTATGAGGTGATGAGAGATGCCGCAGACCATGCGATCGTGGTTTGCAATATGGAGAACTTCGACCCTGTGGGGGTTCACACAGGTGACAGCATTGTCTTTGCCCCCAGTCAAACACTGTCCGACCGGGAGCACCAGATGCTCCGCGACTCCGCCCTGAAGATGATCCGTGCCTTGGATATTCGTGGCGGCTGCAACGTGCAGTTTGCCCTCGATCCGGAAAGTTCCCGGTATTATGTGATTGAAGTCAATCCCCGGGTGAGTCGCTCCAGTGCCCTGGCATCCAAGGCGACAGGGGTTCCCATCGCCCGGATCTCTGCCAAAATCGCCCTGGGCTACCATTTGGATGAGATCCCCAACCCGGTGACGGAACAAACCCGGGCCTGTTTTGAGCCGACGTTGGACTATGTGGTCACCAAAATCCCTCGCTGGCCCTTTGACAAGTTTGTAGGAGCCAACCGGAAACTGGGAACGCAGATGAAGGCCACGGGAGAAGTGATGGCCATCGGACGGACTTTGGAAGAGTCCCTGTTGAAGGCGGTCCGCTCCTTGGAGATCGGACTGGATCACCTGCAACTTCCCGAGGCGGTGGAGATTCCGGTGGAAGAGTTGCAAAAGCGCCTGGCGGTCCCCGACGATGAGCGGCTCTATCTGGTGGCGGAATGGTTCCGCCGGGGCGGTTCGGTGGAAAAGGCCCACGCCTTGACCCGGATCGATCCCTTTTTCCTGGGGAAGATCGAGGGAATCATTCGCCTGGAACAGGAATTGTCAGCGATGAAAACCTGGGATTCGACACTGGTGAAACAGGCGAAGCGAAGCGGTCTGACTGATGCCGCCATTGCCCGTCTGACCCTTCTGGAGGAAGGGGAAGTCCGGAAGCGGAGACAGAAAGCGGGCATCCGCCCCGTCTACAAAATGGTGGATACCTGTGCCGCCGAGTTTGAGGCAGCCACCCCTTACTATTACTCCACCTATGAACAGGAGGATGAGGTGGTGTCCACCGAACGTCCCAGGGTGATAGTCCTCGGTTCCGGTCCCATCCGCATCGGACAGGGGGTGGAATTTGATTACGCCACCGTCCATGCTATAAAGGCCATCCGGGCTGCCGGTTTGGAAGCGGTGATCATCAATAACAATCCGGAGACGGTTTCCACTGATTTCAACATTTCCGACCGTCTGTACTTTGATCCCCTGTACACCGAAGATGTCCTCAATATCATCGAGAAGGAGCGGCCACTGGGGGTGGTGGTCCAATTCGGGGGGCAGACCTCCCTCAATCTGGCCCGGGATTTAAAGGAGCACGGGGTTCCTTTGTTGGGAACCGACCTGGAAGCGATTGACCGGGCCGAGGATCGGGAAAAGTTTGAGCAGCTGTTGGGAGAAGTGGGGATTCCGCAGCCACCGGGAACTGCAGTCACCTCCGAACTGGAAGCTCTGTCGGCGGCCCGGGAGCTGGGTTTTCCCGTCCTGGTCCGACCTTCCTATGTGCTGGGGGGACGGGCGATGGAAATCGTCTACAGCGAAAGCGAACTGAAAAACTACATGGATGAGGCGGTCAAACTCAACCCCATGCACCCGGTCCTTATCGACCGCTATCTTCAGGGAAAAGAGATTGAAGTGGATGCCATCTCCGACGGTGAAGGGGTGTTGGTGCCCGGAATCATGGAACACGTCGAGCGGGCGGGAGTTCACTCCGGGGATTCCATCGCCGTCTATCCGCCCCGTTCGATCACAGAGGAACAGAAACAGCGACTGGTGAACATGACGACCGAGCTGGCCCGGGCCCTTCAGATCAGGGGGCTGATCAATATTCAGTTCGTTCTGTATGATGAGGAGCTCTATGTCCTGGAGGTGAACCCCCGTGCTTCCCGAACCGTCCCTTTCCTCAGCAAAGTGACCGGGATTCCGATGGCACGTGCCGCCACCCGGATCATGCTGGGAGGATCGCTGGCGGAGCAGGGTTACCCGGAGGGTTTGTGGCCGGAGAAGGGAGAGACGGCGGTGAAGGTGCCGGTCTTCTCCTTTGCCAAACTGCGCCGGGTGGATGTCACACTGGGTCCCGAGATGAAGTCGACAGGTGAAGTGATGGGGCGTGACCGGGATTATGCCCGGGCGGTTTACAAGGGATTGTTGGCTGCGGGGATCTCCCTGCCCCGGTTTGGCACCGTGGTCGCCACCATCAGTGACAAGGAAAAAGAGGCATCGGTCCCTCTCTTCCGTCGTTTCCACAGACTGGGGTACCGAATCATCGCCACCAGCGGCACGGCGGAGCTTCTGGAAGCCGCCGGTCTGCCGGTGGAGCGGGTGAACAAATTGAAGGACGGCTCTCCCCACATCCTGGATCGGATTCGGCAGGGAAAAGTCGATCTGGTTGTGAATACCTGGACCCGGGGGAAAACCCCGGAACGGGACGGGTTCCGGATTCGGCGGGAGGCGGTGGAGCACGGCATCGCCTGTCTGACTTCCCTGGACACGGTGGATGCCCTTCTCTCCACCCTGGACTCCATTTACATGACAGCGGAGCCCATGGATCATCCTGTGAAACCAATCCGCGGAAAGCTGGTGACGACATGATCTGCCCGATCGAATCGAAAGCCGATTCCCCGGTGATCATCGCCTTGGACTTTGCCTCTCCGCTGGAGGCGGATCCTTTTCTCGCTCTGTGGGGAGGGAGGGAAAAACCTTTTATCAAGGTGGGAGTGCAACTCTTTTACGCGGCGGGGCCGGTCTGGGTGAAGGAGCTCGTGGAAGCGGGGTACTCGGTTTTTCTCGACCTGAAACTGCATGACATTCCCCATACGGTGGCCGGTGCCGTCAGGTCCCTCACCGGTCTGGGGGTTCGCCTGCTCACCCTTCATGCTTCCGGGGGACGGACGATGATGGAAGCGGCCCGGGAGGCAGCGGAAGCTTCCTCCGGTCCGGAACCTCCTCGACTGTTGGCGGTCACCCAGTTGACCAGTACTGATGACCGGATGTTGAACGAAGAGCTGGGCATTTCCGGATCAGTGCGGGATTCCGTCCTCCGCCTGGCCCGTCTGGCTCACCGTTCGGGGATCGACGGGGTGGTCTGCTCCGGGGAAGAGGCGGGCTGGATCAAAGAACAGGTATCCGGGGAGATGTTGACCGTGACCCCGGGGATCCGACTGGATGGACAGGAAAGAGGAGATCAAAAACGGGTGATGACGCCGGAGGCTGCGGTCCATGCCGGTGCCGATCTGTTGGTCGTGGGGCGCCCCATCACCCGGTCCGCTGATCCGGTGGCCACTTATGAGGCCATTGTGGAACAAATCAAGAAAGGGAGGGGTCACCGTGAATAAAAGGCAAACATGGCGGCTGGAAGAGGCGATGGAACGGACAGGAGTGCTGAAAGAGGGACATTTCTCCCTCTCCTCAGGCCGACACAGCGCTTGGTATATGCAGTGCGCCCAACTGCTCCAACATCCCGGGGAAGCAGAGGCGGCGGGAACAGCCTTGGCAGAGCTGTTCCGGGGCCAAAAGGTGGATGTGGTCGTCGGTCCCGCCCTCGGCGGAGTGATTATCGCCCATGAAACGGCACGTGCTCTCGGAGTGCGCTGTCTGTTCGCCGAACGGAAAGAAGGGAAGATGGTCCTGCGACGGGGCTTCACGCTCCACCCGGGGGAGCGGGTGCTGTTGACGGAGGATGTGGTTACCACCGGCGGCTCTGTGGGGGAAGTGGCTGACTTGGTGGAAGCCGAAGGCGCTGTAATGGTGGGCATCGCCTCCCTGGTCGACCGCAGCGGCGGCCGGACCTCTTTCCGGGTTCCATTTCGCTCCTTGCTGCAGCACACAATTGAAAGCTTTGACCCTGCCGACTGCCCTTTGTGCAAACAAGGGCTACCTGTGGAACAGCCGGGAAGCCGGCAGACAGAAAAAGTGTAACCCCCATTCCAACCGTTTCCGGGGATGCTCCACGGAAGCGGTTTTTTCGTCTATTCCTCCGGTATGTTGCCACCCCGACCCCAGTATACTGAAGAATGAACATGGTATCGGGACGGGAGTTGAAGAGATGATCCGTTGGTTTCGAGCGGTGACGATATTGTGGGCGGGGGCTTTTGTCTTGATGTTGATCGGACTCTGGTTGGAAACGGCGCTCCATGTGGCAGCTGGATCGATGTTTGCCCTCTATGCGGGGAAACGGGTGTGGAACTCGCCTTCAGTGGTCCAGTCCGTCTACTTGATTCCGCTTGTCTTGGCGGCAGGAGTGATCTGGTGGGGGCTGGATCTGTCACTCCACTCCCATGAAGTGGGCATCTTGTATGTTCACGGAGTGATCCCATATATCCGGCACACTTTGTCAGTGCTGTTCTCTTCTGAGGGGGTCTGGTTCAGTCTGTTGACCTGGCTCAACCTGGGCTTGATGGGGGGGATCGTGTTCGTGCTGGAGAAGAGACAGAGCACCTGAGTTTTGAAAACCGGCTCCTGTCAGATTTTTAAGGTCAACCCGTCTATGGAAGGAGTTGTGAAAAACTACGCCACAGGAGGGTTGGTTTCACATGGGGTGTCTTCGGCTCTCCAGAACTTTTGCACGGAATGTGAAACCCCATCCCGACTGACTCAGAAAACACTAAAATCCAAGGATTCCAGGGTTTCGTGTCCGATGGGTAGATTTCTCTTGAAAAGTTTTGGAACCTATGAGACTCTCTT
Organism: Kroppenstedtia guangzhouensis; assembly: GCF_014637345.1. Taxonomy (GTDB): domain Bacteria; phylum Bacillota; class Bacilli; order Thermoactinomycetales; family DSM-45169; genus Kroppenstedtia; species Kroppenstedtia guangzhouensis. Next base: position 154,090 of record NZ_BMEX01000001.1, read on the forward strand.
AATAAAAGAGTGTTAAACTCTTGTGTGGGCACAAGGAACTCTCGTTTTTGAACAGAACAAACAGAATGGTTGTTGGATCAACAGAGAGAATGGGAGAGGACTTAGTTATGAAGGGGACCTTGTTGCGCACGGGGCTCTTTTTGTTTATGGCCACCTGGGTGGGCTTTTCCACAGCCTGGAATGCTTCCTATGCGAGCCAAGCGGGGAAGCGATTCCTAACTGCTTCGGAGGAAAAGTCTACGGGGGCGGTGAAGACGCCTTCTTCCAGGTCCGAGTCCCGGAAAACGCAAGGGGAGACAGGAGATCGCGAACTGGAAAAACAAGCTCCAAAAGAGGAAATCAAGCAGAAACCGGAGTCACAGCAGGCGGTTCAGAAACAGCCGGAGGAGAAGCAGGTCGCCCAGGGGACGGAAGGGGCCCGGGAGAAGGCAGAGAAGAAGGCGAACCTCCCGCTGGTAGTTTACCAGGGACCGACAGAGAAGAAACAGGTGGCCCTCACTTTTGATGATGGTCCGGACAGGACTTACACGCCCCGGGTGCTGGATATACTCAAACGGGAACAAATTCCGGCCACCTTTTTTGTCGTCGGGAAAGAGGTGAACCGAAACGGGGAGGTGGCCCAACGGATCGTCTCCGAAGGTCATGTGATCGCCAACCACACTTGGAGTCACCTGTATCTGCCCGGCCTGCCCGACAAACGTGTCCAGGGGGAGCTGAACCGCACCGTCCAGGCAGTGCAACAGGCGACCGGCAAAAAGATGTCCCTGATGCGCCCACCCTACGGGGCAGTGAAAGGGAAAGAAGAACGGATCACCCATACCGGACACCGGATCATCAACTGGGATGTCGACACCCGTGACTGGAAGCCGGGACGCACCTCTCAACAGATCTTGTCGGCGGTGAAAAAGCATACGGTTCCGGGAAGTATCGTCCTGATGCACTCCGGCGGAGGCAACCGCTCCGCCACAGTACAGGCTCTGCCTGAGATCATCCACTATCTGAAACAACAGGGGTATGAGTTTGTCACTGTGGATCAAATGTTGGATGTCCCTGCCTACATAGACTGAATTACAGAAACCCGGCTCCCAGGAGCCGGGCTTTTGGCGTGGATTTGGGTTTCAAATGGTGAAGTGGAAGTGGAAAGGGGGCTGAAATGGAGTTGCGCCTCCCCGCCGGGGGTACTCCTCTGCCGTTGGAGGCGGTTGGCCGCCCAGATAAAGGAGAGGACCCGCCTCAATCCCCATCGACGGTTTCCACCGGATGCCGATCTGGATCAGGTGAGTCCGATGCACCGGATCCTTCTCCCAGATTGAGCCCGATCACCCCGAGAACGATCAGCAAAATCGAGCCGGCTTTCCACCAAGTCATCGATTCCTGGAAAATCAGATACCCGATCACGGCGATGGCAGCCGTGCCCAGACCGGACCAGACGGCGTATGCGACGCTTACCGGCACGTGCTTCAATGATAACGTCAGGCCGGCAAAGGCCAAAATATAAAAAACAACCATCCCCAGGGAAGGCCACAATTTGGTGAATCCATAGGAGAGCTTCATCGACATGGTACCGGCAACTTCGAAAAGGATGGCAAAGATCAAATAAACCCAATGCATGTGAATTCACATCCTTTACTGAATCCGGATCGACAGCCGGGATTGGGAGAAAAGGAGTTTCATGTAGATGTTATATGAACGGGTCGGCCAAGGCAATATGACAGAAGTCTATCCTCTGGATGAGGACGGATGATCAAGATTTTTGCAAACGGGTTGAGATGAACAATTGAGATCCCTGAATAGGAAAGAGAGTGAATGAGAGCAGTTGAAGGCGGGAGAGTCTTCCGGACAGATGTGGTGACAGCCATATTTCAGGTGGGAAACAGGGGGGCGGCCGCCACCTTCCCGTCCTCAAAACCACCTCCTGGTCATCGACAGTCCGATCATATGAGAATCAGGACTCATTCTGGGATCTGCCACAATTTAAGGTTTGTGGAGATCCCGCGGGATGACCAACCATACGCTTATCGTATCCCTGTCATAAGGTATACAGAAAAGCAGATGGGAAGGAGGTCATCCACCATGAGAGGAAGCCATCCCAAATACCGGTCTGCCCCCCATCGCGTGCCAGTCCGTCGCAGCCAGCCGGTTCCGATGGTTCGGACCGCCAACGGGTATGCTGTCCCGATGCAAACAAAAGTGGCTTTGGGGAAAGGAAAACCGAATCCGAAGACGGAGGAGGTACTATTTTTCTTTCCACCGTTTTTCTTCCCACCGCCTTTCTTCTTTTTCGGTCCCTTCAGCCCCTTCGGTGCAAGATTTTTCATCTAAAAGAACATTCCCCTATGAAAGCCCCCGTCATTTGTGACGGGGTTTTTTGTTTTTTCGTCCCCCATCGCTGATACACGAGCCTCATAACGTGATCGGACGGATGCCGGGGGATCGGCTGTTTTTACAGAATCCCCGATTGGGATATAATAGAAAACCGGATGAAACACGCTTGGATCAGATTCACTGATTGACCAAACTCATATACCAGTTCCAATCCCACAATGGACCGGGGTCGGTGTGTGTGGCGCCGGGGACTTGATTGTGTCCGATGATGTGATTCCGATCCCGGGGAATGCCGTAAGTGTCACACAACCATCGGGTGAGGGCGGCGGAAGAGCGGTACAGGGAGTCTGTGTACCATCCCGGTTGCTCGACGTACCCTTCATGTTCGATCCCGATGCTGTGCACATTGTAATCCCAGTTGCCCGCATGCCAGGCGATATCCTTGTTTTGAACCATCTGGGTGACCTCTCCGTCACTGGAGCGGATGACGTAGTGGGCGCTGACATTGGAGTCCGGGTTTTGAAACCAACTGATCGAGCCGGCATAGGAACCCTGGGTAGTGTGAATGATCACATACTGGATCCGTTTCCCGTCTCCCTCACGGTTGGCGGCGGTGTAGTTACTGCTGTGGGCGGCGATCCAACGGGCGTTGGGGTAATCCGGGGTGGATTTTTTCCCGATCGGTTTTTTTGCTTTCTCATATTTACCTTTGTATGGTTTTACCTTTGTGGGGGATAAGAGGAGGGTTTCCCCTTTCACCTTTCTCTTGGCTCCGCTTTGTATCACCTGGAAGACTTCATCCGTGTAAATGCGGGTGACGGCTTCATCCTGATACCCGGCGTACTCCGCCACCACGGTATACCATTGTCCCAGCTTCTCGGGCAGGTGACCGCCGTTCTGTTTCTTGGCAATCCAAGCCAAAACGGCGGCACCGCCCCGGATGTTCAGGGGGATCTCTGTTTTGAGACGTTCCGGGGATTCGCCCAGCAGGCGGCTGGCTTGTCCCAAGGTGTGATGGTTGGGGTTATCCACCAAGTGCATCATCCCGTACCCATTCAGGTGGCTGGGTTGGCCTTGGTGATCATTCCAGCGGGTTTCTGCATAGCTGACCGCCATCAGCAACTGGACCGGCACATCAAATTCCGCTGCGGCTGCCTCAAAAGCGTGTTGCAAAAAGTAGTGATCCTCAGAGGCCCACACCTCCGGGGAGATCAGAAGAGTGACGACCAGCACCATTTACCAGTAAGTACGTACATCCTCTTTTGAACATCACAAACTCCCTTCCGATACTTCAGTCATCAGAATAGATTGAATTCAAGAATACACATTTCCTTCCATACTTTTGAAAATGAAAAGGAGGCCGGCGGCCTCCGTTGCGGGTCAACCCTGTTTCAATTTGCGGATCTCACTCTCTTCCGGCGTGACATAGAGCGTTTTCTGCTCTTCGTAGATGACAAAGCCGGGAGGGGTGCCGGAAGGTTTCTTCACATGCTTGATCAAGGTGTGATCCACCGGGACCTGACTGGATTCCCGGGCTTTGCTGTGCCAAGCGGCCAGCATCGCCGCCTCATGAAGAGTCGCCTCCCCGAAATTCTTTCCCCGGATGACCACATGGGAGCCCGGGATCTCTTTGGTATGAAGCCAAGTATCGGTGGGGGAGGCGATCCGGTGGGTGAGGAGATCGTTCTGCTTGTTGTTCCGCCCCACCAGTATCGGAATCCCTTCCGATGAAAAGTAAGTCTCCGGTTCCGGTTTACGGGTCTGTTTTTTACGCTTTTTTTGCGGTTTGGCCTTGAGCCAACCTTCCTCCTGAAGCTCCTCCTTGATCTCTTCCGCTTCCCGGGGACCGGCATCCTGCAATTGGACCAGGACGGTTTCCAGGTACTCGTTTTCCCGGCGGGTTTTTTCGGTCTGCTCCCGGTTCCATTTCCGAGCGGATTTGGCCTTGTTGTACAGCCGGAAGTAACGCTGGGCGTTTTCCGAGGGGGTGAGCCGGGAGTCGAGGGGGATGGTCACCTCCGGTGATTCCGGGTCATAGTAGTTGACAACTTTCAGCCGCCGATCCCCCCGCTTCACCTGGTGCATAAAGGAAGTGAGGAGTTCCCCATAGATTCGGTAGGTCTCCGCCTTTTCAGTCTCGGACCATTCCTGTGTCAGCTTCGCAATCTTGGTTTCATTTTTGTCGAGGATGTTTTTCAGATTTCGAATCAGATCGTGGTTTTGTTGCCGGGCCCGGTCCCGTTCGGCTTTTCCATGAAAAAAGGATTCCAGGCAACGGCTGACTGAATCGAAGGTTTCCCGTTCCCCCTGGAGATGGGTGAGGCGGATGACAGAGAAAGCCGGTTTGCGGTCATACACGATTTGGGGATGGTACAGGTGGTTTTGGACCTCATCCATCAAGTGGTGAAAAGCGGACCAAAGTTGTTCCCGATCCCCCAGACCGCTCCGGTGAAGGATCTCCCGGGCGGTCTGGGGGCCGATCCCGGCAAACCGGGCCACGATCTGTCGGTCCAGTTTTCCCTGATTGAAATGGAGGGAGCGTAGAAACTCTTCCCGGTCGGCAGACAATGGATCTTTTTTGTCCTGCTCCGGAGGGGCCTGGTAGAGGAGACCTGGCATCACCTGGCGGTGACGGCTGATGTCCGGGGTGACCCGCCGGATGCCGTCCAGAATTTTCCCTGAGGCCGGATCGATCAGGATGATGTTGCTGTGCCGTCCCATCACCTCCACCACGAGGCGGCGGATCACTTCGTCCCCCAGCTCATCCCGGCCGCGAAGATCCACATGTACGATCCGTTCCATCCCGATTTGGCGGATTCCCTCGATCACACCCCCTTCGCAGTGTTTCCGCAACAACATGCAGAACATCGGCGGGGCCAGGGGGTTTTCCGTCGGCTCTTTCGTCAGGTGAAGGCGGGGATAGGCGGGGTGGGCCGACAGGAGCAGTCGCCGATTCCTGCCGCCGGCGCGGACATGAAAGATCAGATCCGTTTCCCCCGGCTGATAGATCTTGGTCACCCGGCCCCCGATCAGCACCTCCTCCAACTCGTGAACCACAGCCCGGATTGCGATTCCATCTATGGACATCGGTTATTTCACCTCTCATTGCAGCGGGAAAAATCTATCTTTCAGTATAGCATGAAGGATTCCATTCTGTGGACTCGATCACAAGGTTTGAAGAGGGGAGGACGGATCGTTTTCAGGGTTACAAATCCCGACTCCCGGTTGAAAAAAACCAACATCTTCAAGTCTGCCGAGTTCCGGACCCACCCAACGTCTCTTTTTCCCCGGGCATGATTCACAGCCTGTCTGAATATGGTTAGCATGAGATGCATTTGGGACAAAGGGGGAGGGAACGTGTCGGAAGGCAGCCGTTATCTGGACTGGGACATGGAGAAGTTGACCACCCACTTTGATGTGGATCCGGCTGAAGGGCTGGAGCATTCAGAAGCGGAGAAACGACTGGAAAAAGTGGGGCCCAACCAGCTGGCCGAGGGGCAGAGATTATCCCCGCTGGCTCTGCTGTTAAACCAATTCAAGGACTTCATGGTGCTGGTGTTGCTGGCAGCCACACTGGTTTCCGGACTCCTGGGGGAATATACCGATGCGATCGCCATCATCGCCATCGTCCTGTTGAACGCTGTCCTCGGGTTTATTCAGGAATTCCGGGCGGAGAAATCTTTAAAGGCGTTGAAGGAGTTGTCCGCCCCCATGGCCCGGGTGAAGCGGAACGGTTCCTGGAAGCGGATTCCGGCGGCGGAGCTGGTACCGGGAGATATCGTCTCCATTGAGAGTGGGGACCGGATTCCCGCTGATTTGCGCTTGATCCACGCGGAGAATCTGTACATTGAAGAATCGGCTCTCACCGGGGAGTCGGTACCGGTCAGCAAGACCGGCGGTGTCATCCGCGGCGGAAAGGAGATTGCCCTGGGAGATCGGAAAAATATGGCCTTCCTGGGGACAATGGCGGTTCGGGGCACTGGGGTCGGGGTGGTGGTGTTCACCGGGATGAAGACGGAGATGGGCAAGATCGCCCACCTGATCCAAACCACGGAATCGATGCAGACCCCTCTGCAGAACCGGTTGGAGCAGTTGGGGAAAGTATTGATCGTTGTCTCCCTGTTCCTGACGGCAGTGGTGGTGTTGACCGGGATCGTTCACGGGCATGATGCTTACAAAATGTTCCTCGCCGGTGTCAGTTTGGCGGTGGCCGCGATCCCGGAGGGATTGCCGGCGATTGTCACCATCGCTCTGGCCCTCGGGGTGCAACGGATGATTCGGCGGCGGGCCATTGTCCGCAAGCTGCCGTCCGTAGAGACCTTGGGGTGTGCCTCGGTGATCTGTTCGGATAAGACCGGAACTCTCACCCAGAACAAGATGACCGTCACTCATTTGTGGCTGGACGGGCGCCAGTTGGAAGTGTCGGGATCCGGCTATAAGCCTGAAGGGGAATTCATCTTTGACGGCCGAAAGGTGAATCCCGGCAGAGACCCGGGGTTGAAGCGACTGTTGGAGGTAGCGGTCCTCTGCAACAATGCCAGGCTGATCCGGGAAAGCAGCCGGGAAGGCATGCTCCGACGGAAACAGGAGAGCTGGCGGGTGGACGGGGATCCCACGGAAGGGGCACTGATGGTGGTCGGAGCGAAGGGGGGGCACACCGGGGAAGCCCTGGAGAAAGAATGGAAGCGGGTCCGGGAGTTTCCCTTTGATTCAGAACGGAAAATGATGTCTGTTCTTGTGGAAAAGGGGAAAGGTCAGCGCGTGCTGATGACCAAAGGTGCTCCCGATGTGCTGCTGAACCGGTGCACCCACCTCCTGCGAGGGGGGCGTCCGGTTCCACTGACTGAGGCGATGCGGGAGAAGATCTTGTCCCATAACGATCAGCTGGCAGCGATGGCTCTTCGAAACCTGGCCTTCGCTTACCGCGAATGGAAAGGGGTCGAGCCCGGCCGGGAGACTGAGGCAGAGCGGGAGTTGGTGTTTGTCGGTCTGGCCGGGATGATCGATCCTCCCCGGGAAGAAGTGAAAAAGGCGATCCGAACCTGCCGTCGGGCCGGAATTCGGACCGTGATGATCACCGGGGACCACCAGACCACGGCCGTGGCCATCGCTCGGCAGTTGGGAATCTTGACCGAGGGAGGGCTCACGGTCAGTGGAAATCAACTCCAGCGGATGAGCGACCGGGAGTTTGAACAGAAATCCAAAAACATACAGGTCTATGCCCGAGTCTCTCCCGAACACAAACTGAAGATCGTGAAAGCCCTGCAGAAGGACGGGGATGTGGTGGCGATGACGGGAGACGGGGTAAACGATGCACCGGCGATCAAGGCGGCGGATATCGGGATTGCCATGGGAATCACAGGAACGGATGTGTCCAAGGAGGCCTCTTCCCTGATCCTGTCTGATGACAACTTTGCCACCATTGTCTCGGCGATCGAGGAAGGGCGCAGTATCTACGACAATATCCGCAAATTTATCAGTTACCTGCTGGCCAGCAATGTGGGGGAGATCTTGGTCATGTTTTTGGCGATGTTGGCCGGAATGCCCCTGCCCTTGGTCCCGATCCAGATTCTCTGGGTCAATCTGGTCACCGATGGACTTCCGGCGATGGCCTTGGGAGTGGATCCTGCAGAAGAGGACACCATGGACCGGCCGCCCCGCAACAGCCGGGAAAGTATTTTTGCCAGAGGGGTCGGATGGAAAATTGTCTCCCGGGGTCTGCTGATCGGAACTTTCACCCTGGCCTCTTTCTGGGTGGCGTATCAGGAGGCACCGGATGACCTGGTCCGGGCCCAGACCATCGCTTTTGCCACCTTGGTGTTGGCCCAGCTGATTTATGTTTTCGACTGCCGCAGCAGTCAGTCGGTTTTCCATCGCAACCCCTTGAACAATCTGCCACTGGTGTTGGCCGTCGTTTCCTCGGCTTTGTTGTTGCTGGTGGTGATGTACTATCCCCCGTTGCAGCCCATTTTCCATACCGTATCTCTGGGCTTCAGGGAATGGGCCTTGGTGGTTGCGGCATCGGCGCTTCCCACCCTGCTGGCAGGGCTGATCGATCTCATCCGGCCTGTCCGGCAGCCGGTTCATCATGGATGAGCCGTTGAAAAAAGCGCCTTCCTGGGTTATGCTCAATGCATATCCCATGAAAGAGGAGAGATCCGATGGTGCCATGGGTAACATCGGATTCTTCTTGATCCCGGAAAGGAAGAGAAGGCGTTCTGTGGGGGCGCCGTGAGTGATGCGATTTACAAAAATGCACGGATTGGGTAACGATTTTATCGTGGTTACAGAACACACCCTGCCAAAGGAGGCCCCGGAGCTGGCTCGTCGCCTGTGTGACCGTCGCTTGGGTGTGGGGGCCGACGGTTTGGTCTTTCTTCTCCCGTCCCGGGCGGGGGACGTCCGGATGCGGATTCTGAATGCGGACGGAAGTGAGGCGGAACAGTGTGGCAACGCCGTCCGTTGCGTGGCCAAGTACTATTATGAACGGATTTCCGGAGAGAAGAAGGAGATCATCGTGGAGACGGGAGCGGGTCTGCAACCGATCCGGCTGGAAACCGACGGGAGTCAGGTGGAGGATATATGCGTCGATATGGGACAGCCGATCCTGGAAGCGAGCCGGGTCCCGGTGGCGCTGGAAGGAAAGCAAGTGGTGGATCATCCCGTGACGATCGGGGAAAAGAGTTTCCGGTTTACTGCGGTCTCCATGGGCAATCCCCACGCGGTGATCTTTGTGGATGATGCCGCCGATTTTCCGGTGGAGACTTGGGGTCCCCGACTGGAGACTCATCCCCTTTTCCCCAATAAAACCAATGTGGAATTTGTGACGATTCACTCTCCCCGGGAACTGGAGATGCGGGTTTGGGAACGGGGTGTCGGGCCCACCCTGGCCTGTGGCACCGGGGCCTGTGCCTCCCTCGTGGCGGCAGTCCTAAACGGAGCCGCTGACCGTCGGGCACGGGTCCGTCTCAAGGGCGGCGATCTGGAAATCCAATGGAGCGAAAGGGATGACCGGGTCTACATGACCGGTCCCGCCCGGATGGTCTTTGAAGGGGAGTGGGGGGAGGAGTTCAGCTGAATCCGGTTTGAAAGCAAACACTTGTTTGATCTCCCCGATCAAACAAGTGTTTGCTTTTCTGAACTCCCGATCGTGGTGGAATGGGGGATGGAAATCAGGGGTTCCGGTTCCGGACCTGTCAAGTGACAAAGAAGGTGACAACGGAGAGCAGAACCGAAGTGATAACCATGGCGATGAGAGGGCGGAGGGCCTTGTTGCGCAAATCCCGAAGATGGACGTTGAGACCGAGACCGACCATGGCCATGGTCAGAAGCAAGCTTGCTGCATTGGACAAGCCCTCCATCACACTCTCCGATACGGGAATCGCTTTGCCAAGGAGATAGGTTCCGACGAAACTCATCAGGATAAATCCGACGAGGAACCACGGAAACTCGATGTTGGCACGGGCCTCTCCGGCGTGTTTCCGTTTCATCCAGTATATGAGGATGAAACACAGGGGGACCAGGAGGAAAACGCGGCCCAATTTCGCCAACAGTGCGATGGCCAGTGCATCCTGACCGGCGGGGGCGGCGGCCAATGCCACATGGGCGATCTCATGAAGGCTGATCCCGGACCAGATCCCGTATGAGACACTGTCCAGGGGCATCAAGGGTTTGATGAGCGTGTAGCCGATCGCAAACACAGTGCCGACCAGGGCGATGATGCCGACACTGATCGCCGTATCCTCATCCTCAGTCTTCAGAATGGGAGAGACGGCGGCAATGGCGGCGGCACCACACACCCCCGTACCCACTCCGAGGAGAAGGGAAACAGTGGTGTTCGCCTTCAACCAGCGGGCCAACAACAGGGTCAACCCGATGGCGAACAGGATGGTCCCCGCTCCCCGCACCAACAGGGGCAACCCGTCATGAAGCACGACTTCGATGTTTAACCGTAGCCCATACAGGACAATCGCAATGCGGAGCAATTTTTTGGAGGAAAATTGAATCCCGGAACGGATCGATTCCGGGTAACCTGAAAATTGGCGGAAAGTGACAGCAATCACTATTGCGGAGGCCAAGGGACCGATCCGATCAAACCCGGACAAATGGGATAAACCGTAACCCAACACAGCAATGACAAAGGTGAAGAAGATGCCGCCGATCCATCCTTTCCAGCGGCTCGTGCCGGAGGATTTGGTCTCCATATCCGGATGTTGCACACTTAGGGTTTGCTCTGACATGTGACCCCTCCTCTCGCTCTTTAATTAACGTAAGTGATTTTCGCTTATAAGTGAAATAAATTATATAAATATGGGCCATAAGTAAAATCATATAATCATGCGGGACATCTGTCGGGGAGAGGATACGGTATGGATCCACATTTGCGGGTTTTTGTCACAGTGGCGGAAAAGAAAAACTTCTCACGGACAGCAGAAGAGCTACACATGACTCAGCCCGCTGTCAGTCAATACATTCAAGCATTGGAACGGACGATGGGTACCAAGCTGATTGAGCGAAACAACAAGTTTGTCTGTCTGACCAAAGCGGGTGAGATCGTCTATCATCATGCGCGGGAGATTTTGGGTTTGTATACACATATGCAGTCGCTGGTGGATGATCTTATGAAGGTGGCGAGCGGAAACCTGTCGATCGGAGCCAGTTATACATTTGGTGAATATATCCTGCCCCAAGTAATCGCCCGGCTTTACGGGCAGTACCCCTTGATCCAACCGTCAGTCACCATTGGAAATACGACGGAGATCGCGGAATCGGTTGCCGATCGGCATCTGGATGTGGGAATCGTGGAGGGGGAGTTCAACGATGAGCGGTTGAATACCGAACCCTTTGCAGAAGATTGGATGCATATCATCGTCCCTGCCGATCATCCATTGACCCGACAAAAACAGGTCACTATCCGCGATTTGAAAAAGGAGAACTGGATTGTGCGGGAGCAGGGCTCCGGTACCCGGGAGGCAACGGAGAAGATGTTTAAAAAGTTGGGCTTCGCACCGGATCATCTGATGGAATTCGGCAGTACCCAGCTGATTAAGGAATCTGTGGAGGCGGGCCTGGGGATCAGTTTTTTGTCGAACTGGGCAGTGCGGAAGGAAGAGTCTCTGGGAACCATTCATCTGTTGAAAATGGAAGGAACCCCGATTCCCCGGAAGTTCACCCGGATCACTCAGGATACCCCCTTCCAAACGAAGGCGCTGGAGGTTTTTATAAACGAATTGCACCGGTTGGAACCGCTTTTCTCCACCGAAAATCTCGGAAAGGAATGAACCGGGGATCAGGTCCCATCGGTCAGGTCCAGAGAATGAGGGGGCAGTTACTCGAGCACTTTTTCACTTTTTTGCAGAAAAGCATTGCATTGGGAAGGGGGGGACGTTGTATAATGGTCTGAAAAGATCGGGGGATACTTATGGAACCGTCATCACCAACACCGACTAGTATAAAAAAACGGGAAACACTCTCCCGGATGTCTGTAGAAGAGATCATCGTCGCCAATCACATCCTCAAGGATGTGATTATCCATACTCCCCTACAGAGGGATCCCGTGCTGTCAGCCAAATATGACTGCAATCTATATCTGAAACGGGAAGATTTGCAGGTGGTTCGTTCTTTCAAAATCCGTGGAGCATACAATGTGATCCGCCATCTCGATCCGCAAAAGTTGGAACGGGGAGTCGTCTGCGCCAGTGCCGGCAATCATGCCCAGGGTGTTGCCTTGTCCTGCAAAATCTTGCAAATTCCTGGCCGGATTTTTATGCCCAGCACCACTCCCAAACAAAAGGTTTCCCAAGTGAAAAGATTTGGCGGCTCCTTTGTGGAAGTGGTGCTCACCGGGGACACCTTTGATGACTCCCTGGCAGAGGCGCTGCGATACGGGAAAGAGAAAGGGATGGAGTTTATTCATCCCTTTGAGAATCCCCTCACTATCGCCGGTCAGGGAACGGTGGGTCTGGAGATCCTGAACGACCTGCAGGAACCGGTGGACTACCTGTTCGTCAGTGTCGGGGGAGGGGGCTTGGCGGCGGGGGTGGCCTCCTATGTGAAAAGCCTCAGCCCTGCCACCCGGGTGATCGGGGTGGAACCGGCGGGAGCTCCCTCCATGAAAAGGTCTGTAGAAGCCGGTCGGATCATCGAATTGAATGAAATTGAAAAATTCGTCGACGGTGCTGCAGTCCGTCAGGTGGGAGAGCTCACCTATGCCATCTGCCGGGAAACGGTGGATGAGTTTACTCTGGTACCGGAGGGCAAAGTTTGCACCACGATCCTGGACCTGTACAACGAGAACGCGATTGTGGCCGAACCCGCCGGTGCTCTGTCCATTGCCGCCCTCGACGGATACCGGGATGAGATTCGCGGCAAGACGGTGGTTTGCGTGGTGAGCGGGGGCAACAACGACATTGACCGCATGCAGGAGATCAAAGAGCGCTCCTTGATCCACGAGGGATTGAAACATTACTTCTCCGTCAATTTCCCTCAACGGGCCGGCGCCCTTCGGGAGTTCCTCGATGAAGTGCTCGGCCCCGATGATGACATCACTCGCTTTGAATACATCAAGAAAAACAGCAAGGAAAACGGCCCCGCCCTTGTCGGAATCGAATTGAAACGAAAAGAGGACTACGCCCCCCTGATCGACCGCATGAACCGCAAAGGCTTTCACTACATCGAAATTAACAAGGACCCCCACCTGTTCCACCTGTTGATCTAAAGCCGGAATGGCGGGAGGTCTCACGGAACCATCCTCTGTAAAATGTCGTCGACCCCCGGTAATGCAAAAACCCCCGGGGATCGACGACATTTGTTATATGATGATTGAACTTGATCTACCAAGGGTCGGGCGATCACCAGCAAGGATCCAGCGGAATCCGATCTGGGATCAGATCTTGAAAAGCCAGCGGGCATGCAGGTAAAATGGGTTTAGAATGTACCTATGAGGAATTGAAACACCAGTTCCACCCTCCCCGACTTGATACCCCTGGCTCGTTTAGAATGTACCTATGAGGAATTGAAACAACGGAATTTGTATTTCCAAGCTAATCCAATGGTCAACCGTTTAGAATGTACCTATGAGGAATTGAAACCTCCAGCGTGCAAGCCTTTGATCAGGTCAGTTGTGCCGTTGTTTCCCCGCTAACCTCTCAAACGCTTCCGCTATCCGCTTTGCCGTCTCTCCCGTGTTCTCACCTAACGCCTTGCACGTTTAGAATGTACCTATGAGGAATTGAAACCAGAGAGGCGTGAAAGCCACACGCGAAATCCCTGTTCCGTTTAGAATGTACCTATGAGGAATTGAAACAGCCTTGGCTGGAAGAGCAGGGTCTTGACGCGTTTCGTTTAGAATGTACCTATGAGGAATTGAAACCCTAGAAAAAGATATGATATCGATAGTGATAATACTATCGTTTAGAATGTACCTATGAGGAATTGAAACACTTCTTCCAACTGATTCTGTAACCATTCAAGAATCTCGTTTAGAATGTACCTATGAGGAATTGAAACCTTGATCGGACGTGTATCTTCAGCAATCCGATACGAGTTTAGAATGTACCTATGAGGAATTGAAACGGGCTCAACCTCCTGCATCGGAACCCGGGAGAGAGTGTTTAGAATGTACCTATGAGGAATTGAAACGTTGGCTTGTGTCTGCTGTAAACCTTGCTGAAACTTGCGTTTAGAATGTACCTATGAGAAATTGAAACATGGTTATCATGAACATTTTCAAATCACTTATTAGACTGAGGGATTGAAACTCCTCCGATTCCCGGTAGTCCGCTTCCACATTGCCGATCGTATACATCTTGTCTAGTATTGTTTGGATCGTACGAGGCCTGTTGATTAACCGGGAAGGGTTACTGAAAACAAAAATTGCTTTTGCGCTTTCCTTTCTCCGGGGACGGTGGGACGGCTGTGATCTCTTGCAATAAGCACAAACGATGACTGGCTTCACGGATGCTGGTCCATGATTTGGTTGGCAATAGAAAAAACCGGGGCTCTCAGCCACGGTTTTTTCGGTTTAAGTATCTTTTTAATCTTTACACCATTTTTCAGGAGCAAACCCCTTGTTTATCACATAACCCGGACAAGCCCGGATGCCAAGTTGCTTTTTTTATGTGCTTCCCATTCAGATGCCTGAAGATTCGAACAAGTACGACGTATGCGGTCGAAGGTATTGAAACAAATTAAAAAACGGAAAATCCGGATTGTTCGGGTTTTCCGTTAACAATGGGCGGCTTCATTCAACAGCCGGGTGGCTTGTTCCTCCTCAATCCCCTTTACCAGCACCAGTTCGCTGATCAAAATCTGTTTGGCGTTGTCCAGCAGTTTTTTCTCACCGGTGCCGAGGGCTTTCTCTTTGCTGATCTGCGTCAGGTCCCGGATCACTTCGGTGGTTTTATAAATGTCACCGGTTTTCATCTTATCCAGGTTCATGCGGAACCGTTGGTTCCAGGAGCCCGATGCAGAGGAGGGATCGTCATTGAACAGGAGCAATACGTCCTCCATTGTGTCAGGGTCGACGATATGCCGGAGTCCCATATCGTCGATTTTTGCTGCGGGAATCATGATTTGCACGTTTCCCAGAGACATGTGAATGATGTAGTAACGTTGTTTTTTTCCGAGGATCTCTTTTTCTTCTATGGCCTCAATCACACCGGCTCCATGGAGAGGGTAAACGATTTTGTCACCAACTTGGAACAATCAGCCCACCTCCGTAATTGAAACCCTTGTTTAAAGAATACCACACTTTAATACACAAATCAAACAAAATTTAAAATGATACCATGAATATAGGTTATTCGTCAAGAAGGTATGATAAAAAATCACCTGTATGGGGTTTAACCCAGATAAGGGGTCTGGATTCATCGGGGAGGAAGGCAGAGGAGGGTGTGTTGATTTATTTTCCCCAATCCAGAGGCAAGGAATGGAGAAGGATTTTGGTGGACTCACCGTCTTCCCATGACAGATCGATTATAAAAGTCCCGCCGATGGAAGGCGGGACCATGAACAGCAACCTGATTTTCAAAAAAGATCTGTTCTATCCGGCGGGCCCGGGCGGGAGGACTCATGGTTAGTCTCACAAATCATCCTCGTGGAACACCTTCAGCAGATCTTCCATTCCAGCGGTGAGGAAGCGGCGGGCCCACAGTTTGGCAGCGTCAAGGTCGTGGTCCCGGTAATTGCCGCAATGGACGGGGGAACAGCCTGGCACCTCCCGGGCTTCCAGGACATCCGCCAGTGTCTTCCGCAGAAGTTTGGCGGCTTCCGTGGGCGTCTTTTCTCCATGCATGATCAGGTAAAATCCCGTCCGACAGCCCATGGGAGATAAGTCGATCACATTATCGCTGTGGTTGCGGATGTACTCTGCCATCAAATGTTCCAGGGAATGGAGAGCATCCGTGGGAATGAAGCGTTCATTGGGTTGTGTGAATCGGAGATCAAATTTGGTAATTGTCTCCCCGTTCAGTTGCTTGACTTCGGCCACCCGAACATAAGGGGCAACGACCCGGGTATGATTCAGGTTGAAAGATTCCACATTGTACCGATCAGACACAACGATCCCTCCCCATGGCAAAGATTTCAGATTCCAAGTCAGGAAGCGAACCCTGTCTGCTCCACTTTGGATTTTAGATACGTTTCCAACAGAGTGGCGTTTCGTTTTGAGATCTCCGTCAGAAAGGTTTGAAAGGAAATATCGGCCTCTCCGTCGGCATTGTCGGAGACGGAGCGGACAGACACGAAGGGAATTCTGTTGAGGTGGGCGATCTGGGAAAAGGCGGCGGTCTCCATCTCCACCAGGACAGCTTCCGTTTCACGCTGGATGGAGAGTCTTCTTTTCTTGTCGGAAACGAAAGCATCCCCAGTGGCCACCCGTCCCAAATGGCTGGGGATGCCGAGCTTCGCCGCCATTTGGGACAGGTCCCGGATCAGTGCAGGATCGGAGGGGATCACCCGGGGTACACCAGGGAAGGTATGGGGGGGTTGCCCCACTCCGGTGCAATCCACATCGTGGTAAATGGATTCCTCCACCAACACGAGATCGCCGATGTGGAGTTGATCGCTCAACGCCCCGGCAGAACCGATGTTTATCACCTCTGTCGGATGGTGACGGGTGATCAGGTATTGCATACAGGCGCCGGCTTGAGCCTTTCCGATCCCGGAGACGGCGGTGATGACCTGGAGGCCGTTCCATTCTGTCATGGAGAGTTCAAGGCCGCCTATCTGCTCCACTTTGTGGATCCCGAGCCGTTGTCTCAGGGGTTCCACCTCTTCCGGCATTGCGGAGATGATGGCGATGGTTTGGGTCACTGCGATTTCTCCTCCTTTATTGGGTGGAAGGGATCGATGGCAAGAAGCATGTGAAAAAGTGTTTACAAGGAGGATTGGGTTTTATATGGAGTACCCTTTTGAAGTTCAGAACAACGAAACGGAATGTAAAAACCCAATCCCGACTCTATAAATCCACTAAATCACAAAGCTTCAACCCACGGGTCGCACATTCCACGGCTCATGATACCAAAGATCGGCGCGGATGACATCACTCTGTTGCAACGGCCAGAAGCATTGTGAAAACGCCGTTCCCAGGGAGGATCGGGTTTCTGGATCCTCAGAATTTTGGCGCGAAATGCGAAACAAGAGTGAACTCATTTACAACGACTCTAGTGGATTGCCTTCCAATTCCATGGAGCTTCCAGTAAAATTGCCTTGACATCCTATGGGGATATCGACACAGGACTCAACAGGAGGGTGCAAAAAATGGGGAAACGCCTCAGGTTCGATTATGCTAATGCGCTCACTTTTTTCGGTCCACACGAATTGGAACAGATGGAGCCCGCTGTCCAAATGGCCCATGATCAGTTGCACAGGAGGACCGGTGCGGGACAGGAGTATCTCGGCTGGATCGATCTGCCCGAGATTTATGACCGGGAGGAGTTTCAGCGGATCCAAAGGGCGGCGGAAAAGATCCGTTCGGATTCAGACGCACTGGTGGTGATCGGGATCGGCGGATCCTATCTGGGAGCCCGTGCCGCTCTCGGGATGCTGACTCACACCTATTACAATGAACTGCCGGCAGGGGATCGTCGGGGGCCGGAGATCCATTTCGCCGGCAACCATATCAGTTCCACCGGACTGACTCACCTGCTGGAACATTTGAAAGGGAAGCGGGTGAGTCTCAATGTCATCTCCAAATCGGGAACGACGACAGAACCGGCGATCGCCTTCCGCATCCTAAGGGGTTGGATGGAACAGCAGTATGGGAGGGAAGGGGCGAGAAAACGGATTTATGCCACCACCGACCGTAAACAAGGAGCTCTCAAGCGATTGGCTGAGACGGAAGGATATGAAACCTTTGTCATTCCAGAGGATGTGGGCGGTCGATATTCGGTGCTGACAGCAGTGGGTTTTTTACCCATCGCCGCGGCGGGGATCGATCTCGATCAGATGATGGCGGGAGCCCGGGAAGCGAGGGTTGCCTTTGGCACCCCTGATTTGGCGAAAAATGCCGCTTACCAATATGCGGCGATCCGCAATATTTTGTATCGGAAGGGCAAGCATGTGGAGCTTTTGGTTCATTATGAGCCGTCTCTTCAATATTTTTCCGAGTGGTGGAAACAGCTTTTCGGTGAGAGTGAAGGCAAAGATGGGAAAGGAATTTTTCCGGCGTCGGTCCAGTTCACCACGGATCTGCATTCCATGGGACAGTATATCCAGGAAGGACACCGGAATCTCTTTGAGACGGTGATCCAAGTGGAACAGACGGCAGAGACCCTCACGATCCGGAAAGACCCTGACAACCTGGACGGTCTCAATTATCTGGCCGGACACACCATGGACGAAGTGAACCGCAAGGCTCTCGAGGCCACGATGTTGGCCCACAGCGATGGGGGAGTGCCCAATTTACTTCTCCGCATCCCGGAAATCAGTCCCTTCACCTTTGGAGAGATGGTCTACTTTTTTGAAAAAGCCTGTGGAATCAGCGGCTATCTGATGGGGGTCAACCCCTTCGATCAACCGGGGGTGGAAGCTTACAAAAGGAATATGTTCGCCCTGTTGGGTAAGCCGGGCTTTGAAGGAGAAGGAGAAAAATTGAACAGACGGCTGAAGTCTTAAACACCTCCTGCCCCTGTCGGAACTGGATCCGGGACAGGATTTTTGCCCAAAGAAAAAAGCGGCCGATGCAGGCCGCTCTACATAATGTGAGGATGAGGTTTTGAAGGATAAGGAAAGATGATGGCGTCTGTCTGTCAAACCCTCATCCCCTGACCAAGGATGATATGAACAGGATCGCCCCAGCCAGGATGAAACCGCAAAAGATGTAGAGCAGTTCAATTCCAAGCGCGGCCTGTTTCTTTTTCCGTCTGGCTTCTTTCTTGGAGTTCACCTTTTTTATCGATGGGTTTTTCTTCGTCTGCTTCACCTTCCTGGTCTGCTTGCTCCTTTTCTTGTTTTTGCCGGCTGTCGATGACTTCTCTTTCTCGGTTTTTTTCATCAGAACCTCCTCCTTTCCTGCGGGTTTACTCCCGGGCGAACCCGTTCCTCTGTCGATTCCGCATAAAGGGACGAAGTGAATTGCGGGAGGTGCATAAAGTTGGTTGAGAAAATTACTTCATCTGAAATTTAAGATGATCTCCTGTTCCAGTCGTTAAAAAGCAATCGGAGGGAAGAGTGGGGGTTTCCGCAGAGTGCCCTTTTGTCTTGGATGAAAATCCCTGGGTCCTCTTCATCCATATCGAATTCGATTTTTGGCGGGTCACCGGCGGTCCAATCCAGAAAGTATTTTAACATATGGATGGAGAGAAAACCCTTTCTTTCCGCGATGGGGTTCAATACACCGTTTTTCAGTCCTTGCCCGTATTTTGTAAATTCTGATATAATGTAATACAGTGATAATTAAATAATTTAAGTATTGGAGGGACCCGGAGTGGAGTTGCGCTACAATCCGTTGTTGGACGATTGGACCATGGTGGCCTCCAACCGGAAAGACAGGCCCACCCTTCCCCAAAGGGACTGCCCGTTCTGTCCGGGTTCGGGTAAGGTGCCTGACAGTTACGAGGTGTTGAAATATGACAATGACTTTCCGGCACTGATGCCGGATCCCCCCGCTCCGGACCCGGTGGGATCCGCATTTTACCGAACGGAGAAAGCCCGCGGCAAGTGTGAAGTGATTCTGTATTCGCCGGAACACAGGGTGACACTGCCGGAGTTGCCGGTGCACCATATTGAAAAGTTGGTGGATCTGTGGACGGAACGATTTGCGGAACTGGAGAAGGATCCGCATCATCAATATGTACTGATTTTTGAAAACCGGGGAGAAGAGGTGGGGGTGACCATGCCCCACCCCCATGGACAAATCTATGCCTATTCCCGGATGCCGCTGAAAATAGAAAGGGAGTTGTCCAGCTGCAAGGCACACCATGAACGGACCGGTCGGTGCCTGATCTGTGATATGAACCGGGAGGAAATGAAGTTCCAAGGGAGAGTGGTCGCCGAAAACGATCATTTCCTGGCTTATCTTCCCTTCTTCACCGACTACCCTTACGGATTATTCATCGTCAGTAAGCATCATGTGACGGCACTCACTGATTTCAACCGCAGCCAGAAGCGGGCTCTGGCAGGGATTTTGAAGGAGATGACCGGGGCGATGGACACCCTGTTTGACCGTCCCTTTCCGTATATGATGGTGTTGCACCAACGCCCCGTCAACGGGGATGATGTGGAGACGTATTACCATTTTCACATCGAGTTTTATACCCCTCTCAGGGAACGGGATCAGATCAAGTATTATGCTTCTTCGGAAATGGGGGCCTGGGCCGCTTGCAATCCCTGCTCCGTGGAAGAGACGGCAGAGGAGCTTCGGGAAGCTTATCGGCGGTTTCTGAAGAAGGAAGAGAGCGGATGAGGGTGAGAGTCGAAGCGGCGAGGGAGGCCTTTACACGACTCTACGGCCCGGGGGAGGTCCGGCTTTTTTTCGCCCCGGGCCGGGTCAACCTGATCGGGGAACATACTGATTACACGGGGGGGTATGTATTTCCGGCCGCACTCACCCTGGGTACCTGGGCCGCCCTTCGGCCACGGAAAGACGGAGTCTTCCGGCTGGTATCCACCCGGTTTGCAAAAGGGGCAAGGTTTACGAGGAATGAGGTGAGATTTCGTCGGGAAGAAGGATGGGCCAACTTTCCGAAGGGAATGATTCGGGAGTTGGCCGAGTCCGGGGCCAGACTGCCGGGAGCGGATATTTTGTATTTCGGAGACCTGCCGCCGGGCGCCGGCTTGTCATCTTCCGCCTCCCTCGGGCTGGTGACGGGGGTGGCTCTCTCCGCTTTGGAAGATCGAAAACCGACGATGTTGGACTTGATTCAGATGGTTCGGCGAGCGGAAAACCGGTTTATCGGGGTTCAGTGCGGGATCATGGATCCCTTCGCCTCCGGGATGGGCAAAGCGGGTCACGCGATTTTGCTCCATTGCCGTCGGTTGGAATATCACCATGTTCCCTTGAACCTGGGGGATTACCGGTTGTTGATCATTCACACCAACAAGGCACGTGATCTGGCCGAATCCAAATACAACGAACGACGCCGGGAGTGTAGGGAAGGATTTCACCAATTGAGACAACAACTCCCGGAAGCGACAGATTTGGGGGGTGTTGGGGAAGAGGCGTGGCAGGAAGCACAGGATGCGGTGAAGTCTCCTCGGTTGAGAAAACGGTTGGCACATGTGATCACGGAGAACGCCCGCGTCCTTCAGTCGGAGCAGGCTTTGAAAGCAGGGGACCTGCATCGCTTTGGTGAGCTGATGAAAGCATCTCACCGATCATTGAGGGAAAATTATGAAGTCACCGGCCGAGAGTTGGATGCTCTGTTTGATGCAGCGATCCAGGTGCCGGGGTGTATCGGTGCCCGCATGACTGGAGCGGGATTCGGCGGTTGTACGGTAAATCTGGTTCATCGGGAAGCGGTGAAATCATTCCGGCAGCGGGTGGGAGAGCAATATTTTGCTGAAACAGGGCGTCAGGCGGTGTTCCACGCGACAGCGATCGGGGACGGTGCCCGAGAGATCAGGGAGGGGGAGGAACGGGAATGGCAGTGCTGGTGACCGGGGGAGCCGGTTATATCGGGAGTCATACCGTGGTTCATCTGCTGGAGAGGGGAGAAGAGGTGGTGGTACTCGACCATCTGGGTACTGGCCATCGGGCAGCGGTGAAAGCCCCGGTTTTTTACTGGGGGGATCTGAGGGATGAGATGCTCTTAAACCGGATTTTCCAGGAACACCGGATCGAGTCGGTGATCCATTTTGCCGCACTCTCCCTGGTGGGGGCCAGCGGAGAGAATCCTCTCGCCTATTACGATAACAATGTGTCGGGAACCCGCTGCTTGCTGTCGGCCATGGTGACTCACGGGGTGAAGCGGATCGTCTTCTCCTCCACCGCCGCCGTCTACGGAGAACCGGAGACAGTCCCGATCCCCGAGACAGCTCCCCTTCGCCCCACTAATCCTTATGGGGAGACCAAGGGGGTGATCGAAAGGATGTTGGACTGGTGCGGCCAAGCCTATGGGATGAAATCCATCTCCCTTCGTTATTTTAATGCGTCGGGAGCCCATCCCGCCGCTGATGTGGGGGAGGATCATCATCCGGAGACTCATTTGATCCCGATCGTATTACAAGCGGCCCTGGGGCGGAGGGAGTCGGTTCAAGTCTTTGGTGATGATTATCCCACCCCGGATGGCACCTGTATCCGGGACTATGTTCATGTGATGGATTTGGCTGAGGCTCACGGATTCGCACTGGAACATCTCAGGGCCGGCCGACCGGGAGGCGTGTACAACCTGGGGAACGGAAAAGGGTTTTCCGTCCGGGAAGTGATCCGGACGGCAGAACGGATCACCGGGCGCCGGATCCCAATTCGGACAGCTCCCCGCCGCCCGGGAGATCCTGCAG
The DNA here is from genome assembly GCF_014637345.1 of Kroppenstedtia guangzhouensis. Lineage (GTDB taxonomy): Bacteria > Bacillota > Bacilli > Thermoactinomycetales > DSM-45169 > Kroppenstedtia > Kroppenstedtia guangzhouensis. The sequence goes on from NZ_BMEX01000001.1 coordinate 176,356, forward strand.
TCTTAGTGGCATCCGCAGAGAAGGCACGGGCGGAACTGGGATGGCATCCCCGCCATCCGGAGCTGGATGAGATCATCGCCAGCGCCTGGAAGTGGATGCGACGCCATCCCCGGGGGTTTGAAGAAGGAGAGAGTTTCGAATCGAAGGGGTGCAGAATTTGACGAAAAGAAGGACATTTCTAACTAAATGTATAAAAAGGAGGTGGAATCCAGTGAGAGGGTGTCTGGCACCGGCATGATTGGAGCCGGTGGCCGGAGGTTATCCACCCTTGGAAAGGGGGTGTCCGCCATATCACAGTCGATCAAGACCGGGAGTTTCCGCTGGATGAAATCGATCAACAAATCGACGATCCTGAATGTGATCCGCCTTCAAGGTCCGCTTTCCCGGGCGGAGATCGCCAAGGTGACACACTTGACCCCGCCTACAGTGACCAATATTGTGAGTGAGCTCTTGCGGGAGGGGTGGGTGGTGGAGTGTGAATTGGGGGAGTCCACCGGTGGTCGGAAACCCATCCTGCTGAATATTAACCACAAAGCTTTCAACGTAGTCGGGGTGTATGCGGGGGTGAAGACCATCCGGGTGTTGTCTGCGGATCTGGCGGGAAACACAGGGGAGGAGCGGTTGCTATCCGTTCCGGCCCGTCCATCCGGGAAAATCTATGCGGATCTGTTGATTGAAGCGGTCGGATCCGTGGCTGACCGGATCCGGGAGAAGGGAATTCCCTTATTGGGGATTGGAGTGGGGATGCACGGTCTGGTGGATCCTCGGGAAGGTGTCTCCCGATTTGCTCCCAACCTCCCCTTCTCTGACCTTCCCCTCCGTTCCATTCTGGAGGAGAAATTCAGTGTTTCCGTGGAAGTGGAAAATGATGTTCGTGCCCGAGCGGTGGGGGAGAGTTGGTTTGGACACGGACGGGGGGCGGATCCCTTTATCTGTGTTCATGTGGGGACCGGGGTGGGGGCAGGGATGATGTATGAAGGTCGTCTGTTGTACGGCCCCACTTTTACCGCCGGAGAATTGGGGCATACGGTGATCGATCCGGCCGGACCGGCGTGCGGATGTGGAAACCGAGGCTGTTTGGAGGCTTTTGTTTCCGGTCCTGCCACCTTGGAGCGGGTCCGAAGGCGTCTGGCGGCGGGGGAGGCATCCCTGTTGCGGACCCGGATGGGAGTCGATGGGAAGCTTACAGGTCCGGATCTGACCAGAGCTGCGGCGGAAGGGGATCGATTGGCCGTAGAAGAGCTGGCCGAGACCGGACGCTGTTTGGGCATTGCACTGGCCAATCTGATCAATCTTCTGAACCCACGAAAAATTATCCTGAGTGGCGGGATGATTGCTGCCGGTGATTTTGTCCTGAATCCGTTGCGAAGGACGGTGGAGGAGAGGGCTTTGTCCACTCCCGCCAAAGAAGTCTCCATTGTTGTCTCTGAGCTGGGCGACCGGGCGGGAGTGATCGGAGCTTTCACTCTGGTCTTGCAAAAACTGTTTGAACCCCAACAGGAGTGAACAAGCAAATCCGGAAACAATGGTCCCAACCTCGTTTTGAAGGGATTGCCATCATTCTGACGTCTGTTTCTGTTTGATGAAACCGGCGATGACTTTGTCGCCTTGGAGGAGGAGATGATCGTGAGAAAATCATCCCGTGGGATGATCCTGTTGATTTGCCTGGCATTGGTCTGGATGACAGCGGCTTGCGGCGGGCAGTCCGACGGAGAGGGAGCCGGGGAACGCAAACAGGTGGAAATTTTCAGCTGGTGGACGGGGGCCGGTGAAGAAGCGGGTCTGAAGGCGCTGATCCAATTGTTTGAAGAGAAGAACCCGGACATCCAAGTCAAAAATGCGGCGGTGGCCGGAGGGGCAGGCACCAATGCCAAGGCGACCCTGGCCACCCGTATGCAAGGGGATGATCCACCGGACACCTTTCAGGTTCATGGAGGCTCGGAACTGAATGACAGCTGGGTGGCGGCGGGGAAGATGGAACCGCTGAACGAACTTTACAAAGAACAGGGATGGATGGATAAGTTCCCGGAAGAGCTGATCGACATGGTCAGCAAGGATGGGAAGATCTACTCGGTTCCGGTCAATATACACCGAGGAAATGTTCTCTGGTACAACGCAAAAATCTTTGATGAAAACGGGATCGAACCTCCAACGAGTTTTGATGATTTTTTCAAGGCGGCTGAGAAACTGAAAAAGAAAGGAGTCGTTCCCCTTGCCCTCGGTGACAAGGAACCTTGGGGAGCCACCCATCTTTTGGAGACGGTTTTGCTCGGGAAGCTGGGTCCGGAGGACTACGGAAAGTTGTGGACGGGGAAACTCTCCTTCGAAAATCCGAAGGTAAAAGAAGCATTGAAAACCTACAAGAAGATGCTGACCTACACCAATAAGGACCACGCCGCCAGGAACTGGCAGGACGCCGCCCAGATGGTGGCCAAAGGGGAGGCCGCGATGAATGTGATGGGCGACTGGGCCAAGGGATACTTCACCACTGATCTCAAATTGAAGCCGGGAAAAGACTTCGGTTGGACTGCAACCCCGGGCACCGAAAGCAGCTTCATGGTGATCACCGACACCTTCGGTCTTCCCAAAGGGGCCAAACATCCGGAAGCGACACAAGAGTGGCTCCGGGTGTTGGGTTCGGCGGAAGGACAGGATGTATTCAACCCCTTGAAGGGATCGATTCCGGCCCGGGTGGATGCCGATGTAAGCAAATATGATGAATATGGAAAAGAGGCGATCAAGCAGTTCAAAGATTCAAAATTGGCACCTAGTTTGGCCCATGGCTCCGCCGCTCCGGAAGGTTTTGTGACCGAGGCGGATCAGGCGGTTAACACCTTTGTCACCCAAGGGGATGTGGACCGACTGGCTCAGACATTGAAAGAGACACTGGAACAAGCAAATCGGTAATATCCTATCCGGGCGGCGGCACGCCGCCTTTCTTCAAGGAGGGGTCGATGAGTGGAGCCGCTTCGACCGGCGCACAAAACTGATGACCGTCCGGGCACTTCCGTCCAGACACGAACAAGGATCGATGACAGATGGATGGGTTTCTTTTTGCTTATTCCATCCCTTTTGGCGATCGCTGTGTTTGTTTACGGGTTTATCGGGTGGACGGGCTATGTTTCCTTCTCCGACTGGAATTCCTTGATTCCCCGCATGAACTGGGTCGGCTTCGAAAACTATCGATCGTTGTTCCAGGATTTTCGGTTTCAGTCCGATCTGAGAAACACCTTGGTGTTCACCGTCCTCTTCATCTCGGTCTGTCTTGTGACAGGCTTGATCCTTGCTGTTCTGCTGGATCGAAAACTGAAGGGGGAACATCTTTTTCGCAATATTTTCATCTTCCCGATGGCCCTCTCTTTCATTGTCACCGGGGTGGTCTGGCAATGGATCTTCAACCCCTCCACAGGGGTGAACCTCTTTTTGAACAAGCTGGGGTTAGAAGAGCCGCCGGTCTGGTATGTGGATACCCGGATCATTCCCGGGGTGGAGTGGGGACAGATCCAATTCGGCATTCCCCTGGCTCTGGTTGCGGTGGTGATCGCCGCAGTCTGGCAGTTGTCCGGTTTTACGATGGCGATGTATCTCGCCGGATTGCGGGGGATTCCCGACGAGATCCGGGAAGCGGCCCGGGTGGACGGGGCCGGGGAGTGGCAGGTGTTCAGAAAGGTGATTCTTCCTCTCCTCCGGCCGATCACTCTTAGCGTCATCATTATCCTGGGTCATATTTCCCTCAAAATTTTTGACCTGGTGATGGCGATGACCGGTCCGGGGGCCAACTTTGTGACCGATGTTCCCGGTGTCTACATGTTTGAGACCACCTTCCGGGGCAATCACTATGCCCAGGGGGCGGCCATTGCGATCTTGATGTTGATGATGGTGTCGGTTCTCATCATCCCGTACCTGGTCTCCTCCATGAGAAAGGAGGCGGACAGATGAAGCTCAAACCGGGCCGAATCGTCACCTATCTTTTGCTCATCCTGGCAGCAATCTTCTTTCTGACTCCAGTGTTTGTGATGATAGTGACCAGTTTTAAGGAGGTGGAGGAGGCTACTCTGGATCGGATGTGGGAGCTGCCCTCTTCCCTGAATTGGGAGAGTTACGCCATCGCCTGGGAGAAGCTGTCGCCTCATTTGATGAACAGTCTCTACTTGGCCCTTCCCGCCACCTTCTTGTCCGCGCTGTTGGGTTCCATCAACGGTTATGTCCTCTCCAAATGGCGGTTCAGAGGGTCGGATCTCCTGTTCACCCTCATCTTGTTCGGTATGTTCATCCCCTATCAGAGTATCCTGATCCCGATGATCCGTTTTCTTCAGGAGATTCAGTTGTACAATTCGATTCCGGGCTTGATCTTTGTCCATGTGGTCTACGGAATCCCGGTCACCACTCTGATCTTCCGCAACTTTTACGCCGGAATTCCCGATGAGATCCTGGAGGCGGCCCAAATCGACGGAAACGGCATCTTGGGCATCTATCGGCGAATCATCCTGCCTCTGTCCATTCCGGGCTTTGTGGTGGTGGGCATCTGGCAGTTCACCCAGGTGTGGAATGAGTTCCTGTTTGCCGTCACCCTGACGACCACTTCCCAACATCCGGTGATGGTGGCGTTGCAAAATCTGTCCGGCAGCCAGATCGTCCAGTGGAACATCCAGATGGCGGGAGCCCTCCTGGCGGCACTGCCCACCCTGCTCATCTATGTATTGCTGGGCCGTTACTTTATCCGGGGACTGTTGGCCGGGTCTTTGAAAGGTTGAATGTGGGGATGGGATAATTAACTCTCTTCAAACCACGGACTTATGTGGTTTGAAGAGAGTTATAATCAAGAAAGGGGATTTCCGTGTTTGAGGCTCCTAAGATCCACATCAAAAAAACGAAAATGGAATGGTTTCACGATATCCTTTGTATCTGTTTATTTGTTGGCATTCTACTTTATTTAGCCTACATGTGGCCGACTTTACCCGACCGTATCCCGATTCATTATGATTTACAAGAGCATGCCGATCGTTGGGGAAGTAAATGGTTTATATTACTATTGATTCTCCTTAACGTTCTGATTTATCTCGGATTCACTTTCATCAGGAAGTATCCTCACAAGTTTAATTACCCCAGTCGTTTAACAAAAGAGAATGCAGAAAATTTTTATCGAAACGCAAATCTGACTATCAGTTGGGTGAAATTGGAAACAGTTATTTACTTCTCGGTATTAGGAAAAAACTTTATTGATTCGGCGGCGAACAAGTCTGATTTTATGAATGTATACGGATTTTTGGTTTGGATTTGTGCCCTTGTTATTACTGTTGTCTACTTCCTTGTTCAACGGCGTCGCATTAAATGATCCGGAATGACCGGGGTCTATCGGCGAATCATCCTGCCTCTGTCCATTCCGGGCTTTGTGGTGGTGGGCATCTGGCAGTTCACCCAGGTGTGGAATGAGTTCCTGTTTGCCGTCACCCTGACGCCACTTCCCAACATCCGGTGATGGTGGCGTTGCAAAATCTGTCCAGTGGAACATCCAGATGGCAGGAGCCCTCCTGGCGGCACTGCCCACTCTTGCTCATCGATGTATTGTTGGGCCGTTACTTTATCCGGGGACTGTGGGCCGGGTCTTTGAAAGGATCGGCCGGTGGAATTAAAGTTGAGCAGGAGGTCTTGCCTGGTGCCTTTTCTCGCAATATAATAAGAATTGAAAACGCTGTCATACGACCGGAGATACAGGAGAGGTCGTACCACACCGGCAAACGGGCCCTCAAAGGCTTGTGGACGGGTGAGGTGCGGCCTTTTTTGGCTTTCTTCGCCGGTCAATCTGGCGGTGAAGGATGAAAAAGGGGGAGATGCCTTTTGGACAGAAACCTCAGGGGAGCATGTTTTTCTGAATTTGTCGGCACTTTCATCCTGATCTTTCTCGGTTGTGGAACCGTGGCCGGGCTGGTACTCAATCAGGTGGAACTGGGGCAGTGGGAAGTCTCCTTGCTTTGGGGGTTGGCGGTCACCCTGGCCATCTATGTGACCGGGGCCGTCTCCGGCACCCATATCAATCCGGCGGTGACAGTGACCATGGCTCTTTTTCGCGGGTTTCCCTGGAAAAACGTCATCCCATACATTGTCTCCCAGGTGGCGGGGGCCTTTGCGGGAGCGGCAGCGGTCTACGGCCTGTACAGGGGAGCCTTCACCCAATGGGAGGAGACGGAACATGTGGTTCGGGGTTCAGCGGAAAGTGTGGAATCCGCCAGTATTTTTTCCACCTATCCCGCTCCGTTTCTATCCAACTTTGACGCTTTTCTGGTGGAATTCGCCATCACCGCAATTTTGTTGATCGTGATCCTGGCTGTGGTGGACGACCGAAATCCGCTCTTACCCGCTTTAAACAATCTGGGCCCCCTCGTCATCGGCCTGACGGTGGCCGTCATCGGGGGTTCCTTTGGGAGTTTGACCGGTTTTGCCCTCAACCCGGCACGGGACTTCGGTCCGAAGCTGTTCGCCTGGATGGCGGGATGGGATTCGGTGGCTCTGCCCGCACCGTCGGGATATGTCTGGGTTCCGATCTTGGGGCCGATTCTGGGGGGATTGGCGGGAGCTTTGATCTACGATTTCATGGTCCGACGTTACCTGCAAGAGAAGGAGGAGCTCCCGGCGGGGCAGACTGGCAAGGGTGTGGATGCTTGAGATGAATCGATGAAAGCCTTTTCCGAAGTTGGGTGATTCGTGATAAGGTGAGATGGGTGAGGATGAACCCGGCAGTTGAATGGATCAGACACATCAAAGATAAAGGAGGGAATCGCTTTGGGGAAGGAAAAATTTGTATTGGCGATCGATCAGGGGACGACCAGCACCCGGGCCATGCTCTTTGACAGGCAGGGAAGTATCCGGGGGGTCTCTCAGCAAGAATTCACCCAGCTGTATCCTCAGCCGGGCTGGGTGGAACACGATGCAGAGGAGATTTGGGAATCCACCCGCCATGTGCTGAAGGGACTGTTTCAGGAGAGTGGGATCCACCCCGATCAGGTGGCCGGGATCGGTATCACCAATCAACGGGAAACCACTGTCATCTGGGATAAAAACAGCGGCAAGCCGATCTATCCCGCCATCGTCTGGCAGAGCCGCCAAACTGCGGAGATTTGTGAAGAGTTGAAACAGCAGGGACTGGAGAATACCTTCCGGGAGAAAACCGGGCTGGTGGTGGATGCCTATTTCTCCGGAACCAAGGTGAAATGGATCCTGGATCATGTGGAGGGGGCCCGGGCACGGGCGGAGCGGGGCGAGTTGCTCTTCGGAACCATCGACAGCTGGCTGATTTGGAATCTGACCGGGGGAAAGGTGCATGTGACAGATTACACCAACGCCTCCCGCACCTTGATGTACAATATTCATGAGTTGGACTGGGACGATCAGTTGTTGCAGCTTCTGGATGTGCCCCGTCCAATCCTGCCGGAAGTTCAGCCTTCCAGCTATATCTACGGAACTACGGCGGAAAGTGAGTTTTTCGGCCGGCGGGTCCCTATTTCCGGGGTGGCGGGAGACCAGCAGGCGGCGCTTTTCGGTCAAGCTTGTTTTGCTTCTGGCACAGCCAAAAACACTTATGGTACCGGCTGCTTCATGTTGATGAACACCGGGGAGAAGGCGGTCGCATCTTCCCACGGACTATTGACCACCATTGCTTGGGGTGTGGACGGAAGAGTGGATTACGCCCTGGAAGGAAGCATTTTCGTGGCCGGGGCGGCGATTCAGTGGTTGCGTGACGGTCTCAAAATTTTGGAGAAGGCCTCCGATTCCGAGGCCAGTGCCCGCCGGCTCGCATCCAATGAAGGTGTTTATTTCGTGCCAGCCTTCGTCGGATTGGGTGCCCCCTATTGGGATATGGACGCCCGGGGAGCCATTTTCGGTCTCACCCGGGGGACGGGACGGGACCATTTTGCCCGGGCGGCGTTGGAGTCCTTGGCATATCAGACCAAGGATGTATTGCACGCGATGGAACAGGACGCGGGAATCCAGTTGCAGGAATTGAATGTGGATGGAGGAGCCGCCCTCAATAACTTTCTGATGCAATTTCAGAGCGATCTTCTGAATGTGACGGTGACACGCCCTACTGTCAACGAGACGACCGCCCTGGGAGCGGCCTATTTGGCGGGTCTTTCGGTGGGTTATTGGAACGACAAGGAGATGATCCGGCAAAACCGGGCCGTGGATGCCCGATTCCTACCCCAAATCTCTGCTGAGGAACGGTCTTCCCTGTATAATGGGTGGCAGGATGCCGTCAGCCGCACCATGACCCGAACTCGGGTGAGAATCTGAGGGTTTTCACCGCTCTCTAAATGGGGTAAACTGAATCATGAACAGATCATACAGTTGAACATCTCAGATTCGGGACCGGAGACCATAGGAGAGTCCCTCGCCAAGGTAAACGTTACCATCGGTGGGGACTCTTTTTGCATTTTTCAGGGAGGGAGTCAGGGACGATGGGATTTCAAGAGGGGATTCGGCGGCATCCGGTGATCGCCGCCGTCCGGAATGAAGAGGAATTGAAGAGGTTGGAGAATTCCAGGCCGCAAGTCTGTTTTCTTCTGTTTGGCGATATCAATACACTGCCTTCCATGGTGAGTCAGGTACGGAGGATGGGCAAACAAGTCTACCTCCATCTGGATCTGGCGCAAGGTTTCAGCAACGACCGGGCCGCTCTGAAATATATTCACAAGGAAATCAAACCGGACGGGGTGGTGTCCACACGGACCCATCTGGTTCGCAACGCCAGAGAAGAGGGGTTGTTCGTGATCCAACGTCTCTTTATCCCGGATACGATGTCGGTGGAGACGGGAAAACATTTGTTGAAGCAATCCAAAGCGGATGCGGTGGAAGTGATGCCGGGAATTGTTCCCGACTGGGTCTACGATGAACTCCGTCGAAAACGGGATCTTCCCATCGTGGCCGGGGGGTTGCTGCGGCAGGCCGGGGATGTGATCCAGGCCCTCCAAAACGGCGCCAGCGCCGTCTCGGTCAGTGGGGGGGATCTTTGGAACCTGGATATTCAGATGAAATCATAAGGGGGATCAGATCTATGTCATTTTCCGCTCACCACCGGAAGCGCCTGCTGGAGGAGATGCAGGCCGAACCGCTGGATCTCTTGGTGATCGGTGGCGGAATCACCGGAGCGGGAATCGCTTGGGATGCAGCATCCCGCGGTCTTTCTGTCGGCCTCGTGGAAAAGGGGGATTACGCTGGAGGCACCAGCAGTCGCTCGACCAAATTGATTCACGGAGGGTTGCGTTATCTGAAACAGCTGGAGATCCAATTGGTGAAAGAGGTGGGGAGGGAGCGCGCCCTTCTGTATGAACGGGCCCCCCATCTCGTCCTGCCCCGTCCGATGATGCTTCCGATTTATAAAGGGGGCACTTATGGAAAGTTAACCTCTTCCATCGGTCTCTGGCTGTATGATCGATTGGCGGGGGTCAAAAGAGAGGAGCGGCGCCGGATGCTCTCCCGGGAGGAGACCCTGGAGCGGGAGCCGCTGTTGAGGGAAAAAGGATTGAAAGGTTCGGGGCTTTACGTGGAGTACCGTACCGATGATGCCCGCCTCACCTTGGAAGTGATGAAGACCGCTTTTTCCCTCGGGGCGAAAACGGTCAACTACGCTGAAGCGGAATCCTTTGTCTATGACGGGGACAGGATGACGGGGGCCCGGGTTCGTGATCGTGTCACGGGAGAGATCTACCGGATCGGTGCCCGGGAGGTGGTGAACGCCGCCGGCCCCTGGGTGGATGAGCTGCGCAAACAGGACGGTTCCTTGAAGGGAAAACGCTTGCATCTGACGAAGGGGATTCACTTGGTGGTGTCCCATGAGTGCTTGCCCTTGGGGCAACCGATCTACTTTGATGTGCCCGATGGCCGCATGATTTTTGCCATTCCCAGAGGGAGGATCACCTATATTGGAACGACGGACACCGATTACGATGGCCCGATCGATTCTCCAAAGTTGACCCCGCAGGATCGGGACTACCTTTTGGAGGGGGTCAACCATATCTTCCCCAGGGCCGGTCTGACACCGGAAGATGTGGAATCCGGTTGGGCGGGTCTCCGTCCTCTCATCCATGAAGAAGGAAAAAGCCCCTCCGAGTTGTCCAGGAAGGATGAGATCTTTCAATCGCCCACCGGACTGATCACCATCGCCGGGGGAAAATTGACCGGATTCCGCAAGATGGCGGAAAGGGTGGTGGATCTGGTGTGCCGTCGTTTGGAAAGGAAGGGACGGATCCCCTTCACCCCTTGCCGCACCGACCGTCTCTCCATCCTGGGTGGGGGTGATTTGGGCGGAGATGGATTTATCCATTTTCGGAAAGAATGGATGGAAAAGCTGAAAAAAGGGCATGTGACCGAAGAGCGGGCCAATCAGCTGATCCATCTTTACGGCACCCAGTTGGAACAGGTGTGGGAACGTGCTGAATACTCGGCTGAAAATCTGTTGATGGCCCAGTTGGAACATGCTGTCGAGGAGGAAATGGCAGTCACCCCAAGCGACTTTCTCATCCGACGAACAGGGGATCTTTATTTTCACCGCCAGCTGGCGGAGGCGGAAGCCCCCATGGTCTTGGATTACATGGCCGGGAAATTCAATTGGGATGAAAAGGAGCGTGAGGAACAGGAAGAGCGGGTACGGAAAGAGATGGAACGAACCCGACCTCAGCCCGTTGCTGTCGAATAAAAAAACCAGGCCCCGGGGCACATCACTCCGGGGCCTGGTTTTTGATGGAAGTCACCATTTCCGATCCCGTCTCAATCGCGCATCAAAGATGAAGGGACCAAAGGGAAGGAGCGAGGCGATCAAGGCTCCCGTCACCCGTTTGAGTGACCAACCATCAGCAAAGGTGACCTGGGCGACGGCGGCGATATAAAGAACAAACAGGACACCATGGATCCAACCGACAAGGGTGACCGCCATCGGGAGGTCGGCGAAGTATTTTAACGGCATAGCAATCCCGAGAAGAATAAGGAAGGAAAGTCCTTCGATTAGGCTGACTATACGAAAACGGCTCAGGGGCGTGTTTAACAACGGATGCACCTCCATTGATTTTACAGACTTCCCCTATTGAAACACAGAACGCAATCCAAATGGGATTCTTTCTTGAAAATACAGCGACGATTCAATAGGCACCTCAGGCCTTGTGGCACGGATTGCAAACGGTTGTTAAACTGTCACTTTGCACAATAGCAGATAAGAGAAGGTTTTAATAGAAGGGAGCCACATCACCGGTAAATGCTGCGATCAAAAAGTCGGGAAAAACTTGTTCACCTAGGCGATGAAACGGGTTTACAGTTATTCCCGTAAGTAAAATTCCCATTGACACGATAGATCGCTTCGTTCTTCTTGCAAGTTGATCGTACCTGACAAAGGAATGTTGAACTGAACTATCGATATGACGAGAATCTCCGGGAAATAATAGAAGAAATCATAGCCACGGGTCTTTCAGCTGCATTTCTTCCACCATCCATACTTGATTGAAGGGCCCAGCAGGGATCGGGACCTTCCGCCTTTACTTGAGGCGCTTCCCCAAATCCATTAAAATGGGTTCATGATGAGCGAAAGCAAGGTTCAGAGCATGACGGGTTACGGTCGGGGGGAATCGGATGCCGAAGGGGTTGGATTCACGGCGGAGATTCGTTCCGTCAACCACCGGTTTCTGGAAATGACGGTGAAGTTGCCTTCCGGATGGGGGGCTTTGGAGGAGGAAGTGAAGAGACGGGTGCGCCGGTGGGTTCGACGGGGACGGGTGGATGTGACCGTTACCCTGAATGGTGACGGGGCCGCTTTTCGGAAACTGACAGTGGATTGGGAAGCAGCAGAGTCTCTCCTGCAGGCATCCAGGGAATTGACAGAGCGGTTGGGGATCACTGGAGAGCTCACCCTCGGGGATCTCCTCCATCATCCAGAAGTGCTGAAGGCGGAAGAACGGATGCCGAATCCCGAAGGTTGGAAGACTCCCTTGCTGGGGGCAGTGGAGCAAGCATGTCAATCCCTGAGCAAAATGCGGAGACGGGAAGGAAGGGTACTGGCGGAAGATTTGATGCATCGAATCGGAGTTTTGGAGCAAAGGGTGGAGGAAATCAGGAGCCGGGCGCCTCAAGTGGTTTCGGATTACCGTGGAAGATTGGAGGAGCGGATCCGGGAGTTGTTGGGTGGTGTCGATCCGGAGCCCGACCGTCTGTTGACTGAAGCGGCCCTCTTTGCGGACAAATCGGACATACAGGAGGAGTTGACGCGCCTTTCCAGCCATATCGGACAATTCAGGGAGGCCCTTCGACAGGAAAAGCCCGTCGGAAGACGCTTGGAGTTTCTCCTGCAAGAGATGAATCGCGAGGTAAACACCATCGGATCCAAGGCCAATGATGCCCAAATTGCGGGAAAAGTGGTCGATTCCAAGAGCGAACTGGAAAAAATGAGAGAACAAGTGCAAAATATAGAGTAAACGGGTTATAATGATTGCGGATGGAGAACAAGATCTTTTTGGATCGAGGAGGTACTCCATTGAGTATCAAACTGATAAATATCGGGTTCGGCAATATTGTGTCCGCCAACCGCATTATCTCGATCGTCAGTCCGGATTCGGCTCCGATCAAGCGAATCGTCCAGGAGGCCCGGGACCGCGGGGCGTTGATTGACGCAACATACGGCCGTCGGACCCGGGCTGTGATCATCACGGACAGTGATCATGTGATTCTGTCCGCTGTCCAACCGGAGACTGTGGCTCATCGTCTGGCCAGCAAGGATGCGGCAGAGGATATGGAAGACTAGAAGTGTTGTGAAAAAGCTGTCACAGGGAGGATCGGGTTTTCATAAATCTTTTGGCTCGTCAGAACAAATGAAGCGGGATGTGAAGCCCCATCCGACCGTTCAAGAACGATTTAAATCACAATGCTTCTAGAAAGGGAGAGTTATGGGTATTCAAATCAGTGGAAAGGGATTGTTGATCGTCTTGTCCGGTCCGTCGGGAGCCGGAAAAGGGACAGTGTGTTCAGCTTTGAGACAGCAGGCGCCGGAATTGGTATACTCGGTGTCCGCCACCACACGTCCGCCCCGGGAAGGAGAAGTGGAGGGGATCAGTTATTTCTTTAAAACCCGGGAAGAATTTAAGCGGATGATCGATCAGGGTGAAATGCTGGAATGGGCATGCTATGTGGATAATTACTACGGAACCCCGCGCCGGTTTGTGGAGGAGCGCCTCGTCGAAGGCAAGGACGTGTTGCTTGAAATCGAGGTGCAGGGTGCCAGACAAGTGAGGGAACGCTTTCCGGAAGCGGTGTTTATTTTTCTGCTTCCGCCATCCATGGATGAGCTTTATGCCCGTATCAAAGGCCGTGGAACAGAGTCGGAACAGGTGATGGAGGATCGGATGAAGGCGGCGCGGGAGGAATTGAACCAAATTTATTCCTATGATTATGTGGTGGTCAATGATGAAGTGGCCCGTGCCTGTCACCACATCCGTTCCATCCTGGTGGCCGAACATCATCGGCGGGATCGGATCTTTAAAGAACAGCCCGATTGGTTGGAGGGAATCTGATATGCTTTATCCGTCCATCGATAAGTTGATGTCCAAAGCGGACAGCAAATACACGTTGGTCATCCTGGCGGCGAAAAGGGCCCGTCAACTCCTGGACGGTGCCAGCCCCCACTTGGAGCCTCGCTCCCACAAGTATGTGGGTGTGGCACTGGAGGAGATTGTGGAAGACTATTTGGTACCGCCGCTGGAAGCTGGCGGGAGGCAAAAATAACAACCTGTTCGGGTTGTTATTTTTTGTCGGAGAGGAGGGGGAACCTTGATAGGAAAACGTATTGTTGTGGGTGTGACTGGAGGAATCGCCGTTTTCAAGGCGGCCGGACTGGTAAGTCAATTGGCCCAGCGGGGGGCGGATGTGCGGGTGATCATGACCCGATCCGCCTCCAAGTTCGTCACGCCGCTTACCTTTCAGACCTTGTCCCGAAATCCAGTCGCCGTGGACACTTTTGAAGAGAAGGATCCCTCTGTGGTTTCCCATATCGACTTGGCCGACCATGCGGATCTGTTTGTGATCGCCCCTGCCACGGCCAACATCTTGGCCAAAATGGCCCATGGATTGGGGGACGACATGCTCAGCACCACCCTGCTCGCCACCCGGGCTCCCATCCTGATCGCCCCGGCGATGAATGTCCATATGTATCAAAACCCGGTGGTTCAAGAAAACATTCGCAGACTGAAGCAATTGGGCCACCGCTTTGTGGAGCCAGTCTCGGGTCAATTGGCCTGCGGTTATGTAGGTCAAGGGCGGATGGAAGAGCCCGAGCGGATTTTGGAAGTGATCGAAGAGATGCTGAAGGAACCCACATCCGTTCTTCAGGGCCACCGGGTGTTGGTTACGGCGGGTCCCACCCGGGAGCCTCTGGATCCTGTCCGTTATCTTTCCAACCGTTCTTCCGGCAAGATGGGATATGCCATCGCTGAGGCTTGTACCCGTGCCGGAGCGGAGACGGTATTAGTCAGCGGCCCGACGGCATTGACATCTCCCTCCGGCGTGAGACGGGTTCAGGTGACCACTGCCGAGGAGATGTGGCATGCGGTGATGGAGGAGATGACCGACTGTGATGTGATCATCAAGGCGGCGGCGGTAGCCGATTACACCCCGGTGACGGTGGCATCGCAGAAGATGAAAAAATCCGGAGACCGCATGCAGCTGGAACTGAAACGGACTCCCGATATTTTGACAGAGGCAGGTCGGCGGAAAGAGGGTCGCTTCCTCGTCGGATTTGCGGCGGAAACGGAACAGGTGGCCAAACATGCTATGGACAAGTTGCACCGGAAAAAGTTGGACCTGGTGGTGGCTAATGATGTTTCCCGGCCAGGGGCGGGTTTTGACGGCGACACCAATATGGTGACCGTGTTTGATGCGGAAGGGGAGGTGGTGAGCCTTCCCCGGATGAGCAAAAGGGAAGTGGCTGACCGTTTGGTGGCTCTGATCGGGGAACGACTGCGCCATGGGTGATCGACGGATTGCGGCAGTGATCGTGGATGTGGCCGCTGATGGCACGGACAAACCCTTCGATTATCTCATCCCCGCAGAGTTGGAGACAGAGGTGGAGGTGGGGAGTCGGGTCAAGGTTCCCTTCGGACCTCGAAAACGGATCGGCTATGTGATCGATTTTCCCGAGAAGCCCCAAACCGATCGCCTTCGGCCGATTCTGGAGGTGATGGATCTCTCCCCGCCTCTCACCCCGGAACTGGTCCGACTGGCCCGGTGGATGGCCGAGGTGTATCTGTGTCCGCTGATCACGGTCCTCCAGGCGATGGTTCCCGCTGTCCTGAAAGGAAATTACCGGAGATTTCTGCGTCCGGGCCCCGCTTTTGCGGGGGAGGACTTGCTCCCGGAAACGGAAGCGCGCTTGATCCGCCTGCTGCGGGAGCGGGATGAGCTGCCTCTGGAGAAAGCCCTCAGTTTGGAAGGGGTGACTCGCCCGCTGATTCGCCGGATGGTGGATGACGGGCGGCTGGAAATGGAAGAGCGGGTGGGGGATCGAACCAGCCGCAGGAAGAGATGGTGGGTGGTTTCGAACCAACCCGCGGCCCGTTTGCGTCAGGAAGCGGAATCACTCCCCAAAAACGCCGTCCGCCAACGGGAGGTATTGTATCATGTTGCGGCCGGTCCGGAAGAGATCCCTCTCCAGGAGCTTCTCGCCAGACTGAAGGTCCCCCGGTCGGCAGTGGACCGGCTGGTGGAAAAGGGTCTGCTCCAGCGGGTGGAGAAAGAGGAATTCCGGGATCCCTTCGGGGGGCGCTCCTTTGAACGGACCCGCCCTCTTCCCCTGACATCGGAACAGGACCGGGCTTTCCAATCCATCCTCCGTCCGCTTCGGGCCGGAGAGCATCGCACGCTCCTCCTCCACGGGGTGACCGGAAGCGGTAAAACGGAGATCTATCTGCAGGCGATCACGGAAACGTTGGACAGCGGTCGGCAGGCGATCGTCCTGGTGCCCGAGATTTCCCTCACCCCTCAAATGGTGAGACGTTTCAAAGGGCGGTTCGGGGATGAAGTGGCCGTCCTCCACAGTGGTCTCTCCGACGGGGAGCGCTTCGATGAATGGAGGAAGATCCGCTCCGGGGAGGTCAAGGTGGCCATCGGGGCCCGCTCGGCTGTCTTCGCCCCTTTCCCGCGTCTGGGGCTGGTGGTGATCGACGAAGAGCATGAGAGCTCCTACAAACAGGAAGAACAACCCCGTTACCACGCCCGGGAAGTGGCCCGGTGGCGTTGCCGGGAGCACGGGGCCGTACTGGTGTTGGGCACGGCCACCCCTTCCGTGGAGAGTTATTTTCGCGCGCGGACGGGTCGGTTTGAGTGGGTCACTCTGAATGAACGGGTACACGGCCAATCCTTTCCCCGGGTGGAAGTAGTGGATATGCGGGAGGAATTGAAGGAAGGCAACCGCTCCATCTTCAGCCGTCCACTGCGGGAATCCCTGGAAGCCTGTGTGGACCGGGGGGATCAGGCGGTCTTGTTTCTCAACCGGCGGGGCTTTTCCACCTTTGTGCTGTGCCGGGAGTGTGGGGAGACGGTGCAATGCCCCCATTGCGACATTTCACTCACTTATCACCGGA
This sequence comes from Kroppenstedtia guangzhouensis, assembly GCF_014637345.1. Classification (GTDB taxonomy): domain Bacteria; phylum Bacillota; class Bacilli; order Thermoactinomycetales; family DSM-45169; genus Kroppenstedtia; species Kroppenstedtia guangzhouensis. The sequence goes on from NZ_BMEX01000001.1 coordinate 192,963, forward strand.
CCAATCAAACCCTGCGCTGCCACTACTGCGGATATACCACCGGAGTTCCCCGGGAGTGTCCTTCCTGCAACAGTTCCCACATCCGGTATTTCGGCACCGGGACCCAACGGGTGGAAGAAGAGATGGCCCGACTGATGCCGGGGATCCGGGTGATTCGGATGGATGTGGACACCACCGGCCGGAAAGGGGCCCACGAACGCCTTCTGTCCGCTTTTGGTGAGGGGAAGGCCGATGTGTTGCTGGGCACGCAGATGATTGCCAAAGGCCTCGATTTTCCCCGAGTGACACTGGTCGGGGTGATCGCCGCCGACACGATGCTCCACCTCCCGGATTTCCGGGCGGCGGAACGGACCTTTCAGCTGTTGACCCAGGTGGGGGGGCGGGCCGGTCGTCACGAAAAGTCGGGCCGGGTGGTGGTTCAAACCTACTCCCCGGAACATTACAGCATTCGGCTGGCGGCAGGATACGAAACGGAGACTTTCTACCGGCAAGAGTGTCTGATCCGGAAACGACACCGTTATCCTCCCTTTTGTCGCCTGTTCACCCTTCTCCTCAGTCATCCGGACCGGGGGGGACTGATGACAGCGGGTCATCGGGCAGCCCAATTTCTCATGCCCCGGTTGCCGGAGGGGGGGGAGGTGTTGGGACCGGTGCCGGCTTCGATCCCCCGGATCAAGGACCGGTACCGGATCCAGATCATGATCAAATATGAGGATCTTACAGATGAACCAACTGATCTCGTCGAAGCCATGCGTCAACTGAAGACAAGGTTGAAAGACCCGGACCTGCGCATCGGCATCGACCGGGAAGGGGTCAGCCTTCCCTTTGACAGAACCGGTGAGATTAAAGGAGGTTGAAGTCCGTGGCCATTCGCAAAATTGTATTGGTGCCCGATCCCATCTTGAAGGAGAAAGCCAGACCGGTTACGAAATTCACCGAACGTCTGCACAAATTGTTGGATGATATGGCTGAAACGATGTATGATGCCCCCGGTGTCGGTTTGGCCGCCCCCCAGGTGGGCATTTCCAAACGGGTGATCGTCGTCGATGACGGCAACGGTTTGATCGAGGCGGTTAATCCGGAGCTTTTTGACAAAGAGGGAGAGCAGTTGGCCCCTCCGGAAGGTTGCCTCAGCATTCCGGGCTTGCTGGGAGAGGTGCGGCGAGCAGAAAAAGTGAGGCTGAAGGCCCAGGACCGGCAGGGTAAGTTCTTTGAGCTGCAAGCGGAAGGTTATCTGGCACGGATTTTGCAACACGAGGTGGACCATCTCAACGGAATTCTTTTCACTGATATCGCCGACCGCGTGTTTGAACCGAAACGGGAGGAAGAGTGATCCATGGCGAGTGAAGTGCGGATTGTATTTATGGGTACTCCAGACTTTTCGGTCCCCTCTTTGCAAACCCTGGTTGCGGAGGGTTACCGAGTAGTGGGTGTCGTCACCCAACCGGATCGTCCCCGGGGAAGAAAACAGGAGCTCACCCCGCCCCCTGTGAAGGAAGCGGCGATGGAACTGGGACTGCCGGTGTTTCAGCCGGACAGATTGCGAAACCCGGAAAATGTTCGCCAATTGCTGGAGTGGAAGCCGGATTTGATTATTACGGCGGCCTATGGTCAGATCCTGCCCCGGGAGATCCTGGAGAGTCCCCGCTACGGTTGTATCAATGTACATGCGTCCCTGCTTCCCAAGTACCGGGGTGGAGCGCCGATCCATCACGCCCTGATTCAGGGGGAGAGGGAAACCGGTGTCACGATCATGTATATGGTGGAAGCACTCGATGCCGGAGATCTGTTGGCGAGCCGTTCCATCCCGATCAAAGAAGAGGATGACGTGGGCACCCTTCATGACAAACTGGCACAGCTGGGGGCACAGCTTTTGATAGAAACAGTTCCGGCCCTGTTGGAGGGAAAGGTGCAACCCGTGCCTCAAGATGACAACCGGGCCACCTACGCGCCCAATATCCGACGTGAGGATGAGCAGATCGATTGGAACCGGAGCGCCCAGGAACTGGTCAATCAGATCCGGGGATTGCGACCCTGGCCGGTGGCATTCACTCTCTGGAAGGGAAAACCGCTGAAGATCTGGAAAGCGGAGCCGGTTTCTGTAAGGGAGTCCGCAGCTCCGGGAACCGTCTTGTCCCAGGCTGAAGAGGGTGTGATCGTGGCCACCGGGGAGGGTGGAGCGCTTCGCATCCAGGAACTCCAGCCGGCGGGCAAGCGTCGAATGATAGCAGAGGAATTTTTCCGGGGTCGTCAGATGAAGCCGGGAGAAATTTTGGGGCGATGAAGAGAAAAGATTCTGCACGGAACGTGGCACTGGATGTCCTGATCGCCGTAGAGGAGCGGGGAGCCTACAGCAATCTGCTTCTGAATGACAGGTTGAACCAAAGCACCCTTTCTCCCCGTGACCGGGGGTTGGCCACGGAACTGGTTTACGGCACATTACAGCGGAAAAACACCCTGGATTGGATTTTGAACAAACTGGTGAGAAAAGGGGTTCATTCCTTGGATCTCTGGGTTCGCCACCTGCTCCGTCTGGGAATCTATCAACTTCGGTATCTGGACAGGGTTCCCCCACAGGCCGCCGTCCATGAAACGGTGGAGATCGCCAAGGTACGGGGCCATCGGGGAATTCCGGGACTGGTGAACGGTGTGTTGCGTTCCTATCTGCGACGATGCGGCAGAGAATGGCTCCTTCCCGATTCCCCGGAGACGGTGACTGACCTGGCTCTGGTCACTTCCCATCCAGAGTGGCTGGTCCGCCGGATGGTGGAAGTCTACGGAATAAAGACCGCCCGAAGTGTGCTGAAAGCCAATAATCGTCCGCCGGGATTGTCTGTCCGGGTGAACCCCCTGCGGGGAAACCGGGAGAGAGTTGCCCGCCTGTTACAGGAAGAAAACCCTCAGTTGACAATCCGTCGCTCTTCTGTCTCCGGACAGGGGCTGATTCTAAGCGGTGGTGGTCATCCCGTTTCCGGCCGCTTGTTCCGGGAAGGGTGGTTCACCGTTCAGGATGAAAGCTCGATGCTGGTCACCGATCTCCTCGCCCCCCGCCCGGGGGAACGGGTGCTGGACGGATGCGCCGCTCCTGGGGGAAAGACCGGCCATCTCGCAGAACGGATGGAAAACCGAGGGAGCCTGTTGGCTTGCGATGTTCACCCCCACAAGGTGAAGTTGATTGAAAACCAGGTCCGTCGCCTGGGTTTGTCCATGGTGGAAGTGCGACAGGCGGATCTGCGGGAGTTGCCCGGGACGGGGGAACCCCAGTTTGATCGGGTGTTGTTGGATGCTCCCTGTTCAGGCTGGGGAGTGATTCGTCGGAAACCGGATATCAAATGGTCCAAAAACTTGCGGGAGGTGGAGAGCCTCCTCCGCCTCCAGGAACAATTGCTGGAAGCGGCTGCCCGGATGGTGGCGCCAGGGGGAACCCTGGTTTACAGTACCTGCACCCTGGAACCGCGGGAGAACCAAGAACGGATGATCGCTTTTCTCAAGAAAAATCCAACTTTCCAAGCGGACTCCACCCTGGTGGAGACACTGCCCGCACCGGTGCGCGAAAAAGCTTTGACCGGGGACGGGTGGGTGCAGATCTTGCCTCATCATTTTGAAAGCGATGGTTTTTTTATCGCCCGTATGATCCGGGAGAACAAACAGAGACAGAAATAAAGAAGAAGCGTGGAACGGGTCAATCGGAATATACACAAAGCGGTGATTCCTTCCATGGATATGGACTTTGTTTTGAAAATCATCATCAACAAGCCTTGGCTGGCTTATACTTTGCTCGGGTTTGCCGTGATTCTGGGAGGGATCATTCTATGGAGGGCCAAAAACGGGGATTCTGTCTCCATTTTGGGCCTGAACCTGCAGTCCGACTCCCAATTGACGGAAATGGAGAAAAAGGTCCGCTCCCTCGATGAAGACAGTAAACAGAAAGCCTACGTCATTCAATCGATCAGCACTCTGGCGGGGGAAATCTCTCTGATCCTGTCCCAACCGGACAAGAATTTCAGGGAGCATCGGCAATATGTCTACAACTATCTGTTGTCCTCCCTCCTGGCCACCATGTCGGGGAACAAGGGGAACAATCCGAAGATCTGCATTTTCATCGATGCCGGGGACGGCACCCTGAAAGTGCATGAAGCGGCGGCCCACAGTCCTGACGGGATGCGGAAATTGCGGCTTTCCATCGCCGATTCCGCCGCCGGCTATACATTTCAGACCGGGGAGCCCTTTTTTTCCGGAGAGATCCATACCCCCGGCAGTCGCTTCAAGATTCATCCCAAGGCCCATTCCACCTACCACTCTTTGATCTGTGTTCCGATCCGGACAGGGGATGAAGTTCTGGGCGTCCTCAGTGTGACCGGGGATGAAGAGCGTTCCTACACAGAAGATGAGAAAATGTTTCTGATGGCCTTTGCCAATGTGTTGTCCCCTCTGTTGCACCTGGAACTGTCTCAAAAACTGAAAGCGTAATGCCCAATCTAGACCCCGGGATTACCCGCCGGGTCTTTTTTGCACCCTGTATATGGGTTTTATTGGAATTTAAGGTATGTTTTTTGAGGGAAAGGGGGAGTTTAACAGTTGTGGTGATGTGCATGCGAAAAGGATGGCAACGCCGTAAAAACCTGAAAAAGCAACAGCAGTTGGAGCGGCGGTCTCGGGAAAAGCTGAATCAGAAATTGGATGAAGCTCCGGTCTTTCCTGAGGTGAAGAAAAACGCGGATTTTATAGTGGAACTGCTCGGGGACAGTACGGATCTGATCACGCGATGGTTCACCATCCAATATACCCCGGATCGACGGGCGGTAGTGATGTTCATCGATGGGATGGTAGACAGCAAAACGATCGATGAGTCGATTTTTCGTCCGTTGATGCTCAAAGGAGAAGAGATCCGGGTTAAGGAAGACCTGTGGAAGATCATCTATGAGAGCTTGGTTCAATCGGGGGAAGTCAAAAAAGTCAACCAGCTCAAAGAGATGGTGGGCTCCCTCCTTTCCGGGGATGCGATCCTGTTTGTGGATGGGTACAGCGAGGGGGCGGTGATCGGTACTAAAGGGTGGCCGCAACGGGGGGTGGAGGAGCCCCGGGCGGAGTCCGTGGTCCGGGGCTCCCGGGAAGGCCTGACCGAGACTTTGCGTGTCAATACGGCCATGATTCGCCGCCGCCTGAGGGACCCGGACCTTCGGCTGAAAGATTACAAGATCGGAAAGAGGACTCAAACCAGTGTTACCTTGTTGTATTTGGAAGGGATTGCTGATGAAGCGGTGGTCAAGGAAGTGGAGCGGCGACTGTTGGAGATCAATATCGACTCGGTTCTGGAGAGCGGGTATATCGAGGAGATGATCGAGGATGACACATGGTCTCCTTTCCCCCAAATTCAAAACACGGAGCGTCCCGACTCCGTGGTGGCCCATCTGCTGGAGGGGAAGGTGTGCATCCTGACCGACGGCACTCCCCACGCTCTGATCGCACCGGCGGTGTTCACCCAGTTCTACATCAGCCCGGAGGATTATTTTGATCGTTTTATGATCGCCACCTTTCTTCGTCTGTTGCGGGCGGCTGCTTTTTTGATCGCTCTGTTATTGCCCACACTCTATATCTCTTTCGTCTCCTTCCATCCGGAGATGATCCCGCCCCCCTTGGCTATCGCGCTGGCGGCGGGGAGATCCACGGTTCCTTTTCCCTCGATTGTGGAGGCGATGATGATGGAGTTGAGCGTGGAGATATTGCGGGAAGCCAGTATCCGCCTTCCCGGCCCCATCGGTCCCACCATCGGGATCGTCGGCGCGCTGGTGATCGGGGAGGCCGCGGTGACAGCGGGGGTTGTGTCGCCACTGATGGTGATCGTGGTCGGGTTGACCACCATCAGCTCCTATGCCAACCCCAGTTACAATGCGGCGATCTCGTTGCGATTGCTGCGCTTTCCCCTAATGATCCTGGGTGCCCTTTTCGGTTTGTACGGAGTGGTGGTCGGGCTGTTACTAATGTTGGCCCATCTGGTGAAGCTTCGCTCCTTCGGCGTCCCCTATATGGCTCCCTTTGCGCCTTTGCGCTGGAAGGACTTGAAAGACACCCTGATTCGGGTTCCCTGGCGGTGGATGGACAGACGTCCCACATTTTTTCGTCCGGAGGATCACCAACGGGAAGAGGGAGGAAATTCGCCATGAACCGAAACCAACAGCAACTGAATCAATCGATTTCCCTCTACCAAGGATACGCACTGGTCATGTCCACGCTGATCGGGGTGGGGGTTCTCCAGTTCCAACGGGGCATTGTTCAAGAGGCGGGTCCCAACGGAGTGTGGACGATATTGATCGGCGGATTGACCCCACTGGCGGAGGTGTGGCTGGTCACCCTGTTGATGAAGCGTTTTCCCGGTAAAAATATTGTTCAACTCACCCGTGATCTGTTGGGAACGGACAAAAATCCCCGCTTGGGAACCTGGTTGAGCCTTCCCTTCCTGGGGGCTTTAAGCTTCTTCTGGCTGGTGGCGACGGCGATCGTAGCCCGCACCTTTGGCGAGGTGCTGATCGGCGCAATCTTGCCGATGACCCCGATGGAGGTGATCATCGGTACCTTGATCTTCTCTGCCACCTTTGTGGTGGTGCAACAGGTGCACATCGTCGCCCGTTTCTGTGAATTTTTGCTGCCGGTTCTCTTTTTTCCAATCACGATTCTTCTCCTCACACTGGTTCAGGGAGTGGAGTTGGAAAATTTTCTGCCCTTGTTTGAACTGAATTGGAAACAGGTGCTCAACAGTGTGTTAAGCTCCTCCTTTGTTTTTGCGGGGATCAGCGTCTTATATATCTTCATGGGTTATTATCAGCAGCCGAAACAGGCGATGAAGCCCCACCTGTTGGCGGTGCTCACCGTAATTTTTGGATATTGGGTGACACTGGCTACATCCATCGGGGTGTTTGGTCCGCAGGAGCTGACCGTCATGATGTGGCCCACACTGGATCTGGTCAAGCAGGCGGAGGTGCCGGGGCAGCTCTTGTCCCGATTGGAATCTCCCATCCTGTCGATTTGGGTGGTGGCGGTGTTCACCACGTTGGTGACAATCTTTGCTTCCTTTGTGGACCTGGGTGTCACCCTGTTCAACCTGAAAGAGCGCCACCGCAAATGGCTGGCCTGGGGGGCGGCTCCTGTCATCTATGGATTGGCCTTCTGGCCTTCCGATGTGGAGGAGTTGCTCAAATGGGGGGATCGAGGAGGCTGGTTTGGCTTCGTTGTTTCCTTCTCAGTGGCACTGATTCTGTTGGGAATCGCCTGGGTCCGGGGCAGAAAGGGGAGAAAATCCGATGCCTCTTCCTCTGCGTAACCTCCTTTTTTGCCTGGTGTCGGCCAGCCTGCTGGGAGGGTGTTGGGATGCCCGGGAGATTGAGGAGCGCACCTCGGTGATCGCCATTGCCTTTGATAAACATCCGGAAGGGTATGAGATCTCGGTTCAGGTGCCCGTCCCCCTCAAAATTGTCGGCTCCGGCGGTGGAGGGGGGAGCGAGAACGGTCAGAATGCGGTGCAGACCTTCCACGGAACGGGAAAAACCTTGTCCGACACCATGGATGATATCCGGGATCAGACCAACCAGCAGTTGTTCCTCGGCCATGCCCGGTTGATTCTGATCGGGGAGGGGTTGGCCCGGGAAGGGATGGGTTCATTGGTGGATGCCATCCGGCGTAACCCGGAAGTGCGACGTCGCCAGTGGCCTTTGGTGGTCAAGGGTAAAGCCAAGGAGGCGTTGCAGACCAATCCCAAATTGGAACAGATCCCGGCACAATATATCATCACCATGATGGAAACCGGACAACGAACGGGACGATTCAGTGACGAAGATCTGGGGAAGACCTATATCAATTTGTCCAACCCCGCCAAAAATCCGCTGATGAACTATATGGAAATCAGTGAAGGGAATTTGGTGTGGAAAGGACTGGCATTGTTTGAAAAGGACCGGATGGTGGGGAAGTTGTCCAGGGAAGAGAGTCAGTCCATGTTGCGCCTTCGGGAGCAGGAATTGGGGGAGACGGCCAACATCCCCTGCGGTCATAAAGAAGGAAAGCTGGTGTTCCGGCCCAAGGAATTGGAGCGAAAAATCCAGGTGAAGCCACGGAAAGGTGCTCTCCCCGAAATTGAGATTTTCGTCAAAATGAAAGGGGAAATTATCGAGAAGATCTGCGATTTGGATTTGAGGAAACAGGGGATTTACGAAAAAATCAACCGTTGGGTGGCCGACCGATATGAACAGACGGATCGGAAAACCATACGGGCTGTACAGAAAAAATGGAAGGTTGATGCTTTCAACTTTGGGAACCAGATTCGGGCTCATCATCCGGATTTGTGGAAAACCATGGACTGGAATCGGGAGTTTCCCCATGTGCCGATCCGGGTCCGCTATGATGTGCAAGTCCTTCGAAGCGGATTGGAAGCCAAGTAAAAAAGAGTACAAAACAGCGAACGGTTTGTCCCCGTTCGCTGTTTTGCACTATATCAGGGGTACCCGGGCGATGGCCGCGGAGACCGGGTCCGGGGCGGCGAGGTCTTTGCGGTCCACATCCTGTAAACGGCTCTTTCCCAGGGCGATTGTTGCCAATTTCATCTCCGCCACGGAGGATTGGAGGTAGCAAGCGACGCATTTGGCTCCTTTCTCCACATTCAATTCCTCTTTTTGATCCCCTTGGTACAGGACCAATTGGGTGGGAGGCTCCCAGGGAAGTGTTTTTTGGCTGCCTTGGCCATGACTGGCCGCGAAGAGAACTGCGGACCCGATAGCCACTGCATCCGCTCCCATGGCCAAAGCTTTCAGAAAATCTCCGGGGGTGGAGAGTCCTCCGGAGACGATGAGGCTGATTTGGTCTTTTTTTTCTTTTTTTTCAAGGTAATCGACGGCCCGGGCCAATCCCATCACCGTCGGCAAACCAAAATCATCCTGCAAAATGGGGGGAGTCCCCTTGGTGGCCGCCTGGGCTCCATCCAGGGTAATAAAATCTACACCGGCGTCCACGGCGATCTCCAGGTCTTGTTCCACGCGGCCGGGGATCATTTTCATGCCGATGGGGACCCCGCCGGTCCATTGGCGCAATCGATCAATCAGCTTTTTCCAATCCTGTTTTCGATGAATCCCTGGCATTCGGCTGAAGATTTCCGCTGTATCATCCGGTTTCAGTCCCATCAGTTCCATCGCCCGTCCCTTGAGATGAATGGCCGGTATTTGACTGGGAGTCCCGGCAGAGGCACCTTGGCCGACGTGGATTTCAATCATATCCGCCTGTTTGAGAATTTCGGGATCCTTGGCCCATTGCGCCCGGCTGTACTGGAGGATCAGTTTGTCGGCATACTTCCGTTCTTCCGGAAGAAAGGGGCCTTCCCCGCCATTGGTGGCGGTTCCTGCCATGGCCGATCCCTTGGCGAGGGCCACTTTCAGTTGTTCACTGACTCCGAGGCCGAAGGCCATCCCTGCGATCAACAGCGGAATTTCCAATTCCAGCGGTTTTTTTGCACAGGGGCCGATCACGGTGCGGGTCTCGATGTTTTGATTCTCCGGGGTCGGCAAACGATCCAGCTGGCAGGGCAGAAAAGTCAATTTCCGAAAGTCGGGCATCTGTTTTGGGCTCCCCAGAGGCCGTTTCACCATCACTCCTCCTTGGGCCCGCATACTGTTCTCAATGAGAGTCTGGGGAGAGATATGGCGGGTAAGGGTGACCATCTCCCATATATTTGCAGGGAAGGGATCCGTCTCGATCAATATGACCGCCTTTCTGAAGAGCTTTTTGATCAGTGGCCGGATACTGACGGCCATTCCCACGGCAAAGAGCAGGACAGCGGCAACAGCGCCACCCAAGGAACCGAACCATCCCATGTTTGACACCTCATTTCACCAGTGATGTTTTTAAGGTTCCCGAACATGGAAACCGTAGTCATGATTCAGTGGGGGGAGGGCCATAATATACCGGAAAGCCTAAGGTGATAACTCGGAAACAGGGGCCTTTTATTTTCTCTGTATCACCGTGAGGACTGTGAGTGGGGATCGGCAGTGAGGAAAAGCGGTTTGAGAGGAGGTGGATGGACATGAATGATTTTTGGCAGGGGTTTGCGGTGACATTGCCAGCGGTGTTGGTGGTGGCGGGCTTGGCAGCTCTTTTTTCCCGCAACATCATCCAAAGGATTTTCGGGTCGGCTCTTCGATCGATTCTGACCGAGACCTATTCCAAGAATCTCATGGAGATCTTCTCCTCCGGCAGACGATTTCACACGCAAAATATCGTGGAAATGGCGCTCCGATCGGAAACGGATCAGGGGATTCACCGCTCCCTGGGCACGCCTTATCCCGAAAAGGGGTGGGATCGATTGATGTTTTTGCCAGCGCAGTTGGCGGTAATGCCGACAAAAGAACATGTGAAAATCGACACCCGGACGGTGATCGGCCCCCGCGCTTCGCGTCCTTTAAAGCTGGACATTCCGCTGATGGTGGGTGGATTGGGTCCTGGACCCACACTGAGCGGACCGATGAAGGAAGCCCTTGCCAAAGGAGCCCGGGCGGTGGGTACGGCCACCCATACCGGAGAAAGCGTCCTCACCGAATCGGAGCGAAAAGAGGCGGACAAGGTGGTGGTGCAATACGGACGGGCGGACTGGAATCAACCGCCCGGAACACTGGAGCAGGCCGATATGATTGAGATTGTGGCTGGAAGTGGAGCCACGTCAGGGACTCCCTTCACAATCCTGAAGGTCCCGGGAAGCATGCGGCAACTGTTGGGACTCAATCCGGGGGAGCCCCTGAAGATCCAGTCCCGTGTTCCCGGAGTGAATCGGCCGGAAGATTGGCGGGAGCTGGTAGCCCGCTTGCGGGAGATGGGAAAGGGAGTCCCGGTGGGGATCAAACTGGTTCCCTCCCGGATCGAGGCCGATCTGGCCCAAGCCCTGGATGCCGGGGTCGACTTCATTACCATCGACGGAGCGGGCAGCGGGGTCAAGGAATCGGCTCCGATCCTGCAGGATGATTTCGGCTTGCCGACGATTCGCGGATTGGTCCGGGCCGTTCGGTATCTGGAGAAACATTATGTTCGACACAAGGTGAGTCTGATCGTCTCCGGGGGGCTGCACACTCCCGGGGATTACCTGAAGGCGTTGGCTTTGGGGGCAGATGCCGTGGCGCTGGACCTTACGGTGGTGATGGGAGCGGTGCACACTCAGATCACCAAGGTGTTGCCTTGGGAACCTCCCTCGGGATTGCTCTGGTATGACGGTAAGTTTGCCGATCAGTTGGATGTGGAGAAGGCGGCCAAATGTGTGGCCAATCTGTTTAATTCCTCTGTGGAGGAGATGAAATTGGCCACGATCGCCCTGGGCAAAAAGTCTCTGGGTGAGATCAACCGGGAGGACTTGACGGCACTGGATCCGCTGGCACGGGAGATCACGGGCTTGCCTTTGGCTTATGAGGCGCAATCCCGGTGAAGAGGAAGAAGGGATGTCCGAGAAGATATCCCTTCTTTTTTTGAGGAGGATTTAGTAAACAAAAGTTTTTTCCGATGGACCTACATATAAAATAAGGGATGAAGGACCAAAATCAGCCAGAATGGTTACTCCGCCCCAAAAAGGGGGATTTACATCGGGATCTCTTTTCTTTCCGGTCCGGTATTGATATAATAAGGAAAGTTTTGAGGAATGATTTGACTTTATAATCAGGAGTACTTCCAAATGCAACCAAATGCATACAACTGGACCCATGCAGATTGGAAAAGATGGATGAAAGGGGTGGGGGAGCCTGTTTTTCGTGCCGATCAAGTGATGGATTGGCTGTATGTGAAGCGGGTTTCTTCCTTTGCTGAGATGACCAATCTCTCTCGTGGGTTGCGGGAGCGGTTGGATCGGGATTTCCAATTGAAGCCTTTGGAAACGATCACTGTCCGGCAGTCCGCCGACGGAACAATCAAGTTTTTGTTTCAACTGAATGACGGCCATGCCATCGAAACGGTGATTATGCGTCATAACTACGGCAACAGTGTCTGTGTCACCACCCAGGTGGGATGTCGGGTCGGTTGCACCTTTTGCGCCTCCACCCTGGGCGGGTTGAAGCGGAATTTAGACGCCGGAGAAGTGGTCGCGCAGGTGGTTGAAGCCCAACGTTACCTGGATTCATGGGGGGAGCGCGTCCATTCTGTTGTGATCATGGGAATCGGTGAACCCTTTGAAAACTATGATGCATCCGTACAATTTATGAGGGTGATCCAGGATGCAAAGGGATTGAACATCGGTCAACGCCGGATCACGGTTTCCACCAGCGGAATCGTGCCTTCGATTTATCGCTTCACCGAGGAAGGGTTGCAAGTGGGGCTGGCCATTTCCCTTCACGCACCCAACCAGGCGCTGAGAAAAAGGCTGATGCCGGTCAGTTATCGCTATCCCCTGGAAGAGTTGCTGGTAGCATGCCGGTACTATGTGCAGAAAACCCGGCGTCGGATCACTTACGAGTACGCTCTCATCGGTGGGAAGAACGATGCTCCGGAACATGCTCATGAACTGGGGCAACTTCTGCAAGGGAGCGGTTCACTGATCAATCTGATCCCAGTGAACCACGTTCCCGAGCGGAACTACATCCGGACCTCCCGAAACCGGATTTTCAAGTTCCGGAACATCCTTCAATCCTACAACCTGAATACGACCATACGCAGGGAGCATGGCAGCGACATCGAAGCGGCCTGCGGGCAATTGCGGGCCCAACACCTGGGTTTGGAACAACAGACAGTCTGAATTTGTCGCATCGTGTGAATCGGAATTGAACAGGGAAAGGAGTCACCGGTATGGAAAAGGTGTGGCTTACCCACAAAGGACGGGTGCGGGAGCACAACGAAGACAGTGTGGGCCTTTTTCAGTCCGACCATGGGGTTCCCGTGGCCGTTCTCGCTGACGGCATGGGCGGCCACCAGGCCGGTGATGTGGCCAGCCGCACGGCAGTCCAGGTGATCCAGCGGGAGTTGGGCGGGCTCACTCCTGAAGCGGGGACGGAAGAGCGGCGGGAATGGATGTTGAATGCAGTGACGGCGGCCAATCGCGAAATCTATGAAATGGCCAGCCGGAACAAGGGTTACAAAGGGATGGGAACGACGGTGATCGCAGCCGTCCCGGGAAAGGATAAAGTAACCCTGGCCCATGTGGGGGACAGTCGTGCTTATCTCCTGCATGAGGATGGACTCTATCAACTGACAGAGGATCATTCGCTGGTCAACGTGCTGAAAAAGCACGGTGAGATCACAGAGGAGGAGGCGAGAGTCCATCCCCAGCGAAATGTGATCGTCCGTTCCGTGGGAACCAATGAAGAGGTGGAGACAGATTTCATCGTCACTCCGTGGTATTCGGGGGACATCCTATTGATCTGCTCCGACGGGCTGTGTGATATGGTGCCCGTCGATGTGATCGGAACCATTCTCACCTCTTCCCTTCCTCTCCAGGAGCAGGCGAACCGTCTGCTGGAGAGCGCCCTGGAAGCCGGAGGAAAGGACAATATCTCCGTAATTCTAATAAAAAACGACGGCCTGATAAATAAAAGCGATTGAGACAGAGATGGAGAGCGAGGTGAGATGACAGTGGAAGGCAGAAAATTAGGCGGTCGCTATGAAGTGATCAGCCGGATCGGCGGCGGGGGCATGGCGGTGGTATACAAAGCAAGGGATGTTCTTCTGAACCGCCATGTCGCGATCAAAGTGCTCAATGAGTCCCTGAGCAACGATGCGGAGTTTGTGAAACGCTTCAGCCGGGAAGCGCAGGCCGCCGCCAGTCTGTCCCATCCCAATGTGGTCAATGTGTATGATGTGGGTCAGGAAAACCATACTCATTATATTGTCATGGAGCTGGTGGAAGGCCCTACGTTGAAAGAATATATCCAGCAGTACAGTCCTCTGACACCGGAAGAGATTGTGTCCATTGCATCTCAGATCTGTGATGCCTTGGCCCATGCCCATGAAAATCAGATCGTTCACCGGGACGTCAAACCCCATAATATCTTGCTGGGGTACAACGGCCGGGCCAAAGTGACCGACTTCGGGATCGCCCGGGCGTCCACTTCTTCCACGATCACCCAGGCAGGTTCCGTGATGGGGTCGGTTCATTACTTCTCCCCGGAGCAAGCCCGGGGCGGGTTGATCGGGCACAAATCGGACATCTATTCCCTGGGTGTGGTCCTGTATGAGATGGTGACCGGGCGGCTTCCCTTTGACGGGGACTCCGCCATCAGTATTGCCATGAAACATCTGCAGGATCCGGTGGAGGATCCTTCCGGGTTGAATCCAGATGTGCCCCCGGAGATTCATCGGATCATCCTGAAGGCGATGGAAAAGGACCCGGATCAGCGGTTTGAGACGGCTCTGGAGATGAAACAGGAGCTGGATGAAATTTTCCATTATGACCGGATGGAAGAGCCGCGACTTCGAACCGATCGGCATGAATCCGCCGGAGCCAAACCATACGCCGCTGCGGGGGCTGCCTCCTCTGATGGTGGGGACGGGAGCCGACAGACACCCAACCGGGTGGGCGATCAAACGATGGCCAATCTGGAACGGCTCCGCAATGTCCCGGCGGACAAGGACAAGACCATGCTGGAGCGGACCGTCGTCTGGCTGGAGAACGTCCAAGCCAACATGCCCTGGTGGCAGAAACTTCTCTTCGGTCTGTTCACCTTGGTCGTCATCGGAGCCCTGGCCATTTTCACTTTTGATATGGTGATGGGGTGGATGTCCAAAGACGGAGACGAGGAAGTTCAGGGGCAGCAGCAAAAGGGTTCCGCTGCCGTTGAAGTGGCCAAAGTGGTCGGGATGGACGCCGATGAGGCTGAGGCCAAACTGAAAAAAATGGGGTTTCAGGTGAAGGTGGAGACAGGGGACACCACCCACTTCGGTGCGGAGCACGACACGGGAAAAATCTATAAACAGACCCCTGCTGCGGGGGAGGAAGCCGTCCCGAAGGAGACGGAAGTGGTCCTGTACAAGAACCCGGAGATGTTTCAGGTGCCGGAAGTCAGGAATGTATGGCAGACGCGGATCGAGGGTGTTATGGCTCGGGAATACAATTATACCCCGAAAATCACCTTTCATGATGAGTCAGGGGTTGGCCACGGTAAAGGAATCACGACCCGTCCCAAGCCTGGACAATACTGTCCCAAGGGTGGCACGCTGCATGTGTGGATCCAAACCGCGGGCCAAAACAACCCACCTCCCGAACCCAAAGAGATTTATCCGTAATGAGGGGTATGTTTACAATTGATTGCAATCATCCCGGTTGATGACAACCCATTACTTAGATCATAATGAGAACGAGGCGAACGCCTCGTTTCCTTTGTGTTCAGCGCCTGAAAAAGGAGGGAAGTTATGCCGGAAGGGAGAATTGTGCGGGCTGTCAGCGGTTTTTATTATGTGCGGTCTCCCGAGGGGGATGTACAGTGCCGAGCGCGGGGGATCTTTAAAAAGAAAAAGGAGTCCCCTTTGGTGGGGGATCGGGTCACCTATGAGGAGACGGCTCCCATGGAGGGGGTGGTGACCCGGATCCACCCCAGGTCGACGGAGCTCCTGCGCCCCCCGGTGGCCAATGTGGAGCAGGCGGTGGTGGTGAGTTCCCTGCGGCAGCCTGGGTTTCAGCCGGAGCTGCTGGACCGGTTTTTGGTCCATGCGGAGCGGGAAGGGTTGAAAGTGGTGATCCTGCTCACCAAGCGGGATCTGCTGGAGGATGGGGCGGAGGTGGAGAGGATCCGGGCCATATACGCTCCGGCGGGATACAGGGTGCTCCCCACCAGCGTCCGCAGCGGAGAAGGGATCGAAGCGGTGAAGGGGGTCTTGCAGAATCAATTGTCCGTCTTTGCCGGTCCCTCAGGGGTGGGGAAATCCTCCCTATTGAACGCGGTGTTGCCCACAGCGGAATTGCAGATCGGGGAAGTGAGCAAAAAACTGGGCCGCGGCCGCCACACCACCCGCCATGTGGAGATTCTTGACCTTCCCGGAGGAGGTCAGGTGGCGGACACCCCCGGTTTCAGCCAGCTCTCCTTCAGGAACCTCAGGGAGACGGAGCTGGGGAAGTGTTTTCCCGAGATGGCTGCCAGAGCCCCCGGTTGCCGCTTCCGGGGCTGCCTCCATAAGAATGAACCCGGATGCCGGGTGAAGGAAGCGGTGGAAGCGAGGGAGATCCACGGGTTCCGTTACCGGAACTATTTGCATTTTTTAGAGGAAATCAACGAGCAGCGGAGGTATTAAATCATGGTAAAAATCGCACCATCCATCTTGTCCGCCGATTTTTCGCGGTTGGGAGAAGAGATCGCCGATGTGGAGCAGGCGGGCGCCGACTGGATTCACGTCGATGTGATGGACGGTCATTTTGTCCCCAACCTGACTATCGGTCCCCTGATCGTGGAGGCGATCCGGCCCCGGACGCAACTGCCCCTGGATGTTCATCTGATGATCGAGGAGCCGGACCGGTATATTCCCGCCTTTGCCCGGGCGGGGGCGGACTGGATCTCGGTTCACCAGGAGGTCTGTCCCCATCTGCACCGCACCATCCATCTAATCAAGGAGGAGGGAGTCAAGGCGGGGGTGGTGCTCAATCCGTCCACTCCGGCGGAGGTGTTGCAGCCGATCCTTCGGGATTTGGATCTGGTGTTGTTAATGACAGTCAACCCCGGTTTTGGGGGACAGGCTTTCATTCCCGGTGTGCTGGATAAAATCCGGCAAGTGCGTCGGATGCTGGAGGAGGCCGGACTCTCCGATGTGGAGCTGGAGGTGGACGGCGGAGTCAACCCGGATACCGCCGCAGAGACAGCATCTGCAGGGGCATCAGTACTGGTGGCCGGTTCCGCGGTCTTCAGCCGGAAGGATCGCGGAGAAGCGATCTCCGCCATCCGTGCGGGAGCGGGATCCGGTCTTACGAACCGGGGATAAGGAGGCGTCCAATGGAGAGAAAGCGCTTGATCAATTTGACGGAAATTGCGGTGATGGCTGGGGTGGGTGCGGTTCTCAGTGTGTTTGTCACCCTTCGCCTGTGGCCCCAGGGAGGTTCCGTCAGCCTGGCCATGGTGCCGATTGTGTTGGTGGCTTATCGCAGGGGGTGGGTCGCCGGAGTGATTTGTGGATTGTTGGTCGGGTTGTTCAACCTGATGACCCACCCCCTGATCGCCCATCCCGTTCAGGTGGTGCTGGATTATCCCCTGGCTTATGCGGCTCTCGGGCTGGCCGGTCTGTTTCCGGTAAGAGGGGAGGCACCGGGATGGACCGGAACGGGACGGATCGCTTGGGGGGTGACGGTTGCCGGTTTGATCCGGTTTCTGTCTCATTTTGTATCGGGGGTCGTCTGGTTCGGGGCCTACGCTCCCGAAGAATTTTCCCCTGTTCTGTATTCGGCACTGTATAATCTTTCCTATATCATTCCCGACATCCTGGTCTCCATCCTGATCGTCTCTCTGTTGGCCGCCAAAGCTCCCCGGCTGGTGAAGACAGGATGAGCCGGCGCTGGGTGGTGGTGGCGGGGGGAGAACTGGCGGTTTCGGAGTTGGGAGTGATCCGGCCCGGGGATCGGGTGGTCGGTGTCGACGGCGGTGTCCGGGCCCTTCAGCAGGCAAATCTCCCGATTCACCTGGCCGTGGGGGATTTTGACACTTTGGGGTCCCAGGTCCCCCCATCCTTGAAAAAGGCGGGTATCCCGGTGAAGCGATTGCCTGCGGAGAAGGATATGACGGATACCCAATACGCGGTGGAGACTGCGATTGCGGAGGGGGCACAGGAGATTTTGATCTTGGGGGCCCTGGGCGGGGCACGCTTTGACCACGCCTTGGCCAATCTGTTTCTGTTGGAAAAAGTCGAGGCGGCCGGCATCCGGGGCGTGATTGAAAACTCCAGCAACCGGATTCGCCTTCATCCGGGAGGGGGGAAAGAGCTGTGGCTGGAGCGGGGGGCCTTCCCTTATGTCTCCCTGCTCGCCCTGACGGATCAGGTGGAAGGGGTTTTTTTGGAAGGGTTTCGCTATCCTTTGTATGACGCCACCTTGTACCGCCGGTATCCCCGGGGAATCAGCAATGAGCTCACGGCAAGACGGGGGAAGATCCGCATCCGCCGCGGGAAGCTGTTGGTGGTGGAGAGCCGCGACTAATTTGGGCGCGGCCTGTTTCCTGTTCTAGGCACCTTGACCCCTCTATAGAATATATATAAGTGACAGGGTGATGCGTTGCCTTGCGAGCAACAGGGTGAAGGAGGGATCGGGGTGAAATTTTACACCATCAAACTTCCTAAGTTCCTCGGCGGGATGGTCAAAGCCCTATTGGGTGTTTTTCAGAAGGAAAAATAGGTGGCTGACCTGGTGCCCCCCGCCCGGGGTTCGTCGGAAAAGTCGAACTGATGATCCATTTTATCGCCCGGGCTTCCGGGTCTTGCCACGAAGAATGAGGCGGCGTGGTCCGTGTCACATCTGTTTCTACCGCGGGGAACCAAAGGAGCGGCCGTCGAAGCGGCCGTTTTTTTACTGTTGCGAAGGAATTGGGATCTTTTAAAAAAATGTTTGACACCGAATGTTTGTTTGTTTTATAATTTGCATGAAATCATTGATTGCCCATCCTTGTTCAGCATGATTGTATGGCGTTCCGCCATGCTTGCGTTGACGGTACCAATCCGTCACCCGGCTCCGCCCTACTTGGCAGTCGGGGGTGTACTACCACCCGACTCGGCTGCCTAAAAAGGCGTAGCCGCAGCCTCTTTTGTCGGGTGGTAGTACACCCCCGACTGTTCAGTGGCGAAACCGACTCGATGGAATTTTAGTGAACACGGATGGGAGGAAACCCGGCCTTGAATGGTCGGGTTTTCTGTTATCCCGGTCGCCGCGGTCGCCGGGTTGCAGATGTTTTAAGGGAGGGAAGGGCATGGATGAACAATCTTCCCCAAGGGGAGAAGCTTTTGATGAGGAAAAAAAGTTTGAGGCATGGTGGCAACAGGAAGATCCGGTGGAGCCCTTGTCCAAAGAATATCAGTCATTGTTGGATCAAGAGAACCCCCTTTTTGTCTCCAAATTTAGCTTTAGGCACAGATACGAATGGGGTTCCCATCCGGCTTGGTTTTGGACCTTGTACCTGGATGGTCGCCCTCTGGCCCGTGAGGCATTGCAGCAATGGATGAGTAGCAGGTATTATTGGTTCAATCAAGATCAGTACCGCTACCTGAAAGCGGTACTCAAACTGGCGGAGCAACGGCGGGATGCGGAAATCTGGGGAAGGCTGGCATACTGGTTTGATATTTCTTCCCGGTCATACAGGCGTCCCTACTCTCACCGGACGGATCTCTATCTCCGGCGTCGGATCTGGCGGGTCTTGCGCAACCTGGGCAGGGAGGGAGCCTCCGACTACACCCGGATGGCGGCGGAGATTTTGATCCACTACACTCCGGATGATGAGTGGCCTTTATGGCGGGAGACCCGGGATGACCAGATCGGGGGCTATTTGAACTTCTATGTGCTGAATCAGATTTTGTATCGCAACAGTTCCCGGTTTGTCTGTGAAGAAAACCGGAAATGGAGACTGGCTGACCGGCCGCCGGCGGAGTTGGAGAGGTTTCCGGAGGAGCGGGAGGAAGCCTTCCCGGAACTGTGGGACCGGGAGCCGGAGCGGCTGTGGCATATCCTGGTGAACGGGAAAGCGAAGCCGGTGATTCAGTTTGCGATCCGGGCCTTGAAGAAAGGAAATCCGGAGTACTTGGGAGGATTGGATTCCGAGGCGTTTTTGAAGTTGCTGAATGCAAAGGAGCCCGTCAAAAGAGCTTTTGCTGCTGATGAGATCATCGCCCGGATGAATCCGGATCAGCCGGTGTTTCCCCTGTTGTTCAATATGCTGATCAATCCTGATCGGGAAGTTCGAAACAAAGCCTTCTCCTTTGTGGAATGGAACGTCTCCCGCTGGTCCTGGGAGCAATCTTTGGAGCTGACCCGGTTATTGCTGAACAAGCTGATTCAAGATCCGGAGTTGGATGGACAGGTGTCCCATCTGCTGGCGGATCTGTTGGTCAAAGTATTGGGAACCCCTCTTCACCACTTGTCCACCCTGGACCTTGCCACCCAGCTTTTGAAAGGGAAATCCCATATGCATCGGATGATGGTGGCGGAAGTGTTATATCGCATTCATTATCAACGTCATCCCTATACGGAGCGGGATCTGTTACCCTTCTTAAAAAGCGAAAATGAGACCATTCGGGTGGTGGCCAAAAATCAGCTGGTTCTTCACCGGAAAGATTGGCAGATCGACCGGGATTTTCTGTCGGAACTGATGAATACCCCGGACAGTTTCCGGTTCTTTCTCGAGGAAGAGGCACTGGTGGAGATCTTGAAGGGATTTCCTTTGTTGGAAGTAGCTGAGGAACTGCTGGAGTCATCGGTGGCGGCATCCCGGGAACTGGCGGCATCCGTTCTGTCTTTGTTGAGAAACCAACCGTACGTGAAATTTCCGGTTCGGGAACTGCTACCCTTTTTGTCCAGCGAACTCCCCCGGGTGAAGGAAACTGCTCAAAATCTGCTTCGTTATCAGTACTGGCACTTTCACCATGACGCGGATTTTGTGATGGATCTGCTCTCCATCTCCGATGAGGATCACCTTCGTTTGGTGCAGGACACTTTTTCTCGGTGGGAATATTCGTGGTTCTGGATTGAACTTCTGTCAAAGCACGGGGACGAGTTGTTCCAGCGTCTTTGGGCCAAGATGACGCAGCCGGAGACGCCGGATTCCATTCGCAATCTGATCCGGGAGGAATTACTGGAGAATCTCTTTCGGGAGAGACTCAATTCCCTGCCCATGGAACGGATTCTTCCTCTGTTGGAGAGTACGGACACAGGCTTGCAGGAATTGGGGATCCGGTTGCTGAATCAGTTGGATCCGTCACCGGATGCATTGGAGAAGGAGCTTCTGTTTGATCTGGCTCACAGCCGGGTGGCGGTGGCGAGGGAGACAGGACGCCGCCTGCTGGAATACCGGTTGTCTGAGCTGGAGTCCGGTGATTGGGCCAACCTGGCGGAAACCGATTGGGAAGATACCAGGGAGTGGGTGTTTTTGCGGATGGAGACAGAGGTGCCGGAAGAGGAGGCAGATCCGGAGCTGGTCTGCGGATTGGCAGACAGCAGCATTCCCGAAGTTCGGCAAAAAGGGTTGCAGTGGGCCGCCCTTCCCGGGATGTGGCCCCATCGCCGGAGGATGGTTCAGCGTTTGGGGGAAAGCCCCTATCCCGAAGTTCAGCTGTTTGCCTTGGAGCAAGCGGGTCAACTGGATTGGGGAGCCAAGGGGCTGGAAGAAATGGAACTGTTCTTTCGACGGGTTCTGTTTCAGGTCAATGGAAGCCGAAAAGCGAAGGATCTGGCTTTGGAATTGTTATGGAGGGAAGGCGCTGCCGAAGAGGAGCGGGCCCGATTGGCGGTTCGTCTGTTGCAGGATTACTTAAGGAATGCCGGCAAGCGGGATTTTGAAAAGGTGATGGTGATCTTGACCCGGTTATCGGAGTGCCATCCGGGATTGAATACTCCGTTGTGCCGGGTATCAGACAGCTGAAGGGGGAGAGACGATGCAGTTTCAACAGGTATACGCAAACCCGAGCCGGATCCGTCACAGTGACGGGGGAACGACGGTCTCTTTTTCCCCGGACCTGGGTCGGGAACCCACCTATTTTCGGGGCCGGATCGCTGATCCTATCCGGTATCGGGATGCGATGAGCGCTCTAAGGGATGTGGTGGTATCCGACTTGAAATACAAGCCGAAGGATCACAGCGCCTACCAGGCCTGGGTGCGGGAGCAGTACATACAGGACATCGCAGAGCAAGTGTCAACCAAACAGGAATGGGTGAGCCGGATGCAGGAGGTTCATGCACGCATCCGGGAGTTGGAACGGAAGATGGATGTGAGGAACCGGGATTACAATAAGGCGATGCGCCGGTATTTCAATTACCTCTATACCCATGACAAGGCGGGGTGGTTTGTCCTCGATCCGGTGATCACTGTCGCTCCGGACCAGGTTTTCTTTGAAGCTTTCTCCCAGGATGAGTCTTCCTATGGACGATTGGCGGTTCACGAAGAGATGTTCCGGGATGTGAAGGAATTTGAGTATGGTACGACCAATATCGACTTTTCGGACTCCCTGCACGGGGAATTGCTTCGGATGAGAACCTACCGGCCCACTGAGTTCCAGATCGATCCCGGCGGTTTTGAAGTGGCCACAGAGGGACGGGAGGTGTATAAGGAGCAGAAAATCGATGTGCCGGAAAGCTGGATTCGCGGTTTTCTTCAGGTGCAGTCGGCGATGAGCCTGCCGACGGTCTCCTTCCGGGTCCAGCCCATCGACATCTACAATCTGTGCACTTTCCTGAGGCGAAACCGGGAAAAGCATGGTCCCCGCTCCCTTCGCTATCGTTTGCGGCCGGGACAGCCGGTCCAGGTGGCGATCGACCCTTGGGGGGAAGTGCTCACCTTCAGTGAAACCATCTATACAGGGGATGTGGACAGAGAGATCCGGACCTGGGGTCGCCGTCGTCTCTTTCTGTTGGAGAAGCTGTTACCCCTCGCCCGCAGTGTCACGATTCACCTCCTCGGAACCGGGATGCCCAGTTTCTACATCGTCGATCTGGGTGGGGTCAGCTTTACATTGGGACTCTCCGGCTGGACCAGGAATGACTGGTCCGCCTCAGGAAATTTTGATCTGATGGTGGGAGGCGTCCCTGTCTCTCCCGTGGACAGCGGTCGGGTATTCGCCGAGCTCAAACTCCGGAAAACAGCCACTTCCGAGGAGTTGGCCCGCCGCACCGGTCTCTCACCGGAGGTGACTCAGTCTGCCCTCCGTCAACTGTGCCATGCCGGACGAGTGATGTTTGATCTAGAGACCGGCTGGTTCCGGTTGCGGGAGCTGACCCGGGATCCCTTGCCCATTGACGATTTGAAATATAACAATCCTCGGGAAAAAGAGGCGGAGAAGCTGATCTTGGAAGGGAAGGTCACACTTCTCTCTGTGAACCGGGAAGGAAATAGAGACCTTCTCAAGGGAGAGGTGGCAACCCGATCCCGAACCCGCCAACCGGAAGTTCAGCTGGACGGAGACGGTCGGATCGTCCATGCCGCCTGTGACTGTTATTTCTTCAAGCAAAACAAATTGATGCAGGGGCCATGTGAGCACATCCTGGCAACGGTGGTCCTTTACCGCCGGAGGATGAACGGATCCCAGGGGAAAGGGTTGTGAACATTGCAGGGAAAAAATGATGGGGAAGTGCAGCCCCTCTCCCGAGAAGAGTGGCTGGAACGAGTGATGCAGGAGGGCCGGGACGAGGTGATCCGGCGGGAAATGATCCGGATGGGTTTCTGGTCGGAGGAGCCCCTCCCTCCTGAAGAATTGGAGAAACAGAAACAGGAAGAAAAAGAGCTGGCTCAACTGAAAGAGGAATTGGAATCCCTGGAGGAAAAGACCCGGAAATTGGGAGACCTCGAGGCGATGATCCGAAGACGGAGACAGGAACGGATCGAGGAAAGCCGACGGCGGCGTGCACAACGCAAGGAAGAGCGAATTCGCCGACGGGCCGAGGCCCAGGCCAAGTGGAAGGAATACCGGGAGCAACATGTGGTCCATGTGGGGGAAGGTTTTTCCGGGGACCTGGAGCTCCTGAACAGCGATGAGGAAAGGCTGAGGGAGTCGGGACTACCTCTGATTCATACTCCCCAAGAGCTGGCAGAGGCAATGGAGATTCCGCTGGGACGTCTGAAATGGTTGACTTATCACCGGGACACCGCCACCATTTCCCATTATCACCATTTCACCATTCCCAAGAAAAACGGTGGAAAGCGGATCCTCTCCGCCCCCAAAAAGCATCTGCGCCAGGCGCAGGAATGGATCCGGGCGCATTTGCTGAACCGGGTGGAGGTGCACCCTTGCGCCTATGGATTTGTCCGGGGAAAAAGCATCGTGGATAACGCAGCCCACCATGTAGGTAAGGCAGCGGTGATCAAAATGGATCTGAAAGATTTTTTCCCCAGTGTCCATTACCCCCGGGTGAAGGGAATGTATCAGTCTTTCGGGTACAGTCCAGCGGTCAGTACGCTGTTGGCTCTGTTGTGCACCGAGCCGCCCCGCCGGAAAGTGGAATTTGACGGCAGGATCTACCATGTGGCTGTGGGGGATCGCCATCTGCCACAGGGAGCCCCCACCAGTCCGGCGATCACCAATATCCTGTGCCGTCGGCTGGACGAGCGGTTGCTGGGGTTGGCGGATTCCCACGGTTTTGCATACACCCGCTATGCGGACGATCTCACCTTTTCCTGTTGGCCGTCCGGCGAGAAGCGGATCGGGGCATTGCTGGGAACGGCCCGGGGGATTGTTCGGTATGAAGGATTTGAGGTGAATGAAGAGAAAACCAGGGTCCTTCGCCGCTCCAGGAGACAGGCGGTCACCGGGATCATCGTCAATGAAAAAACCAACCTCAACCGTGGCGAGTTGCGCGCTTTTCGGGCCCTTCTGCACCAGGTGGAACAAAAGGGATTGAAAGGGCAGAATATCCATAATCACCCGAACTTCTGGGAATATATCAAAGGTTATACCAGCTATATCGAGATGGTCCGGGGAGAAGCCGCCGCACCCTACAGGGAGCAGGTGAAGCGAATCGCCCGCAAGTACGGACTGGATCCAAAAGTGGCGAGTGATCACGCTTAAAGAAAAGACAAAGAAGCACCCTGCAGGGTGCTTCTTTGATAAAACCCGCCAATCAGGCGCGGGTTACTTTGCCCGATTTGAGAGCCTTGGTGCTCACATAGACGCGCTTCGGTTTGCCATCGACCAAGATGCGTACTTTTTGGACGTTGGCGCCCCATTTGCGACGGGATTTTCGGTGAGAGTGGCTGACCTGGTTGCCGGTGCGCCCCTCTTTGCCGGTGATGTAGCAACGACGTGCCATGTTCCCCACCTCCTGTCCTGTTCGGGAGAACGAGTGTTGAAATTGGTTCTGGCCCGCACGTTCCGAATGTAGGAATCTGCAGACCATTCCGGGAAACAAAATACTTCACCATTCTAGCACAGGAAGTGTTCCCTTGCAAGAAGTGCCCCCCTTGAGTAAGATGGGTTTGTCTGCTTTTTTTCTGACAGGGGTTGTTGTACAATAGGCCTAGTATGGAACCCGCCTTCGGGGAGGAATCTGAGATGACTTTGGATGTATCCACTCATTATGGAGAGGTTGAAGTATCCAACGAAGTGATCGCAACCATCGCCGGCGTTGCAGCCATGGACTGTTACGGTCTGGTGGGGATGGCTTCCCGCAGCCAATTGAAAGACGGTATCGCCGAACTCCTGGGCAGGGAAAACCTCAGCAAGGGAGTCGAGGTCCGGGAAGATCAGGGCCAAATGGAGATTGATATGCATATCATTGTGGGATATGGAACCAAAATTTCCGAGGTGGCTCACAATGTGCAATCCAAGGTGAAGTACACCCTGGACCAGATGGTGGGGCTCAAAGTGAGCCGGGTGAATGTCTTTGTGCAAGGGGTCCGGTTGGTGAGCGAAGAGTAAGGGGGACCACTGTTGGTACGAGTGATTGATTCACAGACATTTTTGGACATGGTTCGTTCGGGAGCGGAGAGACTCAACCGAAGCGTGGATCAGGTGAACGCGCTCAATGTATTCCCGGTCCCGGATGGTGACACCGGAACCAATATGAACCTGACACTGACTTCTGGTGTAAAGGAGCTGGAAAGGCAAGCGGCTTCCAAAGGCCATGTGGGCCAGATGGCGGAAGCGCTTTCCAAGGGTCTGCTCATGGGTGCCCGCGGAAACTCCGGGGTGATCCTCTCACAATTGTTCCGAGGTTTTGGAAAAGGAGTGGCCGAGAAGGAGGTTTTGACTTCCAGGGAGTTCGCCGAGGGATTGAAGCGCGGCGTGGACACTGCCTACAAAGCGGTGATCAAGCCGGTGGAGGGCACGGTTTTGACCGTGGCCCGGGAAGCTGCTGAAAAGGCAGTTCGGATGTCCCACCGAACGGAAAGTCTGGCAGAAATGATGGAGATGGTTCTGGAGGCGGCCCGAAAAGCTCTCCAACGGACCCCGGAACAGCTGCCGGTTCTGGCCCAGGCCGGTGTGGTCGATGCAGGGGGACAAGGGCTCGTCCTGATCTATGAAGGATTTCTGGCAGCACTGACCGGTGAAGATGTTTCCTACACGGTGACCGAGGCTGACGCCGGGACCGCCGATTTGGATCGACTCGGGGAGATTGCCCACAAACAGAGCGCCCAATCCCATTTTGAAACCGGGGATATTGAACATGGTTACTGCACGGAGTTTATTGTTAAATTGAAACCGGACAAACTGTTGGAGACGCCTTTCTCGGAAGAGAAGTTTCGGGCGGACATGGGCGGGTTCGGCGATTCCCTCCTGGTCGTCGCCGACGATGACTTGGTCAAAGTTCATATCCATGCGGAACATCCGGGGGAGACTTTGACCTATGCCCAGCGTTACGGGGAGCTGACTCGGATCAAAATTGAAAATATGCGGGAGCAGCACGCCTCGATTCTCGATTCTGAACACCGGGACACGCAACAAGGGGAAAGTGTCTCCAAGCCGGTGACGAAACGTTACGGATTGGTGGCGGTGGCCATCGGAGATGGAGTTTCGGAGATTTTCCGAAGCCTGGGCGCCGATGTAGTGATTCAGGGGGGGCAAACCATGAATCCCAGCACGGAGGAGATTGTGCAGGCTGTGCAGGGGATTCCAGCGGAACATGTTTTCATTCTGCCCAACAACAAAAATATCATCATGACTGCCGAACAAGTGACGGAGTTGGTGGAAGTTCCGGTGACAGTTCTGCCCACCCGGACCATCCCTCAGGGATTGGCGGCTCTTCTCTCCTTTTCAGAAGAAGAGGACGTAAAAATGAACCAAAAGCGTATGATGGAGAGCGTTCAGGGCGTCTCCTCCGGCGAGGTCACCTATGCGATCCGGGATTCACAGTATGAAGGTGGAGCCATCAAAGAGGGAGACTTCCTCGGCATCCGTGAAGGTCGGATTGAGGCAGTCGGTGCAGAGATGCTTGCAACCTCCCGGGAGCTCCTCGCCCGTATGCTCGCCAATGGCGGCGATGTGGTCACACTTCTTTACGGAGAAGATGTGACACAGGCTCAAGTACAAGAATTGACCCACTTCCTCGAGAAGGAGTATCCCGACGTGGAATGTGAGGTTCACTACGGAGGACAACCTCTCTACTATTTCTTATTCTCCGTGGAATAAAAAGATCAGTGGGGGTGCTCAAATGACAAAAGTGCAGGTAATCACGGACAGCACGGCGGATATTCCCAAGCATCTCATCGAGGAACTGGGGATCGTGGTCGTTCCGCTGAAAGTGCATTTGTCAGGGGAATCTTATCTGGACGGTGTAACCATCAGTCCGTCCCAGTTTTATGAGCGCCTTAAGGAAAGCGATGAGATGCCCACCACCTCCCAACCCTCTCCCATCGACTTTGTGGAAGCTTACAGGGAAGCGGCCAAGGATGGGAATGTGGACATCCTGTCCATCCATCTTTCTTCCGCTTTCAGCGGAACCTACCAGTCTGCCTTGCTGGCCCGTTCCATGGTGGAAGACGAGTTCAAGGTGACAGTGGTCGATTCCAAAAAGGCCTCTTACGCCATTGGGATGATTGTGGTCGAGGTGGCCCGGGCAGCCAAGGAAGGAAAATCCCTGGATGAGTGTGTGGCCATTGCCAACCGTCTGATCGAGGAAGAACAAGTTTTCTTCCTGGTCGATACCTTGGAGTATCTGCAGAAGGGTGGACGCATCGGGAAGGCTTCCGCCGTCGTCGGTTCGTTGCTCAATATCAAACCGATCCTCTCCATCAGTCCGGAGGGAGAAGTCTTTCCCGTGGACAAAGTGCGAGGAAAGGCCAAGGCGATCTCCCGTATCTTTGAAATGTTAAAGGAAAACTTGCCGGAAGGTGCGAAGGATGTCGCCGTATTATATACGGACAACCGAGAGGAAGCGGACAAGTGGGCCGATCGTCTCAAAGAAACTTTTCAAGTGGATCATGTGGAGTATACCGAGATCGGTCCGGTGATTGGGGCCCATGTCGGTCCGGGAACCATCGCCGTGGTCTGCACACCCAAAACATCCTGAGTCCGGCAGATCCGCAGCAATCGGGTGTGACCAAGGAGGGAACCCGTATGAAATTTCGGTCTGTTTTTGATATTATCGGTCCTGTGATGATTGGGCCCTCCAGTTCGCATACCGCAGGTGCGGCGCGGATCGGAAGGGCTGCCCGAACTCTTTTCGGGCGGTTGCCCCAACGGGTGACCATTACCTTGTACGGATCCTTTGCCAAGACCTATCAGGGACACGGGACTGATGTGGCCCTGGTCGGGGGATTGTTGGACTTTGACACCGATGACGAACGCATGGTGCAGGCTTTGGAGATTGCCCGGGAATCAGGAGTGGAAGTCACCTTCATCGAATCGGAAGAGGTGGCGGATCACCCCAATACAGCTCGCCTCCATCTGGAGGATGACCAAGGGGATCTGGAAGTGACGGGAATCTCCATCGGCGGCGGAAAGATGGAAATCGTGGAGCTGAACGGTTTTGAGTTGAGACTTTCCGGAAGTGCGCCCGCGCTGCTGGTGACACATCATGACCGATATGGCGCGGTGGCCAAAGTGGCGACCGTACTGGCAAATCATCGGATCAACATCGGTTATATGCAGGTATCCCGAAAAGAGAAGGGTTTGGAAGCGTTGATGATCATCGAAACAGATCAGCATGTGGATGATCAGGTTCAACAGGAGATATCCTCCCTTGAGGATATCACCGGTGTGACCGTGTTCTGAATCTTGGGAGGATCGACTGGCAAAAGGCCGCCGTTTTCCAGACGGCGGCTGTTTTTTTGCCGGTTGTTCATGTCGAGAGTCCGGGTGTGTTAAAATGTCGGGAGAGGTTGCGGGAAAAGCGCTTTCCTTCCATAACAGGACAAGAAATACATCGGATCCATTCCGAATCATGGATAGATCTGGGGGTGGAGGCACATGAATTTTCGTACAGTGGCGGAATTAGTGGAGCTGGCAGAATCCAAAGGGATGCCGATCTCCGAAATCATGATCCAAAAAGAGATGGACACTTTTAACAAAAGCAGACAAGAAGTGTTTGAGCAGATGGCAGGAAATTTGGATGTGATGGAAAAGGCGGTTCGCAAGGGATTGAATGAACAGATGAAATCCCACAGCGGCCTCACCGGGGGTGACGCCATGAAAATCCGGACTTATATGACTGAAGCCCCAGTCCTTCTCTCCGGGAGAGATGCCTTGGATGTTGTCTCCCGGTCCATGGCCGTTTCCGAAGTGAACGCCGCCATGGGTACAGTGGTGGCGACACCGACAGCCGGCGCTTGCGGAATCCTCCCCGGGTGTGTATTCACAGCAGCGGATCGACTGGACTCCGACCGGGAGACAATGGTGCGGGCACTTTTTGTGAGCGGTGCAATCGGTTACTGTATCGCCAACAATGCTTTTATTTCCGGAGCGGCAGGGGGCTGTCAGGCGGAAGTGGGGTCCGCGACGGCCATGAGCGCGGCAGCGATGGTGGAAATGGCTGGAGGGAGCCCTTCCCAGTCAGCGGAGGCGGTGGCCATCGCCCTGAAAAATATGCTGGGCTTGGTCTGCGATCCTGTCGCGGGGCTGGTGGAGGCCCCCTGTGTGAAACGAAACGCCATGGGAGGCGCCATCGCCATGGTGGCGGCAGACATGGCTCTGGCCGGTGTGAAGAGTGTCATTCCCACCGACGAAGTGATTGAAGCCATGTTCCGGATCGGGCGGGACATGCCGGTCAGTCTGAAAGAGACTGCTTTGGGAGGGTTGGCGGCAACCCCGACGGGCCGTGCCCACGAGCGCCGGATCTTCGGGAAGTCTGCCGAGTGAGATGGATTTAAACCTGAGACCAGTGACTGAGGTTCCGGGGGTGGGGCCCAAACGGGCTGAAGACCTTGAAAAGTTGAGAATCCGGACCGTGGCTGATCTGCTGGGATATTTCCCCTACCGATATGATGATTTTCGGGTTATTGATATCAGCGAAGCGATTCATGATGAGAAAGCGACTTTGGAGGGGATCTTGTACGGTCCCTCCAGTATTCGCTGGTACAGTAAGAAAAAATCACGGCTGACGGCCCGCATCGAAGTAAACGGGGTTCATGTGGGAGTGGTCTGGTTTAATCAGCCCTTTCTGAAGAAAAAATTGAAGCCAGGCCTCAGAGTGGTCGTCTCCGGAACCTGGAATGCCCACCGACTGCAATTGACCGCTGACCGTACTTGGATCGGCGATGAAAGCAAAGGGAGGATCAATCGGATGGAACCGGTCTATTCCGTGACTGGTTCCATTCAGGTTTCTTGGTTACGGCGGACCATTCATCAGGCTTTTGCCGCTTTTGGACGGGAGATCGAGGAGATTTTGCCGGAAGGGATTCGGCGGCGCTATCGACTTCTCGACAGGGCCAAAGCCATGTATATCCTTCATTTTCCCAAGGGAAGGGAGGAAGGTAAACAGGCCCGCAGGCGGATGGTGTATGAAGAATTATTCCTCTATGAACTGAGGCTCCTCTGGCACCGTAAACAGCAAAAACGAAAGGATCAGGGCATTTCGCGCCGCTTTGACCGGGAGCGGGTGGAGGCTTTGATCCGGGATTTGCCCTTCCCCTTGACGGGAGCCCAGCGGCGGGTGGTGGAGGAGATCTTGGCGGACATGGAAGCCGACAGCCGGATGAACCGTTTGTTGCAAGGGGATGTCGGTTCAGGGAAAACCGTGGTGGCGGCCATCATTCTGTATGCCAATTGGTTGAGCGGTTACCAGGGGGCGCTAATGGTGCCGACGGAGATTTTGGCGGAGCAGCATCTCCGATCTCTGAAGGAAACCTTGGCTCCGGTGGGAGTTAATCTCGAATTGTTGACAGGGAGCATGACCGTCCGGGAAAAAAGGGATGTACTCTCCCGAATCCAGATGGGGTCGACAGATCTGGTGGTAGGTACTCATGCCCTGATCCAGGAAAATGTTCATTACCGCAACCTGGGTCTGGTCATCACCGATGAACAGCATCGTTTTGGCGTGCGTCAGCGAGGTGTCCTGAGGGAAAAGGGGAAATCACCGGATGTTCTGTATATGACAGCCACCCCGATTCCCCGCACCCTGGCCATCACGGCATACGGGGACATGGATATATCCACCATTGATGAAATGCCGGCGGGACGACAGCCGGTGGAAACTTTTTGGGTTAAACGGGATGTCTGGAGTCGTGTGGTCGATTTCATCGGAAAGACCTGTCGGGAGGGACGGCAAGCTTACGTGATTTGTCCCCTCATCGAAGAATCCGAAAAAGTGGACCTCCAAAACGCCCAAACGGTCTTTGAAGAAATCGCGGTCTCTCTTGCACCGATCCGGGTCGGTCTGCTGCACGGCCGAATGTCACCGGCGGAAAAAGAAGAAGTGATGCAAAGTTTTGCCGACAACCAAACCCAGGTGCTCGTCTCCACCACGGTGGTGGAGGTGGGGGTGAATGTACCTAATGCGACGGTAATGGTGATTTATGATGCGGACCGCTTTGGATTGGCCCAACTTCATCAACTTCGCGGACGGGTGGGACGGGGGGGAGGAAAAGCAACCTGTATTTTGGTGGCCGACCCCAAGTCTGAGACGGGAGTTGAACGGATGCGTGTAATGACCGACACGACAGATGGATTTGAAATTGCCAGACGGGATCTGGAATTGCGGGGACCGGGAGATTTTTTTGGCGTGAAGCAAAGCGGAGCACCGGAATTCAGGGTGGCGGATCTGATCGGAGATTTTCGTGTGTTAGAGGTGGCCCGGGCGGATGCGGCGGCACTCCTGGAAGATCCGGATTGGGAAGATTCCGATGAGATGGAGCCTTTGCGGAAGGCGATAGAGAGGTTTGGAAAAGAAGGAACCCAATTTGATTAGACAAGTTTTAAAAATGAACCCAACACATATATTGTTGTTGTGACTGAAAAGCCCGGTGGAGTGGGGTCCACCGGGCCGGGATTGGTCGGAATGCCCTGCCGGTTACAGGTAGGGATTTTTTTTTCGGCTCTTTCGTTTGTACTTTTCACCGTAACGCTGAGAGAGTTGTATCAGGGTTTCGAACATTCTAACGACAGCGGACAACAGCAGAATCCATCTCTCCACGTTAGTACCCTCCTTTCAAACCAAGCTCCGACGGAGTGAGCCAACCTGCTCTGAAAGATTGCTGCGGGCCGGTCCTTGAAGGAGATTTACTTGAGGGATGATTTCGCTGTCTTTGTCTGTATTATTTTGGCCTTGATCGGAAAAGGATGTCCTGAAAAAGTGGGTAGTTGGCCTAAGGGTAATATACCATAAAAGTGAAATATTGTAAATACATAGAAAAGAGTTGTGATTTAAGTTCTTTTGTCGTTTTTTGAATATCATTCTGTCAGCCGTGATTCTTCTCATTCCGCCACATGTCCTTTTTCTGTTCAACTGCATAGTTATAAGGGGAGGTCCAAAGACGGGAGGTGTAGTGGATGAGGAGGAATCGGGATTTTTATACGGATTTGGCCCGGACGGTGAACCGAATCCTCGGCAGAAAAGCCCTGTCGGTGGAACGAATCGTCCGGACGGTGGATGAAGCGAAGAGAATCCGGCAAACCCGGGGGGTATTGGTTCTGGTTCAGTATCTGACGACCCTCAGCGAACGCCTGTTTACGCCGGCAGAGGTGGAGAAATTGAGACGTTCTCCACGAAAAAGGGAATATACGGACCGGATGTTGGATCTGATGGTGTCTGAGCAAGTGGTGACTTGCACGGAAGCCCGGATGTTGAAGCGGATGGTTTAGTTGTGTGTCTGGTGAAGTTTGTGTAAGTAGTGAGAGCCCGGTATGGCCGGGCTTGCACTCAGGAAGTACAAGTCTCGCCTGAGGTTGCTACCGCTTCCGGGTCTCGCTAGGCGCTGTTTCGTAAGAGATCGGAGACGGTCATACCGGCCCATTCCCAGCAATAATTGGATCAGACACGCCTTAAAAGCTCTGTGATCTGGAAGTGTTGTGATTTAAAGCAGTCCAGGACGGTCGGGATTGGGTTTCACATTCCGCTTTATTTGTTCTGGCGAGCCAAATACGCTTCAGAAAACCCAGCCCACCAAATTATAATGCTTTTAATGGGAGGATCAGAGGAAATAGGCGGGGGTGTGGGCATTGGCCGGGGACAGGCAACGGGCGAAAACATATGGTATGAGTGTACGGTATCCCAGATTATCTGAAAGGAGGAGACCAATCGATGAAAAGACGACCGATCCGGGCATCCCTTTCCAGAGTGCAAGAAGCCAAGCGTTGGGCTTGGTTAAAAACCAAGATGGAACAGCTGGCGGAGCGCTTGCCTCCACGACCGCCCCAACAGCCCTTTTTTCCTCCGCCACGGGATCCGGAGCCACGTGGATTTGCCAACCCGGGACCCCGCGGCCGCGGTGGAGGATTTGACGATCTCGGATGGGATGCGCCCTTCGGGCTTCCCCCTCGTCCGGAAGGCGGAGCCTCGAGGCGGCCCGAAGAGAGAAGCCCCCGTGACGGGCGGGACTTCCGACAGGATGAATGGTGGGGTGGACCCATGATGGGGTGGGGACGCCCACAGGACCGGGAAGTGCCTCCCTGGACCGAGTCTCCCCGCAACCGTAGCAGGGAAGGAGAAATTCCTTCTTGGAATCAGGCTCCCCGTTATCGCGACGGAGACAGAGAAAGGGAGGTGCCTTCCTGGAGCGGTCTGCCCCAGGACCGGGAAGAAGACACCCCCTATTGGGGCCATTCCCCTCGCGATCGCATCAGAGAAGGAGAAGAGGCGCCTTCCATGGGTCGCAGTCTGCGCTACAGGGAGGGGGATAGGGAAGGTCCGGCGGATCGCCGTTTGGAAGGCGGGCAGAGACGGGGGGAACGGTCCCGGAGAAGGTCCTCGGGACGGGATTGGGAAGAGCTTCCTTCGTTGTTCGATGAAACAGAACATGTGACCAGTTCCGGTGTTCGCCGCCGAAGGAGTCGCAGTTTTCAAAAGAGAAAATATTAAAGGAATATCTGCCTGCGGATCTATTACCCGCAGGTTTTATTTTTAAACCAAAAAAAGACCTGCGGAATTGTGTCCACAGGTCCATGGGATCCGCTTGCGGGCGGATCCTGAATGGGAGAGGAGAAACCGGAGGAAGAGCTTATGGGGAAACGTAAGTCTTCTCCGCGGTTTGACAGCATCTCCCGATGCTGTCATCCCCTATCTTTACCCTTTTCAGGTAGAATATACATACCTCAGGGCATTTTTTTGAGAAAGTCATGATTTCCATCCAGCGTGTTGATTATCCATGTTAGATAGGAAACAGGGGCGGGATGGGAGGCAGTGAAGAGGTCTTTGCACTCACCCGCACAAGTCTCGCCAGTGTCACTTCGTTCCTGGGTCTCGCTATGCGCTTTTGCAAGGAACCATAACCGTCCCACCATCCTCACCCCACAAGCAATATTTACGAGTGGGGTCAGGACGGAACGAAAGGTCTGTTTTTTAACACCTGGTTCCTACAGCCGGATTTCCATGTTTCAATCCTTTATGGTAGGATAAAAAATGTTCAAAACTTGACGGTAGGTGTCGTGATGCGGATCATTGCCGGTGAAGCAAAAGGAAGGCGGCTGAAAATGGTTCCGGGGGTGAAGGTACGGCCGACCACGGATCGTGTCAGGGAGTCTCTGTTTCAGATCATCGGTCCCTACTTTGAGGGGGGATGGGTCTTGGATTTGTTTGCGGGCAGCGGCTCCCTCGGCCTGGAGACACTCAGCCGGGGAGCTGAGCGAGGGGTGTTTGTGGACCGTTCCCCGGAAAGTGTGAAGACGGTGAGGCAAAATCTCCAGCTGGTGGGATTTGCGGATCGGGCGGAGGTTTACAGAAGGGATGCCAGGGCAGCTTTACGTGTGTTGGCTCGTCGAAAACTTTCCTTTCGGTACATATTTTTGGATCCGCCTTACCGGGAAACATTTTTGCCGGCTCTCCTGACGTATATTTCAGAACACGGTTTATTGGAATCCCAGGGAATCCTGATGGCGGAACACGGAGCCGCCTCCCGTCTTCAATCCCGATACAACCATCTGTCAATGGTCCGGGAGTTGGAGTACGGTCATACAGTGATCCATCTTTATCAAATGGAAAATCCAGGAGGTGTAAAGAATGCGAGTGGCAGTTTATCCGGGAAGTTTTGACCCGATCACCAACGGACATCTGGACATTGTGCAGAGGGGGGCGAGAGTGTTTGATCAGGTGGTGGTGGCCGTTCTTCACAACTCCCAGAAGAATCCGCTTTTTTCAGTGGAAGAAAGAACCCGCCTGATCCGGGAAGTCACTCGGGACATGGAGAATGTGGAGGTGGACAGTTTTGATGGATTGTTGATTGATTATGTTCACCAACGGGGGGCCCAAGTGGTGATCCGGGGTTTGAGAGCGGTTACCGACTTTGAATATGAATTGCAATTTGCATCCATGATGAGGAAGCTGGATTCCCAGGTGGAGACATTGTTCATGATGACCAACAACCAGTATTCTTTCCTCAGTTCGGGAATTGTCAAGGAGGTCGCCTCCGGGGGAGGGGATATCAAAGGCCTGGTGCCGGAAGTAGTGGAGCAAGCCCTTGCCGGAAAGTATGGATATTGAAAACCCGATGGTGTCATCGGGTTTTTTCGGTTTGGGGTAAGGGGGATCACTATTTTTCAATGGGTTCTTTCTGTCCGGAAATGTCTCAAAAATTGGATTCCCACTCCTATCAAAGCCAAGATTCCGAGCAAAAGGATCGCTCTCCATCCCAGATAGGAAACCCGTTCGGCCAGACCGTGCCATCCCGTCTCGGGAAGTTGGCGAAGAAAAGCGGGGACGGCGGCATCTGAATATAGGATGTACTGTTCCACCGGATTCCAGATCAGGAGGGTGATCCAACCGGCGAGAATCCCATGAATCAAGCGGGCGATTCCATAAGGGGCATAACGGATGTCTGTCCGGCTCAAGATGCTGGCCACTTGGGCGTGAACAGACAGACCGCTCCATGCAGTGACGGTGCCGACGATGGCGATTTTATAGGCCAGGTGGACAGTGTTGGGCACCTGGCTGGCAACTTGGGCACCCAGTGTGATTTCAAAAAGACCGGATATCACTGGGGATGCCAGTTCTCCCGGAATCCGGAGGAGGGAAAACAGATGGCTGATTCCCGCAGCCAACCATTCGGTGATCCCCACTTGACCCAATACTTCGATAATGACGGAAAACATCATGATAAATCCGCCGACCACCATTAAAGTGTTGATAGATGAGGTGATCGCATCCCCCATCAATTCTCCCAAGCTGCGGCCGTCTTTTAACCGCGCCTGATGCATTTCCCGATAGGCCCGGATCAGGAAATGGGTTTGATCCTTCGCCGGTACGGGAGTCGTGGATCCCTGAGGGTCGTGAAAACGCATCAGAATTCCCAGCAACAAGCTGGATGTATAGTGGGCGATCGCGATAATCACCCCCAGGGAGACATCGTGGAAAAAACCGACGGCGACAGCACCGAACATAAACAAAGGATCGGCGGTGTTGGTAAAGGAGACCAATCTTTCTCCCTCGGATCGGGTGATCAGATTTTGTTCCCGCAAACGGGCGGTCAGCTTGGCCCCGATGGGATAACCCGATGCCAGTCCCATCGCCATCACAAATCCTGCTGCTCCGGGGACGCGGAAGAGAGGCCGCATCAATGGCTCCAACAGAACACCGAGGAAATGGACGACGCCGAATCCCATCAGAATCTCCGAAGCGATAAAAAAAGGCAATAAAGCGGGAAAAACGATATCCCACCAGGTTTTTAGTCCTTTCAGCGAAGAGTTGAAAGCTTGCTCCGGAAACAGGATCAGGGAACCCACGAGAAATAAGGCGACACCTCCCAGGGTCAGGGAGCGGAAGTGGTTTTGGAAGGGGTGGTTCATCGGCTCCATTCAAATCCTCCCGTTCATCTACTGGGTTTGGTACATGTCTACGCTTAGGGAAAAAAATTAGACCGCCTGTCTCAGAAAGGTTGAAAGATTGGAAAAGGTTGGATCATCCAAGGCAGAGGAGGAGATGGTTGTGCCTGGACCCAAGGTGGGACTTGCGCTGGGTTCCGGAGGAGCTAGGGGTTTGGCCCATATCGGAGTGTTGAAGGTATTGCAAAGAGAAGGGATCCCTGTAGATGTAATCGCCGGGAGCAGCATGGGGAGTCTGGTGGGCTCCCTCTTTGCGGTGGGTCTCGATTTGGATATGATTGAAGGACTGGCTGTCCATTTGAAACGAAAGCACTGGCTGGATCTGACGGTTCCCCGACGGGGATTTGTGACGGGGGAAAAAGTAAAAGAGATGATCCGGCTTCTGACCCGGGGCCGTACCCTGGAGGAACTCCCGATTCCAATGGGGGTGGTGGCCACGGATCTGAACAGAGGTGAGCGGGTGGTTTTTCAAACAGGACCCCTGGATCTGGCAGTCCGGGCGAGCATCTCCATTCCGGGGATTTTCGAACCGGTTCGGTGGCAAGGAAGGACCCTGGTGGATGGTGGGGTGGTTGACCGGGTTCCTGTTTCGGTGGTAAAAGAGATGGGAGCCGAAATGATCCTCGCTGTGGATGTAGTACCCCGGACGACTTCTGTTCGTATTAGGAATATTTTTGATGTGATCGCACAAACTCTCAGTGTGATGGAGCGGGAAATACTCAATCAGAGATTGTTGGAGGCGGATGTGTTGATCCATCCGGACCTGGCGGACATCAGTCCCACAGCGTTCACCCGTGTGGAGGAGTGTATCCGCTTGGGGGAAGAAGCGGCACTCCTCCAGGTGGATCGGATCAAACGTTTGATCGCGAAGCGGGGGGCGCGGATTGAATGAAACATTCAAGTCCTTGGTACAGACGGAGACGGTCATGGATCATCACCGGAGTGATCACGTCGGCTCTGTTTGTTTTGTTGTTTGTCGTGCCGACACCCTATTACATCATGCAGCCGGGTTCTGCACTGGAAGTCCGGCCGATGATTCAGGTGGAGGGTTCCCGGAACAAGGAACAGGGTGCCTTTTTCATGACCACGGTTTCGATGCGGGAAGGCAATCTGTTGGGATCGATCATCTCCAAATGGGATTCCCGGTATGAATTGCTGCCCAGAGATCAGGTTTTGGTCGAGGGAGAAGATCCGGTGGAGTATGAGCGAAGACAAAAGGAAATCATGAAACAATCCCAACAGAATGCCGTTTTGGCCGCTTTTCGTGAAGCGGGGTATCCAGTTAAGGAACAGTTGCTTGGCGTTCGGGTCTTACGGGTGTTGGAAAAAATGTCTGCAGCCCAGGTATTGAGGCAGGGAGATATCATTCACCGGGTGAACGGGGATCCGGTCAGAAGCCCGGAAGAATTGATCAGACAATTGGCTGAAAAAAAAGTGGGCGAGACCGTTCGGTTGGAGATCACCAGGAATGGGAAAAAATTGATTCCAAAGGTGAAGTTAAGATCCCTGGGGAGAGTTGGCGGGAAAGACAGGCCCGGGATCGGAATCGAACCGGTGACGGAGAGGAAGATTCAAACAGACCCCGAGGTGAAGATCCGTGCGGAGGAGATCGGTGGCCCCTCCGCCGGATTGATGTTCTCCCTGGAGATCATCAATCAGCTGGAAAACAACGACTTGACCCGGGGTTACCGTGTGGCTGGCACCGGCACCATCTCACCAAAAGGAGAGGTGGGTCAGATTGGGGGCATTCAACATAAAATTGTGGCGGCGGATGAGGAAGGGGCGGATATTTTTTTCGTTCCAGCAGATATTCGTCCTGGGGATTCCAATGAAAAAAAAGCGATTCGGACAGCCAAGGAGATCGGTGCCGACATGAAAGTGATCCCGGTGAAGAACTTGAGAGAAGCCCTTGGTTTTCTGAAAAAACAAAGGTTGAAAAGTGGTTCCCTGAAGGACTGACATTGACTGAAACGGTTTTCTGACATATAATTACCCTGTTTGAAAAGGGAGTCGTGCATATGATGTTCACTTTCCGGGAATTGAATCAAAACACCAATCCTCTTCACTGTGAAGAGGAAGTGCGGCTGGACGGGTTGGAGAAGGAAAATCCCGATCTGATCCAACTGGAGCCTGTAAAGGTGGAGATTACGGCCTGGAAGGATCAAGGTTTGTTTCATGTGCAAGGGGATCAGTCCGCAAAGGCGACCTTTCGCTGTTCCCGGTGCCTTTCCGGATTTGAGAGGGACTTATCCACCCGTTGGCACCGGGTTTTCACCGAAGACGAAAACCGGGTGGATGCCAGCGGAGAGGAAGAAATCCTCCTAGTCTCACTTGATCGGCCGACCGATCTGACTCCTTTTATCCGGGAAGCTTTGCTGTTGAGCATGCCCTTTGCTCCAGTGTGCCGGAAAGATTGCAAGGGTTTGTGTCCCACATGCGGAACCGATTGGAACAAAGCTTCCTGCCAGTGTGACAACCGGCGGGTCGATCCCCGGTTGGCCAAACTGGGAGAACTTTTGAACAGGGATCCATAATCCCCATATCGGTCTGTTTTTGAAGAGGGGGTGAAACCAATGGCAGTACCTAAAAGGCGAACTTCCAAATCCCGCAAGCGCAAACGTCGGACCCACTTCAAACTGTCGGTCCCGGGGATGGTGAAATGCCCGCAGTGTGGTGAAATGAAACTGTCTCATCGGGTTTGCACGGAGTGCGGTTACTACAAAGGGAACGAAGTGGTGAACGACTGATCTTCATCACGGTGTCAAGGACCCATCATTCGGGTCCTTTTTATATTTATGATTTTCGGAGGTTGCCTTGGAAAGAGTGTTTCGCTATACTGATTTAGTACTTGGTATTAGTACGTGATAATAAAAGGTGGTGAACCCTCCGCTGTGCGCCTGTCAAAAAGAGAACGGCAGAAAAAGTTGCAACGGGCTTTGGAGTCCGAGCCGTTTTTGACTGACGAGGAGATGGCCCGTCGGTACCGGGTCAGTATCCAAACCATCCGACTGGATCGAATGGAGTTGGGAATCCCTGAGTTGCGGGAACGGATCAAAAACATGGCGGAGAAAAACTTTGACCAGGTTCGCTCTCTCGGACTGGAAGAAGTCATCGGGCATGTGACTGAATTGAAACTGGATCACAGCGGGACCTCGGAGTTGAAAATCCGGGAGGAGCATGTGTTTGCCCGCCATCAGATCGCCAGGGGTCACCACCTGTTTGCCCAGGCGAATTCTCTGGCGGTTGCCGTGGTCGACGCGGAGCAGGTGCTGACCGCCACCGCCAGCATCCGATTTGTTCGCCCTGTTCGATTGGGTGAAACATGTGTGGCACATGCAAGGGTGATCCATTTGACATCCCATCGTACGCAGGTGGATGTCCGTACACTCGTTGGGGAAGAGACGGTTTTTCAAGGTATATTCGATGTTTACCGCTCAAAGGAGGATCAATGATGCGGATCGCATTGGACATCATGGGCGGTGATCATGCACCGGCGGCCATGGTGGAAGGAGCTCTGCAGGCAGCGGAGGAGTGGTCAGATACAGAACTGATCCTTCTGGGTCCGGCAAAAAAGTTCGAGGCCTTGCTAAAAGGACGGCTTCCCGCCAATCTCAGCCTGAAAGCGGTGGAAGAATGGATCACAGCGGAGGAAGAACCGGTACGGGCGATTCGCCGTAAAAAAGGTTCCACCATTGTGGTCGGCTGCCGGATGGTGAGGGAGGGCGAAGCGGATGCATTCATCAGTGCTGGTAACACCGGGGCATTGATGGCTGCCGGCACCATGGTGACCGGCCGTCTCGACGGGATCGCACGTCCTGCCTTGGCTCCGATGTTTCCCACCCTCGACGGGAAGGGAATGCTGGTGTTGGATGTGGGGGCCAATCCGGAGGCTCGCCCTGAGCACTTGGAGCAGTATGCCCTGATGGGCAGTATCTATGCCGAAAGAGTGCTCGGATTCAAGAAACCTCGTGTGGGTCTTCTCAATATCGGCACCGAAGAAGGAAAAGGGACGACATTGACCAAAGAATCCTTTGAACGAATTCGGGTGTTGCCGGTCCATTTCATCGGCAATGTGGAAGCGCGGGATCTCCTGGATGGGGGTTGCGATGTGTTGGTATGTGACGGATTCACCGGAAATGTTCTTCTGAAAAACACCGAGGGTGTGGCGAAGGCTGTTTTCGGACGCCTGAAGGAGGAGCTGACCCGGAGTCCTGCCACTAAACTGGCCGCCGCCATCCTCAAACCGGGCCTGAAACGGTTCGCCAAGGAGATGGATTATAAAGAACACGGGGGAGCGCCGCTCCTCGGCCTGATCAGGCCGGTGGTGAAAGCCCACGGCTCTTCCGATACGCGGGCGGTGTACAATGCCGTCTGCCAGGCCCGCCGCTTTGTCGAACGGAATGTGATCAAGGAAATATCCGAGGAACTACAACGACTTGGTAGGGGATGAGGATCATGGGATCGGTGGGGATCATCGGCACGGGAGCTTATCTGCCCGAAAAAGTGTTGACCAATGCTGATTTAGAGAAAATGGTGGATACCAGTGACGAGTGGATCGTCAGCCGAACGGGAATCCGGGAGCGGAGGATTGCTGCAGATGACCAGGCCTCTTCCGATCTGGCCGTGGAAGCGGGTCGTCGGGCATTGGAATCTGCGGGGATCAGGGCGAAGGACCTGGACCTGATTATCGTAGCCACGGTGACCCCGGATATGTCCTTCCCAGCCACGGCTTGTCTGGTCCAGGATCAGTTGGGTGCGGACAGAGCGGCCACCTTTGATTTGTCTGCGGCCTGCACCGGATTTTTATACGGACTCTCCGTCGCCACTCAGTTCATTTCCAACGGAATGTACCGCCACGCTTTGGTGATCGGGGTGGATTGTCTTTCCAAGATCACCGATTTTACGGACCGGAACACCTGTGTCCTGTTCGGGGATGGAGCGGGAGCCGCTGTGCTGGGACCTGTGGATGAAGGAAAAGGGTTTCTTTCTTTTGAACTGGGGGGAGATGGTTCCGGCGGCCATTTGTTGAAGCAGCCTGCCGGGGGGTCCCGGATTCCGGCATCGGCTCAATCGGTGGAAGATCGTCTCCACTTTATCTCGATGAATGGCCGTGAGGTCTTCAAGTTTGCCGTCCGGGTTCTGGGAAGCTCCGCGGAGGAAGCTCTTCGCAAAGCGGGAATGACCAAGGAGGATGTGGATTTCCTGATTCCTCACCAAGCCAACACGCGCATTATCGATACCGCTGTCCAGCGACTGGGGTTGTCCCCGGATAAAGTGGTGATCAACCTGGACCGCTACGGCAACATGTCTTCCGCCTCCATTCCTGTCGCTTTGGATGAGGCTGCCCGGAGGGGAAGTATCAAACCAGACGACACCCTGGTGTTGGTCGGGTTCGGCGGGGGAATGACCTGGGGAGCAGCGGTGCTGAAGTGGATCATGGAGACGAAATGATCCACAGTTGTTGAAGGAGGACGGTATTCTTGGGCAAGACAGCATTTCTGTTTCCGGGGCAGGGGTCCCAGACCATCGGGATGGGAAAGGCGGTCTATGATACGGACCCACGGGCCCGGGAAGTGTTTGAACAAGCTGATGAAGAACTGGGTTATTCTCTTTCCCGCCTCTGTTTTGCGGGTCCGGAAGAGGAACTTTGCTTGACGGCCAATGCCCAGCCGGCCATTCTCACCACCAGCGTGGCTTTGTATCGTATGGTGGAGACGGCAGGGTTGACAGCGGACTTTGTGGCAGGCCACAGTCTGGGGGAGTATTCCGCACTGGTGGCGGCAGGGGCTCTCACTTTTAAAGATGCGGTCCGCACCGTTAGAAAACGGGGTTTGTTGATGGAAGAGGCGGTTCCCGCCGGAAAAGGAGCTATGTCAGCGGTGATCGGTCTCGACCGGGAGAGTGTGGACCGGATTTGTCGTGAAGTAAGCGGGGAGCAGGGGGTGGTGGAACCGGCCAATTACAATTGCCCGGGACAACTGGTGATCTCGGGCAGCAAAGAAGCGGTGGAAGCGGCTGGTGCGAAGGCGAAGGAAGCCGGTGCCCGCCGGGTGCTCCCCTTGTCTGTCAGCGGACCTTTCCACTCCAGTCTGATGAAGCCGGCGGCGGAACGGATGAAAGAGGTACTGGACCGGTTGGAAATCCGGGGGGCCCGGATTCCTGTGGTGGCCAATGTTTCCGCCTGTCCGCGACAGGAAGCCGCCGGCATCCGCAAAGCACTGGTGGAACAGGTGGCCGCTCCCGTTCTGTGGGAAGACAGCATCCGCCGGTTGATCGATGAAGGTGTGGATACCTTTGTGGAGATCGGTCCGGGGAATGTGCTGACCGGACTGGTGCGGAAGATTCAGCGGGGGGTTACAGCCCTTTCCATTCAAGATGGAGAATCGATGCGGAAAACTTTGGATAAAATGGGATAAAAGGGGGTTCATCATGTTAAGCGGCAAAGTCGCGATGGTGACGGGGGGTTCCCGGGGAATCGGACGGGCGGTCAGTCTTTCACTTGCCGAAGCCGGGGCTGATGTGGCTGTCATCTATGCGGGTAACCGGGATGCGGCGGAGGAAACCGCGGACAAAATCCGGAGAGTCAGCCGGCAGGCCGATATCATCCAAGCGGATGTATCTGATGCCGGACAAGTTGATTCCGCTGTCAAAAAAATTCTGGAATCCTTCGGGCGAATCGATATCCTGGTGAACAATGCCGGGATCACCCGGGACAATTTGATGCTTCGCATGAAAGAAGAGGATTGGGATCGGGTGGTGGACACCAATCTGAAAGGGGTCTTCCTCTGCATCAAGGCGGTCACAAGGCCGATGTTGAAGAAACGGTCCGGTCGGATCATCAACATCAGCTCTGTTGTCGGAATCTCGGGTAATCCGGGGCAGGCCAACTATGTGGCAGCCAAAGCGGGGGTGATCGGACTCACCAAATCGGCGGCCAAGGAACTTGCCAGTCGCGGAATCACTGTCAATGCGGTGGCCCCTGGTTTTATCGAAACCGATATGACCGCCCAACTGGGTGAAGAGGTTCGCGAGGAAATGATGAGTCAAATTCCCCTGGCACGACTCGGCAAGCCGGAAGACGTGGCCGGTGCGGTCCGATTCCTCGCCTCCGACGCGGCGGGCTATATCACGGGCCAGACCCTCCATGTGGACGGAGGGATGGTCACTTCCTGAGTCTTTCCTGCGGGAAGTGACGTTTGCTAGTTTTTTTGCAGGCCATTTCGTATAATACGAGAGGGGAGGTGAAGGAAGTGGCGGATACGCTGGATCGCGTAAAACGAATCATCGTGGATCGTCTGGGGGTGGATGCCTCCGAAGTTACCTTGGAAGCATCCATCAAGGACGACCTGGGGGCTGACTCCCTCGATGTGATGGACATGATTCTTGAACTGGAAGATGAATTTTCCATGGAGATTTCCGATGAAGAAGCGGAAAAGATTAACACGGTGCAAGATATCGTTACTTATATCGAATCCCGTGCCTGAAGGAGTCGGAAGTCCCGTTCATTGACGGGACTTTCTCCCCTTCATCATCTTCCTATGGCACGTAAATTTCAAAGGCGGTGACGAGATTGTCGAAGCGAGTGGTGATCACCGGTCTGGGCGTCTTATCACCGATCGGCAATGATATCCCGACGTTTTGGAATAACTTGATCATCGGGAAGTCGGGGATTGGACCGGTCACCCAGTTTGATGCAAGCGCCTATCCCACTCGGATTGCGGGGGAGGTCAAAGATTTT
This sequence comes from Kroppenstedtia guangzhouensis, assembly GCF_014637345.1. GTDB lineage: Bacteria > Bacillota > Bacilli > Thermoactinomycetales > DSM-45169 > Kroppenstedtia > Kroppenstedtia guangzhouensis. Next base: position 237,709 of record NZ_BMEX01000001.1, read on the forward strand.
GATCCCCTAAAATATATGGACCGTAAGGAAGTCCGGCGGATGGATCGCTTTGTCCAGATGGCAGTGGCGGCTTCCTTGGATGCGTTGAAACACGCCGGCATCGACATGTCCAAAGAAGATCCGGATCGGGTCGGAACCTATGTGGGTTCGGGGATCGGCGGGCTGAAAACCTGGGAAGAAGAGCACATCAAGCTCCTTGAAAAAGGTCCCCGCCGGGTCAGTCCCTTCTTCATCCCCATGATGATCGCCAATATGGCGGCAGGGCAGGTCTCCATCACCGTCGGGGCGAAGGGACCCAACAGTTCCGCAGTTTCCGCCTGCGCCACGGGTACCCACTCCATCGGGGATGCGGCCAAAATCATCCAGCGGGGAGATGCCGATGTGATGATTGCCGGTGGTGCAGAAGCCACTTTAAGTCCGATGGCCTTTGCCGGTTTTTGTGCAAACAAGGCGATGTCCACCCGAAATGACGAACCGGAAAAAGCGAGCCGCCCCTTTGACATGGAACGTGATGGGTTTGTCATGGGGGAAGGAGCCGGAATTGTGATCCTGGAGAGTCTGGATCACGCCCTTGCCCGGGGAGCGGAGATTATCGCTGAGTTGGCCGGTTATGGGATGAGCGGGGATGCCTATCATCTGACAGCCCCGGCACCGGAAGGGGAAGGCGCCGCCCGGGCGATGAAGCGGGCATTGAAGGATGCTGGGCTGGAACCGGAGGAGGTTGATTACATCAATGCTCATGGGACCTCCACCGATTTAAATGATAAATTTGAAACCATGGCGATCAAGACGGTTTTTGGCGATCATGCTTACAAATTGGCGGTCAGTTCTACCAAGTCGATGACCGGCCATCTGTTGGGGGCAGCCGGGGGTGTTGAGGCGATTGCGACCGCTCTCACCCTGAAGGAGCAAATCCTGCCCCCGACGATCAATTATGAACACCCCGACCCCGAGTGTGATCTGGACTATGTTCCCAATGAATCCCGCCGAGTGCCGGTCCGGGCAGCCTTGTCCAACTCATTGGGTTTTGGCGGCCACAATGCGACCATCGCTCTGAAGAAATACGACGGGGCCGAATAAGCAGGTGGTGATCGGAGTTGAATCTGGCCGAACTCGGACAGACCATCGGCCTGTCTCTCCAAAACAAGGAGCTTTTTTTACAGGCATTCACCCATACATCTTTTGCCCATGAGCGGAAAGGGGAACGCCACCAACCGGATAACGAACGGCTGGAGTTTCTCGGTGACGCAGTGCTGGAACTGACTGTCTCGGAACACCTCTACCATCGGTTTCCCCATCTTAAAGAAGGGGACTTGACTCGAATGAGGGCCCGGATCGTCTGTGAGCCTTCCCTGGCTTCTTTTGCCCGGGATCTGAATTTCGGCAAATATGTCCGACTGGGTAAGGGGGAGGAGCTTACCGGAGGTCGAAACCGTCCCGCCCTCCTGGCTGATGTTTTTGAAGCATTTATCGGTGCCCTTTATTTGGAGAAGGGCTTGGACGGGGTGATCGCTTTTATGAACCGAGTAATTCTCCCCCGGATTGACGACCAATGGCTCGCCCAGGGATCAGACGCCAAAAGCAGACTCCAGGAGGCGGTGCAACAGGAGCATCTCGGCTCTCTGGTGTATCAGATTGTCGACGTCCAGGGACCGGCTCATGACCGTCAGTTTGTGGCCGAAGTGTGGTTGGCCGGAGAAAAGCTGGGAACCGGAGCGGGACGTTCCAAAAAAGAAGCGGAACAGCGGGCCGCCGCCGAGGGACTCCAACGGTTTCATCAACAGAAACAGTAAACGAGCAGCCACCGGTTTCCCAGGACGATAACCGGTGGTTTTCATATTTTAAAGCCGGTGATGACAGGCTTCCCTTTGTCTGCTATCGAATCTTCCCTTGTGTTAGAAGCGTTGTGGATAAGTGCCGGGTTGGTCGTGGTGGGTTTCACATTCCGGATCCAAAAGTCAGACGATCCAAACATGCTTCATGTGAAAGGAAACCCTCTCTGTGAACGGCTTTTTCACAACGCATCAGGTGCAATGAATCGTCCGATGAAATCCGCTGTTGACGGATCGGGTTTCATAAAGATCACCGAGGAGGGATCAAATGATGGCATTTAACATGGGGCCTTCTGCCCCTCGCTCTGATCGTCCTTATGCTCATCTTCGCGTGGCGGAATCAAGGCTTATGAACGGATCGCCGCTTTTCTGAAGAGGTTGGTGCGAGCAAAAGAAATGGAGAATAGGTCGGAGCCGGGTGACGGAAGAGGGAAACGGAAGCAGATTGATGTCGACCGAACCTGAAGTTGAGATGGGCTCCATCATTATTTTTCGTATAGAGGAGGGATTCAGATGGCTCAGATCCATTTTGATGACTTTTTGAAAGTGGAGATCCGCACCGGCAAGATTCTTCGGGCGGAGGCATTTCCCAAAGCGCGCAAACCGGCGTATAAGCTGTGGATCGACTTCGGGGAGGAGCTGGGAGTGAAAAAAAGCAGTGCCCAGATCACCAAACTCTACACTTTGGAGGGGCTTGCTGGAATGCGGGTGTTGGCTGTCACCAACTTCCCACCGTTGCAGGTGGCTGATTTCATGTCCGAAGTTCTCGTTTTAGGAGTGGAGACAGGGGAAGGGGAGGTGGCTTTGATCCAAGCCGACCGGGAGGTGCCCCTGGGAAAACGGATCAGCTGAAATCCGGCGAAACAAAGATTCGGTACAGGATTCTTTTCCCGGCGTCTCCCCTTTATAGTAAAATATAATTTCGGACAAGGAGAGGAGGGAAGTACTATTGCACTTAAAACGGCTGGACATGATCGGGTTCAAATCCTTTGCCGACCGGACCGAATTGGAATTCCCCCCCGGGGTGACCGCAGTGGTGGGTCCCAACGGGAGCGGGAAGAGTAATGTGACTGACGGGATGCGGTGGGTGTTGGGAGAGCAGAGTGCCAAATCACTCCGGGGGGCATCGATGCAGGACGTGATTTTCTCCGGCAGTGATTCCCGGAAGCCTGTCGGCTACTGTGAGGTTTCCATCACCTTTGACAACACCGATCACAAACTCAACCTGGATTTTTCCGAGGTGACGGTGACCCGGCGAGTTTATCGGTCCGGGGAGAGTGAATATTACATCAACAAACAGTCCTGCCGTCTGAAAGACATCACCGAACTATTTATGGACACTGGTATCGGGAAAGAAGCTTACTCCATGATCGGGCAGGGACGAATCGACGAGATTCTCTCTCATAAGTCGGAAGACCGGCGGGCCATCTTTGAGGAAGCGGCGGGGATCGTCAAGTACAAGTCCCGCAAGCGGGAGGCGGAGAAAAAGCTGGAGTCCACCGATCAGAATTTGTCCCGGATCCAGGATCTGGTGAGTGAACTGGAAGATCAGGTGGCTCCCTTGGAGGAGCAGGCGGCAAAAGCCAAACAGTACAAGGAATGGAAGTCCGAACTCGCCCGGACGGAGATTGGGTTGTATGTACATAAGATCGAAACGTTGCATCAAAATTGGCAGGAAGCCAACCGCTCCCTTCAGGAGCGGCAGGAGGAGCAGGCCCGGCTGGCTGCCGATGTGTCCAAACGGGAAGCCGAATTGGAAGAATTGCGATGGAAAATCGGGCAAAAGGAAGAACAACTGGAGAGTCTCCAGGGGGAGCTGCTGTCTGTCAGTGAGGAATTGGAGAAGACTGAGGGACAGCGGGAGGTGTTGCAGGAGCGTTCCCGCAACCGGTTGGAAACGATGAAACAGACCCGGATGCGGATCCGGGAGTTGGAGGAGGAGAAGGAACGCCTCACAGCAGAGTTTCACAGGCAGCAAGAGCGGTTGCGTGAGAAAGAGAAGCAGTTGGCTGAAACGGAATCAAGCCTGAAGGAGGCGGAGTCCCGGCTCACCGGCCAGGGGGACGGCCTGGAATCGGATCTGGACCGGTTAAAGGAAAGATTGCAACAACTCCTCAATGACCGCACCCGTCTTCAGAGGGATCGGCACCACTTGGAGGAAGAGGGACGGAAAACAGCGGAGCGGAAGGAACAGCTTGCGGTTCAGGAAGAATTGGAAAAGCGAACCGCGGCGGATCTCCAAGTTCGGATCGATGGGTTGGACAAAGAACTGAAAGAAATCGGGGAATCCTTGGATCGTTGCGCGGAACAATACCGGAAACAGGTGGAAGAGAAAAAAGCTCTGGAAGGGGAAATCAGCTCTGCCGCCCACCTGCTTCGCGAAGTGGAGCAGAGGAGGGACAACCTTTGTTCCCGGCGGGAAATCGTCAAGGAGATGGATGCGGAGCACGCCGGTTTCTTCCAGGGAGTCAAAGAGATTCTAAAGGCACGGGACCGTGGGGCGGGGGAGCTGGCGGGAGTCCGTGGGGCGGTTGCCCAGCTCATCCGTGTTCCGGAATCCTATGAGGCGGCCATTGAGACCGCACTCGGCGGAGCGATGCAATATTTGGTGGTGGAGGATGAGCAAACCGGCCGCAACGGGATTCGTTTCTTGAAGGAACGGCGGGCCGGCCGGGCCACTTTTCTTCCGTTGGATGTGATCCGAGAGCGCCTGTTGCCAACGCGGGAGCGGGAGATACTAAACGGCTTGCCGGGTGTGGTCGGAGTCGCCGCCGAACTGGTGGAGACGGATCCCGATTATCACATTCTCGTCCGCAATCTTTTGGGCCAGGTGATTGTGGCCCGGACTCTGGAAGATGCCAATACCATCGCCCGCCGAATGTCCTACAGATTTCGTGTGGTCACGCTGGAGGGGGATGTGGTCAACCCCGGCGGATCCATGTCGGGGGGAAGCCGGCAAAAAAATCGGGCCAACCTGTTGGGGCGCTCCCGGCAGGTGGAAAAATTGGACCAAGAAATCAGAACAGCCCAGGCGGAGCTGAAACAGGCCGAGGAAGTTCACCGGGAGACCCTCCGACGGATGGAGGAACTGGAAGGCCGGATGGATGAGGTCCAAAAAGAAGGGGAAAAGCTGCGCCGGCGGGAGCAGGAACTGAATGCGACCCGGCGGGAAGTGGCGGTTGAAGTGCGAAACCTGGAATCCCAACGGGAGAAGACCTCCTCCGAAAAAGTCCAAAGCGAGAAAGAAGCCCGGCGGATTCAGGACCGTCTTTCTCAACTGGACGAGGGGATCACCGCGATGGATGTGCAGGAAACGGAACTGAGGCGACACATCCATCAAGCCCTGGAACAGATGGAGAGACAGGCGTCAGAAAAGGATGAAGCCAGCCGTGAGGTGACGGATTGGAAAATCAAGGCGGCCCGGCTGAACCAGGAACGGGAATATTTGGAGTCGGACTGCCGCCGGTTGGAAGGGGAAGGGGAGAGACTCACCCATCAGCTGACCGAGCTTGAGGAGCAATTGGCCGGGTTGGAATCCGGTGAAACAGATCACAGGGAAGAAAGCCAGATCTTGGCGGAGCGCGCTGAAGAGTTGCGGGAGCGAAAAGTGACATCCCAGGAGGCGCTCACGATAGCCAAAAAAGAACGGGATCATCTTCACAGCGACCGGGGGGAGCAGGAGCAGAAGCTCCGCACCCTTCGTCAGGAGCTGAAAAAGCAGGAGGAAGGGTTGCATCAACAGGAAGTGAAAGCCAACCGGATGGATGTGGAATTGAACCATCTCTTGGAGAAACTGGCCGAAGAGTATGAAATCAGCTTTGAGCTGGCCAGAGAGCGGTATGGAAAGCCGGAAGAGCCACAGCGGGCGGAGCGGGAGGTTCGTTCCCTGCGCGGGAAGATCGCCTCCCTCGGGGAAGTCAACCTGGGGGCGATCGAAGAGCATAACCGGTTATCCACCCGGTTGGAGTTCCTCAGTTCTCAACGGGATGATCTGCTGGAGGCGAAAGCCTCCCTTCAGGATGTGATCCGCAATATTGAATTGGAGATGTCCAATCGTTTCCAGGAGAGCTTTACGGTGATCCGTGAGGAATTCGTCGACGTTTTTGCTAAAATGTTCGGTGGAGGAAGAGCGGATCTGCGGTTAACCGAACCGGACAATTTGTTGGAGACGGGGATTGAGATCATTGCTCAGCCCCCCGGTAAGAAGCCGCAGAACCTGGGGCTTCTCTCCGGCGGTGAACGGGCGCTGGCGGCCATTGCCCTTTTGTTCGCCGTATTGAGGTACAAGCCGGTTCCCTTCTGTGTGCTGGATGAAGTGGATGCCGCCCTGGATGAAGCCAATCTGAGCCGTTTCACTCGCTATCTCCGGGAATTTTCCCAGAAGACTCAGTTTATCATCATCACCCACCGCAAACGGACGATGGAAGGGGCGGATGTGATGTATGGGGTGACGATGGAGGAAGCAGGGGTTTCCAAGATCGTCTCCGTCCGGTTGGAGGACTTTGAAGGGCAGGATGAGGCGGCGGCTGGCCAGGGATAAGGAGGTTTAAGGTGATGAGTTTTTTTCAACGGTTGAAGGAGAGCGTTTCCCGAACCACCGATTCGGTGACGCAGAAATTTAAAAGCGGACTGAGCAAGACCAGTGCCTCCCTGGTGGGGGCGATAGATTCGGTGTTCAGTCGCAATCGAATCGATGAAGAGCTTTATGAAGAATTGGAGGAGGTCCTGATCGGCGCCGATGTTGGCGTCAACACCACCCTGGAAATTGTGGGAAAGCTCCGGACCGAGGTCAAGGAACGGAAATTGAAGGATCCCGGGGACTTGAAGCCCCTGTTGTCGGAAATCCTCCTTGGGATTTTGCAAGGGGACGGGGAAGACCAGGCTATGAATTTAAAAGAAGATAGCTTGTCCATTGTCCTGTTTGTCGGTGTCAACGGTGTCGGCAAGACGACCACCATCGGCAAGCTGGCCCACCAGTACAAGGAACAGGGTCGAAAAGTGGTGCTGGCGGCGGGGGACACCTTTCGGGCGGGAGCGATTGAACAGTTGGAGGTCTGGGGTGAACGGGTGGGAGTCGATGTGATCCGTCACCAAGCCGGATCCGACCCGGCGGCAGTGATCTTTGACGGCATCCAAGCAGCCCTTGCCAGGGGAGCGGACATTTTGCTGTGTGACACCGCCGGCCGGTTGCAAAACAAGGTGAACCTGATGGAGGAGCTGAAGAAAGTCCACCGGGTGATTGGCCGGGAAGTGCCTGAAGCTCCTCATGAGACCCTGCTGGTGCTGGATTCCACCACCGGGCAGAATGCTATGCAACAGGCAAAAATATTTCATGACGCCACCCGGATCACCGGGATCGTCCTCACTAAGATGGATGGCACTGCCAAAGGCGGGATCGCTCTGGCGATTCGGCAGGAATTGGGGGTTCCTGTCAAATGGGTGGGTCTCGGAGAGCAGATGGACGACCTGCAGCCTTTTGATGGGGAACAGTTTGTCCATGCCCTGTTTGTGGAGGAGATCGAGAAGGAAACAGGAACCGATCCAAACTGAAGCAACCCCGGCCGGATCCGCTGTCCAGGAATCGGTCGGGGTTGCTCTCCGTCGTTTGGAACAGTGGTTCACAAAATGGACCGTCAGTTTTGGCTATTTCATTCCGGCATTCACCACCTGACCACAACTGCCAGCCATTCCCCATCTTCATCCTGTGGAAAATAGACCAGATCACCATAGAAACCGCCGGATACGGCGGTTTCTTCATGTTGTTCACCGGGCATGGGCAGGTGCAGGTTCAGCTTTGAAAAACAATTGGTTTCAACGAGGGTTGGATCTGGTTCTGTTGCATCACTATCTGCAATTTCCCTTAAAAGAATGGAAAAGAATACGATCCAAAATGCGAAATGGAAAGTGGATAATAGTAAAATATGGCTGGGTGAAATTCGATATGAACCGTTACATGAACTTTACGAGTCGGGATTACGAACGGCTTTGGTACGAATACCCTCATGACCGGTTACATGTGGAGAAACGGTTTGAGACTTTGTTTTTGGTGGGAAGCTCCGGGATATTCCGTTATATGATCAAGAGCTTTATCGATTTGTCCAGAACAGGCCCCCGCATCTCGGTGCCGGGAAGGTATCATGATCATGCACATCTGGATTCGTTCTTGAAAACAGATCCCACGGTGTCGGAGTATATCTCTTTGACAGCGGATTTTTACGATCAAAAGATGTGGGGATCTTGAAGAGGTTGGAGGGGTTAGAGATCCACATGGATTTTCCGCTGTCGGTTCAAAGGAGTGGGCTGAGGAAGCTTTGGCATTCCTGCGCCCGCAATTGTCTGAGGGGACGATCGACTTTGTGGGAACGGAGCACTGGCTGGGTGAGGAGAGTCCGAAGGAAGTGGAGCTGGTGCTGGCGGAAGGGATGGAGCCCTGGGACATCCTGCGTCGGCTACGGACAAATGCGATCAACTATGATATGGAGACGGAAGGTTTGATCCGGCAATAGATGGAGGCGGATGCTCAAATCAATTTTCTCCGTACCCGCTCACACAGCGCCTCGATCGCTTCCTTCCCGCCCCGGGGTGCATCAGGCCACTCATTGACCCGCCCCCCCAGTATTCCCGAGGAGCACCGGGGTAGCGGGGGATCACATGGATATGAAGGGGGGAATGTGGTGGCCCAGGACGAAGGACAGATGAGATCGACACCTTCACTTTCCTTCAGGGCGTGGCTGAGACGGGTCGTCATCCGGCCGGTCTCAGCTGCTTCGATATCGGTGAGTTCGCCGAGACCTTCGATATGCCGTTTCGGTTCGATCAGAAAATGGCCCAAGTGGTGCCGATCTCCTTCTCCGGGGATCAAATGGGAGATCAGAAGGCGATCACTTTCGTAAACGGCACCACCCATCAAAGGGACGATGCCGCGAAGCTTTTTGCAAGTGATACAATCTTTTTCCCTCTGACGACCTGAATACCATCGATCACCCTCCTTGGTCAGACTGTCATTGATTGTTCGACGGGAGTTCTGAATTTCCTTCATGGACGGGAAGGGTTGCCGTGCCGGATGAAGCCAAACCTTCATCACTGCGGTGAGTCTTTTATACTAATTATAATGCTTCACCTTCAACTGCTCCAAACTCTTGAACTCATATCCTTGTTGCCGGGCATCATCAATGATTTTTGCCAAGGCCTCCGCGTTATCTTTGGAGACGGAGTGAAGCAGAATCACCGCCCCGGGATGGAGCTGAGACATCACTTTTTGATAAGCATGATTCCATCCTTTTTGCTGCTTCGGATTCCAATCCTGATAAGCGATTGACCAAAAAACTGTGGTATACCCGAGCTCTTTGCTGACAGCCAAGGTCTTTTCGCTGAAAATTCCCCGGGGAGGGCGTTCAAAATGCATTTCCTTTTGTCCGGTCAAATGAAAGACCTTTTCCTGGACCTTGGACAGCTCATCCTTCATCCTGCTGACAGGGATTTGAGACATGTCCGGATGGCTCCACGAGTGATTTCCAATCACATGCCCTTCTTTCACCATCCGCTTGATTAATTCAGGCTGGTCTTTGACATAATGGCCCGTCACAAAAAAAGCGGCGGACACCTTTTTCTTTTTTAAAACATCGAGAACCTGGGTGGTATACCCGTTTTCATATCCGTTATCAAAGGTGAGATACAGTTCTTTTTTATCTGTATCCCCGAGAAAGATGGCACCCTGCTTCCGAAGGATCTCCATAAAACCTTCCTGTGCAATGGAAGCGAGCTGACCGTCCTTACTCTTTTTAAAACCAAAGTGATAAGGCGTTGTCCCGTAAGCCGTTGCAGGCGGGATCGCCAATAGTGATGCGATGATGATGGAAACAAGTGCCAACCAGGGTGCACGCTTCATAAAGTGTCACTCCTTTATTCGAGATATTGGAAGCATTGTGAATGAGTGCTGGCCGAGATGACTGGGATTGAGTTTCACATGACCTTTTTGTAGTTCTGAACTGCCAACATCACTCCATGGAAATCCAACCCGCCCTGTGGCTTTTCACAACGCTTCTAGGTAATATTTCGCGTAGACTGAAGACGATCCAACCAAATAAAGGGGTCTAAGCCAAATCAAACCTTTACCCGGGATCTTAAGACTGCCAATGGGAAAACCTTGACACGGGTCCTCCCGCCTGATATGATAGCTTTCGTGTAAAGGTGTTTGGCTTGACGGGATGTGAGGTGGGTTCATGCTGGAGGAAACGACCCGGGTCAACCTGCTGTATGACTTTTACGCCCCTTTGCTGACGGAGAAGCAGCGGCAGGTGATGGAGTTGTATTTCTATGAAGACTGGTCCTTTGGGGAAATCGCAAATCACCTCGGCATTTCCCGTCAGGGAGTTCATGAGACCGTCAAACGCTCGCGAAGTACAATGGAGAACCTGGAGGAAGAACTGGGACTCCTTACAAAACACCTCCGCAGGCGGGAGTTGGCTGACAGGATTCTGGAAAGGCTGGAAGGCCACCCGACGCAGAAGGATGTGGAGGAACTGCTGAAGGAACTTTTGGGCATGGATTGACCGGTGATGACCGGGATCACATAACGGGGAGGCTTATCGCATGGCATTTGAAGGGTTGTCCGAACGGCTACAATCGGCCCTCGCCAAATTGCGTGGCAAGGGAAAGGTGAGCGAGGCGGATGTGAAAGTTGCGATGCGGGAAGTTCGATTGGCCCTCCTCGAAGCCGATGTCAACTACAAAGTGGTCAAAGACTTTGTGTCCAAGGTGCGGGAACGCGCCGTCGGACAGGAAGTGCTGAAAAGCCTCACACCCGGCCAGCAAGTGATCAAGGTTGTCAATGAGGAGCTTTCCAGCCTCATGGGCGGGACCCGGGAGAAACTGAATCTCACTTCGAAACCCTCAGTAATCCTGATGGTCGGGCTCCAGGGGGCGGGGAAGACCACCACCACCGGAAAGTTGGGTCGCCATCTCAAAAAGCAGAATCGCCATCCGCTCTTGGTGGCTGGTGACGTCTACCGTCCGGCGGCCATCCGGCAGCTGGAGGTTCTTGGAGACCAGGTGAAGCTGCCGGTTTTCTCCATGGGGGATCAGGAAAGCCCGGTCCGGATCGCCGCCGAAGGGGTGGCCAGAGCCAAGGAAGAGGGCCACGATACCGTCCTGATCGATACCGCCGGTCGTCTCCATATCGATGAGACGATGATGGATGAACTGAAGGCGATCAAGGAGAAGGTGCAACCCGACGAAATCCTGCTGGTGGTGGATGCGATGACCGGTCAGGATGCCGTCAACGTCGCGGACAGCTTCAACCGGGAACTGGGGCTGACTGGTGTGATTCTGACCAAGCTGGATGGAGACACCCGGGGCGGAGCCGCCCTATCGGTCAAATCGGTGACGGACTGTCCGGTGAAATTTGTCGGCATGGGGGAAAAAGTGGATGCACTGGAACCCTTCCACCCGGAGCGGATGGCTTCCCGCATCCTGGGCATGGGGGACGTCCTCACTCTCATCGAAAAAGCCCAAGCCTCCGTCGACGAGGAGAAGGCGAAGGATCTGGAGCGAAAATTGCGCACCCAGCAGTTCACCTTCGATGACTTCCTTGAACAGATGGAGCAGGTACGCAATATGGGTCCCTTGGATGAACTCCTGGGCATGATGCCTGGGATGGGACAGATGAAAAACATGAGGAACCTCCAAGTGGATGAAAAACAGCTCACCAAGGTGGAGGCGATCATCCGTTCGATGACCCGGGAGGAGAAACAGCATCCCGAGATCATCAACGCCGGCCGGCGTAGACGGATCGCCGTCGGCAGCGGGACCACGGTGCAGGATGTCAACCGGCTGATCAAGCAGTTTATGGACATGAAGAAGATGATGAAGAACCTTACCTCCATGTCCAAGGGAAAGAAAAAGAAAGGGTTCGGGAAGCTTAAATTTCCGTTCATGCCCTGAAGAGGAGGTGAAAGCAAAAATGGCAGTGAAGATCCGTCTGAAACGGATGGGAGCCAAAAAATCCCCGTTCTATCGTGTGGTGGTGGCCGATTCCCGTGCTCCCCGCGATGGTCGGTTCATCGAGGAAATCGGGTACTACAACCCGCTGACCCAACCGGCTCAGGTCAAGATTGACGAGGAGAAGGCGATGAAATGGCTGAACACGGGTGCCCAACCTTCCGATACAGTGAAAAACCTGTTCCGGAAAGAAGGCATTCTGAAAAAGTTGCACGACGCCAAAAACCAAAAGTAATCCCAGGCTGAAATCATCCGGCCCGAGGGGGAGTCAGATTGAAGGAACTGGTAGAGGTGATTGCCCGGGCGTTGGTGGACCACCCTGATGCCGTACGCGTCCGGGAAACAGAAGATCAAGACGGCCTCGTCCTACAGCTTTCCGTTGATCCGGAAGATATGGGCAAGGTGATCGGAAAACAAGGCCGTATCGCCAAGGCGATTCGCACGGTGGTCGGTGCCGCCGCCGTGCGAGAGCAGAGACGGGTCACGGTGAAGATCGTCTGATCGGAGTTTGAAAGGAGGGCGCTCCATGCAGACACCGGATCAGTTGACAGTGGGCCGGATCGCCGGTACCCACGGCATCCGGGGGGAGGTTCGGGTCCGTTCACGGACGGACTACCCGGAGCGTCGCTTTGCCCCCGGCACTCAGCTTCTCCTGGTTCATCCGAGTCTGGAGGAGAGGCGCCCCATCACAGTGGTCCGTGCCCGTCCGCACAAGGATTTCTGGTTGCTGCAGTTCAAGGAGTGGACGGACATCAATCAGGCGGAACCCTTCAAGGGCGCCCTGTTGAAGGTCAACCGGGAGGAAGCGGTGGAACCTGAGGAGGACGCTTTTTACCTACATGAAATCATCGGGTCCCGGGTCGTGACCACGGAAGGCGAACCTGTGGGGATCATCACCGAGATCCTGCAGCCCGGAGCCAACGATGTCTGGGTGATCCAAAAAGACGGCGGTGGGGAAATCCTCATCCCCTTTATCGATGATGTGGTTCGGAGAGTGGACCCCTCGGCCAAGCAGGTGATCATCCGGTGGATGGAAGGGTTGGAGTGATCGAGGTGACACGGCCTTGCGTTTCGATGTCTTGACACTGTTTCCGGAAATGTTCGAGGGTTTCTTTTCCTCCAGCGTGATCGGTCGGGCGATCGAGCAGGGGCTGGTGAAGGTTTCGGTTACAAACTTCCGTGATTACAGCAACAACAAGCACCGCACTGTTGACGACACCCCTTATGGCGGCGGCAGTGGGATGGTGTTGAAACCGGAGCCCCTGTTCCGGGCGGTGGAGGACCTGGTCCGGGATGCACCGATCCGGCCTCGGGTGCTGATGATGAGCCCCCAGGGATTTCCCTTCACCCAGCAAAAGGCGGAGGAGTTGGCCGGTCATGATCGTCTGATTCTCCTGTGCGGCCATTATGAGGGGTTTGATGAACGGATCCGGCAACATCTGGTGGATGAGGAGATCTCCATCGGCGATTACGTGCTGACCGGAGGCGAGTTGCCGGCGATGGTGCTGATGGATAGCGTGATCCGTTTGGTTCCTGGTGTTTTGGGCAACGATTCTTCGGCGGAAACGGATTCCTTTTCCATGGGGTTGCTGGAATATCCCCAGTATACCCGCCCCGCCGATTTTCAAGGGTGGAAGGTGCCGGATGTCTTGTTGTCGGGACACCATGCAGAGATTGATCACTGGCGCCGGCGCCAGTCCCTGATCCGCACTTGGGAGCGACGGCCGGACCTGCTGGAGACGGCGGAGTTAACCGAAGAAGATCAGCAATTCCTCAAAAAATTGAAAGAAGAAACCGGTGAAAGTTGACTCTCCACGGTGTTCATTGTTTTCAGTGAAACCATGTGCTAAAATGGTTTTTGTGCTTAAGTAAAGTTCGGAGGATATATAACACTGACGGGAAGGAGGGAAACCCATGAACCAGCTCGTACGCGAAATCGGCGATCAACAATTGCGTAAGGATATCCCCGAATTCCGTGCTGGTGACACGGTTCGGGTTCACGTAAAAGTTGTGGAAGGTCAACGGGAACGGATTCAGGTTTTTGAAGGTGTGGTGATTCAGCGGCGTGGAGGAGGAATCTCCGAGACGTTCACAGTCCGGAAGATCTCATATAACATCGGCGTTGAACGGACCTTCCCGTTGCACTCTCCACGGATCGACAAGATCGAGGTGACCCGTCGCGGTAGAGTGCGTCGCGCTAAGCTGTTTTATCTGCGCAAACTGCGTGGCAAAGCGGCTCGGATCAAGGAAATTCATTAATCAGTTGGGAGGGCTTGGGTATCCCAAGCCCTTTTATCAACATAATATATCTGAAATCTCCATATTCTTGTTGGTGTGATCGCGAGAGTCAGGAGGAGCCTCATGAGCGAGTTCATCTCCCGTTCCACCAGACACGGTCACAGTAAGCGGGGTTACGATGAAACCTGGGAATGGGTGCAGGCATTAGCGATCGCAGCTATCCTCGCCTTGGTGATCCGCTATCTGGTCTTTTCTCCCTTCAGCGTTTCCGGACCTTCCATGCTGTCCACTCTGCATGATGGGGATCTGGTGATCGTCAACAAAGTAATCTACCACTTTCGGGACCCCAAACCGGGCGAAGTGGTCGTTTTCCATGCCACAAAAAACAAAGATTACATCAAAAGGGTGATAGCGCTTCCGGGTCAGACTGTTTCCGCCCAAAATAATATGGTTCGGGTGAACGGGAAGAGTATTGAGGAACCGTACATAGATGAGGGGAACCGAACGGCGGACTTTGAACCTGTAACAGTCCCCAAAGGACATGTTTTTGTGATGGGAGACAACCGGATGAACAGCAGTGACAGCCGCAGCCCGGAGCTGGGGCCGATTCCTATCGATTCGATTGTGGGACGGGCAGACCTCGTGTTTTGGCCCGCAAGTGACTTTTCCTTTCTTTGGTGAAAAGGTGATTCCAAGATGACAATCCAATGGTTTCCGGGACATATGGCCAAAGCCCGCCGGCAAGTGGAGGAAAAACTGAAGCAGGTGGATCTGGTCTTCGAATTGCTGGATGCCCGCTTACCTTTGTCCAGCCGTAATCCGATGATCGAGGATCTGATCCGGGAAAAATCCCGTCTCATCCTCCTCACTAAAAGTGATCTGGCGGATCGGGAGGCCACCCGGCTCTGGGCCGGGTTTTTCCGTTCAGATAAAGTGCGGGCACAGCCGGTGGATATCTTGTCCGGTACAGGGATCAAACAGATCGGTCCCATCAGCCGGGAATTGGTGAAGGAGAAACTCGCCTCCCAAACCCGCAAAGGAATCCAACGTCACCGGATTCGGATCATGGTGGTGGGTGTGCCCAATGTGGGCAAATCGGCCCTGATCAACCGCCTTGCCGGACGGAGCACGGCAAAAACCGGGGACCGGCCGGGCGTGACCCGAACTCAACAGTGGATCAAGCTGGGAAACGGAATGGAACTTCTGGATACGCCTGGGATCCTTTGGCCTAAATTTGACGACCCCAAAGTGGGCCTGCGACTGGCGGCAAGCGGAGCGATCAAAGAAGAGATTCTCCCCGTGGAAGAAATCGGTCTCTACCTGTTAAATTACATAGCGAAACGCTATCCTGATCTCATCCGGGATCGATATCGGGTGAACCCCGGGAAGGAGCGGGAAGCACGTCTCTTGCTGGAAGAGGTGGGGAGACGCCGAGGATGCATGAAGAAGGGCGGGGAAATTGATTTGGAAAAGGCGGCGGAAGTGGTGTTGCGTGACTACCGCTCCGGTCGCCTGGGCAGGATCTCCTTGGAATTTCCCACGGATTGGGAGGAAGAAACCGATGAGCGTGAAGGGAACGATCCGTGAGATCAAGATCCGTCTGGAGCAGGATAAAGACGTATCCCCTTCTTTCCTGGAAGCGCTCCAGACGGATTCCCGGGCCGGCGTCCGCAAGCTGGCTGTCTCTTACATAAAAAAGCAGGAAGCCCGCCGGCGGGAAAAGGAACGGATTGACAAAATGTGGCGACTGGAACGCACGTACCGCCGTCAAGGCTATCAGGCGATCGCCGGCGTGGATGAAGCAGGTCGCGGTCCGCTGGCCGGACCGGTGGTGGCGGCGGCGGTGATCCTGCCTTTGGAATTTGATGCAACAGGGTTGAACGATTCCAAAAAATTATCCCCTGAAGAACGGGAGTCCCTACGGGTAAGAATTGAACGGGATGCGGTGGCTATCGGTATCGGGGTGGCCGATCATCGATACATCGATGATCACAATATCCTTCAGGCCACTTACGAAGCGATGCGCCGTGCTGTGGCGGATCTATCACCGGCAGCGGATTGTCTTCTGTTGGATGCAGTGGAGGTTCCGGGGCTTCTTCTTCCCCAGCATCCCATCGTCAAAGGGGATGCACTCAGTCATTCCATCGCCGCTGCTTCTGTCATCGCCAAAACCGTCCGGGATCGATGGATGATTGCGGCAGGGAAAAAATACCCCCAGTACGGATTTGAAAAAAACATGGGATATGGAACACCGGATCATTTGGCTGCGCTGGAACGTTGGGGAGCCTGTCCCATCCACCGGAAAAGTTTTGCACCGGTAAGGGAACGGGATGAAAAAAGTAACCTCGCCTGAGAGATGGCGGGGATTTTTTGTGGCTATTCGTGGAAATAGAAGGAATTATGTATTATGATGGATTTAAAAGAAAATTGAGGGAGGGAGGATTTTGTGAGCAGAGACCGGCGCAGGGAAACCGGTCGGATCGGTGAAGCCTTGGCTGCCCGCTATCTTGAAAATAAAGGGTACAACATCTTAGAAACCAATTGGCGCAACCGGTATGGAGAACTGGATCTGATTGCAGAGCGGGCAGGGGAGTTGGTGATTGTTGAGGTTCGGACCACCCGTGGGCGGCAATATGGTTATGGTTTTCAATCCATCGGTCGCAGAAAACAACAACAAGTTCGCAAACTGGCACTGGCCTACTTGCAATCACGACAACCACAGATGGCCTCATTTCGGATCGATGTGATCTCCGTACTCCTGTCTCCCTCCGGTGTTCCCCTGCGCTTTGACCATTTGGAAGGGGCTTTTTGAACCTTTCTCCCACGGAAAAAATCCGGTGAATTCTCACCGGATTTCAACAGAGAGTCAAACAGCTTCCATGTGGCTGTTTAAAAGCTCTTGGTAGAGCTCATCTCCCCCGATATGCACACGTAGTGAGATTTGATCTTTACCGGCGCTCTGCCATTGGCATAGCTGGTGAAATACAAGATAGATACATTTTTTCACTTCCGCATGGGGATACCGCTTCAAATCGACAAAAAAGCTGTAAAGGTCGGGTTCATCCACTGTATGGGAGACCACCTTCATCGCTTCAAAGGTTTTCACCAAACCTTCACAAAGATAGGGAATCCATTCCGGTCGGTTGTTTCGTCCATTTTCATCTAGATAATGGATGGTGAAACCCATCATGGGATAGCGATGGATATCCGCTTCCGTGTAGTGGGTGTCTGTGTCGTTTTTGAGGTCATACAGGAAAAACTCCAGATGGTACCGGCGAGAGGATGGACTCTCCGTTTTCCGGTTGCTGATTTGGCTGTTTTGTCGCAACTTTTCATTCTCTTTTTTTAAATGCTCCAGTTCTTTATGTAAATCCTCTTTCGTATCGGAGTGGTTCGGCTCCGGAGTGAAGTCGAACAGCTCTTTAAGTTTCGAGAACATCCCAACTCTCCCCTTTTGAGCCTGATTATCACCATTATATCGAAAGGTATTATGGAGAAAAAGGAGGGAAGTCAAGGAGGCGGCGGGAGGGCTCTTTCCCGGCAACTTCTCAGCCGGAGGTCTGTCTTCCTACCAATAAAATCAAAAAAGGAATACCTAGCAGGAGTCGAAAAATAATCGGCATTGGGGGTTGGAGGAAGGAGCAGGGCGAGGAGAGAGCACGCTGAGGTGGAGCACTGCGGGGGAAGGCGGACACGTTGTCCCGTAAGGGCTGACAAATGCGGGTGAGGAATTGAAGATGAGGGGAACGCCTGGTGAAAGGGGGCAATGAGGCTGACGAGTATCTGTTTCATTACGTTCTTGGAGGCTGGGAATGGGATTCACATCCCGAAAGGAGACCTTGTCAGCTCAGATAACCAGGTATTCGGATTTTTTACAAAAGCGGGAGGAAGTTATGTACGCTAAATTGTACAGCAGTTCCGTATTGGGGATTGATGGGTATATTGTGGAAGTGGAGGTGGATATCAGCAACGGGTTGCCGGTGTTCGATCTGGTGGGCTTGCCCGACTCCGCGGTACGGGAATCCCGGGAGCGGGTTCGCGCCGCTGTCAAGAACAGTGACTGTCAATTCCCTTTGCAACGGATCACGACCAATCTGGCCCCGGCGGATCTGAAGAAGGAGGGAAGCAGCTTTGATCTGGCGATTGCTGTGGGAGTGTTGATCGCCAGTGGTCAAGTGTCTGGAGAGGGGATGGCAAAGACCCTGTTGATCGGGGAGCTGGCTCTGGATGGGATGCTGCGCCCCCTGGCCGGAGTTTTATCCATGGTGATCGCCGGAGTGGAAGGAGGCTTCAATCGGGTGATTTTGCCTGTTTCCAATGCAGCGGAAGCCAGGTTGGTGGACGGGATGGAAGTGATTCCGGTCTCATCACTGCAGGAGACAGTGGCTTTTTTGCGGGGAGAATGGCAACCGGAGCGAACCGGAGATGACGTACCTGCCGGCACCGAGGTGGAGCCTCCATTGGATGATTTTTCCGATGTGCGGGGACAAGCCCATGTGAAACGGGCGATGGAGGTGGCCGCTGCGGGAATGCACAATCTCCTTTTCATCGGTCCTCCAGGTTCCGGAAAAACCATGTTGGCCCGAAGGCTCCCCTCCATCCTGCCGGAGATGACGATTGAGGAGTCCCTGGAAGTGACCAAGGTAATGAGCATCGCCGGGCACCTGGCCCGGCGGGGGAGGCTGGTGACACGCCGTCCCTTCCGCTCTCCCCATCATACCATCTCCCAGGCGGGTCTGATCGGCGGAGGTTCAACTCCGAAGCCCGGGGAAGTCAGCCTCTCCCATCGGGGGGTTCTTTTCCTGGATGAGATGCCCGAGTTTTCCAAAAGTGTCTTGGAAGTGTTGCGTCAACCCTTGGAAGACCGGGAAGTGACTGTGGCCCGAGCCCGGGCGGTGTTGACGTTCCCGGCGGAATTTATGCTGGTCGGCTCCATGAATCCCTGTCCCTGCGGTTACTTCGGGTATGAGGAAGACCGGGCCTGCACCTGTACCCACCAGCAGGTCCGCCGCTACCGGTCCAAGCTGTCCGGTCCTCTCTTGGATCGGATCGACATCCATGTGGAAGTGCCCCGGGTGGATTATCAAACTCTCTCCTCCACCCAACAAGGGGAATCGTCCGCCACCATCCGGGAACGGGTCGCCCGTGCCCATGCCATCCAGGCAGAACGTTACAAGGGAACTGGGATCCTCCACAATTCCGTAATGTCCGCCTCCTTGATTCGCAACCATTGCCCATTGGATTCGGAGTCCCGGGATCTGTTGAAACAATCCTTTGACACTTTGGGTCTCTCTGCCCGCGCTCACGATCGCATACTCAAACTGGCTCGCACCATCGCCGATCTGGCAGGAAAAGAGAGGATCGACGCCAGTCACGTCGCCGAAGCGATCCAGTACCGGACCTTGGACCGGAAGTGGTGGGAGTGAGGGGGGGAGCTGTGATTGATAACCTCTTTCTTTTATAGGAAGTTTTAGAAAAGCTGGTGAGAAGTCAGTTAAATGATTGGAAGTCATGTGAATCAATTTTTTAGGGGTTTATACTTGAAAAACACCCCTGCTCGGCGGGGATAGGCTCCATAAACCGTCGTAAAGGTCACACGTTGGGGGAAAAAACGCTTGAACCTGTATTTAAGCGTTGGGAGGGGTATAGATAATGGATATAAAAAATGAACTGGAACAGCGATTTAGAAGGTATCCTAAATTTAACGGGAGGTAATAAAGCGTGGATTCAAAAACAGTTCATGACATAGAAAAACGGGAAGAAGAAAGGATCCGAAAGGTCATCCGGGAAGAAAACGCTGCTTTATTATCAGCGTTAATTCAATCATTTCAACAAGTGATCGAGGAGCTTCATCAAAAACAATCAGAAGGAAAGTCAGTGGAGAAAGAAGAGATCAAGCCGGAAAATAGAGAAAAAACTGTTGTTTCCTTGTATGAACAAGACATTTACATGGATTTAAGAAAGATGAAGGGGGTTCGCAAGCAAACGATCGAATTGGCCAAGATCATAGCAGAAAGCTTACGAAGACGGGGTCCATTGAAGTTAAAGGAGATAAAAATGGAATTGCAGAAATATGGTAAGGATTTGGGGAGTAACTCCACGACCCGGATGAAATCGATTATGAAAATCTGCCCAGGGATCAAAAAAGCGGGTCATGGTCGCTATGTCTACGAAAATTGAGAAACAGCAACCTCTGTGCTGTGTAATGCAGTCTATACAGCGGAAATCGGGTAAACACTTAACGAAGACAAGCGGTGGAAGTCCCCTTGTCCGTTCCCGGATGGACGCTGCCCGGGGTGATGTCTATCGGTGGGAAAGCGATCAACGGTATGGAGGCCAGGACTTTGCAAAAACCGGGGAGAATCACGAACAATCAGTCTAGACCGAAGATGTGGGCTTCTGCCATCCGTTTCCGGATATTTATCTTTTCCTGCGACTTTTGAGGAAGAAAGGGTCAATTTTCTCTGGGTGACAAGAAAAAGAAGGAAGTCCCCGTTTTTTATATCCGCTGGAACCGGAGTTCATGATCAGGTCCACCTTGCGAAAATGATGGGAGGTCCATAACTGGATTCCGGTCCGTCAGTTGGAATTGATGTCTGAGTTGGGGAAGGAGAGCACGGGCCCCGTCTTCCTCTCTTTCTTACCTGGGAACCCTGTCGGAAAGATCTGATGATTCAGGGACAGTGTAAACAGGTGATGTTCTTAAGGAAGAACGGAGGATCCTTCTATTTAAATGTTTTCCGGGGTGGGTCGCCGGTCGCTTTGCCAAGAAGATCAGCTATCTGATCGGGAACCTCGAGGGGGAGCATGTGCCCGGCTCCCTCCACCCAGACGAGTTCAGCTCCCAGGCGGTTGGCCAGTTCGCGCCCACGGCTGGGCGGCGTCAAAAAATCCCGGGTGCCGTGAACCACAGTGACCGGAACGTCGGTCCACTTCAGGTCACGCAAGTCCATCACTTGCATCGCAGCAAGGATCGCGCTTCGCACATTGGATTCGCAGGTGACAAAGTGGTCCCGTGTGTTTACAATATCCTCCTTCCGTGCCTTTCGGCCCAGAGCACCGCGGACAAGGAGATGACCGAGTCGGCGTCGCATCACCCATTCCAGCGGGGCGCTTCCGATCACAGATGTTATCAGTTCGCGGAGCCGGTTTATTCCGATCCCGTATGCGGCAGTCGCTACGAGAAACACCTCGCGTACATGCTTGTGAATACAATCCGGATGATGAAGAGCCATTGCCTGGATGGCCATCCCTCCCAAGGAATGACCTGCCACAGTCGCATCTTTGGCTTCGATTGACTGAAGAAGGAATGCCAGATCCGCACCGATCCGTTGAATGGTCAAACCTTCGGAACCGATTGTCGAGGCGCCGTGTCCCCGCTGGTCATATGACAAGACGCGGTGTCCCCTTTCGACGAGACGTTTTGCAACCGGGGCCCATATGGCATGGCTGCCCGTCCAGCAATGGGAAAGTACGACGAGTGGTCCTTCACCGGTTAACTCGGCTGTCAAGACAGCACCATCATCGGCGGTTATGGACAGATGCTCCTGAAAAGGAGTATCTTCTGCCGGTGCTTTCACACTCACGTTGTGATCATCCGGGGGAAACATCGATTCCATCATGCCGTCGGAAAGGAGTATCTCCTGGAAAGATGTCATCGCCTTACACCTCCAACACTAGAGATTTGACGTGATGCCGAGTCATAGTTCCCAGGATCGGATCACCGTGTCCGCATTTGGAATTTTCACCTGAAGTCGGGCCGGAGAGTCGTGCTGCCAGCTCGCATATCCCCCTGTATTCCAGAAGGTGCGGTTCATACGGGACTGGATCCTTTTATTATATGTCTCGAAGAGCTCACGCCGGATCTCGGGGCGATCTATGTTCTCTTTTTTTCATCCAGTTTAGCGCATTCAGAATGTAGGTGTCTGGGATTCATTCATAAAATGTGTGAAGTATGGCCAATCCCGGTGTTGGATCCGGATAAAATTCAGGCAAGGTGGTTCCCGATTCCTGAGAAACCCTTGCAGATGATCGCCACTTGAAAATGTTTTGATTCCCGCTGTCATAGTGATTCCACCTCAGACTGATTTTTTCCTTTCTGTTTTCTGTTTTGGCTACTATACTCACAAAAAAACCCGGTTTGCCGGGGTGAATAATTGTCATGTCGGAGGATGAGAAACTATTCCTCCTTGAGGGTGTTTTTTGGGAGGGTACAGTCGACATCTTATAACCGCCCGTCCACTGTTGTAACCGGGTTAAACGCTCAGATTGATCCGTGCAAAAAAGCGGGTAAGCCAGTTTCGGATTAAAAACAAAAAAAGAACGGAGATGGTACAACAAGGGCGTGTCTAGCAGTTCCAAGTTTCTGAGGAAGACGGTCACACCCGGTCCGTCCCTGGGGACATCTTAAGCGATAGATGCCCCTTTTTGCCGGGGGACGCTGCTTGCTGCCTTCTTTTGAACGATCAGCAAGCGTACCAAGAAGCCGAGGGAAGCGCAGGTCAGGCCGATGGTGATACCCAGCCAGAAACCGAATGGGCCCAAGGTTGTAAAGGAAGCCAGCCCGTAACCGACGGGAATTCCAATTCCCCAATAGGAGATGAGTGCCGTGATAAATGGAACCGTGACATCCTTATAGCCGCGAAGCACCCCCTGAAGGGATGCCTGGGCGGCATCCGAAAGCTGATAGAAAATGGCGAATACTAAAAACTGTTTCACCCATGTGATCACTTCCGGATTGTTAGTATAAAAGCCGGCGATCCACCCGCGGAAGAAATAAAGGAAAACAGAGGCGACAGCGATTAGGCCCACTGCGGAGAACACGCCAAAGCGACTGTATTGTTTTGCATCCGATAACCTCTTTGCACCCACCTCAAAACCGACCACAATCGTTAAAGCCATCGAAATGCTTAAGGGGATCATGAAAAGGAGCGATGTAAAATTGATGGCGGCCTGGTGCGCGGCAACTGTCACTGTATTGAACATCACACCCACCATCAGAGTGACCACAGCAAAAATACTTGCCTCAAAAAATACGGAAAGCCCCATGGGGACACCGATGGCCAGCTGTTCCTTCCAGGCTTTCACAGAGGGAGCAAACCAATGGACAAACAGGGCATACTTACGCATCACTTCGACCTTAAAGGTGATCACTACGCTGATGATGAAGATGAACCAGTAAGTGATCCCGCTTGCGTATCCGGAACCAATCCCCCCCAATTGCGGAAAACCTAACTTTCCGAAAACCAGCATATAGTTCAGCGCAATGTTAAAGGGAACCGCCACTAACATAATCGTCATCATGATCCGGGTATGTCCTTGGGCATCAAAAAAATAGCGAAGCACATTTGCTGCGAACAATGGGAGGATGCCGACTGACAGTCCGATCAGATAATGCTTTGCAATGTGCTGTACCGCGGGATCCAGATTCATCAATGAAAGCAGTGGTTCAAGAAACAGGATCCCGGAAAGAACAACAGTCACAGTGAGCAGGACAGATAGATACAGGGCTTGTGTCACTGCTCCTGAAATTTTGTGATGTTGGCCGCCGCCGACCCATTGGGAAACAATCGGTGTGACTGCCATCAGAATTCCGTTGATGCCGGTAAATATGGGCATCCAGAGACTGGCTCCAATCGCCACGCCGGCAAGATCATCCGTTCCGGCTTGGCCGGACATCATCGTGTTAAACAGGCTCATGGAATATAAACCGATTTGTGTAATCAAAACGGGCCATAAGATCTTAAAAAACAGAGCGATTTTTTCTCTCATCGTTTGGGTCTGATGCATCGTACACCCTCCTTTGCCAAAAAGTCATCTGAGGACAAGGCTGTTGGTCAACCTGGAAATGGACGTTGAAAAGGGAGTCGTTAATTGTCGTACCGAGATCTGAGCGAAGCGACCCAAAGCGAGACCTAATGGATGAAACGGTCACGCGGTATAATGGGATCTCCACACTTGAAATACGTTAATCAACTGCTTTGACTCGGGGAGTTATATTTTATTTAAAAAGAAGTAACCCGCCTCCCTGCAAAGGTTCGCGGGTTACTTCTCGCGTACGGTAGTGGCCGTTTGCGACAAGGGTGCAGGCCAAACCGGCAGTGATGTCCCCACCGCTGTTACCTTCAGAATATCACAGATACAGGTTCTCAGTCCAGTCCGCGACCGGAGTGACGGATTGAAGGGGGAGCGGGTTTGTACCTTCAGCAGGTGCCGGTTTTCAGGAGAGGGCTTGTTCGTCGGGACTGATTCATTACACCTTTTTTTACATTGAATAATAAACAGAGAATAGAATACGAGGAAAGGGGATCATCATG
The DNA here is from genome assembly GCF_014637345.1 of Kroppenstedtia guangzhouensis. Classification (GTDB taxonomy): domain Bacteria; phylum Bacillota; class Bacilli; order Thermoactinomycetales; family DSM-45169; genus Kroppenstedtia; species Kroppenstedtia guangzhouensis. The sequence goes on from NZ_BMEX01000001.1 coordinate 262,094, forward strand.
TCAGGGATCCACAGGTTGAGAAAAATCATTCGGCACACCGGTTTACATCATGAACTGGCCCATCGTCCCCCGGGAAAGCGTTCTGTTGCCGTTGCCAAAAAAGGGAGATCCCTCCAACGCTGTCACGGGACCCGTCGTTCCACCTGTCTGTGGAAGGGAAAAGAGCTTTACAAGAAAGCCAGATAAAGTAAGTCCACACTTAAAACCTCCGGAGCATCCCCGTGCGGGATGCTCCAATTCTTTGCAAAGAGACGTCCATATCGGCTACGGCAAAATCATTGGATACATAAGACCATTGGGATATTTCGGGGATGGCTGCTCACTGGGACGGGTTGCGGAAATGATGACTCTTCTGGATATGCGAAAACAATATCATCATCGGTTGTACACTGTCCAGGGGTGGTTGCACTGCTGGCCGGTTATTTTCCCGGTAAACGAGCCTCGTGTCCATTCGGCGATCCCGGGAAGCCCAGCAAATTTGTGCCGCTTCTCATGAATTGCGCACACCCTTGACCGTCATTCACAGTGAAGTTGACAGCCGAAACAGGGCGTTGAGTGTTTTTCCTGGAGTCCCATCCGACTTTGGAGTTATCGGATATGGTCCGAGGCCCCCGCTGACAAGAGCGGGGACCTCGGTTCATCCTTCCTGCAGGATGATCGTCGTGGTTTGTTTTTTCCCGTTTCGGTAATAAGTTACCTTCATTCGGTCACCGATCTTTTTTTCTTTCTGCAGATAAGATTGAAGATCGGATCCGTTCGTTACCTTTTGCTCATCCAGGGAGACAATCACATCCAGTCGGCTGAGTCCGGCCTTGGAGGCGGCACTGCCGGCGGCGATATCCAGAATAACAACCCCATCTGTGACGGAAGCGGGAAGGTGCAATGTCGCTTGTTTGTCTATTGCAGTGATCGTGTCCAAGTCTTTCAGAGCGATTCCCATGAAAGGTCGTTTTACTTTGCCATACCGGATCAGCTGATCGATAATCGGCTTGGCTTCGTTCACCGGAATGGCAAATCCCAGACCTTCCACTCCCTCTTTTGAGATTTTCATACTGTTGATCCCGATCACCTGACCGACTGTATTGATCAACGCTCCACCACTGTTCCCGGGATTGATTGCGGCATCGGTTTGGATCACCTCCATGGACAGGTTCCCGGAGACGGTGATCTTGCGGTGGGGTGAACTGATCACTCCGGCGGTGACTGACTGGGAGAACTCCATTCCGAGGGGGTTTCCGATGGCAATAGCGGGTTCTCCCGCTTTGATGGTGTCAGAGTTTCCAAACGGGGCGACGGATGTGACTTTCTCATCCGGTATTTCCAGGACGGCCAGGTCGGCGCTCTCATCACTGCCCAATACTTTGCCCCTCACCTTTTTTTCGGACTTCCCGTCATTCACAACAACGACAACTTCATCAGAACCGGCAACCACGTGGTGATTGGTGACCACCCGGGCTCTTTCCTCTTTTTTTTCAAAGATGATCCCGGATCCGGTTCCCTGTTCTTCTGTTTGCAAACCAAAGGGATCATCACTTTTCTTGCGGTTCACAATCCCGACCACGGCGGGCTGAACTTTTTTCACTCCTTCGGTGATGTTACTGTTTACATCGACACTCACCTTCTGTACGGGCACAGCTCCCTCATCGGTGGAGGAGTCGGATCCAACGGAGGGAGCCGGGGAAAAGAGAGTGGTCTGGGTGAACAGGAGGGAGAGTGAGAGTGTCAATACCAAAACTCCGCTGACCAAGCCTGAAATCAATCCGGTAAGTAAATGGGAAGCACGTTTGCGGGTGTGATCTGATCGGTCGTAAAATCCCATGTTATACAACCTCCTCGGTGTTCATAATGTTACATTTGACAGATATTATTATGGAGAATGAAGCTTGGGATTTTCTTAAGATCCCGGTTGCCAAGGGCATGACCCCGTTGAAGCTGATGAGAGCGAAAAATGCTCCCAATCGGAATTGCACTGTCAGTATGCCGGAAAATTGGGAATTTCAAAGGAAGAACTGGAGGCGGCGCAGCCAGCTCCGACGACATTGGCATATTCCCATTACATGTTGGCTGTCGCCCACAGTGGATCGATCGCACATTTGTTGGCGGCACTCCTCCCTTGTTTATGGAGTTATTGGGAGATTGGAAAGGAGTTAAGTCGAATTCCGGGGTCGACGGAGCACCCGTTCTACGGAATTTGGGTGAAGATGTATTCATCGGAGGATTTCGGTCAACTGGCTCGCTGGGCCATTGATCTGATGAATCAGGAGGCTGTGGGGAAAAATGAAGCGGAACTGGCCCACCTGGAAGAGATCTTTCTCAATACAAGCCGGTTTGAATACATGTTCTGGGAGATGGCGGATCTGAAACAGATGTGGCCCTTGAATGCGTAAATCGTTGATGAACGGGTAAGTGGGATCCGGAAAGTGCTTTTTTCACTCCTTCTTTCTTTGTCACCCGGTATTTATCTGAAAAATGGTTGATCCACACACCTGATTTCCCCCAAAAAATGAAACCCTAAGGATCGGTAACAACCTCACTCTTTTGATAAAAGGTGAGGTTTTTTCGTTTTATCGGATGCTTCCTGACTCGCATGTCGTTTACCACCGTTCCGAGGATTTTTAGTGCATATGCTGTTTCATGAGATTTGAAAGGTCAATAGATTTATACAAAGGAGAGTGATCTTTTGGCAACCAAGATTTTTCTGGATCCCGGACATGGCGGCAGTGATGCAGGTGCAGGGGGAAACGGTCTGAAGGAAAAGGACATCACGTTGACGATCGCGCTGGAAACCCGCCGGATTCTTTTGGAAGAATACGAGGGTGTCACGGTTAAAATGAGCCGCGAGAAGGATACGACAGTTTCTCTCACCCAACGGACGAATGCGGCCAATGCGTGGAACGCCACCTTTTATCTTTCTGTTCACATCAATGCCGGGGGCGGCACGGGATTTGAGTCCTATCGGTATGTCGAGAATGGATCCTCCACCACCATGACCGCCCAAAAAAATATACATGCCGCCGTGCTGTCCGCATCGGGTTGGAAAAATCGGGGTCAAAAGTGGGTAAGCTTTCATGTTCTCAGAGAATCCAAAATGCCGGCACTGCTGACGGAAAACGGATTTATTGATACTTCAAGTGATGCCGCCAAATTGAAGGACACGTCTTTTCTTAAAAAGCTGGGTCGTGCTCATGCGGAGGGGATTGCCAAGACTTTCAAGCTGAAGAAAAAATCGACCCCTTCACCGACAGGTACACTTTACCGCATCATCGTAGGCTCCTGGAAAGATAGGACCTCTGCGGAAAATCATCAAAACACCCTGAAGAAAAAGGGAATTGACATTTGGCTTTGGGAGTATGAAAAAGGGAAATACCGCGTTGTCGCGGGAAGCTTCTCCAATAAAAGTGAAGCGGACAAAGCATCGGCGGATCTTAAAAAGATGGGCATTGACAATTGGATCGCTGTCGTTGACCAATGATAAAACTTCAAAACCCGGGCAGGTTGACCCCCTGCCCGGGTTTTGATTTTCTTCATTAATGGTAGTGAAGGACCATTGGGTTCATTCTTATACTAAATGTGTCCGGGCTTGGACAGTCCCTTTCACGTCTAGTGTTTTCTGGTAAATCGGGATCTGATGACAGTTAGCGGAATAAAGGGATTATAGGGATAAATTTGACTAGATTGAATATTTGTCCGATAATACTGATACGTATCAGTATCAACAAAAGGAAGGAGCGATTTGTATGCCGTTTGAACCTTTCACGGAAGCGTGGGCCCAACAATATAAAGAGAAGTTGAATCAAAACATGCAGTACCGGCAAGCCGCCAGGACTTGGGAAGGACCGATTGTATTTATGGTGGAGAAAGATCCATCTGTCGGGTTGGAAGAGGACCGTTGGGTTTATCTGGATTTGCGACATGGAAAATGCCTTGAGGCGAGAGTCTCCTCAAAGGCCGATCTGGAGTCGGCGCCCACTGTGATCAGTGGTGACACCCGAACCTGGAAACAACTTTTTGACGGTCGGCTGGAACCTCTATCGACACTGATGCGGGGGAAACTGCGCTTGGTCAAAGGGAATATGGCGGAGTTAACAGCCTATGTGATCGCATCTCAACAGCTCATGAAGACCGCGATGCAAATCGATACGGAAATACCGGAAGGTCTGAAGTGAAAGCGGTTCCGATTTGAATAAAAAAATGGAGGGAATCATAATGCGTGTGATGCAAACCACCAGTACGGGCTTGGACCATTCCATTCTGCCCATGCGTCTCTACCACAAGGCCAAGAAACTGGGTACCTGGGATCCCAAAGACATCGATTTCTCCCAAGATAAGAAGGATTGGGCCGCTTTCAACGAGGTTGAAAAAGGGATGTCACTGAGGATGAATGCTGTCTTTCTGGGGGGGGAGGAAGCAGTCACAAAGGATTTGCTCCCTCTGATCCAAGTGATTGCCAATGAGGGGCGCCTCGAAGAAGAGATGTATCTGACCACTTTTCTTTGGGAAGAAGCAAAGCATGTGGAAGTGTTCCGCAGAATGGTTGACGAACTGGGGATCACTGGTGATCTGTCCATTTATCACGGCGACAACTACAAGAAAATCTTTTATGAATACCTGCCGGAAGCGATGGAGCGTTTGACCCGTGATCCATCTCCCGAGGCTCAGGCGGAGGCGTCGGTCACGTACAATATGATCGTTGAAGGAATGCTGGCGGAAACGGGATATTATTCCACATTTAAGTCCTATAAACGATTGGGGATCATGCCAGGAACCGTCCAGGCCTTTGAATATTTGAAAAGGGATGAATCCCGCCATATCTGTTATGGAGTTTATCTATTGTCCCGTTTGATTGCGGAGCACGATCATATTTGGGATGTTGTGAATAAACGGATGGAATTGCTGTTGGAACCGGCGATCGGCTTGGTTAACGATTTGATCTCCGAGGTGGAGGAACTTCCCTTCGGATTGGATAAAAATGAGATGGTACAGGTAGCTGTGAAACAGTTTGGATCGCGAATGAATGTCCTCGAGCGGGCCCGAGATCAATCTGTCGATATGATCCGGCAAGCCAGTGAGGAAGAGATGGGGGAGGCATTGTAACCGATGTTTTAAGGTTTGGAAGCGCTGTGAAAAAGCAGTACAGGGAGGGGCGGGTTTCACATGGAGTGATTTTAGACAACGAAAAGGTCAAGTGAAACCAAATCCGAAATGTCCTGTAACACACTAAATCACAACACTTTTAGTGGTGCCAATCGGGATCAGGATTGGCCTCCCCTCAAGGGGAGGTCCCTGCTCTTGATCCTTCTGTTCAACCATCCCACCAAAAAGTGGAGAATGGGATAGAAGCATGACCCCATCAACAGGGCTGATCATCCGGATTCAGGTTGGCTGAAGCGAGGACAGAAAGGAGGCGCTGTATGGGTGCCAAGCCTGCGGAAAAAATCCATGTCGGCAAAGAGGATATTCTCCGGGGAAGGAAGGAACAGTTGCGGCGCGAAGTTCAAAAAATACGCGACGGAATCAACCGGAACAAAAGATTTCGCACCATGATCAGGGTGTTTGCCAAACACGGCTTGCTACACCTCCTCGACCGGAAGAGTTTCCGGCTGTTCCGTGGGGGAGGGAGTGAAGGAGACCAGGATCAACTGCGAAAAATCGGGCGGAGGATGCGCTTGGCCTTTGAGGAGTTGGGACCCACCTTTATTAAGTTGGGCCAGGTATTAGTGACCCGGCAGGAGATCCTTTCGGATTCCATCACGGCGGAGCTTGCGGAATTGTTGGATGATGTTCCTGCTCAACCTTTTTCACATATGGCCCTGGTGTTGGAGGATGAGTTGCCCGAAGGTTTGCAAACCTTTGAGTGGATCCACCCTGAACCGATCGGTTCCGCCTCATTAGCCCAAGTGTATCATGCGAAATTGAGAGATGGACGGGAATGTGCCGTAAAAGTGGTACGACCCACGGTGGACAAGTTGTTCCAAACAGATATCTCCATCATCCGAACCTTTGCCAAATATCTGCAAAAACGGCTTCCCCCGGCGATGGCAGCCTCTGTGGAATTACCCGGACTGATCGAGGAGTATTACAGCAGTTCGATCAATGAACTGGACATGCGCGTTGAATCCAGAAATATTGAGGAACACAAGCGGATCGGGGCGGAATTTGAAACTCTGGGTGTACCAAAGGTCTATATGACTACCCATCATGTTTTGGTGATGGAATTTATCGATGGTTGGAATCTCAAAGAGTTTCCCGTCGATTTCTTTACTTTTGAAGAACGATTCATGAGAATGATGGATCTGGCCCACTACTATGTGAAAACCTTTTCAAACGGGTTTTATCATGCGGATCCCCACGGATCCAACCTGATGGTGGACCGAAGGACGAAGAAGATCATCGGAATCGATTGGGGTATGGTGGGTAGAATGGACTCCCTTCATACTGAAGCGATTTTTCGCGCCTTGATGCATATCCGGGTAAATCAGGCTGAGGATGCGGCAGAAGCGGCGCTGGACTTGGTTCAACCGACTCCCTATACGGATCCGGTGCGTCTGAAAGATGAGCTTCGCTCCATGTTTATCCACTATGTGAACAGTGAGCAAGGGAGCCGCTATAACTGGGGAAACCTGTTGATTCAACTGATCACCATCGGGATGAGAAACCATTGCCGCATTCCCAACGGTCTGGCACTGTGGGCAAAGGGATTTACGGCGGCTGAGGGCACGGCGCGGTGGTTGTGTCCGGAAATCAGTTATCATACGGCGGTGGAGTCCGCGGATGTCCAGATTCTTCGCCGCTGGTTATCCCGTCGTTTGAACTATCGGGCAAATGCCAGCTTGATCACTGAACTGAGTAAATTGGTGGGGACCTTTCCCCGCAGGCTGAACAAGATATTGGAGAAACTGGCCTGGAACGATCTGAAGCTACCGGTGGAACATCGAGTCCCCAATGATATCAGGCGATGGGTGAATCGTTCAGTCAATCGGCTGACCCTGGGAATCTTGGCTGGTGGGATCTTTGTCGGGGCTTCTTTGCTCCTTTCATTCGGCACAGAGGCGATGAAGGTGACTCCTTCCCTTCGATGGCTGGGAGAAGGGCTGATTTGGTCCTCCGCTGCCTTAGCTGTTTACGTGTTTTGGAGGGTGATTCGTTCCAAACGTGCGTAACCGGTGAATCGAATATGATAAGGGGAGACAGGTATGGGTGAGAAAAAAATGAGTATGGAAGAGAGGATTCAGGCGTTTTATCGTCAGAGTGGAGGACCGCATAACAGCCAGATATCCGAACTGTTGGAGAAACATTTATTGTACGGTGAGGACCATGGGATGGACGGCTACAAGGAAACATTTGAAGACGCCGTGATGGATACCCTGATCGGTGATCCAAGCTTGCTTTTGCTTTATGAGCGATACCAGAGGTGGAAACTGAACCGGAAGCAGGAAGCTGCCAACATTGCCGGGTTGGAGGAGAGAATCAAGCAGTTGGAAAATGAGATCCGTGAATTAAGAGAACTTCTATCCAAAAAATCCGTGCCTTTCGAGTCTGGTTGAAAAGATAGATAATTGTTTGAATGATCTCTTGATTTTAGGATGGGAACAGGTTATGATACGAGTACGTACTCGTATCATCGAGGGTTATTCCACCCATGTACTTTAGGTGCAAAATAACTCCGGAAATATCTGAACTTACAGATTTAATCCATTTCGGTTGGGGGAGGCGGTTGATTTGATTTCATTTCAGCCTACAGAGGAGGAATCGGCCTTTGTGGATCTTGCCGGGGGAGTGGCCCGGGAACGGATCCGACCCATGGCCACGGAGTGTGAACAAGAGCGACGAGTCCACCCCGATCTGGTGAAGACCATGATGGATCTGGGCTTTACCACTCTTGAACTCCCTCATAGTTGGGGCGGTTTGGAGATGCCTTTGATCTCCCAAACTCAGATCTGGGGAGCCCTCAGCCACGGGGACCTTGGAGTCGTGCAAGGCTTGCCCGGCGCCGGGGACGGGGCATCTCTGATCCGTTTGATTCCGGAGCATCCGGCCTTGCAATCCTATAAAGCGGCCGGCGCAGACGGGGATTGGCCGACTGTTGCTTTCCTCCAGGCTGCGGATGGAGAGAATCCAGGATTGTCAGGAGTCCAGGCGGTTTCAAATGGATCGGGATATGTTTTAAGAGGAATCTCCCTGCCCTTTCGATTGGCTGCATTTGCTGACAGCCTGCTCGTGGCAGTGAATGATCCCGAGGGAGAGACCCTCCTCTTGTGGTTGGATCGCCGGGAGGACAGTAGATGGCATGCGGTGGAAGGCGACTATCGCTTGGGACTGCTGGCCGCAGGTTGTGCACGTGTGCAGTTTGAAGAGGAAGTGATCACATCGGATCAAGTGATTGCCAGAGGAAGTGAAGCACGGGAACTCTTGTCACAGGCTCAAGCACGGATTTACGTGCTGGAGGCGGCCAAAGAGGTGGGTCTGATGGAAGCCGCCGTTTCCTATACCGCTGAATATACGTCACAACGGAAAGCTTTTGGCCAGGAGATCGCCAAATTTCAGGGAGTCTCTTTCACCTTGGCAGATATGGCGATCGAGACGCGGACTTCTCGGAACCTTCTGTGGCAGACGGCGGAGAGAATCAATGATGGAGATTCCACCGGGAAGGAAGCAGCGGGTGGGATGCTGTCCCGGGTGCACAGATCCCTTCGCTTTGTAACCGATTCCGCCGTACAATTGCTTGGTGGACATGGATACGTTCAGGAATTTCCCGTTGAAAAATGGATGCGTGATGCCCAAGCCCAAGTCAGCCTGTATGGGCGGGAGGGTGAACTGTTGGCCCGACGCGGTGAACAATTGCTGGGTGACCGCGTACCAACCGGGACTTAAAGGAGGGACGCCTGATGATCTCTTACAAATTATCTCCGCATCAACAGCAAGTGAAGGATGTAGTGCACTGGTTCGCCGAAAATGAAATGCGTCCGCTCTCCATGGAAGCCGACAGATTGGGGAAGGTTCCCGATGATTGGTTAAATAAGATCAATCAGCTGGGAATACAGTTGAATACATCCTCATTCGGTGATGATAAAAACGGCAGGGAGAAGGAGAGCGGTAAAAAGGTAAAACGGGAGCGTCAAGCCAACCGGTTGGCCGTGATCGCGACAGAGGAACTCGGCTGGGGGGATCCGGCCATCGCATTGACTCTTCCGGGGCCGGGACTGGGAGGGCCGCCGGTGCAATCCAGCGGCACACCGGAACAGAAGCAACGTTTCTTATCCATCTTTTCAAAGGATGAGCCGCCCCGTTGGGGAGCGTATGCATTGACCGAACCGGAGGCGGGATCTGATGTCTCGGGGATCCGGACCACTGCCCAAAAAACAGCCGGCGGGTATATCCTCAATGGGCAAAAAATCTTTATCACCAATGGGGCCCGCGCTTCCTGGGTGGTTGTGTTTGCTACGATCGATCGGAGTTTGGGTCGTGCCGGACATCGTGCCTTCGTCGTTGAAAAGGGTACACCGGGTTTCAGTTGCACCCGCCTGGCCAAAAAAATGGGGATCCGTGCTTCAGAGACGGCGGAGTTGTTGTTGGAGGACTGTTTCGTACCGGAGGATAACCTCCTCGGCGGTGAATCCTACTACGAAAACCGGGGTTCCAGTCCGTCAGGCTTTCGGGTGGCGATGAAAACTTTTGACAATACCCGGCCCATCGTGGCCGCGATGGCGATCGGAATCGCCCGTGCCGCTTTTGAATATACAAGGGACTTGGTACAAAAAGAGTATCCGAAACATGGACGATTCTATCACTTGGCTTCTGAGAAGTTGGCCTGTGCGGAACTGGAGATCGAGGCGGCGCGTCTGCTTACCTGGGAAGCGGCATGGAAAGCCGATATCGGCCAACCCAACGCCCAAGAAGCCGCCATGTGCAAAGCCTACTCCGGAAAGATTGCGCTGGAAGTATGTGCGGGATGTCTGGAGCTGCTGGGACCCGCCGGTCTGGACGGACAAATCGTGGAGAAGCTTTATCGGGATGCCAAGATCTTTGACATTTTTGAGGGGACCAATCAGGTTCAGCATCTGATCACGGCACGCCATCTTTATGAACCCTACGGAGTGCGGGTCTGAAGTGGTTGAACAGAATGAATCAATCCCGACCGACCCGGAGTGCTCTGGAAACAGAATGTTTTCAAGGAGGTGGTGCAGAGAAAAAGTCGTCCGTTCTGCTCGATTTTTGATGAATTACATTTCCATATAAAAGAGAGGAGAATGTCAAATGGATAAAAGCATTGATGATTACACTCTGGAGGAAGCCTGGGGAAAAATCGAAACCGCTTTGAATGAAAACCCGAAACCGATCGAAGGACTGAACGCTGTTTATCAATTTGACATTTCCGGAGAGGAGGGGGGCACCTATCAGCTTCATCTCTCCAACAACAAGGCAAAGGTGGAGAAAGGAACCTCTTCTGAAGCGGATTGCACACTGCAGATGGCACTTCCTGATTTCAAGGAGTTGCTGCTGGGGAAATTGAACGGGACTGCCGCCTTTATGTCCGGAAGGCTGAAGGTGAAAGGAAATATCGGTTTGGCCATGAAGATGGATAACATCTTGCGTCAATACGACGTCCAAGAACATATCTGAATGGGATGACCCGGTGTCTCGCCGGGTCCCCCTTTTAAAACAGGCGCTGAAAAGTCCATGGGGAAATAAGACTCTAAATGTGGCGGTCGATCGATGGACCTGAAATGCGGGATGCCGGGTGAAATTGCCGCCGGCTGTACAACCAACGGGGAGGGGAAAACATGAGTCTGCCGCTGGAAGGAAAAGTGGCACTGGTGACCGGGGCGTCCCGGGGATTGGGCAGGACCGATGCCCTGACGCTGGCTGCTGCCGGTGCCGATGTGGTAGTCACCGATATTCTGATCGAAGAGGATGAAAACCTGGAGCAGACCTCTGAAAAATGGGGGCCCATGGCCCAGATGATGGCACAGTCCCAAGTGGTGTACACCCAATCTACCGCTGCGAAGATCCGGGAGATGGGACGAGAGTCCGCCGTCTTCCGGATGGATGTGACGGATCGGGAGGAAGTTCAATCGGTGATGGAGCAGGTCAAGGATCGATTTGGCCGGATTGACATTCTGGTCAATAATGCGGCCACCCTGGATCACACGGCCCGGTTGGAAGATCAGAACGATGATTTTTGGGAGCGTGATCTCCGGGTCAATCTGACCGGTGCCTACAATTGTTCCAAGGCGGTTTGGCCCTATATGAAGGAGCAGAAATGGGGCCGGATCATCAACATGGCCTCTGTCGTCGGACTGATCGGAGGATTCGGCCAGGCGAGTTATTCCGCGACCAAGGCTGGTGTGTTGGGATTAACCAAATCATTGGCTTTGGAAGGGGCCAGGTACAATATCACTGTCAACGCTATTGTTCCCGGAATTATCAATACGGAAGCATTTCAGATGAGCAACCCGGACATGCGTGAACGGATGATTGCCCGAACGGCTTTTAAACGGCCCGGAGAACCCGAGGATATCGCCCATGCGATCGCTTTTCTCGCATCGGATCAGGCGTCCTATATCACAGGGATCGGTTTGCCGGTGACGGGTGGAATCGACTTGTTCACCTTTTGATCCATCCCAGCCCATGAATCGACGGTGGAAAGGGTGAAAAATGTGCAAGATCGGGATGCGGTAATTATCGATGCGATCCGGACCCCCTTCGGACGGAAGAAAGGATCCCTTGCCGGTATCCGGCCGGATGAAATGGCGGCTTTTCTCCTCAAGAATCTGGTTCACCGCCAGAACCTGAATCCTTCCGAAGTGGAAGATATCAAAATGGGTTGTGTCACCCAAGTGGGAGAACAAGGTTTAAATATCGGCCGCATGGCCGGACTGATCGCAGGTTTTCCCGTGGAAGTGTGCGGTGTGAGTGTCAACCGGATGTGTGCATCCAGCCTGGAAACGCTGGCTCAAGGAGCTCATGCAATCATGGCGGGGATGTCCGACTGTGTCATCGCCGCCGGTGTGGAAAGTATGAATCGGGTTCCGATGGGAAGTGATGGTGGCCAATTCAGCGACCTTTTGTTGAATCAACATACCATCATCCCCCAGGGTTTCTCCGCAGAATTGATCGCAGACAAGTGGGACCTTTCCAGAGAGGAATTGGACCGCTTCTCTCTGCAAAGTCATGAGCGGGCAGTTCAGGCCCAAAGGGAAGGATGCTTTGACCGGGAGATCATTCCCATCGACGGGAAGAACCTCGACGAAGAAAACATCCGCCTGGAGGCGGACGAAACCCCGAGACCGGATACCAGTCTGGAGGCGCTGGCGGGGTTGAAGCCGTCATTTCGTCCTGACGGCAAAGTGACAGCGGGCAACTCCAGTCAAATCAGCGACGGGGCAGCTGCTGTTCTTCTCACTTCCCGGAAGAAAGCGATTTCTCTCGGATTGGTTCCCCGGGCCAGAGTGGTGGCGACAGCGCTGGCGGGGGTGGATCCGGAGATCATGTTGACGGGGATCATCCCGGCCACCCAAAAGGTGTTGCGACGGGCCGAGCTGTCCCTGGATGAAATCGATCTGTTTGAAGTGAATGAGGCCTTCGCCTCGGTGGTGTTGGCTTGGCAGCGGGAGATCGGTGCCGATCCGGAGAAGGTGAATCCCAACGGCGGAGCCATCGCCCTGGGCCATCCCCTCGGCGCCAGCGGTGCCCGGTTGATTGCTTCTTTGATCAACGAATTGGAACGGCGGGAGGGCCGTTATGGTTTGGCCACTCTGTGTATTGGATTTGGCATGGCCCTGGCGGTGATCGTGGAACGGGAGGAATCATAATGGGAGATGCGAACTGCAAGTGGGAGATTCGGGACCGGGTGGCAGTGGTTACGATCGACCGCCCCCCAATGAATACGTTAAGCCGGGATACACTGGTTGAACTGGAAGAAATCCTAGATCAGGTGGAGCCGGATGAATCAGTCGGTTGCCTCCTCATTACCGGGTCTGGCGACCGGATGTTTTCCGCCGGTGCCGATGTCTCCGAGTTCGGGGAAATGGGCGGTGATCGGGAATCCGCGGAAAAATTTTTGAAACGGATACATGTTCTGTTCAACCGAATCGAAGCTTTTCCCAAACCGGTTATTGCCTGTCTCAACGGGAAAGCTCTCGGAGGAGGAAATGAACTGCAGATGGCTTGCCATCTGACGATTGCCGCCGAAACGGCGGAGCTGGGGTTGCCGGAAGTGAGACTGGGCATCATCCCCGGATATGGAGGGACCCAGCGGCTTCCCCGGCTGATCGGCCGCCGGCGGGCTCTGGAACTCATGCTGAGCGGACACCGGATTTCCGCTCAGACCGCCTTGGAGTACGGATTGGTCAACCGGATTGTACCGCAAGATCAAGTTCGTGAAGAGGCCTTCCAATGGGCAAAAGAATTGGCTGCCGGTCCGCCGATCGCGATGAAGGGGATCCTGGACTCCGTGGTCAGAGGATGCGAAAAAGATTTGTCCCGAGGACTATCCATCGAACGGGAGAATATGTTATCCGTGATCCGGACAGAGGATGCCATCGAGGGCGTGACAGCTTTCTTTACCAAGCGGGAACCGTCCTTTAAGGGCAGATGATCGACACAGAGGCCGTGGGAACTTTCCCACGGCCTCTGTGTCGCTTAAAGGGCATGGGTCGGTCATCTGAAATGGGCAACAAAGTCCCAAACACCATCATCTCTATCTTCATAGATTGATAGAAGAGGTGATGCAAAATGGCAAAAAAAGTAGTGATCGATCCAGGGCATGGAGGAAGTGACTCCGGAGCAGTAAACGGAAGTTACCGGGAGAAGGATTTTACACTGGATATTGCTTTGAAAGTCAGGAATTACTTGGTGAACAACTACGATGTCAACATTCTGATGACCCGGACGACGGACACCACTGTCAGCCTGACCCAACGCACGAACTATGCCAACGCCAACAACGCTGACTATTTCGCGTCCATTCATATCAATGCTGGCGGGGGAACGGGCTGGGAGAGTTATATTTACAACGGAACTGTCTCCCAATTCACCATCCATGCCCAGAACACGATCCATTCCACCGTTATGGGGGTGATCGGTCCAAAGTACGGTGTCAGGGACCGGGGTAAGAAGCGGGCCAATTTCCATGTGCTGCGTGAAAGCAACATGCCGGCCATCTTGGTGGAAAACCTGTTTATAGACACGACCCAGGATTTGAATCTGCTGCGAAACGCCACGTTCATTCAGGATTTGGCCAACGCCATCGGCCTCGGAATTGCCCAAGCGCTCTCCCTTCCCAAAAAAGCGACGGGCTTGTACAAAGTGATCACCGGTTCCTTCCAAAGCCTAGAGAACGCCCAAAGTCGAAAGAGTTTCCTGGAGAAAAACGGGATTGAGGCGACAATTGTAAGTACGACAGTGAACGGCCAAACCTATTACCGGGTGCAAGCCGGGGCTTTTTCCCAGCGCGCCAATGCGGAAGCCCGTTTGGACGAAGTGAAGGCCCTGGGGATCACCGATGCATTTATCCTTTATGAGTAAGGAGGGGGTGTGGAAGTTGACACTGGCCCCAGTGAACAAGCGTCAACTCCGTGCGGCATGGGTGGCCACCGTCGGAAACCGGGACTGGCCCTCTTCCCCCGGTCTTTCAGTCACACAGCAACAGGAAGAATGGAAGCGTCTTCTCGATCAAATGAAATCGATGAACCTGAATGCGGTTATCCTGCAGGTCCGACCCATGGCGGATGCCTTTTATCCCAGCAGCTGTAATCCCTGGTCCAAGTATTTGACCGGCACCCAAGGAAAAGATCCTGGGTATGATCCACTCGCCTTTTTGCTGAAGGAGACTCACCGTCGCAATCTGGAGTTCCATGCCTGGTTCAACCCCTTTCGGGTCAGTACGGACACCCGCCTCGAATCCCTGGTTCCCGATCATCCGGCGCGTCGTCATCCGGACTGGGTGGTCGCTTATGGAGGACAGCTGTATTACGATCCCGGCATTCCCGAGGTGAGGGATCATGTCATTGACAGTATCGTTGAGGTGGTCAACCGGTATGGAATTGATGCCGTCCACCTGGATGATTATTTCTATCCCTATCCCGTCGGAAACGAATCTTTTCCCGACGATGGGACGTACCGACGCTACGGCCAGCAGCGGTTTGCGAATCAGGAGGATTGGCGAAGGGACAATGTGAACCGTTTTATTTGCGGTCTCTCGAAAAGTATCCGACAACTGAAACCGAAGCTAAAATTTGGTATCAGTCCCTTTGGAATCTGGCGGAATCGCACTACAGACCCGACAGGTTCCGACACCTCCGGATTGCAGAGCTTCGATGAACTCTATGTGGATACCCGAACTTGGATTCGACAAGGTTGGCTGGATTATGTGGTTCCTCAGATTTACTGGAATCTCGGGTATTCTCCGGCGGCATATGAAAAACTGGTGAATTGGTGGGCCGGGGAAGTTCGGGGATACCCCCTTCACCTTTACATCGGCCATGCAGCTTACAAAATCGGACAGGACAATGAGGCCTGGGACAATCCGGAGGAGATTGCGAATCAACTCCACGAGAATCTATTATACCCGGAAGTGAAAGGGAGTGTATTCTTCGCGATTTCCGACCTGTCACGAAATCCCCTGGGTGTTCGGGATCGGCTTGCCACGGATTTCTTTCGATGTCCCGCCCTGGTTCCTTCGGCTCCCTGGCTGGATCAGGCCCCGCCGCCGGCACCCGCGATCCGGTCGGTCAAACGGATCCCCGAGGGAGTGAAGATCGAGTGGACAGATCACTCTGCGGATACTGTTTATCTGGTGCTCTATCGTTTTGCCGATGGGGAAGCGGAAAACCGGGAAGATCCCCGAAATATCCGGTTTTTGATCAGGAAAAAGGGAAGCAGCTCCTCAGTGACGGATCCCACAGCTTCGCCGGGAAAAACTTGGACCTACCTGCTGACAGCAGTGGATTCTTTGCACAATGAAAGTCCGCCCAGCAAAACCGCCCGATTGATTCCCCTGTACAAAGTGATCGCAGGCTCTTTTCAAAAGTTGGAGAACGCTCAAGCCCGAAAGAGTTACCTGGAACAGAACGGGATCGAGGCTGCGATCGTAGAAATCCAGGTGAACGGAGAGAATCGCCATCGGGTACAGGCAGGGGCCTTCAGCCAACGTTCCAGTGCGGAGGCCCGGTTGGAGGAAATCAGGAAATTGGGTATCACTGACGGGTTTATCGTCTACGAGTAAACAGTGAGCGACTCTCATTCCCTGGGTGGAGGAGAGTCGCTTTTTCATGTGCTTGTACAAGACTGTTGAATTTAAATCTTTTGATTTTATTCTTGCTTTTCCTGTAACTTTGCTAGGATTTTTAAAAAAATTTATTTTTAAAAGGGAAAATGGAAGACAGAATCGAAGATAACCATTTAAACTCAATCGATGGTGGAGGAGGCTGTTGTAAAGGAGCTACGAAGTTTCAAGGGGTTGAACAGCTGATGTCTGGTACAGGCGGGGAAAGTCAGAGGATTGTCACTCAAACCAAAGAAGGTATCCCTCAACAAAAACAAGGTTGCCAAAGGAGGAAACAGCGGACATGGTTAAAAGATCATCTTTTTGGGGAGTCGTCACAGCTCTTTTTCTCATTTCGTTTTTGACCTTTCTACCCGGCGTATATGCAGCAGAAAAATCGGATCAAGACCTGTCTGAGAAAGTGGAACAGTTGGAAGAAGAGATGAAGCAATTGAGTGCCAAGGATGACAGTTATGATTACCTTAAAGAAGAAACCAAGGCCTATCGTGAATTTGTTGAGGGAGAATGGGATCGGTTTTTAAATTGGTTTTTCGGCATCATAGGGATTGTATCAGTAATGATCACTGCAGTCATCACTTTCTTTCATATGAGTTCCAAAAAAGAGATCAAAAACAGCGTCAAAGCACAGTTGGATCAACGGGTGGAAGAGGAACTGAATCGTGAAACCGAAAAGCTGAAGATCCGGATCAGAGAATTGGAGGGGGTTGTAAACAGGGAATCTTGGCTCCGCAATTCTAAAATCCTTGCCTTGGATCGTGGAAAATTGAAAGACATTATTTCGTCTTCACCCTTGAATCAACAAAATGTTACCTATGACTTTCCTCCTTTTAATCGTCTCCCTTATCTTCTAGCAAAAGGAGAAGTTGATATTGTTGTGTATGAATATGATCATGAGTCGGAAAAGCAAAAGGATCAAGATCTGATATATCTCTTGGATCAACTAAGGCGTCATTCAAATCGATCTGTTCAGATCCCGATCGTCATGTATACAGACGGTAAAGAGGTAAGAAATACAGAGGTTCAGAAATTACTTGAAGCATATGAATGGTATACATATGCCAACCATCGGATTACCCTGGTTGCCAACACGTATGGCCTTACTCATGCTTATTGCTCGGCGGTAAATAAAGCGTAATTGCGAATCGGAGAGTAATCTAAAAAAGGATTAAAATTGGATTCTTTAGGTATTTGTCCGGGCTGTGGGATGCAGGATCCCGCATATCATCAAACGTCCATATCCCCAAGCTTCTTGTACACAGTACATCCTGCCGAATTACGGCAGGGTGTGTTTTCTTTTTTTCAAAATGTTACTGCCCTGTGAAAAGGTAATTCACTTCCCGGGAAAGACCAGAATCGCATCACCGATGGGACGTTCTCCGGTGGCGTCTGAAGGTTGGTTGACCATTTGTTGGTGAACTGTCATCGTGGTGGAACCACCGCCGTCCAAGTTGACGGCATCCGTAGCTCCCAAGGCTTTCATAAGCTCCGCACTTTCCTTAAAATTGAGGCCGACACTGAAGCCCGGTTGTCTTCCGTCCACTGTGACCAACAGAATATCTCCTTCCGATGTTGTACCCGCCAGCGTTCGGGGGTTGCGGTAAATCCCGAATCGATAATAAAATTCGGGGTTTTCCTCCCAATGAAACCCTTCAGCGAAGGCAGTGATGTGGGTGTTTCCCCCCTGAAGCAGCCGGGGACCGCCGTTTATGATTCCCACCTGCGATTGCAAAGGCAGGTACCTCCCATCGGAGAAAACTTTTGTTTTCACTTTCATTCGGGTTCCGGGTCTGGCACGGATTCGCAGCCAGTCTGCTGCATCCCCTGTCGCAGACAGCACTGATCCTTTTTCCGGAATGGGATTTCCCCGGGAATGATGGGTATCGATCACCCGCCCTTTCTCATCCAATACGACTTCCACCCCGGCCCCGGGTTCGGTTACCTTGCCGAAGTCGGGAGTGAATTTATTCAAGAAAATGTCCAATATTGTCCCAAGTCAATTGAAAACAGACGGTGATTCTGCATTTGGAGCTCGCTCCACACCCACAATACAGATTATGTTCGACATCGATTGACACTCTTTAAGTAAGGCTCAAGGCAGTACTAGGTGATCTTTTTAAATAATCGTATGAATGCCGAGAAAGTGGTTGGATCCGAGTAGCTTTTAGAAAAATGATTTTTAGGAATCATCCGTAAGGATTGGTTTCACAATCCGTATTTTTATGTGAAACCCAATTTTTCGCAACATTTTTAGGGGGGAGTCGTCACATATGCCACGAAGAGCTGAATATATTGAGAATGATATGTTTTGAGATCTCTCTTCTACAGCTTTGACCTCGCCACTGCTCGGATGAGATGTGCTCTTTAAAACTAATCAGATTAAAACGATTATAATTTAGTATTGATTTTCATATTGGTTGTATTATAATAAGCATAGAATCCAACGATGAGAAGAGAGGGGATTGTCATTGGGTAACAGAAAAACACTGACCACCGGTGCGGGGATTCCTGTGGGAGACAATCAAAATTCAATCACCGCCGGTAAACGGGGTCCTGTATTGATCCAAGATTTCCACTTGCTCGAAAAGTTGGCCCACTTCAACAGAGAGCGCATTCCGGAACGTGTCGTTCACGCAAAGGGTACTGGGGCTTATGGATATTTTGAAGTTACCAACGATGAAATTTCCAAATACACAAAAGCTGATTTTCTGAGTGAAAAAGGGAAACGAACAGAGATGTTCGCGCGTTTTTCAACCGTTGCCGGTGAATTGGGTTCAGCCGATACGGTTCGGGACCCGCGGGGATTTGCGTTGAAGTTTTATACCGATGAAGGAAACTATGATCTGGTCGGTAACAATACCCCCATCTTTTTCATCCGTGATGCGATCAAGTTCCCCGATTTCATCCATACCCAGAAACGTCACCCGAAGACCGGCTTAAAAGACCCGAATATGGTTTGGGATTTCTGGTCCTTGTCACCGGAATCACTGCACCAGATCACCTATATGCATGGGGATCGCGGCATTCCCGCCACATACCGTCACATGAACGGTTACGGCAGCCACACCTTTAAGTGGGTCAATGATCAAGGTGAGCAATTCTGGGTCAAGTATCACTTCCTCAGCGACCAAGGGGTGAAAGGGCTTGACGTGGATCTGGCCGCAAAACTGGCGGGTGAACAGCCGGATTACCACAGGGAAGACCTCTTCAATGCGATTGAAGAAGGCAATTATCCCTCCTGGACGTTGTACGTTCAGATCATCCCTTACGAAGATTATAAAACCTACAAGTGGGATCTGTTTGATGTGACCAAGACGGTATCCAAAAAAGATTATCCGCGGATCGAAGTGGGCAAAATGGTCCTGAACCGCAACCCGGAGAACCACTTTGCCGAAGTGGAACAATCCGCCTTTACACCGGGCAATCTAGTTCCCGGAATCGAAGCATCGCCGGATAAAATGCTGCAAGGCCGGATCTTCAGCTATGGTGACACCCACCGCTACCGTTTGGGTGTAAACCATCAACAAATACCGGTCAACCGCCCAAAAGCCGATGTTCACAATATGCAGCGTGATGGATACATGACGGTGAACGGCAACGGTGGCGGCGAGCCCAACTATGAGCCCAACAGTTTAAACGGCCCCATCGAGGATCCCACGAAAAAAATCACACCATTTGAAGTTTACGGTGAGGCGGACAGTGTCGCTTATGACAGCGACGATCACTATACGCAACCCGGAGATCTCTATCGTCTGATGAGCGAAGACGAGAGAGGGCGTTTGGTGAAAAATTTCGCGGATCATATGAGGCCGGTCAAAAGTGATGAGATCAAACTCCGCCAAATCGGTCATTTCTACAAGGCTGACCCGGAATGGGGAGAGAGAGTCGCTGAACAGCTGGGCTTGTCTGTTCCGGCGGGTGTTAAGTGAATCCATGCCGGAGGAATACGAAAGCCGGTTGAATCCTGGCACGGATTCAACCGGCTTTTTTGCATGCTCCTTTTCAGTTACTGAGACGAAGTGATTTCCTTATAACCTCCGAACAGGGCGTGTCCCGCCTTCACCCAAAAGGCGTCCACTCCTCGATATCCCGCTTCATGCATCCAACCCAATTGTTCAAAAAGGGTGGATGGGTGATCCACTTCTTCATCAGGATGTAGAAACAGGTTCCAGCGTTCCCGGCGAAAGATTTCCAACCCTTCCAAATCACCCAGGAAATCGAGAGAACGCCGGGCAGTTTCCTCTTCCCAGGCCCTTGCCATATATTGTCGTCCCCGATCTCCCGCTTCTTTCATGATATCCGCAATCAGGAGAGCTCCTCCCGGTTGCAGACAACCGTACAATTTTCGGAAGAGACGGGCCTTCCCCTTTCCATCGAGATGGTGGATGGCCAGACTGCTGACGAAACAGCGGACCTCATCGAGAGAATCGGGCCAATGTTCATCCAACAAATCGAATCGTTGAAAGCGAAGCCGGTCAGAAAAACGTGCCAGTCGACCCCGGGTGGCTTCGATCATAGAAGGGGAACCATCGAGGGCGATCACTTCCGCCCGGGGGAAATGATCCAAAATCGCCTCGGACAGCCAACCTCCTCCCACCCCCAGTTCCACCACCCGGAAAGCTTCGTCTTGATCAGCCGGGATCAAGTCGATGAATGCACGTGCCAGTCTCTCCCTCTCCGGCACAAAGATATGTCCGTATTTCAGGAACAGCCGGGAATCTTCCTCTTCCCACAGGGACGATTTTGTATATTCCTCCATCCTTCCGACCTCCTCAGGCAACTGATGAGCGGTCTTGACGCCGTTGGATCCCCCGCGGCTATCATCTTTTCAACAAATGCGGGATATATCCAGCCGGAGGGAAGTGGATCCAAATGCGGTCCTATACACCTGATCAAGGAGGCCGGGTCGAAAGAGAGGTTTGAAGGGGCTCTTTTTCAGGAAAGAAGAACCACAGGGGGTAAAGTCACCCCCTGTGGTACTCTGCTACACTGGTAGTGTGATTACAGTTAATCATACAATTCGGAAAAAGTAAACGTGGTTGAGAGATGCAGGAATCTGGTTGGCTTGATCGAAAATAAAACTTTGAAAAATCATTTTGGAGAGGATGAGAACGATGGTATGGCTCATTGTGGGGATTGTCATCATTATTATCCTGATCGTGAGCTTTTCAGGGATCTTGCGAGGCAAAAGTACGAGAAATCAAAGCAGCCGCTACACCGTTTCGGGGGCAGGCTCCGGTTTTTGGTCAGGTGACAGCAGTTCCGGAAGCGACGGTTGCAGGGACAGCGGTGGCGGAGGTGGTGATGGGGGCGGGTGTGATTAAGAGACGGGACGGGGTGAGGTGTGATGAAGAAACAGGGAATATGGTGGGAAATCTTTTTTCCTGATTGCCCGAAAAAGCAACGGATATCCCGCTCTTTCCACGGATCTTCCTATGGCTGTTTCACGCGATGACGGTCATCGCCCCCGTTACATCTTGATTGCTGGCCTCGGGTCATTAAATCTTACAGGGGGCGAGCTCCCTTTTGAAGCGGTCAGACCAGGTGTGTTGATTAACTATATTTTGGATGGGGAGTTCGTGTTCTACCACGCGACCGTTGCGCTCATAGGATACAAGTCGCGCCTGGTTCGTTTCGCTCCCGGTCTCGCTATGGCAGTACATGACTCTTTCCCTGCCAATCTTTACAAAACCTTTGATTTTCAATATAGTTGGAGTAACTGATAGATTTCCCGAACAGGGAATGACGGGGGAACCAACTTTGGATGATCATGGGTCACCTCTCCGATCGCGGGCGGAAAGGCAGAGGCAGGAATGGCGGAAAAAGAGGCTGTCCATCCGGCTTGCGCTGATCTTCACAGTTGTCACCGGGATGTCGTTACTTCCGTTATCCGGTGTGCATGAGGCAGCAGATTCATCTCATACGGAAGAGGAAAAGGAAAGAAAAAACACGGAAATCTCTCTCACCAAACAAGATCAAAAGGATGTAACAAAAAAAGAGTCTCATACCGATGAACCGGAGCAAATCGAAGTGGATACCGATCCGACCAGTCACACCGTTTTGGTGAACCAATCCCATCCCTTACCTGACGGCTATGTTCCGCCGGATTTGGTGTTTCCGGATGTTCCCTTTCCCTTTAGTGAAAACCTGCCTAAAAAACAGTTGCGTCGGGAAGCAGGGGAAGCACTGGAACAACTGTTTGCGGAAGCCGAGAAGCAGGGGATGATGTTATATGCTCAATCCGGTTACCGTTCTTATGAACGACAGCAAGAGCTTTATGCTTTTAAGGGGAACAGAGCGGGGGGAGCAGCCAACCAGGTGAGTGCCCGTCCCGGCACAAGTGAACACCAGACGGGGTTGGCCATGGATGTCACTTGCAGGGCTGTCGGTTTTAAGTTGAACCAATCCTTTGCGCAGACCCGGGAGGGTCGGTGGGTGGCGGAACACGCCCATCAATACGGCTTTATTATCCGATATCCCAAGGGAAAGGAAGAGATCACGGGATATACGTATGAACCTTGGCATTTGCGCTATGTGGGGAAGAAGATGGCCAGCGAACTCAAGAGAAAGAATCTGACCTTGGAAGAGTACTATGAGGGTCCGGCCCCCGAAGTGGATTCCGGAAAAAAGTGACGGGGTTGACAGAGAGCCGGGGTGCCGGCTCTTTTTTTGGGTTGGAGTTTGCGCAAATCATGCTATAATTGAGAAGGATTCTACAATCTTGTGGATTTCAACCAATTGCATATTCGAGGGGTACAGGTGCCGATCGGTAAGGATCCGATTGGCTGAAAAGGGAAGACCGGTGCAAATCCGGCGCGGTCCCGCCACTGTGAATGGGAGCCTCCTGCAATACGCCACTGTCGAAGGACGGGAAGGCGCGGGAGGTGATGAACATGAGCCAGGAGACCTGCTTGTACCTTCGACACGGGAATTCCTACGCGGATAGGAGGTGTTGACTGAAGCCGACGTGTGCCTGTAGAGGTACGCCATCGGTGGGATTTGACGTGAACAGGGCACTCCGCAGGGAACGGGGTGTTTTTTTGTGCACAAATATCAAAGGAAGGATGAAAGGAATGCACCTCCATAAAAAGTGGTTATCCACTGTCTTCGCTCTGATCCTCTTTCTGACAGCATCTCCCGGCGTGGTCCTCGGAGAGGCTCCTCCTGCACCCCTGGAGGAAACGGAAGTCGGGGAGCAGGTGGCGGATACAGTTCAGCTGTCGGTCACCGGAGACGGTGGCCGGGAAATGTACCCTGCGACGCCGGTGGAGATCGAAGCGGGTGAAACGGCTTTCAGTGTCTTGCTGAAAACCCTGGGCCCAGATCAGGTGATCTACACCGGTTCCGGGAGCACTCTCTATGTCCGCGCCATCGGCGGTCTGGCCGAGTTCGATCGGGGTCCTCTGAGCGGCTGGATGTACCGGGTGAACGAAGAGTTTCCCCCTCACAGTGCCGGTGTTCATCCGCTGACAAAGGGGGATGTGGTGGAATGGGTCTACACCACCGATGGCGGAGGGGATGTGGGATTTCCCCTTTCCCGTACCGGCGGGGAGGGAAACAACCGACTGCGGGAAGCACCTGAGTCTCAAACGCCGGGGACAGATCTTTCCCCTTTGACCCCGGGGGACAAAAAGGCTGAGAATAGGGCAGCGGAAACAAGACAACGTGTTCCGGGAACTGACCATCTCGAGGAGAAACCCGGGCCCGCCCGGGACGTAAAGGCGGCCTCTTCCGACAAAGCGAAGGCATCCTCCCTGCAGGAGAGGGATCTTTCCCGGGCGGTGGCGGATGTGGTCCGTTGGATCTCGACGAAGGGATCCGGTTCCGACTGGCAGGCACTTGGATTGTTTCAGGCCACGGGAAAGGTCCCGGCGAATTATTTGGAAGATACCATCCGTTATCTTGAGGAGAATGACGGGGAATTCCGCAAAGTGACTGATGTTGAACGGATGGTTCTCGGGATTGGTGCCGGCGGAGGTGATCCCCGAAGTATAGCCGGATACAATCTGATCGAAAAGATCTACAACAATGAACGGATGACCCTGCAAGGGAGCAACGGTGTGATCTTTGCCTTGATCGCATTGGATTCTGCCCGTTATCCCGTACCCGACGATGCTTTGTGGACCCGGGAAAAACTCCTGAACTGGCTGTTGGAAAATCAGAACAGTGACGGCAGTTGGGCGTTGGTGGCCGGGTCCCGGGGAGATGTAGACATCACTGCCATGGCACTTGCAGCGTTGGCCCCCTATGATGGGGCAGCGGTGGATCAGGCCAAGCAAAAAGGATTTCGGTGGTTATCTTCTCAGCAGACGGAGAATGGGGGATTTCTCTCTTGGGGAGTGGAAACCAGCGAAAGTGCTTCCCAGGTGATTATCGCCTTGACAGCTAACGGGATGAATCCCAAAGCGGAGGCTTTTACTAAATCAGGTGGAAATGTGCTGGAAAATCTGCTGTCCTATCAACAGAAGGATGGAGGATTTGCCCATGCGGGAGATGAAGATTCCAACGATATGGCCAGTGAACAAGCGTTGCTCGCCTTGACTTCCTATCGCAATTACCTGGCGGGAAAGCCCGGGATTTATGATCTGGGTGACATCCATACTCCGCCGGGTGAAGAGGAAAAGCCGGATCCGAAGCCCACTCCGGATCCGTTGCCACCCAAGGGTGAAAAAACGGAACCACAGCCCGGCTTCGAAGATGGGAATCCCAAGTTGCACCGGGCGCTTCCAAAGCCTCCGATTCCCGGAATCGGCGGAGGTCCACCGGAATCGACCGTATTTCTGCAGGCTCCCGTTTTTCACTCAGGTTCCTCCGCATTTCCATCCATTCTGGAGGGGACTGGGATCGGGTCCGTTACCACCGGGAAGCCGACAGAAAATCTGACGAAGGAAGATCCCGAGGAGGAACCAATCACTCAGCAGAATCTCGCTTCTTCGACCCCGGTTCAGGGTGTTCCGGACTCTCCCAAATCTGCTTCTCATCCTCATCGGGGATATGTCATGATTCTCCTCGGGGTATTGTGCGCTTTTGTCGGAGGCGGATTTTACCTGTATGAGCGAAGGAGGAGTTGGCAGTGAGGAAAAAGCTTTCCTTTTTTCTCATCGCCGTCGGCCTTTTGCTGACCGGTGCCGGAGGTTGGGAAGCTTACAGTGCTGTCCGGACCCCGGATACCGTCCCGGCTGATATCTCTTCCCGTGGAGGGACCGAAGCGGACTTGGCACAACGGGATCCAAACACCAAGAAGGCTGAGGGGACACCTTCGGATGCGGGCCCTTCTTCTGGATCGAAAGAGAAACACAGGGAAGAGGAGAACAGAGCCATCTCTCCGGGAGAGACAACATTAGAAACGGCTCGTGTCACCAATGGTGACGGAGGCGGTGAACAGAAAGACTCCTCTCGCCCTTCCGGCAGATCAGAAGGATCTTCCCCTTCGGCTCCCAAAGGTTCCGTCCCCCAATCGACGGCAACCATTTCCATCACCGGGGATCGGGGAGTTCGGATTCTGCCCGCCACCCGGGTGGAAATCCAACAGGGAGACACCGTTTATGATGTCTTGCTTCGGGTGACCCGTCAACATGGGATTCAGATGGAGGCCCGGGGATCCGGAAAGACCCTGTATGTGGAGGGGATTAACAATCTCTACGAGTTTGACGGAGGGCCGGAGAGCGGATGGATGTACCGGGTCAACGGGGTGTTTCCCAACTACAGTGCGGGGGTGTACGTGGTGCGGAACGGGGAGCGGATTGAATGGCTGTATACCCGGAATCTGGGACGGGATATTGGAGCGTCTTTTTAAATGAGCCGGGGATTTCGCGATCTTCACCCGGTGGTGACTTTCATTTACTACACTGGAGTCCTGCTGTTGTTGTTGCTGATGTTCCATCCTCTGTTTATCCTGTCCGCCTGCATTCTCCTTCTAGCTGTAAATCTGCTGTATGACGGGGGAAAGGAACTGTTTCGGTGGAAAGGTGCGATGGGGATGACTGCCGGGGTGATCTTGGTGGTCAATCCTCTTACCTCCGAACGGGGAACGCACGTACTATGGGAAGGGACTTCCCATCGGGTGACATGGGAGGCAGTGTTATACGGGGGCATGATGTCGGGGATCATTCTTTGTGTCATGGCGACTTTCATTTCCTATCAGCAGGTGATTCCCACTAACAAGTTTCTCTATCTCTTTTCCCGTCTGTTGCCCCAGTGGGCGTTGTTGATAGTGTTGGCACTCCGGTTGGTCCCCCTGTTGCGGGAGAGGTTGGGGGAGATCGAGATGGTGCATCGGTCCCGGGAGGATGAAATCCCGAAACTATCCCTTCAGGAACGATTGCGCCGATCGATGAAGAGGTTGGAAGTGTTGCTGACGTGGTCATTGGAAGAGGGGTTGCAGAGGGCGGACTCGATGAAAGCCCGCGGGTACGGGACAGGGAGACGCTCCTCTTACTCCCCTTACCGGTGGCGTCCCCAAGATGGGGGTGCCCTTCTTTTTCTGCTGATCTCTGGGGGTGCTTGTTTTTATGGTTGGACCCAGGGATTGGGTGTTTTGACCATTTATCCTGAAATGGGGTCCCTCGGACTGACCGATGAGGGATGGGCTCTCCTGGGAGGGTATCTCTCTTTTTTGGGCTTTCCTGTTTTGGTGGAATTGGGGGGGATGATCCATGAATGATCTGAAATGTGTCCAAGTCGGTTTCAATTATCCGGGGACAAGCTCTCCGGCTTTACAAAATATTTCTTTTTCCATTGCACCGGGTGAATTTGTCCTCCTCTGCGGGCCATCGGGGTGTGGAAAGACCACTCTGCTCCGAATGATCAAAAGGGAGTTGCGCCCTGCTGGTCAAATGACGGGAGAAATCCTATATGGAGGGATTCCGTTGCAGGATCTTCCGGCGCACCGGGCGGCAGGCGAGATCGGCATGGTGTTTCAACATCCCGGGCATCAGATCGTGATGGAAAACACTCTGCAAGAACTGGTCTTCGGTATGGAAAACCTGGGATTCTCCTCAGAGTTGATGCGCCGTCGGGCGGCAGAGACCACCGCTTATCTGGGATTGGAAAAGGTGTTGTCCCGGCCCACCGAATCCTTGTCCGGCGGACAAAAACAGTTGCTCAATCTGGCCTCGGTTTTGGCCTTGCGCCCCCGGCTGTTATTGTTGGATGAGCCGACAGGTCACTTGGATCCTGTCGCTGCGGTTCGTTTTTTGCACACGGTGAAACGGTTGAACGAAGAGACCGGGATGACGGTGATTTTCACCGAACATCGACTGGAAGAAGCTTATCCCCTGGCAGATCGGGTGCTGGTGATGAATCAGGGGAAGCTCTGTTTCAACGGACTTCCCCGGGAAGGGGTCCGCTGGATGAAGGAATCCGGGCCGGGTCATCGGGATCTGATCCCCGCGATACCATCCCTGATTTTGCAGACAGGGGGCTCTGAAGGAGGTGCTCTGCCATTAACGGTGAAAGAGGGAAGGAAGTGGCTGCAAGAGAGAGAAAATCTACCGTTCCTGTCTTTCTCTGATCCCCCAAGACGGGCTTCTTCCTTTTCTCCCAGGCAACCGCTGTTGTCCCTTCGACGGGTTGACTTCCGGTATGCGGAGGAAACAGTGCTGAAACAAACCACTTTCGATATTTTTACCGGGGAATGTGTGGCGATCTTCGGCGGCAATGGCTCCGGTAAATCCACGCTGTTAAAGGTGATGGCCGGACTGTTGCCTCCGAATACCGGATCGATCCGGTATCGGGGGAGGAAATGGACCCGGCGGGTCTCACGGGAGCGGATCCGTCGCATTGGATACCTTCCGCAGAATCCGGAGTCGTATTTCCTCCATGAAACCGTGGAAGCTGAACTTCAAGCTGCCTCCCGGCAAGCTGGAGAGGAAAGGAGGGAGCGTTGTCGGGAAGTGATCTCCGGCTTTTCCTTAACCCCCTTTCTTTCCCGGCATCCTCACGATCTCAGCGGCGGGGAAATGCAAAAAGTGGCGTTGGCTTGTCTCCTCCTGCGGGACCTGGAACTCCTGTTGCTGGATGAGCCGACCAAAGGGGTGGATCCCGAATGCAAAAGTCTTTTCTCCCGACTGTTGAAATCCTTTGCAGAACAGGGGAAAACCGTGGTGTTGACTACACATGATGTGGAGTTTGCTGCCGTGACTGCCACCCGTTGTTCGCTGTTGTTTGACGGGGAGATCCTCGCTTCAGGGACAGTCGGCTCATTTTTCCGGGAAAACGATTTTTACACGACTGCCGTTTATCGGATGACCCGGGATACCGGGGTGCCGGAGGCGGTGACGGTGGAGGAGGCGGTTCGTCTGTGGCAAGGGCAGTCTGGGCGCTCGGTATTGTCTTGATCTTGCTGATCGGTGTCCTGGCTTGGCTGGAACCGGTCCGAAAGCATCCTCTTCTGGTCAGCCTGTTCTTTGCCGCACTGATGATCGTCCCTTTTGTACTCCGCTTTGAGTGGCGTTCCTTGGACAGCAGGGAACTGGTGCTTTTGGCCTTGTTGACGGCGATTGCCGCTGTCTGCCGGGTTCCCTTCGCCGGACTGCCCAGCGTTCAACCCACCACCTTTGTGATTATCGTCACGGCTGTGGTTTTTGGTGCAGAAAGCGGATTTGTCGTCGGTGCGGGAGCGGCTTTGGTCTCCAACATTTTTCTGGGACAGGGTCCTTGGACCCCGTGGCAGATGCTAAGTTGGGGATTGGTGGGCTTGACAGCGGGAGCGCTGCAAAACACTCCCGTGATGCGCTGGAAATCTCTCCGGCTTCTCTTCGGTTTCATCTGGGGTTTTCTTTTCGGTTGGATCATGAACCTGTGGGTGGTCGCGGGGATGGAGAATTGGAGTCTGTCCACTTTTGCTGCTGTTTATGTGGCCAGTCTCTATTTTGATCTCGCCCACGGGCTCTCCAATCTCTTTTTTCTGGCTCTGTTCTCATCCACTTGGATTCGGATCCTGCAACGCTTCAAGGTGAAATACGGGTTGTTGGAAAGGTGATGGTACCGTTTCAAGCAGAAACACCGGGCAGGTGACTCCCGCCCGGTGTTTCTGCTTGAAGTGAATCCGTCAGATCCAAACCCCTGGTTAGGAGCGTTGTGAATTAGTCTGGCTGGGTGGCCGGGGTTGGGTTTCACATGACCTTTCCGTTGTTCTTAACTGCCAAAATCACTCCATGTGAAACCCAACCCTCCCTGTGAACCGGATTTTTCATAACGCTTTAGGGGATGGGTGAAAAATCTATTGGATTGAATTCAGACCCACCCTCTGGCTTCCATGGCTGCAGTGATCCGTTGGATGGAAATCATGTAAGCCGCGGTGCGAAGATCGGTTTGGTGCTGTTTGGCTAGAGTGTGGACCTCATGGTAGGATCGAACCATCTGCTCCCGAAGTTTGCCGTTTACTTCTTCTTCAGACCAGTAGTAATTCATCAGGTTTTGCACCCATTCAAAATAAGAGACAATCACCCCGCCGGCATTGGCCAAAATATCAGGCAGGACGAGAATTCCTTTTTTAAACAAGATTTCGTCGGCTTGGGGCGTGGTTGGACCGTTTGCCGCTTCTGCAACGATGTTGGCTTTGATGTTGTTTGCATTTTTCAGGGTGATCACATTTTCCAGTGCCGCCGGAACCAAAATATCCACTTCCAGTCCCAGTAAGTCTTCTGGACGATCCAGGACGTGGGAATCGGGGTCATCCTGGATCGAGGCGGTTTCCTCATCTTTGAGGTGCTCCACTTGCCGGAGGTTTAACCCTTCGGGTTGGTAAATGGCACAGGTGGAATCACTGACAGCCACAATTTTACAACCTTGTGCCGCCAACAGATCGGCCAGGATCCGGCCTGCATTACCGAACCCCTGAATGGCGACAGTTGCTCCTTCCATGGGTTTGTTCAACGTTTTCATCGCCTCTTCGATGGCAAAGACACAGCCTCTCGCCGTGGCTTCGTTCCGTCCTTTGGATCCGCCGAGAATCAGGGGTTTTCCGGTGATGACCCCCGGGCTGAATTGTCCTTTCATCCGACTGAAGGTATCCATCATCCAGCCCATGATTTGGGGGGTGGTATATACATCAGGAGCCGGAATATCCCTTTCAGGGCCCACAATGTCAGCGATCGCTTCCATGAATCCGCGGCTGATACGCTCAATCTCGCCTTCACTGAACTCATGGGGGTCACAGATCACCCCCCCTTTTCCTCCACCATAGGGGACATTGACGACACAGCACTTAAAGCTCATCCACATGGACAAAGCTTTCACCTCATCCATGGTAACCTCCGGATGGAAGCGGATCCCCCCTTTGGTGGGCCCGATGGCATCGTTATGTTGTGAGCGGTAGCCTTCAAAGACGCGGGTGGAACCATCATCCATTTTGACCGGGAAGGAGACATAAAGCACACGCTTCGGTTTTTTGAGGATGTCCAGCACATCCTTGGATACCCCCAGTAATTCTCCGGCATGATCAATTTGTGTCTGCACGATTTCATATGGGTTCAGATTTTCTTGTTCATTTGAAATGAGATTCATTTCTGACATCAACTTCACCCTCTTTATATCCAGGTTTTTAAATCTCTATCTGCCGTTGTTCGCATTTTATAATTAATTTGTATTTTACAGCTTTCGATTGATCGAAGCAATGCTGTTTATAGAACGAATCAATGTCCATATGAGATTAGTAGGCGGTAATCTTTTGTGTCAAGGGGGAAGTTCATTGGCTTTTGATCAGGTGTTATAGGTTGGAGTTTTTTGGAGGTGGACCGATCTTCTTCACCGAATAATTAGAGTATCGGGAACGAGGAGGGATGGTGTTGCGTCAAGTTTGGAAAGGTTGGCGTGGGCGTTGGATGATCGTCGGGGTGCTGGTTTTTTCCTTTATTTTGGCAGGGGCGGGCAATGGACGGGAAGACGCCGTCGCTTCCAATGGAAAAGGGAAGTCCCAGGTGGTCTTTGCGATTCATGGAGGCGCCGGCGGTGGCAGGGTTCCCCCGGATCAGGAAGAAGAGTATCGGAACACGATGCTGTCCGCTCTGAAAGCAGGAAAAAAAGTGATCGATTCCGGGGGCTCCGGTGTCCGGGCAGTGGAGAGGGCAGTAAATGTGCTGGAGGATTCTCCGTTGTTCAATGCGGGCAAAGGGGCGGTTTTCAATACGGATGCCGCTCACGAATTGGATGCTTCGATCATGGACGGAAAAGATCTGAGTGCCGGTGCTGTGGCCGGTTCCCGGCATGCGAAAAATCCGATCACCCTGGCCCGGATCATCATGGAGAAGTCTCCCCATGTGATGCTGGCAGGAGATGCGGCGGATCAATTCGGGGAGAAACACGGAGCCCAAATGGTGACACAGGATTATTATTTCACTGAAAAACGGTGGGAGTCCTTGCTGGCCGCCAAAAAGAGAGGGGCAGGGGCCGGCGGACACGGAACTGTCGGGGCGGTTGCTCTCGATCGGAAGGGCAACCTGGCCGCGGCCACGTCTACTGGGGGGTTGACCAACAAAGCAGTCGGCCGGGTGGGAGATTCTCCGATCATCGGCGCCGGAACTTATGCCAATAATCAGAGCGTGGCTGTTTCCGCCACCGGGACGGGGGAAGTGTTCATCCGGGGAACGGCGGCCGCCGACATTGCCGCATTGGTTCAATATCGGAAACTTTCCGTACAACAGGCTGCTGACAAGGTGGTGAAAGAAAAATTGATGTCCTTGGGTGGCACGGGGGCTGTGATCGCTCTGGATAAAAAGGGGAACTTTGCCGCTCCCTACTCCACAGAAACCCTTTTTTACGGAACAGTTACAAAGGATGGGAAATATAAGATCGTCCTTTCTCCCCAAGACGAAAAATAGGAACAGACAGTAAAAAAGAGGAGCCGGCAGCTCCTCTTTTTTGGATATATATTTCACAAATCCAAAAAGGTTAAATACATCGATCTTTCAGTGCAACGTACATGCTCCAATATGAAAAAGACCGGAGCGGAGAAGGTTATTTGAGGTTGGGGAAGAGCTTGAGGGTTTGAAGTGATCCCCGTGTAGCCGATCACTCCGAGCCCTGATTTTTAGTCCAGTCAGTGAAAAGGGTTGCCATATGATTGAATATTCATTATTATTTGGGTCGATCGTCTATTTTGGCTCAAGGGGAAGGAAGTGATGGGGTGAAAACTGCGTGGCGCAATACCATTGGAGATTTGCTTCGTCGCAGTGCCGGACGGATGCCTGACAAAGAGGCCCTCATATTCGAAGAACGCCGTTGGACGTATCGGCAGTTGGAAGAGATGAGCAACCGATTGGCGCGGCAATTGTTGGAGTTAGGGTTGCGGAAAGGGGATCGGGTAGCGGCCTATGGGCGCAATTCCGATGCTTATGTGTTACTCTGGCTGGCGGCGGCTAAGGCGGGGTTGGTACATGTTCCCATCAATTATGCCTTGACCGGGGATGAGCTGATCTACCTGGTAAACCAATCCGGCAGCAAAGCCTTGTTCATTGATCCGGAATTGGCTCAACAAGTGGTGGCGGTAGAGGAGCGGCTACAGGTGGAAATCCGGGGGACGCTGAGGGAGGGGGAGAAGCTGGATGTGTTTCATCTGGCCGGGACAGGCTCCGGCGAGCCGCCGGAGGTGGAGGTGGAGGAGGACGATCTGGTCCAGTTGTTGTACACTTCCGGAACCACCTCGGCCCCCAAGGGAGCGATGATGACCCATCGGGCATTCATCTATGAATATATCAGCTCTGTCCAGGCCTTGGATTTCCGTCCCGACGACAGCCCGCTGCATGCGCTCCCCCTGTACCACTCGGCCCAAATGCACGTCTTTTTGATGCCGTATCTGATGCTGGGTGCAACCAACCGTCTGTTGGAAGGGCCGGACCCGGAGAAGGTGTTGCAGATTCTGGGACATGAGGAGATCAACAGTTTTTTTGCTCCTCCCACCTTTTGGATCACGCTGTTGAATCATCGCGATTTTCAGGTGAAATCGTTGCAGAAAGCGTATTACGGTGCATCGATCATGCCGGTGCCGGTGGTAAAAAAACTGCAGGAAGTGGTGAAGGGGCTGAGCCTGTACAACTGCTTCGGTCAATCGGAAATCGCTCCTCTCGCCACTGTTTTGCGACCGGAGGAACACGAACAACGTCCCGATTCGGCGGGCAAACCGGTGCTGTTTGTGGAGTTGCGGGTGGTGGATGAAGAGATGGAGGATGTGAAACCAGGGCAGATGGGGGAGATCCTCTACCGCTCTCCGCAACTCTGCCAGGGGTATTGGGAGCAGCCGGAGGAGACAGAGGCGGCCTTTGCGGGGGGATGGTTTCATTCCGGGGATTTGGCCCGGATTGATGAGGAAGGATACATTTATATTGT
This sequence comes from Kroppenstedtia guangzhouensis, assembly GCF_014637345.1. Lineage (GTDB taxonomy): Bacteria > Bacillota > Bacilli > Thermoactinomycetales > DSM-45169 > Kroppenstedtia > Kroppenstedtia guangzhouensis. Next base: position 295,701 of record NZ_BMEX01000001.1, read on the forward strand.
TGATCGCAAAAAGGATGTGATCAACACCGGTGGTGTATTGGTGGCTTCCAGAGAAGTGGAAGAGGTGATCTACACCCATCCGGCGGTGAAAGAGGTGGCTGTCATCTCCACACCTGATTCCAAGTGGGTGGAAGCGGTGACAGCGGTTGTGGTGTTGAAAGAGGGGGCGGTGGCTACGGAGTCGGAACTGATCCAATATGCCAAGCAACATCTGGCCTCCTTTAAAGTGCCTAAAATCCTGCGCTTTGCAGAGGATCTGCCTCGTAACGCTTCGGGCAAGATTCTGAAACGGAAGTTGCGGGAGGAGTGGGCGGAAGCCGGGGCTGTTGATTCAAGCGCTTCGGATCATTCCTTTTGATGTGATATGCCGGAAGCTGACAGGATCGGTGGCCTGCATCGGTATTCACCATGTTCATATGGCAAAGCGATCGGTTCTGTAACAGTTGAACGTCCATAAAAAAGGGTGTTGAGAACAACACCCTTACACTTGTTCCAGCCTAAAACGGACCAACATGCCGACCCACTGAAATGTTTAACGGATCTGCCCGCTGCCGAGAATCCGGTACTTGTGGGAAGTAAGCTCCCGCAAGCCCATGGGACCCCGGGCATGAAGCTTCTGGGTGCTGATCCCGATTTCTGCACCCAATCCGAATTGAGATCCGTCGGTGAAGCGGGTGGAGGCGTTGCGGTAGACTGCGGCAGCATCGACGCCCTGAAGAAAACGGCGGGCGGCGGCATCGTCTTCAGTGATGATGGCCTCGGAGTGACCGGTGCTGTAGCGATCGATATGGTCCATGGCATCCTCAAGGGAGTCGACCACTTTTACCGCCAGCACCTGCTCCAAATACTCTGTCTCCCAGTCGGTTGCCGTGGCGGGAACCGACTGGGGGAAATGTTGCCGGGTCCGGGAACAACCCCGGATTTCCACTTGGTGCAGGGTCAACTCTTCACACATCGATCCCAAATGCTTCTCCGCCCATTCCTGATGGACGAGAAGGGTCTCCGCGGCATTGCAGACACCGGGGCGGTCGGTTTTTGCGTTGATGACAATGTTGCGGGCCATCCCGGGATCGGCGGTCCTGTCCACATAGATATGGCAGTTGCCTGCTCCCGTCTCCAGCACCGGAACCGTGGCTTCCCGCACCACCCGCCGGATCAGACCGGGACCGCCTCGGGGGATGACCACATCGACTCCTCCCTTGCAGGTAATCAATTCCCGAACGGTTTCCCGGCCGGGGTCTGTCACCAATTGAACGGCCTCCGGGGGGAGGGAGGTGTCAGCCAAGGCCCGGCGGATGACATCAACCAGTACGGAGTTGGAACGGAGGGCGGAGGAACTTCCGCGGAGGATGATGGAATTTCCTGATTTTAGGGCGAGTCCCGCCGCATCCACAGTGACGTTGGGACGGGCTTCAAAGATCATCCCGACCACCCCTAAGGGAACCCGGACCTTTTCGATGCGAAGATTCTTCTGCCCATCAGTGACCTCCAGAACCTCACCGACGGGGTCTGGCAGACGGGTGACTTCTTCCAATCCCCCGGCCATCGCCTCCAGCCGTTGTTCCGTCAATTTCAACCGGTCCATCAGGGCGGTGGAGAGGCCGGCTTTTTTCCCGTCGGCCAAATCTTTCCGGTTTTGTTCCAGGATCAGCGACTTCTGATCGCGCAATGCGTGGGCGATGGCATCAAGGGATTCATTCTTTTGTTCCGCAGATGCAATTGCCAGTCTTTTCGAGGCGGAGCGGGCCGCCGCGACTTGTTTTTGAATTTGCCTCATCATCGGGACGCCTCCTGTGGTGATCGGTTCGTCGATGGAGCTTCACCCCGAAAGGAAACCCAATCGTTCCGGTGGATCACTTCTTCCGGATGGTTCGGGATCAGCCGGGAAATTTCCCGCGTGCTCCATCCTTTGACACGTCGGAGCAATGGGGCGGAAAAACGGGCGACTCCCCGTCCCAGTGTGCCATCGGGCCCGGCCACTTCCACGATCTCTCCGGCTTCAAAGTCGCCGCCCACCTCTACAACCCCACAGGGCAGCAGGCTTTTTCCTCTTTCCACCAACGCCTGGGCGGCGCCGTCATCCACCTTCAAATGTCCCCGGGGGCGGGAGTGGGCGGCGATCCATTGTTCCTTGCGGCTGGATCGACGGGGCTCTGCGTCCATATAGGTTCCGCTCCCTCTCCCTTTCACGGCATCCAGCATCCAGCCGGGAGTTTTACCGGCGGTGCCGATATAGACCCGGATGCCGGCACGGGATGCTTTGCGGGCAGCGATCAGTTTGGAACGCATGCCGCCGCTTCCCAAGCGGGACTTGCTGTTATCCACTTGAGCGGGCATGGATCCGTGAAAGGGAGGAATACGACGAATTTTCTCCGCCTGGGGGTGATCCAGGGGGTTGGCGGTATAGAGCCCGTCAGTATCTGTAACAAACAGCAGCCAATCCGCCTGCAACAGACCGGCCACCAGAGCGGCCAGGATATCATTGTCACCCCAGCGAATCTCGTCCCCGGCAACGGAGTCATTTTCGTTGATCACCGGAATAATGTCCCGTTCCAACAGGAGTTGAAGAGTGTGCAGTGCATTCAGAAAGCGGATGCGATGATCAAAGTCGCTTCTCGTCAGGAGAACTTGAGCGCAGATTTCCCCATGGGTAGCAAAGGCTTCCCGGTAACGCTGGACCAGATGTCCCTGTCCGATGGCGGCTGATGCCTGTTTCTCCGCCAGGGAGCAGGGCCGGTGAGTCAAGCCCAGCTCATGAAAGCCGGCGGCAACGGCTCCCGATGAGACGAGTACTACCCGGGTTCCGGCCTGTTTTAACCGGGTCAGGGCCTCCGCATGGGTCTGCAAAGCCTCCGGATCCAGTTTTCCGGAGTCATCTGTCAGGGATGAAGTTCCGATTTTTACGATGACAGTTTTGTGGTTCATCTTCTTTCCTCCTGTTATAAAAGAACACACTCCCTTTGTTCAAGGACGAAAGGGAGTGTGTTCTTCCGCGGTACCACCTTGGTTGACAGTTACATGTCCACCTCATGCGACTGTAGTCACAACACAGCCGCTACCCGGAAATAACGGTCGGGGACCGTTTCGGCTTGTCGCCGCCCGCATCGGGAGGTGGGTTCGGGCCGGCTTCCCGACAGAACCTCCCAGCCACGGATTCTGCTCTCTGGGCGATCAGCCGGCCGTACTGGCCTCCGTCATCGCGTTTCACAGGATGGATGATTCAGTTGGGTTTGTATTATTATGCACTGGAGTGGTTGGTCTGTCAATTGGTAGAAAAACATCACCGGGCACCCATCCAGTTTAAATGTTGGGGATCCGCCAATCAATCTCCTCCATTCCCGCCTCGCTCAAGGCCCGGTTGATAGCGGAGAAGGGTCGGCTGCCGAAGAATCCCCGTTTGGCGGATAAAGGGGAAGGATGGGCCGATTCGATGATATAATGCCGTTCGGTATCGATCCATTTCTTCTTCTTTTTGGCTTGGTTTCCCCACAACACGAACACCACCCTCCCCGGTTTCTCATTCACCTTTTGGATGATAGCATCAGTAAGGGTTTCCCATCCCTTGTTTTTATGGGAGTTGGGCTCATGAGCCCGCACCGTCAGGACGGTGTTCAGCATTAACACCCCCTGGCGCGCCCAAGGTATCAGATGTCCGTTGTTGGGAACGGGGTGTCCCAGATCTTCTTCCAATTCTTTGAACATGTTTTTCAGGGAGGGGGGCAGTGGAACCCCGGGGCGTACGGAAAAGGAGAGTCCGTGGGCCTGTCCCTCGTTGTGGTAAGGATCCTGTCCGAGTAACAGCACTTTTACCTGCTCATATGGTGTTAAAGCCAGGGCGGAGAAAAGATCCTCCTCCGGTGGATAAACCGGGTATTGTTTTCTCTCGTTCTCCAAAAATGTTTTCAATTCCAGCAGATAGGTCTGTTTCAACTCTTCCGCCAACACTTGCTGCCAGTCCTGCGGCAGTACAAAGGCCATTTATTTACCCTCCGATCGAAAAATGATTTGTTCCACATCTTAGTAACGACTTCTGTGGCGGGAATGATTTCCTCTATTTTATTAAATCACAGGAAAGTGTGAAGTTCCCAACCTTTTTTAAAAGGAGTTGGAGAGGACTATCCGGGAGTGACCGTACATTCTGGGAAAGAACCGATTAATGAGCGCTCAAATTGGCCATTTTTCGGGAGGGAATTTGATCGGTTTGGCATCCCCTCTCTCCGAATAGTATGATGGTTGGGAAGGTATTTTAATAGTTTTTCAGGAGGGATCGGAGATGACGGAGGTTTTGATCGTCGATGGTGCACGGACCCCCTTTGGCTCCTTTGGCGGGGCCTTGCGGGAAGTGTCAGCGGAAGAACTGGGCTTGGTTGCGGCAAAGGAGGCGATCCGGCGGGCGGGCTTTGAAGCGTCTCAGGTGGACAACGTGGTGCTGGGAAACGTGATTCAGAGCCACAAGGGAGCTCCTTACCTGGCCCGGCATGTGGCTCTCCGGGCGGGTGTCCCCATTGAGACTCCGGCGCTGGTGGTCAACCGCCTCTGCGGCTCGGGCTTGCAGGCGGTGATCTCCGGGGCTCAATCGGTGAAATTGGGGGAATCGGAGGTGAGCTTGGCGGGGGGGGCCGAAAATATGAGTCAGGCTCCCTATGTCCTGCGTCAGGCTCGTTGGGGAATGAAGATGGGGGAAGGAGAGTTGGCGGACACCCTGTCGGAGACTCTGAGTGACAAGCTGTGCGGCATTGGAATGGGGATCACCGCGGAAAACTTGGCTGAACAGTATTCCATTTCCCGGGAAGAGCAGGATGAGTTTGCATTTTTGAGTCAACAGCGTGCCGCAGCGGCAGCTGACAGCGGTCGCTTGTCCGAAGAGATTGCATCGGTCACGATCCAGGGAAGAAAAGGGGAGAAGGTGATCTCGAAGGATGAACACATCCGGCGGGATACGACCCGGGAAAAGCTCGCCCACTTAAATCCGGTGTTCAAGAGGGGAGGGACCGTCACCGCAGGTAATTCCAGCGGAATCAACGATGGGGCCGCCTGTTTGATTCTCGCTTCCGAAAAGGCGGTCCAAAGGCAGGAGGTCTCGCCGATTGGACGGATAGTCAGCTGGGCTGTCCGTGGGGTGGAGCCCAGTATCATGGGGATCGGTCCGGCGCCGGCATCACGGCTGGCCCTGGAACGGGCGGGGTTGACGCTGGAGGAGATAGACCTGATCGAAATCAATGAAGCCTTCGCCGCCCAATATTTGGCGGTAGAGAAGGAGTTGGGTCTCAACCGGGAGATCGTCAATGTGAATGGAGGTGCCATCGCTCTGGGGCACCCCGTCGGTGCCAGCGGAACGAGGATTCTACTGTCACTCCTTTATGAGCTGAGGCGCCGGGGAAAAAAGTACGGTTTAGCCTCTCTCTGTATCGGGGGCGGACAGGGGATCGCTCTGGTGGTGGAGGCTCTTTGACATTTTTTGCGAAAGACCCTCCGCCTGGATTGGCGGGAGGTCTTTCGCTTTTGATGATTCCGGTCGAACGTGGATTATCTGGGCGTGTGCATTTATTTCTAGTTGGAGTGAGTGGATCGCAGGAGGAATCCTGAGGGGATTTGCTGGATGACTGTGGAGTGGCAAACGATATTGAATGTGTCTTTGGAAAGGGAATAGGGGTGACAACAGCCTTGCCTGTGGCTGGAAGTCTGGCAGGAAGGACGGGGCCTCTCCCCGGGTTGAATCTTATCTCACCCCTTGGGTGGAGCCTCTGATTATTTTCGGGTTTTCAATTGGCCGCTGGGGGCGATCGGATTTTTCCTTTTTCTGATAGAATGAAGCCATCTAACTACGAAATCGGTCCAGATTGGAGAAAAACTCCTGCAAAAACTGATGAAACAACTTTTCCGAGGGAGGAAGTTCGCGGTTTTTGGGGATGATGATCCCCACTGTGCGCGTCAGTTCCGGTTCGCTGATCGGGATTTTCACTGTGGTTCGGGGGATGCTTTCCATCAGGGTGATCTCAGGCAACAGGGTCACCCCGAGACCGGCGGCGACCAATCCCTTGATGGCATCAATATCTTCCCCCTCAAAGGAGATGTCGGGGGTAAAGCCCATCTGTTGGCAAGCGTTTACCACCAGCCGGTTCAAAACAAAGCCGGAGGGAAACAGGACGAAGGACTGATTCCGCAGTTGATCCAAGCGCAGGAGAGGTTGATCAGACAGCTCGTGTCCGATGGGGAGAAGCGCGACCAGTTTCTCGGAAAAAAAGACCTCACCCGCAAACTCCTTCTCATCGGTGGGGACAGGGGCCACCATGGCCAATTCCACCTCGCCGCGCACGAGGTCGTGAATCAGTTGGCGGGAGGATCCCTGTCGCAATTGAAAGTTGATATGAGGATATTTGGCCCGGAAGGCGGAAATGACCCGGGGCAGAATATGGGAAGCCATGCTGCTGGGGAAGCCGAGCCGGATCGTTCCCCGTTCCGGATCGAGAAACTCCTTGATTTCCACCTGGGCCTTTTCAATCGCCAAGATCGCCTTTTCCGCGTGCTCCTGAAAAATCCGTCCGATCGTGGTCAGCCGCACGTTTCTCCCTTCCCGAAGCAAAAGTTGAACTCCCAATTCCGCTTCCAGATTGGCAATTTGCCGACTCACCGCCGATTGGGCGACATGTAGGGCATTGGCCGCTTCGGTGACGTGTTCCCGTTTGGCCACTTCGATGAAGTATTGAATTTGCCTGAGCTCCATCTGTTTAACCTCCGGTCTCATCCATATCAATCTGAGAATATTATGGACATCTAAGAGACATTGTTGCTATGGATCAGTGCCTTTAAGGGTAACAAATCGGGGGATAATGCGCAACCATCCAGGGAGTGAGGTCTGTCTATGGATCAACAGATCGAAAAGACCATCCATTATGTCAAAAGAGAAATGATGAGTCAGGATGGAAGCCACGACTGGTTTCACGTAGAGCGTGTGTGGCAAAATTCAATTTGGATCGGCAGCAAGGAAGGGGGCGATCAGGATGTGATTCAGCTCGCCGCGTTATTACATGATATCGCCGATTGGAAGTATCATGACGGCAATGAACAAGCGGGTCCCAAAAAGGCACAGAGTTGGCTGGAACAACTTCAGATGGATTCATCCATCGTCAATCATGTCTGTGAAATCATTCAGGATTTATCCTTTAAGGGAGCCGGGGCCTCCACAGTCATGAGCACGAAAGAAGGAATGATTGTACAAGATGCTGATCGGTTGGACGCCATAGGTGCTGTGGGGATTGCGCGTGCTTTCACCTACGGCGGGTATAAAAAACAGGAGATCTACAATCCCGAGGTGTTGCCCAAACTTCATCAATCATTCGAGGAGTATAAGCAAAGCCAAACAACCACATTGAATCATTTTTATGAAAAGCTCCTTTTGTTAAAGGACCGGATGAATACAGCCACAGCCAAGGCGCTTGCTGAAGAGAGGCATAAATTTATGATTTATTTTCTGAACACCCTCCAAAAGGAGTGTGGTCTGAACTTACCTGTGATGGATTTTGAATCATAATTTTCTCCAGGACTGTGCTCGCTCTTGGGACCGGCTTCTGCAATCTCAATCGTCGCCCGATCATAGTCTGAGATCCAATCAGTGTCATTTTTTCATTCCATGTCTGTAGAGGACTTGCCGATCCGATGACTTTGGATGACTGCGGTTGTAATCATGGAAAAGCACTCTCCGGTTATGTATGGTGACCAATTCTCTCGGGATGGGGATGTGATCCAGGCGTTATCCTTCACCTCACAGCGGGAGCGGAGAAAAATTGGCACACTGTTTCCAGAAACTTTTCAGTCTCTTCCAGGAAGGACCAGTGATCCGAATGTTCAAAAACGACCATTTTCGCAGGACAACCAGGGAAGAAGTGTTGTTTGCAAATCTTCAGGACTGATCGGATCGTATCTGCCCTGAACGATTTCGATCGAGAGATTCCCCAGTTGTGAAAGACTCTCTGTCAGGTCGTAACGGCGGAGAATGTCGGCGCAAAGCGCTTCGTTCACCTCCGGTGAGATCTTCGTCTGTGTCAACCGGAGAAACAGGATGGGCTCTCCTTCACCGAGGATCTTCACATAAATGGGAATCCCAGCTATATTCAGGAACTCTTCGGCTGTCTTGATTTTTGTTCTCCTTTCCACGCAAAAAAGGCTCCCACCGAATGTGGAACTTTTTAACAGGATCGAAAATGTAAGGTCGTGGACACTTGTTATTTCTCCACAGGACGTGGGTTCTCCTCCAGTTTCCTTTTCATATGGGGGTCAAACCTCTTCCGCATCCAGAATGAGGGAGAATGGGATGAGTTGACGGCCTTCGTCACTGCCCAGGAGGATCCATCTTTCGGTGGGGTTGATTTTGATAACGGTTCCGCCGGTTTTCCGGGGTCCGTACTTGCTGGCATAGGTGATCCGGACCGGCTTTTTGTCCAGACAGGAACGCTCGATCTTGCGCCCGATCGTCTCCAATGCATCAGGATCCAGCTCAGGGGGGCGATATTCTTCCTGTCTGCGCCGCTCCCGCCGCAGGCGTTCTTCATGTTCGGGAAGGATCATCCGATGACCTTCCCACAGTTTATTTCCGCGCTCCAAAGCCACTTCCTCTCACCTCTGATTCCATCATACACGAACGTATATTCGCTTATAATCTGTAAATGTTGGAAAGCGGAGTTGCATAATATACTGAAATATAAAAATATATTGCATTAAAGCGCTTTCACCATTAAGATTCACTGAAAGGGCTCATATTTTGACCTGCTAAAAGGAGGAGTTGCCCATGAGCAACCAATATATGATGACAGGCTACCCGGGGTTTATTGCCGGGCGGCTGTTCCGTGCATTGGCTGAGAGGGATCCCTCTGCTTCCTTTGTCTTTCTCGTTCATCCGAGTCAATTGGAGAAGGCCCGAGAGTTGACGGAAGCGGAAGAGAGGGTTCGTCTCTTGGTGGGAGATATCACCCGGGAGGGTCTGGGACTGTCGGCGGAAGAACTGCCTGCGCTGCGGGAGAGCATCACCCATTTCTTTCATCTGGCGGCGATCTATGATCTGGCGGTTCCCAGGGAGGCAGCCTATACGGTCAATGTCATTGGAACGGAGCATGTCAACCGGTTTGTCAGCACCTTGAAACATCTGAAACGGTATATCTATTTCAGCACTGCATATGTTTCCGGCAATCGGACCGGGATTGTGAAAGAGGATGAGTTGGACTGTGGACAGGGATTTAAAAATCACTACGAGGCGACGAAATTTGAAGCAGAAAAACGGGTGGCGGCCCTGAAGGATGTTCCCTGCACGATCATCCGACCGGGGGTGGTGGTGGGCGACTCCCAAACGGGGGAGACGGTCAAATTTGACGGTCCGTATTTTGTAATGCGGTTTCTGGATGGGATGGGGAATCTGCCGGTTCCCTATGTCGGTAAAGGGAGCAATCCATTCAATATCGTTCCTGTGGACTATATCCTGAAAGCAACGGTTTGGCTGGCCCATGCGGAGAAAGGGGCCAACCGGACATTCCATCTGACGGATCCCTCTCCTTACACCGCCCGGGAGGTATATCGTATGATCTGTGAAGAACTTCGGGGGAAAGCACCCTCCTACACCATTCCCGGAAAGGTGGCGGATTGGTTGATGTCCATTCCCCCGGTCCGAAAATTTTTCGATGTGGAGAGAGAATCCATTTCTTATATGTCTGAACAGTCCGAGTACGATTGCAGCCAGGCAGTTTCCGTGTTGGCGGAGGGGGGGATCCGTTGTCCCGACCTTGCTTCTTACTTGCCGACACTGGTCCGTTACTACAAAGAACACCGGGAAGATCCGGACAAAAAAATTCTGATTCGCTGAATGGAATCTCTGATTTTTTTCGAAAGTGGACTCAAAATTCTTCTTTATTACGAATAAATGAAGTAGGAAACAGATTCCTCTCAGTCTTTGGTCTGGTCTTTTTTCACCCCGTGCCGGCAGGCGCGGGTTTTTTTGCGGAGGAAACACATTTACTTTCCCGTCTGCTCTGGTTTAACATGAAAGTATTCTTGGTTCATTATCATGATTAAAGGGGAAACGAAGAAACGTGCCTGAAACAATCATCACATCCGGGATGACTGATCGACTGGCGGAGATATACCGCCTGATGAAATTGAAAGAAGATTCCCTGCATCCGACCCGGATCCGAGATTTGATCCGGAAGAGCCGGGAGCGGGAGTTTGTGATTGCCTTTTGCGGTCATTTTTCTGCAGGCAAATCGACATTGCTCAACGAATTGTACGGGAAAAATCTATTGCCCACCAGTCCGATTCCCACCAGTGCCAACGTGGTGAAGGTGCGGGCGGGGGAGAACCGCGTGGTTCTGACTCTCCATTCAGGGGAGCGGCGTGAATTCCGCGGCGATTATATCGATGAGGATTTGAAACGATTGTGCAAACGGGGCGACGAGGTGATTGCAATCGATATTTACCGGAGTGATGCCCCGCTGCCGGAGAGGGTTGCCCTCTTGGACACACCGGGGGTGGACTCCACCGATGATGCTCATCAGACTGCCACGAAGTCAGCTCTTCACTTGGCGGATCTGATTTTTTACGTGATGGATTACAACCATGTGCAATCGGAAGTCAATCTCCGGTTTATTAAGGAGCTGAGTGCACGGGGGAAACGGATCTGGCTGGTGATCAATCAGGTGGACAAGCACCGGGAGGAGGAACTCCCCTTTGACCGCTACCGGGAGCGGGTGGAGCAAACCTTTGGGAACTGGGGCTTTAAGACGGAAGGAATCTTCTACACCTCCCTGAAGCAACCCGGTCATCCGCTGAACCAGTTGCCTGTTTTGAAGAAGAAACTCCGGGAGATGATCGGGGAACGGGAGAACCTGGCGGAGGAGAGCCTCCGCCGGGAAGCGTCTCACTTGATGAGGGAATATCTGTTGGACTTGAAAGAGCGGAACCGAAAAATCATCCAGGACCGGAGGGATCACTTGGGAGAAGAGATCCCATCCTTGAAAGAATTGGACCGAAAACTGCAACTGAACCGGGAGGAGAGGAAGCGGTTGTCCCAAGAACGGGACGGGATGGAAGCGGAGTTTCTCGAAGGCTTGGAGGAAATTCTCGCCAACGCATACCTGATGCCTTATGAAAACCGGGAGTGGGCACACCTTTATTTGGAAACCGTGCTGAGTCGCTTCCGGGTGGGCTGGTTGTTCTCCAGGGGAAAGACAGCCAAGGAGAAGGAACGCCGGTTCTGCATCTTTTATGACAAGTTGAAGCAGACAGTGGATACCCAGCTGGACTTTCATGTCAAGCAGTATCTCATCCAGTATTTGAAGGAGAAGGGGCTGTATACCGAGGAACGGGGGGAAGCCGTCTACGAATTGGAGAGTCCGCTGGATCCGAATTGGCTGAAGGAGACGGTCCGGGAGGGTGCCGGGCTCACCGGGGACTATCTGCTCAAGTACACCGGAGATTTGGCCGATCGGATCAAACGGGAAGTTCGGCGGCAGGCGAAGGAATATTTCGATTCGGTATCCACTCCGCTTTTGGAACGGATTCAGGCCGACATGGCCGGGGCGGAGGAAGAAGGGGACCGATTGCGGATGTTACGGGAGGCTGCCCGGGACATCGAGCAAATATTGGAGGAGGAGCAACTCCATTCAGAATGTTTGCGTCAGGTCCTGGAAGGGGAGCGGGAGCCGGAAATGGATGAAGTGACAGTGGATGCCATCTTGAATGAGGAGAGACCCATCACCTCTCAGGAGCGCTTGTTCCAAACTCCGGATTCAGGCAGGTCCGCCTCTGTGGAAGCGGAGACGCCAACCGCCGGCTCTGCCCTTTGTTCCCGGGGCTACACGGAAAAGGCGCTTCATCACTTCCGTGAGGCGGAGGAGGGGATGTCAGATGTGAAGGCTTTGGCCCCGATCCGAAGAGATTTGGCGGAAAAACGGAAGCGGGTGAAAAATCGGCGTTTCACAGTGGCTCTATTCGGAGCCTTCAGTGCAGGAAAATCCTCTTTTGCCAATGCCTTGATGGGGGAAAGTGTGCTTCCCGTTTCTCCCAATCCGACCACGGCTGCCATCAATCGAATCACGGCTCCCGATGGGGATCATGCCCATGGGGAGGTGATCATCCGGTTCAAGACGGAGACGGCCTTGTTGGATGAATTGAAACAGGTTTGGAGTCGGTTCGGCAAGGAGGTTGATTCCCTGGCAACGGCGGTGGAGGCGATCAGGGAGCTGGAGGATCTGCCGGAGACGGACCCGGCACAGAAGACGGTCCTGCCATTTTTGCGGGCAGTGAAGCAGGGGTACAAAGAGGTGTCCGGGGGTCTGGGGAAAACCCGTCGGATGTCCCTGAAAGACTTCGGCCGTTATGTGGCTGTGGAGTCCCGTTCCTGTTTTGTGGAGCTGGCGGAACTTTATTTTGACTGTCCTCTCACCCGCCAAGGAATTACTCTGGTGGATACACCTGGGGCGGACTCCATCCACGCCCGTCATACGGAGACGGCTTTCCGCTATATCAAGGAGGCGGACGCGGTTTTGTTCGTCACCTATTACAATCATGCCTTCTCCCGGGCAGACCGTGAGTTCCTGATCCAGTTGGGACGGGTGAAGGATGCCTTTGCCATGGATAAAATGTTCTTTGTCATGAATGCCGCCGATCTGGCGGCCTCCACGGAAGAGCTGGAGGATGTGGCTATCTATCTTAAGGAGCAGCTTCTGGGATACGGAATTCGTCATCCCCGTCTGTTTGCCGTTTCCAGTCTGTTGGCCCTGCAAGGGGGAGAGCAGGGTCAACCGCCGGCAGGTTCCGGGATGGCCGCTTTTGAACAGGCGTTTGCCCGGCTTTTGAATGTCGACTTGATGTCGGTTGCCCTCCATGGGATGAAATCGGATCTGAAACGGGCTCGGGCGCTTCTGGGGAGATTGTCCGAGGATGCCCGTCAGGGAAATGAAGAAAAAAGGGAGAGAAAGGTCGCCTACGTCAAAGAACGGCAACAGGTGCTTCAGCTCCTGTCCGGATTGGATCCTCGCGCCGATGCACACGCGCTGGAGCAGGAGATCGAGGAGCTTCTGTACTATGTGAGACAACGTCTCTTCCTCCGCTACCAGGATGTCTTTGTCGAGATTTTCCACTCATCCGTGCTTGGCGACGGTAGCCGTGTAAAAGAGAGGCTTCGCAGCTGCATGCGGGAGATCATCGAGTTCCTTCGCCAGGAGTTGTTACAGGAGTTGCGAGCCACTTCACTCCGTGTGGACCGCTGGATCGGTGGGAGGCTGGGAGAACACGCCCTATCCATCGGTGAAGATTGCCGGAAGCTGAACGGGAGTCTGCCTCTGGAACCGAAACCGTTCCCATCCGTCGACTCTCCCGGGTGGAGAGAGCCCTTTCCGGAGCTGGAAGCAGAATCGTTCAAAAAAGCGGCAGCTGCTTTTAAAAACAGTCGGGATTTCTTTGAAAATAACGGGAGAGCCCGGATGCGGGACCGGATGAAGTCGGATTTGGAAAAAGTGGTGGATGCCTATCTGGAGGAAGAAAGGTCGCGCTGGATTCGGTATTACGAACAAAAGTGGCGGGAAGCGGTGGATCGATTGAAACAAGAGATGGTTGAAGATGTGCAATCTTATTATGATCCACTCTTGGAGGGATTGTCGGAGCAGGTGGATCCCGCCGGTTATGATCGGGTTTTGAAACGATTGGATGAATTGATCGGGCGATTGGAACAAATTCTTCCAGATTTGTAAAGCATGCCAAAGTGCATGCTTTTTTCTTATGTGCATAAAAGGAGGCTTCATCTGAAATGTTAAGTTTAACCTGATGCGCCGAAGTCTCTTGCTGGATCGGTGCAGGAAAGGCAACTCATTAAGCTTGATCTGGGAGAGATCCATGATGAAAAAGTTGATCAGCCTCGGTCTGATTTCCCTCCTCTTGTTCACCGGTTGCGGGGGGATGGGAAAACAGAGCAAGGGGAATGAAAACACCATGCCCCGGCAGACCGGCTCGGCCCATCCACCACAGGAGACAAGAGTCCAATCGGGGGATGAGGCGGGGCCCGTGAAACAACGCCCCTCCCAACCGGGCATTGAGACCCTGGGATTTATTGAGCCGATCGATGCGAAAAAAGCGGCCCGGGACATTCACGATGTGGGAGATGATCTGACCTATGTCAGTTTTTTCAGTTACCAAGTGAAACCCGACGGGGGACTGATTCCTCTCCATGATGCTTCCAGCTTGAAAGTGGCCCGAAATCACGGGGCAGTTCCCATGTTGGTACTCACCAATTTCGCCGACGGAAACTTCCAACCGGATATCGCCCACCGGATTTTCACTGACAAGCAGGCGAGCAAGCGGTTGATCCGAAATGTGGTCCGGGTGATGAAACAGAAAGGGTACCGCGCTCTGAATATCGATTTTGAACACATTCGGGAACAGGACCGCCAGTTGTACAACGGTTTTCTGGAGACAATTCTCCCCATTGTGAAAAAGAAAGGATTTACTGTGTCGACGGCACTCGCTCCCAAAAGCAGCGACCGGCAGGCGGGGCCTTGGCACGGTGCTCATGATTACGCCTTTCATGGAAAAGTGGCCGATTTTGTTCTGTTGATGACCTATGAGTGGGGATGGACCGGAGGGCCTCCGATGGCAGTGTCTCCGCTGCCCCAAGTGCGCAAGGTTTTGGATTACGCGGTCACTAAGATTCCCCGGGATAAAATTATGGTGGGGGCCCCGCTGTATGGGTACGACTGGACTTTGCCTTATCGAAAAGGGGGGCCTCCCGCAAAGCGGCTGGCTCCCCAAGCTGCAGTCGAGCTGGCGCGGAAGACGGGGGCCCGGATCCGTTACAACAACCGCGACCAGGCTCCCTATTTCTACTACCGGGATAAACAAGGGAAAAAACATGTCGTCTGGTTTGAAAACGGACAAAGTGTCCAATCCAGGTTTGACCTGATCAAGGAGTACCGTGTCCGTGGGATCGGATACTGGGTGCTCGGGCAATCTTTCCCCGAGCAATGGTCCCTGCTCCGGGACAATTTCAAGATCAAGAAATATTGAAGACATAGACCGTTGACTCAGGTTGTGAAAGTAGGTAGTGGATGAAGAGAAAATGAGCCGGGAGCATTGTTTCTCCCGGCTGCTATTTTATTGTTTTCAAAATCCCATCGGAGTTCCACTGGACAATCATCGGAAATCAAACGGGTGCATAGGATGGATCATCCTCGATATAAGGGTGGTACCGATGGCGAAGAAAAAGCGTCACAGGGGAAGCCAGCACACTATTGCACCGAAAACGCCCCGCAAGAAGAAAAAGATCAAGGAGGCGGATCTCTTCTACAGCCGGGAAGTGGCCCCCTTGCGCAGGGAGCTGCGCCGGGCACAGCAGTCCCGTCATCTGGAGGCGGTGGATAATTTGTGGAAACGGCTGCAGGAATCCTTGAAACAGCACCGGCTTTTGGTGAAGCGGGCCCGGTTTGTGACCCGACCCTAAAATCGTTTGCCAGACAGGGATGGGAAGGAAAACAGGCGAAGTGATAGAGTGCGGAATTCGGAGGTGAAAAGAGCCGTGGCCGGCTCTTTCGCTGCCTATTCCGAGTTTCGATCTATCAACGGAGAGAGTGAGTGAAATGATGAACCGATTGGATCGCATCCAGGGCGGGTTCTGGGGGTTGTTGGTGGGGGATGCGCTGGGAGTTCCCTATGAGTTCAATGGGCCGGAAGTCCTTCCGCCAATAGAGGAGATTGAATTCATCCCCCCGGAAGGTTTTAAGCGCAGTTACCCCTCGGTTCCTCCGGGTACATGGTCCGACGACGGTGCCCAAGCTTTGGCCCTTCTGGATTCTTTGTTGAGCAAAGGAAAGATGGATGCGGAGGATTTTGCGGGAAGGTTGTTGCGTTGGTATGAAGAAGGGCTCTGGGCGGTGGATGGACACGTGTTTGATGTGGGGATGCAAACAGCCGATGCCCTCCAAGCTTTTCGATCCGGGACACCGGCGGGGAGAGCCGGATGGGTTCGTCCGGATGGAAAGGGAAACGGTTCCCTGATGAGGGTTCTTCCCTTGGTCCTCTGGCACAGGGGAAGCGATGAGAAACTGGTGGCCGATTCCCATCTTCAGTCTCTGGTTACCCATGCTCATCCCACGAACCAAGTCTGTTGTGCCTTGTATTGCTTGTGGGCACGCCGGATCCTGGAAGGGATGACAACGGAGGAGTCTTACAAAGAGGCCGTGAACCGTCTGTGCTCTATCTACCGGGGTTATCCGGAACACCTCCGCGAGCTGGAAGAGACCGTCCGTCCCGATGAAGAACCGGTCAGCCAAGGGGGCGGCTATGTGGTGGAGACCTTGAACAGCGTCCGATTGGCCATGCGGGAATACTCCTATGAAGGGGTGGTCAAGGCGGCAATCAGGCTGGGGGAGGACACGGACACCAACGCTGCGATTGCCGGAGGTCTGGCCGGGATTCGAGAGGGAGCCTCCTCGATTCCGAAGCGCTGGATGGAACAGCTGAGGGGGAAAGATCAGGCTCGACAGCTGCTGAACCAACTGATGGAGCACCTGAATTAAAGCGAACTTCAGGTTTTGATGGGGACCTGCACGGGATATTCGGATTACCAGCCCAACAGAAAAAACGACCCCTTCCTTGGTGGAAGGGATCGTTTTTTCTTGAAGATTTCACCGGAAAGGCAATCGATCTGTTCGCCAGATCATTTTGCCCAGCACGTGATCGATCGGGATCGGGCCGATTTCCCGGCTGTCTCTGCTGTTATCCCGGTTGTCCCCCATGACGAACACATGATTTTCGGGGACTTTATACTTGGTTTGGTTATAGGGGTCCGTTGTTTCGTCCAAGGTATAGGGCTCCTCCAACAGTTGATTATTGCGGTAAACCCGGTTGTTTTTGAATTCCAGGGTGTCTCCCGGCTTCCCGATGACCCGTTTCAGCCAGCGGCTTTCCGTCTGCTTTTTTCCTGTGAGCAACCGGTAGAGAGAGGCTTCCTTCAGTTCCCGGATCAGAGTGCGTTTCTCATCTGTCCGACTGTCGATGACCACAATATCCCCATATTCGGGAATTTGGTTTAAGGTATGGGGGATTTTGGATACAAAGATGTAGTTCTTGTCCTGAAGTGTCGGTTCCATGGATTGACCGTGAACTTCCGCCGGTTCGATCAAGAAGGTGGTGATCAAGAGGGCGAGAACGGCGGCCACGGCAATGGAGAGCATCCATTGAAATAAAGTTTGAATCGGTTTCATCATGTTTATCCTCCATATGGAAACCAGTTCTTTGGAAAAGGTGAAGGGAGCACCTGTGATCCAATTCGCGATATCTATCATGGTAACATATATTGAGCATCAGCTGATCTCCGTTTCAAGGTCTGCCACCCGTTTTTCTGCGTAATCAGCATCTTTGCGCCCATAAAAAGTTTCTGCCTTTTCAAGGATGCAGGTGGTGTTGTACTCGGGAATTCCAGCGTGTTCTTCATAGATCCCCTTGGGAATGAGGATATTGCCCTCAGGCCAATGCACACCCAGGTTTCCGGGGTGGATCGGGGCGAAGCGTGCCCGGCCGTGAAAGCGCCCATGCCGGTTGTACAGAACGATCGCATCTCCCTCTTCAATAAAGAGCTTCGCGGCATCCTCCTCATGGATGAGTACATCATAACGATCCGCATTATTAAAGGGATCTGTGTCACTGTAGATCATGGAGTTAAACTGTTTGCCCCGTCGGGTGGTGATTCGGAATTGACCCTCCGTTTCCCGGTGTTCCGGAAGATCTATGGGGAGAAGGTTTCCTCTGCCGTCAGGGGTGGGACAGAACCCTCCTTCACACAACCAGGCTCCTCCCCACTGGAACACATCCCCTTGTTTTCGCAGATGCTGGATCCCATCGTAATCCGGTGCCGCCTGAGCGATCTCCTCCCGAATCTGCTGTGCGTTTTCCAGGCCGAGACACTCTTTTGCTCCGGGCTTGACCCGTGCCGCCAAGTCGAGGTAGATTTGCCACTCCGGACGTGCTTCTTCGATCCGGGGCCCCTCAATCTCCGGAGAGAAATAGACCATTCGCTCAGTGGAAGTGGAGGTGCAACCTCCGGGTTGCTCATACCGGGTCATCGCCGGCAGGACAATCACCGCTTCCCGGGCATCCAGCAAGGTGGAGCTATTGAAAATAATGTCCTGATGGACCCGGACATCCAGTTGAGTCAAGCTGCGACGGACGAAATCCGGATCAGGCATGGTTTCCAAAAAATTGCCGCCGGAGAGATAATAGAGACGGATTTTCTGCTCGTGATCGTCAGGGAGGAGGGCGTTTTCCAGGGTGACCCCGACAATATCCCCCTGCCATCGTGGAATTTCAAAGTTCCAGACCTTTTCCAACCGCTGCAGAGTAGGCTCGTCAAAGCCGCCCCCGGGCAAACTGAAGGGGTCAGCTCCCATTTCACCGGAGCCCTGAACGCCGGAATGTCCCCGGATGGGCATGACGCCGCAATGTTCCCGGCCGAGAAACCCACGGAGCAAGGCGAGATTGGCCACCTGGGAAATATTGTCCGTACCGAAGCGGTGTTGGGTCAACCCCATCGACCACACGAAAACGGCGGATTTGGCCCCGGCGAGGAGTTGGGCGAACTTCCGCATCTGTTCCCGGGTGAGCCCTGAGGAGCGCTCCAGCTCTTCCCAACCATATTTACTGATGTGTTTTTTCAGGGCCTGGTATCCGTTGGTGTGAGCCTGAACAAAGGAATGGTTGATGGCAGAACCGGGATTTCGCTCCTCCATTTCAAACCAGTGTTTCATCACCCCGTTCATAAAGGCGATGTCCCCACCGATATTCACCTGGTAAAAATCGTCGGCGATCCGGGTGCCAAACAGGGCGGAATCCGGTATGGACGGAACCCAGTAAGCATCCATCGATGGTTCATGGTAGGGATTGATGACAATAATCTTAGTTCCTTTACGTTTGGCGGCGTACATATATTTGGTGGAGACCGGCTGATTGTTGGCGGCGACTGATCCCCAGAAGACAAGAACATCTGTCCCGATCCAATCCTTGTAATTGCAACTGGAGGCGCCGATCCCGAGGGAGCGTTTCAGAGCGGTTTTGGATGGGGAGTGGCAGATCCGGGATGCATTGTCGATATGATTGGTTCCCAGAAAACGTGCGACTTTGGCGGCAACGTAGTAAGTTTCGTTGGAGCTTCCCCTAGACGTCAGATAAAAGGCGAACTGCCGGGGATCCAATTTTTTTATTTTTTCCGCGATCCGATCCAAGGCCTCATCCCAGGAAATGCGTCGGAATTTTTGATCTCCGGGTTCCCGGAGCAGGGGATAGGGGATCCGTCCCAGCTTGCGGAGTTCCTCACTGCTCAGTTTCCGCAATTCATCAATATCTTGGTGGAGGATTTCCGGTCTCATCGCCGGCATCGTGTTGAGTCTCAGAACATTGAGGCGGGTGGTGCACAGATGGGGTCCGGTCAAGGTCTGATCCTTGAGACCGGCCACGCCCAGTGCACAACCGTCACAGACTCCTTGGGTCAGGATCCGGTAGGCGTAGGGCAGATTGTCCCGGTTATCCCAAATGACCTTCATCGTATCCCGGATGTGCCGGGGTTTCACCTTTCCGATTCCGAAGGGAACATAGCTTACCCAAAGGTTGGGGTCCGGGGTTTTGGGAAGTGAGACAGGACCGGTATGTCGGGTTTTTCCCATGGTGAGTCCTCCTTGCAATATCCGTTGCACTGAACGGATTTGTCCCCTCCGGCTCCCGAAGGGATACAGAAATTTTAGACAACACAATGATATGGTATCACGAGATCATTGACCGTCACAAGGTGGAAAATCCAGGTGAACCATCCACTGTCATCACGAATTTATTTACTCTTTTATGTCGATTTGTTCTCCCTTTGACGGAAGGGTTTTTTTTCTTCAGATTGTTCAACGATACCTGCTTGGTGTCTCCTTTCCCGGTTTGGATTCGAATCCTTCACCGTCCGGGGGCCCAGGAGAGAAGCTTCCCATATCCTTCGGGAATGTTGAAGAGAACCCGGCCATAGATTCAAGATAACCATCTTGATGAAAAGGAGGTGGTACAGGGGCAATATTCCAACCATTGTTTCAATTGTTTTGGTATGATGAGGAGTGATAATTCCGAATTCAGTGAGAGATGTTGGTGGAGGTGGGTTGGATGACAAGTGAGGCCTTGGTGACCAGCCCCTTTGGGGTAGGTGCAGTCATAACATCTCTTATCGCCATATCTTTTTGGCTGGACCGCAGGTTCAGGTTTTTTTCCTGGTTGGGCACGGCGATACTGGTGATCACCGGAGGTGCTGTCCTGGTCAACCTGGGGGTGATCCCTTCCGCCGTGGGCGGAGAGGAACTGAACCCTGTCTATATTTTTGCAAGTGATTACGGGGTTCCTCTTGCCATCGTTTTGCTCCTGTTGGCAACGGATTTCAGCCAGGTTCGCTCTTTGGGCAGGCCTGCGCTGGTGGCCTTTATGTTGGGAGCGATCGGGACTGCTGTCGGTGCGGTGGTGGGGGTTTGGCTGACTGCCGGAGGGATCGGCGGGGAGGCCTGGAAATTGGGTGGGCAGTTTGCTGCTAGTTACATCGGCGGGGGAATCAACTATGCCGCTGTCGGCAACGCTCTTGGAACATCGGAAACGATGTTTGCCACGGGAGCCGCAGCAGATAACATCATGACCAATATATGGATGGTGATGACGGCGATCCTGCCGGTGATCCTGATTCGTTGGTATCCCAGTATACGCAACCGGGTCGATTCGGCGAAACAGCGGGGGACGGCGTTTTGGAACCGGCGGGAACTCGTCATTCAGGATTTGATCCTCCTGTTTGCCATCTCTTTTACGGTGGTGGCGGTGGCTGAAGCGATCACCCCATGGATCGACGGATGGGTCGGGTTTGAGATTCCCCCGGTGATCTGGTATACCACTTTGGCTTTGCTGCTGGCGCTTTTCACCCCGGTGAAGCGGCTAAAAGGCGGGGAAGAGGTGGGGAACTTCATCCTTCATTTCTTCTTCGCCACGATGGGGGCGGGTACCATCCTGGGTACGCTGGTTGACAAAGGGCCGGTGGTGTTCCTGTTCATCTCGATTGTAGTCGGGGTTCACGGTCTCGTTATTTTTGGAATGGGACGCATTTTCAAGGTGGAAGTGGAGATGTTGGCGGTGGCCAGTCAAGCTTGTGTGGGCGGCCCGTCCACAGCACTCGCCCTGGCCAGTTCCAAAGGATGGACTTCTCTGGTGACCCCCGCCGTATTGTTGGGGGTTTTGGGGTACGCGGTCGGTAACTATGTCGGGATCTTGATGGGGCAATGGATACATTGGTTATTGGGGAGTGGATAAATCTGACCCACGTGAAGGCCGACCCCGGGTCGGCCTTATTTCATGATGAAGGTTTCATCAGGTCCAAGATAAAGGCTTTCAGATCTACGATCCGCCAATGGCGGGGTTTCTGATCCGTACCGGAGATAATAATGGGAGCGACTGAGTCGATCCGGTGCAAGGAGCCGTGGCCGGCACCTCCTTTGTGAGTGGGGGAGGGGGCATCGGCCAATTCATATCCGGGGCGGGCTGTCACCACCAGGAAACGGCCCGGATGAGAATTGAGAGATGCGGACAGACGGGCCAGGGCGTCGGGAAAATCGCCGTAAGAAAGGCGCCTTTTTTCCCGGTCCAAAGACAAATCGAGTGCTGCAGGATTCCCTTTCAGTTCCCAGGCTTGATCATAGGGGTCCGTCCAGTCTTCTCCCATCCGAAATTGCATTTCTTGATCCCTGGTGGCGTTCAGTACCCGGATCCAGTCACCTTCCCCGGGATGGGCGATCAGGTCGATCCGATCATCTTTTTTCAGGTTGTCTGCCAGCGTCTGTAAAGAGATGCTCCTTTTCAGGGAATAGACGTATGCAGAGCGCTCATTGACGGCCAGGACCAACTCGGTTTTGTCGTCGGGTTGTTTGCCTGCTTCCAGTATTTCATATTCGTGCAGGAGCTGATCCAGCCGAACCACCGGATTCTCATCGGAAGGGTGGATGGGCGTCTGTCCACCATCTCCCGTGATCACCCAGGTGACTTTATCCAAGGCTTCCTCCCAATTGGGAAAGCTGTCCAGCAACTTTTGGATATTTTGATCTAATTTTTGTAGCCCTTTCCTTTCTGCCTCTCCACTTCCCTTTTTATGAAGAAGTTTGTCCAGATCGGGAAGATAGACGAATAGGAAATCCGGCAGTCGGTTTTTTTGGATCAGATATTTTGTCGTTTCAATGGCGTAATCATCTTTAAAGCCGAATTCCTGAGTGGGACTTTCCGAAAGGGGGACTTCCCCCTGCAGTGGATTGGAGAAAGCACCGAGAGATAAAAAATCGGGCCCTTTCACCTTCAACCGTTGTGGGAGTGAAGTGGGAGTGGCCAGCCACGAGGGAAAGGACAGGATATGATCCGACCTTCCCCGGTGGATCATCCCGTTGACAGAACCACTTAGGATTCCCTGGTCGGCCAATTCTTCGTAAACAGTGAGAGTCTCCTTGCTTAAATGACTGCCGTTCAGGTGAATCGCAGCGTCTTCTATGGTTTGGTTGAGTCCATCGCTGATCACCTCATGGAGACCGGTTCCATAGTTGACCAGGCGGTTTTCCTTTTGATCAAACCAGATTAACCCGGGAATTCGATGCTGGTCCGGGAAGGTCCCGGTCAGCAGGGAGCTGTCCACAGTGACGGACATGGTGGGAAAAGAGCTGACCAATTCCTTTTTGTATGTTCCCCGCTGAATCAAATAGGAGAGGGCGGGGAGCTCTTGGCTGTTCACTCCCTGGTCGATGACATGGGACATCAGGGAGTCCACCAGTAGCCAGATCACTTTCCGATCTGTGTTACCTGCGGGGCTGAGACGGTCAAGGTCGTGCTCGTGCTGCTCAGGCTTGGACCATTGATAATAGAGATAGATCAGGGCTAAAAGCAATAAAAGGATCAACAACCAGTGCATTGGGAACACATCCTTGACATTGGGGTTCATATCCAAATAGTGGCTCTTTCGGTGAGGTTTTATGCATACACAACCTGAATGATTGTTCATTCAGGTTGTGGTATACTACATCTATGGTTTTAGAGAGGAGTGGCATCGTGCAACGGGAATTTGAGTTGACAGTCAGATCGACGGATGTGGATATGATCGGCCACGTTAATCATGCCAAATATCTGGAGTATTTGGAATGGGCCCGTTTTGAATGGTTGCGTGAGGAGGGCCTGACCATGGAAGAGCTTCAGCGGCGCCAGATATTGCCAGTGGTAGTTCATGTCAGTATCGATTACATCAAAGAGTTGAAGTTTGACGAGCGGATCCGCATCGTCTCTGACCTGCTCCGGATTGGGGGCAAAAGCAGTGTGATCGGGCAGACCGTCTACAACTCCGTTGGAGAGTTGGCCTGCAAGGCAGAGATCACCTGGGTGATGATCGATGCCTTGAAGCGAAAGGCGGTCGAGTTGCCCCCGGAAATAAAAAAGATCCTTCAATCTGTTTGAAGAGGCTGTTAACAAGCCTCTTTTTTGTACACTTTCGGCATCCAAAGGCGGGATTCAAGGAAAGTTCACAGCGAGGATGGCAAAACTGCTGTTAAAATCGATAAACTGAAAGATGAGGTTGTGGCTTTTTGTGATCATTTGTGGTGTTTCCACACAGAGGAGAGAAAAGGGGGATCCGGTGTGGATAAGATGATGGAGATGTTTTTGCATCCGGCCAACTACAGTATTTCACTGAACCTGTCGGTACTTCTCGTGATCGGGTTGTATCTGTTGTTCACCGGACCGTTGCGGAATCGTTTTCCCGATGCGGAACCACCGTCGATTCGCCAACTGTCTTATTTTCTGACTGGTGCGTTGATCTTTTATTTCTCCCTCGGAAGTCCCATGGAGATGATCGGCCATGAATTATTCAGCATCCATATGGTGCAGATGTCCCTGCTGTTTATTGTGATGCCTCCCTTCTTGCTGATGGGATTGCCCGGTTGGTTGGTGGCGCCGGTGTTTCGCTTGAAAGGGGTGGGAAAACTTGCAAAGATTTTGGTCCATCCTGTATTCTCGACGTTCTTTTTCAACGGCATGATTTGGCTGTATCACATTCCCTGGGTGTTTGACCGATTGATGGAGATCCCTGCGCTGCATACGGGAGCCCGCGCTCTCTTGCTGATCGGGGGAATGGCCATGTGGTTTTCGGTTCTCTGTCCGGTTCCGGAGATGGACAAGATGAGCGAGCTCAAAAAGATGGGCTATCTCTATGCCAACGGAATGCTCCTGACTCCGGCCTGCGTCATGATTGCCTTTTCCGATACGACATTCTTCGCCCTGTTCCATGAACAATCCCAGATGTTTCCGATTTTATCTCCATTGCATGACCAACAACTGGGTGGTGTTCTGATGAAGATCATCCAGGAAATCGTCTATGTAGCTGTGATTGTTTATATCTTCTTCTTCCAGTGGGTGCGGAAAGAGCGGGAAAAAGACCGTCGGGAAGCGGAGGAGTCCGCAGGGAACCACCCGGTTTCCCAGCCGGTTTCAGAATCCCTGTAAAATCAGACCCATCTGGGATCTCAATGAAAGAGATCCGGAATACTTTGGCCGGCAAGGGGTGATGATGGAAGATGTTACCCACTGAACGGCGGGAACGGCTCCGTGAGTTGATCCGAGAAGGACATCATGTGAAGATCTCGGATCTCAGCCGGGCGCTGGGGGTTTCGGAGATGACAATTTACCGGGATCTGAAGCCCATGCTGGAAGAAGGGTGGGTAAAGAAAACATACGGTGGGGTTACCTTGGTCAGAGAGAAGAGCCCGGCTGCAGATCCCAGCTGCGTATATTGTGGCCGGAAACCGGATTCGAGGTTGGCCTATCGTCTGGTTCTTCAAGACCAACAGACGGAGACTGCCTGTTGTTGTCATTGCGGATTGTTGCGTCACAGTCAGATGGAAGGTCAGGTGGTTCAGGCCATCTGCCAGGATTTTATCAATCAGCTCACCATCAGTGCCCTGAGGGCATGGTATGTACTGAATCCGGAGGTTTATGTCGGTTGTTGCCGGCCCCAAGTTCTTTCATTTGAACAACGGGAGGTCGCCGGCAGATTTGTCCGTGGATTCGGTGGAGCTCTTCTTTCTTTTCCAGAGGCGATCCAACAACTGACACAACTAATGGGACAGGAGAAGCACCGCGGCTGCGAACATTCTTGATTAAAAGGAGTGGGTCTGGATGAGTGCGAAAAATTGGATGATCGGGCTGCTTGCTCTGATGACAGCGGTGGGTTTGACTGCTTGTGGAACCACCCCTAAAAAGGAGACCCCGGAGAAGCAAGAGCAAAAAGCCCATGAGGAGGATCATCATGAGCATGAGGGAGATCAGGGGGATGCAGCCCAGGACTTGCCTCAGGTGGAGATGAATCTGCCCAAGGACGTACGGGCCGGTAAGGAAACCCGGATGGAAGTGAGGATCACCCATGAGGGAAAACCGGTCAACGATGCAGATGATGTGAAGTTTGAGATCTGGAAGAAGGGTGCCCCCAAAGATGAGCATGAGAAGATAGATGCCAAAAAGAGCGGGGACGGGGTTTATGGGATTGAAAAGACTTTTCCCGAGGCGGGTGAATATCAAGTGATGTATCATGTGACCGCCAGGGGTGGGCATGTGATGGAGCCGGCGGAAACACTTACGGTCGGGGAGTGATCCGGGATGAAGACTCTGCGCGTGAACGGGATCGCAGGGTCTTTGTTTTTGAGACAAGAGGAAAAGAAGGAATGAGTGGGATGAACAACAAAAAAATATAGGTAATTTCCGCAAGGCAACAAAGTGGGGAAAGAAGGGTGAGTGATGAAACCGGCGGACTGGTTTGCGTTTGTTTTGCTGAGTGCTCTGTGGGGGCCTCTTTTTTGTTCATACGGGTGGCTGCACCTGCTTTTGGCCCTGTGTTCCTGATGGATGTTCGGGTCTGGTTGGCGGGGTTGTCCATGCTTCTGTTTGCAACAATTACAGGGAAGCGGATCTCTTTCCGGGGCAGGGTCAAATCTTTTCTGCTCCTGAGAGCACTGAATGCCGGGGTTCCCTTTACGCTGATCGCAGAGGCGGAAATGGAGATTCCCGCTTCACTGACTGCGATGATCATTGGGACAACGCCGATGTTGACAGCGGTGGCTGCATCCTTTCTGGGGGAAGAAGGGATGACATTCCGGAAAACAGTCGCCCTGTTGGCCGGTTTGGCAGGGGTGGGTGTCCTGGTTGGGTGGACACCCATACCGCTGACCTCTGAGACCCTGTTGGCTGTGGGAGTTGCTTTCCTGGCGGCGTGTTGTTACGCTCTGGGTGGGATTTATGTTTCTAGAAAGTTTCAGGATTTTCCGGCGTTCACCATGGCTGTCGGCCAGCAGTTGGGGGCAGGGGTGATATTGTTGCCTTTGGCCCTGCTTCGTCTGCCAAGGGAGGCTCCGCCTGCGGAGGCGGTGTGGGCGTTGTTGGCCCTGGCCTTCTTCAGTACGGTTCTTGCCTATCTCTGTTATTTTCGCTTAATCCGGAATGCAGGTCCCACCACAACATTAAGTGTCAATTTTCTAATCCCCGTGTTCAGCTTGGCTGGAGGTGTCCTCTGGCTGGATGAAACAGTGAGTTGGGGAACTTGGGGCGGGTTGGCCCTGGTTTCTCTCAGTCTCTTTTTTGTAACCAAGGGTGGAAACGGCGGGAGGCGAAGAAGTGGCATGGAGAAGAGGCCTCTCCTGAGATAGAAAAAAGTCTGATCGTCAGTTTTACGGGCCTGGACGGGGGGATTCTCCGGCAAGTTCGACGTGTCAGTCCCAGGAGCGGCAACCTTAATCTGCCCGCAGTGTGAATCCCACGGCGGGGACTGAATCACATACATCAGACAGGTGTCCGTCGACTCAAAGTTCCGATGATAGCTAACGGGCCTAGATTCCAACCTGTATATAAAATTTTGGTAGAAAGATGCGTCGACAGAGATTGGGCCCGGAACGAAAAAAGCCCGGATGAGCATCCGGGATGGGGAAGCACTAATACAAATAGGGAATCAATTTCCAAGTTCGGGCCTGGTAATCCCGGTAAGCGAGGCCGAAAAAAATGACGAGAGCTTTCTCCTCCACTCGCATCCGGTAAGTATAGGCCATAAAAAAGCAGATGAGGTTGCCGGCAACGGCCAACCAGGAAGCTGTACTCAACGCAAATCCGAGAAAGGTTCCCAGTGTTCCCAGATATCCGGGATGCCGGATATATCGGTAACATCCGGTATTCACCACCCGATGCTGTGACTGAATCCCGATATTGCGGCTGAAAAAACGGCCCAGAGTCCGCATGGCCTTCGTCCGGAACCAGACACCCGCAATCCCCAGGGTGATGCCGGTGTAGAACAGGGGATGAGGGGTGAAGGGAGTTTGCCACTGGTCGAGAAGAATCACTGTGGGCAAAAGTGTCATACAAGCCAGCGCCGCAGCGAGAGCCAAGGTGGAAGAGCAATCTTTTTTTTGCTCTCCCTGGGGGGGTTTCCGGATCCCTTCCACCAGCAGGTAAAGTAAAACCGGGGTAAAAGCGAACCACATCATAGAACAACCGTCCTCCCAGGTTGGTAGGATATTCTATGGGATTCTTGGATCGGCAGAAACGGCGTTTGGCCTGAGAGTGGCTACGGGAAGAGAAACTGGGGGAGTGTTGGGGTGGGGGAGGATTTTGATGAGGGATGAAGAAAGGGATTCTGATTCGGATGGACAGGGGATGATTCCAATGCAAAAAAATGAGCCGAAACCCCATACAGTCATGGAAGCACTGGGGATCGAAACCGAGGAGTTGACGCCGGAACGTGTGGTGTTGAAGATGCCGGTGGATGGACGCCATCACCAACCCTTTGGGATTCTGCATGGAGGTGTCTCCGTCGTATTGGCGGAGACTGCCGCCAGTCTTGGGGCTTGGATGAACTGTGACCGGGAAAAGGAGACGACGGTGGGATTGGAGATTAACGCCAACCATATTCGTCCCAAGCGGGAAGGTATTGTCACCGCAGTGGCTGAACCCCTTCACAAGGGCAGGACCACTATGGTGTGGGAGATCCGGATTCGGGATGAGGAAGAGAGACTGATCTGTGTCTCCCGCTGTACCATGGCGGTGGTGCCTCTGAAAAAAGAGAAAGGAATGGTAGAGGAAAGATTTAGAGAAGGGAACAAATGATAAAAACCCCGGCCACCGGTCCTCCAGTGGCCGGGGTTTCCCTTTTTTTCGCGGATGTCATATCCAGGGAAGGTGGGTGGGGGGGTGCGGAGGATTACCGGGAATAACAGGGGCACTTTCCAGAGTATTCACTCCGCCACTTCCTATGGGTCTCACCGGAGTTGCCGGTATATTGCCGCCACCGCCTACCGGCCCCGTCGGTCTTCCGACCGGACCGAAGTGGGGATTTGGCTGAACCTGAACAGGCACCCAACACCAACAGGGTTGAAGAATCCAACAAGGAATCACTGTGAATTGCCCCTTTCTTCGTGGTTCCTATATCCTATGCACCGGCGGAATCATCGGCTATGCTGGGGAATGGATCAGGGGGAACCGTGTGATCCTCTGATCCCTCTTTCTCATCCGTTCCGATTGAATCCGAGGAACTCCATTTTTTAACTTTACCCTCCGGATATTTTTACTTTTCAAAATGTATACGCCCTCCGGGGCTCCGTTCTCTTTTTCGGGGAAGCATTGTCGTGTATTCTGTAAGATAGGAGTTAAAAGGGGGAGAAATCCATGACCAATCACCGAAAAGGAGTACCGGAAGAGGGAATTCACACGGATTTCAGCCAGGAGATGACCTACGGGGACTATCTTCATCTGGACCGGATCCTGAACAGTCAGCAACGTTTGTCGGGACACCACGATGAAATGCTGTTTATCATCATCCACCAGGTGAGTGAACTGTGGATGAAGCTGATTCTCCATGAGCTGGAGGCAGCCGTCACTTCCATCCAGAAAGACGACCTGGAGCCTGCTTTCAAGATGCTGGCACGGGTTTCGCGGATTCAGGAACAATTGATCCAATCCTGGGAGGTGTTGTCCACCCTCACCCCCTCGGAATATATGCAATTCAGGGGGAAGCTGGGCCATTCTTCCGGCTTTCAATCCTACCAGAACCGCCTGATTGAGTTTGCACTGGGTCATAAGAACCGGCGGGTGCTGGCAGTCTACCAACATGAGCCGAAGTTGTACCGACGACTGGAGAAAGCCCTGAATGAGCCCGGTATTTACGATGTGTCGATTCGGGCACTCGCGGCCCGGGGGCTCCATGTGGATGACTCATGTTTGAAGCGGGATTGGTCGGAGGATTACCGGTCCCATCCCAGTGTGGAGGCGGCTTGGCTGGCGGTGTACCGGGATGTGGAGAAGTATTGGGATCTGTATGAGCTGGCGGAAAAGCTGATGGATATCGAGGATCGGCAACAGCAGTGGCGATACAACCATATGAAAACTGTAGAACGGATCATCGGTCACAAACAGGGGACCGGGGGCTCCGCGGGTGTCAGCTATTTGAAGCGGGTGCTGGATCACCACTTCTTTCCGGAACTGTGGAGTCTTCGCACACAGCTGTAAATGGCCGACCCAGTCAGGAGGGATCGTAAATGGAATTCATATTTGACACATCGCGGGAGACGGCGGAGAAGCTGGACCGGGCAGATGGACTGGCGCGGTTTCGTGAGGAGTTTTACCTTCAAAAGGGAAGGATCTATCTCGATGGAAACTCCCTTGGTCTGTTGTCCCGCCGGGCGGAACAGAGTCTGTTGTCTATCCTGGACAGCTGGAGGGAGTATGGGATCGACGGTTGGACGGAGGGATCCCATCCATGGTTTTATCTGTCCGAAGAGCTGGGGAAAAAAAGTGCTCCCCTGGTGGGGGCCGAACCGGAAGAAGTGATCGTGACCGGCTCCACCACGGTCAATCTCCACCAACTTCTGGCCACATTTTATCGCCCGGAAGGGAAACGGACGAAAATCCTGGCTGACGCTCTCACCTTTCCTTCAGATATCTACGCCATGCAGAGTCAGCTTCGGCTTCACGGACTAAATCCGGAGCAACACCTGATCCGGGTGGAGGGCCGGGACGGGCAAACTCTGGAGGAGGAAGACCTGATCGCTGCCATGACTGATGAGGTGGCCATCATCATCCTTCCTTCGGTATTGTATCGAAGCGGGCAAATCCTGGATATGAAGCGGTTGACGGCGGCGGCCCGGGAGCGCGGGATCCCCATCGGCTTTGACCTGTGCCACTCCATCGGGGTGATCCCCCATCAGTTGCATGAGTGGGGCGCCGATTTTGCCTTTTGGTGCAACTACAAGTACCTGAACGCCGGTCCCGGCGGGGTGGGGGGCTTGTTTGTCCACGAGAAGCACTTTGGGCTTATGCCCGGTCTGGCCGGCTGGTTCAGCTCGGACAAATCGGTTCAATTTGACATGAAACATCAACTGACGCCGGCGACAGATGCGGGTGCTTATCAGATCGGGACGCCACACCTTCTCAGTCTGGCTCCCCTGATCGGTTCCCTGGAGATATTTGAGGAGGCGGGGATCAGGTCAATCCGGGAGAAATCCCTTCGTCAGACCCACTATCTGATGGAGATGGTGGAGCAGGAGTTGGCCGGGATGGGCTTTTCCATCGGAAATCCTCGGGAAGATCACCGTCGGGGCGGCCACGTTTGTCTGGTCCATCCGGAGGCGGTCCGGATCTGCAAGTCCCTGAAGGAGAAGGGAGTTATCCCCGACTTCCGGGCCCCCGATGTGATCCGTTTGGCTCCGGTGGCTCTGTATACCGCTTATACTGATATATGGGAGGCGGTGCAACGGTTGAAGCGGATCATGGAAGAGAAGGATTACGAGCGACACGAGAAAAAAAGGGGGGTGGTCGCGTGACCGGCTGGATCGATATTTCTCAGAGATTGGAAGAGGGGATCCCGGTTTGGCCAGGGGATACTCCCTTTTCCTATCGGTTGACCTGGAGCAAGGAGGAGTCCGGTTCCGTCAATGTGGGGCAGATCACCATGAGCACCCATACCGGCACCCATATCGACGCTCCTTTCCATTTTGATGAGGAGGGCAAGCGGGTGATTGACCTCGATCTCGACCTGTACATCGGGCGGGCCCGGGTTCTTTGTCTGCCTCATCCGAAGCAGATCGGGATCGAGGAACTGCAGTCGGAAAAACTGGAAGGGGTCACCCGGCTTCTCATCCGAACGGATACCTGGTCCGACCGATCCGCCTTTCCCGGCTCCATTCCGCCGGTCGCTCCGGACGTGGCCCCTTTTTTGGCAGAGAAAGGTATCCGACTCCTGGGACTGGACCTCCCCTCGGTGGATCCTCTGGACAGCAAAGAACTTCCCGCCCATCATGCTCTCGCCCGCCATGGGATTCACATCCTGGAAGGGGCTGTGTTGGATGGGGTGGAACCTGGAGACTATCAGTTGGTCGCTCTCCCTCTTCCTTTGACTCAGGCCGATGGCAGCCCGGTCCGGGCGGTGTTGAAGCGGTTGGAGTGAGAGGGAGCGGGGAGTGAACCCGGCCTTTACCACACAATAAATATCCCCGCCTTCTGAAAGGCGGGGTTTCTTTATGATGGATTCCACCGGGGCGACTACAGTTCGGGTAAGAAGCAAAATGGCGGAACAATACAATGGTCACAAAAGTACATTGGCACACATAGTAATATTGCATAACATGTATCCTGGAAGGAGGGTTACTGTGGGAACCACTATTTCGACAGACCTGATTCGCGGTCATACCGATACGATCATTTTGAATGTGTTGCGCCAGGGTGACAGCTATGGATACGAGATATACAAAAAAATCGTGGAACTGAGCGGCAAGCAGTATGAATTGAAAGAACCCACCTTGTACACCGCTTTTCGTCGTTTGGAGAAAGAAGGCTATATCTTCTCCTACTGGGGTGATGAAACCCAAGGCGGCAGACGCAAATATTACCGGATCACCCCCGAGGGAAAAGGCCACTATGAACAACGCATCAAAGATTGGAACTTTGCCAGGGAAGTGCTGGATAAACTGGTTAAAGGAGAGCTGGATCATGCAGAAGAATAAGAAAGCGCTGGATGAGAAAATTGAACGGTACTTAAAAGATCTTTTTGCTGGAGTGGGGCAAAGTCAACAGCTGTTCGACCTGAAGGAAGAGCTGTCCACCAACCTGAAAGAAAAAATTGCCGATTATCAATCCCGGGGACTGGCCGATGAGCAGGCATTCAAAGAAGCTGTCATTTCCATGGGAGATTTGAGCGGGTTGGTGGAAGATCTGCGAGCTGGGACAGGATACGGCCAAACAATCGGTTTATTCCTCGATGGCAAACCGGATTTCCACCGCCGGCACCATAGCCGGGGTGTTACTGATCCTGTTCGGAGGGTTCACGATCCCCATGCTGTATTTCATGGGTCTCTCTTCCGTGAATGTGGTGAGCCCCGGCATCTTCATCGGTCGCGGCCGGGCCGTTATTGACTTACAGTCTATTGACCAGAGAAACGCACAAAAAATATGGAATGAATAAAATTCGTGCTGCCCTCTATGCAGTGTCGGCAGGGGTGATTTTGTTCGCTCTCTTCTCAGGGATCATCACCTATTTCGCCACTGGTGAATTGTATACAGGGATTTCTGCATCGATGGTGTTTTCCTTGGTGGGTGTCGGATTGTTCTTGGGTTTGATCCTGACCGGGACGGATCGCCGGAAGAACAGCAGCAATCGCAGGTGAAAAAAGTGAATGGGGAACCACTCCGGGAGCAGGATTGCTTCAGGTGGGGGCGTCCGGGAAGGTGGGGGCGACTTAGGCAGCAGGAACCCTTCGCTGAAGACAAGGGTGACTATGGCGACGTGGAATCGTCAGGGTGGCTGGTGGTAACCTCTGCCCTGATAAAGTGGATGAGTAAAAGGGGGAAAAGGGAGTGATACTGGAAGCGGAGGTGAACAACTTGGCACGGAATAAACGAAACATCAGTGAAAAAGATCCCCGCTTCGCTCCGGATCTCACCGATCAAGCGATTAAGGCCGAAGCGACAGAGGAGGAGATCAGACAGGGTGAGTATACCCAAGTGACCAGACTGGAACCGGCCCCCGACAGGGCCGGTGAAGACTAGAAGTGTTGTGAAAAAGTCGTCATACCCACAGGGCACAAGTCGTGCCAGGGTCGCTTTGCTCCTTGGTCTCGCTGTGCAGGGAGGGTTGGGTTTCACATGAAGTGTCTTTGGATCATCAGAACTTTGGCGCCGGAATGTGAAACCCAATCCCGACCTCAAGAGCGGACCAGTGTTTTCCGGTGAAGCGACAAGTCATAAGCTAGCGAGACCGGGAACTTATTGACCGGGACGATACAGTACATCGGAGACAGTATCTCCAGTCCACCGATTACGCGTGATTTGGGGACATGAAGAAGGTTGGGTATAAAGAAACTCCCCGCCGTATGGCGGGGAGTTTCTTTATGATGACTGGCTTTGTTTGGATTCCACCGACGATTCCGGTTGGTACTCATTCTCCCAGAAGTCGGCGTTGGCGATCCCGGCTTTCACCGGGTCGAATACCGGGTCTTTTCCTTCTTTTCTCTGCCGTTCATAATCCTTCAATACTCGAAGTGCCGGCTTGGTAAGGAGAAGGATCGCGATAATATTCAACCAGGCCATACTGCCCACTCCGATATCTCCCAAGGTCCAGGCGAGCTCTGCATTTTTGATACAACCGTATAACACGACCGCCAGGATCCCGAATTTCAATAAATATTCCGACCAGACTCTTTTGGTTTTGCGGTTAATATATGCCAGGTTGGTCTCCGCCATGTAGTAGTAGGCCATGATGGTGGTAAAAGCGAAAAATAACAAGGCAATGGCGACAAAGGGGGCACCGAAGCCGGGCAGAGAGGATTCGACAGCAGCTTGTGTGAAAATGGGTCCCGCTTCCACTTTGCCCAGATTGTTTACGATCATTTGATCGGATCCTTCCGGTTGCACATTATACATACCGGTGATCAGAATCATGAAAGCGGTTGCGGTGCAAACAAACAGCGTGTCAATATAGACGGAAAAAGACTGAACCAGCCCTTGTTTCGCAGGATGTGAGACTTCCGCAGCCGCGGCGGCATGGGGGGCTGTGCCTTGTCCGGCTTCGTTGGAATAGATTCCGCGCTTGACTCCCCATGCAATCGCGGCTCCGAGGATTCCGCCAAATGCGGCATCGGCACCAAATGCACTCTTGAAAATCAGTTTAAGCACATGGGGCAGTTCGGAGATATTTAAAATGATCAACAGAAGCGCCACCAATATATACCCCAGTGCCATAAAGGGAACAACGACTTGGGCCACTTTGGCAATTCGTTTGACACCGCCAAAAATAATGGTTCCCAAAACGATGATCAGTGCGATCCCAGTAATGAGCGGCGAAAGCCCAAATGCATTGTTCATGGCGGAAGCGATGCTGTTCGCCTGTACACCGGGCAAAAACAGGCCGGTGGCGACCACCGTGACGATTGCAAACAACACGGCATACCACTTCAGCTTGAGTCCTTTTTCAATGTAGTAGGCGGGTCCTCCCCGGTATTGGCCGTCCAGTTTGGATTTATATACTTGCCCCAGTGTGGCTTCCACAAATCCGGAGCTGGCCCCCAAAAAGGCAATCACCCACATCCAGAAGACCGCCCCGGGCCCCCCGTAGAAAATCGCGGTGGCCACACCTGCGATATTCCCGGTTCCCACCCGGCCGGACAGTGCCATGGATAATGCCTGGAAAGAGGAGACCCCGGCTGTGGAGCTTTTGCCCTGGAACATTAAAAGGACCATATCCTTGAGGTGACGTAGCTGTAAGAAACGGGTGGCCAAGGTAAAAAACAATCCCGTCCCCAAACAGAGATAGACCAGTGCATCACTCCAAATAATATCGTTCAACCAACTTACAAATAACTCCAACAAAATCCCCCCTTGGAAAACATAAGATAATTTAATTATAAAATATGCTGTCTCTTCCCACAACTCAGTAGTATAAGTTTGGTTAAGGTAAAAGATGGAATATAGGCGATTTGGGGTAGATCCTGCCGTTACCTCTATGAACACTCTCGTCTATTCCCAAGGCGATCCGCTTTGATATCCCCATCGCTGGTAAAACCGCTGACAAAGGACATTGTGTGCTCAACGCTCTGGATGGTCAATAAAGCCCCCTGTACCCGTAAAATGTGCAATGACAAGTGTGTTGATTAGCCATATTTTAGGTAGGAAATGGGGTCGGGATGGTGGGGGGTTGCAAGAGATCGTAGCGGTCCCACCATCCCCGTCCCCACAAACAATATTTTATGATTCGGGCAAGGGGAAAAGCGAAAGGTCAGTTTTGTTTCCATCACCCATTTCCTGGTTAATCAACAGCTCTGGTGCAATGAAAAAAATCACCAGCTCTGTACTAAGGAGCCGGTGATTTTTCCTGCTGTGTTTGAGACCTGCCGTCTTTGAGTTGAATCCTCACACCCATTTGATCCGGAATTTCCGATTGCTACAGATCCATGGAAGCAATGGGCGATCTTGAGGGAGGACGTGCCCCAGGACATTGACCCGTTCGTCTGCATCCAAATCGGTGAGTGTGATCTGGATTTCCCCCTGATATCGCAAATAGTTTTCATTATCCATGGTAATCGTGCCAACAGGGCGCGCCACACAATTTTGAGGTTGGATGGATGGGTGTCCGACTGCAGCATAGCTCCTTGATTCCACGGACCGAATGACGTCACGGGCATGATCTGCCCTGTTCGTATGCAAACCGCTGGCTTTTTCAATTTGCTCGTTAATCGCTTTTTCACTTCGCCTGGCCCGAAGCAAAATTTCACCTTGCTGATACGATACGAACTGGTCCACTGATGATTCACTGATGCGTACGTCCCCAATGACCACCTTGTCCACCAGTCCCATCTCTTTCATTTCAAGGAAAGCGGCGAAAGGAGACAACCCGCGATGTTTCTCCAGCGTCGGAAGTTTTGCAAAAAGTGGTCCTCTTAAAGATTTGTCCCCCGGGACAAATGCCACGACAGACAAGCCTTCTTCCTTCAGCCACCTGTTACGCATCACAAAATGGGATTTCCCCAGTCCGGTTTCCGGTCGTGGATAAAAATTGTGCCAAACCTCTGTATTCTCCAGATTTAATCCATGATATTTCAGATTTTCCAATTCTTCTTTTGTGAGGGTACTCGCATTCAAGGCAATTTTTAGTTTGTGGGAAAGTGCCGCCACTCTTTTTTCGTCCACTCCATAGTCGATCCGCAAACCCGTCAGACCCCAGGCGCGGAGAACATCCGCATCACACCAGCTGAGCCCGAGAGTTTTTAGGGAAGCAGGGGAGATATCCGCCATCAGTTCCATATCCAGTGCAGATGCGATCCTTCCCAGTTGAGTGAGTTGCTCCTTGTACAAGGTTGAATGATCTTCCGGAATATGGAGTGATGTAAAGATGGATTGAAATCCGTTCCGGTTCATGTTTTGAATATAGGCTTCCTGGTCTGTGATGGACTGGTTTCCCAAATAAATCGATATCCCCAGCATGATGGATCCTCCTTTTGGCAACGAAAGGGCGTCTGACCTGATCTGAAGAAATAACCGGATTCCGGATGTAGGGTTGTCCTGAATTTTTTTTAAAAGGGGAGTTATTGTATGCCA
Source organism: Kroppenstedtia guangzhouensis (assembly GCF_014637345.1). Taxonomy (GTDB): domain Bacteria; phylum Bacillota; class Bacilli; order Thermoactinomycetales; family DSM-45169; genus Kroppenstedtia; species Kroppenstedtia guangzhouensis. Next base: position 332,373 of record NZ_BMEX01000001.1, read on the forward strand.
TCAAATATCTTTTGCCATTTCCTCTTTGAACCCGAACAGGTACGTAAACAAGAAGCCTCCTGCATAGCCAACCACCAGTCCCAGGAAATACAGAAGATATTTTCCGTCATCTATGAGTGGAATCAGAGACAATCCGGATACTCCGATCCCTTTGGCGGCGGTTGCCATTACTGCTTGGAACGCACCACCGAGTGCTCCCCCCATACAGGCAGTAACAAAGGGACGACCCAATGGCAGAGTGACCCCATAGAGCAACGGTTCACCGATCCCGAGAAACCCAACGGGAAGTGCACCTTTGATGATGTTTTTCAAACGCTGGTTTTTTGTCTTTACATAGATCGCCATTGCGGCACCCACCTGACCTGCACCAGCCATGGCGAGAATAGTCAGCAGGGCTGTATTTCCGTAGGTATTGATCAATTCAAGGTGAATGGGTGTTAAACCGTGGTGAAGACCCACCATGACCAGGGGTAAAAAGAAACCAGCCAAAACTGCACCTGCGATGACGCCACCCATTTGGATCAAGGAGGTCAGACCTTGCGTGATTCCATCCGATAATACACCGGCAACCGGCATCACAACGAACAAGGAAACAATACCTACGATCAATAATGTAATCAAAGGTGTAAAGATGATATCCACTGCGCCGGGAATTACTTTTCGAACCCGCTTTTCAACAAAGGTCATCAGCCAGGCGGCAAAAATAACTCCAAATAATCCTCCACGACCCACTACTAATTCTTCGCCGAAAACCGCAATATTCTGCAACGCCGGGTTAAACAGGATCATCCCGGCGATCGCACCAAGGACAGGGGTTCCTCCAAATTCCTTTGCCGTATTCCATCCGACCAAAATCGCCAAAAAGGTAAATAAGCTGCTGCCGAGCAAGAGCAGTATTTTCATCCAGGTTTCTTCATTGCTTACCCCCGCATTGACCGCAAAGTTGGAAGCACCATTTATAATTCCTGAAGCAACCAGACCAGGAATCAGCGGGATAAATATATTTCCTAAGCGACGCAAAAAGTTCTTGAATGGCGTTCTGTTTTTTTGTTTGATCGCTTCCTTGTTCCGAGCTGCTTTTTCCTCAAACGTCATATTGTCAACTTCCGGTTCTGCTTCTTCTCCAATTGCCAATCCAGTAAGACGGCTCATTTCATCGGCCACCTTGTTCACGGTTCCGGGACCGATCACAAGTTGCAACGTCTCATCATCCACGACTCCCATGACACCCTCCACTTTTTTGAGCGCATCATGATTCACCTTGCTGTCTTCCTTCAAGGAGAGTCTGAGTCGTGTCATGCAAAAGGCCATGCGGCGGATATTCTCCTTTCCACCCACATGAACCAAAATGTCCCTGGCCATCCTTTGTTCTTTTTTCATGTCCAAACCTCCCCATTCATTTTTTATCCTTCATCCGGCATCAGATTCAGTGACGGCAATCACCCCCTTAATCGGATAGAGCTTCACGTACGAATCCATTGCTTCTCTTGATTTTTTCGGCTGCTTCTTTTTTCGGGCAATCGAGCAAAAGCATGACAATGGCTGTCTTTACTTGATGATCGGCTTTTTCAAAATAGGTGCTGGCTGTTTTATAATCCACACCGGTAGCTTCCATGATGATGCGCTTGGATCTTTCTTTCAATTTATTGTTGGTTGGTTGTACATCCACCATCAGATTTTGATACACCTTTCCGATTCCCACCATGGCAGCAGTCGAAATCATATTCAGCACCATTTTTTGTGCTGTTCCGGCTTTTAGTCTGGTTGAACCAGTCAATACTTCAGGGCCTGTTTCCACCTCGATGGCAATATCACTGTAGGCACTTATTTCCGAACCGAGGTTACAGGAAATGCTTACGGTGGTGGCACCTTGGGATTTGGCGTATGCCAGCGCTCCTATGACATATGGCGTCCGTCCACTTGCGGCAAGCCCTATGACCGTATCTCTTTCCGAAAGATGTATCCTCGCTAAATCCATTTTACCAAGCTCTTCATCGTCTTCTGCACCTTCCACAGCATTCGTAAGCGCTTCCAATCCACCGGCAATGATTCCCCTCACCATTTCCGGGGAGGCACTGAACGTAGGAACACATTCCACTGCATCCAATATACCTAGTCGTCCACTCGTGCCCGCACCGATATAGATTAACCGGCCCTGATTCCGGAATGATTCCATCACCCGATCAACAGCGATCTCAATATGGGGTAATTGGGTTAAAATCGCTTGGGGTACCCGTTGATCTTCTTCGTTCATGACTTGCAAAATTCCCCTCGTGGACATCTGATCCAGTGCCATGGTTTTTCGGTTTCTTGTTTCTGTTCCCAATTTTTCTAACACGGATTCAAACTCCTTTCTTGCTATCCCTTTTGATTATAACGAGGTACGAAATTAAAAGTCAATGAACGACCCTTTTTTACCGAAATAAAATTTCATTTGAATCAAACCAGTGCTTATTCAGAGAATTCCCTGTTTTTCAGCAAGGAGGGGACAGGATGGTGGGACGGCTCCGATCTCTTGCAATGAATCAACTCCCCACCCTCCCTCTGTTGTTCTCACAACGCGTCTCACATTCCTTCGGAAACTTGAATTACCAGACACGCACTAAATCACAATGCTTCTAGCGGCGCAGCTTCACCACCTCCTCTCTCGCTTCCTGATATTGTTCCAGTACATGTTTGCCAATGGTATTGAAGAGACTGATATATAACGTATCGATCACGGTCAACTGCGTCATTCTTGATGTAATGCTACCGGAACGGAAATCCTTTTCCACCGTTGGGGTTGCCAGCCGGATATCCGCTTGCTTATACAGCGGTGATTTATTAATATTGGTGATTGCAATCACTGTTGCTCCTTTCTTTTTGGCAAAACGAACCAATTCCATGACATCCTTCGTTTTTCCAGACATGCTGATGGCGACAAATACATCCTTTTCACTCAAATAAGGTATCAAGGACAGCATGTAGTGAAAATCATGGTTGAATTCGGTCTGAAAACCCAGTTTCGTAAATTTGTACAAACCGTCCACCGCAGCAATAGCTGAACCGCCAACACCGAAGAATAATACTCTTCTTGCCTCTTTTAACACATTTACTGCCCGTTCCAGTTCCTTTTTATCGAGAGAACTGGCCAACAGCTCAATCGCTCTTTTGTTCACGTGAACAACTTTCTGGAATAAGTCATATGGAGAATCCTTCTTGTGAACGATTGAGAAATCGGAGATATACTCTTTATCCGCAACGGCCAATTCCTGTGCCAGAGCAATTTTGAATGCCTTGAAGCTGCCGATTCCGATCGATTTGGAAAAGCGAATCACCGAGGCTTCACTGACTTCAGCCTTTTCTGCCAATTCTTTGGTTGTCATGTTCGGGATCAGTTCGGCATGATTTAAAATATACCGGGCAATTTTCTCTTCCGCTTTGGAAAACTTCCCCAATCCGCTGTTGATTCTCGTCAACATCATGGATCCCTCCTTCACTCACTTTGTCCACTTTATCATGTTATAAAGGATTGTCCCACTTCAGCCCTACCGGTATCGGGAGAGTTTTGTTGTCCCTCCCTTCATCGATACTATGCCCCCAATTCCCTCTTAAGAAGACCATCCAAAATGGCTGGAAGCGATAAAGTGGTCCTTGTAGAACAGGATGATCCTGCTAATGAAAAGGTAAGCCGGTCGTGTCATCGACCTCCAATATTGTAAAAACCCCTGGGGATCACAACAAAGATATGTGGCGGGAAAACGAGTATAATCGAATGATGTTAAAATTATGTTAGAATTTGTTTTGTTTTCTTAGGGAATTTTTCGTAATATGAACATATCGGAAAGATGGCTTTGGAATGGCAGTTTGATGGGGTTTTAACGTACCTATGAGAAGATAAACTTATCCAGTCCATAAAATTTTGATTTCCTATTTATCTCTATTTCTTTTAGGGGTGTAAGTGCTAAGTGAAATCTGAATAGTAGGAGGATGACCATGAGGGTTTTGTTGCTGACGGTTGGAGGGTCAGATGAACCAATTGTCAAGTCAATAAGACATTACCAACCGGATCGGGTGATTTTCTTTTGTACAGAGACGAAGGGGCCTGCCAAGGGTACGGAGGAGATGGTGGACGGAGAAGGAAAGGTGTGTGGTCGTAACCGGGAGCGGCCCAGCATTGTTGCTCAGACTCAACTTCGGGAATCTTCCTATAAAGTGGTTCTTGTGGAACCGGATGATCCCTTTCATTGTTATCGATTGGCACTGGAAGAAATCGAGGCATTATTACAGGATGACCATGAAGTGATTATCGACTACACCGGTGGGACGAAATCAATGTCTGTCGGACTCGCATCAGCGGGGATCGAATATCCCGAATGCCAACTCAGTATCGTTTCCGCATTGCGTACCGACCTGATAAAAGTCAAAGACGGTATGGAAAGAGTGTCCAAACTCCCCGTTAATAAAGTCTATATCGAACGCCAAATCGGCGTCTGGCGCTCGCTGACTCAGTCGAGGGATTATGAAGCGGCGGGGGAGATCATTCATAAGCTGAGTACATATGGACATATAGAGGATACAGAAGAATTTAACCGTATGGATTATCTGACAAGGGGTTTTGCGGAATGGGATCGGTTCAATTATAAAGGAGCTGCTAAGTTTATAGAGGTGTATAAGCAACTCCCCGAAATCGGGCCATACAATACAACGGTAAAACAACTCGCCCGAATAATTGAATTTGTTGAAAAGTGGAGTCCGGATGATCGTCAGAGACCGCCTGGTGAGGGTTTCTTACTGGTCTATGATGTTCTGAAAAATGCTGAACGAAAAGCGGATCGCGGCTTTTATGATGACGCAGTTTCACGCATCTACCGGGGCGTGGAGATGTATGCGCAATTTTGCCTGATGACAGGAAACCCGAGGCTGAAAAGTGATGAGATCGATGTGGGGGCCCTGCCGGAAGAGTGGCAGGAGCATTATGAAAAAAAACGAAACCCAATCAATAAGAAGGTGCAAATCGGACTCAAAGAATGTTACCAGCTGTTAAAACAGACTCAGCATCCTGTTGGTGAAGTTTGGGGGCAATGGGAGAACCGGGTAACGGATGTGTTGCAAATAAGAAATTACAGCTATTTGGCCCATGGGCTGAATCCGGTCACTAAAGAACAATATGAAGAAGTGAATCACACCATTTGGCGCTTCATCGATGAATGTGATCGGAAGCTGAAGTTTAAAAAAGGACTGAAACATTACCAACAGCTTCCGATGAAACTGTGAGTATGATCGAGCAGATCCGTACTTTATAAAACACCATATAAACTGTGTCGTGATCCCCAGTAGCATAAAACCCCGGAGATCGACGACAAGAAGAAATCGAATACCTCTTGCTCCCCCCCGTATGGTATACGAAATTGAAACAGCGGGCGATATGAGTGACTGTGTTTGAGATATCCCAGTTTTTAACGATCTATGAAGAATTGAAAACCCTGCCGCATATTTGACACCCTATATGTACTAACAAACTTTTATCGTACATTTAAGACTTTGTGTCCAAGTGAGTCGGAAAATTTCCGGCTCTTTTTGTATTTAGACACAAAACCGATAGTAATAAAAAATAATTTTATGCAGGAAAAAATGGGTTCCATATCCAATTGTAATAGTAATGGAATGGAGGTGAAGTAGTGGAAAGGTTGGAAGTGAAGTATTCGATCGTAACCCCACTGTTTTTGGCGGGGGCGGATCAGGGGAAAGCCGAGGTGAGAGCCCCTTCGATCAAAGGAGCACTCCGTTATTGGTATCGTGCGGTCGCACCCAGGTATAACCTGGCGGTTCCGGGAGGGAGCACTACATATGAAAGCGAACTGTTTGGCGGTACGGGAGCGGGAGAAGGACAGGCTCGTTTTTTAATTCGAACCTCTCCTGTTTCATTGAAAGAAGAAGTGGTCGATCGCGAAAGCCGTATATTGCGGGGAGTCGATTACTTGGGATTTTCATTGAAGCCGCAGCGGGATCGACGTACCGGTCAACAGTCGTTTCGTTCCTGTATTGTTCCCGGTCAGGATCTGAGGGTTTCTTTTTTGATGCGTCCTGTTGCGAAAAAAGGAATCGAGTCGTTGGTGGCGTGGAAATCCCTAATTGCCTCCATCTGGCTGTTGGGACACGTAGGTGGGTTGGGCTCCCGTTCCCGTCGGGGATTTGGTACCGTTTCGCTGAAAGAATGGCGGATGGAAAGAAATCCGGCGGCGGAAAAACTCCTGAAGGAGTTGCCCATCGCTTGCAATACCGACAACATCGAGAAGTGGTACCAGGGTTTCAGGAATGGTCTTTCCCGGATTCAATCCTGGTTTGACGGGAAGCCCATAGTGGATCATACGGTGATCGATCCGCAATCCTCCTTTTTTTATCATCCTGCTGGAGCAGCGTCCTGGACCGAAGCGATGCGACTGGCCGGTGAGTATCTGAAAGAGTTTCGTAAAGAGAATCGGGGTGGACGGATGGCTCTCGGATTGCCGATGATGGTTCCGCAACGGAGTATCCGCTATGAACCGGAAGGTTTCAATCGCGTCGCCTCCCCGGTGTGGATCCGGGTAATTCGGGCGGGTGAGCGTTTTTATCCCTTTTTTGCTCTGTTGTCTGCTCCTTATCCCTCCAAGCTCAAAGAAAAATGTACCAGGCGAAACATGGCGGATAAGGAGTACTCCGCCCCTGACATGGCAACGATGATGGAGCAGTTACAATCCTATTTGAAAAACCAGGGCTTCCGGGGGGAGGGAGATAGATGAGCCTGAAAAAGTTTCACTTTACCATTGGACCTGTTCAGGGATTTGTCACCCAGTCCCGTCGTATCCGGGACCTGTTGGCCAGTTCCTTTTTGCTCTCTTTTCTGTCGGGACAGGCGATGGTCGAGGTGGATCGGCAGGGCGGGCGTCTCCTGTTTCCCGAGATCGGGAATCAGGAGAAGGGCTTTCGGGATCCTCTGTTCCGTGCCATTCAAGCGGAAAGAGCGGGCGAGGAATGGGTGAAAGGGCCCTGGATCGGGTCTCTGCCCAACCGGTTTACGGCGGAGGTGCCGGAAGATTTTCTCCCCGATTCCTGTGTGAAAGCCGTTAAAAAAGCATGGAAACGGGTGGCGGATGCGGTTTGGGAGCGTTGGGTGAAACAGGTGGCTCCGCTTGGGATAAACACGGAATCCATCTGGAAAAGACAAGTGAGCAGTTTCTGGGAGACGGCCTGGGTGTTGGGAGAGGGGACTGATCTCCTGGATCGGCGCAAAAATTGGCGAAATCATATCCCTTCGCTGGAAGAAGGGGACAAATGCATGTTGATCGGGACGCTGCAAGAGATTTCCGGCCATCTGCGCGGAGGGGCGCAAAGGGAGTTTTGGAGCGAATTGCGCGAATCCGTGTCCACCCATTCATGGCAGTTGGGCGAAAATGAACGCTTGAGCGCCATTGCGTTGATCAAACGCCTCTATCCTTTGGTAGCCAAAGAGGCGATCGGCTGGCCCTTTCCCCGGGAAGCTGTCGGGTTTCCATCCACCGCGTACCTGGCTGCTTTGCCATGGATCACAAAAGCGGTAACTGAGCAACCCTCATTGGCTGCCTCATTTCTGGAGGCCGCTGCCGCATGCCGAATCCCCCCCACGGAAAACGGGGCGCATTTCGGATCGGTTCAAAAGCTGAAGCCGGACGGGGAAAATTTAAGAGCGATGTTCCGCCTCGATGGACCGTGTTTTTTTGAATCCAACCTTCAAGAGGGTTCTTTGTATTGGAAAGAGTCACCGTCTTCTTGCGAGCGGCGTAAAGATCTGTGGGAGGCACGCAAGCGACTGGTCAAAAAGATTGGGGAGCCCAGCCCTTTTTACGCTCTGCTGCTGATGGACGGGGACCGGTTGGGGGCCTTGTTGCAGTCGGGGGCAGTGGACGGAGTCGATCCAGGGGTACGCGTCAGTCGTGCTCTGTCGGCATTTATCGATGGATTGCCTGACCTAATTTCAGAGCATGACGGTGTAACCATCTATGCCGGCGGGGATGATGTTCTGGCCATGTTCCCGCTCCATGGGGCGCTTCCCTCTGCGGTTCGGTTGCGCGAAAAATATATGAAGGCTTTTGCCGGAGAGGAGGGGGAAGGCTTTTTCGCTACCCTCTCCGCCGCGATCGTTTATGCCCATTATCGTGCACCGTTGAAAGGTGTGCTCCAACACGCCCACCACCTCTTGGATGATGTAGCAAAAGAATCTTGTGGCCGGGACAGTCTGGCTGTCGGTGTGTGGAAATCAGGGGGCCCGACACTGACGTGGTCTGCCCCTTGGGATACCTTTTGTAAACGGCCGGATCAGCCAACCCAACTGGAATTTGAGGTGGGCCAATCGGGAGGAAACGATGAGGCCCTGTTTTCCCGCAGCTTTCTGTACAAACTGCGGCAGTTTGAGCGAATCGGTCAGTTTTCCGGAGGGCCTGGGGAAAACCGAAATATACTGATCGACTTGGCGGCTGCGGAGTATCTACGTGGAACCGGATCGATCGATGGGGGGATCGAGAGAGCGAAAGAAGAGGTGACTCCCTTGATCGATCTCTGTTTACGCTCATGGCGGGATGACACGGGTAAACTACATCAGTCAGAAGGGCCGTTTCGAGCGGATGGTGCGTTGTTGGCCGGTTTCTTGGCACAGAAAGGAGGGGAATCTTCCTGAGCTGGGTATGGAGCTTCCAGGCAATGGATACGTTGTTTTTTCGGGATGGTACTCCCTTTCATCTGGGTGAAGGAGGATCGGTTCAGCCTCGGGGTAGTTTTCCTCCGTCGATAATGCCTTTGCAGGGGGCCATCCGGACAGCGCTGGCCCGCGGGAGGGGCTGGCGGCCGAATCACCCCAATCGTTGGCCGGAGGAATTGGGCACTCCGGATGATCTGGGTGATCTGCGGTTGCGGGGTCCTTTCCTCCGTTTCGGGGGAGAGCGATTGTATCCGATTCCGCTCGTGCTATTTGGAAAATGGGGTGCAGAATTGACGCGTCTGGTCCCAGGGGAGAAGGTGGAGTGCGACTTGGGGCAGGTCCGACTGCCCAGATTGGCGCAACCAGTGACCGGAAAAATGCTGGAAGGCTGGTTGACGCAGGATGGACTGGAATCGGTCCTTCGGGGGGAAGTGCCCGCTGTGACAGAAATTTTACAGCCGGAGAAGATGTGGAAAGAAGAACGGCGGGTGGGGATTTTGCGCAATGTAGATACCCGCAAGGCGGAGGCCCATCATCTGTATACAGCCACCCATGTCCGGCCGGTGAAGGATCTGATGGTCGAGGTGGATGTACAAGGGATTCCGGAGGATTGGAATCCGGAGGCCTCCCTGACACTCCCTCTGGGAGGAGAGGGACGAATGGCCTATGTCACAGTCTCCAAAAAAGCTGGGGATCAAGCGGATTTTCCCCGCATGCCCGAATGGTCGCAAACGGAAGATACAGTGAGATTTACCGTCACTCTGTTGACACCGGGACGATATAGGAACACGTGCTCCGTGATCCAGACGGGACCGAAAGGGATTCCGGGGCGGTGCATTTCAGCCAGCATCGGCAAAATGGTTTCCCTGGGGGGCTGGGACTTGAAGCGTTGTCGTCCACGTCGGTCGGTTTCTCTCCTTCCCGCAGGGTGCACGTGGTTTTATGAAGCAAAAGTGGAACAACTGGATCAAATTAAAGGGTTACACGGAACATTCACGGGAGAAATGAATGCATACGGGATGGGACAAATCGCAATCGGAACATGGCAGGAGGGAACAAGATGAACGGTGTTGTGATGGGACTGTTGGCGGAGACGGCCCTACACCCGGGAAGCGGGCAATCGGCGGGGGTGATCGATCTGCCTGTGGCCCGGGAAGCCACTACACAGTATCCGGTGATCGCGGGCTCCAGCTTGAAGGGAGCCCTGCGGGACAAGGCCGAACAGGAAAACTGGGAAGAGATCACACAAATTTTCGGCAGCCCGGGTGGCGCCGGTGGGATTTCTGTAGCCGATGGGCGTCTGTTGTTGTTACCCGTCCGCTCCTTGTCGGGTCATTACCGCTGGATTACCTGTTCCTATCTGTTGGAACGCTTGACGCGGGATTTGCAGATGATCGGTAAAAACGGGGCGGATATCAAGCTGGATCTCCAACCGGGAGAGACGTTGGTGGCACAAGGTGAGGAAAAAACTCTCTTCCTGGAGGAGCTCTCTTTTGAACAAAGGTTGGAGGCGGAGAAAGTGGAATGGGTAGCAGAATGGATCAAGCCATTGATTGCGCATCCATCGGTACGCGATCGCCTGGTTCGGCAGCTGGCGGTTCTCCATGATGATGACTTTGCCCATTTTGCTCAATACGGCCTTTCCGTTCAGGCACGAAATGCGCTGGATGAGAACAAGCGAAGTAAAAGTTTGTGGTTCGAGGAGACCTTACCTTCGGACACTCTGTTTTATAGCTTGCTGATGTCCCGCCCCGGGCAGGAGGAATGGTTGAATGTCCTGCGCCAAAACCTTCAAGCTCCTTCCTATCTGCAGATCGGGGGAAATGAAACCATCGGTCAGGGCTGGTGCGTCCTGTCCATGATGGAGTGAGGAGGTTGAAGATGTCGGATCAAAAGCGGATGCTGGATCTGGAACGGGCCACATTTTCTCTGAAAAAAGTGAAGCGGATCGAGGAAGATTTTTCTGCGGAACAAGCCGATGCTTATGCTGACTATACGAAACGCCTGCCCGCGGCGATCTTGGGAAATGGCCTCGGACAAGCCTTGGCTCAACTGAGGGCGGCGGCGGTCGGTTCTCACGACAAGAAGACGGATCCCCACTACCTGCTGTATCAGGATATACATGACTGGTTGTGCCGGGACGATTCCCGGGCCCCATATGCCAAGGCGAAGGATCTATTGGAAGCCTTGGTGGCGGGAGATCGCCATACCTATCTCCGGGCGCGGGCAGAGACGATGGCTTTGTTGGAATGGCACAAAAAATTGGCGGTCGCTTATTTGAAACAGCCGGAAGCGGTGAACCGGCATGAATAAAAAAGCAGGTCTTCTTCCTCTGTACCGAAATGCCTCCGCCCCCGGCATTCGCCCGCAATGGGGGCATGCCGGCTTGTGGTATGAGAAGTTTTGCAACGTCTGGAGTCGGCAGGGTGGGGCTTGGACTTTGGGGACCGACAAAGCCCGTTGGATTGATAACGTAACCGGGGAGATCGGGGATCAACAGGGGATCGAGGAGACGGTGGAGCGAATGAAACAGCTGGTTGCCGCCCGATCGGGAACTCTCCTTCACACCCGGACCGAAGGCCGGTTTGTCACCGGATTGGGACGTTCCCATCCCGTGGAAAACGGATTTGCATGGCACCCCACATTGGGCACCGCCTATTTGCCCGGCTCGTCAGTAAAAGGATTGGTCCGCTCCTGGGCAACACAATGGGAGGAACAGGTGGACCCGGAAGATGTGAAACGGATTTTCGGTTGCCAGGATGGCACCGCTGTCAGTGTCGGGAGTGTGATTTTTTATGATGCACTTCCCCTTGAGCCAATCCAGTTGGAAGCGGATATCATGAGCCCTCATTACAGCCCTTACTATCAACATCCTGGGGAATATCCGCCGGTGGACTGGCACGCTCCCGTCCCGATCCCCTTTTTGAGCGTGGCAGCGGACCAACCCTTCCTCTTTTCAATGGCACCGCGACGGCCGGGGGAGCGTGAAGGGGATGTAGAGCAGGCCAAGGAGTGGTTGCAGCAGGCACTGGAATGGATAGGGGCCGGGGCGAAAACAGCGGTGGGATACGGCCGGTTTGTGGTGGACCAGAACAGACAAGAAGAGTGGAAACAGCTGCTGGATGATCGGAAACGGGAACAGGCGAAGCAAGCCCGACTGTCCCAAATGACCCCGGTGGAACGGGAGATGGAAGAAGACGGGTATCAACAAGATCCAGATCGGTTTATGAAGGCGCTCACCGGTAAATGGCTGGACCGGATGGAGAGCGATGACACCCCGTCGGCAGAGCAGATGGAGATCGCTCGGCGTCTGGCGGTTTGGTATCAGACCCACCGATTGGATCATTGGAAAAAGCCCAATAAGAAGAATAAGGAGAAAATCCGGCGCATCCGGGCAGTGTTGCACGGGAAAAGTTAATCAGACCTTTGTCGTTGATCCCCAGTAACGTAAAAACCCCCGGGGATCGACGACAAAGCCAAAATGACGAGATCACTTGATATAATGGGAAGAAATCGAATGTCTCTTGATCTCAAAGGGTATTTTCCGTATGATGGACCTAACGTAGAAATGGCTTTGGACCGGCTTTTTGGTGGGTTTTTATCGTACCTATGAGGAATTGAAACAAAAATCGAGATTCACTTTGTAATGCTTCGCGAAATGTTTTTATCGTACCTATGAGGAATTGGAACGATCGTTGATAACCAGTTTTCCAACCGCGCGGGCAGTTTTTATCGTACCTATGAGGAATTGAAACCTCCTTCTGTTGCGGATTCGGAGCTGATAATAACGGTTTTTATCGTACCTATGAGGAATTGAAACTAGGGTTTATTAAGTTTCGCCCGATTAAATTAAAAGTACCTATGAGGAATTAAGAAAAATCTGTTTTAGTCCAATGGTAAGCATAATTGGAAAAGACCCCAGAATGTTGGACAAAGGTAATGGTATAAATGTAATCCATCAAAATGTCCCATAGTCATTTGATTTATAGGGATTATTAATACAAATTGTGGGTATTATTCGATTACTCAGACCGTGGGAAGTGGAGAAATGAGGAAGGGAATTCTCAATTGAGCTGAAAACCCAAATAGCTCTCGGAATTCATAAAAAAGAAAAGCTTGTGCTCAGTTATCTTACCTGGCAGGGTATGTTTGTCAGCAAGCTTGAAAAATGGTCAATAGAAGAGAAGCAGCCCAGACTCGGGAGACTATCTTCGGTGATCAGCAGACAAGTTAGTGTCTCATTGATGTGAAATGCGTCAGGGTGGTTGGTGGGTTTTGCTTTTGATTTTCCTGCCAACCACCCTGCTTTTCCGTAAACTAGTTGAATGTACCCGGAGTATATATGTCAATCGCAAAAAATGGCATTTAAACATTGATTATCCAAACGGTGTGTATTATTCTCTTAGTAGGTCTATTAAAATAATGAATTAATTCACAAGTTAGGGGGGTGAATCAATTGAAATTGGTGATGACGTTTTCGAAACAAGACGGGATGATTGAGCTTCCGATCGATCACAACCACATGTTGCAATCCTTTTTGTACCGTCATATCAGTGATGATCAGTATCGGGATTTTCTTCATGAACAGGGGTACTCGTTTGAGAAACGCAAGTTTAAAGGGTTCACTTTTTCGAGATTGAACAGTACATACATTATAGACAGAAAGCGGGGAGTGATCTGTTTCCGATCACCGGTCACCTGGGTTGTAACTGCGGCCACGGAATCATTTATTCGTGATTTGATGACGACTTTACTGAAACAGGATCAGTTCATATGGTACGACCAAAAGGTATATTTGGAGTCTCTCCACGCTGAAGCGATACCCAATGTAACATCACCGACTCTTGTACGGACTCTTTCCCCGATCACTATGTATACTACGATGATTGACGAACACCGTAACAAAAGGACTCATTACTATCATTGTGAAGACCAAGCTTTTTCTGCTCTTATACAACAAAACCTTATAAAAAAATATGTGGCTCTTCATGGAGTGGAACCGGAGAATAATTCTTTTTCAATCTCTCCCGTCCGTATAAAACAACGGCCGGAGACTGTGAGGTTTAAGCGCTTCATAATTAAAGGCTGGAAGGGGGAATTTCTATGTACAGGGTCCCCGGAGTTGATTCAGTTTGCACTGAAGGTTGGTGTCGGTGCCAAATCATCACAAGGTTTTGGCTGTATCGAAATTTGGAAAGGGGGCGAACTTATTGATCGAAGCCGTTCGCAAGCTAGGTGAACCGATTGCCAAACTAACACAACAAGAACAGGCCGATGCACTTGTTATGCAGGTGGCAGGAACCCAAGAAGGATCGGACTATGTTGTCTTCCTTAACTTTGATTTGAATACCCAAACGTTTTCACTTGATCTGGAACCGATGACCGTCGATTCCTCCCATCAATATTTTCATATCGGAACAGCAGACGGACCGAGCAGCGAACAGTGGATGCTGACTGGCACACGCCCGGATTATATTGTATCACAAGCTCTATACGCACTTATAAAGAGGCTTCCGGACTGTGAATGGAAGGATCGATTAGCTCAGGTTAAGCAAGATTTTTTCTATGATACAGGCGAAAAACAAGGCATGAAAGCCCGCTATCGCTATGTTTTGGATGTTAAGCATTTGAGAAGCGGCACCACGATGGAAGCATTGATGGAAAAGGCGCAGGGGGATGAGAAAAAAATTATATCCCTTGTAGTAAAAGAGCTGAACCAGTCGGTCGAGAAACAGTTGGAAGTTAAAACGAAAGATGTTGCCCTTTGGGTGCTTTCCGTAAATGGTGAATTTCCTCAACGAAGTGACCAATATCGTCAGCTGGCGTGGCAATTGAAAGAGGCCGCTTTTGAGCGAGCGAAAAACGGCAAGTGCTTTTTGTGCAATGAAAGGACCGCCGTTACGGATGATACGAGCAAATTAAAGTTTAAAAGCTATATAACCGATAAGATCAATTTTGCCAGCGGTGTTTCCAAGGACTTTTCGCGCAATTTTCAGCTGTGTCGAACCTGTCATCGTGAATTAATACTTGGTGAGATGCGGGTGATGGGGGAATTCGCGGCTCGGATCGGGAGGTTGTCTCTCTATATCATTCCGGAATTCTTGTTTGACAACGCCGGGGAGCTTTCCAGTAAGTGGGGACATGATGCGGCCAATCAGGGACGGGCTGTTCTGGATATGAAAGCGGCATACGAGATGGACGTAAAGCTACTGACTCGGCATCAGTCACAGATAAACAACCAATTTACGTTGCATTTTCTTTTTTACATTAAGCAACAGAACGAGTTTCGTGTAATTAAGTTGATAAAAGATGTCTCCCCTTCGAGATTAATACGTTTGCAACGGATCACCGCGGATTTGGAGGAGCTCGGAAAAAAGTATTTTAAAAGCAGGAATGAACAAGAGCACAGTGACTGGATGACAATTGACTTTGGACAGATCTATTGGTTGTTTCCGCTCAAGGAAAGCCAGGGTCAACTGGTTGAGTATCGAAAACTGTTGCAGCTGTACGATGCAATTTTTGCTGAAAAACCGGTTGAAAGACGTGTTCTTGTTTCCAAACTTCTCGAATTGGCCAAAGTGTACCGATTCGAACAGACAGGGGCTTATCAGCTGTCGGCACCACTCGGCAACAATCGGGATTATGCCATGATCATTGGCCTGTTGAAAGGGTTGTTGTTCCTGAAATACCTTGAAATGGCCTGTGTTCTAAAAGGAGGAGAATCCATGGACGTTTCCTTGTTGACTGTCAAGGATGAATTAAAGGGTTTCATTCAAAAAATGGGCTACAGTGAAAGCCAAACATCGTTGATCCTGTTGGGGTTGCTGATCAACCAGGTGGCCCGAAAACAGTATAATCACAACCTCACGTCAAAACCGATCCTCGATAAATTGAATTATCAGGGAATGAACCCCGGAAAGTTGCAACGACTCAGTACAGACGTGTTTGCCAAGATAAAGCAATATAAGGCTTTATATCCGGCAAACGAAAAAATGTATGCGGATCACACCATGCTGTTGCACAAAAATCTGAAACGGTGGGACCTGTCCGATCAAGAAAATGTGTTCTATGTACTGTCCGGTTACGCGCTGGGAACAAGAATTATGGGTGTGCAAAAAGAGGAAGAAACTATAGCAACATAAAGCGTGAGTCAATCTGAGGATAATGTATTCCTAAAGGAGGAAGAATAAATGAATAACAGCGATTTGTTGTTTTTGTATGATGCGAAGTTGACGAATCCCAACGGAGATGCAGATGACGAAAACCGTCCGCGCATGGATTATGAAACATCACGCAATTTAGTGAGTGATGTACGCTTAAAGCGATATTTACGTGATTTTTTGCAAGAGGCCGGGCAGGAGATCTTTGTTGCGAACATCGAAAACAAAACGGTAATCGCAACAACTCGCCTGGAGAACCTGTTTGAAAAGTACGACGGTAAAGTGAATATTAAAAAATTGGGCACCGAACAGATTGAGTGGATGTTGGATCAATTATTGGATGTTCGGCTGTTTGGGGCAACGATGCCGATAAAAGCGGAATCGGGCAAAGGATCGTCGTTGACGTTCACAGGCCCGGTGCAATTTAACTGGGGGTATTCACTCAACCCAGTCAGTTTGGTCGATTCGAGTACAATTACATCTCACTTCAGTTCGGAAAGCAGTAACGAACGTGGAACCATGGGGAAAGATTACCGCCTGTACTATTCACTGATCGCTTTTCACGGAATTATCAGCGGTCGGCGGGCAGTACATACAAGGCTGAAGGAAGCCGATATCGATCTGCTGGATCAAGCGATTGTCCGCTCGATTCCGACCCAGGCGACCCGCAGCAAAATCGGTCAGTACCCGCGTTTGTACATACGTGTGGAATATGTAAATGATCAATTGATCCTCGGTGATCTGCGGGATTTGATTCCCAACTTGGAAGACCCCAAAATCCGGGAGATCAGTCAGTACGAACTCCAAATGGAGGAATTGCGTCAAAAGTTGGTGGATCACAAGCAACAAATTCACAAGATTCACTATTGGCATGACTCCAAACTGCAACTTGTAAGTGCAAACGGGCGGGGAACATTGGAGGATGTATTGGGATCGGATCTGCATGACCTGATGCACCCGCTAGACGTTTAAAAGGGGGGAGGGACTGTGCAAGCACAACCGATCCTGGTGTTGAAGTGGTGGGGAGCAATGGCTCATTTCCGGAAATTTTATACCAACTCATCGTCACTCAGTTATGCCTTTCCTCCAAGAACGGTCATCATGGGTATGTTATCCGGCATTGTCGGATATGAGCGGGATTCGTATTATGACCGCTTTGATCCTGAAGATTTTCATTGTGCTGTGGAATTGGTTGCCCCCGTGAGGAAGATTTCGCAAACGGTGAATTACATTTTTGCCAAATCCGCAAAGGATTTGAACCGCTCAAGCGGTCCGACTCAAATTCCACTGGAAATTATTTTGAGCCGTCATTCAAAGGAACATGGGTACAGCCGGGTCTGCTACCGCCTGTTTATACGTCATCGGGATCTCAGCATCATGCGCGAATGGCAACACCGGGCACAAACAGGGTCCTTTTATTATCCGCCTTGCTTTGGTTTAAGTGAATTTAGTTCTCAGTTGGAGTATGAAGCTTGGATCGATGGAGAAAAAATCAGCGAACTGCCGTCGGGCACACAGACAGAGATTCATTCGGTCTGTTCGATGTCCGGTGTTGAACCGAAAGGATTGGAGTTGGATTTATGGGGGACTCGTCAATATTTGAAAGAACGTATGCCGCGGCATTTTTCGGGAAACCGTCAGCTTAAGGAAACGGAACAATACATTTTTGAGCAAAACGGCAAGTCAATTGCCGGTACATTCCGTCACCCTGTGACCTGTATTGAGCTGGACGGAACAATGAAGAACATCATATGGATGTAGGTGATCCATCATGTACTCCCATATCAAAAGAAACATACAAGGTGAAGTGATCTCGAAGAAGCCGCTTGTTCAACATTTGCGGGAGGTGGCAGCCTCCGCAGATCATTTGTCCCCATTGCCAGACAGCCAGGATGAGGAATTACTCAGACAGTTTCACTGTATCCATGCTTATGGACATGATTTCGGAAAATATACACCCTATTTTCAAACCTATCTACTGACCGGTGAAAAAAAGGGGAAATTGCACCACCATTCCTATATTTCGGCGGTGTGGACCGCTTGGTTATTGACAAAAATTAGTCCAGAGGAGGGGTGGGGGCGTTATGCCCCACTCCTCGGTTTTCTCGTTGTTCTTCATCATCATGGTGATCTTGGATCGCTGGAGCACGATATTCCCGAAGAAGAAGATATCGATGTGGAACTGGCCCGATTCTTGGGACACGTAAGCCGCCACAGGGATAAAGTTGAACAACTGAAAAGGCAGATCGACAGCCTGATTCCCCATCGGGAAACTATTGAGAGCGATTATGCCTCAATGCTCGGGACAGCGGTCAGTTTTCAAGATTTCAGTGATGGTTACCTCACTGTATTTGGGATGTTGGTTCAACTGAAAGAACAGCTGTCAGCAGAGAACGAAAGCTTAAAAATCAAACTGTTTTTCTATTTACAGCTGCTGTTTTCTTTACTGATCGATGGGGACAAACACAGTGCCGCAAACGTTTCCTTTATGGAAAGAAGAGCTCTGCCTGCAGACTTGGTGAATCTATATGCGGCGGATCATTTTAAGAAAAAACCGGAAACGACCCTTGATTACTTGCGTGTCGATTTTTCACAAACAGCCAGAGACCAACTTGCTCAATTTAATGTGAAGAGACGTCTTTATACGATGACTTCTCCGACTGGAACAGGTAAGACTTTGACTTCTTTTGCGGTGGCTCTCGGAATGCGTGAGGCGATTAAGAAAGAGCTGGGGTATGAAGCGAGAATAATTTACGCTTTGCCTTTCACGAGTATCATCGAGCAAAATTACGATGTGCTACGAAAGGTCCTTTGTTATATTCCGGAGTTCGATGGTTCGGAAGAGTGTTACTTGTTGAAACACCATCACTTGGCAGAAGTTGTGTACAGGGAAAACAACGCGGATAAACCGATTTCCGATACACTTCTTCTGATGGAGAGCTGGGAGTCAGAAATTGTCGTCACCACTTTTTATCAGCTGATGCACAGTATCATCGGGTTTAAAAACCGCTATTTGAAGAAAATTCACCAGCTGTGTGGAAGTATCATCATCTTGGACGAAGTGCAGAATGTTCCCGCTGAATATTGGCCACTTCTTAATAACATGTTGAAACACTTATCGCAACACTTGGGGTGCTATATTTTGCTGTTAACAGCTACAAAACCCTTTATTTTCGAAAAGGGAGAAGCGCAGGAGTGGTTGCCGCCAAACAAGGTGAAAAGGTATTTTCAGTCCCTTGATCGGATGAAGATCGTTCCTGTTCTCCCCAAGGATCGAGGTGGTTGGTCCGAGGATGAATGGTTTGTCCGTTTTATGGAGCGGTACGATGAAGAGAAGTCGTACTTGCTCATTTTAAATACGGTGCAAAGCTCGATAAACGTGTATCAACGAGTGGTCAAACACATAAATGGCCCAAAAGTTTATTATTTATCGACGAATATTACACCACACGAGCGAATGAAGCGATTACGAGCCATCGGGCAGGATTTAAAACGGAGGGAACCGATTGTTCTCGTCTCGACACAAGTCGTCGAAGCCGGGGTTGATCTTGATTTTGATGTCATCGTCCGCGACCTTGCACCGATCGATAGTATAGTGCAAGCGGCGGGACGCGGTAATCGGAATGGACACCGTGGACAAGGGACCATGTTTGTGCTCCCGATGATGCGTAATGAGACGAAAAGCGACTGTGCTCTCGTCTACGGTGCCATCCATCGCAAACTTGCGATCGAAGGATTAACCCGGGATGTGATTCATGAACGTGACTTTTACCCCTGGATCGAGTCTTATTTTACAAAAAGAATGGAAAAAACAAATCAAACGATTTCACGGCACATTTGGAACGGTGTACGATCCTTGCGTTTCCATGATCAGGACAATCCAAACAATAGTGAATCCGTTTCCCGCTTCAGGCTCATTGAGCAACGGTTGGACATGGCTTCGTTGTTCGTACAAATGAATGAAGAGGCTGAAAAAGTGTGGGAGCGTTACATGACAGAAGTTGTGGATCAGCCGGAGATGTTGTTACGGAAAAAAGCATATCTCAAACTGCGACGTGTATTTCAATCCTATGTGATTTCCGTACCATTGAAACGTGTTAGAAATTTGGAAATGTACGGTGGTGTATTTTTACTCCGGAATGAACTGCTCAGTCAATATTACAAGGTAAACGACACCGGATTTATCCGCAATCCGGAAGATGCTGATGTGTGGATGTTATAGGAGGGGGTAGCCAACCATTTCGAAAGAGGGGTGGTGTTGTGCAAGTAACAGGGACACTGGTCTGGTACTATTTTATCTGCCACCGGGAAGTATGGTTGCTGGCCCGCCAAATTATTGCAGACCAGGATCATGAGGATTTGGATATGGGACGGTTTATTCAGGAAACGTCTTATTCCCGGGAGAAAAAAGAGGTTGCAATTGATAACATTCGGGTTGACCTGATCCAACGTGATGGTGAAGAACTTGTAATCAGTGAAGTAAAGAAATCTTCCCGATTTGAACAGGGTTCGCGAATGCAACTGTTATTTTATTTGTACAAGTTCAAACAAAAAGGCGTCAATGCAAGGGGAGAGCTGAGATTTCCCAAAGAAAAAAGGAAAGAGACCGTTTGCTTGACAGAAGCGGTTGAGAAGGAATTAGAACGAATCATCCACCACATTCGAACAATCATTAAACAACCGGTACCTCCCCCGCCTGTCAAGTGTAAATACTGCGGGAAATGCGCCTATTACGAATCCTGCTGGGTATAAAACAAGAGGTGACTAAGTGAAAAAAACGCTTTATATTTTTCAAAATGGAAATCTCAGACGCAAAGACCAAACCCTGCGGTTGGAAACGGAAGAGGGGAATAGGTATATTCCTGTTGAGGATACGATGGAAATCCTCATTTTTGGTGAAGTTGATTTCAATAAACGATTACTTGAATTTCTTTCGCAAAAAGAGATCATCTTGCATATTTTTAACCATTACGGTTATTATGCAGGGTCCTTCTATCCCAGGGAGCATCTCAATTCGGGTTATATGATCTTAAAGCAGGCTATGTGTTATCAAAACGGAGAAAAAAGGATGGGATTGGCGAAGTTATTTATTAGTGGCGCGGTTCATAACATTTTGCAAGTGCTGAAGTATTACCAAAACCGTGGAAAAAACGTTGCTTCAATCATAGAAAGCATCCGTTCGCTACAAGAAATGATAAATGCGAGTACAACAGTTGAAGAGCTAATGGCACTGGAAGGGAATATAAGGGGTTATTACTATCAATCATTTGATCATATTTTGGAAAATGAAAATTTCACTTTTGAAAACAGGTCAAAACAGCCGCCCAAAAATGAAATGAATGCTCTTGTGAGTTTCGGCAACACCATGCTCTATACAGCAGTCCTGAGCGAAATATATAAAACGCATCTGGATCCTCGCATTGGTTTTTTACATGCAACCAACTTTCGGCGGTTTACGTTGAATTTGGATGTTGCTGAAGTATTCAAACCAGTACTTGTCGATAGACTGATTTTTAGTCTGGTTGCAAAAAAGATGATAACCGCGAAAGATTTTGATCGGCGTGCAGGAGGAACATTTTTGACTGATCGTGGGAAGAAGGTGTTTATTACTGAGTGGGATAAACGATTAAAGACAACCTTCAAGCACCGGGATTTGAGAAGGAATGTTTCCAATCGTCGTTTAATTCGTCTGGAGCTCTACAAAATTCAAAAGCATCTCATGGAAGAAAAAAATTATGTGCCATATAAGGCTAAGTGGTAACAGGGAGGATGATTTAATTGTTTCGTCATTCTTGTGTATGATATCGGACAGAAACGGGTAGGCAAGGTATTGAAGACGTCACGCAAGTATTTAAATTGGGTGCAAAACTCGGTATTGGAAGGAAACATCTCACGTGTTAACTATGAAAAGTTAAAAGCTGAACTGAACAGCATAATTAATCCCGAAGTGGATTCGGTGATCTTTTACACATTCCGTACGACGAAGTATTCGGAAAGAGAGATTATCGGTATCCAAAAAGGGGGCGAAGAAGTCATATTATAATCATTCATGTGATGAGTTAGAAGCCGCATCTAGATATTGCAATGGATCACCTCTGCCAAAAGTCGTCGACCCCCGGTGGTGTAAAAACCCCCGGGGGTCGACGACTTTTATATGCAGCCCAAACTCTCCGCTACAGCAACGAATTTGATCAACCAAACCTTATGATCCCCACAGGAACACATGTCAGAACCAGTCTTGAAACTCAATAAACATGCCTGTAAAATGGGTTTAGAACGTACCTATGAGGAATTGAAACCAGGACGGGATCATCCGGAAAAGGAGGAGAAATAAGTTTAGAACGTACCTATGAGGAATTGAAACTCATCAAAAATGAGGTTTATATCGGCCACATCATCGTTTAGAACGTACCTATGAGGAATTGAAACCGGGCACTTGATCCGCTGATCCAAGGCTTTCAAAAGTGTTTAGAACGTACCTATGAGGAATTGAAACTTCGGTATGTTTCCATCAATACGTCGTTTTCTTGCGTTTAGAACGTACCTATGAGGAATTGAAACTCGTGAATTTAGCAAAGAACAAAGCCCAAAACTTTAGTTTAGAACGTACCTATGAGGAATTGAAACAAGCGCTGGATGTAAAAGAACGCGCGGAGATTTATGGTTTAGAACGTACCTATGAGGAATTGAAACAACAGGCGGGGATATTTTTCACCATTTATCGGGCCCGGTTTAGAACGTACCTATGAGGAATTGAAACACGTCAGCCAGAATCTCAGTAGATTCAGCTTCAATTCGCGTTTAGAACGTACCTATGAGGAATTGAAACTTGAACCGAAGACAATCGGAATATATTCAACCATCGCGTTTAGAACGTACCTATGAGGAATTGAAACTCCCTTTCTTGAAGCTGTTTTTTGTACTCCTTGACGTTTAGAACGTACCTATGAGGAATTGAAACATGCGGATCAACAGCACTATTTGGAAAGTTTTTTGGTTTAGAACGTACCTATGAGGAATTGAAACTCGAGCATACCGAGAAGGGATTCAAGCTGGATTCATGTTTAGAACGTACCTATGAGGAATTGAAACGCCGAAAGGGTGACAAGTATTACACCCTGCTGGAGTGGTTTAGAACGTACCTATGAGGAATTGAAACAGAAGATATTCGGATTTTCCAATCAGATCGCTTTGACTGTTTAGAACGTACCTATGAGGAATTGAAACGTATACTCCTCGTTGTTTACTTTGTACACACGCCCGTTTAGAACGTACCTATGAGGAATTGAAACTTTTGTATTCGAAAAGCAGATCGCGCCCCTCGTATTCGTTTAGAACGTACCTATGAGGAATTGAAACAAAATAAGGAGTGAGGGTTTACCCCTCAACTCCTCCTGTTTAGAACGTACCTATGAGGAATTGAAACTCTTATACGGTTTTCAAGGTGCGGCTTGGAATTTCCTGGTTTAGAACGTACCTATGAGGAATTGAAACCTGGAGATCGACGACAAGATTTAATCGGTTTGCATATCGTTTAGAACGTACCTATGAGGAATTGAAACAAGGAAATGAAATGTTGACGGCTGCATTGTGGTACGCGTTTAGAACGTACCTATGAGGAATTGAAACGTTGCTCCGCAATCAAAAACTCCTCATATGCGGCACAGTTTAGAACGTACCTATGAGGAATTGAAACTTCGTCTGTATCTTGAGCTACAGCAGGAGATATTGACGTTTAGAACGTACCTATGAGGAATTGAAACTGTCGAAATTCGGTAGAGGGGAAGCCGCCGGGGCTGGTTTAGAACGTACCTATGAGGAATTGAAACTTTTTCCTTGAACGAGGAAGAGATACCGGAAATCCCCGTTTAGAACGTACCTATGAGGAATTGAAACATGCTGTCATCCAAGGAACGGGGGCAGACATTCTGAAGAAGATAGGCATTGAATATGGCCGGGTATGCAGGGAAAAATGTTGGTTGCTGATGGCTTCAATTCATGACGAAATTATTTCGTTTAGAACGTACCTATGAGGAATTGAAACTATATCTCCCCGTCCTCGCCGATGATCCGCCCAGAACGTTTAGAACGTACCTATGAGGAATTGAAACTGGGAGGAATAAGCATGAACCCGGTAAGGAGAGCACGCGTTTAGAACGTACCTATGAGGAATTGAAACAATAGGTGAATAAACCCTATTTCGGCGATTTGTACAACGTTTAGAACGTACCTATGAGGAAAGTGAAACAAGAAATCTTGGACCAACTGAAGGGGGCCTGACTGAGTTTAGAACGTACCTATGAGGAATTGAAACCTGTGACCATTTTGCTGATGGCGAGCTATCGGGAAGTTTAGAACGTACCTATGAGGAATTGAAACCCGGAAAGCCCTCTCCCGGGTCCGGAACAAAAAGAAGGTTTAGAACGTACCTATGAGGAATTGAAATGAAAGTGACTGGGGACCGGTTCGTTTGAAATCAACTTTCAATTTCTATGAGGAAGAGAAATACGAGTGTCTGCCAGTCTTTTCAGATAAATAAAATAAGTTTTCATTTATACAAGAAAACTAAACTCCCACCCGATACGACGCTCTCCCTCAGGCGGGGAGGAGGGGTTTACCGGCTTCCCCCTTTTCTCTCCTCCACAATATGTTTCGTGAACTCTTTCAAACCGGAACTAGCGAAAAACAAAGAAAGCCCCCGGGCCAAACTGATGTGCACCCCTTAAAGTAGACACAAGGGAAAAACCCCTGTGAAAATGAACTACTTTAAAGGGGTGTTCTTTTATGGCGAAAAAAGGTCAGAAGTTTCAGTCCTACCCTTCTCGTTGAAAATGCAGGCGATCCAAATGCGATTAGAGGGGGTGACCAAACGGGACGTGGCGGAAAAGTTGGGAATCCATGATGTGGGTCGCTGGAAAGTATGGATGCGTCAATATAAGCAAAAGGGGGCAGAGGGGCTTCGGGATCATCGGGGAGGACGAAAGAAGCCACTGGAGCGGGACGAATACGTCCATCAATTGGAATTGGAGAATGATGTCTTAAAAAAGTGGTTGGAAATCCGGTACAAGGGAGGGATCAAAGCAAAATATCAATGGGTTCAGGCCTTAAGAGGCCGCTACACGGTTCAGGAGCTGTGTGATTACTTGAAGATCTCCCGAAGTGGTTTCTACCGCCATCTCCAATGTCAATCCGTAAACGGGCGGGAGAAGGAATTGAAAGAGAACATCCGTCATATTTGCCCTCATCGAAAAGGAAGATACGGATACCGAAGGATTCAAGTGGAACTGGAACGGCAATATGGGATCCGTGTGAACCACAAACGAGGGTTTCGGCTGATGCAGGACATGGGGTTAAAAGCTCTTATTTGCCGGAAATTATCGTCACGGCCGGGTCCAACCTGGCACTGAACGAGTGGCGGAAAATCTGTTGGCACAAGCCTTCCGTGCAAAGGCTCCCAACCGGAAATGGGTCACCGATGCCTTCCTCCCTGTGTGAAATCAATGGCTTTACCTTTCTGCAATCATGGACTTGTTTAACAACGAAATCGTGAGAAACTAATGCCTTGGTCCTTCAAACGGTGAAACAAGTTCTCCAAAAAAGAAAGGATGTATCCGGAATCATCCTCCACAGCGACAGAGGATTCCAGTATACATCCCGAGCGTACGACGACATGCTTCACCAGGTGACCCTGACACCCAGTATGTCGCGGAAAGACAATTGCTTTGACAATGCCTGCATTGAAAGCTTCTTTTCCCACTTGAAAACAGAAGCTCTCTACCCTTATGTTAACTTAGATGCAGACCAGGTGCAAAGACGTATGGAGGAGTATATTCTGTTCTACAACGAACAGCGCATTCAACTGAATTTAAATAAGTTGACGCCTGTGGAGTACAGGCGCCAACTTGCTGCTTAACTCGGGACTTTTCTCCGTGTCTACATAATGGAGGCTTGACCAAACCGGCCGGGGGCTGATTTTACATCTTCCATGTGAAAATGGTGATAGCAACATGAACGCGAGATCGATTCATGGGGTGATCATCATGCGTCGAGTTCCTTAATCAGGCCCTGGTTCACTTTTGCTGATACCTGTGGACTCGTGCACAGGGTTTGATGAAGGTAGGGAGAGATAAGAAGCCGTGATGATGAACAACCCTGGGAGCAGGAGGATGAAAATTTGTTTAGTCCATTTCTTCAAAAAGTACGCCCTCCTCATTTTGCAGTTCAACTTGTAACGTAAACATAATTCGCGTTAATTCCTGAAATTCCTGCTCATCAACACCATTTAAACACTGGGCCAAATGGAAAGTAGACTGATAGGATCGTTTCTTTAAGCCGTGCTGTTGAGCAATTTCAAGTGCCTGTCGATAGCAGGGAATGGCTTTGGATTTCTCCTTACGGAGTCGATAATAATCCCCCATGATTTGCAGGGCATGGGTTAACCGAGGAATATCCTGTTGTTGCTTTCCGATCTGAATTGCTTTTTGGAGTGTTTGATGGGCTTCATCCGCTTTTTTTATGTTTATGTAAAGCTTCCCCAACCGAGTGTAAGTGGTAATCAACCTTCTTTCATCTTGTTCCGGGAGTTGATCTTTCAACTCCAACGCCATGGAAAAACAATGTTCTGCCCGTTTCCAGTCTTCCAGTTTCATGGCGGTATTGGCGAGAACAGTCCAAAAATCGAACATCATGGAATAGTGTTGATTCAATCGGGCCAATTCCAGGCCCGTTTCGGCATAGTGAACAGCTTGATCCCATACGCCGGTTCGGCGGGAAAGTTCTGACTGAAGCCAATAAAAAGAGAGTTTGGTTTCGATCTGTTCGATTTGCGGCAGCCACTCCCATGCCTCATTGACGACCTTCATCGCTTCACCCAGGCGGCCCAATCGTTCCAGATAGATGGCTTTATTCCGTCTCAACAAGTACTTTATTTGTGGGCGCTCACCGGTGTCTTCAAATGAAGCGATCCCACTTTCCGCATACTTGAGGGCTTGCTCCAACCGGTTTTGATAGTAACTGCACAGGCTTAACTCATTGAATGCCGCCGCTTCTAGATCCGAACGGGTTTGGCTGCCGATCCGGACGGCTTGATACAGGGAGCGCTCTGCCTTTTTCCAATTCTTTTTGCTGCGGTAGGATTTCCCTTGGATGTAGTGATACAAAGCGGCATGAGGGTGAGTATCCTCCACCTCCAGTTGGGACAGCTTCTCCAGTGCATTATCGGGCTTGCCGATACTAACCAGTGATTCACAGGAAAACAGTTGAAATTTGAGATTTTTCAGCTCTTCTTTCTCCTCCAGGATCAGTTCGGGGATTTGATCCATGGAGATTCCCAGCTTGTCCAACAAATAATCCAACTTATCCTGTTTGACATGGGGGACACCTCGCTCCAGATTACTGATGGTCGCCGGGGAGATATTTTCGTCGGCGAGATCCTCCAAGCGTAGCCGGCGCCTTTTCCTGACCCTTCGGATGATTCCGCCGATTTCAGTTGACACCGCAGGAGACAAAGGAACTACCTCCTTGATCAGTTCGATTCACATAAATATTACATCAACTCACGGAAAATGGAAACCATTTTTTGATAGGGATCGAGTGAAATTTTTATGAGAAAGTGTTCCCCGCCCGACACACTCTCTTGGATGGGGGATTTATCCGATATACTCCGGAAACTCCTGCAAAAAGGTTTTGGCCACCTCTTCATATTCTTCATCGGGGATGTCATACAGTTCGCCGTCGGCGAGGCGGAAGAAGAAGGGGGAGTTGTCGCCGGGAGGGCGGCGGTAGTACATGCCGATCCGGTGGCCATGGACGTGGAAGGTGGCACCCAGGATGACGGGGAAGGTTCCCTCGTCCGTTTCCAGCTGGCGGAAGAAAAAGGGTTCCAGCTGGTTCCAAACGGTTTCCTCATAAGTTTCACCGGGGTGGGTGAGGGTGAGAGTGTTCCCTTCTTCTTCAGCGATGAAGAGTTGTTTTTTGGCCTCTTTGGACCAGACGAGAAGGAGGTGCTTGATGTTTTCATGGATAAAGACGTACTGATGTGGAGTGGAAAAGCGGATGTTCAAGGCGATCTCTCCCTTCTCCGAAATGGGTGAGGCCAATATACCATGTTTTCGGATAAAGAGAAACCAAACCCTAAAGCCCCCGGGCCGACCGGCCGGGGACTGATGTTATTTTCCTTTTTCCAGAACGGTGATATAGGCGACCATGGGGCCATGGGATTGGGGAGTGAGATGATCGTGGCAGATCAGTTCATAGGTACCGGGACGGTCTGCGGTGAATGAGACTTTGGTCTGTTTTCCCTTCTTCACGGTACCCTCGATCCCGAATTCTTTCAAGGAGAAGCGGTGAGACTTGCCGTGGATGCCGTGGAGAACCAGGTGAACCCGGTCCCCCTCCCGCACGACCAAGCTGCCGGGATTCCATCGGTAGACCTCCATCTCTTTGCCGTCCAGCTGTGTTTTGTATTCCGTCGTCACCAGATGAAAGGTCCGCTCCTCCGGAGTGGACGTAGAGGAAACTTCCTCCACCTCTTGGAGAGTCGTCTTGCCGTTAAACCAGGGCATGGGGAGCAGTGCCAGGATGGCGATCAGGACGAGAGCAAAGGCGATGCTCAAATACAGCCATTGTTTTGAGGTGGTCATAGCGGTTCCTCCTTTGTTCAGGCGGTTTCATCTTTTCATCTCTCTGTATGGACAAAAGGTAGCAGGTTTAACCCTTCATTTCCAATAATTAAGGTGTATATGTTTTCAATCGGCGGGCATACAATGGGAACAAACGTTTCGGAAGTGATGGGTGATGGTGGAAACTGTGTTGCATCAAGCAGCTCGGGAGAAGGAGATGGTGGAACTGATCTACCTGGACCGGAAGGGGCGCCTGACCCAGCGGCGGGTACGAATTTTTAAATGGAAGGAAGAGGGAGTTTGGGTCTACTGTGAGGAGCGAAAAGCCTTCCGTCGGTTGCGTCGGGAAGGGATCCTGGCGGCGGAGAGGAAAGGGAGGCGGTGACAGCCAGGTGGGGGGCCGAGCAAAAGTGTGTCTTTTTCATGAATCGGCGGGTGCGTCTTTTTTTCGCCGGTCACAAGTATTTTCCGCATCAGAAAAGCATGCTATACTGGACGGGAACATTGTTTCAGGACGGTGTCAGTGTCCGTCCGTGGATTATAGGGCCTGGGGTTTTTCGTTAGGTCCGGATGCAGGAGGGTGAAAGATGAGCTCCCAAACGAACTCCCGAAACCAACACGAAGAAAACGATTTTTTGGACATGGTGAAAGGGACGGCTCTCTTTACCGGGCTGTTCTTGGGAATTGCACTGGTCGGCGGGATCCTGGCCGAGGTATTGAAGTGATCTTTTGAGGAGAGAGGGCTGGTGACGGCCCTCGTTTTTGATGCCCGGATTCCGGCGGGAAGATGTGTGAAAAAAACCAATCGGCGGGAGGGTGGGGTTTCCGCAGAGTGCCTTTGGCTCGTCAGAACAATGAAGCGTAGCGGAAAGCCCAATCCCGACCGCCTTCAAATGCAATAAATCACAACACTTTTAGGGCGTGTCTGATCTAAT
Source organism: Kroppenstedtia guangzhouensis (assembly GCF_014637345.1). GTDB lineage: Bacteria > Bacillota > Bacilli > Thermoactinomycetales > DSM-45169 > Kroppenstedtia > Kroppenstedtia guangzhouensis. The sequence continues at coordinate 361,780 of NZ_BMEX01000001.1, forward strand.
CATTGCTGGGGGTCGGACCCGGTGTGACTATCTCCAATCCCCAAGGCTCTCCGCCGGTCACACCGGTTGCTCCCTACAACACCTGAAATTGAAAGTCCGGACCGCCCTAACGCCGGGGTTTTCTTTGGCTTTGACAGGGAAAAATGACAATGAAGGGTGTCCACGTCAAAAGAAAGCGCTTCACCATCAGTTGGCAAGAGGTTGATGCTTGCGCTATACTTTCAGGGGGTTGAATTTGGTTTTTCCCTACATAAAGAGCATGGGTGAAACCATCGGCAGCCGGACAGGCTGTGTAACCATCATGAAGGAAGGCATTTTTCCGGATAGGGGGATGGGACATGAACGTACATGAGTATCAGGGTAAGGAAATTCTGAAGCAGTACGGGGTGGTCGTTCCCCGCGGCCATGTGGCTTTTACCCCGGAAGAGGCGGTGGATGCCGCCAAAAAGCTGGGGGGGGATCTGTGGGTGGTTAAAGCTCAGATCCACGCAGGAGGTCGCGGGAAAGCCGGCGGAGTAAAGCTGGCCAAGAGCCTGGACGAGGTAAAACAATATGCCGAAGAACTCCTGGGCAAAACGCTGGTCACCCATCAGACCGGTCCGGAAGGAAAAGAAGTGAAACGTCTTCTGATCGAGGAAGGCTGCAAGATCGAGAAAGAGTATTACGTGGGTGTGGTGATCGACCGATCCACGGACCGGGTGACGATGATGGCCTCGTCAGAGGGGGGCACCGAGATTGAAGAGGTGGCCGCAAACACCCCTGAAAAGATCGTAAAAGTGGTGGTGGACCCGGCGGTGGGTCTTCAGCCCTTCCAGGCCCGAAAACTGGCCTTTGCCATCGGGATTCCGAAAAATTTGGTCAATAAAGCCGTCAAGTTTATGATGGGTCTATATCAGGCTTTTGTGGAGAAGGACGGCTCCTTGGCGGAAATCAACCCGCTGATCACGACGACGGACGGCCAAGTGATGGCGCTGGATGCCAAGCTGAACTTTGATTCCAACGCCCTGTACCGCCATCCTGAGGTGGTGGAGCTGCGGGATTTCTCTGAAGAGGATCCCAAAGAGATTGAAGCCTCCAAGTTTGATCTGACCTACATCGCCCTGGATGGAAACATCGGTTGCATGGTGAATGGAGCGGGGCTGGCCATGGCCACCATGGACATCATCAAGCATTACGGCGGGGAACCAGCCAACTTTCTGGATGTGGGAGGTGGCGCCACTACAGAAAAAGTGACTGCCGCCTTCAAGATTATCCTGGAAGATCCCCATGTCAAAGGTATCCTGGTCAACATTTTCGGCGGGATCATGAAGTGTGACGTTATTGCCGAAGGGGTGGTGGAAGCGGCCAAACAGATCGGTCTGGATCGCCCCTTGGTGGTGCGACTGGAAGGGACCAATGTGGATCTCGGCAAAAAGATCCTGAATGAATCGGGCCTCAAGATCACGGCGGCCGATTCCATGGCCGATGCCGCGGAAAAAATCGTCTCCCTGGTGAAGTAAGGGACAAGTCCATCACATCTGGAAAGGAAAGGCGGGTTCCAACTTGAGCATTTTCATCAACAAGGATACGAAAGTGATCACGCAGGGGATTACCGGAAAAACCGGTCTATTCCACACCAAAGGTGGGCTGGAGTACGGCACGCAAATGGTTGCCGGTGCCGTGCCGGGCAAGGGCGGCACCCAGGTGGACATCACCCTGGACAATGGTGAGGTCAAATCGATCCCGGTGTTTGATACGGTGGCGGAAGCGAAGGAGAAGACCGGGGCCAATGCATCGGTGATTTACGTACCCCCGGCATTTGCGGCGGATGCGATCATGGAAGCGGTGGATGCTGATCTGGATCTGGTGATCTGTATCACCGAAGGTATTCCGGTGATGGATATGGTGAAAGTGAAGCGTTATATGGAAGGGAAACGGACGCGCCTGATCGGCCCCAACTGTCCGGGTGTGATCACTCCGGGTGAAAGCAAAATCGGCATCATGCCAGGGTATATTCATACTCCGGGGCGTGTGGGTGTCGTTTCCCGTTCCGGCACTCTGACCTACGAAGCGGTTCATCAGTTGACCCAGCGGGGAATCGGTCAATCCACCGCCGTGGGAATCGGGGGAGACCCGGTCAACGGAACCAATTTCATCGATGTGTTGGAACAGTTCCAACAAGATCCGGATACCGCGGCGGTCATCATGATCGGGGAAATCGGGGGAACTGCCGAAGAAGAGGCGGCGGATTGGATTCAGGCCAATATGACCAAACCGGTGGTCGGTTTCATCGGCGGTCAAACGGCTCCTCCGGGAAAACGGATGGGCCATGCGGGAGCCATCATCTCCGGCGGTAAAGGAACAGCGAAGGAAAAGGTGGCCAAGCTGGAAGCATGCGGGGTGGCGGTGGCCCCGACTCCAGCCGACATCGGCGAAACCCTGGTTCGGGTCCTGAAGGAAAAAGGCCTGCTGGAGGAGTGCACCACGGCGAAATAACATCGGAGCTTTTTATAAGGGATCTCAGGGAGATCCCTTTTTTGTTTTTCAAAAGGAGGGAATAAAGTGGAGACCTGGGATGAGCGGGAGGGGCTGGTGGCGATGCATCAGATTCGGGGTGTCGGATGGGGCACGCTGGATAAGTTGCAAAAGGTGGGCTGGGATCCCGGCAGGCTGCCGGAGGAGGAAGAAATGAGAATGTGGCGGGAAGTGGGGATCCATTCAGCCACGATCGACCGGATTCGGGAAAGGTGGACTCCCCGTTGGGTGGAACGGGTGACCGGGGAGTTGAAAAAACGGGAAATCCAGGCGGTAACCCTGCTGGATAGGGACTACCCGCCACTGTTGGGTCAGTTGCCCCAGCCTCCCTGGGTGCTGTATGTGCGGGGGGATGTGTCCCACCTGCAGGGGCCCGGCTTGGCGGTGGTAGGCACCCGCAAGCCGACAGCCTATGGAAAACGGGTGACGCGGCAACTGGCAGGAAACATCGCTAGCCGGGGATGGACAGTGGTGAGTGGTCTCGCCGCAGGGGTGGACGGGGAAGCCCATCGTGCGGCCTTGGAGGCTGGGGGAAGAACCGTTGCCGTGCTGGGTTGCGGGGTGGACGTGGTTTACCCGCGTCACCATCGGGAGCTCTACAAAGAAGTGGTAAGAAAGGGAGCGGTGATCTCCGAGGTCCCCCCGGGAACGGAGCCTCACCCGGGTCTGTTCCCCCAGCGGAACCGGATTATCAGCGGGCTGAGTTGGGGGACACTGGTGGTGGAGGCAGCGGAGAAGAGCGGATCCCTGATCACGGCACATCACAGTCTTGAGCAAGGGCGGGAGGTATTTGCCGTGCCCGGTCCCGTCACCTCTCCATGGAGCCGGGGTACCAACCGACTGATCCAAGAGGGGGCCAAATGTGTGATCGATGCCGATGACCTGTGGACGGAGCTGATCCACGTCTCCCAGCCGGAAGCCCCGGTCCGCGGGGAGCATCTTTCTGAAACGGAGTTGGGGCCGCGGGAGCAAGCGGTCTTGGATTTCCTTGGGGAGGAGCCTCTTACGGTGGATTCCTTGGCCGATCGATCGGATACCTCCCTCGGGGAGTTGCACCGAATACTCCTTCAGCTGCAGGTGAAAGGAATGGTCCATCAATTGCCGGGAGCCCGGTTCGTAAAAAAGTGAAAGTTTACTAGGTGGCACCTTCTGCTGGAGGTGTTTATTTTTGCTTTTCCATGGCATCTGCTCATTCCGATCCCATGCCTTTTTCATATAAAGATAGAAAGAGTATAAGGAGTGAAGAGTCAAAATGGGTGAATCGAGACAGGTGATCCTGGAGCATCATGAAAAAAAGAAAAAGTTCAATATTCGTCCAGGTCGGTTTTTAAACTTGGCGTGTCACTTTTTCCGTGTCCGGGTGGCCACGATTGTGTTGCGGCCCGGAGACTTTGTCAAGGTGACCTGTAAGGGGCGCACGGTGATCGTGTTCAACTCCTTCCGCGCTTTTAATCGGGGAACGATTCATTTGCGACGGGGGGAATTCGTCACTTTTATCGGTGCTTTCCGCCGCGAAAGACCACGGTGACGGATCGATGGGGAAGGGGAATCCCTCCTCTTTTTTTATGGGATGATTGGATCCCTTCTTTTTTCCAAAAACCCGTTGCTTTGGTTTTGGGGATCGGATAGAATGGGTTTATCAATTTTTCGGAAGCAGGAGGTGGAAAGGACTATGCGTATCCAAACACCCATTTCTGCCAGCATCATGAATCGGATCTCACCCCGGTTGTGTGTTGCAACTGCACTCCACGGGATCCGTATGTTTTTGGATGGAAAAACAAGTAAATTCATTCCTCGAAGCAAGGAATTCCTTTCCATTTCCTTCGCGGTCCATTCGGGTCTGCACCTCCGGGCGGGGCGCCCCTAGAACGCATTCGGAACCGGGAACCATGGGCAGGGAAACCTTGCCTATGGTTCTTTTTCGTGTCCGAAAAAGAGACAGAGAAACGGAGGGAGACCGATGCGTTGGAAAGATTGGGATTTGAATCTGAAAGTCCGGTTGTTGGGAGAAGGGCTCATCAACGTCTTGTTCTGGATGTTCTTCCCCTTTATGGCCATCTATTTCGCGGATTCCTTTGGAAAAGGAATCGCCGGCGCTCTATTGATTTTATCCCAAGTGATCGGAGTGTTGGCCAATGTGGTCGGGGGTTATTGTGCCGACCGGTTCGGTCGGAAGCGGATGATGTTGATCGCTTCGGCGGTGGATGGGATCGCTTTTGTCGTGTTTGCCTTGGCCAATTCACCTTGGTACCATTCTCCGGTGCTCACCTTCATCTGTTTCAGTGCTTTGGGGGTATCGAGCTCCTTGTACTTGCCTGCCAGCCATGCCATGGTGGCCGATTTGGTGGAACCGAAACACCGGAATGAAGTGTTTGCGGTGTTTTATACCATGGTCAATATCACAGTGGTGGTCGGTCCGATTCTGGGTGGAATCTTCTTCTTCAAGTACCGGTTCGTCTTGCTTGTGGCCGTTGCAGTGCTAAGTCTGCTCTTAACTGTGGCCATCGGTTGGTATATCCGGGAGACCGTGCCCCGCTCGGAAGGGTCATCTGGCTTTCCGAAAGAAAAAAAGTTGCCCTGGCACCGCTTTTTGCTGGCCGAGTTGAAGGATTACCGGGTGATTCTGTCCGACCGGAATTTTATGTTGTTTATCCTGGCGGGGATTTTGGTCGCTCAGACCTTTATGCAGTTGGATCTGACCGTGGCGGTCTATGTCAAAGAGGAAATCTCACGACAGACGCTTTTCTCTTTCGGGGATTGGTCCGTCCGGACGGGAGGGGCGGAATTTTTCGGCTGGTTGTTGGCGTTGAATGGTTTCCTGGTGGCTCTGTTCACCGTGGTCGTGACCCGTTGGGTCAACCGGTTGCCGGAAGGACGTGTCTTCATCACGTCTTCTCTCTTGTACGGGCTTTCAATGCTGGTATTTGGCAGTTCGACAGCCCTCTGGGTGGCGGTGGTGGGAATGGTCGTCCTGACAGTGGGGGAATTGGCTGTGGTGGGGATCCAGGAAGGGTTTGTCTTCAAGTTGTCCCCGGAGAATATGAGAGGGCAATACTTCGCCGCTGCCAGCCTCCGCTTCTCCATCGGCCGGGCGATCGCTCCCTTGGCCATTCCGGTCACTGCCTGGATCGGATACAGGTGGACTTTTATTCTGTTGGGGATTTGCGCTTTCATCAGTGCGTGGGTGTATCAGCTCCTGTTCCGTCGGTTGAACCGGATGTCCAAGGGAAACGACATTCCGGTGGCACAAGGAAGAGACACCCTGGAAAAGGGGATATCATGACAAGTGGCTGGGCAGGATTTTGACAGTAAGGAAACGAATCACCCATTAGGCCTGTTTTCCGTAACGGGAAGCGGGCTTTTCTCTTTGCAAGGTCATCCTGAAAATGGATTTGTTTTGAGTCGTCGTATTGCCTCAGGGCTTCTCCGTTTGGTATGGTACAAGAGCGATGCCACCGCAGGTGTGTCAATCAGCATACTGCCAGATTCTCATGAGGAACGGATTGCGTCTGGGTTGTTGTGACACAACTCCATTGGCACCATTCCGGTTCATCAACCGCCCCGGATTTCCTGGGTTTATACCTTGCGACAGGTTGGGTAAAGATTGACATTAGAAATATGACGCTTCCATATAACGGTTAATTTTTTGAGAGGGGGTCGAGGCATGGCCGATTCACTGGTCATTGTCGAATCACCCGCCAAAGCGAAAACCATCGGTAAATATTTGGGGAGAAAATATATCGTCAAAGCATCGATGGGTCATGTGCGGGATTTGCCCAAAAGTCAACTGGGCGTGGATACCGAAAACGGGTTTCAACCGAAATATATCACGATCCGGGGTAAGGGGGATGTGCTTAAAGAGTTGAGAGACGCAAAAAAGAAGGTGAAACGTGTCTATCTGGCCGCTGACCCCGACCGGGAAGGGGAAGCCATCGCCTATCATCTGGCCCACAGTCTCAATATGGAGGTGGATGAAGAGTGCCGGGTGGTGTTTAACGAGATCACCAAACAGGCGGTCAAAGAAGCCTTCAAGCATCCGCGCAGGATCGACCTGGATTTGGTTCAGGCGCAGCAGGCGCGAAGAATTTTGGATCGGCTCGTGGGATACAAGATCAGTCCGGTGCTGTGGAAAAAAGTGAAAAAAGGTCTCTCCGCCGGGCGGGTCCAATCTGTGGCCGTCAAGCTGATCATCGACCGGGAAAAGGAGATCCGGAATTTCCAACCGGAAGAGTACTGGACGGTGACCGCGGTCCTCGACGCGGAGGGAGAGACTTTTGAAGCGAAGTTTCACGGATACGGAAAGAAGAAAAAAGAACTGAAAAACGAGGCGGAAGTCAAAGAGCTGCTGGCAGCGATCAAGGGCAAGCGGTTTGTCGTGGACGAGGTGAACCGGAGTGAGCGCCGACGCAATCCCGCCCCTCCTTTCATCACCAGCTCCCTCCAGCAGGAAGCGGCCCGGAAGCTGAATTTCCGTGCGGTGAAAACGATGGCTGTCGCCCAGCAACTCTATGAAGGGGTGAATCTGGGCAAAAAAGAGGGTTCCGTCGGTCTGATCACCTATATGCGAACCGACTCCACCCGGATCTCGGAGACCGCCCGACAGCAAGCCCGGGATTATATTCAGGGTCAATACGGGGAATCTTACGTTCCGGCGCGCTCCCGGGCCCATAATAAAAAGTCCGGAGCCCAGGATGCTCATGAAGGGATTCGCCCCACTTCGATCCTGCGGACACCGGCGGAGATGAAGCCCCACTTGTCCCGGGATCAATATCGACTGTACAAGCTGATCTGGGAACGGTTTCTTGCCAGTCAGATGTCTCCCGCTGTCCTGGATCAGATCTCTGCTGACATCCGGGTCGGGGAGGCTCTGTTTCGGGCGACGGGATCCAAAGTGAAGTTCCCCGGCTTTATGAAGATGTATATCGAGGGAAATGATGATGGAAACAAGGAAGAGAACAAATTCCTCCCTGCTCTGGAGAAAGGGCAACTTCTGAAAAGAAAGTCGATCCATCCGAAACAGCATTTCACCCAGCCGCCACCGCGCTACACCGAGGCCCGTCTGGTCAAAACCCTGGAAGAAAAGGGAATCGGGCGCCCCAGCACCTACGCCCCCACGCTGAGCACGATTCAGAAGCGGGGCTATGTGATGCTGGAAGAACGACGTTTTGTCCCGTCGGAACTGGGGGAGATCGTCATCTCCCTGATGGAGGAATTTTTCCCTGAGATTCTTGATGTCGAATTCACCGTCCAGATGGAGGAGAGTCTGGACTACATCGAAGAGGGCAAGGTGGACTGGGTTCAGATTTTAGAACGGTTTTATGAAAAGTTTCAGAAGCGGCTGGAAGTGGCCGAGGCGGAGATGAAGGAGGTGGAGATTCGGGATGAGGTTTCCGACGAAGTCTGTGAAAAGTGCGGCAGCCCGATGGTTTATAAGTTTGGCCGTTACGGCAAATTCCTGGCTTGTTCCGGGTTTCCCGATTGCCGCAATGCAAAGCCCATCCTGAAAACCACAGGTGTCACCTGTCCCGGCTGCAAGCAAGGGGAAATCGTGGAAAGAAAAAGTAAAAAACAGCGCACTTTTTACGGATGCAATCGATATCCGGAGTGCGAATTTGTCTCCTGGGACAAACCGGTTCCCCGGCCGTGTCCCCGGTGCAACAGCTTGATGGTGGAGAAAAAGAGAAAAAAGGGAACCATGATCCAATGCACTCACTGTGATTACCAGGAAGAGAAAAACTGAGGGGGGAAAATTTCATGACCCAAAGGGTAACCGTGATCGGAGCCGGCTTGGCCGGAAGTGAAGCCGCTTGGCAATTGGCCCGTCGCGGTGTGTCCGTCCGTCTGGTGGAGATGCGGCCGGTGAAACAAACGCCGGCCCACCATACCGGGCAATTTGCGGAGCTGGTCTGCAGCAATTCACTCCGATCCAATGAATTGACCAACGCAGTCGGAATTCTGAAAGAAGAGATGCGGCGACTGAACTCCCTGATCATCGAATGTGCCGATTCCCATGCTGTTCCCGCCGGGGGGGCACTGGCCGTGGATCGGGAGGGATTTTCCGGCTGTGTGACCGAGAGGTTGCGCAATCACGAGAAGGTGGAGGTCGTTGGCGAAGAGGTGCGGGAGATTCCCGGCGGGATCACGGTGATTGCCACGGGTCCTCTCACCTCCGATGCCCTTTCCGGGGAAATCCGGAAGCTGACCGGGGAGGAACACCTCTACTTTTACGATGCGGCAGCACCGATTGTGGAGAAGGACAGTATCGATATGGACAAAGCATTTATCGCCTCCCGTTACGGCAAAGGGGAGGCGGCATATATCAACTGTCCGATGACGGAGGCGGAGTTCAAGCGTTTTTATGAGGCGCTGGTGGAGGCGGAAGTGAGTCCGCTGAAGGAGTTTGAAAAAGAGATTTACTTTGAAGGTTGCATGCCGATCGAAGTGATGGCCCGCCGGGGGGAAAAAACCATCCTCTACGGTCCGATGAAGCCGGTGGGACTCATCGATCCCAGAACCGGGAAGCAACCTTATGCCGTGGTTCAGTTGCGTCAGGACAACGGAGCCGGCACTCTTTACAACTTGGTCGGATTCCAGACCCATCTGAAGTGGGGGGAGCAGAAGCGGATTCTCCGCATGATCCCCGGTCTGGAACAGGCGGAGATCGTCCGGTACGGGGTGATGCACCGCAACACCTTTATCAATTCACCGAGAGCACTCTTGCCGACTTATCAGTTCCGGGAACGGGCGGATCTCTTTTTTGCGGGGCAGATGACAGGTGTGGAGGGGTATGTCGAATCGGCGGCGGCAGGTCTGATCGCTGGTATCAACGCCGCCCGTCTGGTGCTGGGAGAAGCACCTATCGTCTTTCCAGCGGAAACGGCGATGGGCAGTTTGGCCCGATACATCACTGAGGCGGATCCGGACCATTTTCAGCCGATGAATGTCAATTTCGGTCTCTTCCCCCCGCTGGAAACCCGGGTGAAACCGAAGCGGGAGCGCTATCGTCAACTGGCTGCGCGGGCTCTCCGTTCCATGGAGGAATTTTCTTCACACCTGTCAGGGGTGGAAACTCCTGCCGGATGACCATGCTTCGTCGCCGGGATCGATTTCTGTTGATCCCGGGCGATATGAAATCAGAATATTCCGCACAAAATCCAACATTGCCTTGATTGGGCCAAACTCTCTGTGTTACGATGGGGTGGAGTCTGGAATTGGGAAGCTTTTACACTTTTTTGAAGAAAAAAAGAACCAACTACGGCAACAGAGCCGTTGACCTTGCTCGGCACAAATGACAGCCGGACGTGATTGACGTGAGGGGGAGAAAAAGGTTGGAAAGCATGCATGCAACGACAATCTTTGCGATCCACCACAACGGTTCAGGAGCGATGGCCGGTGACGGTCAGGTAACCTTCGGCAACCAGATGGTGATGAAACATCAGGCAAAAAAAGTCCGGCGTCTCTATCGAGGCCAGGTGGTGGCGGGCTTTGCGGGGTCTGTGGCGGACGCCGTCACTCTGTTTGAGAAATTTGAAGGAAGATTGGAAGAGTTCCATGGCAATCTGCCCCGGGCCGCGGTGGAACTGGCCAAGGAGTGGCGGGCTGACAAAGTGCTCCGCAGGTTGGAAGCAATGCTGGTGGTGATGGATCGGGAACACCTGTTGTTGGTTTCCGGAAACGGGGAAGTGATTGAGCCCGATGACGGGATGATGGCGATCGGTTCCGGAGGGAGCTATGCTCTGTCGGCAGGCAGGGCTCTCAGTCGTTACGCCTCCAACCTCACGGCCCGTGAGATCGCGAATGCGGCGCTCACCATCGCATCGGAGATCTGTGTGTTTACCAATGATCAAATCGTTCTGGAGGAGGTATGAGGGTGTCCGCATCCCTTGGTAAGCAGTCTAAACAATGGACTCCGCGGGAAATCGTGGCGGAGCTGGATAAATACATTGTGGGCCAGAACGAGGCAAAGCGGGCAGTGGCCGTGGCTCTCCGCAATCGTTATCGGAGGACACTGCTGCCGGAAGATCTGAAAGACGAAGTGGTTCCCAAAAACATCCTGATGATCGGCCCCACGGGTGTCGGGAAGACAGAAATCGCCCGCCGCCTGGCCAGGTTGGTCGGTGCTCCATTTGTTAAGGTGGAGGCGACCAAATTTACTGAGGTTGGTTATGTGGGCCGGGATGTGGAATCGATGGTCCGGGATTTGGTGGAGACGGCCATCCGCATTGTCAAGGCGGAGAAACTGGAAGAAGTGAAAGAGAAGGCGGAAGAACTGGCTGATGAGAGAATCGTCTCTCTCCTGGTTCCTTCAGACAAAGGGAGCAATCAATTCAAAAACCCCCTGGAGATGTTTTTCAATTCGGGGAAAGGAGAGCGAAACGCCGATCAGGAGGAGGAAAAGCGCGATCAGGAGCGGGAGCGGAAGCGGCGTCAGGTCCGGTTTCAACTGAAGAGTGGTTCATTGGAAGATGAAGTGATCGAGATCGAAGTGGAAGATCAGTTGCCGATGATGGATATGTTTGCCGGGTCCAGTGTGGAGCAAATGGGCATCAATATGCAGGAGATGCTGGGGCAGTTTATGCCCAAAAAGACCAAGAAGCGCCGTCTGCCCATTCGGGAGGCCCGCAAGGTTCTCATTCAGCAAGAAGGGCAGAAATTGATCGATATGGATCAGGTGCAACAGGATTCCTTGAACCGGGTGGAACAGACGGGAATCATCTTTATCGATGAGGTGGACAAAATTGCAGGGAAAGACCGTCAGGGAGGACCCGATGTCTCCAGAGAAGGGGTGCAGCGGGATATTTTGCCCATCGTGGAGGGTTCCACAGTAATGACCAAGTATGGCCCGGTGAAGACGGACCATATTCTCTTCATCGCCGCCGGCGCTTTTCACACCGCCAAACCCTCGGATATGATCCCCGAATTGCAGGGGAGGTTCCCGATCCGGGTGGAACTGGCGGATTTGACGGCCGAGGATTTTGTCCGGATTCTGACCGAACCTAAAGGGGCCCTGTTGAAACAGTACACTGCTCTCCTGGAGACTGAGGGCATCCGGGTCACCTTCACTGAGGATGCGATCCGGGAGATCGCCAAACTGGCGGCGGATGTCAACCGGGGGACGGAGAATATCGGGGCCCGGCGGCTTCATACCATACTGGAACGGCTGCTGGAGGAACTCTCTTTTGAAGCCCCCGACATCACATTGGAAGAGGTCCGGGTCACTCCCGAGTACGTTCAGCAACGATTGGGTGATATCGTGGGGAACCGAGACTTGAGCCAATATATTTTGTAAAGAGGGGAGGAACCCATGGAAATGGACCTATTGTCCAAAGCGCGGGAGATTAACAATCTCCTGCAAAAAACCGGGGGACAAGCTGTCAGCTTCAAAGAGATGGCTGAAGTTCTCCGGGATATGATCATGGCCAATGTTTATGTGGTCAGCCGCCGGGGAAAGATCCTCGGGTACGGGACTGCACAGGAATCCCAAGGGAATGAGCTGCAGTACCGGGCTTTGTCCGAGGGTCATCTCGGGGAAGAATACAATGATCTTCTGAAATCGGTGCGGGAAACTGTCGCCAATCTGGATGAAAACAGCGAATTCAGTCTGAACCCCCGGACGGATGGCAGCCATACCCATCGTTACACCACCATCGTTCCCGTCATCGGTGGTGGGAATCGCTTGGCCACCTTGCTGTTAACCCGTTTTGATCACCCCTTTGTGGAAGACGATCTGGTGTTGGCGGAATACGGGGCCACCGTGGTCGGGATGGAAATCCTGCAGATGAAGTCGGAAAAGGCAGAGGAAGAAGCCCGCAACCGGGCGATGGTTCAGTTGGCGGTGGATTCTCTGTCTTACAGCGAACAGGAAGCGGTGGAACATATCTTTGAGGAGTTGGAGGGGCTGGAGGGAATTCTGGTGGCGAGCAAGGTGGCGGACCGGGCCGGGATTACCCGATCCGTCATTGTTAACGCTCTGCGAAAATTGGAAAGCGCAGGAGTGATCGACTCTCGATCCCTGGGAATGAAGGGAACGCATATCAAGGTATTGAATGACAAATTTCTTCCCATGTTGGAAAAACTGAGACAATCCTGAGGGATGAAGGAGAAAATTCCTTTTTAATCGGTCCCGGGTTCTTGCGGGGGCGGTTTTGCTTGTGGTATATTATTTAACGGTGTGAATACACACGTCGGCCGATGTGGGCCGGTCGGTGCCTTCGGGTCCCGGTCACCGAAGCCGGCGGAGGAACAACCAAAAGGAGGAACTGAACCATGGCTGTGGTTTCCATGAAACAGCTTTTGGAAGCGGGTGTTCACTTCGGACATCAAACCCGTCGTTGGAACCCCAAGATGGAAAAGTATATTTTTACGGAACGAAACGGGATCTACATCATCGACCTGCAAAAAACGGTCAAAATGATGGAAGAGACTTATAACTATGTGCGTGACTTGGCCTCCAAAGGAGGAAAGATCCTGTTTGTCGGGACGAAAAAACAGGCGCAGGATGCCGTGCGCGAAGAGGCCGAACGCTCCGGCATGTTCTATGTCAACCATCGGTGGCTCGGGGGTACGCTCACCAACTTCCAAACAATCCGCAAACGGATCGATCGGTTGCATAAGCTGGAAGCGATGGAGGAAGACGGAACCTTTGAGGTTCTTCCCAAAAAAGAAGTGGTCATGCTGAAGAAGGAACAGGCCCGTCTGGAGAAATTCCTGGGCGGGATCAAGCACATGAAGGAATTGCCCGACGCCGTCTTTATCATCGACCCGCGCAAAGAGCGCATCGCTGTGGCGGAAGCGCGCAAATTGGGGATCCCGATCATTGCGATCGTCGACACCAACTGTGATCCCGACGAAATCGACCATATCATCCCCGGCAATGATGATGCCATCCGAGCGGTGCGTCTTTTCACCTCCAAGATGGCCGATGCCTCTCTGGAAGGGAAACAGGGAGAAGAGACGACGACAGCGTCCTGAAGAGGAGAGCAGCAGGGTGGCCGCAGGATGCGTGACCACCCTTTTTAAATGATAATCCACAGGAGGAACAATCATGGCGATTACTGCGGCCCAAGTGAAAGAGTTGCGTGAAAAGACCGGCGCCGGCATGATGGATTGCAAAAAGGTGCTCCAGGAAGCAGACGGAAACATGGAAAAAGCGATGGAGTTGCTTCGGGAAAAAGGGCTGGCCAAGGCTGAAAAGAAAGCGGACCGCATTGCCGCTGAAGGACTGGTGGAAGCCTACATACATGCCAATGGCCGGATCGGTGTGTTGGTGGAGGTCAACTGCGAGACGGACTTTGTAGCCAAAACCGATGATTTCAAGGAATTTGTCAAGGACATCGCTATGCAAATCGCGGCCCTGAATCCGAAATATGTCCGTCGGGAAGATGTACCGGAATCCGAAGTGAACAAGGAGCGGGAAATCCTGAAGAACCAGGCTCTGCAGGAAGGAAAACCCGAACACATCGTGGACAAGATGGTGGAAGGTCGCCTCGGCAAATTTTATGAGCGTGTCTGTCTGTTGGAGCAGCCCTTTATCAAGGACGGAGACAAGACTATCGATGAACTGGTGAAAGAAAAGATTGCCAAGATCGGCGAAAATATTTCGATCCGCCGGTTCACACGCTATGAGTTGGGCGAGGGATTGGAGAAGAGGCAGGAAGACTTTGCCTCCGAAGTGATGTCCCAGGTGAAGAAGTAAGACTGTCGGGACACGAGGGAACACACCGTGTTCCCTTTTTTTGCACGGGGGTGGAAGAGGAACTGCCCCTGGCGGTGTCGAAATGGATGATTGGAAACGGGGGGTCAGGGATGGCAGGTCCGAGATACAAACGCATCGTGCTCAAATTGAGCGGTGAAGCTTTGGCGGGGGAACAGGGTTACGGGATTGACCCGAATGTGATTCACTCCATCGCCGTCCAGCTGAAAGAAGTGGTCGAGATGGGGGTTCAGGCGGCCATTGTGGTCGGTGGCGGCAACATCTGGCGAGGGATGGCCGGCAGTGCAAAAGGGATGGACCGGGCCACGGCCGACTACATGGGGATGCTGGCCACGGTGATGAACTCCCTCGCTCTCCAGGATGCTTTGGAAGCCGAGGGAGTCCCGACCCGTGTCCAGACATCCATCGAAATGCGACAAGTGGCGGAGCCTTATATTCGGCGGAGGGCCATTCGTCATCTGGAGAAGGGGCGGGTCGTCATCTTTGCTTCCGGGACCGGAAACCCCTATTTTTCCACGGATACCACTGCTGCGCTTCGGGCGGCGGAAATCGAAGCAGAGGTCATTCTGATGGCCAAAAATAAAGTGGACGGAGTCTATTCTGCAGATCCCAGCCGGGACCCGGATGCTGTCAAGTATGATTCGCTGACCTATATGGATGTGCTGAACCAAGGTCTTGGAGTGATGGATTCCACCGCCTCATCACTCTGTATGGACAATGACATTCCGTTGATTGTTTTCAATATCGAAGGTACCGGAAATATCCGCCGCGTCATTCTGGGGGAACAGATCGGTACCCTTGTCAGGGGGAATGTATAGATGTATGCTGCTGTCAAAGAAGATGCCAGCCAACGGATGGAAAAAGCGATCCAAGCTTTAAAAAGGGAGCTCGCCTCCATTCGGGCAGGGCGTGCCACGCCAGCCTTGTTGGATAAGGTGATGGTGGAGTGTTACGGGAGTGAAATGCCCTTGAATCAGTTGGCCAACATCTCCACACCGGAACCTCGGCTGTTGGTGGTACAACCTTGGGACAAGTCGACACTTGGCGATGTGGAACGGGCTATACTCAAATCGGATCTGGGTCTGACACCCAACAACGACGGAAATCTGATCCGGATCTCCATTCCCGCTCTTACGGAAGAGCGTCGGGCCGAATTGGTGAAAGTGGTGAAGAAGACCGGGGAAGAAACCAAGGTGGCGATCCGCAACATCCGTCGGGATGCCAATGATGAGATGAAGAAGCTGGAGAAAAAGGGTGAGATCTCCGAGGATGAATCTCGCCGTGGTCAAGATGAAATTCAAAAGTTGACGGACCGCTTCATTCAGGAGACTGATAAAGTAATCGATACAAAGGAAAAAGAGATCATGGAGGTTTGACAGGGTGATCCCCCTTAACATGCAAGGGGGGTTTGTTTTATCTCCGATGCCGGAGGTCATCCTCTCGCAAGTCCGACAAATTTTTGGTATCTTTAAAGTACGGGTGAACATTTAAATCACATCACACACTGAATCGATTGAAACATGAATTCGCCTTTTCAACGTTGAGTGGAAGTATGTGAAAGCAGACCAGGTTGCGGATTCTTCCCCCTGAGCCGGCGAAATCCCGAGCCGAAGGTGTTTAACGGGGCAAAATCCAACGCCCAAACATCGTATGTTGCAGAGCTGCGGGGGTATGAGGATGATTCATTGGTTAAAAAAATGGTTGGTGGGTTATCACCGGGAGACGGAAAAAACCGGAACGGATCGCGAACGGATCCACACTCTCCAAAAGGGTCCCCTCCCCCGTCACGTGGCCATCATCATGGACGGAAACGGACGTTGGGCCAAAAGCCGGGGAATGCCCCGGGTGGCCGGCCATCGGGCCGGAATGAAAACAGTCCGTCACATCACGCGGGCGGCGGATGATTTGGGGATTGAAGCACTGACATTGTATTCTTTTTCCACAGAAAATTGGAAGCGTCCAAAAGAGGAAGTCAATTACCTGATGGGCCTGCCGGGGGAATTTTTGCGGACAGACTTGGACGAACTGGTGGCCCGAAACATTCGGGTTCGGATGCTGGGAGAAGAAGACCAGCTGCCCAGTCACACGAGGGATGCGATTATGAAATTCAAGGAAGCGACCCGGGACAATACCGGGATGATTCTCAGTTTCGCTCTCAATTACGGGTCCCGTGCAGAAATGATCCGGGCGATGCACGGGATTATAGATGACGTCATATCGGGTAAGCTGGAAAAGGAGGCTGTGGATGAGGAGTATTTTGGGCGTGCTCTGTATACGGCTGACCTTCCCGAACCCGATCTGATGATCCGGACCAGCGGTGAAGTTCGGATCAGCAACTTCATGCTTTGGCAATTGGCATACAGTGAACTTTGGTTTACCGATGTCCTGTGGCCGGACTTTACGAGAGAGATGTTTTTTGAGGCAATAGACGATTTTCAGCGCCGTTCCCGCCGGTACGGGGCGGTCTGATGGAAAACGGGTGAGAGTGGATGAAACAACGGATCATCACGGGGGTGTTGGGCGGAGCCGGTTTTCTTGCTTTTCTCTGGGTGGGCGGATGGAGTTATGCCGGATTGATCGGTGTGTTGGCGACGATCGGCTATTTGGAGTTCTGCCGAATGAAGAAGATTCCCTTTTATTCCTTGGAAGCGGTGACCGGACTGGTTCTGATGTGGCTCATCCTTTTGACCGGATTGACCGAGCAAGGGTTTTTACCTCCGATCTGGCCGCTTCAGATGCCAGATAACATCCAGACGGGTCTGGTTGTATTTCTGACTTTGATGGTCATCAGCCGTAACCGAATCCAGGTGGAAGAGGTGGCCTATCTTTTTTTGGGGTCTTTATACATAGGATTTGGATTTTCCTACATGATCCAAACTCGTCTGATGACCGATGGCATGATTTGGTCCCTGCTGGCGTTGACAGTCACCTGGGCCAATGATTCCGGTGCTTACTTTATGGGAAAACGCTGGGGAAAACGGAAGTTGTGGCCGTCCATCAGCCCTAACAAAACCGTGGAAGGGTCCTTGGGAGGGATGCTTCTGTCTCTGATTATTAGCGCAATCATCGGTCTTTTGTTTCCGGAATTGGGGAGTCTCGCCACCGTTCTGGGAATTGGGTTGATGATCAGCATCGTCGGTCCATTGGGAGACCTGATTGAATCGGCGGTGAAACGGACGACGGGTGTGAAGGATTCCGGTTCCCTTCTCCCCGGTCATGGGGGGGTCCTGGATCGCTTTGACAGCCTCCTGCTCGTTTTTCTCGTTTTGCACACGATCCAGCTGATCTAGGGAGAGTGAAATGTGATGAAACAACGATTGGCGATCCTGGGTTCCACCGGTTCCATCGGAACCAACACCCTGGAGGTGGTCCGGCAACATCCCGACCAGTTTGAAGTCGTCGCCCTCGCCGCCGGCGGCAATGTGGACGAGATGGTGAAACAAGTGGAGGAATTTAAGCCGAAGCTGATCTCCATGTCTTCCAAAGATGCGGCGGAAGAGGTAAAATTGCGGGCAAACCGGCCAGTCCGAACGGTATATGGGGAAGAGGGGCCCATAGAGGTGGCCACCCATCCCGATGCCACCTATCTGGTGTCCGCTCTGATGGGGAGTCGGGGATTGATTCCGACGCTGGCGGCGATCCGAGAGGGAAAAACGATCGGTTTGGCTAACAAGGAGACGTTGGTGATGGGAGGGGCCATCGTCATGGAGGAAGCGAAGAAAGCTGGGGTGGCGATCCTTCCCATCGACAGTGAACATTCGGCGATCTATCAATGTCTGCACAAAGAGAATCCAACACAGGTGAAGCGAATTATATTAACGGCCTCCGGTGGACCTTTTCGGGATTGGCCCAGGGAAAAAATCGAGCGTGCAACCCGGGAGGAAGCCCTCAATCACCCGAACTGGTCCATGGGAGAAAAGATCACTGTGGATTCCGCCAGTTTGATGAACAAGGGCTTGGAAGTGATAGAGGCCCACTGGTTGTTCAACCTCTCCTATGATCGGATCGATGTCCTGATTCACCCTGAGAGCATCATCCATTCTATGGTGGAGTTTGTGGATGGAGCCGTGTTGGCGGAACTGGGTACACCTGATATGAAAGTTCCCATCCAATACGCGCTGGGTTATCCGAAGCGTTTACCCTTGCGCACGAAAACCCTCGATCTGGTCGAGCTGGGGGCTCTCCATTTCCGTGAGCCCGATCCAAAACGGTTTCCCTGTCTGCAGATGGCCTACGATGCAGGCCGGGCCGGCGGGACGATGCCGACGGTTCTCAATGGGGCCAACGAAGTGGCCGTGGAACGCTTCCTCCGAGGGAGATTGCCCTTTCCCATGATCGAGGAGATCGTCGGGAAGGCTCTCTCCCGACATAGGACGGTGACTGATCCTAATTTGGAAGATTTGTTTGAAGCGGACCGCTGGGCCCGGGAAACCGCCCGGCAATGCTTGGAAATGACGGATTGACGGGTCCGCGACCAATCAAGGCGGTGATGGTTTGATGCAGACAGTGATAACCTTTATCTTATTGATCAGTGTGTTGGTATTCATCCATGAACTGGGACATTTTATCTTTGCCAAACGGGCAGGGATTCTGGTACGGGAATTCGCCATCGGTTTCGGTCCCAAATTGATTTCCTGGTTCAAAGGGGAGACGCAGTATTCCATCCGTATCCTTCCTCTGGGAGGATATGTGCGAATGGCCGGGGAGGATCCGGAAATCGTCGAATTGAAAACTGGTGCCCCCCTGGTGTTGGATCGCGACGGGGAAGGTCGTGTCATTCGGATCCGCACCATTCCATCCCGGAGGAAGGATTCAGGAAGTACGGGGGAATGGGCGAGGGAATACGAGGAAGTGGACGATTTTCCGGGAACAGGCCTACCGAAACACTTGCCCGCTGTGGCGGAGACGGTATCCGGAAAGTTGTTGGAAGCGGATTTGGAAGAGAAGCTCTTCATTCTTGTGGAGGATGAGGAGGGGAATGAGATTCGTCACCGGGTCCATCCCCAGGCCGTGATCCAGTACGATGAGAAAAACATCATCCAGATTGCCCCCTTGGACCGGCAGTTTGCCTCCAAAGGTATCCTGGATCGTGCGCTGACCATCCTGGCGGGGCCCGTGTTCAACTTCCTGCTGACGATTGTTTTGATGGCGGTGGTAACCCTGGTGGTCGGCTTGGAGACCAAGGTTTCGGTCGAGGACATCGATCCCGGCACACCGGCGGAAAAAGCCGGGATCAAACCAGGGGATATCGTCCGGAGTGTGGAGGGCAAGGAAGTCAAAAGTCTCAATGACATCCGCATGCCCTTGCAGGAGGCCGGGGGAAAACCGGTATCCATGGTATTGGAACGGGCGAACCAGAATTATGACATCACTGTCAAGCCTGTAAAGAAAGACGGGCAATTCCTGATTGGAATCCGGATGAAAC
The DNA here is from genome assembly GCF_014637345.1 of Kroppenstedtia guangzhouensis. GTDB lineage: Bacteria > Bacillota > Bacilli > Thermoactinomycetales > DSM-45169 > Kroppenstedtia > Kroppenstedtia guangzhouensis. Next base: position 381,432 of record NZ_BMEX01000001.1, read on the forward strand.
AGGAATTACGGGATGCAACTGTCTCTGAAGCGGCAGTGAGCGGCTTTAAAAAGACTTATGAACTGACCGGAGTGATGCTTCAAGGGATCAGTCAGCTGATCACAGGCAAAGTGGGTCTGGAGAGTTTGGCGGGGCCGGTGGGAATCGCCGATATCACGGGACAGGCGGCAGAGGCCGGATGGTTGCCGTTGGTCCGTCTGACCGCTCTGCTCAGTCTCAACCTGGGGATTCTCAACATCCTTCCTTTTCCCGCATTGGATGGGGGGCGGCTCGCCTTTATCGCCTTTGAAGCTCTGAGGGGAAAGCCCATCGACCCCAACAAAGAGAGCCTGGTTCACTTTGTCGGATTTGCTTTACTGATGATGTTGATGTTGTTGATCACTTACAACGATGTTGTACGGGTCTTTTTCAGTTGATCCCGGCTGATGAGGATTCCAGGTGCAAAATAAACCAACCGAACCCTGCCCTTTGCGGCGGGGTTTTTGGTTGAGAAGATCTGGTCGTGACAAAGGGTTTCTGATACACTCTTTTAAGATAGAAGATAGATTCGGAGAACAGGAATCGGAGGTGATGGGGAGTGTCAATGACGGATGTGATGCGGGATCGGCTGGAGGATGTGTTCCGGCGGGCGGAGATTCCGGAGGAGTCTGTAAAACATTTTGACGGCGCGTACATAGAGAAAGTCAAAGTGAGTCGGCGGAACAGAAGTTGGACCTTTTATCTGGTGTTGGGTAAACCGGTTCCTCCCCAGATCTTGTTTGCCGTTCAGGATCGGATCAGAGAGGCTTTTCGTACAGTGGCCGAGATCCGGTTTTCGATCCGGTACGGCCAGGCGAACCTTTCTCAGCTGATGGAGATGTATTGGCAATGGATCCGCAAGCGGGTGGCGGATCAACTTTCACCTTCTGCGTCGGGGTGGCTGGCCCGGGCTAAATGGGAGCTGAAGGGGGAGCGACTAACCCTCGTTTTTCCCAATCCGATGATGAATCAGATGGCGGTGGCCAAACAACTGGATCAAGTGGTTGCCTCATTCTTTCAGGAAATTTCCGGGACACGGATTCAAGTGGCACTCACCTGCAGAGAATCCGATGAGGCCAGAGAAAGATTTCTGGAAGAACGGGAAGAGACGGAACGGCAGCTGGTAGAGGAAGCGATGATCCACCTGGAAGAATCCGTACCGCCGGAGGAAGGAGCGGAAGGTGAGGGGCCAGTGGCCATCGGTTACGATTTTCACGATGAGCCGATCCTGATCAAAGAGATCACCGATGAAGAACGGCGTGTCTGCATCCGGGGGTCAGTCTTCAAGTCCGAGGTGAGGGAGCTGCGCAGCGGCCGAACTCTGCTGACCTTCCACTTGACGGACTACACGGATTCCATTGCGGTCAAGGTTTTCGCCCGGGACAAAGAAGACGCCGCGACCGTCAACCGGGTGAAGGATGGGATGTGGGTGGCGGTTCGCGGTTCCGTCCAGTTTGACACCTTTGCCCGGGATTTGGTGGTGATGGCCAATGATCTGAAGGAGGTTCCTCCCTACCGAAGGGAGGACACAGCAGCGGAAAAACGGGTGGAGCTCCACCTTCACACGGCGATGAGTGCCATGGATGGCGTCCATGAACCTGCGGTGTTGGTGAAGCAGGCGGCTGAGTGGAGACATCCCGCCGTGGCGATCACAGATCACGGGGTGCTACAAGGGTACCCCGATGCCTATTCCGCAGGACAGAAGTATGGAATCAAGGTGATTTTCGGGCTGGAGGCCAATGTGGTGGACGATGGGGTGCCGATTGTGATGAATGAGGCCCCCCGGAGTTTGCAAGAGGATACCTATGTGGTGTTTGATGTGGAAACCACCGGTTTGTCTGCGGTTCACGATGAAATTATTGAGCTGGCAGCGGTCAAGGTGAAGAACGGGGAGATTATCGATCGCTTTGAATCCTTTATTAATCCCCATCGAAAGCTGACAGCCACGATCACCGAATTGACCGGGATTACCGACGAGATGGTGGCGGATGCACCGGAACTCTCCGAGGTGTTGCCCCGATACCTGGAATTTATCGAGGGAACCGTGCTGGTGGCCCACAATGCCCGTTTTGATATAGGATTTCTCCAGGCAGCTTGCAAAAAGACCGGCTGCCAACCCGTGGACCATCCGGTGGTGGATACCTTGGAGTTGGGACGGTTTCTGTATCCCCGGCTGAAGAATCACCGGCTGAACACCTTGTGCAAGCAGTTTGACATTGAACTGACCCAACACCACCGGGCAATTTACGATGCGGAAGCGACGGGTTTTCTCCTGTGGCGGATGATTCAAGATTGCACCGAGCGGAAAATTCTGCGCCTGGATCAGCTGAACGAGTTTACCGGTGAGCGGGATTTGAATCGTCTGCGGCCTTTCCATGTGATTGTGCTGGTGAAAAATCATATTGGGCTGAAGAATCTTTACAAGCTGGTTTCTCTGTCTCATTTGCAGTACTTTTACCGGAACCCCCGGATTCCGCGCAGCCTGTTGGAGAAACATCGGGAAGGATTGATTATCGGATCCGGATGCGAAAAGGGGGAGCTTTTTGAGGCGGCTCTGCAGAAGTCACCCGAAGAGGTGGAGGAGATAGCCCGTTTCTACGATTTCCTGGAGATCCAGCCGGTGGAGGTGAATCGCCATCTCCTCGAAAAGGAGATTGTGGCCAGCGAGGAACATCTCAGACAGGCGAACCAGCTGTTGTTGAAAATAGGGGATAAACTGAATAAACCGGTGGTGGCCACTTCCAATACCCACTATCTGAACAAATGGGAGGCCGTATACCGCGACATCCTGGCTTTCAACCAAACCGGCGGATTTCGGAACAAGGGGCCACTTTCTCCCGCTCATTTCCGGACGACAGACGAGATGCTGGAGGAGTTTTCATATCTGGGGGAAGAAAGAGCCTGGGAAGTGGTCGTGGGCAATCCCCGGAAAATTGCTGATGAGATTGAGGAGCTGAAGCCCTTTCCTGACGGGTTGCACACGCCGATCATCGAAGGGGCCGATGAAGAGCTCCGCCGGATCTGCTACGAGACAGCAGAAGATCTCTACGGACATCCCCTTCCGGAGATTGTGGAACAACGGTTGGAAAAAGAATTGGGAAGTATTATCAAGCACGGATTTGGTGTCATTTATCTCATCTCACACAAGCTGGTGACCAAATCCCTCGCTGACGGATATTTGGTGGGTTCCCGGGGATCTGTAGGCTCCTCCTTTGTAGCCACCATGAGTCATATCACCGAGGTGAATCCGCTCCCTCCCCACTATGTCTGTCCAAAGTGCAAACACAGCGAGTTCATCGCTGACGGGTCCGTCGCTTCCGGATTTGACATGCCGGACAAAGACTGTCCTGAGTGTGGAGCCCGGATGAAAAAGGACGGCCACGATATCCCCTTTGAGACTTTCCTGGGATTCAAGGGGGACAAAGTTCCGGATATCGATCTGAACTTTTCCGGGGAGTATCAACCCCGGGCTCACAAATACACCGAGGAACTCTTTGGTAAGGATTATGTCTACCGGGCGGGAACCATCTCCACTGTGGCTCAGAAAACGGCTTATGGTTATGCGAAGAAGTTCCAAGAGGAAAAAGGATACCAATGGCGGAACGCCGAAATCGACCGGATGGTGGAGGGTTGTACCGGGGTGAAACGAACGACGGGCCAGCATCCCGGCGGTCTGGTGGTGATTCCGCAGAACAAAGATGTGTATGATTTTACGCCGATTCAGCGGCCCGCCGATGATGTCAAGTCGGAGACGATCACCACCCACTTCGATTACCATGCCATCAGCGATAATTTGCTGAAGCTGGATATTCTGGGGCATGATGATCCCACGGTGATCCGCATGCTGCAAGATCTGACAGGGGTTGATCCCCGGTCAATCCCAATCGACGATCCGGCGGTGATGAAGCTGTTTAACAGTACAGAATCCCTCGGGGTGACACCGGAGGAGATCGGCACGGTTACCGGAACCCTCGGCATTCCCGAATTTGGGACCCGGTTTGTCCGTCAGATGCTGGAGGATACTAAACCGACGACCTTTGGGGAGTTAGTCCGAATATCCGGTCTGTCCCACGGCACAGATGTTTGGTTGAACAATGCTCAGGATCTGGTCCGTTCGAAGACGGCTGTCCTTTCCGAAGTGATTTCCACCCGGGACGATATTATGATTTATCTGATTTACAAAGGGATGGAACCTTCCCTTGCCTTCAAACTGATGGAGAAAGTGCGAAAAGGGAAGGGACTGACTGAGGAAGAGGCGGATCTGATGCGCAGTCACGATGTGCCGCAGTGGTATATCGATTCTTGCCGCAAGATCAAGTACATGTTTCCCAAAGCCCACGCAGTGGCTTATGTGATGATGGCGGTCCGAATCGCCTGGTTTAAGGTCCATTATCCCATTGAATACTACGCTACTTATTTTTCAGTGCGTGCAGATGATTTCGATGTGGAGATTGCTCTGAAAGGAATGGATGCTGTCAAAAAGACGATTCGGGATATCGAAGAGAAAGGAGTGACCGCCAGCCCGAAGGAGAAGGGGTTGCTAACAGTCCTGGAATCCGTACGGGAAATGCTGGCCCGGGGACTCTCTTTTCAACGAGTGAATCTGTATCGCTCTGATGCCATCCGATTCTTGGTGGACGGGGATAATTTGATTCCTCCTTTCTCTTCCATTTCCGGCGTGGGGACCAATGCCGCCCGTAATATTGCCGAAGCCCGGGAGAACGGAGAGTTTCTGTCCATCGAAGATCTGACCAAACGTGCCCGTCTCAGCAGTGCGGTGATCGACGCTTTGAAACGGTTGGGATGTCTGGAAAAGCTTCCGGAAAGCAATCAGTTAACTCTTTTCTAGAGCCGTTGTGAATTTCGTGCTAGCCAGGTGGTCGGGATTGGGTTTCACATGACCTTTTCGTTTTTCTGAACTGCTAAAATCACTCCCTGTGAAACCCAACCCACCCTGTGAACGTCCAGGGTCTGTCCGATAAACCCATTTCTGGGGGGGTGGGTTGTGATCGTCTTCGATCTCCTCCAATAAGTGCATAGCGAGATCAGGGAGCGAAGGGAGACTTGTGCCCGATGGGTACAAAAGATCTTCGCTGGTCGCACCGGCCTCTCCCGCAAGTTTGACTTCTGTTCCGCCTTGCTGTATGATCGACCCAATCGGCGATCTTATGACAGGTCTGGGCGAAGAGAGGTTTTGTATCACTTTGGACTGTGATACGATGGCGTCACAAACCATCCCTTCATGGAGCCTTTGACTGGCGGGAAGTGCTCCGGATACGCCGGATCAGCTTTTTTCGCGTTGTGGTTTGCAATCTTTTTGGCTATACTGTATGTAGATATGCGTTCGGCCGAAAAGAGTGGGTTGTCACCCACTCTTTCCCTTTGTGATGGAATTCCACTGGGTGGAGGACCGAACTGAAGGAGGGTGAAGATCAGGTGAGCCGAAAGGTGACCGAAGCGGTGGAAGAGATGGTCAAACCCATTCTCGCGGAAGAAGGATTGGAGCTCTACGATACGGAATACACAAAGGAAGGTAAAAATTGGATACTTCGCGTGTATATTGACCGTCCGGATGGAAAAGTGGACCTGGATGATTGCGGCCGGGTGAGTGAGCGACTCGGGGAGGTGTTGGATCGGGAAGATCCTCTCACCGGACAATATTATCTGGAGGTCTCATCCCCGGGAGCAGAGCGTCCGTTGAAGAAGTCTGCCCATTTTGAGGCGGCGGTGGGCAAGCGGATCTTCCTCACCACCTTTGAACCGGTTGAAGGACGAAAAAAATTCGAAGGGGTTCTGACCCGCTATTCTCCGGAAAGTCTGACGGTTGAAACAGATGAAGGTGCGGTGGAAATCCCAGGTGAGAAGGTGGCCAAGGCGCGTCTGGTCCTCGTGCTTTAATTGAAGGGAGGAAAATAAGAACGATGAATGCCGAATTCATCGACGCCCTCAACCAACTGGAGAAGGAAAAGGGCATCAGCAAAGAGGTGTTGATCGAGGCGATCGAAGCAGCCCTTATTTCCGGTTATAAGCGAAACTTTCATTCCGCCCAGAACGTGCGGGTGGACATCGACCGGGATACTGGCCGGGTTCGTGTGTTTGCCCGCAAGACGGTGGTGGAAGAGGTGACGGATCCCCGTCTTGAAATCTCGTTGGAGGCAGCCACTGAGATCAATCCCTCCTTTGAGTTGGACGATATTGTGGAGATCGAAGTGACACCTGCGGATTTCGGCCGGATCGCAGCCCAAACGGCCAAACAAGTGGTTACCCAACGAATCCGGGAGGCAGAGCGAAGTATTATTTATGAAGAGTTTGTGGATCGGGAAGCGGATATCGTGACCGGGGTGGTACAACGGGCGGACAACCGACACTATTATATTGACTTGGGACGGGTGGAGGCGCTCCTTCCCTTTGCGGAAACGATGCCGGGGGAGAGGTTTAAGCATAACGACCGGGTCAAGGCGTACATCACCCGGGTCGAAAAATCGACCAAAGGTCCGCAAGTCTTTGTCTCCAGAACCCATCCCGGTCTGTTGAAGCGACTGTTTGAACTGGAAGTGCCGGAAATCTATGAGGGAATCGTGGAGATCCGATCCGTAGCCCGTGAAGCCGGCCATCGCTCCAAGATTGCCGTCATTTCCCGGGATGAGCAGGTGGATCCCGTAGGTGCCTGTGTCGGTCACAAGGGGATGCGTGTGCAAACCGTGGTCAACGAGCTGAGAGGGGAGAAGATCGATATTGTCCGCTGGTCCGATGAGCCGGTGGAATTTGTCTCCAATGCTCTCAGTCCGTCGAAAGTGGTCCGGGTGGACATCCGGGAAGCGGAAAAAGTGGCTCAGGTTGTGGTTCCCGACCATCAGTTATCCCTCGCCATCGGCAAGGAAGGGCAGAATGCCCGCTTGGCCGCCAAACTGACCGGTTGGAAGATTGATATCAAGAGTGAATCGGAATCAGGTTCCGAGCCGGAAAAAGAAGAAGAGGAAGTGTTTGAAGAAGCGGTGGCAGAGGAGTTTTCGCCAGATCCGGGCGATCGGACCGGGGCGGATGAGGGCGAAAGATAAAAACCATCCCCGTGAGGAGGTGGTGAATGGTGAAACAACGGAAAGTTCCCATGAGGAAATGCGTCGCTTCCCAGGAGATGTTTCCGAAAAAAGAGTTGATCCGCGTGGTGCGTACACCGGACAATGAGATCCTGATCGACCCCACCGGCAAAAAATCGGGTCGGGGTGCCTATGTTTGTGCCAAGGAAGAGTATGTGGATTTGGCGAAAAAGAAAAAAGCCTTGGATCGTGCACTGAAGACCAAAGTGGGCGAAGAGGTGTATGAGCGTCTGCGGAAGTACATTGCGACGGGGAAGCTCCATGAGTAAGCTTTATCAATTGTTGGGTCTGGCCATGCGAGCCGGGAAGGTGATTTCCGGTGAAGAGAGAGTGCTCTCCGCGATTCGTTCGGGGGCTGCTTTTCTTGTCCTGATCTCCGATGACGCCGCTCCCAATGCCCGGAAGAAAATCTCGGACAAAAGCAAATATTACGGGGTGCCGCTGATGACAGCGGGTACCCGGACAGAATTGGGCCGGGCATTGGGAAAAGCGGAGCGGGTCGTTGTCGCCGTGACCGATCCGGGCTTTGCCAAAGCGATCCGGAAGCGGTGCGAGTAACCGACGGAGGTGAGCAGTTTGGCGAAAGTTCGCGTATACGAATATGCAAAGAAAATGAATATGAGCAGTAAAGAGATTCTCACCATCCTGAAGAGGCTGGACGTCAAGGTCAACAATCACATGAGTGTGATGGATGATGAGATGGTGAAGAAAGTGGAAAAATTCTTCAATGATGTAAAACAGGGGGCGGCGAAATCGGAAACGAAACAGACCAGAACAGAGGATAAACCGAAGAAAAAGACAATCCATGCAAACCAGAACCGTTCTGGAAGATCCAACCAGAGTGGAGGGAACAAAACCAATCGAAACCGGGGCCGGAACAATCCGGAAAACCGTGACAACAACCGGAACCGGAACGCCAAGGATCAAAACCAGAATCGCAAGGGGAACAACAAGGGGCGGGGCCGGAACCGCCGGGGCAACCGTCGGGACCGCAGAAGTTCGCAGCATCAAAAGCAGGCTCCGGTCCTTCCCTCCGAGATCGAGGTGACCGGTCCGCTGACGGTAGGTGAATTGGCCCGACTGTTGCGCCGGGAATCCTCGGAAGTGATCAAGAAGTTGATGGGTCTGGGTGTGATGGCCACCATCAATCAGGAGATTGATGTGGATACGATCACTCTGGTTGCCGAGGATTTTGGGGTGAAAGTTCATTTCAAAGAAGTGATCGATGAGTCGGCATTTGAGGAATTGGTGGAAGAAGATGCTCCGGAAAATCTGCAGGAGCGCCCCCCGGTGGTTACCATCATGGGCCACGTCGACCACGGGAAGACAACCCTTTTGGACACGATTCGCCATACCAAGGTGACTGCCGGTGAAGCGGGAGGGATCACCCAACATATCGGGGCGTACCAAGTAAAGGCCAACGGGAAGAAAATCACTTTCCTGGACACCCCCGGTCACGCCGCCTTCACCACGATGCGGGCTCGGGGGGCTGAGGTGACCGATATCACGATCCTGGTGGTGGCCGCCGATGACGGTGTGAAACCTCAGACGGTGGAAGCGATCAATCACGCCAAGGTTGCCGATGTGCCCATCATTGTGGCCATCAACAAGATGGATAAGCCGGAAGCCAACCCGGATCGGGTGAAACAACAGTTGACGGAACATGGCCTGGTTCCCGAAGACTGGGGCGGAGACAATATCTTTGTCCCGGTGTCTGCAATCAGAGGTGAGGGAATCGACGAGTTATTGGAAATGGTTTTGCTGGTGGCAGAGATGCAGGAGAAAAAGGCTAATCCGAACAAACGGGCCCGGGGAATTGTTATCGAGGCTGAATTGGATAAAGGGCGCGGTGCAGTGGCCACCCTTCTGGTCCAAAACGGAACTCTCCGGGTAGGGGACGCCGTCGTGGCCGGGAATAGCTTTGGCCGGGTGCGGGCCATGATCAATGATCTCGGCAAGCGGGTGAAGTCTGCCGAACCTTCCATGCCTGTCGCCATTCTGGGGCTATCCGATGTGCCCGAGGCGGGGGACCCCTTCATGACCTTTGAAGATGAGAAAAAAGCACGGGATATCGCTGACAGACGTTCCGAAAAAAGACGGCAGGAAGAGTTGGGAGCCTCCAGTCGGGTCACCCTGGATGATCTATACAAGCAGATCCAGGAGGGTGATGTGAAGGAGCTAAACGTGATCATCAAGGCCGATGTGCAAGGTTCTGCCGAGGCCCTTCGGGGCTCCTTTGAAAAGATCGATGTGGAAGGAGTACGGATCAATATTATCCACTCCGGTGCCGGGGCCATCACTGAATCGGATGTCAGCCTGGCTTCCGCCTCCAATGCCTTGATCGTGGGATTCAATGTTCGCCCTGAACCCCAGGCCCGGGCGACGGCAGAACAGGAAAAAGTGGAGATCCGATTATACCGGGTGATTTATGATGCGATTGAAGAGCTGGAGTCCGCCATGAAAGGGATGCTCGATCCCGAATTCCAGGATAAAATGGTGGGCCGTGCCGAAGTCCGTCAAACTTTCAAAGTTTCCAAAGTGGGCACGATTGCAGGCTGTTATGTGACAGAAGGAAAAATCGTCCGTGATGGAAAAGTCCAGCTGATCCGTGACGGTGTCGTGATCCATGAAGGGGATATCGACACGCTGAAGCGGTTTAAGGACGATGCCAAAGAGGTGGCCCAGGGATATGAATGTGGTGTCACTCTCAAAAATTACAAAGATATCAAGGAGGGCGACGTCCTCGAAGTCTTCATCCTGGAAGAGGTGAAGCGGTAAATCCATGGTTGTCAGTCTGCTGGTCTGTCGCTGCCGTATTTTGTATTCCACTTCCCTCAAGGACAAACGACGGGCGGTGAAAAGTGGATTATCCCGCATTCGCCATCGTCTCAATCTGTCTGTGGCGGAAGTGGGTTCCCAGAATGACCGGCAGTGGGCGGATTTGGCTGTTGTCGGTGTTGGAAGCGACCGGAGGATCGTGGACAGAGAACTGAAGGAAGCGGTCCGGATCCTGGAGGCGATTGACGGCTTGGAGATCGTGGATGTTGAAATCTCCTTTTTGTAAAATTCGCCCGCCCCACCAGGCGGGGCGAACAGGAGGTGTCGACGATGGCGCGCATCCGTGCGAGTCGGGTCGGCGAACAAGTGAAAAAAGAGCTGAGCTATGTGTTGCAACATGAGATAAAGGATCCCCGGGTCGGTTTTGTAACGGTGACTGCAGTGGAGATGAGTGGAGATTTACAGCAAGCGAAAGTGTATATCAGTGTGCTGGGAAATGACGAGAAGAAAAAAGAGACTTTGGAGGGGCTGGAAAAAGCAAAAGGTTTCCTGCGGACGGAGATTGGAGGCCGAATCCAGCTTCGCCATACCCCGGAGCTGATTTTCAAATTCGATGAGTCGATCGAACACGGTCAGCACATTTCCAAATTGTTGGAAGAAGTGAATCGAAATGAGCGCAACCCTGGTTGAGAACTGGAAACTGGCGGAAGCCTTCGTCTCGGAGCCGGGACCCTATCTGGTGGTTTCCCATCTGCATCCCGACGGGGATGCGATCGGCTCCACTTTGGCCGTCGGAGGAATTTTGAAGCAGTTGGGGAAACAAGTGATCATGGTCAACGAGTCCCCTGTTCCGGGCAAGTTCCGGTTTCTTCCAGGAGCGGAGGTGATCCGCTTTCCGGAGGAAGTTGCGGCGGAAAGTCCGTATCGACGGGTGATCGCCGTCGATGTGGCGGACCGGGAACGGATGGGATCCGCCTACCGGCTGTTGGCGGAGGATGCCGAGATCTTGAATATCGACCACCATCCCACCAATGACCGGTTCGGGACATACAACTTGGTGATTCCCGAGGCAGCGGCGACGGCGGAAATTCTTTGCCATTGGGCCCGGCGTTTGCAGGTGGAGTGGAATCGTGATCTGGCCACCTGTCTTTATACGGGATTGTTAACTGACACCGGTGGCTTTCGCTATGCCAACACCACACCGGAAGTGATGGAATTGGCCTCGGGTTTGTTACGTCACGGGGTGGATCCCGGAATGATCGCGGACCGGGTGATTGAGACGATGACACGAGGGCAGTTGGCATTGCTTCGTCGGGCTTTGGACACCCTGGCTTTTTCCGATGACGGACAAGTGGGTTGGATCAGGCTGACCCGGGAGGATTTCCGTTCCAGTGGAGCAAGGGAGGAAGACCTGGACGGGATCGTCAATTATGCACGCAATGTAGCGGGAGTGGATGTGGGGATTCTGTTCCGGGAAACAGACGGGCAAGGAATCAAGGTCAGTCTCCGTTCCAGGGAAATCGTCGATGTGGGGAAACTGGCCCAATCCATGGGCGGAGGCGGCCATGCGCGAGCGGCGGGTTGTACACTGACCGGAACCTTGGATGAGGCTGAAGCCGTCTTGTTGGGGCAGGTGAAGGCGGCACTGAAGGGGAGGGGGGGATGATGCTGCATGGTGTGGTCCCTGTCAATAAGCCGGCAGGGCTGACCTCCCATGATGTGGTGAACCGGATCCGACGTCTGTCCAGGCAGAAAAAGGTGGGGCATACCGGCACTCTCGATCCTGCAGTGAAAGGGGTGTTGCCCATCTGTCTGGGACAGGCGACCCGAATCGCCGAGTATATCCAGTCTCTCCCCAAAAGATATTGGGGAACCCTTACACTGGGAGCGGCCACCGATACCCAGGATCATACGGGCAGGGTGACGGAAGAGCAGCCGGTGAGTCCGTTGGATCCGGAACAAATTGACAGGGTGTTTCGGAGGTTCATCGGAGAGATCGAACAGGTCCCGCCGATGTATTCCGCTGTAAAGGTGGATGGGAAGCGGTTGTATGAATGGGCGCGTCAAGGACGGGAAATCAAGCGAAGCTCCCGAAGGGTCACCGTCTACTCTTTGGAACGAACCGGAATCGAGGGGGGAGAGCAGCCCCGAATCCATTTTGATGTCCGATGCTCCAAAGGCACTTATGTGCGGACCCTGTGTGTTGATTTAGGCAAGGAGCTTGGTTATCCGGCCCACATGTCCCGGTTGGTGCGCACGGAGAGCGGTCCCTTTACGCTGGAGGAAGCTTTCACTCTTGACAGATTGGAGAGGGTGGCGGCTTCGGGAGAGTGGGGAAGTGTCTTGACCGGGATCGGGGAGGCGCTGGGACATTTGCCCGAGATCGTGGTTCCCCAAAGTTTATTTACTTCTGTGATGAACGGCAGGCTCCTTCATCCCGGGAAAGGGGAGGGGCTCGCGGTCGGCACGCTTTTCCGCGTGTTCACCGAGGAAGGTCAATTTTGTGCCTTGTACCGGATGAAGGATGAACGGACAGCCAAGCCGGAAAAAGTGTTTCGGGTCAGGTGAAATCCATGGAAACGATCCATTTAACTCATCCATTGAAAATCGAAAGAGAGGTTCCTCCTGTTTCTTTGGCGATCGGTTATTTTGACGGAGTCCATCTTGGGCACCGGAGTGTGATTGATCAGGCCCGTCAAATGGCTGGAGAGCTTGGGGTGTCCCCTGCGGTCATGACCTTTCATCCCCACCCCCGGGAAGTGTTGGGGAAAGCTTCCGTGTCCCGCTATCTCACTCCCTTGCCGGAGAAGTTGCTCCGGTTTGAGGAGCTGGGTGTTCAACGAGTGTATGTGATGAAGTTTGACCGTGGTCTGGCTTCGAGGACCCGGGAGGAATTCGTTGAAGAAGTGCTGATTCCACTGAAGGTGCGCGGGGTGTCTGTGGGCTTCAATTTCACCTTTGGCCGGGGAGCTGCGGGAAAGGCGGAGGATCTCAACCATCTGAGTGACGGCCGATTCCGGGTGGAGATCGTTCATCCCATCGCCAGTGGCGGAGATTTTGTCAGCAGTACCCGACTGCGGCAAGCCCTGGCTGAAGGGAATGTGGGAGAGGCTGCCAAGATTTTGGGACGTCCTTATTCCCTCCGGGGGGAAGTGGTTCGAGGAGATCGGAGAGGGCGGACCATCGGTTTTCCCACGGCCAACATCCGGTTGGAAGATCCGTTTATCATTCCCGCCACAGGGGTTTATGTGGTCCGTGTCCGTAGGGAAGAGGTTTCCCAAGAACTTTTCGGGATGATGAACATTGGATATCGACCCACTTTTCGGGATCCGAACCCTGTGAAAACCCTGGAAGTCCATCTGTTTGATCTGGATGAGAACCTGTACGGCGACCGGTTGGAAGTGGAGTTTCTTCATCGTCTCCGGGGTGAACAACCCTTTGAATCGGTCTCGGCATTGACGGAACAGTTGAAGTCCGATGAGAGGAACTCCCGGACATGGCTGAACCGGCAGAGTCTCTGTTGACGGGAGCGCATTTACTCGGAAACTGTTCTGTGCTATACTGTTTTGGTACTGGCCGGGATACTCTGTCCCGTGCAAAACCCTGGCGCGGATCATCGACTGCCTCGACGATGGCCTGGGCCACGGGGGTTTTTCCAACAAAGGAGGTGAAAGGGATTGACTCTGTCCCTGGAACGGAAGCGGGAAATTATCGAAGAATACAAGACTCACGAGAGCGATACCGGGTCCCCGGAAGTTCAGGTGGCGATCCTGACGCACCGGATCAATGAGTTGAACGAGCATCTGCGTGAGCATAAGAAAGATCATCACTCTCGCCGCGGTCTGCTGAAGATGGTCGGGCAGCGACGCAACCTGCTCAATTACCTGAAGAAAAATGACGTCGCGCGGTACCGGACGTTGATTCAAAAACTGGGCTTGCGCCGGTAACTCTGGAAGAGCGGGGATTTCCCCGCTTTTTCAATAGGAGCATCTATGCATGCTCCTAAAAACCGGGCAGAAGGAAATAATGCAAGGATGAAGAAAGTAAACATGTGTGCGTTGAGAGGAGGAAATGCGGCATTGATGGAACCGACCATATTTGAGACTGAATTTGCTGGAAGACGGCTGACGATAGAAGTCGGCAAATACGCCAACCAGGCCAACGGAGCAGCGCTTGTCCGTTATGGGGATACTGCGGTGATGGCCACGGCCACTGCATCTGATGAACCGAAGGATCTTGGCTTTTTTCCATTGACGGTCAACTATGAGGAAAGGCTTTATGCTGTGGGTAAGATTCCCGGTGGTTTTATTAAACGGGAGGGACGACCCTCGGAAAAGGCTGTCCTGGCCAGTCGACTGATTGACCGTCCCATTCGCCCGCTGTTCCCGGAAGGTTATCGGAATGATGTTCAGGTAATCACGACGGTGATGTCCGTGGATCAGGATTGCTCCACGGAGATCGCGGCGATGATCGGTGCGTCCACCGCTTTATCCGTCTCCGATATTCCTTTCGCAGGTCCGATTGCAGGTGTGATCGTCGGACGGGTGAACAGTAAATGGGTGCTGAACCCTTCCGTGGAACAGGCGGAAAAAAGCGATCTTCACCTGGTGGTCGCCGGTACCAAACACGGGATCAACATGGTGGAGGCAGGGGCCAATGAAGTTCCCGAAGATGTGATGCTGGAAGGGATCCTGTTTGGCCATGAAGGGATCAAGGAGATGATCGCATTTCAGGAGAAGATCGTGCAACAGGTGGGGAAAGAAAAGATGGAGCCGGATCTCCATCAAGTGGATCCCGAACTGGAACGAAAGGTCCGTGAACTGGCAGCGGTCCCCATGGAAAAAGCCGCTCAAGTAGAAGAGAAACAGGAACGGCAGGATGCGATCCAACAGGTAAGAGAGTCGGTTTTGGAGCAGTTGACTGGGGAAGATCCGGAGGAGGAACAAATCAGGGAAATCGAAGAGGTTTTGGACACGGTGCTCAAGGAAGTGGTGCGTCGGATGATCCTGGAGGAAAAGAAACGTCCCGACGGCCGTTCTCCGGAAGAGATCCGACCTCTTACCAGTGAAGTGGGAATTCTCCCCCGTACCCACGGTTCCGGCCATTTCCGACGGGGCCAAACCCAAGTCCTCAGCGTCTGCACCCTGGGAGCTCTGGGTGATGTTCAGATCCTGGATGGGCTCGATCTGGAGGAGTCGAAACGGTTTATGCACCACTATAACTTCCCGCCCTATTCCGTCGGTGAATCCCGTCCCTTGAGAGGACCGGGGCGACGTGAAATTGGACACGGAGCCCTGGGTGAACGGGCCTTGGAACCGGTGATCCCCTCAGAAGAGACATTTCCCTATACGATTCGACTCGTATCCGAGGTGCTGGAATCCAACGGATCCACTTCCCAGGCCAGTATCTGCGCTTCCACCCTGGCCTTGATGGATGCAGGGGTGCCAATCAAGGCACCGGTGGCAGGGATTGCGATGGGGCTTGTCAAGGAAGGGAATCAAGTGACGGTCCTGACGGATATCCAAGGGATGGAAGACCACTTGGGGGATATGGATTTCAAGGTGGCCGGCACCCGCAAGGGAGTCACCGCATTACAGATGGATATCAAGATCGAAGAGATTGACCGACAGATCCTTTCCCAGGCATTGCAACAAGCACATCGTGCCCGGCATGTGCTTCTTGACAATATGACGGCCACTCTGGGTGAACCCCGCCGGGAGCTGTCCCCCCATGCTCCGAAAATCCTGACTCTGAAAATTCATCCCGACAAAATCCGGGAAGTGATCGGGCCCAGCGGCCGGGTGATCAATAAGATTATTGATGAAACCGGAGTCAAAATCGACATTGAGCAGGATGGAAGGATCTTTATTGCGTCGGCGGACCCCGAGCAAAATGAGAAAGCGAAGAGCATTATCGAAGATTTGGTCCGGGAAGTGGTTGTCGGGGAAACCTATACCGGAACGGTCAAACGGGTGGAGAAATACGGGGCTTTTGTGGAGATCCTTCCGGGAAAAGAAGGGTTGGTACATATCTCTCAGTTGGATAAAGACCGCGTCAACAAGGTGAGCGATGTGGTGAACCTGGGAGATCAGATCCGGGTGAAAGTGACCGAAATCGATAACCAGGGGCGGATCAATCTGTCCAGGAAAGCGATCCTGACACAAGGATCCTGAATCCTCCCCCGCACAAAAAGAGTCAGAGCGATCTGTCTCTTTTTTTATGGGGAAAAGCCCTCTGTATAGGACCTGGTTCGTGTGCATAAGTTAGTAGCATCCAATGGGGTGACGAGGTGTTTTTATATGAAGGGAAGATTGCAGAAGCGTTGGGTGCTGCTGGCGCTGCCCCTGATCTGGTTGGCGGTCTGTTCCCCTTCAGTGACCGCTTATGTCACATCTGTTAAAAAAGGAACGGCGGAGCCGGTGTTTAAGCAGAAGGAGGATGAGAAGCTGAGGGAAGTGATCGAAAAGGGCTCCCGCGCTCGTTTAGATCCCCCGGTGGATGCCCGCATCGACCGCATATGGAGGGCGATCCCTGGTTACAATGGGCTGGAAGTGGACAAGGAAGCCACCTATCGATTTGCAGTCAAAGGGGGAAGAAGGAAACCTGTTTCCTGGATTTACCGAGAGATCCCGGTCAAGGTTTCCCTCGACCAATTGCCTGCGGAACCCATCTATCGGGGAAATGAAAAAAAGCCGATGGCCGCTTTGATGATCAATGTGGCCTGGGGAACAGAACATTTACCCCGGATGTTGGATATCCTGGAGAAGGAGGGGGTTGCTGCCACCTTTTTTCTGGATGGTTCTTGGTTGAACAAACATCCGGGGGAGGCGAAAAGGTTATTGGATAAAGGTCATGAGTTGGGAAATCATGGTTACAGCCACCCCTTGATGAGCCGGATTTCCCGGGAGCGGATTCGTTCAGAGATTGAAAAGACAGAGGCTCTGATCCGGAGGTTGGGGATAAAATCCGCCTATTTCGCTCCCCCGGCTGGGGATTTCAACCGGGTCGTGCTGGAAGAAGCCCGGCGAATGGGAATGAAGACGGTGTTGTGGACCGTGGATACGGTGGATTGGAGAAAAACTTCTTCGCCGGAGTGGATGACTCAGCGGATCCGCAAAGGGATCGGCAAAGGATCGCTGATATTGATGCACCCCACGGAGCGAACCGTTCAGGCACTTCCTCAAATCATCCGTGTGATCAAAGAGAAGGGATTGCGATTGGGAACGGTCAATGAAGTGTTATCCCCCAAACGGGTGGAGATTGTTGAGCCTGTCCCCTCCTTTTGATATAGTGGGAATGGTTTTTTTAAGGTGGGATATTGGGATAGGGGGGAACGCATAAAAAGTGATTCAGAGATATCAGCTTCCCAATGGGGTCCGGGTGGTGGCGGAATCGATTCCGCATGTCCGGTCGGTAGCTTTCGGACTGTGGATCGGAGCCGGATCCCGTTGGGAGACAGAGGAGAACAACGGGATTTCTCATTTTTTGGAGCACATGCTTTTCAAAGGAACCAAGAAGCGGACCGCCCGTCAACTGGCGGAAACCTTTGATGAAATCGGCGGGCAGGTGAACGCCTTCACATCGAAGGAGATGACCTGTTATTACGCCAAAGTGTTGGATGAGCATCTGGAAATCGCGATCGATGTGTTGGCGGATATGTTTTTTGAATCCCTGTTTGATCCGGAGGAGATAGAAAAAGAGCAAAAAGTGGTGGAAGAAGAGATTCGGATGGTGGAAGACACACCGGACGATGTGGTTCACGACTATCTCTCCGCAGCTGCCATGGAAAATCATTCTCTCGGATATGGGGTCCTCGGAAATGTGGAAAATGTTCAGGGTTTTAACCGTTCTCTCTTACTGGAGTACAAGGGGAAGCATTACCGTCCCGATCAGTTGGTGATTGCACTTGCGGGAAATTTGCCGGAACATTATCAGGAATGGATCGCAGAACGCTTTGGTGGATTCCAAGTGGAGGGAAAAGCTGGTTCAATGAGTGGTGTCCCGTTGTTCACCGCTGGAAGTTCCATCCGCCGCAAAGCGACAGAGCAGTCCCATTTTTGTATCGGGCTTGCCGGTGTTTCTGTTGGGGATCCTCAAATTTATTCGTTTAATTTGTTGAACAACTTACTAGGTGGAAACATGAGCTCCCGTCTTTTTCAGGAAGTGCGGGAAGAACGGGGGTTGGCCTACTCGGTCTTCTCTTACCACAGTGCCTACAGTGATACAGGTTTATTCACGGTTTACGCCGGAACGGCGCCCGGTCAGGAAAATGAAGTGATCGAAATTCTCCTTCGTATTTTAAAAGAGTTGCGGGAAGATGGCGTGACTGAAGAGGAACTGCGAAAAGGAAAAGAACAGTTGAAGGGAAGCATAATGATGAGCCTGGAGAGCACCAACAACCGGATGAGCCGCCTTGGAAAAAACGAGCTCCTTCTGGGTCGTCACAAATCCCTCGATGAAGTGGTGGCAGCAGTGGAAAGTCTGACTTGCCAGGATCTTCTGAAAGCGGCACAGAGGGTTTTTTCCCAGCCGATGGCCTTCTCCATCATTTCGCCGGAGGGTGCCCTTCCCACGGCTTTCAGGAGGGACGCTCTTGTACTTTGAGGTGGGAATCAAAAAGCTGCCCGGAAATGAAGATTTGTCTTTGCCTGAGCGGATGTCGGAAGGGGCGAGCGGTTTCGACCTGTCTGCGGCGCTCAGGGATGAACTCCGGTTGGAACCCGGAGAGTGGGGGTTGGTCCCCACGGGGATCGCCTTGGAGATGCCGACCGGGATGGAAGCACAAGTCCGCCCCCGCAGTGGCTTGGCTTTGAAACACGGGGTCACGCTGTTGAATTCTCCGGGAACCATCGATGCGGATTACCGGGGGGAGATTTCCGTCATTCTCCATAACCTGGGCAAAAAGCCCTTTGTGGTCCGGCGCGGGGAGAGAATCGCTCAGCTGGTGTTCCAGCAGGTTCTTTCGGTTCGACTGATGGAAAAGGAAAAGCTGAGCTCCACCGATCGCGGGTCCGGTGGATTTGGCCACACGGGCAAGTGACAAGAGAAAAGGATAGGGTGGCTCAAGAGGAGATCGATTGGATCAAGCTGCCTGTTTCAAGCGGCCTCCCTTCCGTATGGAATGGGGCGGAAATACTCATTCAGGGTGTTTATTCACTGGAAAACAGGCGTTGGAAAATGAATGCTGGTTTGCTACAACAAAATCCTCTCGTTAAGAGAGGGTTTTATCATTATCTATTTCATGTGGTATAAACCCTTTCCGTGAACAGCTCGATAAAGGACATGGGGGCCGCAGTGAAGGATGGAAGCGTCTTTTCTGCGAGAGCTATGCTTGCAGAGATTTCCTCTTGAAAGAGAAACGTTTGTTACTGATGGGAGGTTGTCATAAGTCCTGTCCCTGATCGATAGACTGCAGCAGGGGGGATCCAGATGCGTTTCAGTGAATTTGCGGAAAAGGAATTGATTGATGTGGCGGGCGGGGAACGGATCGGGTCTGTGGGCCAGGCGGATCTGGTGATCGATTCCCGAACCGGGGAAATCCGTTCTCTGCTGTTGCCTGTGGGGACTTCCTGGTTTGGGAAAAAGCAGGGGACACGAAAGATCGCATGGGGTCACATCCGGAAGATCGGCCCCGAGATGGTGATTGTAGAAGGGGGAGAGCGTTCCTATTAAACTGATCCCGTTTTTGGACCCGGGCGAACTCTGCGCCCGGTTTTTTCGTATGAACAGGCTGAAGTTCCGGTAACCGTGGCTGCTCTCCTCTCATATGATGCAAAAGCGGAGACTTCTCAGTGAGGGTGTCCCCGTTTTCAAGGGGTGCTCCCCCGGGAAAGGGGTTTTACAGGGGAGATGTTGACCGGGAAACATATCGCATTCATCGGTGGCGATGCCAGGCAACTGGAAGTGATCAAAAGTTGCATCGAAGGGAATGCGAAAGTCAGCCTGATCGGATTCGACAATCTGCAAAGCCCATTCAGCGGTGCTGTCAACCGCGAGCTGAGCACCCAGTTCGCCAAATCGGTGGATATGATGATCTTGCCCATCGTGGGCACCGATGATCATGGGCTGGTGGATAGTATTTTCACCCAGCGGCGAATCGTTTTGACAGAAGAGCATATATCCGCATTGCCGGACCACGCTATTGTGTTCGCAGGAATGGCGAAACCTTATCTGAAAAGCCTTTGTGAGAAGTATTCCGTACGTCTGGTGGAATTGTTGACGCGGGATGATGTAGCCATTTATAATTCGATTCCCACTGTGGAGGGGGCTTTGATGTTGGCGATCCAAAACACCAACATCACCATCCACGGTTCCACCTGTGCCGTTTTAGGGCTGGGAAGAGTGGGGATGACTCTTTGCCGGACGTTGCATGCTCTCGGGGCCCGGGTGAAGGTGGGGGTCCGGAGCCCGGATCATGTGGCCCGGGCGGAGGAGATGGGACTCTCCCCTTTTCTGATGAAGGATCTTCCAAGCCAAGTGGGGGACTTGGACCTTCTGTTCAACACAGTACCCGCCCCGGTGGTGACGGGGAAGGTGTTGAACCGGATGTCCTATGCTTGTGTGATTATCGACTTGGCTTCTAAGCCGGGGGGAACCGATTTTACCTTTGCGGAAAAACGGGGGATCAAAGCGATGCTGGCTCCCAGCCTGCCTGGAATTGTCGCATCTAAGACGGCGGGCAGGATTTTGGCTCGGACCATCACCCGCCTGATGGAGGAAGAATTGGGTGAGGAAGGGTGATACAAGAATGAATCTCCAAGGAAAAACGATCGGATTTGGAATGACTGGTTCCCATTGCACTTATGATGAAGTGCTGCCTCAAATGAAGCGCTTGGTTGATCTGGGGGCACGGGTGATCCCGATTCTTTCACATACAGTTCAAACAGTGGACAGCAAATTCGGCGAAGCACGGGAATGGCTGGACAAAATTCGTGGGATCACTGATGAAAAGATGATCACCACAGTTCCGGAGGCGGAACCGATCGGTCCCAAAAAGTTGCTCGATTGCATGTTGATCGCTCCCTGCACAGGAAACAGCATGGCCCGGTTGGCCAATGCCTTAACGGACGGTCCGGTTCTGATGGGGGCCAAAGCCCAGATGAGAAACCGGCGTCCCGTGGTTCTTGCCATTTCCACTAATGATGCCCTGGGACTCAATGCAGCCAATCTGGCTCGTTTGTTGCCGGCAAAATACATCTATTTCGTCCCCTTCGGCCAGGATGCCCCTGAACAGAAACCGAACTCCCTGGTAGCCCGAATGGAATGGATTCCGGAGACAATTGAAGCGGCTTTGACGGGGAAGCAAATCCAACCATTGATAGTTGAAAAATACCGGGATTTAACCTCATAATAGATAGGGATTGATAGTTTGCGAAAGATATGCGTCGGCCTGATCTCATCACCGGAGAGATCCCACGCATCTGGCTGAGGAAAATGAGGGGGATTATATTTTATGCCGTCAAAGGAAGTAACTGTGGCTGTTCTGGGAGCGACAGGTGCTGTCGGAGAGCAGATCTTGAGAAACCTGGAGAGACGTTCCTTTCCTGTGAAAGAGCTCCGCTTGCTTGCATCCAGTCGATCCGCCGGCAAAAAGGTCCGTTTCAAGGGAGAGGAAGTGGAGGTGCAACTGGCATCTCCTGAGGCCTTCAAAGGAGTGGATATCGCTCTTTTTAGCGCGGGCGGAGGTGTGAGTGAAGCTTTTGCTCCCGAAGCTGTGAAACGGGGAGCCATTGTAGTCGACAACACCAATGCATTCCGAATGGATCCGAAGGTTCCCCTGATCGTGCCGGAAGTGAACGCGACTGAAATTGACAATCATCAAGGAATTATAGCCAACCCCAACTGTTCGACGATTCAGATGGTCGTGGCTTTGAAGCCCCTTTATGATCGGTTTGGTTTGGACCGGGTGATTGTGTCCACCTACCAGGCAGTCTCGGGATCCGGGGCGGCCGCAATGGAGGAATTGAGAGAGCAGTCCCGGTCTGTGCTGGACGGTAAGGAAGCGGTGAAAGAAATTATGCCTGTGGGCAAACTGCCCCGGCACTATCAAATCGCTTTCAACGCCATTCCGCAATGCGACGTGGCCGAGGAGAACGGTTTCACCCTGGAAGAGATGAAGATGGTCCGGGAAACAATGAAGATTTTCGGCGACGAGTCCATCGGAGTGACGGCCACTTGTGTCCGCGTTCCGGTCTCCCGGGGTCACAGTGAATCCGTCTACGTCGAGTTGAAGCGGGATTTCCAACTGGAGGAAGTGCGCGAGGCATTTCAACAGGCCGAGGGAATCATTCTGCAGGACGATCTTCATCATCAAGTTTATCCGATGCCTTTGGAGGCAACCGGACGGGATGAAGTTTTTGTCGGTCGGGTTCGGAAAGACACAGTCCATCCAAGGGGTCTCAATTTTTGGGTGGTGGCCGACAACCTTCTGAAAGGTGCAGCAACCAACGCCGTTCAAATCGCAGAACATCTGGTTTGATCCAAACGAAGAAGGGATTGTCTCATGAGAATCCGTGTACAAAAATTCGGAGGTACTTCCGTGGCTACCCCGGAACGCCGGAGCCGGGTGATCCATCATATCCGGAAAGCTCTGGATGAGGATTACAGGGTGGTCGTGGTGGTCTCGGCGATGGGACGCAAGGGGGATCCCTATGCCACGGATACATTTTTGGATCTGGTTTCAGAGAACGGTGATCCTTTGTCACCCCGTGAACAGGATTTATTGCTTTCCTGCGGAGAGATTATCTCCGCGTCAACCTTGTCCGGCATTTTAAACCGGGAAGGGATTCCCAACACCGTATTGACCGGTGGCCAAGCGGGAATTATCACCAATAATCAATACAACAACGCTCAAATCCTCACGGTGAATCCGACCCGGGTCCGACATGAACTGGAACAGGGTCGGGTGGTGGTTCTGGCCGGTTTTCAGGGAAAAACCACAGACGGGGAGATCACCACACTGGGTCGGGGTGGGAGCGACACGACAGCTACAGCCTTGGGCGTTGCCCTGCAGGCGGATACCGTGGATATTTTCACCGATGTGGAAGGCATTATGACAGCTGATCCCCGGATTGTGGAAGATGCTGCTCCTTTGGATACAGTCACCTACTCTGAAATTTGCAACCTCGCCTTCCAGGGTGCCAAGGTGATTCACCCCCGGGCCGTGGAGCTGGCCATGCAGACCAATGTTCCCATCCGGGTGCGCTCCACCATGAGTGATCATCCTGGAACGTTGGTAACCAGTACCCATCTTCGGGATCAACCGGGCAGAGAGTTTCACGATCGTCTCATAACCGGGATCACACATGTGCCCCAAGTGACTCAGGTGAAGGTGCCTGCCAAGGAGGGGCAGTACGATCTTCAGTTAAAAGTGTTCAAGGCGATGGCTGAGAACGGGATCAGTGTGGACTTTATCAATATTAATCCCAGCGGAGTGGCCTATACGGTCTATGATCGGGTGGCGGACCGGGCAGAGGAGATTTTGTTCTCTCTGGAGCTGGAACCGGAACTGGTGCGTCACTGTGCCAAGATTTCAGTGGTGGGTGCGGGGATTGCCGGTGTGCCGGGGGTGATGTCCCGGATCGCCGAAGCTTTGACGCAAGAGGATATCCAAATCCTCCAATCGGCCGACTCCCACGCCACGATTTGGGTGCTGGTTCCGGGAGAGGACATGGTTCAGGCGGTCCGCTCTCTGCATCAGAAATTTGAGCTTCATAATGTTCATATGAGCTCATAATCAAGGTCACGTATACACAGAATTACATTATGATCAGATCGGGATTTAGGGGGATGGACACCGTGGAATTTGGCAGACTTCTGACTGCTATGATCACTCCCATGACGAACAGCGGGACCATTGATTGGCCGAGTGTCGATTCTGTTCTGGAACACTTGATCGGTGCCGGCACTGATTCCATTGTCGTTGCAGGGACGACAGGGGAATCACCCACGCTGACTCACGGGGAGAAGCTGGAGCTGATCCGGTATGTGGTCCAAAAAGCGGACGGGCGTGTAAGAGTGATTGCAGGTTCCGGCAGCAACGATACCGCTTCCTCGGCTCAATTGACCCAAGAAGCGGAAGAAGCGGGTGCGGACGGCGTGATGCTGGTGGTTCCTTACTATAACAAACCGACGCAGGAGGGGTTGTACCAACATTTCAAAACGGTGGCCCAATCCACCTCGCTCCCGGTCATGTTATATAACATTCCTGGTCGGAGTGCGGTCAATATGAGTGTGGATACCATGGTCCGCCTGACCCATGATGTGGATAACATCACCTCGATCAAGGAGTCCAGCGGTGATTTGGTTCAGGTGATGGAACTGGTGGAGCGGAAGCGGGAGGATGTTGCTGTATACAGCGGGATGGATGAGTTGACGGTTCCGTATCTCTCCGCAGGAGGAGCCGGAGTTGTGAGTGTGGCCAGCCACGTGGTTGGTGAAGAGATGAAGGAGATGGTGGATTCCTTTCTCCGTGGGAACGTGGATCGGGCAGGTCAAATACAGCGCCGTCTCGTCCCCTTGATCCAAGCGCTCTTCATGACTTCCAGCCCGGCACCGTTGAAGTATGCCCTGTCGTTGATGAAGATCTGCGGCGATTCAGTCCGCCTGCCGCTCGTTTCGCTCAAGCCGTCAGAAAAAGACCACATGCATTCGCTTCTCCGACGGATGAACAAACTGTTTTAACATTCAACAGCCGGATCCCCTGGATCCGGCTGTTTTTTTGTAACAGATAAACCCAGGTGTGATAAGGGCCTGTCCGATGTGAGGCGAGGCTTTTGGTGAATTGTATGTTCGGAAGATTTCGTTGCTGGCTCATTTCCGGAAGCTTTCTTGAAAGCTTCTTTATAGATCGTGTATAATACACCTAAGTGACTTGGTGCGGTTTTTTTGGGTGAACTACAATTGAATACATTACAGGAGGAAACTTTCTTGACGAAAAACAACTCACGAAGCAAACTATCTGTTTTTGCTCTCGGTGGGTTGGACGAAATCGGGAAAAACATGTATGTGATCCGGTACGGGGACGACATCGTGGTGATCGATTCCGGGTTGATGTTTCCGGAAGAAGAGATGCTGGGGATCGATGTGGTGATACCGGATATCACATATCTGTTGGAGAATCGCGACAAAGTGCGCGGTATACTCCTGACGCACGGGCATGAGGACCATATCGGCGGCCTTCCTTATATTCTGAGAGAATTGAACGTACCGGTATACGGAACCAAGCTGACCATGGGCTTGGTGGAACACAAACTCCGTGAAGCCCATCTGCTGAACAAGACCAAACGGGTGATTATCAATAACCGATCGGAAGTGAAGCTGGGGTCGATCCAGGCGACTTTCTTCAAGGTGAACCACAGCATTCCCGACGCTGTCGGGATTTGTTTGGAAACACCGGAGGGCAGGGTGGTTCACACTGGCGACTTCAAGTTTGATATGACCCCTGTCAATGGTCAAGCCGCCGATATGCATCAGATGGCTGAAATTGGAAAAAAGGGTGTTCTATGCCTTCTTTCCGACAGCACCAATGCGGAACGGCCGGGCTTCACAGGTTCGGAGTGGACTGTCGGTGAGGCTTTGGAAGAGGTGTTCCGGAAAGCAAAACAACGGGTGATTGTAGCCACTTTCGCTTCCAATATTCACCGGATCCAACAAGTGGTGGATGCGTCGGATCTGTACCAGCGAAAGCTGGCGGTTGTGGGGCGGAGCATGGTCAATGTGGTCAATATCGGAATGGAATTGGGCTATTTGCGTGTTCCCCCCGACCTTCTGATTGACACTGACGATATTAATCGCCTTCCTGCCCACAAAGTGACGGTCATGTCCACAGGAAGCCAGGGAGAACCCATGTCCGCCTTGACGCGGATGGCCCATGGCTCTCACAGAAAAATTGAAATCCTCCCTGGCGATACGGTGGTGTTGGCTGCCACTCCCATCCCGGGAAATGAAAAAACGGTGGCCCGTACTGTGGATCAACTCTTTCGGGTCGGGGCCAATGTGGTATACAGCACCACCTCCCAGCATGGTGTCCACGTGTCCGGCCACGGCTCCCAGGAAGATTTGAAACTCATGCTGAATCTGATCAAACCGAAATATTTTATCCCGATTCATGGTGAGCACCGGATGCAGCGTGCTCACGCCCAACTTGCCGAAACTGTCGGAGTCCGTCCGGAACATATCTTCATCTGTGAAAACGGAGATGTTGTCGAATTCTCGGGCGGAAAAGCGCGTTATGGAGTCAAGGTTCAGACGGGCAATGTCTTGATTGACGGACTAGGTGTCGGAGACGTGGGGAATATTGTTCTTCGCGATCGTAAGTTGCTGTCTCAGGACGGCATCCTCGTAGTTGTAGTCACCCTGAGCAAAAACAATGGAAAAATCCTGTCCGGACCCGATATCATTTCACGTGGCTTCGTCTATGTGCGCGAATCAGAAAAACTGCTGGATGAAGCCAACCGCATTGTCACTCAAACGATGGAAAAATGTGCAAACGAACGGGTCAGCGAGTGGGCTTCGCTCAAGACGAGCATCAGGGATGCCCTCAGTCGTTTTCTTTACGACAAGACCCGGCGACGTCCAATGATCCTTCCGATTATCATGGAAGTGTGAACTTTCATCTGCAGGAAAGCTGCCGTCCCTGTTTGCGGGGATGGCGGCTTTTTAATTATTTAGCACGAATTTTGTTCACTGTTTTTTCAAGGGCGGTGTTTCGTGAAGCCTTGAAATACAATACGGAACCTTTAGGAACATTTTTACGGAGATAATTTGCCACTTTTGCCGGTTGATTGGGCAAGGAGTGGATCTTCCCTTTGTATCCGGCTAAAGAAGCTCCCTTTGCGATTTCTATTGCTTGGGGTCCGACGGTGATTAGGGCCGAGGGATTTAATCTGGCCACAAATTTGCCCACCTTCCTGTGACTCTCGAGGGACAGTTTCCCCAATGAATGCATATCCCCCAAAACTGCAACACTGTGTTTTTTTTCTGCAACCCGCATCAGAACCTTTAGCCCTGCAATCATCGCAGAAGGATTCGCATTGTAACAATCGTTGATCAACAACCAATTTTTGATTCCTTTGATTCTTTGGAGTCGCATCCGTGGCGCCGGGAAAGATCGCAACCCTTTTTGGATCCATGGAGTGGGCACATTCAGTTGCCTGGCGACGGCTATGGCGGCAAGAGCATTGTATACGTTATGTCGTCCCCAAATTGGAATTTGATAGGGAACTTTTCCGATGTAAAAGGACATCCCGTTTTTCGTGTATTTTACCCGGGTCGCCCGGATGGTTGCCGGATTTTTGATTCCCAAGGTGATCACCTTTCCACGGAATCCTCGGGTACTGAGACGTTTGCTGCCGGGATCATCTGCATTCAGTATGAGTGTTCCCCCTCGCGTCAGTCCGTTGATCAGCTCCTGTTTGGCACGTGCCACATTGGCCAACGAGTGGCCCAACTTCCCGACGTGAGCCTCGCCTACATTGGTGACAATTCCAAGGGAAGGTTTGGCGACACCACACTGCTTACGGATATTTCCGAAACCGGCCATTCCCATCTCCAAAACTACCACTTGATGATCGGGGTGCAGTTGGATCAGATTTTGGGGCATGAGGGAATATAAGTTGTTATTGGCGACGGATTTTAGCACTTTGTACTTGGTACTCAGGATCGACGCAGTCATTTCCTTGGTGGTTGTTTTGCCCGCACTGCCGGTAATTCCGATAAAGACGGCCCGGGATTGGGCTCTTAGCCAATGGACCAGCTTCCAAAGGGCCTTTTTTGAATCGGACACTTCAATGACCGCATGGGAAGACGGAATCTTTCTGCTCCAACCCGCAGGGCAGATAACGCCGGCGCTCCTTTTTCTCTGAAGTGACGCTAATTGTTTTTCCGCATTTTTTCGGGGATTGAAGAACAAGACAACCCTTTCTTTCAAATGCCGGGTCTTGCCATAAGTGGCCTGCTTGACAGGTGTTCGGGGGCTTCCTCGCAACAGTCGTCCCCCGATCAATGAGGCTAACCGGCCCAACCGCATGGGATACACTTCTTTCACCTCAATACTCAGTCGGTCGGGATCAGGTTTCTCTCGAGCCAAAGACGCCCCATGTGAAACCCAATCCTCCCTGTGACGTATTTTTTTACAACGCTTTTAGGGGTCCCATCATAGACTATGATTTTTGAACTGTGATGGTTTGAGACAAACGATGGTTTTGGACTTTGATTCCAGCTGCAGTGAACGGATCAGGTTGGACGGGGATCGAAATCTTCGGGTATGTGTTTTCTTGTTTCCTCCCATACTACGGGTGGAAAAGGGGGATGAGTATGAACAACAAATCCGATGTAAATCCCGCAGTGCAACCATCGCAGCCGGGTCCCCAAAAGCCCCGGGAGCAGGACCCGGAGCCCAAAGGGGAGGGAAAGAAAGGGATCGTCGATGCGATTCAGCAGTTGGGCCAGTCCAACGTTCCACAATTGGAGTCCAATATCCATTGCCTTTCTATCATCGGACAAGTGGAAGGTCACTTGGTCATGCCAGCGCAAAACAAGACCACGAAATATGAACACGTGATCCCTCAGATTGTGGCGGCGGAGCAGAACCGGAATATCGAAGGTGTGATTATCATCCTGAACACCGTCGGGGGGGATGTGGAGGCGGGGTTGGCTCTCGCTGAAATGATCGCTTCCATGAGTAAACCGACAGTCTCTCTCGTATTGGGGGGCGGACACAGCATCGGTGTTCCCATCGCCGTTTCCGCGGATACCTCCTTCATAGCGGAAACAGCGACGATGACGGTCCATCCTGTCCGTCTGACCGGGATGGTGGTAGGGGTTCCACAAACCTTTGAGTACATGGAAAAAATGCAGGATCGGGTGATCCGGTTTGTTTCCGACCATTCGAAGATCACCGAAGAGCAATTCCGGGAATTGATGTTCCGAACCGGTGAACTGGCCCGGGACATCGGGACCAATGTAATTGGTGCCGATGCGGTGAAGCACGGGCTGATAGACCGTGTCGGCGGATTGGCTGAAGCATTGGAGGAACTGAATCACAGGATCGAGTTGAACCGCCAAGGTGGTATGGTCCAGTGATCTATTACTCTGTGATTCCCGCTGAAGTCGCTTTGCAGGATCCCGCTCAACCGGAACCGAAAATCCGGGAAGTCCTCGTCGAAGGAGTATCTATGATGGTAGAGGTGGATGGCGCGGGGGAAGGACGGATTCTCCGACTGTTGTCCACGGATCCTGCACATTACCTGGATCCCCGTTATCAACCGGGATCCAGGGTCAGTCTGAAGTCTTGAACCATCTTTTGCCCTCCGGTGGACTACTGGAGGGTCTTACCATGTTATAATGAGAACAGGCATGGTTTGGATAGGAAAAGGTGGTCGGTTATGGGGAAGAAAAAGAAAAAAGGTTCGGGTGGGATTTCCAAAGCGATCCTGTTTGAATTATACGGAATCATTCTGTTCACCCTGTCTTTGTTGGCGATCGCCGGTCTGGGAGCTGTGGGCCGTTCGCTGTGGTATTTGTCCCGCTTTTTTTTCGGCAGTTGGGGCTTTCTTCTTCCTCTGGGAGGGATGGTCCTGGCTGTGCGGGTGATGGTGAAACGGAGTTGGCCGGATCGCTGGTCAGCCCGTTGGACGGGGATCCTGCTGATCATCCTCGCGTTTTTAATCTGGAACCATATGGACACCTTTGATACTTTGGAATCACGGGGACAAGGAGGGCCCGTCCTTTCTGTGACTTTGGATCGGGTGCTGGAAGAGAGAAATTCCCGACTGCCCACAGATATCGGAGGGGGAATGGTCGGGGCTTTGGGATATGCCCTGTTCCAATTTCTTTTTGATCGATCGGGCTCCACCTTGGCAGTCATCGCTCTCGGGATGGCAGGGGTACTGTTGGCGACGGGATTTTCGTATGTGAACAGTCTGAAGTCCCTCAAAGAGTGGTGGAGAGGTTTGATTCGGGAATGGAAAGGTCAACTGATTCGACGCTTTTCCTCTTCCCGGGTAAAGGAGGGGGAAAAAGCACGGAAGCGCCCCCGAAAAACCAAGACGGAGGAGAGTCGTCCAAAAACTGCGGCGACTCCTGAGATTCCGGTTATCCACGATTTTTCCGAGAAGGAAGAGACATCTCCACCGCCGCCGGAACAACCGGAACTCTTCCCTAAGCAGAAGGTGAATACAAAAGCTTCCGCAGAGAAGGAGGCGGGGGAGGAGGCAGTGGTGGTCCGGTTCAACAAAGAACAGGATCTTCCCGAGTATCGGTTACCTTCCTTCACTCTTCTGGAAAAGACAGAAAAAAGCAGTAGGCAGCAGGATCACAGGGGAATGACTGACAATGCCCGCAAATTGGAGGCTACGCTGGGCAGTTTTGGAGTAAAAGCAAAAGTGACCCAGATTCACAGGGGACCAGCGGTGACCCGCTATGAAATTCACCCGGATACGGGAGTGAAGGTAAGCCGGATTGTCAATTTGGCAGACGATATCGCCCTTGCTCTGGCTGCGAAAGATATTCGTATCGAGGCGCCGATCCCGGGCAAATCCGCGCTGGGAATCGAGGTACCCAATCGGGAAGTTTCCATCGTGGGTCTCAGGGATGTATTGGAGAGCTCCCAATATCATGAGGCGATCTCCAAGCTATCCATCGGGTTGGGTAGGGATATCTCCGGGGAACCGATCGTGGGGGATCTTACGAAGATGCCCCACCTGTTGGTGGCAGGTGCGACGGGTTCGGGCAAGAGTGTCTGCATAAATGATATCATTTGCAGTATCTTGTATAAGGCAAAGCCCCATGAAGTGAAGTTTATGATGATCGATCCCAAAATGGTGGAGCTGAATATTTACAACGGAATTCCACATCTGTTGGCCCCTGTCGTGACAGATGCCCGCAAGGCTGCCGTCGCTCTGAAAAAGGTGGTGGCCGAGATGGAGAAGCGGTATAAGATGTTTGCCGAAACCGGAGCGCGGGATATCGACCGATATAACCAACTGGCCGGCAAAGAAAAAGGAAAACCGATTTTGCCATACATTGTGGTGATTATCGACGAATTGGCCGATCTGATGATGGCAGCACCGGCGGATGTGGAGGATGCGATTTGTCGGCTGGCGCAAATGGCGAGGGCGGCGGGGATCCATCTGATTATCGCCACCCAGCGACCTTCAGTGGATGTGATCACCGGATTGATCAAAGCAAACATTCCGTCACGAATTGCCTTCGGTGTTTCCTCCCAAGCCGACTCGCGCACCATCTTGGATATGGGTGGAGCGGAAAAATTGTTGGGCAGAGGGGATATGCTCTACCTTCCGGTGGGGGCCTCCAAACCGACCCGGGTGCAGGGATCTTTTGTCTCAGATCAGGAGGTGGAAGCCGTGGTCCGCCATGTGAAGCAGCAACAGCAAGTCCGTTATCATGAAGAAATGATTCCCAATGAGGGAGAAACGGAGGATGTGGGCGAAGAAGTGGAAGATGAACTCTTCCCCCAGGCAGTCCAGCTTGTGGTGGAAGCCAAGACCGCTTCCGTATCCTTGTTGCAACGTCGTCTGCGTGTCGGTTACACCCGGGCAGCCCGATTGATCGACTATATGGAGGAACGCGGGATCGTCGGTCCCTATGAAGGGAGTAAACCGCGGGAGGTATTGATGACACCGGAACAATTATCCAAACAACATATATCTTAGACCGGTGGTTTGATAAAACGGCTGGTCAATCGGGTAACCAGCATGGTATAACAATAAAGGGACATGAAACCGGCATAAGGGAAAACGGTTTCACTTCAATCCCGGACAAGCCGTTTATCCCGGACTTGGGGGAGGATGCATCCCCGATTGTCGGAAGCTGTCAATATACTCAAGGGGGTCGCTAAAATGAAAAGAAAATCCTGGGGCATCCTGTTTCTGAGCATCTTGCTCATCATCGCTACTGGCTGTGGTGCCGGCGGTAACCAGGGGGGCGAAAAGGGAGAGGCTTTTTCTGCCGGCTTGGTGACAGACACCGGCGGGATCAATGATGAGTCCTTTAACCAATCCGCTTGGGACGGAATGGAGAAAGCAAAGAAAGATCTGGATGCCAAAATTAAATATCTGGAATCGAAGCGGGATGAGGATTACCTCCCCAATCTGACCCGATTTGCCAGGGAAAAACAAGATATTATCTGGGGAGTCGGCTTTAAATTCAACAAAGCGATTCCGGAAGTGGCCGATCAGTTTCCGGACCATAAATTTGGGATCGTGGATGACAATCTGGGGGGAAAGATCCCGGACAACGTGGTTGCTGTCACTTTTAAAGAGCACGAAGGTTCGTTCCTGATGGGTGTGATCGCCGGCTCTATGACAAAAACTGACAAAGTGGGCTTTATCGGTGGAATAAGTTCTCCCCTGATCAAAAAGTTTGAAGTCGGTTTCAGGGCGGGTGTCCAAGCCGTCAATCCCAAGGCGAAAGTGACTGTGGTCTACGCGGAGAGTTTCACTGATGTGGCCAAAGGCCGTTCCTTGGCTTCCAACATGTACAATGACGGAGCGGATATCATTTATCATGCCGCCGGGGGTGTGGGCAAAGGTCTCTTCGACGAAGTGAAGACACGGGAAAAAGGAAAGTATTGGGCGATCGGTGTTGATCTGGATCAGTCCAAATTGGCTCCTGACCATACTCTCACCTCCATGGTGAAGCGGGTGGATGTAGCAGTTTTCGATATCATGAAGGATATGAAGGAAAACGACAAGTTTCCGGGTGGTAAACAGGTGGAGCTCGGGCTGGAGGAAGATGCAGTGGGTCCGGCCGAAACTTCCGACAAACATGTCCCTGACAAAATCATGAAAAAAGTGGAAGATTACAAGCGCCAGATCATCGATGAAAAAATCGAAGTCCCGTCCAATGAACAAGAACTGAAAAAATTTAAGTCGTAACAAAACCTGTCAGCCGAGTGAGCCGGGCTAGCCTAGTGCTAGCCCTTTTCGCCGATAAAGAAAGGAGGACCTCCGTGAATATCGTCGAAATGAAGGGGATCACCAAAAGTTTTCCCGGAATTGTGGCCAATGACCGTATTCATCTGGAAGTAAAGGAAGGGGAGATTCATGCCCTTCTGGGGGAAAACGGTGCGGGAAAGTCAACCTTGATGAACATTCTATTTGGACTTTATCAGCCGGATGAGGGGGAGATTTGGATCAAAGGAAAGCAGGTTCAAATCACAGGTCCCAATATGGCCGGCGAGTTGGGAATCGGAATGGTCCATCAACATTTCATGCTTGTGGAACCATTTACTGTAACCGAGAACATCATTCTGGGAAATGAACCGGTGAAAGGTGGATGGATCGATCGAGACGGAGCGGAGCGAGAAGTACGGGAGATCTCGGATCGGTACGGTCTCCGTGTCGATCCCAGGGCAAGGATCCAGGATATCTCCGTAGGAATGCAGCAAAGGGTGGAGATCTTGAAGATGCTGTATCGCGGAGCTGATATTCTGATTTTTGATGAGCCTACCGCAGTGCTGTCTCCGCAGGAAATCCAGGAATTGATGGGAATTATGAACAACTTGGTCGAGGAAGGTAAGACTATTATTTTCATCACCCACAAACTGAAGGAAATCATGCAAGTCTGTGATACGGTGACCGTAATCCGTCGAGGAAAATTTATCGACAGGGTGAAGGTGGAGGAAATGGATGAGAACCGCTTGGCTTCGATGATGGTGGGTCGGGAAGTCTCCTTTGCTGTTGAAAAGGAAGCAGCCAAACCCAAGGAGACGGTCCTGTCCATTGAAGGATTGCACGTAACCGATTCCCGGGGTGTCGGCGTGGTTAACGGACTCGATCTGGAGGTTCGAGCGGGTGAGATTGTGGGGATCGCCGGTGTGGACGGGAACGGTCAGACGGAACTTCTGGAGGCAATCGCCGGATTGCGGAAGGTGCAAAAGGGGAAAATCCAGCTGAATAACTCCGAGATCACCAACCAGAGGCCTCGGGAAATCACGGAACGCGGAGTGGGTCACATACCTGAGGATCGACATCGCCGGGGACTGGTCCTCGATTTCACCATCGGAGAAAACATGGTCTTGCAAACGTATTATCAATCGCCCTTCGCCAGAGGGATCCATTTGCAATATGATCAAATCCATCAATATGCCGAGCGTTTGGTCAAGGAATTTGACGTACGAACCCCGGATATTCACACACCGGCACGGGCTCTTTCCGGTGGGAACCAGCAGAAAGGGATTATCGCCCGGGAGATGGATCGGAATCCGGATCTGTTGATCGCGGCCCAGCCGACTCGGGGTCTCGATGTGGGGGCGATCGAATTTATCCACAAGCGGTTGGTGGAGCAACGGGATAAAGGAAAAGCAGTTCTTCTGATGTCCCTGGAGTTGGATGAAGTGATGAAACTGAGCGATCGGGTTGCTGTCATCTATGAAGGAAAGATCGCCGGCTGGGTCAATCCTCAAACGACAACGCAAGAAGAAGTGGGACTGTTGATGGCGGGCGGCAGTACCGGCACGGAGGTGAAACATTGATGCAATTGATACAGCGCAAGCAGTCAACCTTTCTGACATCCCTGGTCTCAGTTTTGCTTGGGATGCTGGTGGGGGCCGTGATGATGTTGGTGGCCGGTTACGATCCGATCCAGGCGTATGCGGCCCTGTTATCCAGTGCATTTCTCATGCCTTATGACATCGGTGAAACGATCCGGACCATTTCACCGTTAATCCTGACCGGTCTTGCAGTGGGGCTGGCTTACCGGACAGGGCTGTTCAATATCGGGGTGGAAGGTCAGTTTATCATCGGCCAATTGGCGGCAACTATTATCGCTCTCAAACTGGATTTGCCTCCGGTGATTCACGCGGTGGTGGCTGTGATCGCAGGTGCCATCGGGGGAGCCCTGTGGGCCTTCCTGCCCGGACTGCTCAAAGCGACTCGGGGAGTTCATGAGGTGATTGTGACGATCATGATGAACTTCATCGCTTTATATCTTTCCAACGTGCTGGTCCGCAACTGGCTGTCCGCCGGGGCCGATTCCACGGAGAAGATTCCGTCTTCAGCATCCCTTCGCTGGGATTCTCTCTCTTCTTTGTTTGGCGGTGCACGGATTCATATGGGGATTTTTATCGCTTTGGCCAGCGCACTGTTTATGTATTATCTCCTGTGGAGGACTACTTCCGGGTTTGAGTTGCGGGCTGTCGGTTTTAACCCTGATGCTTCCGAGTACGCCGGGATGAGTGTCAAGCGCAGTCTGATCCTGTCAATGATGATCAGCGGTTCCTTTGCCGGATTGGCTGGGGCATCAGAGTTGCTTGGAACATCGGGCTATCTGGCGATTCAGGGAGCACATACCGGAATCGGCTTTGACGGAATCGCAGTCGCCTTGCTGGGGGCTAACACTCCGGGGGGGATCC
This sequence comes from Kroppenstedtia guangzhouensis, assembly GCF_014637345.1. Taxonomy (GTDB): domain Bacteria; phylum Bacillota; class Bacilli; order Thermoactinomycetales; family DSM-45169; genus Kroppenstedtia; species Kroppenstedtia guangzhouensis. The sequence continues at coordinate 416,700 of NZ_BMEX01000001.1, forward strand.
TTCTCGCAGCCTCCCTGTTCGGGATTCTCACCTACGGAGGAAGCAACATGCAATTTGTGGAGGGAGTTCCCTTCGAGGTGGTGCGGGTGGTTTTTGCTGCGATCATCCTCTTTGTTGCGGCCAATATAGTCCGTTGGGGCACTCAGAAGTTCCGGAAAAAGGCGGTGAAAGAACATGCTTGATGTGCTCACCAATATATTGCAGACTACGGTTCTCTATGCCACTCCCTTGATCCTGGCGGCCATTGGAGGTCTGTTTTCGGAGAGGTCAGGTGTGGTTAACATCGGCTTGGAGGGATTGATGACCATCGGGGCGTTTACGGGAGCCGTCGTGACTCTGGCCACCCACAACCCCTGGATCGGTCTGCTAGCAGCCATAGTCGCCGGAATTTTGTTCGCTCTCCCCCATGCGGTGGCGTCAATCACTTTCAAGGCAGACCAAGTGGTCAGCGGGGTGGCCATCAACTTTCTCGCTCTCGGGGTGTCGGTCTATTTGGTGAAGTCCCTGTACGACGGAGCTGCCCAGACACCGACGGTGAAGGAAACCCTTACACGGCTTCCGATTCCCGGTCTGGACCAAATTCCCGTGATCGGTCCGGCTTTGTTCAACGCTTTTCCAACCACGTATCTGGCCATATTGGTGGTGATCATCACTTACTTTCTTCTGTACCGGACTCCCTTCGGCATGCGTCTCCGTGCAGTGGGTGAACACCCCCGTGCCGCGGAGACGATGGGGGTGAATGTGTTCCGTATGAGGTATATCGCTGTGTTGATCAGCGGGGCATTGGCGGGTGCCGGAGGTGCCGGACTCTCTATCGCCATCGGGAGTGAGTTCAATCAAACGACTGTGGCCGGACAAGGATTTATCTCCTTGGCTGCATTGATTTTTGGGAAATGGAATCCGTTCGGCGTTTTGGGTGCGGCCACTTTCTTCGGGTTTGCAGTCGGCTTGGCACTGATCGGTCAGATCTTTGGTTTGACAACCTATATTCCCAGTGAAGTTTTGAATATGCTTCCCTACATCCTGACCATCCTGGCTTTGGCCGGATTTGTGGGGCGGGCGGAGGGGCCTGCTGCTGTGGGCAAGCCCTATGAGACCGGTGGACGATAAAAAACGATTCGATGTCTCTTCCCGATGGGAAGGGGCGTTTTTTTGTATTCTGGAAGAGGGGATGGAAGAGTTGTCGATGTTCGCAACATTTCTCCGATAAACGGACATAATATAAAAAATGAAAAGGTATTGATCCTTTCCGAGTACTTCTCCTTTCTTATATAATGGGGGATACATACTCAGAGAAAAGAGGTGTTGGTGTGTCTGAAATGTCCTTTGAATCAGTGAATGTTGGAAATCTCAGGGTCCATATCTGTTCCACAGATAAATTTAAGACTACATTGATGGTGGCGATGGTTCAACAGGAACTGTCAGCAGAGACGGTGACCCGTCATGCTCTCTTGCCCAATGTCCTGCAGCGGGGGACCCGGACCCATCCTTCGACAGTGGGATTGAAGCGAAAATTAGACGATCTGTACGGGGCCACTCTGTTTGGGGATGTGTTCAAACGGGGAGAGCGACACATTCTTCAATTGGGCCTGGATCTGGCAGATAGCTCCTTTTTGACCGATGCGGATACTTTGTTGGAGGATGGAGCCGCTTTTTTGGGAGAGCTTCTGTATCGGCCGGTGACGGATGAAGAAGCCTTTCGGGAAGAGTATGTCCGGGCGGAGAAGAAGAATCTGAAACAGAAAATTGAAAGCTTGATGGATGACAAAATCCGCTTTGCTGCCCTTCGTTGTGTGGAGGAGATGTGTAAAGGAGAGCCTTATGCGCTGTTTAACCATGGACGGTTACAGGATTTGGACGGGATCAATCCTCAAAATCTGTATACATACTATCGGGAACTGATTCGGACCCGTCCGATCGATCTGTACTTTGTCGGCAACCTGAGTGTGGATCGAGCGGTGGAACTGGTTGAAAAGCACTTTTCCATGGAGACCGCATCCAGGGTAGAACTGACTCCGCCCCAAGTCAAGTCCGTTCCCGGCAAAGTGCGGGAAGTGGTGGATCGTCTGGATGTGAATCAGGGAAAACTGAATATGGGATGTCGGACCGGGGTGACTTATGCTGATGACAACTACGCCGCTTTGTTGATGTTCAACGGAATTCTGGGAGGGTTTCCCCATTCCAAACTGTTTATCAACGTCCGGGAAAAAGCCAGTCTGGCATATTATGCGGCTTCACGTGTGGAAAGTCACAAGGGGATTCTCACGGTCCAATCGGGGATTGAAATCGTCAACTATCAAAAGGCTGTTGACATTATCCGGGAGCAGTTTGATCAGATGAGACAAGGGAAGTTTACTGATTCGGAAATTTCCCAGACCCGAGCGATGTTGATCAACCAGTTGAAAGAGAGACAGGATCGTGCCTTTGACCTGGTGGATGCCCATTACCACGGGATTGTGGGTGGCAAAGAGCGTCCCTTGGATCAAATGATCAGGGAAATCCGTCAGGTAACACGGGAAGAGATTACAGCAGTGGCGCAAAAAACGACCTTGGATACGATCTATTTCTTGAAGGATCGGAAAGGGGGAGAAGGCGATGGGAAAAATTGAACACCGACAACTGCGGGAAACCTTGTTTCACGAAGAGCTCCCTAACGGTCTTAAGGTCTATTTGTTGCCGAAGCCGGATTTCAACAAGACTTATGCCACTTTCACCACCCGTTATGGCTCCATTGACAATCATTTCACCCCGCCAGGAGGACAAGAATTGAAAGTGCCTGACGGGATTGCCCATTTTTTGGAGCATAAAATGTTTGAAGAGCCCGATGGGGATGTGTTCAGCCGTTTTTCCAACCAGGGAGCTTCCGCCAACGCGTTCACCAGTTTTGACCGGACGGCCTATCTTTTTTCCTGTACGGAAAATGTGCATCAAAATTTAACCACTCTGATCGATTTTGTCCAGAATCCTTATTTTACAGACCAGTCGGTGGAAAAAGAGAAGGGGATCATCGGTCAGGAGATCCGGATGTATGAAGACAATCCCGACTGGCGTTCTTATTTCGGGTTGATCGAAGCGATGTTCAAGCAACATCCCGTCCGAATCGATATCGCCGGAACAGTGGAATCGATCGACAAAATCACGAAAGAGACCCTTTACACCTGTTACGAAACTTTTTATCACCCGAGCAATATGCTTTTATTTGTAGTAGGTCCGGTGAATCCGGAGGAAACGATGGAGCTGGTTCGTCAAAATCAGGCAGCGAAGTCCTATGAGAAGCAAGGGGAAATCCGGCGTTACTATCCGGAAGAGGATGCTGGTGTAGCCCAGGAGATCAAAGAAGTTTCCCTGGCGGTGGGAATTCCTAAATGCCTGTTTGGATTTAAGGAAATTCGCACGGGTTTGACCGGAGATGATCTGCTCCGTCAGGAGCTGGCCACGGAAGTGATGTTGGAGGCCCTGTTCGGGCAGGGGTCAGACTTGTATCAATCTCTTTACGATGATGGACTGATCGACGATCAATTCGGCTACGACTACAGTCTGGAGAAGGGGTATGGCTTTTCCATGGCGGGTGGGGACACGATCGATCCGGATGCCTTGGTAAAACGGATCCGGAAGGAACTTCCTCACCTTGTTCAATCGGGGATTCCGCAAGATGTGGTGGAGCGGATCCGGAAGAAAAAACTGGGGAATTATCTCAGGTTATATAATTCCCCCGAATGGATTGCCAATCAGTTCACCCGTTATAAGTTCAGCGGAACGGATCTGTTCAATATTATTCCGCTGTTGGAAGAACTCCATGGGGACGAGGTGAATCAACGTTTGAGAGAGCATATCGGATGGGATCGGTTTGCGGTCTCCATCGTTCGGCCGAATCACGAATAAAAACAGCTGGAAAACAAGGTTGCTGATTAATCGGAATACGGTTAATCAAAGCACCTGAAGTTGTTCAAACCTGACGTGCCTTTCGGCGCGTCTTTCTTTCGCTTGGAGGGGAAAGTCAGATGAATCCGTTACAGGGAGAGATAGCGTTGGTATCAGGAGGCAGCCGGGGAATCGGGGCGGCTGTCGTCCGCCGGCTGGCCAAAGACGGTTCCGATGTGGCTATCGTTTACCGCCAGGCGCGGGAGCAGGCGGAAGAGACAGCGGAGGCTTGCCGTTCGCTTGGAGTCAAAGCCTTCGCCTATCAGACTGATGTTAGGTTTCGCACAGAGGTTGAGAGATTGTTGAAGAAAGTGGCCAATGACTTAGGATTGCCCACGATCTTGGTCCACAGCGCCGGAGTGACTGGAGAAAGTTGGGTGTTCCAGGATGTGACGGATGGGGAGTATGATCGGGTGATGGACACCCATGTCCGGGGAGCTGTTCATCTGGTACAAGCGGTCCTGCCGGAGATGATTCGCCGCAGGAAAGGGCGAATCATTCTGTTGTCCTCCATCTGGGGTGAATCGGGGGGGGCGGGAGAAGTTTTGTATTCCGCGGCCAAAGGAGCTTTAAATGGGTTGGCACGGGCGCTGGCCAAGGAGGTGGCCCCTTCAAAGGTCACGGTCAATGCCGTCGCCCCGGGGGCGATTCAGACGGACATGTTGGCGGAACAGTTGTCAGTGGAGGATCGGCGGGAATTGACTCAACAAATTCCCGCGGATCGTCTGGGAACAGTGGAGGAGGTGGCCGCTTTGGTCTGCTGGTTGTGTCTCCGGGAAGCGGAATATCTGACGGGACAGGTCCTTCATATCAATGGAGGCTGGTATCCTTGAATCTCTTTAACGGTTCTTTGCATAAGTCGGACCCGTTGGGTTCATATTAGCAACGAAGACATCATCCGGATGAAGGAGGATTTGACCATGTCAGTATTGGACAACTTCCAGGATTGGAAAAACTTCTTGTCCCAACGTGTGGAGCAAGCACAGGGGATGGGAATGGACAAAGAGACCATCACCGATGTGGCTCAGCAGATCGGTAATTATCTAGCCAAGGAGATCAGCCCTCAAAATTCTCAGGAACGCCTGTTGCAGGAACTGTGGAACGCCGCTGATGAACAGGAGCAGAAAACAATAGCCGGATTGATGGTCAAGTTGGTCCATGGCGGCGAGGGCCCTCAACATTGATCGGTATGAAGCACCCTGTCGTAGGGGTGTTTCATTTTTTGACCAACAATTTTCTGTGACGCCGGGTTTCTCTTTCCAAGTGACATGTGATATACTATTAAACAAATTTGCAAGGTTTTTTAAGAGTACAGAACAATTTGACAGGGCACGAAAGGTGTGTGGCTATGGGCGGTCACGATTGGTATATCGAGTACCAGATTCATAAAAACCGACCTGGTCTGTTGGGAGATCTGGCTTCCCTGCTCGGAATGCTCTCCATCAACATTATCACCATCAACGGAATGGAGAACAAACGCAGGGGGATGCTTCTCAACACGGATAACCGGGAGAAAATCCACGCCCTGAAGCACATCTTGAACCGGGTGGATAATATTACGGTCACAGCTCTTCGTCCGCCGACGTTGATGGATCGAATGGCTGTCCGTCATGGCCGTTATCTTGACCGTTGCCTGGAAGACAGCAGAACTTACAGATTCACCCGTGAAGAGTTGGGTCTTTTGGTGGATTTTATGGCTGAGCTGTTTAAAAAGGAAGGGCACCAATTGATCGGGCTGCGTGGAATGCCCCGTGTGGGGAAAACAGAGTCCGTGGTTGCTTCCAGCGTATGTGCAAACAAGCGCTGGACTTTCGTTTCGTCCACCCTTCTCAAACAGACGGTTCGAAAGCAGCTGGCTGATGATGAGATGAACACGGAGAACGTCTACATCATCGATGGGATTGTCTCCACTCTTCGTTCGACGGAACAACATCACATGCTGGTACAGGAAATTATGCGGATGAACGCCACGAAGGTGATTGAACATCCCGATATTTTTATTCGGGAGACGGAATTCACTTTAGATGATTTTGACTATATCATCGAACTGAGAAACCATCAGGATGAAGTGATCAGCTATGATATCCTTGATGAGGATCTCACTGCTTTCGATATTAGATGAAATGATGATACTTAGATAGAGAGAGATCGGAATTCAGGAGGTGCAGTTATGTCCGGTATCGGAACCCAGTTGAAGGAGACAAGGGAGGCGAAGGGTTACTCACTGGAACAGGTGCAACAAAGCACAAAGATTCACATCGAGTATCTGCGTGCATTGGAAAATGATCAATTTGACTCCTTACCGAGTCCTTTTTATGTTCGTGCTTTTCTCAGAACCTATGCTCACTGTCTCGGTTTGGATGCCCAACCTTTGATGGATCGGTATGAACGGGTGGCGATTCATGGAGGCCCGCCCCTCAGGCAACCAACGGTTTTTCAGGGGATGGAACATGAAAACTTGAACAGAGGCGAAGGCCAACGTCCTTTTCGTGGAGAGCCGAGATTGGGTCGAACCTATTCTTCGAGGCAACAGCGTATGACATCACCGAAAGGGCAACCGATTCAATCTTTCCCGGATCAAAATACTCATCTTCCCGCTCGCAGTCGGCGGCATTCTCCCCCTCCGGGAACGGGGAGCTTCCCGGCCCAGTCTTCCCATCCGGGAACGGGGAACCTCCCGGCCCAGTCTTCCCATCCGGGAACGGGGAACCTCCCGGCCCAGTCTTCTCATCCGGGGACGGGGAGCTTCCCGGCTCAGTCTTCTCATCCGGGGACGGGGAGCTTCCCGGCTCAGTCTTCCCATTCGGGGACGGGGAGCTTCCCGGCTCAGTCTTCCCATTCGGGGACGGGGAGCTTCCCGGCCCAGTCTTCCCCTCCGGGGACGGGGAGCACTTCGGCCCAACCTTCCCATCCAGAGATGGGGAACACTCCGTCCCCTCAATCGAAAGGAAGCAGCCTCCAGCAGACGCAGCGAATACAATTGCCGATGGGTAGTCAACCGGCAGCCGCCCGTTCCGGAGAGTCAAGGGAACACTTGCAACAGACGATGACTCCCCGTAAGGTATCTCAAGAGGTGAAGCGGGGAGTGGAAAAAGGGGATGGGAAACCGAAAAAGGGGGGAGCCAGCAAGTGGATGATCCGTGTCGCTTCCATCGGGGCATTATTGCTGGTTTCCATCGGGGGTTACACCATCCTGACGAATAATTCCGATTCGGGGGCTTCCAAACAGCCGTCAGCGGATGAACAAGGTGCCGGCGTACCCAAGAATGATACTGCCAATGCTCAGGATGTGAACACTCCACAGTTGACCAAGGTGAAAACGGGCAATGACCTGGAGGGGGATTTGCTCACCCTGGAAAATGCCAAAAAAATCGAAGTGGAGATCAAAGCGACCAAGGGAAACACGAATATCTCCGTCGGCAATAAAGTGAACAATGTGGAGGAGTCCTACGAGATTAAGGTGGGAGAGCAGAGAAAGCTGAACGCGGATCAATTCATCTGGTTCCGACTGATGAAACCCTCCAACACTCAAATCAAGGTTAACGGTGAAGAAGTCGACACGACGGCCCAGGATGTACCTAAGAGCTATCGGATCCAATTGAAGAAATAATCATCAGAAAAACAAATCACTCGCAGGAGGTGGGCCGGGTGTCGGTTGAAATCGGTCACCGACTCAGACAAGCCCGGGAAGCCCAAGGGTACTCCCTTGACGAGATGGAACAATTCACCAGGATCCCTGCCCATGATCTCGCATCCTTGGAAGCCGGCGATTTCTCGAATTTTTCCAGTTCCTATTACGTTCGGGCATACCTCAGGACATATGCCAATACACTTGGGCTGAATCCCCGGGAAGTTGTGGATGCTTACCGTTTGGTAAGGAAGGGGGGGGTTGACGGTAGTGCAGCCGGTCGGTCCTATCAGGGATCTGCTCAGGTGCGCGGCCGGGGCTCAAATCCTTCCGCCATCAACCCCCTTCCTATGGAAAATAAGCAGGTCGCTGCAGAGAGAACAGAGGAGACACCTCTTTCCCGAAGCTCCCGGTCGAAGTGGAAACAGACCGCTTCAGAGAGAGTCGCGTCCCAGGAAGGGCGAAGGGTTAGTATGCCTCCGGATGTTCCGGAGCCCGAAGAATTAGGACTATCTCCCATGCATGAAAAAAATCGGGAATATCCTCCAGCAGAGGCACCATCTTTGAGCCGAAGCGCTTCCAGGCGTGGTAAAACCAAAAAGCCGAAGGAAAGCACGTTTGGAATCTGGTACACCCGTTTCCTGATTCTGATGGCGATCCTGTTGGTTCCCGCTTCGATCTACGTCTATCTCCTGGTGACAGGAGATGATCTGGACCAAGCGGCCGGTAAGTCCGGTAGCGAAACCAAGCCCCTAAGTGAACAGGAGAAACCGGCAGGCGAGGAAAGTTCCAAACCCCTTTTGGTTCCGGTTCAACAGGGAGGTTCAGGAACGGACCGTTATGAACTGACCCACGCGGACCAGATCGAAGTGAAGCTCAGATCCAACGGGGAGTCCCGGTTTCAAATCCGGGAGCAGGAAGTGGGTGCTCAACTGAAGGATGGAGTATTGCAAAAAGGGGAGACCGTTTCTTATCCATACAAAAAAGGGAAAGATCTTTATCTTCAGCTCAGTCATCCCTCTTCGGTGGAAATGACAGTCAATGGAATGAAGGTGAAGACTTCATACGAAAAAGAGAAATTGTTCCATATTTCCCTTGTCAATTGAGGCTCCCCCTTGCCGGGAGCCTTTTGACATGAGTCTTTTGCCTCGGTTATACTGAACAGGGCTTTTTTCTTCCTTTTCAATCTGCTCTGATATAATTTGATTCCCCATGGATGTGTCAGGTGGCGGCAGGAGGTGATCCAACCATGGCGAAACCGACCGACCGACTCAGACAGGCGAGGGAAGAGGCCGGACTCACCATGGAAGATGTGCAAGATCGGACAAATATCCAGATTCGGTATCTTCAAGCGATGGAGAAGGGAGACTTTTCGCTTCTTCCCGGAAAATATTACACCCGTGCTTTTTTAAGGAATTATGCGGAGTTCCTTCATCTGGATCCGACACCTATGATCCATCAGTTTGAAGAGTTCCAAAGTGAGGCGGATTCGTCACCCCTAACTGAGGAAAAGAAGCCATCTCCTGTTCTCAGCAGGAAAGAACGGTATGCAGCGGACAAGGCGGAGGAAAAGAAATCTTCCTTACTGGTTCGGAAGTTGTTGTCCATGTTCGCGATTCCGAAAAAGGGTTCCGTTTGGTTGTTGGTGATCGGGCTTATCTTGTTGATTCCGGCGGTGATTGCATATTTTGTCTTCAGCGATGACCCGCCGGAGGAGAAAAAAGGGGAATCCACGGTCCGGGCGGAATCGGGGAGGTCTTCTGAGGATAAGAAGGATACTTCACAGGTAAGACTGGTGAAACCTTCAGAAACCTATGATTACGGGGACGTCTTTGAAGTTTCCAATGCAAAAAAAGTGGAAGTGACGGTGGAAGCCGATAAAAATACTTGGTTTCGCTTTCGTCCCGGGGGGCCGACTGAAAAGATCGGTGAAGAAGCAAACCTTGCTGCAGGAGAGAAAAAAAACTTTGAACATCCGGAATGGATTTCCCTGATGATCGGAAATCCAAATTATGTAAAATTAACCGTGAACGGACATGTGATCGACACCACAGAGGAGAAGAACGCCCATGCATACCAGTTGAAGTTAAAGAAGTGAGTCCAATTCTGAGCCTACCCAAATCGGGGTGGGCATTTCCGTTTTGACACCGAAGAAAAGAATGGTTTATACTTACCAGCAGAGAATGGGAAAGTGCACGTATGAGCCCCAGTGAGAGGGCTTGTTTTATGCGGGAAAAATGGTGTAGAATCGTTATTTTCGGATATACATGGACGGGGTCTGTTTCTGACGGTTTTTGAGCATGCTGGATTATGGTAAGGTTATATAGCAAGCTTCACCCAAGCAACGGGTGATCACCTGAAACAGCGAAAAGGAGACTGGATGCGGAGGAGAGTTTTTGCAACCTTGTACCTTCCATTCCTGCGGGGGAGGTTCGCTGATGTGAATCTGGCAAATAAAATCACTCTGGTCCGGATTATTCTGGTCCCAGTAGTGATGCTATTTCTTCTGGTCAATTACGATCTGGGTCAATTCCGCATCGGCCAAGGTGTGATCACTGTCAGTGAGATTATCGCCACACTGGTGTTTATTCTGGCGGCGGTGACAGACGGCTTGGACGGTTATATCGCCCGAAAACGGAAACTGGTGACCAATCTGGGGAAGTTTTTGGATCCCCTGGCGGATAAACTGCTGATTTCGGCTGCGTTGATTTCCCTGGTGGAGATGCAGCGGTTGGATGCTTGGATTGCGATTGTTATCATCAGTCGGGAATTTGCAGTGACCGGTCTCCGTCTGGTGGCGGCCGCTGAAGGAGATGTGATTGCGGCCAGTCCTCTCGGCAAACTGAAGACGATCGTCCAGATCATTGCCATTGCTGCGCTGATGTTAAACAACTTTCCCTTTTCTTTCATCGCCTTTCCTTTTTCTCAAATATTCATCTGGTTGGCGGTTTTGATCACCGTCTGGTCTGGGATCGATTATTTCTTGAAAAATCGCAGTGTCATCCGCTTCTCAAAATCCCGTTAACCCCGCTGAGAAAGGAAGTCATCGGATGCGTGCTGAATTGGTCGCGGTGGGAACCGAGCTGTTGTTGGGGCAGATTGTGGACACCCACTCCGCATTTTTGTCTCGGGAACTCTCGAGCCTGGGAATTGATGTGTATTTTCACACTTCCGTCGGTGACAATCGGGATCGGCTCGTTGCTGTGGTGAAGACAGCTGTTTCCCGCTCCGATTTGGTTATTTTCACTGGTGGATTGGGTCCAACTGAGGATGATCTGACGAAAGAGACTGTGGCTGAGGCTTTGGGAGTCCCGCTGGTGGAACATCCTCCCTCGGTGGCTTCGTTAGAACGGCTGTTTTCCGAAAAGGGTCAAACTATCCCACCATCCAACTATAAACAGGCGTTGGTGTTTGAAGGGGGAGAGGTGTTCCCAAACCCCAATGGAACTGCCCCCGGCGTGGCGGTATCGACGGATTCGGTTACCTGTGTTCTCCTTCCGGGTCCTCCGACGGAGCTGTATCCTATGTATCATGCGGAGGTACGTCCCTTTTTGGAATCGATCCGCAGCAAAGAGGAAGCGGTGGTATCCCATGTTCTCCGGTTTTTCGGAATAGGTGAATCCCATCTGACAGAGCGGATTGGAAATCTGATCCAAGACCAGACAAATCCGACGATTGCCCCTTTGGCCAAGGAAGGGGAGGTTACTCTTCGCTTGACGGCGAAAGCCGATGACCGTCAAAGAGCGCAGGAATTGATGGCTCCGGTGAAGGAGGCGATTTTGCACTCTGTCGGTCAGTTCATGTACGGTGAGGATGATGACACCTTGGAAAAATTGGTCATCTCTGCACTCAGGGATCAGGGAAAGAGGCTGGCTGTGGCTGAAAGTTGCACCGGGGGATTGCTGGCTCAGACACTGACATCGGTGCCCGGCAGCAGCGCGGGTTTTCAAGGTGGAGTCGTTTGTTATGCCAATGAGGTGAAAACGGGAATGCTCGGAGTGTCCCCTGAGCTGTTAAAAACCCACGGGGCGGTCAGCATGGATTCGGCTCTTGCCTTGGCGGAAGGGGTGCGGGGCCGATTCGATACCGACTTTGGTCTCAGTGTGACGGGTGTGGCAGGTCCAGGCCGGGTGGAGGAAAAACCGGTGGGCTTGGTTTATCTGGGAGTATCCGAACGGGGCGAGGCGACCCGGGCCTACCGTTTGAATCTTGGCGGTTCCCGGGAAAAGATTCAAATCCGGGCTGTCAAACAGGCACTCCATGCTCTGTTGGAACGATTAAAGAAAGGTGTAGCTGCGAAATGAAGCGTTTTGATTCCTTTGAATTGGATGCCCTGATTATGAAAGGGATCCGGGAGATGGGGTTTGAAGAGCCGTCTCCCATTCAGGCGGAATGTATCCCCGCCGTCCTCCGGGGAGAGGATGTGATCGGCCAGGCCCAAACGGGGACCGGAAAAACGGCCGCTTTTGGAATTCCCCTCCTGGAGCATGTGGACTCCGGCTCCAGAAAAGTGAAAGCTGTCGTGCTGGCTCCAACCCGGGAGTTGGCGATCCAAGTTTCCGAAGAACTCCGCAAGATCGGGCGCGCCAAGCGGGTTAAGACGTTACCCATCTATGGCGGACAACCGATCGGACGTCAGATCAAGGCTCTAAAACAAGGCGTTCAGGTGGTGATCGGCACACCGGGGCGCATGCTGGATCACCTTCGTCGTGGAACTCTTCGTTTGGATTATGTGGAGATGCTGGTGTTGGATGAGGCAGACGAGATGTTGGATATGGGATTCATCGACGATATTGAGGCAGTGATGGATCACTTGCCGGAGAACCGGCAATTGTTGCTTTTCTCGGCCACCATCCCGCCGGCTATCCGGCAGCTCGCTCGCAAATATATGAATAAGCCCCGGTTTATCACGGTGAGCCGTGGGGAAGTGACCGCTCCGGTCATTGAACAGGTTTATTATAAAGTTTTGGAAAGTACCAAACTGGATTCGCTGTGTCGCATCTTGGACAGCGAGTCCCTGGAGCAAGGAATCCTGTTTTGTCGTACGAAAAAAGGTGTGGACGAGCTGGCAGAATCCTTACAGGCGCGGGGATACCTTGCCGCCGGACTGCACGGGGATCTGGCTCAGCAACAGCGGGACCGGGTGATGAACTCTTTTCGACGGGGGGACATTGAGCTGTTGGTGGCCACTGATGTGGCGGCCCGTGGAATTGATGTGGGAACAGTCTCCCATGTGATCAACTATGATATTCCTCAGGATGCGGAAAGTTATGTGCACCGTATCGGTCGGACCGGTCGGGCCGGCCGCACGGGAATTGCCTTGACGTTGGTCACTCCCCGGGAGATGAAACAACTTCGCTCCATCGAACATGAAATCGCCGGTGAGTTGAAACCCCGGGAGCTTCCGAGCCTGGAGGAAGTGGCGGAACGGCAACAAGAGTTGCTGAAAGAGCAGTTGGTTGAGACGATCCAGTCCGGTGAACTGATCCCGATCTTTGAAGAGCTGGTGCAAAGCTTGACCGAGAAACACGATGCAAATCAGATCGCGGCAGCGGCCCTGCACATGGCTTTTGCGGACCGCTTTACCGGGGGAACCGATGCAGTCTATGACTTTGGCGAAACGGGAGCTTCCCCGGGCATGGTCCGTTTCTTCATCAATGTGGGTCGCAATGCGGATATCCGTCCGCGGGAGCTGGTGAAAGCGATCGCCGAGCAGGCGGGAATAGCTGCCAAAAAAGTGGGTCGGATCAATATATATGATCGGTTCTCGTTTGTGGAAGTTCCCGAAGAGGCGGCTCCCTTCGTATTTGAAGCCCTCCGTCAGAGCAAGATCAATGGTGCAAGGGTCAATTTGGAGCCGGCCCGGCCCCGGAACCGTTCCTGATCCTGCAACGAAAAACCCCCGCCGGTTGGAGACGGCAGGGGTTTTTCGTTGTTTTTTTCAGTGGATGCCCAAAGCCATCTTGGCATACCGGGACATCCGATCTTTGCTCCAGGGGGGGTTCCAGACGATGTTCACTTCAACACTCTTGACTCCCTCGACGGACTTGACGGCGGTTTCCACCATCTCGTTGATCATTCCGGCAAGAGGGCATCCCATGGCGGTCAAGGTCATGGTGACCTTGACGTTTCCTTCATCATCGATATCCACTCCGTAGACCAGACCGAGGTTGACGATATCGATATGAAGCTCGGGGTCTTCAACAGTTTCCAGAGCTTCCATGACCTCTTCTTTCATGTTTTCTTTATCCACTTTTCCCACTCCTTTGCAGGGGATTCGGGTTCTGCTGTATGGGATGGATTTTCGCGTCCCGGACGCGTGCGGAGGCATGTGCCTCCATCTGTTAAGTGTTTCCACACCCTATCCCCCATGATACCAGAGTTTTTCCGGAGTTGCGAGGGGACGGGGGTACCGAATAAATGTTCGCAAATGGTCTTGGCAGGGGCTGAAAAAGGATGTATGATGAGGATATCCAAGGGAATCGAAGGAGTGAGGATGCATGTCCGACCGCCGTCAGGCTTTGGATATGGCTTTAAGGCAGATAGAGAAACAGTTTGGTAAAGGTTCGATCATGAAGATGGGGGAAGCTGGTGCCCGTCAAGTGGAAACAGTCTCCAGTGGAGCACTGGCTTTGGACATCTCGCTGGGGGTTGGAGGATACCCCAGGGGGCGGATCATTGAAGTGTACGGTCCCGAGTCCTCAGGGAAGACGACAGTTGCCCTCCACGCGATCGCCGAGGTTCAACGGGGGGGAGGACAGGCCGCCTTTATCGATGCGGAACATGCCCTGGATCCCGTTTACGCGGAAAAGTTGGGGGTGAACATCGATGAACTGCTCTTGTCCCAGCCGGATACGGGGGAACAGGCACTGGAAATTGCCGAGGCTTTGGTTCGTAGCGGAGCAATCGACATTATCGTCGTCGACTCGGTGGCGGCCCTTGTGCCGAAGGCGGAAATCGAAGGTGAGATGGGGGACTCCCATGTCGGTTTACAGGCCCGTCTCATGTCCCAGGCTCTTCGCAAGCTTTCCGGTGCGATCAGCAAGTCGAAGACGATTGCGATCTTCATCAACCAAATCCGGGAAAAGGTGGGTGTCATGTTTGGCAACCCCGAAACCACCCCTGGAGGCCGCGCCCTGAAATTCTACTCCAGTGTCCGTCTGGAAGTACGGCGAGCGGAAACGATCAAACAGGGCAACGAAATGGTTGGCAACCGCACCCGGATCAAAGTGGTCAAGAACAAGGTGGCCCCTCCTTTCAAGCAGGCGGAAGTGGACATCATGTACGGGGAGGGAATCTCTAAAGAAGGCAGCATTCTGGATATCGGAAGCGATCTGGACATTGTGAAAAAGAGCGGTGCCTGGTACTCCTTTGAAGGAAATCGGTTGGGACAAGGCCGGGAGAATTCCAAGCAATTCCTCAAGGAAAATGCCAAGGTAGCTCTCTCCATCGAAAACAAGATCCGGGAACATTTCAATCTGCAGACGGTCAGTCCGGAACAGGAGCCAAAGGAGCAGTCGAAAAAGGCGGGGGATGAAAAAAAAGCGGAAGCTCTTTCCCTCGACCTGAAGGAATAATGGAAGAAGGCGTGAGATCCGATGGAAGGCGATGCGGGAGAAATCACGCGGATTGAGAGACAAAAAAGCGGCTTGCCCCGTTACAACATTCATATTGACGGCACTTATCGATTCTCTGTTCACGAGGATGTATTGGTCCGGTTTGCCCTGTCGAAGGGGATGAAAGTGGATAGAGAGGAGATTGGGCGGATCCTGGCGGGGGAAGAGCAGAACAAGGTTCGCCAGTCCGCTCTTCGCTATCTCGGTTATCGTCCCCGGACGGTCCGTGAGGTGGAGCTTTATCTCACGGCCAAGGGGTATGAACGGGATCCCATCCGTCAAGTAATCACCGAAATGAAAAATCAGGGTTTTTTGGACGATCGACAGTTTGCCGAAGCGTGGGTGGAAGAACGTCGCGGGCGAAAAGGATACGGCATTCTGGCCCTGAAGCGTGAGCTGGAACGGAAGGGAATTCCCCCGGAGATTGCAGAAGATGTGCTCAGCCGGGTGGACGAGGAAGAAGAACGGAAGCTGGCCCGGGAGACGGCGGAAAAGCGATATCGTCGTCTTGCCGGGGAACCCTGGCCCAAGGTGGAAAGGCGCCTGGGCCAGTATCTGTTGCGTAGAGGATTTGAACCCTCGCTGGTGTATGGGCTGTTGCACGAGTTTCGGATGAGACACGGGGAAGAGGAAAGGGGATGATCCGATGCTTCGTCTCCTCTACGTGACGGATACCCATATCCGGGGGACGGCTCCCCGAAGCAGAACCGATGATTTTGTGGAAGCCCTCCGGAACAAGTTGAATGAAGTGATCGACATTGCCGGTCGGGAAAAGGTGAACGCCGTACTTCACGGTGGAGATCTTTTCGACAGACCGGACTTGTCTCCCGCCGTTGTGCGGGATTTTGCCCGTTTATTGCGCCGGTTGGAAATACCGGTCTATACGATTGCGGGAAATCATGATATCTACGGGCATAATCCGGAGACGGTGGATCGGTCGATGTTGGGTCTTTTGGATGCTTTTGGAACGGTCGGCTTGATCCGGTCCGGAGAAAAAATCTGTTTGGAGGAGGGGGGAATCCGTGTGCAACTCACCGGTCAACCCTTCCACTATGATTTGGATCGGCGGGATCCGGCATTGGATTATGTGGTGAAAAATGAGACGGGAGCCGATTACTGTGTTCATATGGTTCACGGAATGGTGGTGGATCGCGCACTTCCCGACAGTGTTCCCCACACCTTGACGGACCACCTATGGTCGGAGGAGGTGGATGTCCTGTTGACGGGACATTACCATGCCGGCTTTCCCATCAAGAAAAAGGGTGGCCGTTATATCATCAATCCGGGAGCCTTGGCCCGGATCAACAACCACCCGTCGGAAATCAGCCGGCATCCTCAAGTGGCATTGCTCGATTTCGGAAGTGAAATCACCGTGAAACTCCTTCCCCTGAAATGTGCCGCTCCAGGGGAAGAGGTTCTGGACCGGTCTTGGGTGGAACAGGCGGCTTACCGGGAAGAGAGGATCGCCGCCTTTGAACGGGAAATCCGGGATCATGATTTTCGAAGTCTCCATGTACAGGGAATTGTGGAGGAGATCGCCGGATCGAAGAATGTGGAGGATGAGGTCCGCCACGAAGCATTGCGACGGATTGCGGTGGTGCAAGAACACTTGGGAACCGGGAGGGACGAGGATTGAAACGTTTTGAACGGTTAGTGATCGAAAACTTTCAGTCCCATGAACAGACAGAGGTGTTCTTCACCAATGGGCTCAACGTGTTCGTCGGCCCGTCGGACAGCGGAAAAAGCGCGATCCTGAGGGCGCTCCGATGGGTTCTCTACAATGAACCCAAAGGGACCGACTTCATCCGGGCGGGAAAAAAAAGGTGTCGGGTCACCCTGACTCTATCTGACGGTACACAGATCACGCGGATGCGCTCCTCTTCCGTCAACAGGTACATACTGAAGACTCCGGAGCAGGAGGAACAAGTGTATGAGGGGTTCGGATCCTCTGTCCCTCAGGAAGTCCTGGATGCTCATGGGATGCATGTGTTGAAGCTGGACTCGGATTGGAAGCTTCCTGTCCAGTTCGGTACTCAGCTGGAACCGCCGTTTCTGCTGGCGGAAACGGGAATGGTGAAGGCGAAATCCATCGGCAGGGTCAGCGGAGCACACATCATTGACATCGCTTTGCAAGGAACGGCAAAGGATTTGACCGCGGTCAATTCGAGACTGAAACATGTGGTGGAGCAATCGGACGAGCTAAAAAAGCGCTTGGAGCCCTATGAAGATTTGCCCAGACTCCAGGAAAGACTGGAAGAGGCTGAAGCCCAATATGAGGAAGCGACGGCCATGCATGCTCGCCTGGAAGCTATTTGTCAACTGAAGGGTCGCCTAGATCTGATGAGCCGGGAGAAGAAGGAGACCCGGGACAGGTTGGGACGGTTGTCCGGTGTTGATGAAGCGAACCGGATCCTGCTGGAAGCGGAACGGGCCCTTTCTAAACTGAGTTACATGAAGCGGCTTTCCTCAGCCTGTTTGGGTATCTGGAGGGAACGGGACGGATGGAAAAAAGTCTGGGTCGAAACCGGACGAACGATGGAAGTGGAGGAGCACCTGTCCAATCTTTTGAAGGAACAGGAGCGACTGAGGCAACTCACCCCGCTCCGGGAGAATCTGAAACGGGTGCAACAGGAAGCCGGCCGACAGCGGAGGATTTGTTCGGCAACCGCCGCAATCGATCAGATAGATCTGGATCAACTGGAGGGTCTGGGCAGGCGTTATCGGGCTTTGGTGGGGCTGCTTCCGAAGATTCGTGCATTGGGACAGGAAAAGAAGCAGTTGCACAACCGACTTCGGAAGCTGGTTGATCTGCCGGAAGAACAGGTGGAAAAGTTGAATGATCTGGTGGAGAAACGAGGACGTCTCCTCAGTCTGGAACAGGTATGGAGGGACTGCCGGAGGCGTTTGTCCCGGGGGCGCCGTTTTTTGAAGGAAAAAGGAGACGTAATCGATAGATACACCGGACAACTGGCTGCCCTTCTCCGTGCATTGGGCCGGTGTCCCACCTGTAGTTCCCCGATCGACGATTCCGTCCTGGATCATATCATGGAAGAATACGGAGGAGGAATGGCCGGTGCAGCAGCAGGAAGAGAAGATCAAACAACTTAAAAATGCGCTGAACAAAGCGAAGGATCAGCGTTACAGGGCTGAAGCCAGGTTGGAGAGTCTGGAACAGGAGGAAAGGAAACTCCTGAAAGAGATGGAGGAACTCGGAGTGGAGCCTGATCGGCTGGAAGAGGAGATCAAAAGGCTGGAAGAGGAGATTGAAAGTCGGATTCAGGAGGCATGGAAGCTGTTGCCGGAGGAGCTGAAACGCAACCATGGATCGGACAAGTGAACTGAATGCGTTGAGCCGGGCTTTGTCTTCGGCCAAAAAGGAAGCCCTAATCAGGGAAACGGAGAGAAACGGGCTGCAGGAGCTCTTGAATGATACGGAAAAACGGCGGCAGGATGCGGAAAAAGAGCGGGACCTTTTCGAAAAGGTGAGAGTTCTCCTTCAGGGCTCGGCGGAGCATGCCCGTCGACAAGCGAAGGAGCAGATGGAGACATTGGTGACCAATGCCCTCCAGTATGTATTTGGCCCACAGTTTCGATTTGAAATCGAGCTGTTGGAACACGGTGGCAAATCGGCGGCTGAGTTTTATGTCATCACGGACTGGGAAGGGGTCCCAGTGAAGACCAAGCCCCAGGATGCCCGCGGAGGGGGAGTGGTGGATATCATCTCTCTGGCACTGAGGGTGGCGATGGTGGAAACTTTTCGACCCAGACCGGAAGGCCCTTTGATTCTGGATGAGCCGGGAAAGCATGTCAGTGCGGAATATGTGATTCCCATGCTGGAATTTCTCAAATCCACTGCAGAGATGTTTGGTCGGCAGGTGATTCTGGTCAGTCACAATTCTCACCTTACGGAAGGGGCTGATCGAGTCTTTCAGGTTCAGATGAGAGGTGGGGGAACTCTGGTCCGCCCTTCCGGTCTTCTTGACAATGGGGTCGAGTAAATAATACAATTGGAGTGCATCTAAAATCCTTAAATTGGTTTGGAAAGATGCTTGCTCAGGGATGTGTAAGTGCCCACTGTTGAACCGGGCGGGAGCTTTATCATAGGATTGGTGTTCTCTGATATGGGATGGGTGCGCCCTGATCCGGAAGAAAGATGCGGATGCGGGCATCCTGGGCATCCTGTATAAATAAACACGGGGGTGCCTGTGGAATCTCGTGTAAGCATGTGATGCAACAGACCGAAGCGGATCGGTCTTGTTTTATACTTGGGGAAGGGAGGAGGTGGGTAGCGATCGAGGCGACTGATTTTCTCGTGTGGTTACTCCTGTTCCTCCTCGGGATCGGTCTTGGTACGGCCATCGGGTATCGGATGCGGAGATTGACAGCGGAAGCACGGATTGGCAGTGCCGAAAAAGAGGCGGAACAGATCATCGATAAAGCGAGAAGCGATGCGGAATCGTTGAAGCGGGAAAAAATCCTGGAAGCCAAAGATGAGGTGCACCGTCTGCGGACGGAAGCGGAACGGGAAATACGCGAACAGCGAAACGACCTGGCCAGGTTGGAACGTCGTCTGATGCAGAAGGAAGAGACCCTGGACAGGAAGCAGGAAAGCCAGGAAAAGCGGGAGGAAACTCTCAGCCAAAGGGAAGATGCAATCCGGCACTGTGAAGAGAAGATTGATGAGCTTTACCGAGACCAGGTGGCGGAATTGGAACGTCTGTCCGGATTGACCACGGATGAAGCAAAGCAACTGATTCTGTCCAAAGTGGAAAATGAGATGAAGCATGAGACCACCCAAATGATCAAAGAGATGGAGCAGCAGGCTCTGGAAGAAGCCGACAAACGGGCCCGGAGCATCCTCTCCCTGGCCATCCAGCGATGTGCCGCCGATCATGTGGCTGAAACGACTGTATCCGTGGTGACTCTCCCCAATGATGAGATGAAGGGAAGAATCATCGGGCGTGAAGGCCGTAACATCCGAGCATTGGAAACATTGACCGGAATCGATCTGATTATCGACGATACGCCGGAGGCAGTGATCCTTTCTGGATTTGATCCGATACGAAGAGAAGTGGCTCGCGTGGCGCTGGAAAAGCTTGTGGCTGATGGCAGGATTCATCCGGCCCGAATTGAGGAGATGGTGGAAAAGTCCCGAAAAGAAGTGGACGAGCGGATCCGGGAGTATGGCGAACAGGCGACCTTTGAGACAGGGGTCCATGGTCTCCACCCTGATCTGATCAAAATTATGGGTCGGTTGAAATTCCGGACGAGCTATGGACAAAACGTGCTGCAACACTCCATGGAAGTGGCACATTTGGCAGGTCTGTTGGCAGCCGAACTGGGTGAGGATGTCCACCTGGCGAAACGGGCCGGTCTCCTGCACGATATCGGGAAAGCGATTGACCATGAGGTGGAAGGTTCTCATGTGGAAATCGGAATTGAATTGGGTAAAAAATATAATGAACACCCGGCTGTCATTAACGGAATTGCATCCCATCATGGCGATGTAGAGGCCACCAGTGTGATCGCGGTTCTGGTCGGTGCGGCAGATGCCTTGTCGGCGGCGCGGCCAGGTGCGCGACGTGAAACCCTGGAGGCGTATATCAAGCGGTTGGAGAAGTTGGAGGAGATCTGTGAATCCTTTGACGGGGTTGAGAAATCCTATGCAATCCAAGCCGGTCGTGAAGTCCGGATCATGGTCCGCCCGGATGAGATCAACGACGGTGAGTCCATCCGGCTGGCACGGGAGATTAAAAAAGAGATTGAGAATAAGCTGGACTATCCGGGACATATCAAGGTTACGGTGATCCGCGAGACACGGGCTGTCGAATACGCTAAATAAAGCGGCATTGTGCCGCTTTATTTTTTTCCCGATGAGGAGCTGTATAAACGATGAGAATATTGATGATCGGTGATATTGTTGGTTCACCGGGTCGGAAAGCTTTATTGGAATATCTTCCTCGGCTGAAACGTTCCCATCATCCCGACCTGGTTGTTGTGAATGGGGAGAACGCCGCCGACGGACGGGGAATCACCCGATCCATCGCTCGGGAGTTTTTCGGTTCCGGAGTCGATTGTATCACTTTGGGCAATCACACCTGGGACAAGCGGGAGATTTTTGATTTCATCGATGGGGAAAAGCGGATCGTTCGCCCGGCCAACTACCCGGAAGGAACCCCGGGACAGGGGTATGCCCGCTTGAAGTTTCACGGCGGAGAGTTGGTGGTGATCAATTTGATGGGGCGTTCTTTCCTCTCCAATCTGGATTGTCCGTTCAGAGAGGCAGACGCCATTCTGAAAAAATTGAAGGGAAATCCACCAGTGCTGGTGGACTTTCATGCGGAAACTACATCCGAGAAGCTGGCTCTCGCCTGGTATCTGGATGGTCGTGTATCCGCGGTGATAGGGACCCATACCCATGTTCAAACCGCTGATGAGCGGATCTTGCCCAAAGGAACCGCATACTTGACCGATGTGGGGATGGTGGGTCCCTATGACAGCGTGCTGGGAATGAACAAAGATTTGGTCATCAAGAAGTTTTTAACCCAGTTACCGGTCCGCTTTGAAGTGAGCAAGGGCAGGGTCCAGTTCAATGCTGTACTGATCGATTTGGACTTAGTGACAGGAAAGTCAACGAGAATCGATCGGCTCCGCTTTGATGATGATAAACCATGGTTTGAATAGCGACGGGTGATGCAAATGGAGAGACAGACAGTGACTCTTGCCGTCTTTTCCCGGTGGTTCGGAAAATAAAGGAGCACACTGATGAATAGAAGGAATTTATAAAAGATTGCCGAATATATTAGCAGTGGATTCACTCCAAACCATCGAGGAGGTAGCCAACATGGAAGTATTAAAAGTTTCAGCAAAGTCCAACCCGAACTCCGTCGCTGGTGCGCTTGCAGGTGTCCTGCGGGAACGCGGCAATGCCGAAATCCAAGCCATTGGAGCAGGTGCACTCAATCAATCCGTCAAAGCGGTTGCGATTGCACGAGGATTTGTTGCGCCCAGTGGAATCGATCTGATCTGCATTCCTGCTTTCACCGATATTGTCATCGATGGTGAGGAACGGACGGCGATCAAGCTGATCGTGGAGCCTCGCTGAGGGGAATGACAACCGAACTTAAACCTGTTTATGAACCATAAACAGGTTTTCTTTTGTGTTTACATAAGGAGGACACAAGATGAAATGGATAGACGGTCATTGTGATGTATTGTATAAGCTGTGGAAATATCCGGAAGAGAGTCTTGACTTCTACGGGAAAGGGCACGATCTGGATGTCACATACGCTCAAGCCCGACAGGCGGGAGTATTGATGCAGGTGTTTGCGATCTTTGTTCCGGAAAATGTTCCTCGAAGTCAGAGCTGGCAGGTGGCGTTGGAACAGGTGGATCTGTTCTATGAAAAGGTGGTCCGAAAAGGCGGGCTGCAACCGGTCAGAACGTCGGAGGAGCTGAACTTTCTGTCCCGGGAGAATCGCATGGGCGGACTGTTGTCACTGGAGGGGGCAGACGCGTTGCAGGGAAGTCTTCGCCATCTGCGAATCTTGTCCCGACTGGGGGTCCGTCAGGTGGGTTTAACTTGGAATTACGCCAATGAAGCGGCTGACGGGATTGAAGAAGAAAGAGGGGGCGGCTTGACCCGTTTCGGCAGAGAGTTGGTTCGGGAGATGCAGCGCCTTCGGATGGTGTTGGACGTTTCCCATCTTTCGGTTCGGGGATTTTGGGAAGTGATGGAGGAGAACCTGCCGGTGATCGCCTCTCATTCCAATGCCCGTGCCATCTGTTCTCACCGGCGGAACCTGATGGATGATCAGATCCGGGCCCTGGTGGACAGAAAGGGGTTGATCGGGATTACTTTTGTTCCCAAGTTCGTCTGCGATGATCCCGATGCTGCCACGGTGGACGACCTTTTGAGGCATATTGAACATATCTGCAGCCTGGGGGGAGAAGAGAGGATCGCTTTTGGGTCTGATTACGACGGGATTGAACAGAAAATACTTGGATTAGAACACATTGGAAATCTGGTTTCCCTGGGTGAGGAGTTGTTGAAGCGCTACCCGGAGCATTTGGTGAAACGGTGGACTTGGACAAATTGGTATGAGTTTTATGCTGGCCGATTGTGAGCAGTTTCAGTGGTTTCCGGTGGTTGCTTTTTGAGGGCAAGGGGTCTAGAATGAATAACTGAACAACGGATGCAAGAGAACTCGCAATCACGGATTTCCGGCCTGCGGGCCCCCGTTTATCCCTTCCTGGGAAAACGGGCCGGTCGGCATACGTTCTTCAGGGAGACGGCCTGTGACGATCAGAAAGAGATACAGTTAGCCGGTTCGTGACGATGGTGGTGCGACAGTTGCAGGGTAGAACCAAAGGAGATGAGTTCATTTGATCAAGCAACTCTCGTGGAAAGTGGGCGGCCAACAAGGGGAAGGGATCGACAGTACCGGTGAAATCTTCTCCACCGCATTAAACCGCCTGGGGTATTATCTGTATGGTTATCGCCATTTTTCTTCCCGTATCAAGGGGGGACATTCCAACACCAAGATTCGGATCAGCACCCGTCCAATCCGGGCCGTTTCCGATGATCTGGATATTTTGGTCGCCTTTGATCAGGAAACCATCGACTTGAATGCCCATGAATTGCACGCTGACGGGGTCGTGTTGGCGGATTCCAAGTTTAACCCTGTACTGCCGGAGGGGATCCAAGCCCGCCTTTTTTCTATTCCCTTCACTCGGATCGCCCAAGATGTGGGACTGGCCCAGATGAAGAATATGGTTGCTGTGGGTGCTTCCAGCGCCTTGATGGGATTGCCTTTGGAAGCCTTCCAAAGTGTGATTGAAGGGAGGTTTGCCCGAAAAGGCGAGCAAGTGGTGGAGAAAAACATGCAAGCGATTCGCGAAGGGGCCGATCGAATCCGGCAGAAGTGCGGAGGACCGATGGAAGCGCTTCTTTTGGAGGAATCCGACAGGAAAAAGCGACTCTATATGATCGGCAACGATGCGATCGCTCTGGGAGCGATTGCTGCAGGAGCCCGACTGATGGCCGCCTATCCAATTACGCCATCGTCGGAAATTATGGAATACTTAATTAAGCGCCTGCCTGATTTCGGGGGCACCGTGGTTCAGACCGAGGATGAAATTGCAGCTATTTCCATGGTGATCGGTGCCAATTTTGGCGGTGTTCGAGCTTTAACGGCATCCGCCGGCCCGGGATTGTCGCTGATGACAGAGGCAATCGGTCTTTCCGGAATGACTGAAACCCCCGCCGTGATTGTGGATACACAGCGGGGTGGACCCAGTACAGGGCTTCCCACCAAACAGGAACAGAGCGATATCAACGCAATGATTTACGGTACCCATGGGGAGATTCCGAAGATTGTGATTGCTCCCAGCACGGTGGAGGAATGCTTCTATGATACGATTCAAGCCTTCAATCTGGCTGATCGATATCAGTGCCCGGTGATCCTTCTCTCTGACTTGGCTCTTTCTCTCGGAAAGCAGACCGTGGAACCCCTCGATTATGACCGGATCCAGATCGATCGCGGCGAGCTGGTAACTGATTCGGAGGAGTTGAAGGAACTGGAGAACTCCGAGCTGTTCAAGCGTTATGAACTGACGGAGGAGGGGATTTCCCCGCGGGTCTTGCCGGGTGTCAAAAATGGTCTTCACCATGTCACCGGGGTGGAGCATGATGAAACCGGTCGCCCATCGGAACTGGCATTGAACAGGAAAAAGATGATGGAGAAGAGATTGCGAAAGCTGAGTCAGGGAATTGAGTTCCAGGATCCGGTGCATATCCATGCCAAGCATACCCAGCCCGATCTGTTGATCGTGGGTATCAACTCCACCCGGGGTGTAATCCAGGAAGGGATGGAGCGGTTGGAGAAGAACGGGGTCAAAGTCAACCATCTGCACATTCGCCAGCTGTTGCCATTCCCGACAGACCAAGTGAAACCTCTGATGGAGCAAGCGAAAAAGGTGGTGGTAGTGGAGAATAACGCCACCGGGCAGCTTGCCAATTTGGTCAAGCTCCATGTGGGGATGGGCGAAAAGATCTCCCATATTCTCAAATATGACGGAAATCCCTTCCTTCCTTCGGAAATCTACAATCAATGTAAGGAGATGTTGGTCCATGGCCACGTTTAAGGATTTCCGCAATAAAGTAAAGCCCAACTGGTGTCCGGGTTGTGGCGACTTCTCGGTATTGGCTGCAATGCAGCGTGCTTTTGCCAATCAGGGTCTGGAACCTGAAGATGTGGTTCTCGTCTCCGGGATCGGTTGTTCCGGCCGAATTTCCGGTTACATGAACGCTTACGGTTTTCATGGAATCCACGGACGGGCATTGCCGATCGCCCAGGGGTTGAAACTGGCCAATCGTGATCTGACAGTGGTGGCCGCCGGAGGGGACGGCGACGGGTTTGCCATCGGAATGAACCATACGATTCACGCCATCCGGAGAAATATGGACATCACCTATATCGTTATGGATAACCAGGTCTATGGATTAACCAAAGGGCAGACTTCCCCCCGGAGTGAAATGGGTTTTAAGACGAAGAGCACACCCAAGGGTTCCATCGAAACCGCCCTTGCCCCCTTGGAAATGGCACTCACTGCGGGAGCGGGTTTTGTGGCCCAAGGTTTCTCCAGCGATTTGAAACAGTTGACCCGGCTGATCGAAGAGGGATTGAGGCACAAGGGGTTCTCTCTGATCAATGTGTACAGTCCCTGTGTGACTTACAACAAAATCAACACCTATGACTGGTTTAAGGAACATTTGGTCAATCTGGATCAGGAGGAGGGTTATGATCCTTCCAACCGGATGATGGCTATGCAGAAGCTGATGGAGACAGAAGGGCTCGTGACGGGTCTGATCTACCAGAATAAAGAACGGTCAAGCTATGAGGAGCTGATTCCAGGATTCCGGGAGACTGGGCTTGCCAAACAGGATCTGGGATTGGAACGGGAAAAGTTTGACCAGTTGGTGGCGGAATTTTCTTGAGTACCTGTAAGTGCCGCTTTCCTTCGGGAAAGCGGCACTTCATTAGATGCGTTGTGAAAAACCAGTCAGAGGGAGGTGGGTTTCACCTTCCACTTCAGCTGACGAGCCAAAGCGCTCCAAGTGAAACTCAATCCCCACCGATTCAGAAAAAACAGTAAATGACAACGCTTTTAGGAGGAGAGTCCAATGAGATGGACTGTACTCGGTTGCCAAAGTCCGTTTCCCGGTCCTGGAGGAGGGACTCCGGGTTACCTGCTGGAGGTGGAGGAAAAAAAGATCCTGGTGGATTGCGGGAGCGGCGTCCTCTCCCGATTGGGGAATTATCTGGCGCTCCACGAATTGGATGCTGTTTGGCTCTCCCATCTGCATCACGATCATATCGCCGATTTCTTTGTGCTTCAGTATGCGATGCTGACAGCCTTCCGACAGGGAAAGAGGAAGGAACCATTGACGGTGTACGCTCCCTCGCAACCCGCCTCCTGGGCGGATAAACTGAACTATTCACAAGTGGTCCGGCATCAGCCGATCCGGGAAGGAGAGAGCTATTCATTTGAGGGTTGGAGCATTACACTGCACCGGACAGAGCATGGGATCCCTTGCTATGCCATGGTCATCCGTTCCAAAGAGCGGGTGCTCCTCTACGGGGCTGATGCCGGCCCCGGAACCCGGTGGATTTCCATGTGCCGGGAGCCGGATCTCTTTATTTGCGAAGGGAGCTATCTCCATCAGGATACACCGGATCTTCCTGTCGGCCACCATTCTGTACGTCAGGCTGGTCAGGCGGCCCGGGAAATTGGAGCCCGTCGGTTGCTGTTGACTCATCTCTACCCGGAAATCCCACTGGAATCCCTGCGCCGGGAAGCGGCTGATGCCTACGACGGGGAGCTTCTGTTGGCGAAGCCGGGCATGGTGGTGGAATTGTAACCTTTCCCGTTCATCATGTTATAATAAAAGGTCAGAAGGATCAGTCCGAACGGGAGGTTCAACCGATGCTGGGACTGTTCAATGATGAAGAGAAGCGGAAGATGATGATTAAGAAAACCAGACGGTTTCTGGAAAAGGGGTTTGAGAAAGGAAAAGTCGGGGTCCAGAAAGCATGGGAAGAATACCGGGAAGAACGGGCACGCCGGGAGCGGGACAAAGCTTACGAGGAGGATTATGAGGCGGAATTCCGCTTTCGGGAAGGGGATATTGATTTTCGGATGCTGATCTCCGCCGAAGAAGCCCGCCTGTATGAACGGGCCAGAAGGAAGTTGAAGGAAGTGAAACTGATTCATTCCGACTCCCGAGTTCACCAACAGTGGGAGTCCAAGAAATATCTGACCCTGCATGATTATTTCACTGAGAAGATTCAGCATTATTACCAGCGGAGAAATGAGGATCCGGTTGCGCTCCACCGTACGATCCGTTTCTGTGAACGACAGATTGAATACGCCCCTGTGGCAGTGCGGGCGTACCGCATGGATCCGTACAATTTCAGTCTTCCGGAGCATCCCGGCTATGAGACGCTGATCTCCCTGTACGAAGAAGTGGGGGAGTGGCATGAAGCGCTTCGTCTGGCCCGAAAGGCGAAAAAACAGGGCTGGGAGGGAGACTGGGATGCTCGGATTCGTGAGTTGGAGGATCGGGGGGGAACCTTATAAGAGACAAGACAGCCGCGCTTTGGCGGCTGTCTTGTCAACTGTTGGATGAAGCCTTGTCCCGTTTTTGCCGAAGCCGCCGGATCCGTGTTTCCCAATCCCCTTTCCAACCTTCCTCCAGAGCTTGTTTGCATAAGCGGATCGCTTCATTGAAACAACCTTGTTTTTCATAGATAATGGCGAGTTGTTTGTACCCATAATGTTGCGGAAGTCCCTTGGATTGGGGATTCATTTGGTTGGCGCGGATCGCCATGGGGGCATATGCGATCTGTTTTTCACAATATCGGATGGCCATCTCCAGCGCTTCCGGCTCTTCTTCACGCCGCTTGTAGAAATATTGGGCACGGTCGCGGTAATAAATTTGCAAACACCAATATTGCATCGCTTTCAAATGTTTCAGCTGGTTCATTTCCCAGGCGGAGCTGTCATCTCTGATTCGAAGCTTCGCCTCTTCATATTTCTTTCTTGCTTCATGGAGAACGAGACGCTCTTCTTCTTCCAACGGCATGGTGAAGATGAAATCCCCCTCCGTGTATCGGAGGGGGATTTCATCTGTCCCATTTTCCGACGGTTCAACGGGAGACTCAGGAACTGTGGTTTTCACAGTTACAGCTCTGGATGAGGTGGACTTTTGTGAAGGTTCCACCGGCTCCGGTGCAGGAGACGGGGAAGGTTTAAACAGTGATCGGGCCTTGGTCAGTAATTTTCTGAACACTCCACCGACCTCCTTTTGACCAATCCTCTGGAAACGTTGTGATTTAAATCGTTTTTGGAGGGGCAGGATTGGTGGTGTTCCACTTGAAACCCAACCCTCCCGTGATGATTCTCTCACAACGTTTCTAGATAAAAATCGACAGGCTTTGTCTAACGAAATCGTATCTTCAGCGGTCGGTTCTGTCAATTCATACACTTAAAATATCGACTCAAATGTTCTGGATATCATGGATCCTTAGCAAGGGGCACAAGAAAATCCGGAACCTGGAAGCGAGTTCCCTTCTCCCATCAGTGTGGACGGTGGTGCGGGGTGCAAAAGGTGCTTCTGAATGAAATTCTTCTTGACAATTCTGTGACGGACAAGACATCATGTTTGTAGAGAATAGATCTGGATATTTTGTGGGAGGGACATAATGAAAGCGCTTCAATTATGGTGGAATCATCTGTGGGTATGGAATGATGATGTGAAACGGCTGTTCCGGATGACTGTGGGTGTGAGAACAGCATCTTCCTCCTCCCCGGGTGGTGAAACCAAAAGGCTAGCTTCCACGCCCGGCCCGTCGCGACCCTACAATCGTCGGCAGCTGATCGGACTTATTTTGGGTCCTTTGTTGTTTATAATTACGTTCCTTTTTATTCATCCTGAAGGGATGTCGAGTCAAGCACAGGCGGTTTTGGCATCCACTTTGTGGATTGCCGTTTGGTGGATCACAGAAGCGATTCCGATCCCGGCCACTTCGCTGTTGCCGATCATCCTCTTCCCGTTGACAGGTGCCTTGGAGGCAGGTCCCACCACTTCAGCTTATGGTGACCCCAATATCTTTCTGTTTATGGGCGGCTTCATGATCGCCTTAACCATGGAACGGTGGAACCTGCACAGGCGGATCGCTCTGACCATCATCTCCTGGGTGGGCACACAGCCGCAACGGCTCGTATTGGGATCGATGGTGGCCACCGGCTTCCTGTCTATGTGGATCTCCAATACAGCCACAGCGATGATGATGGTCCCCATCGGAATGGCTGTCATCAATCATGTGGGGGAATCCTTCAAAAAATCGGATCCCTTGGTGGACACGACGAAGGGTAACTTCCCCTTCGGTACCGCGATGATGCTGGGGATTGCTTACGCCGCTTCCATCGGGGGTCTGGGCACCCTGATCGGAACACCGCCCAACGCCATTTTTGCCGCTCAAGTAAAACAGATTTTCGATGTGGAAATCTCCTTTGCCACCTGGATGCTGTTCGGGGTACCCGTTGTTATCGTGTTGTTGTTCTTTACATGGTGGTACCTTGTTAAAGTGGCATATCCGATGAAATATGATGAGATCCCCGGAGGCGGGGCCATCATCAGCCAGGAGAAAAAGTCTTTGGGAGCTCCCAGTGCCGAGGAGAAAGCGGTCTTCGTCGTTTTCATACTGACTGCTTTGGCCTGGATTTTCCGGGATCTGATATTGAAAAAGTTTATTCCCGGTATCGATGATACCGTCATCGCTATCTCTGCCGCCTTGGTGCTGTTTCTGATCCCTTCCCGAAACCATCCGGGAGAATTCCTGTTAAACTGGGATACTGCCAAAAATCTTCCCTGGGGGGTTCTGCTCCTCTTCGGCGGAGGCTTGGCCATTGCTGCCGGAATTGTGGGATCGGAATTGGACAAATGGATTGGCCTGCAGCTGATCCAATTGGATGGTATGAATTTCTTGCTGATCCTGGTTGTCGTTATTGCCTTGGTCATCTTTCTGACGGAGATCACCTCCAATACGGCGACTGCTACAATGATGTATCCCATTATGGCATCATTCGCTGCTGCTCTCAGCGTCCATCCTTACGGATTGATGGTGGCGGCCGGTCTGGCCGCTTCATGCGCCTTCATGTTGCCGGTTGCAACCCCGCCCAATGCGGTCGTCTTCGGCTCCGGGTGGGTGCGGATTGAGCAGATGGCCAAGGCTGGTTTCTGGCTGAACCTGATCTCCATCGCAGTGATTACGGTGGCTGTCTATTTCCTGTTGCCAATGGTTTGGAGAATTGACTTGATGACACCGATGACGTGATGATTTTCATCATGGCCCCCGTTGAAAACTCAGCGGGGGTTTTCTTGATGCATATCACGGATCTTATGATAAAGGAAAGGACAAGAGGATTTCGACTGTAAAAACATGAATATTCGGATTATGTCCTTTGGAAGAGGACAATACCGATATGGGGAATATCATGCTATAATATAGTTGTATCAAGGTTTGTTCGGATTTTGTATGAAACGAGGTGTCCGCTATGAGTGGAACTATGCGCGCGCTGGTAAAACACCATGCTGGTTTTGGCGCTCAACTGAGGGAAGTTCCCATTCCAGTTCCCGGACCGGATGAGGTGTTGGTCAAGGTCCGGGCAACAACGATTTGCGGAACGGATGTCCATATATACCGTTGGGATGATTGGGCCTCTGCCCGGGTGAAAACGCCGATGATATTCGGTCATGAATTCTCCGGGGAAGTGGTGGAAGTGGGGGCTGGGGTGAGACAATTGTCTGTTGGTGATCATGTCTCCGCGGAAACCCATATCGTATGCGGTTATTGTCCCCAGTGTCGGCGGGGGGAAGCTCACGTCTGTGCCAACACGGAGATCATCGGAGTGCACCGCACGGGATGTTTTGCTGAATATGCGGTGATGCCCGCGGATAACCTGTGGAAACACAACGAAGAGTTGCCGCCCGAGGTGGCATCGGCGATGGAACCGATGGGAAACGCCGTTCACACGGCTTTGTCTGGTCCCATCGCCGGAAAGTCTGTCGCCGTCATCGGTTGTGGCCCCATCGGGGTGATGGCGGTGGCGGTGGCCAATGCGGCAGGTGCCTCCCAGGTGATCGCCTTGGATCTCAACGAGTATCGGCTCGAACTGGCCCGAAAGATGGGGGCGGATGTGCAGATCCACTCCGGAAGGCAGGATCCTGTACGGGAGACGGCGAAGTGGACGAAGAATCGGGGAGTCGATGTGGTGCTGGAGATGTCGGGAAATGCCACTGCCATTCGGCAAGGATTTTCCATGTTGACAGCTGGTGGCCGGATCTCGATGCTGGGTCTTCCCACCAGACCGGTGGAGCTGGATGTGAGTAATGAGATTGTTTTTAAGGGAATCCAGGTCCATGGGATCGTGGGGCGCCGGATGTATGAGACATGGCAGCAAACCACCGCTTTCCTTGAATCGGGACAGGTGGATCTGGCACCGATGATCACCCACCGGTTCTCCCTGGATGAGTTTGAGAAAGGTTTTGAGCAGATGATGAGTGGTAACTCCGGCAAGGTGGTTTTGTATCCTTGAAATCATGAAACGGGACCTTCAGGAGGGAAATGAATGAACAGCTTTGAATATCTGGAGAAAGAGATTCAGGTGTGGAAAGATCGAGGGACTTACCGGCCTTTGACGGAACTGGAATCGGAACAGGGTTCCAAAGTGAGTATCAACGGACGTGAAGTGATTCAACTCTCCTCCAATAACTATCTGGGCCTGACTACTCACCCTCGTCTAAAACGGGCTGCCTTGGAAGCGGTGGAGAGGTATGGTGCGGGAACCGGGTCAGTCCGGACGATTGCAGGCACTTTCTCCATGCATGAGGAATTTGAAGCGAAACTGGCTCGCTTTAAACACACCGAGGCGGCATTGGTCTTCCAATCCGGTTTCACGGCCAACGTCGGAGTTCTCTCCTCGATTTTGTCGGAAAAGGATGTGGTGATCAGCGATGCTCTCAACCACGCCAGCATCATCGACGGAATTCGTCTCACCAAGGCATCCCGTCGGATCTATCGCCACGTTGATCTGGAGGATTTGGAAAAAGCATTGAAAGAGACGCAGACGGCCCGCACCCGTCTGGTGGTGACCGATGGCGTATTCAGCATGGACGGGGATGTGGCCCCGCTTCCCGAAATTGTGGAACTGTGTGAAAAATACGATGCGCTGGTGATGGTGGATGACGCACATGCCAGTGGTGTGATGGGGAGAAACGGCCGGGGAACGGTGGATCATTTCGACTTGAATGGTCGGGTTCACATTCAGGTGGGAACGCTGTCCAAGGCCGTCGGCGTCCTGGGAGGATATGTTGCGGGCCCCTTTGTTTTGCGGGATTATCTGATCCACCGGGCGCGTCCCTTCCTGTTCAGCACATCCCATCCGCCGGCAGTGACCGCCGCATGCTCCGCTGCCATCGATGTGTTGCTCGATGAGCCGCAACTGGTGGATCGTCTCTGGGAAAATACACGCTTTTTCAAGGAAGGTTTGGCCCGGCTCGGATTTGACACCGGCAAGAGTGAAACACCGATCACACCGGTGATGGTGGGCGAAGATGCCCTGGCGATGAAATTCTCCGACACTCTGCTGCAAGAAGGGGTCTACGCTCAGGGAATCGTTTTTCCCACGGTGCCGAAGGGGCAGGCACGTGTCCGCACCATTGTTACAGCGGGCCACTCCAAAGAGGATTTGGAGCAGGCTCTGACGGCTTTTGAGCGTGCTGGAAAAAAATTGGGGATCATCTGAGAAAAAGCAACCGGATGATTCCGGTTGCTTTTTTTAATAAAAAAACTGTAAACAAGTTTGCTATCCAAACCAAATCTCGAAAAGACGCCCCGCCTTACCGGGAACCCCTGATTGGAAGGGGGTTCCTTTCATTGAAGGTGACCTCCGCCTTCGTTTATAATTGACAGAAGAGGCATGGCTGATTCTCCAAAGCCTCCTCAAGTTCTCCAAAGAGGCGAGACTGGGGAGCGACAGCACCCCCGGCTAGAATCTCCACGGTCACACCAACTTCTCCCATTTTATCTTTTTTGCTTGAGACCGGTTATCAGAGAATGGGCCGGGGCTTCACATGAACGATTCACTAGAAGTGTTGTGGTTTAGCGCTTGAGTCGGTCGGGATTGGGTTTCACATGACCTTTTCGTTGTTCTTAACCTGCCAAATCACTCCATGTGATACCAGTCCTCCCTGTGACGAGCTTTTTCACAACGCGTTCAAGGATTTAGTAAATGCGGTTTTTGCCGGCGTAATCAAACAGATATCCATGATGCTTCCATGACTTCAAGGATATGGGAGGTTGTAAACCAAATAAGGGTACCTTATTTATTCCCTATTATTCAGGAAAGAGGTTTCCATATTGGAGGGAAATGATATGAACGAAGAGATGCGTCGGTATTTTACCCCGCCGGATCTGAAGGCAGCTAAGAAACGGGGAAAAGAAGATATCTCCGTGTTGAAGTTTGATCAGATTCCTGATGAAATGAGGGGAATCGGTCAAGGGAAGAAGTACTTGATCAAAACCTACGGTTGTCAGATGAATGTGCATGACTCCGAGACGATCGCCGGTATCTTGGAATTGATGGGTTATCGTCCGACGGAGGCGGAAGAAGAGGCGGCGGTTATCCTGATCAATACTTGTGCCATTCGGGAAAACGCGGAAGACAAGGTGTTTGGGGTGATTGGACGGCTGAAGACGTTGAAGACGGAAAAGCCGGAGCTGGTGTTGGGAATGTGCGGGTGCATGTCCCAAGAGGAGTCTGTTGTTAACCGGATCCTGCAAAAGCATCCGCATGTGGATCTGATTTTCGGTACCCACAATATTCACCGTCTTCCCTATCTGCTCAAGGAAGCGCTGATGAGCAAAGAGATGGTGGTGGAGGTTTGGTCCAAGGAAGGCGACATTGTGGAGAACTTGCCCAAGGTACGTGAAGACGGGCTGAAGGCTTGGGTCAACATCATGTACGGCTGTGATAAATTCTGCACCTATTGCATTGTCCCTTACACACGGGGTAAGGAACGGAGCCGCCGTCCGGAGGACGTGTTGGCGGAAATTCGGGATCTGGCCCGTAAAGGCTATCGGGAAGTCACCCTGTTGGGTCAAAATGTCAACGCCTATGGAAAGGATTTTGAGGACAGGGATTACCGATTTGGCGATTTGATGGAGGATGTTCGGAAAATCGGGATTCCCCGGGTCCGGTTCACCACGAGCCACCCACGGGATTTTGATGATCATCTGATTGAAGTGCTGGCCCGGCGGGGCAATCTGGTGGAGCATATCCATCTTCCGGTTCAATCGGGCAACAATGCGATCCTCAAGATTATGGCACGGAAATACACCCGGGAGCGGTTCCTGGAATTGGTGGGCAAGATCAAGGCGGCGATTCCCGATGTGGTGTTAACCACGGATATTATTGTGGGATACCCGGGAGAGACGGAGGAACAGTTTGAGGATACACTTTCCCTAATGAGGGAGGTGGAGTTTGATTCCGCTTTCACCTTCATCTATTCTCCTCGGGAGGGGACCCCGGCAGCGAAGATGAAGGATGATGTTCCGATGGATGTGAAAAAAGAGCGATTGTACCGCCTGAACCGTATTCAGGATGAAATCAGCCGGAAGAAAAACCTGGCACTGAAAGGTCAAGTGGTGGAGGTGCTGGTGGAAGGCGAGAGTAAAAAAGATCCCAATTTCCTCTCCGGTCGCACCCGCACAAACAAGTTGGTCAACTTCAGGGGACCGAAACACCTGATCGGTGAATTTGCCCAAATTCGGGTCACGGAACCCCGTACCTGGACGCTCAGCGGAGAATGGGTGGAGGGGCCTTCCGTCCGGAAGGTGGGGAGTTGAAAATGAATCAGCCGAATCCGGATCACCCGATTTTGGTTCATGCATCCCGCTTGGGCCGTCGCTTGTCGGAGACAGAGGAAATCCGCCGCTTTCGTCTGGCCGAGGAGCAGGTCAATCGAAGCCGCCGGGTTCAGGGATTGATCGAGGAGATCAAGCGGAAGCAAAAAGAACTGGTACACGCGAAACACTATCAAAAGTCGGAGTATTGCCGGCGGTTGGAAAAAGAATTGGATCGTCTGCAGCTAGAGATGGAGAATCTTCCCATCGTCAGGGAGTATCAGCAATCCCAAGTGGAGATGAACGATCTTCTCCAGACACTGACAAATGTTTTGGCGGATGCTGTTTCGGAAAAACTGAATGTGGATGTCGGCGGTGATGTCGGCGGTGGTTGTGGCAGCGGGGGGCCCTGCGGCTGCCGGTGATCCTCTTTGACCTGTGTTGGAATGCAGGTCTTTTTTTATGTATTCTTCTGTTTCGATTCTGTGGGGCAGCAGGGCTTTTGCGGAACTTTCCCGTGGTTTTTTAGGCACCCTGGACTATAGCCCTGCATACTATTTGTACTGAATGACTGTTTGGAGGAGGGAGTATCGTGTCAAATACAAACAGCGGAATGCAATGCCGACAAATCATCACCAAAGCGGTCACCGGCAGAGGCAGCAAGTTCTCCCAGACAACGCACTCCATCCAGCCCCCCGATCATATTTCCAGCATCTTGGGTGCCTGGATCATCAACCACAAATATGATGCCAACCGGGTGGGGGATGTTATTGAGGTCACAGGGAGCTATGATATCAACCTTTGGTTTTCCTTCAACCGGAATACCAAAACCGAAGTGGCCAATCACACGGTGCGGTATGTGGAGCAGGTTCCATTGAGCTATTATGACAGCAATGTTCGGGAGGGAACGATGGAGGTCAGCGCAGTGGCCACCCAACCTCCCAACTGTATCGAAGCCACCATTGCAGAAGATGGAGAGGTCCTGGTTCGGGTAGAACGGGAATTTTACGTGGAGATGGTCGGTGAAACAAAGGTTTGTGTCTTGGTCAACCCCGGCGGCTGTGATGACTGGGATGATAAGGGAATTGACGGGTCAGAGTTGGAGGGAGTCTCAGATGGTTTTGAGGATTTGGATCCCGATCTGGTGATCGATGATCTGAGCGACTGACTTTTTAATTCCATCGCGGCAGGGGAGGCAGGATGCCTCCTTTTTCTTTTTATGCACTAACCACAGGAGGGTTCTTGACATAACATATCAGCAGACCAGTTTTAGGGAACGCGAAAGGGGAAGAGATATGGAAGCGCACTTGCTCCCGTTCAACCAGACAGACGAAGGGGGATTACGGAACCGGCTGGTCACCCCAGAAAACACTCTTGCTCCTTCGCTCTACTTACATTCGTCCTTGAGCGGTGCTTATACGGAACAGATGACTGTTTTGAATGATGGAAATGCGGTGGAACGTGCCGGAGACCCTGATTATCGAATTGCTTTTTTGCAGTTGCACGGGATTAAAACGGCAAAAGGAAAGACCCGACTGCTCAAACGATATATTGTAGCTGTTTTTCAGACTCAGGTTTTAGTGATGTACTGTTCCAACGGGCCTATGGTGTGGCTTGCAGGAGATCGGTCGAAAAAGAAGGAGACTTTTCGCAGGGTGAATCCACAGGGGAACTCACGGGAAGTTCGGCGCGTAAGAAATTTATCTGTACGGGCCTTGTATGCGATAGGGCTGGACTATGGTGTTGTCAAAATCGGCATCCTGCCGGGAAACAAGGCGACGGTTTTGGATATAAACCCCAGCCCCCCGTTGAATCAGGAGATGACGCGTTCTTTTACCGAAGCTATCCTTC
The DNA here is from genome assembly GCF_014637345.1 of Kroppenstedtia guangzhouensis. Lineage (GTDB taxonomy): Bacteria > Bacillota > Bacilli > Thermoactinomycetales > DSM-45169 > Kroppenstedtia > Kroppenstedtia guangzhouensis. The sequence continues at coordinate 453,686 of NZ_BMEX01000001.1, forward strand.
AATACAGCCGAAAACTCCCCGGGATGGTGGCAAAGCTGAATCAGGTGGTTCTTGGAGCGGATCCGGAATTTATCCTGCGTAAACCCGGTGGAGACCTGGCGATGGCCTCCGACTATTTCCCCCGTTACGGCAGGGTGGGCTGTGATGCGATCTGGCAGGGGGAAGATCGGTCAGCAAAGCCGTTGGTGGAGATTCGTCCCCGACCCACCCCGGATCCGCGAGAATTGGTGATTCGGATTTACAAGGGATTGATTCAGGCATCCCGAAGGATCAAGGATGGTCGCATCCAGTGGTTGGCAGGGGCGCTTCCCCACCCGGGTTTTCCTTTGGGAGGCCATATTCATTTCAGTGGAGTGCATCTCAACTTTAAATTGTTGCGTGCCTTGGATCATTATCTGGCCTTGCCTTTGATGCTGGTGGAGGATCCAAAGGGAGCCCGTCGCCGTCCCACATACGGGTATCTGGGGGATTTTCGCCCCCAATTCCATGGCGGCTTTGAATACCGAACTCTGCCCAGTTGGCTGGTTTCCCCCACCCTGACCAAAGGGGTCTTATCTGCGGCCAAGCTGGTGGCAGCCAAATATCCTCTGTTAGGGGCTGACGATCTGAACAGTTATGTCGTTCAGAAAGCATACTATCGGGGAGAAAAGGATGAATTGCGGGAAATCGTCCACGGTCTTTGGAATGAATTGCGCAGTGTGGATGGATACCATCGTTACAGCCGTTATCTGGATCCCTTTTACCGAATGATTGAGTCAGGGAAGAGGTGGAACGAGGAAAGAGATATCCGGCCACTGTGGAAGTTGCCCCTCCGCAAGTCCTGAAGGGCTGTTGCTTGTTCCCGCAGAAGGGGCATGGTACAATGAAACTCATGCGGTTCATGAATCACCCATACTACACAAAATTCGGAGGTTTGTCCAAGTGGCCAAGTATACTCCGATGATTCAACAGTATCTTTCAATCAAGGCGGATTATCCCGATGCCTTTTTATTTTTTCGTTTAGGCGATTTTTATGAGATGTTTTTTGAGGATGCCCGCAAGGCGGCGGAAGAGTTGGAGATCACCCTGACCTCCAGAGATGGCGGAGGGGAGAGAATTCCCATGTGCGGAGTGCCTTTTCACTCCGCGGAGGTGTACATCAGCCGTCTGATCGGAAAGGGTTACAAAGTGGCCATCTGTGAGCAGATGGAAGATCCCGCTGCGGCCAAGGGGGTGGTCCGACGGGAAGTGGTCCGGGTGATCACCCCGGGCACAGTGATGGAAGAGAAGATGCTCGCTGAGCGGGAGAATAACTTTCTGGCAGCCTTGACCTGTCATCGGAAGCATTATGCGCTGGCGGCGGCGGATTTGTCCACGGGGGAGTTTTATGTGACGGATGTTGCCGGAGGTGGGGTACGTGTGATCGATGAGCTGGCGGCATACCAACCAAAGGAAGTGCTTCTGGCCCCCTGTTTGGAAGAAAAAGGGTCTCTCCTGGAAGAACTCCGTCTCCGCCTCGGGGCTGTGATCACGGTTACAGGAAAGGACGAACTCCCGTCTCAAGAGGAGCGGGTCAGGATGCTGGGTGAGCATTTTCCCGATGACTGGGAAACGCTGACCACCCCGATTCACGAAGAGGTGGCCTGTCTGCTCCTTTCCTATTTGCAACGTACCCAGAAGCGGGGACTTTCCCATGTGAACCGGATTCGTCGTTATGATGCCGAGCAATTTATGGTACTGGATGTTTCAGCGCGTCAGACGTTGGAGTTGACCCAATCGTTGCGGGAAGGCAGAAAAGAGGGTACCCTTTACGGCTTGTTGGATCGGACCGCGACAGCGATGGGCAGCCGGTTGTTAAAAAAATGGCTGGACAAGCCTCTGTTGGACTTGAATGAGATCAGAAAACGTCAGGAAGAGATTCAGGCTTTGACGGACCATTTGATCCTGTTGGAGGAGATCCGTGACCAACTCAAAGGGGTTTATGATCTGGAACGACTGTGTGCCCGTATTGCCTACGGATCGGCCAACGGACGGGATCTCATCTCTCTCCGGCGTTCTCTGGAAAAAATCCCTGATTTGAAACGTTGTTTGTCCGAAACAGATTCCAGTGCACTGATCTTTATCGCTGAGGGATTGGATCCTTTACGGGAAGTGGTGGAGCTGACCGCAAAGTCCATTGCGGATGAGGCTCCGGTATCGGTCCGGGAAGGCAACCTGATCAAAGATGGGTACGATGAAGAGCTGGATCGTCTCCGTGAAGTGCAGCGGGACGGCAGAGGTTGGATCACCCGCCTGGAACAGCGGGAGCGTGAAGCGACCGGGATTCGCTCGCTCAAGGTGGGGTTTAATAAGGTATTTGGCTATTATATCGAGGTGACTAAAGCCAATCTGCGCCATCTTCCTGAAGGGAGATACCAACGGAAGCAAACCCTGGCCAATGCGGAACGCTTTGTCACTCCCGAGTTGAAAGAGCGGGAGCGATTAATTCTGGAGGCGGAAGAAAAATCAGTGGAACTGGAGTATCAACTGTTCACCCAAGTCCGGGAACGGGTGGCAAAGGAGATCCCGCGGATCCAGATGCTGGCGGATCGGGTGGCTCGTCTCGACGTGCTTCATTCCCTGGCGGCGGTATCCGGAAAATACGGATATGTCCGGCCTGAAATCAACCGGGAAGGCCGGATCCGGATTGAGGGGGGGCGTCATCCGGTGGTGGAAGCGGCCATGTCAGACGGAGAGTTTGTTCCCAATGACACTCGGATGGATCAACAGGAACATCAGGTGCTGCTGATCACCGGCCCCAACATGGCAGGCAAGAGTACATATATGCGTCAAGTTGCCCTGATCACGCTGATGGCGCAGATCGGCTGCTTTGTACCGGCGCGCCGGGCTGAGATCGGGATTGTCGACCGTATCTTCACCCGGATCGGTGCCGCGGATGATTTGGTCGGTGGTCGCAGCACCTTTATGGTGGAAATGGATGAGACCCGGTTGGCCCTGGCCCAAGCGACTTCCCGAAGTCTGATCTTGTTGGATGAGGTGGGACGTGGAACTTCCACCTATGATGGAATGGCCCTGGCCCATGCGATTGTGGAGTATATTCACGATCACGTAGGAGCGAAGACACTGTTTTCCACCCATTATCATGAGTTGACACACCTGGAGGCGGATTTGCCCCGGATGGTGAATCTTCACGCCCGCTGTGTGGAAAAAGAGGGTGAGGTTGTCTTCTTGCACCGGATGGAGCCGGGGGGAGCTGATCGCAGTTATGGAATTCATGTGGCCCAGCTGGCCGGAATGCCTGCCGAAGTCATCCGAAGAGCGCGGGATCTTCTGGAAAACCTGGAAGGGCGTTTGGAAACGGCGGGGGCTCGCCAACCGGATCTGTTCTCCTTTGCTGAACCCGCGGCGAAACCGGCCTGCTCCCGGGAAGAAGAGGAGATATTGAACGCTCTGCGGGAGTGGGATCTTCTCAACCGGACTCCTATGGAAACAATCCAGTTCCTCTTTGACTTGCAAAGGAAACTGAAGGCGAAGGGGGCGGGGATCGATGGGTGAGATCCGTCTGCTGGATGATCAATTGGCCAACCGGATCGCCGCCGGAGAGGTGGTGGAACGGCCAGCCTCAGTGGTGAAGGAGTTAGTGGAAAACGCTCTAGATGCCGGAGCGGACCGGATTCACATCGAGATCACCGAGGGAGGCATCCGTTCCATCCGGGTTTCCGACAACGGGCAGGGGATGGATCGGGAAGATGTTCTCCTCGCATTTGAACGGCATGCCACCAGCAAAATCCGCCGGGCTCGGGATCTGTTTTCCATCCGCTCTCTGGGATTTAGGGGAGAGGCGTTGCCCAGTATCGCTTCCGTCTCCAAACTCACCCTGACGACCGCCCGGGCGGAGGGGATCGGGACCCGCTTGGTGCTGGAGGGCGGAAAACTGCTATCCACGGAGGATGCGGCCCGTTCGACTGGAACCGAGGTGACGGTGGAGGAGCTGTTCTTCAATACTCCGGCCCGTTTGAAATATTTAAAAACCGTCAACACTGAAGTTAGCCATGTGGCGGATCATGTGGGACGGCAAGCGTTGGCACACCCAACAGTCTCCTTTGTCCTGATCCATAATGGAAAGGAATTGTTCCGGACTCCGGGAGATGGGAAGTTGCTCCATGTGGCCCATGTTTTGTACGGGAAACAGGTGGCCCGCAAGATGTTGCCAGTTGATGGGGAGGATATGGATTTTAAGGTGGAGGGATTGGCGGCGAAGCCGGAGGTGACCCGATCCAACCGTTCTTATATCTCGATTGTGGTCAACGGGCGTTACATCCGGAATATTCCCGTGTCGCAGGCGGTTCTTCGGGGTTATGACACGTTGTTGCCCATTGGCCGTTACCCCATTGTCGTCCTTTCTCTGAGTATGGATCCCAAGTTGGTGGATGTGAATGTCCATCCGGCTAAGTTGGAAGTGCGGTTCAGTAAGGAGAAGGAGCTCTGCCGGTTGATCGAGGGGGCATTGAAGGCTTGTTTCCGCGAACATGTTCTGATCCCCCAAGCGGCTTCCCCCCGACAGGAGCACCGCTCGATATCTTCCCCGGTGCAACAGCGGCTGCAATGGGACGCTTCTTCTCCCCGAGGGAAGAGAGAGGGGAGCTGGAAAGTCAGGGAGACGGGGCCGTTGCTTCCCTCAGACCCCAAGCCGTCGGTTCCCTCCAGACCTGATCCCCCCCGTCCAGTATCGAATGATGCCCCCCTTGGCGAGGAGAAAAAAATCGAACCGATGGAAGGGGCGGAGGAGCGTAGGTCCGATGATGAGTTGCCCGATCTGACCCCCTTGACCCAGATTCACGGAACCTATATTATCGCTCAGTCTGAGGATGGGTTCTACCTGATGGACCAGCATGCAGCACATGAACGGATTTATTATGAGCGGTTTTACAGTCGGATGCAGGAGAAGGATGGCAGGTTACAACCCCTGCTCATGCCATTGACAGTGGAATGCACTCCGGCGGAAGCGGAGATGATCCGGCATTGGGCTCCTCATCTCTCGAAGTTGGGGATGGAGATGGAACCCTTCGGAAATACCGCTTTTTTGGTTCGTTCCCATCCTGTGTGGTTTCCGAGAGGGAGCGAGGAAGAGTTGTTGTGGGAGGTCCTCGACTGGGTGAAGAGAGGAGAGCGGGTGGACCCGGCCCGGCTTCAGGATGACGGTGCCAAGCTGATGGCCTGCAAAGCGGCGATCAAGGCGAATCGTCACCTCCGCCGAGAAGAGATGGAAAGCCTGATTCAACAGCTGAGGGCATGTGTCACACCCTACACCTGCCCTCACGGACGACCGATTCTGATTCATTTTTCCACTTATGAAATCGAAAAGATGTTTAAACGGGTGATGTAGGTGGTGATCGTGACAACATCCCGACGGCCCCAGGAAGAAGAACGGCTGTGGGCCGAACGGATCGCCCGCAGGATGGGAGTCCACTGTCTGCCCCGCGAGAACCGTTCCTTGATCCGGATGATGAAAGAAACCGCTACCGATGCTGTGGTGGTGGTGGGAAGTGATGGAGCACACTGGGAGGACCGGGAGGGGAACACCTTCCGCTTTCATCCCAACCTGGCCGCTCTGCGAGTGAAGGAACTGGCGGCCGGGGGGGCGGATGCCTTGGTGATTGCGGCAAGTCTCCAACCGGGGGATCGGGTCCTGGACTGTACGTTGGGACTGGGGGCGGATGCCATTGTTGCAGCCCATGTGACAGGAGAGGCAGGGGAAGTGGTGGGACTGGAAAGTCAGCCAGTGATCGCAGCGCTGGTGGATTACGGCCTGCGACATTACCCGGCGGCTTCCCCCTGGCTGGTGCAGGCGATGCAGGGGATCCGGGTGGTGTGTGTCGATTACCGGGAGTACCTTCGCCGCGCAGGAGATGACTCTTTTGATGTGATCCTGTTTGATCCGATGTTCCGGCAGACCGTCACCCGTTCCTCCGCCCTCCAGGCCTTGAAAATCCTGGCCAATCCCGAACCTCTGGATCCAGAGTCGGTCCGGGAGGCGCTCCGGGTGGCACGGAAACGGGTGGTGCTCAAGGAGCGGCTGATGAGCGGGGAGTTTGAACGACTTGGATTCCGGGTGGTAAAGGAGGCTTCCAACTATGCATTCGGAATCCGAGAACCCTGAAGAACAAGACCTGCTGGTGATCGTGGGGCCCACTGCCGTGGGGAAGACCGCACTTAGCCTCTCACTGGCCCGGGAATTTCGGGGGGAGGTGATCTCGGGGGATTCGATGCAGGTGTATCGCCATATGGACATTGGAACTGCCAAGGCATCTCGGGAAGAGCGGGCGGCGGTTCCCCATCATCTGATCGATCAGGTGGAGCCGGATGTCCCTTTTTCCGTGGAAGAGTTTCAGCGGCTGGCCCGGGAGAAAATTGAAGAGATCCAGGCCCGTGGACATCTTCCGATGCTGGTGGGAGGAACCGGCCTTTATATCCAGGCGGTCACCCATGGTTATCGATTACCCGGGGTTGGAGAAGATCCCGGGTTCCGGGAGAAGTTGCATCAGCTGGCGGATCGGGAGGGAAACGAAGCCCTCCATCGACGGTTGCAGTCGGTGGATCCGGAAGGGGCGGCCCGCCTTCATCCCAACGATCGACGACGGGTGATCCGGGCTCTGGAGATTCACCGGGTGACCGGAAAGCCGCTGACAGAGGTGCAGACCCAAACTCCTCCGCCTTACCGGATCCTGTGGATCGGTCTGACGATGCCCCGGGATCGGTTGTATGAACGGGTCAATTTCCGGGTGGATCAGATGATGGCGGCGGGATTGTTACAGGAGGTGAAGGCGCTCCGGGAGCGGGGCTGCCACCGGGATCTCGTTTCGATGCAGGCTCTCGGCTACAAGGAGTTGATGAGTCACCTGGAAGGAGAGATTCCCCTGGAGGAGGCGGTGGTTCAGATTAAGCAGCGGACCCGGAAGTTTGCCAAACGTCAGCTTTCCTGGTTTCGGAGACTGCCAGAGATCCACTGGTTTGATGTCACCCGGGAAAATTCAGGGAAAGAAATTCGCGCTCTTGTAGCAGGAAACTTCCCTCAGTACAAAGAATAGAGTAAACTAATGCCAAAATGTACATAGGAGGTACAAACCTTGAAGCAATCGATCAACATCCAGGACACTTTTCTGAACCAAATCCGAAAAGAATCAGTGCCGGTCACCATCTATTTGATTAACGGTTTTCAGTTGCGGGGAGTGGTGCGGGGATTTGATAATTTCACCATCGTGATCGACTCGGACGGCAAGCAGCAGATGGTGTACAAACATGCCATCTCCACATTCACCCCGGCACGGTCGGTGTCCTTGATGTCCAATGATGATAGCAATAAGCAAAGCTAAAACCAAGTGGTCCACACTTGGTTTTTTCATTTCTGTGCAGTCACTCACCAACAGCTGGGCGGATGCGTATATATAGATGAGCCGATTCCAGCAAAGAGGTGACCGGATATGGCAAGCCGCGTGATCACAAAGGAACCCCATCGCTTCCATGTGGTATTGAACCACAGCAAGAGGAACACCTCTTTCCAGCCCCGGGATCTACCAGGTCTCAGTCAAGAGGGAGACGAACATCTCCCGCTGAGACGATGCATGGAGGAGTTGGACCGTTTGGTGGGTCTTTCAGGGATCAAGAGTTTCATCCATGAAATCTATGCCTGGCTGACGGTGGGCAAGCGACGCTCGGCAGCGGGTCTGGTGACGGAAAATCAAGTTTTGCACATGGTTTTCGAGGGAAATCCGGGAACCGGGAAAACCACGGTGGCCCGGATCATGGGCCGTCTGCTCAAAGAGATGGAGATACTGAGCAAAGGTCACCTGTTGGAAGTGGAGCGGGCGGATCTGGTGGGGGAATATATCGGGCACACGGCACAAAAAACGAGGGAACACGTTAAGCAAGCTCTGGGCGGAATTTTGTTCATCGATGAAGCGTACTCTCTTTCCCGGGGTGGGGAAAAGGATTTCGGTAAAGAGGCGATTGACACCCTGGTCAAATCGATGGAAGATCATAAGAACGATTTTGTGTTGATTCTGGCCGGTTATCCCGGTGAGATGAAACGGTTTTTGCGGTCCAATCCGGGTCTTCCCTCCCGCTTTCCGATCCACCTTCGTTTTCCCGATTTCAGTGTGGATGAACTGGTCCGGATTGCCCGGGGGATGGTGGAGGAGCGTCAGTATCGTTTTTCCGGGCCGGCGTTGGAGAAATTGCAACGCCATCTGGCAAAGGTGGTGGCCATTCCTGGAGAATCCTTTGGAAATGGACGTTATGTGCGGAATCTGGTGGAGCAAGCGATCCGCAATCAGGCAGTGCGTCTGTTGGACAGTCGCTATGTGTCCCGGGATGAACTGATGATGCTTCAGTCGGAGGATCTTTCCTTTCCGAAAAAAAAAGAGACAGAGCTCCCCTTTCGATTCGCTCCTTGAATTCCCGGCTGCAGGAAGTGCCGGGTTTCTTTTTTCCGGTCATGGTATAATCATCTTACAAGATGGTTTCACGTTCCAAGGAGGATGAGCGAAGATCGAGACGGAGAATGGCAGTGAGCGGGCGATGTTGGTGGGTTGCGGCAGCGGGAGGGAGACGGCTGCCATCCACTCTTCCCTGACAGAGTTGGAGCGACTGGCGCATACGGCCGGTGCCACGGTGGTGGACACCGTGATCCAACACCGGGATGCACCGGATCCCGGATGGATGATCGGCCGGGGGAAGGTGGAGGAATTGGCCCAAACCGTTGAAGAGGAAAGGATTGACCTGATCCTCTTTGACCGGGAGTTGTCCCCGGTTCAGTTGGTCAACCTGGAACGCCGGATTCCCTGCAAGGTGTTGGACCGAACCCAGCTGATCTTGGATATCTTCGCCATGCGTGCGCGAACGAAGGAAGGAAGTCTTCAAGTGGAGTTGGCCCAGCTGGAGTATTCCCTGCCCAGGCTGGCCGGTAGGGGCAGGGAGATGTCCCGCTTGGGAGGGGGGATCGGAACCCGCGGTCCCGGGGAAAAGAAACTGGAGACGGATCGACGCCATATCCGACGTCGCATCCGGGATCTGAAACGGGAGTTGGAGGGGGTCCGCAAACACCGCCGGCTTCACCAGCATCGCCGCCGGAAGATGGATATGATCCAAGTGGCTCTCGTCGGATACACCAATGCGGGAAAATCGACGCTGCTCAACCGCTTGACCGGCGCCGGGGTGAAGGAGGAAGATCGGTTGTTTGCCACGCTGGATCCGACCTCCCGGTTTCTGGATCTGCCGTCGGGGGAGAAAGTGTTGTTGACGGATACTGTCGGTTTCATCCGTAATCTCCCTCACCATCTGGTGGCTGCTTTTCGTTCCACGTTGGAGCAAGTGAGGGAGGCGGATCTTCTGCTCCATGTGGTGGATGGGAGCCACCCTGAAGCGATGGAACAAATGAAGGCGGTGGACCAGGTTCTGGACGATTTGGGTGCTGGTGAGGTTCCCGTGTTGACGGTCTTTAACAAAGCGGATCGGGAGGCTGGAGCGATCCTGTCCGCAGAGGGTGAAACGATCCGAATCTCCGCTTATGATGCAGACGACCGGGAACGATTGAAGGAGAAGATCGACCAAGTGTTGAACGCGGTTCAGATACACGGCTCGGCAGAGATTCCGGTATCCCGGGGGGAGATGATTTCCAATCTCTACCGGGCGGCCGAGATCGTTCATACCGAGGTGACCGATTTGACGCTGAAGATGGAGTTCCGGTTACCACTCCGTCGCTATGAACGGATGTCACCGGAGATGAAAAGTTTGATCCGGAAGGATATTTGAGATGGATCAGAATACAGAAATGGTGTGTGGATGGTGTACAAGAATTTTAAACATGGAACCAAGCTCAAACTGTGGAAAGAAGAGGCGGAACTCCGGATCGCCCCCAAGTTGAAGGAGATTGAAGAACGGGTGGACCACCATCAGTGGCGGCTCTTAAAGGCCTATCGGGAGGAAGGGGTGAGCGATGTTCATCTGGCTTCCTCCACGGGCTACGGCTATGATGATGCGGGACGGGAGAGCCTGGAGAGGATTGTGGCAGGGATTTTCGGAGCAGAGACGGCTTTGTTCCGCCCTCAGATCGTCTCCGGCACCCATGCCATCGCCTCCTGTCTGTTCGGGGTGCTCCGTCCGGGGGAGGAGCTGATATATATTACCGGTGCGCCCTACGACACTTTGGACCAGGTGATCGGTAAGGAGAAGGACGGCTCTGGCTCCCTGGCCGACTACGGAATCAGCTACCGGGCGGTTCCTCTCACCTCTGATGACAAGGTCGATTGGCCGGCAGTGACAGCCGCTGTCGGCCCCCGAACCCGTTGCATCGGGATTCAACGCTCTCGGGGATATTCTCCCCGGGCATCGTTCACGGTGGCGGAGATCGGGGAGATGATTCAAAAGATCCGGAAGCTCTGTCCCCATGCCGTCGTCTTTGTGGATAATTGTTACGGGGAGTTTGTGGAGGAGGAGGAACCGACCCATGTGGGTGCCGATCTGATCGCCGGCTCTCTCATCAAAAATCCGGGCGGGGGCTTGGCCAAATCCGGTGGTTATATCGCCGGCCGCCGGGAATGGGTGGATCGCGCCGCTGCCCGTTTGGTGGCTCCGGGAATTCTCGCGGAGGGGGGAGCCACTCATGGTTATACCCGGGATCTGTATCAAGGTTTTTTTCTGGCTCCCCATGTGGTGGGGGAAGCCTTAAAAGGAGCTGTCTTCGCATCGGCGTTGTTGGAGAGCGCTGGCTTTGAATCGACGCCCCGTTGGGAGGAGCCCCGCACAGACATTATTCAACAGATCCGCCTGGGGAACCCGGATCTGTTGATCGCTTTCTGTCAAGGGATCCAGGCCGCCTCCCCGGTGGATGCCCATGTAAGGCCGGAGCCTTCCCCGATGCCGGGTTATGAAGATCCAGTGATCATGGCGGCGGGAACCTTCGTCCAGGGAGCCAGTATTGAATTGTCGGCGGACGGTCCCCTGCGGCCGCCCTATCTGGCCTATATGCAGGGAGGACTTACCTATTCTCATGTGAAGATCGGGATCTTGACGGCGCTGGATCGGATGCTGGAGCATAGCCATCTCTTCCCGTCCGGATCCTCGGAATCACCGGAGGGAGAAGGATAATGGAGATTGTTTGGTGGATCCTGACAGTGTTGTTGTTTGTCCTGGGCTTTGTTGGACTGATTCTTCCTGTTTTGCCAGACGCACCTCTGTTGTTTGCTGGTTTTTTGGTTTATCAGTTTCTGATCAACTCTGATACACTTCCGATTTCTTTTTGGGTGGGGGCGGTTTTGATCACCCTGGTGGTGGTGGTGGTCGACTATGTGGCGGGGGGAATTGCAGCCCGAAGCTACGGCGGCTCCAAATGGTCCATACCGGCAGCGATTCTCGGTGCCTTGGTTGGTGTGGCCTTCGGCCCCATCGGCATCTTGGTTGGTCCCTTGGTGGCGGTCTTCTTGCTGGAGTGGATTCTGAAAAAGGATTGGGAACAAGCACTACGGGCCGGTTATGGTACATTGGTGGGTTTTCTCGGAGGCTTGTTTATCAAAGGACTGTTGATGGCGGGATTGTTGATCTGGTTTTTGATTTTGGCGATGTAGATGGGATTCGATCGCACCCTTTTCAGGGTGCTTTTTTGTGGAAATATCGGATGGGATCGGAGTTGTGACCAACTCTGTCGATTCGTATGTTTATGTCAGATAACTTGACATCCCTTGACAGTTTTATAAGGCAACCTTAAAATGGAAACGTGATTTTTGCTGAGGAGGCATGAGGGATGGGCGATGATTTTCGTCGGAACCTGCCCTTGTTCCCCATGGGGACGGTGACGCAGCTTACGGAGCTGACTCCCCGGCAGATTCGCTATTATGAACAGCAGGGGCTGATCCATCCGGCCCGGACCCAGGGGAGGCAACGGTTGTTCTCGTTCAATGATGTGGATCTCCTCTTAAGAATCAAGTCTTTGATGGAAAAAGGGGTTAACATCGCCGGTGTGAAGGAAGTGCTGCGAGAGCAGAAACAAACCTCTCAGCCGATGAGACCGTTGGGGCCGATTAAGCCCGACCTCTCCAAGGCGGAAGTGTATAAACTGATGAAGCGCCAGCTCCAAGAACTGAGTTCCCGTCCGAATCAGAGTCACCTGATCCGGGGCGAGTTGTCCCGTTTCTTCCATTGATTTCAAAATCCGAAGGGAGTAGCCTCCATGCCGAAACGTTTTACAAGAGAAGATATTCTGCGATCCGTCGAAGAAAACAATGTAGAGTTTATCCGGCTCCAATTCACTGATCTGCTGGGAACGATCAAAAATGTGGAGATCCCCAAGTCCCAACTGGAAAAAGCATTGGACAACAAAATGATGTTCGACGGTTCCACTATCGAGGGGTTTGTCCGGATTGAGGAGTCGGATATGTATCTGTATCCGGATTTGAATTCCTGGGTGATCTACCCCTGGGGCGGGACGGAGAATTCCCGGGTGGCCGGATTGATCTGTGATGTATATACTCCCGACGGCAAACCCTTTGCGGGGGATCCCCGGGGCATTCTGAAGAAGGTGCTGAAAGAAGCGGAAGCAATGGGATTCAGCGCATTGAACGTCGGTCCGGAGCCGGAATTTTTTCTGTTTAAAACGGATGCCAAGGGAGAACCGACGATGGACTTAAACGACAAGGGTGGCTACTTTGATCTGGCTCCCATGGACCTGGGGGAGAATTGCCGCCGGGACATCGTGATCACTCTGGACAAGCTGGGTTTTGAGATTGAAGCTTCCCACCATGAAGTGGCTCCCGGTCAGCACGAGATCGATTTTAAATACACCGATGCGGTCACCGCGGCGGACAATATCCAGGTCTTTGAGTTGGTGGTGAAGAACATCGCCCGTCGCTACGGGCTTCACGCCACTTTCATGCCGAAGCCGCTGTACGGGGTGAGCGGATCGGGGATGCATATCCACCTGTCCCTGTTCCGGGGGACGGAGAACACTTTCTATGACGCATCCGATGAGCTGGGTCTCTCCCAAACCGCCCGTTATTTTTTGGCTGGGATCTTAAAACACGCCAAAGGGTTCACGGCGATCACCAATCCGCTGGTCAATTCATACAAGCGCCTGGTTCCGGGGTATGAAGCTCCCTGCTATGTGGCCTGGTCCCCGACCAACCGCAGCCCCTTGGTCCGCATCCCGGCTTCCCGGGGGTTATCCACCCGGCTGGAGGTGCGCAGTCCCGATCCGTCGGCCAATCCGTATCTGGCTCTGGCGGTCATGCTGAAAGCGGGACTGGACGGGATCAAGAATCGACTGGAGTTGCCCCGGGAAACAGATCGCAACATTTATGTGATGGATGAGGAAGAGCTGGAGAGAGAAGGAATCGAAAGCCTCCCCATCACATTGAAAGAGGCCCTGGAGGAACTGAAAAAAGATCCGGTGATCTGTGAGGCGTTGGGAGAGCACGCTCTCCGCAACTTCATCGAAGCCAAAGAGATCGAATGGGATATGTTTCGAACCCAAGTGCATCCCTGGGAGCGGGAACAATACCTTTCTTTATATTGATGGTGGGTGACGCCAGCCGCCTCCCGGCTGTAAAAAGCGGGGGGGCGTTTTACTTCATCTCGATGACTTGATAGAGGCCGGGAGGAAATCGGAGTTGACGGTGTCAAAGGGAAAAGCCGATGTCAATAAGCATATCAGTTTGCCTCACAAACTAAATGGATGGCCCTATCGATCCCGGACTTTAGCCTCAGAACCGACCGGAACGATTTCCCCAGGGAAGAGTGGGACCCGGTGCGGAGGCGAGAATCTCTTTTTTCCGGTAGAATAAAAACAGGGATCAAATACTGGTATCGATCCTGATTTTCGTCATGGGAGGGAATGGATAAATGATCACAACACTATTTGTTAAAGCAAACAATCGTCCCACGGATCAATCGGTGACTGTACAGTTGTATGAGGCCTTCTTGAAAAGTTATCAAGAATCCCACCCTGAGGATGAGGTGGTGGAGCTGGATCTGTATAGAGCACAGTTACCCTATATGGATGCCGGCATGATCAATGGAATTTTCAAATCCGGTCGGGGAATGGAGCTGACTTCGCAAGAAAAGGAAGTCATGGATATTGTCGATCATCATTTGGATCAGTTTTTGGCGGCGGACAAAGTGGTAATGGCATTTCCCCTTTGGAATCTGACTGTGCCCGCTGTGCTTCACACCTACATCGATTATCTGAACCGTGCAGGCAAGACCTTCCGTTATACCCCGGAAGGTCCCATCGGCCTGGTACCCGATAAAAAAGTGGCCTTGTTAAATGCCAGAGGCGGTATCTATTCCGAAGGAGAGGCAGCCGCCTCTGAAATGGCGGTCAACTTTGTCTTGAAAAACTTGCAGTTGTTCGGAATCACGGATATTACAACAGTGATTGTGGAGGGACACAATCAATTTCCCGATCAGAAGGAAAAAATAATTGAGGAAGGGATTCAACAAGCGATTCAGGCAGCAAAAAGGTTTTGATAAGTCTTGGAAAACAGGCTTTGATTATTTTTAGGCCTTTTATATTTACAGATCCGTTTGCTTTACAAACCAAATCCGAAAGTGGATCACTTTTTCAGTCAGGAACAGTCCTCTCTGTTGACTTTCCAAGAGGCTCAGCCACTTCCGATGTCGAAGTGGCTGTTTTTTTACGGGGTAAGTCAGTCTCCGTTTATTCTTAAGGTCCCTCCCAAAATGACCAAGTAGTATCGGCAACGTGCAGGTACTGAGGATATTCGAGAATTACGGCAGGAGGGGAAATCGGGGTGAAAAACGTCCATTATATCGAATAATTCACTTCACGAAGGGATAAGAACCCTGTTTAGAGGGTTTGAATGGAATTAATACAGATCAGTTTGCATGACAAACTTAACACAAAAAACAACTGGCTTTTTAAGCCGAAGAATTAATCAAATGGTGACAGGGAAGCGCAAGGGATTTGATGTGGGTGATATATCTTTCGGCGTTTCAATGCCTGTTCCAATATTTATGGATCTGGGTGGGCAGGCAGTAAACTTGTCGCAGTTGAACAGGGTGCTCGGGGCTTTATCCGGCGAGATCGGTAAAGAATGACACCGTCATTGATATAGATTCTCTATTGATCGGAAAAGAAAGTTGCTGTGAGAAAGGAAAAGGGTTGGAATGGAAAACAATCATGTCCATTTCCGTCTTTCAGTGTACTGGACGGACCTTTTCGACGCGTTGACTCCTATTTGGGGCCAAGGGTATAATGGACTGGTCAAAATCGGGATGGAGGTTTGAACGTGCTTACCACTATAAGTAATGTTTCCGCCCATATCGGGGAACGGGTCCGTCTGGGCGCATGGCTTTACAATAAACGATCCAGTGGGAAAATCCAATTTTTGCAACTCCGGGATGGAACGGGGTTTATTCAGGGTGTATTGGTAAAAAGCAAGGTCTCTCTCGAAGTCTGGGAATCAGCGGTGGAGCTGACTCAAGAGAGTTCCCTTTATGTGGAAGGGACGATTCGTGCCGATGAGCGGGCCCCCAGCGGTTATGAGATGGATGTGATCTCTATTGAGGTGATCCAGCAGGCACAGGAGTATCCGATCGCGCTGAAGGAGCACGGAGTGGAATTTTTAATGGATCATCGTCATCTGTGGATCCGTTCACCACGGCAGCGGGCGATTCTTCGCATTCGGGCCAAGATCGTTCAGGCGGTTCGGAACTGGCTGGATGGACAGGGCTTCACCCTGGTGGATCCGCCAGTGCTGACTCCGTCTTCCTGTGAAGGAACGACGAACCTCTTTCACACCAAATATTTTGATGAAGACGCCTTCCTTACCCAGAGCGGGCAGCTATATATGGAGGCGGCGGCGATGGCCCTGGGCAGGGTTTATTCCTTTGGGCCCACTTTCCGCGCGGAAAAGTCGAAAACCCGGCGCCATCTGATCGAGTTCTGGATGATCGAACCGGAGATGGCTTTTGTGGATCATGAGGAGAATCTGGTGATTCAGGAAAACATGCTGACCCATCTGGTTCGGTATGTCTTGGAAAATTGTCGGGAAGAGTTGGAGATTCTCGGCAGGGATACTTCATCCCTGGAGAAGGTGCAGGGACCATTCCCCCGTATCACCTATGATGAAGCGGTGGAACTTTTGAACCGTGAGGGGATGGAATTCACCTGGGGAGAGGATTTTGGTGCCCCCCATGAGACGAAGATCGCGGAAAGTTTTGACCGACCGGTTTTTATCACACACTATCCGACGGAGATTAAAGCTTTCTATATGAAACCGGACCCTTCCCGCCCCGAAGTGGTCCTCTGTGCGGATCTGATTGCCCCGGAAGGGTACGGGGAGATCATCGGCGGGAGTCAGCGCATCGATGATCCGACCCTGTTGGATGAGCGGTTCCAACAATATCAACTCTCCCGGGAAGATTATGCTTGGTATATGGATCTCAGGAAATACGGGACTGTTCCCCATTCCGGATTTGGATTGGGTCTAGAACGGACGGTAGCCTGGATTTGCGGTTTGGATCACGTCCGGGAGACGATCCCTTTCCCCCGGATGTTGAACCGACTGTATCCGTGAAGCACAGGAGGGTACTCCCTCAAAGGGGCATCGGTATATAACCGGTGCTCTTTTTGTTTTCAAGTCTGTTTTTCCATTTTTGCAGTTGCTATAGTAGAGGGTGAGGTGAAGAGGATGGACCGAAAGATCTCGCCGCATTCTGCTTTGGTTGATGTCCTGCAACAAGGATCCATCTCCTTTCCGGTCTTGCTGTTCACAGAGTATAAACGTTTGGGGCTGAATGAAGGACAAGTGATGCTCCTATTACATATTCTCTTGTTCAATGAAAAGGAAGGTATTACTTTTCCCACGATCAGTCAGTTGGAGGAGCGGATGAGTGTCAAAGGGGATCGAATTATACAGTGGTTACAGGTGCTGGTCAGAAAAGGGTTTCTTTCGATCGAGGAGACGCTGGACGACGGAGGGCTCCGTTCTGAACAATACTCCAGTGCTCCTTTGTTGCAACAGTTGGCGGCATCCTATCTGGATCGGGAGTCGATCAAACCGGATGATACAGTGGAAGAGGCTTATGATAACTTGTTCCAGCTTTTTGAACGGGAATTTGGTCGCCCTCTTTCTCCGATGGAATGTGAGACACTGACTCAATGGCTGGATGAGGATGGTCATCCCGAGGTCCTGATTGTCGCCGCTCTCAGGGAGGCGGTGTTCTGTGGGAAACTGAGTTGTCGCTATATCGACCGGATCCTGCTTGAATGGCAAAGAAACGGGATTCAGACACCTGAAGAGGCAGTGGAATACTCCCGCAAGTTCCGACAGTCCGGCATCTTGTATCAATCGGATCCCATCCGGAGAAAAGGAGAAAGATCAGAGGAATTTTCATTGTACAACTGGGTGAAACAAGGGTCTTGACGGTGGCTTCGCGGCTTCCGTCTATTTTTCTATCATCAGGGCATTCAACATCGTTGCAGTTTATCTCACTGCATACATTGAAACAGAAAGGGGGAGAGTGGAATGTCTGTGGATGTAGGGGTTTTGCTCAGCAGAGGAACTTTGGGAAAAATCATGAAAGGCCGACTGTCCTATGAATCCATCGAATTATACGATTGTTTCGCGCGACAGATCGGCCTGAGGCCGATTTTCTTCAGTCCGGAAGGGTTATCGCCCCAATCTTGGCAGGTGAAGGGTGTGGTGCGATCTGCATCCGGTAATTACCGTCGGGTGGTCCTCCCTATTCCGTCTGTGATTCATAACCGAATCAAGCCACCTCAGCTTCCTTCCGCATTGAAGGAGGTTCAGGAAAGAGGATGGGTTCGGTTGTTCAACCAGGACAACCGTCTCGATAAGTGGAAGGTGTACGCTCTGCTTTGTGGGACGCCCCGATTGAAAGAGCATGTGCCGGAAACCGATCGGGTTTCTCCCGATACGGTCGTCTCCTTATTGCAAAAGTATCCCCAAATCTATCTGAAACCCTGTGACAGCAGTCTGGCGAAAGGAATATTCAGACTGGAGCAGTTGGAAGAGGGAAGTGTGAAAATGGGCTCCCCCATCGTGGAAGATAAGGTGGTCTCACCGGAGGAGGCTGTGAATCAGGTATTACAGACGGGAAGGCCTTATCTCGTCCAACAGGGGTTGGATCTGCTCCGACTGGAGAAGGAGCGACCGGTAGATATCCGGGTCTCGGTTCAGAAAAGTGGGGACGGTGAATGGTCTATCAGCGGCATGGTGGCCAAGGTGGGCACTCCCAAAGCGGTGGCAACCAATGTGGCAGTGGGTGGATGTTCCCGCCCCATAAAGTCGCTTCTCAGTGAAGCTGGATTTTCTCCAAGCCTCATCCTTTCTTCCGTCGAGGAGGTGTCCTTGCTGACGGCGAGGACCTTGGGCAACCGGATTCCCGGCTTGGCCGACTTGGGTTTGGATATTGGAGTGGACCGTTTTGGAAAGGTTTGGTTGATTGAAGCCAATGGACGGGACCTCCGAATCACTTTCCTCCAAGCGGGAGAGAGGGAGATGTGGGAGCAGACCTTCCGGCGTCCGATGGAATATGCAGGGTATCTGGTTCGGGAAGAGAAAAGGAGACGGATGGAGCAGCCGGTCACTCTTTTTTTAACTCCAGGAACATTGGCTTTGTCGGGAAAAGTGAGCGGCTCTGTGGAAACATCCGTGCGAGAGGTGTCGGAGCGAATGGCTTTTGATCGGGAAATCCACGTATTGTGCCGCGGAGGGAACGGTTTGAACCGTGCGCACTCACTGGAGGTTGACACCCCGAATCGCCGAAGCTATCTGAATAAAAGTTTGTCGGAGCTCCGTCGTCTTCGCCCCGATCTCATACAGGTGGAGAACCGTCCCGGATTCCTTCCAGAGGTTCGAATGGCTTGTCCCCATGCGAGAATTCTGCTATCCCTTCATTCCGACCGCTCGTTCTGGAGTCTCTCCCGTTCTCACTTGCGTCTTCACTTCCGTTTTGCCGATGGATTTTTGGTAAACAGCCAATATCTGAAAAGTGCTATGGAAAGCATGTTTCCCGAATGCAGGGGAAAGGTGTGGATCCATCGTCCCGGCGTGGATCCGAACCGCTTTTGCCCCGCAAAGGAGTCGAAAAACCGGGATCGAATTCGGGCAGAGCTGGATTTGACGAATAAAAAAGTGATTCTTTTTGCGGGTCGGGTAATCCCGCAAAAAGGGGTTCACTTTCTGGTGAGGGATTTCCGGAGAATGTTGCAAGATGATCCGGATCTCCATCTTCTAATGATCGGCAGCAGCCGTTACGGCCGATCGGTGGAGACCGCATTTGTTCGAAAGCTGAGAAAGGAGATCCAACCGATCTCTCAATCAGTCACTTGGATTCCCTTTGCAGCCCATGAGAGGATGCCGGGATATTACCAGGCTTCAGATCTGTTGGTAACTCCGTCTGTGGAACGGGAATCCTTCGGTCTGGTGAATCTGGAAGGGATGGCCTGCGGACTTCCTTTGATCTCTGTTCGGACCGGAGGCATCCCCGAGGTAGTGGCGGACGGGGAAACGGGCATCCTTCTCTCCCAAACGGAATTAAAAGGCGGATCGTTGGCTGATGTCTGCCTTCATCTCTTCAATCATCCAAAGGAGATGAAGCGAATGGGAGAAAAGGGAAGGAGACGCGCAATATCCCTTTTCTCCTGGGATGACTCCGTCAAACATTTACAGCAAGTTCACAACCGAATGTTGTGGGGAACGCCGACCTGATTACGGGGAGGCGTTTTTTTGAAGTATGCAATATGCAAATAGAAAATGCACGCGGCAAGTTATCCGCGTGTGAGGGAATTGACGATTTTCTCAAATTTTTGTTTTCGGGATGCTTTGAAATAGATCACAGAACCGGCGGGTGTACTGTGTAAGTGTCGAATCAGGGCCCCCCTGCTGGAAAAATGGTGGACACGTTGTGGGTTCATGCCGGCGGCAATGGCTGTTCGCCCGATGTCTTGGGCTTTTTGTCCGTATGTGATCAGTTGGTGCGGATTCATTCGGGCAGCAAACCTGCCCACATCGCGGTGTCCGGCACGGGTATATCCTCCTAATTCCATCATATCCCCCAAGACGGCGATGCCGGGGCGTTTGGAGGACAGATGTCTCAACACGGAGAGTCCCGCTTTCATGGCGGAGGGATTGGCGTTCCATGCGTCATTGATCAGTGTGCGACCGTGGATACCCCGGATTTTTTGGAGGCGCATTCGGGGAAGTTTCACCTTGGCGAGGCCTTCCCGGATCTGGTGAAAACTGATGCCCAAAGCCCTTGCGATACCAATGGCGGCCAAGGCGTTTAAGATATTGTGGTCTCCCCAGGTCGGAATGAAAAATCTGCCCCTTTTTCCCTCGGTCATCACATCAAAGGACATTCCGTTTGTCCTATATTGGATGTTAGCTCCCTGGATGTCGGCGGTGTTTCGAATACCGAAGGTAAAAACAGATCCTCGGAACCGACGCGTGGAGAGTTGCCTGGAACGGAGACAGTCAGCATTGAGATACAGGGTTGCACCTGGGCGGAGACCATCGATCAGTTCCTGTTTTGCCTTCACCACACGATGGACACCCCCGAGATGGCCCGCATGGGCTTCCCCCACATTGGTCACTACTCCCACTTCCGGGCGAACGACCCGGCATTGACGGGCAATATTATTAAAGGATTTCATTCCCATCTCCAGCACGAGTATTTCATCACCGGGGGACAATCTCAGCAGATATGATGGAAGATAGGTAAATGTATTGAGATTTCCTTGGGTATGAATGACTCTCCTCGAACGTTTGAGAATGGAGGTGACCATGGAGGTGGTGGTGGATTTGCCGGCACTCCCGGTGACGGCAGCCACCCGGGGACGGATCTGTCTCCAATTCCAGCTGGCCAAACGCCAAATGGCTTGGTTCACATTTGGAACCCGAACGATGGCAATGGATTTCGGGATGGAAGACAGGGAGAGGCCTTCGTGAAGAACCACTGCCGCGGGAGGAGTCGACTGCAGGCCGGCAAGTTGTTTATCCCATGAACGGGATTTGGAGTAAAAATAGATCTGACTTTTTGCCAGTCTCCGGGGTTTGCCCAGATTGGCCCCGCGGATGATTCGACTCCCATCCCCGCGGATCAAGGTTCCACCGATAATTTGGACACATTGATTCAGGGTGACGGATTTCGTTAGTACCGCCTCCTCTTTCGCCATCACGAGGGATGGATGCTCGTAAACATCCTATTCGGGAGCAGGGTCACGCGGCACGGACAGGATGCCCATATTGGGGAAAGTCTACTGAAGCTTGTATCTCAGACCTCGTTGCCCTTCGTCTGCTTTCGTTTTATGAACAGTACCGAAAGGATGCTCAGGTGGCGCATAAATTGTGTAAAGTTTCAGTCCCCTCCACTGAACAGCCGGGGGTGTACTATCACCCGACTCATATCCCCTGTATTGGTTAAATTGTGCCATGTGCCGGCAGGTACCATGATGGCATCATCATAAATCTCTGCTTCAAGATCCAATCGATCTTCCTGATCCCCCATTTGAACCACTCCCTGTCCTTCTTCAATACGTAAGAGTTGATCATTGGGGAGGATGGCGCGGTCATTCCCCTCTTATGAAATGAGAGCCGGCATCCCGGCTCTCATTCGTTGTTAGGGTCGTTTTCTCTGTTTTCGCAGTTTCTGCCTCTCAGGGGCGGTTTCAAAGAGTTGTTTTTCTTCTTCCGTTTGGGGTTGGACGGGAGGGACCGGCTTCGGCTTTCCGTGTTCATCCACGGCTACCATGGTGATAAAAGAGGTGGCTGTCAATCTCCTTTCTCCTTTGGGGAATTTCTCTGAGCTCACCTTGGCATACACCTCCATCGAAGTGCGCCCGGTCCAGGTGACAAAAGCCTCCACGATCATAATGTCTCCTTCCTTTACCGGAGTCAAGAAATCAACGGAATCAAAGGAAGCAGTCACCACTGCCTCTCCGGAGTGGCGCATGGCTGCGATGGCGGCCACTTCATCGAGATAAGCCAAAACAGTCCCTCCGAAGATCGTACCCAGGTGGTTGGTATCTGGCGGCAACACCAGGGAGGTTTTTATGGTACGGGAACGTTCCGTTGGCACGGGGTTCACAGGGATCTCTCCTTCGGGGATGTATTTTGGTACTGTTCATCGAGCCCATGAGGAAGGCACTCCATATAGTATGTGAAAGTACCTTGTCTAAATCCGGCGGGGGAAGGCTCCCCGCAGGGATCGGAAGAAAGCTCTTGAGGATCCGGGTGGATGAACAGGTAATATCTTCAATTCACTCTTCCGATAAGATCGAAGATTCTCGCTGCAGTCAATGGTGGGCCGCTTTCTTTTTGGCGAAACGTCCGAGAGTGATCACCCCAACAACGATAACTGAAATCAAGGTCCATTTCAAAAAAGGTTGTTCATTGAAAAAGTCCTTCAAAAAAGGCTCATCCACGATCATTTTAGAGGCGGTCCAGGCCAATACCCCGGAGCCGAAATAGATAATGAGAGGATAACGTTCAATCCATTTCAGGATGAGAGTGCTGCCCCATACGACGATCGGAATACTGATCAACAGGCCGAGAATGACGAGCAGCGGGTTGCTGTGTGCGGCGCCAGCAACGGCCAACACATTGTCCAAGCCCATGACTGCATCTGCGATGATGATGGTTCCGATGGCCCCCCATACATGGTCGCTGGCTTTTACATCTTCCTGTCCTTTTTCTTCAATCAGAAGTTTAAAGGCGATCCAGATCAGAATCAGTCCACCAATCAACAGCAGGCCTGGAATCTTCAACAACCAAACCACTGCCAATGTAGCTGCGGCCCGGATGATGATGGCTCCGACGGTTCCGCCTAGAATTACTTTCTTCTGATGCTCCTTCTTGAGGTTTCGGGCAGCTAAGCCAATCACGATGGCATTGTCCCCGGCCAGGACCAAATCGATGATGATAATGGAGATCAGTGCTTGAAAAAAATCCAATGAAAAGATGTCGTTCATGTGATCCAACCTCGCTTTTTGAAATATAAAAAGACCTTCACCACAAACAAGTGGTAAAGGTCTCACCAACAACGCCGGGCGCTGCCAACAAAGCCGGGGATCGTCCATCCCGTAATGACGACTTTGTTGTGAAAGCTACTCCCCTTTATCAGGAAAAAAAGACGGTATGTAATTGAACAAAATCATCGTACGAAAAAAAACGGATCAAGTCAAGTCTCCTTTTACCCGTTTTTGCTCAAAGGAGATTTGGGATCGGAGATGGACAACTGATTCAGTGAGGTGCGGTCTTTAAGAGCTCCCTGCTGTCGAATCGTCCGATGGATCGACTCCAGGTGTTTCCAGTGATTTTGGACAGCGGCACGTCCTTCTTCAGTGATTCGGATGGTGGTTTGCGGGATCTTTTTTCTGACAAAGTATTTGTCGATGGCCACCAGGTTCGCATTTTCCAACTTGGATAGATGACTGGAGAGGTTCCCCTTGGTCAATCCGGTCAGTTCCTGGAGAAACAAGAACTCGGCCAGGGTGCATGCGGACAGAGCGCTCAGAATTGCAAGCCGGGCCGGTTCGTGAACAAGTTTGTCCACACGGGCGAGCTCTTTGTATGGCAACACGTAAGAATCCCCCCAATGGGAATCTTTTGTTTGTTTATTTTACAATAATATACCGACTTATTTTTATCAATAACCGGTTTGCAATATAAACTTTCTGTAATAGCCTTTTCATAATGTTGTCCCAGAGATCGGGGCCGATTTTCTGTTCTGTAGCACACGATATGAAACCTGATCCTTTCCGGCAACTCGTCAAACCACCCATCTCACGGAAAAATCCCCTTTGAGTATACAGTAAAAAGCAAGTCCCTTACTGTATACTCAAAGGGGATGAGATCACCCGGCGAGGGCTTTATTATTTCGTTCCTTGTCTCTCTTGTTTATAATAAAAGGGACGCTATCAAGAAGGGTCATCCACAAAGCGAACCCGGTCCAACTGGTCTTTCACGGCACAGCGAATCCCTTGAAGATATTTTTTCCTGAGTTGTTGCTGCTCATCTTTCTCTTCGGGAGTGAGACCCTCTGCTTTCTGTTTTCGAGCCAGTTCATTGATTCGTTGAATCAATTGGTCGGTAATCACTTACATCACTCCTTCATTCAAAACATTACAGAATGAAAAGGCGTCTTGCAAGGGTGGAAAGGAGGGAGAAGCCTTGAAAGGAATTTTGTATGCCAGGGTCTCCACCCGGAGGACGGAACAGGAGAGCAGTCTGGACAGGCAAGTGGAAGCGTTGACTCTCTGGGCTGACGAGCTGGGTGTGGAAGTGGTGGAAACGATCACAGAACTACACAGTGGCTTTGATCTGGATCGTGACGGTCTCTACCGCCTGTTGGACACTATCAGGGGGAAACGGGTGAGGGCGGTGTTGATCAAGATGACACCCGTCTGGGAAAGGGAGATGCCAAGCTGGCGATCATTCACCAGCTAACCCGTGCCGGTTGCAAGATTTACAGTCTTCAGTCCGGTGGTGAGCTGGAATTGAAGGCGGGTGAATCGACAGTTTTGGAAATCATGGCCCGGGTGGACGAGTTGCAACGAAAATGGATGAGACAAAATATTTTCCGGGGGATGCGCCGAGCGATTCGGGAAGGGTATCATCCTGAAAAACAAGGGACAGGGTGGCCGATCCCGGAAGGATGTCCCTGTGGATGAAATCGTGGCATTGAAGGAGAAGAAGCTGACCTTTGAGGAGGTAGCGGCCACACTGCAAGGATTCGGTTATGATGTCTCCCGGGCGACGGTTCACCGCCGGTACCGGGAATGGAAGAAAGCCCGGGGTTCTGAGCAGAAACTGGGTTCCAAGGGATACATATCAACGTAATGGAGTGTTGCGGAATGGATTGGAAGCGGTTCGGAGAGTTGACACAGCTGCCCGGGGTTCCGGGAGCTGAAGGACAAGTGCGGGAATATCTGCAACGGGAGATCGGCCGATTGACGGATGAGACGGTTGAAGATCGGCTGGGCAGCCTGTTTGGAGTTCAACGGGGACAGTCGGAGAGCCCCCGGGTGATGGTGGCGGGTCACATGGATGAGGTGGGGTTTATGGTGACTCGAATCACGGACAAGGGATTTCTCAAATTTCAAACCCTGGGAGGATGGTGGGGGCAGGTGATGCTGGCCCAGCGGGTGGAGGTGATTACCCGTGAGAGGAGACGGATTCCGGGAGTGATCGGATCGGTGCCGCCGCATCTGTTAAATGAGGAAAGAAGAAAGAAGCCGGTGGATGTGACCGAGATGTTTATCGATATCGGTGCAGAGCATCGGGAGCAGGTGGAGGAGTGGGGGATTCATCCAGGGGACGCCATCGTTCCGGTCTGTCCGGTGGTGGAGCTGGAAGGTGGCAACCGACTCATGACCAAGGCGGTGGATAACCGTTTCGGCTGTGCCCTGTCTCTGGAGCTCTTGGAAGATTTGCAAGATCACGCTCATCCCAACACAGTTTATGCCGGAGCGACTGTACAGGAAGAGGTGGGTCTCCGAGGAGCGGTGACGGCGGCCCAAAGGGTGAAACCCGATGTTTTCTTTGCAGTGGATGTGGGACCGGCGGGGGATACTCCCGGGGTGAAGAACGGTTTCGGTGAAGTGGGAAAAGGGGTGGTGATCCGATTGTTTGATCGGTCGATGATACCTCTTTCCGGGATGCGTCGCTTTTTGGTGGAGACGGCAGAAGAGGAGGGTATTCCCTATCAATTCTTTGTCTCCCAGGGAGGAACCGATGCCGGAGCAGTCCATAAAACCGGTACAGGGGTTCCTTCCGCCGCAGTGGGCATCTGTGCTCGCTATATTCATTCACATGCTGCCATCGTGGATCGAGGGGATATTGCTCATGCGAAGCGGTTTCTGACTGCGGTGGTGCACCGTCTAGATGAAAAACAACTGGGTCGGATCCTCGGGAGATGATCCGACCCCCAACCTCACTCGGTCCGGAGCCTGGTTTCCTGCTGTAAATCAATGCAAGGGGGAGATGACTTGACGGAGGAATCATCGCCGATTGGAACCGTCCGTCCCTGGAAATTCACTGAGGTCCTGGACGGAGTTTTTCGTACCCTCCGAACCAACCTCCGATCTGTTTGGATGGTGTGTGGAACGTTTATCGGCTTGGGTACCTTTTTTTTGTATTTTTCCATCTATCAGCTGGAATCCAGCCAGGGGGGAATTTATTTCGCCCCATATGATACTCCCTTAAGCTCTTCCCATCCGGAAGAATGGATGTCGCTGGTGATCTCCGGGATGCTGTATATTCTGTCCCGCTGGTTCTTGGGTCCACTGGCCGGTGCTTCAGTGGTCGGAATCACCCGGGGATTTCTCCGAAGAGAGGCTGCCGTATCGGTGAAACAAGCCTTCCGACTGGCCGTCAGGTTTGGTGGGCGGACACTAGCGACGATGCTGTTAAAATGGCTTTTGATCATGGTGGCGGCGATCGTTCCTTTAGTCCCCGGCCTGTGGGTCGGATGGGCGGGATGGTGGCAGGTGGCCTCTGTGCTCCTGTTTCCTGGTTCTTTGGTTTCCCTTGGGCTGTTGGTCTTTTTTAATATCCGTTTTTTTCTGGCCGCACCTGTAATCCTGGAGGAAAACATTGCTTATTGGGGAGCTTTGAAGAGAAGTTGGGGGTTGACCCGGTGGTCTTTTTGGCGAACGTTCGGCCTGTTGTTCCTGCTCACTTTGATTCTTTACGTATTTAATATGCTTCCTTCCTTGGCACAGCTGTTGTTGATGATTCCCGCGGAGATGTTCTTACCGCTGGAGTGGTTCTGGATGGCTAATCTGGTTCAGGCTTTTTTCATGTCGGTTTTGACGGCACTTCTGGCTGCACCGATCTGGATCATGGCCACTCTGGTGTATTTTGAACGCCGTGCGCGAAAGGAAGGGCTGGATCTATTCCGGGAAACGAGTCGGTTGGAAGAGTCCGCCCCATAGAAAGAATGGACAGGAGGAGGGATTTCCGCCTATGTCATCGGAATACCGGGAAGTGCAACGACAGCTTGCCGAAATATTAAAAGAAGAGAAGAGTGCCCGCGGAGGCTGGTTGGTCGATCTGCAGAACCGATTGTACACGTGGTTCGATACATGGGATCGTATGTTCAGAGATTGGTTGGATGATCTGCTCGGCATACCGATTCCCGTGGGATGGGGATGGCTGCTTCCCGTACTGATCATTTTGATCCTCCTGTTCACCATTTTCCGGCTCCGACGGGGAGTGTATTATACCCCTCACGTGGAAGGAGACGAGGGTTCCGCATCCATGCCTTCAGGTGAAGAAGTTCACCACTGGTGGGCGGAAGGGGAATTGAGAGCGGAGCAAGGAGATTATAGGGAAGGGATCCGGTATTTGTTTCAGGCAGTGCTCGCGGCATTGGAAGAACGAAAGGTACTGACTCGCGGGGATCATAAAACCAACCGGGAATACCGACAGGAAGTGGAGCAAAACGGCTCGGGACTGTTATCCCTTTTTTCCGCTTTAATTCTTCGGTTTGATTTGGTTCGGTATGGACAGCTTCAGGCAGGTGAAGGGGACTATCGGGAATTTCGTCAGTTATCCGCTCCCTTGGTAAAAAGGGGGAGCCGTGAATGAAGGGCAGGGTAAGAGTTTGGTCACTCGGCTTGATGATCCTGCTGATCGTGATCGGGTCCGGATGGTTTGTTTCCGTTTGGCTGAACACTTCCCATCCGCCTTATTCCAGCCGAAGTTCGGCGGAAAACGGATTGAGAGGGATCTACCGGTTGTTGGATGACCAGGGTATCCCCGTGGACCGTTGGGAGACGAGCTGGAGACGTCTGCCGGATTCCGAAGGGAATGTTCTCTGGATCGTGGAGCCGAATGGGATGATATTGACAGAGCCTGTTTTTGAGAATTTGCGGAACTGGATTCGGAAGGGAAACACAGTGGTGATTTGGTCGAGACCGGGTGATATTCTCTCCGGCCGTTTGGGGTTACAAGCCCATGAAGGAGATAAGGGGAAACACGATATTCAAATGCCCCGGGTCTCCGACGGATGGCGAACTGAGATACGAACTCTCCATTTTATTTATGATGGTAGGCTGGATTCCGCCTCTGATCTGGACGATGCATGGATGGATCGCGAGGGGATTCCCAGGGTGGGGATGCGAAAAATGGGGAACGGGGAGGTTTTTTACATACCGGAGGCGGAGCCGATCACCAACGGGAGCATCGATCAGGGGGATAATGTGGCATTAGCTCTTTACTTAGCCTCTCTGAGGAATGGGCAAGGGAAAGTCTGGTTTGACGAGACGGTGCATCAGGAGGGACTTGTCACCCCTGGTATGGAAGAGGAGTCGCCGGGCCTGGGGGATCTGTTGACACCCATGATGTGGTGGTTTGCCCTGCAGCTTTTCTTGTGGTTAATCCTGTGGTTGAACCACGAAGGAAAACGATTTGCCTCCCCCCGATGGGAAAATGTGCGTGTGACACGCACCGGAGACGAGTACATTCAGGCGATGGCTTCTCTTCATGAACGGGCCGGTCTGGGTCGGGAAGCCCTGAATATCCAGGTGAATGCCCTGATCAAGGAGACGAAAATTCACTTGGGTCTGCCCCCGCAAGCTTCAGAGGAAGCAGTGTTTGAGCGGGCTGAACAACTGATGGGCACGGATCTCGCCCGGCGACTGCAAACGCTGTTCCGCGGGGTGAATCACCTTTCCGAATCGCCGAAAGGGCGCATCTTGATCTGGTGGAGCCGGGAGGTGCAAAAACTCAGAGAGGAGATGGAAGCATGGAGAACCAAGGGAGGATTGACACGCAACGGATCGGAGACATCTCCGAAAGGGTGATCCGTCATCTGGAAAAAGTCGTCGTTGGCCAGCGTGAGCCGCTTCGGCTTCTCTGGAGTTCCTTGCTGACGGGAGGGCATGTCCTGGTGGAAGGGGTGCCGGGATTGGGAAAAACTTTGATGGTCAGGGCGTTGGGACAAGTGGTGGATGCTTCATTTGCCCGGATCCAGTTCACTCCCGATCTAATGCCGGCAGACGTGACGGGAACGAAGGTGTTTGAACTCCAGTCCGGCCGGTTTACATTTAAGCAAGGCCCTCTGTTTCATCATCTCATCCTGGCGGATGAGATCAACCGGACACCTCCCAAAACTCAGGCCGCCCTCCTGGAGGCGATGGAGGAAGGACAAGTCACGGTGGATGGGGAGGGGAGACGGTTGCCGCAACCTTTCTTTGTGGTGGCGACTCAAAATCCGATCGAATACGAAGGGACTTATCCCCTGCCCGAGGCTCAGTTGGACCGGTTTTCCATCAAGCTGACGGTGGATTACCCCGGGGAGGAAGAGGAGATGGCTGTGCTCCGGGAGCACAGGATGACGGAGCGCCGGGAGTTTCGACTCACCCCCCAGGTGAGCGTGGAGGAGATCCTCGATTGTCGGAAGGTGTTGGAAGGAGTGCAGGTGGAAGAGTCGGTCCTTCGATATATCACCGGCATCATCCGGGCAACCCGCCATCATCCGCGGGTAATGCTGGGAGCCAGTCCCCGGGCGGGACTGAACCTCCTCGGTATGGGAAAGGCGATGGCCGCGGCGGAAGGGCGGGATTATGTCACTCCTGATGATGTGAAAACCGTCCTAAAACCGGTACTTCGTCACCGCGTGGTACCCAATCCGGATGTTGAACTGGAGGAGTTAACCATTGATGACCTCATTGACGAGATCACGAGTACGGTTGTGGTTCCGCGATAATGCGTGGGTACCGACTCCCCGGTTGCTGGGATGGACGGGGGTCGGGGTCGGGGTCTCCCTGGTGGCTTTTCTATGGGATACCACAGGCTGGACGCCTTTGATCTGTTTGCTGATCGGACTGATTCTCTCCGTCGTGGATATGATCTCACTTCATCGATACGGGAAGGTGGAGTTGAAACGTTCTCATCCCGCTTTTTTTGAAATCGGAGAGGAGAATCCGGTGGAACTTACCGTTCACCATCAGGCACCCTACGCTGTCCGGTGTATCCTGCGGGACGATTTTCCCCAGGGGTTTCAAGTGAGTCGGCGGGAGATGAAACTCACACTGACGCCGGGGAAGAGCGCCTGGGCGGAGTATACAATTCGTCCCCACCGCCGGGGAATCCACCGGTTTGAGCGGATCCATGCCCGGGTCAGTGGCCGTCTGGGATTATGGATGCGACAGCAATCTGCGGATGGCGGGGACGAGATCCGGGTTTACCCCCGTTTGAAAGAAGTAAGGAGGGTTCGGAGCGGGATTTACAAAAAACAATTGGCCACGGAAGGGCCTCATGTCCGGCAAAGTCCGGGGAGAGGATCGGATTTCTCCCATATCCGGGATTATGTCCCTGATGACGAACCCCGGCTGATTAACTGGATGGCCACCGCCCGCCGGGGAAAATTGGCTACCAATGTATATCAGCCTGAACAGGGACAACATGTGGCCATTCTGATCGATTGCGGCCGGGTGATGGGAGTGAAGGACGGGGAGTTGACCCGGTTGGATCGGGCGGTGGAAGCGGTTCTCGCTTTTGCAGCCATCGCATTGGAGCGGGGGGACCGGGTAAGCTTGTTGGCCTTCTCCAATCGGATCCTGCGCTGGGTTCCTCCCGGAAAGGGACGCTCCCAATTGCAACGGTTGGTGGAGTCCTGTTTCGATCTGGAGCCGGAATTTGTGGAATCGGGTTACCGAATTGCGGTGGAGACTTTGAGCTTTCGTCAGAAACGGCGGGCTTTGGTTGCGTTGTTCACCGATGCGGGCAATTTGACTTTTGCCGATGAATTGACAGAGCAGTTGGCAGTGCTCCAGCGGCGGCATCTGGTGATGACGGTGACCACCCAGGACTCGCTTTTGGACCGGGAGAGAAATCTGTTGCCCCGGGAAGTGGGAGAGGTATTCCGAAAGTCGGTGGCGGAGGAGATGAAGGCAGAGCGAACCGATCGCATGAACCTCCTCAAACGACGGGGAACAGTGGTGCTGGATGTCCGTCCCGGCCAGCTGGCCACTTCTGTAATCCACCAATACATCGATATTAAAAATCGTGCCTTGTTATAGAAGACAACAAAAGAGACCCATAAACCGGGTCTCTTTTGTTGTTGTGAGGGAACGGAAATGATGAATCCAGGCATAACCGTACGCCTCAGATCATGGATTAAAAGGAAGAACCGCTTTTTCCAGAGGAGGAATCCATGTGCTTGTCGCCGCGAGCGCCATGTTGTCCGTCATTTTTCTCACCGGATATTCTTTATTGTTGATTCATCGTCACCGGGAGTATCTGACTTGTATGATGACGATGATGTTGGCCATGGGAGTGGCCATGATGGGGAGTCTCTTGATCGGAACCGTTCTCGGAGTGTTGTTTAATGAAATGTTTGCCCCGACAGTATATGCGGTCCTGGTGGGAATGGCAACCGGGTATTCCGCCGGAAGGCCTGTACACCTGATGGCCTCTCTGGATGGTATGTTGGCGGGAATCATGGGCGGAATGATGGGGGCAATGCTGGGCGTGATGGTGCATGGGGAGGCACCCATATATACGATCGGCTTCATGCATCTCATCTACTTGTTCACCATGATGATGATCATCCGACTTATTCATGAGGAAGTGATCGAACGGCGCAGGCGGATACAAAAAGCACCTCAGCCCACCCCGTGGTTGTTGCAAAAACCATGGTCTTACAGTCTGCTCGTCGGATTGGTCCTGTTGATCGCGGTGGATCAGGCTTTATTTTCCGGGGAGATCGCACTCCCTCGTCTGTTGCAATTTCCCGAAGCCAATCCATTGTTCTCTCCCTGAGAAGGCGCTCCGTTATTGAGCAGTCCATACACGGGAGTCCAGGGCGATCTTTCCTCTCTGGAACAGGCCGTACCGGGAAGTGCCTATTGTGCTTAATTTGCTCCCACGGATATCATTTATTGTCAGAAACCGATGCTCCCCTTGCTACTAAAGGGGGGGCATCGGTTTACTTTTCTACCGGAGCTGTGATAACCATTCCGCCAACTCTTCCCGGTCTTCTTTCGAGACCTGACGTTGGGCGGGCATCTTGCCGATTCCTTTTTCAATAATGGATTCCAACTCTTTCTTGGAGTATTTGCGGCCCGTCTTCTCCAGTGACGGACCGTATCCCCCCTGGAGATTGTCGCCGTGGCAGTTGACGCAACTGGTGTAATAGGCGTCAGGAATTTGTGCGGAGGCAGGTTCTTTCTTGGTTTCAGGGGGGGGATTGGTGTCTTCCCCGGTGCAAGCGGTGAGAAACAAACAGAGCGGTAACAGAGTCAGGAGCAATCCGCGTTTTCTAAAGCCGTGCCCTTTCATCTTGCAACGTCCTTTCAAAACTTAAATGGTGGAACCCCATTCAGTTTACCCCTCAAAACCGAAGAGAAGCAAATGTTTCCACGATGAACATTTCGTGGCCATTTCCGGGATCTGATATCAAATCTATCTTACCTGACACGGGTAAACCGAGAAGATGATGGTTTGTTTGAGATGGATCTCGGCGATTGGGAAGGACGAACCCAGACGGAGATCCGGCAAATGGAGCGGAAGCGGTTTGAGCAGTTTTGGAGGAATCCCGAAGGATACCGGCCGGTCACCGGAGAGGGCTTTTTGGATGTGGAGAAACGGGCGGTTTCCTTTTTGTCCAGGTCGACCGCAGAATACGAAATTGAGTCGGTATTGATCGTCTCCCATGCGATCTTTCTCAAAGTTCTGTTATCGAAGATCCGATGAAATATCTGTGGGATCCACCTTATCTTCATGGTGCCAGTCTCAGCCGAGTCCGGATGGAAGTGGTACCATCCAGCCTCTTTCGGAACAACCCAACCCGCACACAGTTGCGGGTTGGGTTGTGGGTTATTTCTTTATAAACATTTGCGTTTCGTATTCGCCGTAGGATCCGCCCTTTGCAACACCGACGCCGATGTGGGTGAAATGGGGATTCAAGATGTTGGCGCGGTGTCCCTCGCTATTCATCCAACCCTCAACCACTTTTTCAGGGGTCGGGTAGCCGACAGCGATGTTTTCTCCGGCATAACTGAAGTGGATGTCAAATTTCCGCATCATATCAAAGGGAGATCCGTAAGTGGGGGATTGGTGTGAAAAATAGTTTTTATCCCGCATATCTTCAGATTTCAGACGGGCCACTTTGGTCAACTCGGCATCCACTTGCAGGGGGCTCAAGCCTTTTTTCTGCCGTTCCGCATTGGTCAAGCGGACCACTTCCTGTTCAAATGCGGTAAGTGTTTCTTGTTTGGGTTGAGTGGAGGGAGTATGCAGCACTTGTCCGACTTGGATCCGGTCTGGGTTTTGAACTTGTGGATTTGCTTGCACCAGAGCGTCGAGGGTGACCCCCAATTTCTCAGCAATTCTGGACAGGGTCTCATCGGATTTCACCACGTATTCGGCAGCTTTGGCAGTAGGGGTGGTTCCCCATGCGAATACGGAGAATATCATCAGCAGGCATGCTGTGATTGCAACCACTTTCGTGCTCCTCACATTTCTCCCCTCCTTAATTGTATATTCCCTATCATCCTACAGGAAAAATCCTCCCCGGAAACACGGGAATTGCTGGATGGGTAAAAGAGGTATCCAGGAGAAATCTCACATTTCCAAATATAAACGGCAGCCGTAACAGGCTGCCGATGAATGAAAAGAATCCGGTTTCAGTCGATATCGATCCCGATTCCATCTTTCCCGATCTCGATTTCAAAGTCTCCGATATCGATCTCCAGTTTCCCGTCTTCGATTTCAATTTCCACATCACCGATTTCGATTTCCAGTTCTCCATCTTCCAGTTCGACTTTCACTTCATCATCAGGGTCAAAGATCATGCCCGTCTCACCTCCTCCCTTGTTTGATTTTACTATAAAGGAACACTTGATTCCCAGTAAAAACAGTGATCGGGGCCACTCACTATGGGGATTGACATTAACGTTACGTAAAGGTTTATTCTGATGCTGTCGGGAGGTGATTCAGATGGAATATACGGTGCAAAGGCTGGCTCGGTTGGCGGGGGTCAGTACCCGCACGCTCCGGTATTACGATGAGATTGG
Source organism: Kroppenstedtia guangzhouensis (assembly GCF_014637345.1). Classification (GTDB taxonomy): domain Bacteria; phylum Bacillota; class Bacilli; order Thermoactinomycetales; family DSM-45169; genus Kroppenstedtia; species Kroppenstedtia guangzhouensis. The sequence continues at coordinate 487,728 of NZ_BMEX01000001.1, forward strand.
CATTTTGAAGCCGGCAAGATTGAATTCGTCCGGATACCGGATCTATGGCCAGGCGGAAGTTGACTTGCTGCAACAAATTCTGTTCTACAGGGAATTGGGGCTCAGCCTGGACCGTATCAAAAAAATGATTACCCATCCTTCCTTCGACAAAAGGAAAGCTCTGAAGGATCATCGTGAACAACTTATTCACAAAAGAAAGCGGTTGGATGTGCTGATCGCCAATGTGGAAAAAACTATCGCCTTTATGGAGGGGAAAATAAGTATGACCGATGAGGAAAAGTTTGAAGGATTTAAGCGAAGGATGATCGATGAGAACGAGAGGAAATATGGAAAAGAAATCCGTGAAAAGTATGGTGATGATTCCGTCAGCCGATCCAATGAAAAACTGAAAAACATGACCCAGGGGGAGTACGAAGAGGTGACCCATCTGGAAAAACAAGTGATGGCCACCCTTGTGGAAGCCTTCAAAACCGGTGATCCCGCCGGTGAACTTGCCCAAAAAGCGGCAGATTTGCACAAGCAGTGGCTCACCTGTTACTGGAGCGAGTACAGTCAGGAAGCACATGCGGCCTTGGCTCAAATGTACGTGGATGATGAGCGATTCAAAGCATACTACGATCAGCAACCGGGCATGGCGGAATTCCTGAGAGATGCGATCCATGTTTATACAGGGGCTGAAAAATAAGATTACAAGAGGGACTGTACCAATGAAGTGCAGTCCCCTTTTTTGATTTCATGCATCAGGTACTGTGTTTCTCTGCCACAATATTGCGAGCCTACGTTTGTTGAAGTCGACGGGATGTGATCGGCAGAGGTTGAGAAAATAGGCATGGAATCAATGAAGCGTTATTTGACCGGTGAGGTCGGGTTCGTCAATCAGGAGGATGTGTTCCCGGTTCTTCGTATCGTTTTACGAGGGCTTTGGCCATTGCAATCACCCGGTGTTGAAGGGATACAGGTTCCAGCACGGTCATCCGGTCACCAAATCCAAGGATCGTTTCGGCTGCTTCTTGTTCCGTGTCGAAGGAGAGGGTGATTGGGATCCATCCGTCGGGGGCCGGCGAACCGATCTCCAGGATACGAAGGAAGCGAGGGGTGAATTTCAGACGCGGTAAAATCGATGGGTGCCCTTTCACCCGGACTTCAAAATTCGGCAACCGTTCCAGAAAGGCCTGGGTTGACATTTTCCAATATTCGGCCAGATCGAATGAATCCGGCCGGTTGAATCTTTCCTCTGTCAGTTCGGCGGATCGAATCCGCGAAACCCTGTAATTTCGTATATCCCCCTCCGCTGCGGCAACCAGATACCAGACACTTCCCTTTGCCACCAAGCCAAGCGGTTCGATCATACGATCCACTGTTTGACCATCCGCCCGATCATAACGGATCCAAATCTTTTTCTCTTTCCATATGGCCGCTTGCAAGCTCTCAAAGGCAATCATCTTTTCTTTGGACTGCCTCCAAGTACTTGTGTCGATATGGATGCGTTGCCGGACTTCTTTTACACCGTCACGATCCACTGCCGGAAGAGCGACCAGCAATTTGTTTCTGGCGTCTTCAGCAATACGGGTCAGACCCAGATCACTCAACAATTGCTCAGAGGGAGAAACCAGCAGAGCTCGCAATTCCGACTCTTTCAGACCAGTCAGGTTGGTTCGGTAACCCTCCAGCAGACGCCATCCTCCACCCGCGCCCCGTTTAGCCACAACCGGCACACCGGCTGTACTGAGTGCTTCCATATCCCTGTGGATGGTTCGCTCGGAGACCTCCAGTCGTTTTGACAGCGATTTCGCAGTCATCTGCCCATGCACCTGTAACAACAGAAGAATGGATACCAAGCGATCGGCCCGCATATCGCTCTCCTTTCAGTGAAATCATTTTTTATCAAGAAAAGATAATCAAGACAATAGATGTCATGAATCATCCTGTATCCTTACCTTATCAAAAGGGAGAGAGGATGAGAAATATGCGATCCTTGGAAGGAAAAATCGCTTTGGTTACCGGCGCGAGTCGGGGCGCCGGGCGAGGAATCGCGGTGGAGTTGGGGAAAGCAGGAGCAACGGTTTATGTTACGGGAAGAAGCGTTCAAGGCAGATCCACCAAGGATTGGCCCGGCACTTTGGACGAAACCCTTTCACAAATTGAGTCCTGCGGGGGGACCGGCGTGGCAATCCGTTGTGATCATACCCGGGATGAAGAAGTGGAGGCTTTGATGGCCCGCATTCACGACGAACAGGGGCGCCTCGACATCCTGGTCAACAATATATGGGGCGGCAACGAGCTGCCGATCGAAAATGAACCGTTTTGGGCATTGTCCCTGGATCATTGGGAGAACATGTTTACCGCTGGAGTGCGGGCGCAACTGGTAACCAATCGTTTCGCCATCCCGTTGATGCGAGAACAGAAATCTGGAGTGATCCTGCATACGACTTTCTGGGATGATAACAAGTACACCGGCCACTTTTATTACGATCTGGCCAAAAACGCCCTGAACCGGATGGCCTACGGGTTGTCTATCGAGTTGAAAAAAGACGGGATCGCCGTACTCGCGGTTTCCCCCGGCTGGATGAGAACCGAACTGGTCCTGCAACATTTCGATACCGATGAAAACCATTGGCGTGAAGTGGAGGCGTTGAAACAGACGGAATCCCCCCATTACGTGGGGCGTGCTGTCTGTGCCTTGGCAACGGATCCCGACGTGATCCGAAGGAGCGGAAGGGTGTGGCCCGTAGGCCAGTTGGCGAAGGATTACGGGTTCACGGACATCGATGGACGGCAGGTCCCGGTCTTTCGTATTCCTGATCCTGAGGGGGATTGAGCTTTAAGAATCGGCCATGGGTGGTAGCGAGGGGTTTTACGAGGGGTAGAGGGAGCATCGGCTAATTTCGGGGCCATCACTCCAGCAAATGGAAAACGACCTGAGTTGCACAAGCAACCACAAGTCATTTTTGTCTTCTTATAATCTTTTTCAAAAATTGCTCTTTATCAAATGAATGATATTCCCCAAGCCCTTTGTATTTCTAGCAGATCAACGTTTAAAGCATCGGATTGTTCCTTGTAGCTTAGGTTAGGCTGTTTCCTCCAGCATCGAAACACTTCGGGGAATCTTAAACGAAGCGGAAATTACCTACCAACATACGAAGACATGGAAAGAATCCAACGATCCAGAGTATAAGGTTAAAAAACGAATTGATCAGCTTTACAACCACCCGCCGCAGGACGGTCGGGTGATCTGCCTTGACGAATTTGGACCCCTTAATCTTCAACCCCATCGAGGTCAAGGATGGTATCCAGTGAAAGAGCCCGTTCACTTCACGCCACCTATCCCGCCCTTATGGAGTTCGTCACTATGACCTTAAGACGGACCATCGATCCCAAAGCAAGAAGCACCGGGTCTTCTTTTGTTCTCGTAAGATCGTTCATGACGTTTATTTTTGTTGCGCCATCGGATGTAAGCCCGAATTTGGTTAAAGAGATCATCATGAGAAGTATAATAACTTCCATTTAGAACAAATCGACGCAAAGGACCAAAATGGCATTCGATCCGGTTGAGCCAAGAGGAATAGGTGGGAGTGTAAATCAACTCTATATTATGTTTCTTGACCCACTGACGCACTTTGCCGGTGTTTTATGGGGTGAAAAATTGTCCAACACCAAGTAGATCCGCTCCGAACGATGGAAGCGGCGACGGAGCATTTTAATGAACGAGAGAAGATCAAGGTTGTCCGAAGGGGCACTTTTTTCTCAACTTTGGTGTAGAGGACAATAATTAGCGTCAATCTTTTAAAAAAAATAGCTTCGTTACAATGATTTAACTCGATTGTGTAGAATGGTTTAGTGGGAGTATTTAAAAGGAGGAGGATCATTTTGAAAAGAAAGATTTTATCCATTGTCGTGGGAGTAACCCTCATTGGTACAACTATTGCATTTGCTGATGTTGATCAAACAGAGGCAATCACAAAGCGAGATCAGGCGGAAAAGGTTGAAATGTTTCTTGCTAAAGGGCTAGATGAAGCAAAAAGCAACGGTGAAAAATGGATTAGTGAAGTTGACAACAACAAAGAAATATATGCTCAAATCACTCTGAATAATAAAAGAACAGTTAAAGAGATTAGGGATTTAACTAAAGATCACAATTTAGAGGTTAAAGGTTGGAGCTATATGATCAATATTGGAAACCACACTGCTGTCGGTGGATATACTATCAGTCCGAATGAATCAATGATTGAGGCGGAAAAAAGGTTTAACCATTCTCTGAAGACAGTTATAAAGAGGGGCTATGTCCCAAAAATCGTGGAAATTGAAAGTGGCGGTCTCCTAAAGCGTTTGGTATAACGGTGGTGGACAAACCAAGAAGGAGAAACCGCCACTATGAAAAGCTTACACGAAAGAGAAGGAAAGTTCCAGAACGATACGATTCAGCTTTCG
>NZ_BMEX01000002.1 GCF_014637345.1 Kroppenstedtia guangzhouensis
TGGGCACCACCCACCACCTTGGGCACCACCCACCACCTTGGGCACCACCCACCACCTTGGGCACCACCCACCACCTTGGGCACCACCCACCACCCGGTGGGCACCGGATGGATAGCCTTCACCCTTAGTGAAAACAAAAAAAGGGTGAGATAGGCAACGCCCACCTCACCCTTGATAAATTAACCTACTTTTCTTTTTGCCTTCCCTTCAAGTTCCGCCAATACACTTTTCGCTACATTTATCGAACATTTAGCTTCCTTTTTCAATTGCTCAACTCCCGGAAGTGATCCTGTATCGCTCCATATCCCATGAGCAACTTCCTTAACATATTCCTTTTTCAATTCTGCTGCTACGTTTTTTGCCATGTTATCTCCACACTCTGCACGATCCTTTAACCGTTTCCTCCCCGGCGGTTCCCCTTCTTCCTTCCACATACTCCGACCGATTTCCCTAACTCGTTCTTTTTCCAATCGCTTATCAGACAGGGTTATAGGTTCTTTCTTCTCTTTCTTTTGTTTTGTTTCAGATTTCGCTTCTTTAGCCATTTTCTCATTTTCTGAACTGACCGAAGAAGTGATCGGTGCCTCCAATTCTTTCTTCTGTACTCCCCTTTCATGTTCTTGGACTGAATCCTTATCCTCTTCCCGTATCCTTTTTTCTACTATAGGAGCTTGAGCCGGGATCTCTTTCACGAACGACTGGTCTATCTGCTGAGTATCCCCGGTATCAGTTTGCCCCGTGTCCGCCTTAGCGTCTTTTTGGTTAGAGAAAAACCAAGAGAACCAAGAAGATCGCTTTGTTTTCGCTTTCGCTTTCGAATCCTTCCCAAATTGCTTTTGAAATACTTTCTTCATAACTAGGAGAAGAACAGGGGTAGAAAGTCCAATCGCTCTTCCAAGCCAATTGTCAGCCATCCCCATGATATTTGAGATTTCTACAAAGAGCCAACCCATCACAAAGCCTGTCCAAGCCGCCCAACCGACCTCTTTCCCCCGCCGATACGAACTATCAATCACTACACTGCAATAGATAAATACCGTCTCCCACACTCCGACAAAGACCCACGCCGCGATTCCAGACATCCCCGCCCGGATAAGCATGTCATGCGAATGCCCCACAGAGACGAAAAGGATGCCGGCCAAAATAGCGACATTCACTATACCAAGAAAAAACCTCGCGAGTAAGCCCCACGTGCCCACTACTGTCTTTTTGATTAAGCGAAATATCCAAGATACCATTGGGCCGAAATCAGCAATCAAGTCAAAAATAACATAGATTGCTCGAACAACCCGATTCGGCTTTCGTGTGTGACCTTTACGTACCCAGCTAGGAATTTCTTGACTACTTCCCATTGGGTCATGATACAATCCAGAGTGACGGTCTTGGATCGGCTGGGATCTTTGGTTAGTCGCCATGGCCCCCGCCGGTTTTTGGGCCGTCTCCATTTTTTTCATCCTCCTTGTACTGTATTCTTTCTTGCTACGCTACATGACCAACTTTCATCTCATCATCAAAATGTTTTGACCTACTACAACAAAAACCCACAAAATAAGGCCAATTCGGACGAAACGATCTATGAGAAAAAAGCCAAATCGCGATACAGAAATTCCAACCCATTTCCTTTTCGGATATAGTACCTGTACACGCCCGGTCAACATATCTCCTGCTACATGCGCCAGTATTCCAAGGACTGCCGCAAAAGCATATGGCTGACCGATGAAGGGCCAGAGTGATAGTCCCGCCAACACCGCAAACAGCAACGAGTGTGTCAATGTCCGGTGACCAAACAGTTTATTCAGCGGGATAGACACAAACGGGAGTCCCTTCCCGAACTTGGATTTTGGCTCATCCAGATCGGGAAGCACTCCGGCGATTCCTCCCACCATGGCCCCTTTCCAATCCGACGTGACTACATACCCAGCAACCGCGCCGGATAGCATATGTGTTGTCCATTCGATCTTCATCACCTCCTTCGGTTTCGCAATTTCTCCTTTTTGAATCAAGTCCACACAAGGAAGAGAACGATCAACAAAAGATACACCAAAAGCATACTCAATTCATCCAAAACCACTTCCATATCTTTTTCCTCCCAAAATTATTCTTGGAAAAGAAAACAGGGATCATCACCCCCACTTCAGGTGACAATCCCCATACAGGCAAATTAAAAAAAGCCTTCGTTATAGGTTTTGGAATCATTTTCCATTTTAAAGATTAGGCTCCGCCCGAGGCATTTGTCAATAGTATAACACGGACTTAACAGGGCATCAACCCCCTTTTTCAACTTTTTTCACCTGTGCGAATGAACTCCAGAAAATCGAGTGAACTTCCTTGGATTCTCTTTTTCTTGATCTTTACCAGTTCATTCAGACCTGGCGGGCCGACTACAGGAGGACGGTGACTACGATCCCGGCCACGATTTCGCGCCTTTCATACCATTTTCCATCACCCTTTCTTAACTGGTTGGAGCCCCGAAATCTGACTCTTTAATTCACTCTTCGGATCTACAACAATCACTTTTTTCCCTTCCCTTTCCATCTGTTCGAACCATGTCTTTTGCCATTGCGCCTGTATCAAAGCCACTCCACCCATGTTAATCAATCCTTTCTCGGCTGGCTCATTCAGGCCCGGGAAGCCGACCCCCGGACGACGGCGGCTGTACTGGCCGCCGTTTCGCCTTACTTCTTCAAAACAGGTGCAGAGATTTTCCTAATCAACCACACATCGATCTTAGCTAATAGAAATCCAATCCCTCATCGCTCTGCATAGCGGTCATCAGTCCGGGACAACGGCGACCCATCGGCCACCTTCCACAGAAAAATTCCAATAACGATCGGCCAGATCGTCGGCACCGGGATTCCATTGAACAATTCAACCATAGAAAACCCGATCGCTCCAAGAGTATGCGCACCCAGGTAGAAGCTACCGTTCGCATATCCCCAAAAGTAGGGGGATAAATCTAGGAAAACACCCCTTGGCACATCGTTGGTAACGGTGATTCCTTCGAAAAAGCAATAAATTCCCCATGAAACGAGAGCAAAACACACCATCGACACTAGTTTTTCGAGCAATTTTTCAATCACCTGGCGATCCCCTCCCCTTTCAAGGCTTTCCTGAAGCTCACCAGAAGCTCATCAACTTCCTTTTCCCATTCTTTTTCAACTTCTGGGCAAGTCCACCCATCAACGCCGCTTTCTCCGAAGGTATAACAATCAGATCGAGCAACGTAGGTAAAATAGAATCGATCATTCGCTGCCTTCAGTTCAGGATCAAAAGCATATACGACAAGAGTCTTCACTCCAATAAGAATCAAAACTATAACCAGAGCAGTGACCAGCACCCTCTTTTTCATTCAACCACCTCCACTCCTGCTGAATCAGCGGCCTCACTTCTCTTGTCCTGAAGGCCAAAACAGCAGACGAATGGGGAGAAACAGAATCCAGAACATGATCTGAAAACAGATCGTACCAACTAAAGCTAAAACCATTGCTACCACTGGATAGGAAAGACCAAACAAAATAGCCCTTCCGAGATTTTGTATGTGATCTAAATCTACTAGAACAATCGAAAACATCAAGGGAACAATGAAGAAAAAGACGATTACAGGAGATGGTTTAAACAAATCCATTATTTCTCCAGCAAACCTCTTCACCAAGGTGAATTCTCCTTTCTGACTTCGGATACAGATCGGAATATCCATATCCCATTCGGCCACACGCTTCACAAAGATGCTCCAGACCTTCGGCACACTTCTTCCCGGGTCTCCCCTCTTTTTTCCTTACATCTTTCTGTACTTTTCCCGTAGTTTTTTTGCATCACGTATTATCGATAGAGCAAATCCTATCGCTTCATCTGTGTTCTCTTTATATACTTCGTTGTATATCGTGTCTGTTTCGTACGTGTACATCCAAACTACTCTGCTACCATCTACTCGTACTTTCACGCCGCTTTGGAAATCGTCAGCTTGGAACGCAATCCATCCCTGAGCGTCATAGTCATAGCTGTAGACAGACCACGCTTCTCGAGAAAGGGAAATTTCTGGGATCTCTTTCGGCCCAGATCTCCAACCTGTTCCAAAGTAAGTCGGCTGATGGAAATACTTTAGTATCTCCATATCAACGAGACCCACGTAGGTATTTAAAAATCGAGGTGCTTTCTGAGAAGAATTAGGTAGAAAGATTTCTTTTTCTACTAAAACCAAATCGTTCAACGTAATATCCCGCTCTTTTTCAGTCCAATAAGCGACTTCTTTCCAGCACTTTTTAAACACTTCTAATGCTTGTTCCGCTTCCTCAGCTACCGCATAGTAGCCGTTGTAAATGACTGTGGGGGAAAGTATATAAAACAATTGCGCCTGCTTCATCATCACCCTCCATTCTTTGCGGGGTTACCATCTTACTCGGTTCGTCCCCGATCCCACGGTCCCCGGTGGAGGCCCGGAGGGGCCATATGGCCGCATCCGTTATTCCCAAATCACCGGTACACAGATAAACTCACCGTCAGACTCTCCCCCGCCCATTACCAATTTTGCTTCTTCGATAGCCATTAGACAAGCTTTCTCTGCTGTTTCGGCTTCGAAAAAAAAATCACCGACTAGATCGCCTGCGTATCGAACCGTCACCCCATACTTCTTCACTTGTTCAACCTCCCTAAGTTTTTGTTATATAAAGTTGTTTTTGTCCCATGTCGACACTATCCCCTTAGAATGCATCGCCCGGAAAATGAACCTCAATTCGTTTTCATGCTTGCACCATTCGTCAACCCGCTTTGCCATCTCATGGTGAAGAAACATGACCCAAGCTATCAAAATCACTACCAGCACCGCTAATATGGCAACGACGTATGTCACCCGTCATCCCCCCCATATACTTTTTTATGGATCTTCCTATATACCGCCCGCACTTTGTCCGCTTTCTCTCGGGCCGCCTGGTACTGTTCAGAATTCGGCCCGTAACTGTGCCGGGCCTCCACTGCCTCCCACGCCGCCGAATACAGCCGACAGCGGATATCTGTAAGTTGCGTCGTCAACCCGTCACCTCCCGCTTCACTTTTCGTATCACAAACCCTTCTAGGCAATCGGTGCTACAGAACCGCCGGAGAACCACCGCCCCTTCATGAACGGACACATGCCGATTCGGGAGCCTGCTTTTGCAGTACCGGCACCACATCAGCCTGACACCTCTTCGTAATCCTCAACCGCTTTTACATATGCCCATCCGGCGAAAGTGAGTAAGCCAACAGATACAGCAGACACCAACATGACAAAACCGATCAGTTCAAACATTTTTATCCGCTCCTTTTGGACATTTCACTTTGAAAACCCTCATGGGCATACACTAGTCATGTCAGAGCTTCGAGATACCCAGCGCTAACTTTTAGGGCTGGAGGCCGCGGATCACCGTCCCCAAATCCGTCCAGCCTCACCCTGTACTCCCCTACCGGTGTGCTATAAACCCTGGTGTAATGGGATGCAATTGGTTCCGTACTTAACCCCCATGGGCTGAGGGGTGGATCAGCAGGGGCCGCAGTCCACTTCCCCATTTCCCTTCCATCAGCCCCAATGAGCAGCCAGTCGGGCTGAAAGGGACAGAACAAGGGAAATGCATACCTCCCACCGTTTCCTCTACTTCAGCCCCCTTTGCTTCTTCTGCTGTACCAGCAGCCTACGTAAAAGTTAATCCTTCGCTCCCCCAGGGAAGGTTCCTCCTATCGAAAGTGTCCTGGTTTCCTTTTTCTCAATGGAGCATCTGACTAAAGTCTGAGATTGTATATATAGAGAGTGAGAAAGGGCACCATTGACCGAATCGAGAAAAAGCCCGTTATGACAGGCTTTATTGGAGATTTAGGGTGTTCCCATATGGAAACACATGTGTCGCCATATGGGAACACCCCCCTTTGACACTTACCCCTTGATATAACTGGCTTTTAGCAAATCACACTATGGTCTTTTCGCTCCCTTTTTGTACTTCAAGTAAGTTTTTCTCCGATACAATTTTCCGTATTCGTCGTTCGGATGTAGCCATAACTTCCAAGCGAGAGGAATCTTCTTTTTCTCAAATTGATCATTCATCAGCACCAATCGAGATAACGTAGCATTGATCCTGTTTCGATCTCCACACAAGACAATTTCAGGGTTCATGAAGAAAGGACGCTCCGAAACAGCTCTTCCAAACTCCTTCAGTTCGTGGACATTTACAAACTCGTAGATGATCCCTTTATCGATTAAATCGTTAATCATCGTACTAGTCTTTTTGACATTGCGTTTGAGAGTCCTTGCGATTTCCGAAACTGTTAAAAATTGTCCTGTTTCAGGATCCACAATCGCGTTACTATGCAACTCAACCAACTCATGAAGCGAATACACAAAAGCCAATTCTGCATTAGTCAAATATTTATTTCGTACAAGCATTCCGATGTTTTCTTTAATGGATTGTACAAACCCTGCCTTATTTGTATTCCGTCTCTTAACAATTGTAAATCCTTGTTCATTGGCTTTCTTTTCTTCTGCTGCTACCTGCTCAAGGTTCACTGCAAGATTCGAATCCCGCTGTCTGGCCTTGAGTTCAGCTTGGTTTAACGCTTGTTTCAGATCCATCGAGGCTCCCCCTTGCTCTTTGTTGCATTCAAAAACCCAGAATCGGTCTGATAGATGACTCTGGGTCACAGCTCTTTCTTCTTGTTGATTTTGAGCATATGGATCGGTACAGAAATCACATGGATTTTCAGATAATCCCCTTCCTTTTTGACCGACTTGATCTCCTTGATATACGAAAGTGATCGATTCCCTGATGGGTCTGTATTCTCAAGCACCTGACCCACATAGTAATCACATTTAGTTTTTTCTCCATTCAACTTAACCTTGGCAATGGCTTCGACTTCATCCACCATTTTCATCGTGACATCACCTCCTTTTTGGGAACTAAATAAGGGATTGTCACTGTTTTGCTTCAGGTGACAATCCCCGGAGTGGGAAAACTAAAAAAAGCCCTTCGTTAAAGGCTTTTTACGGATTGGTATTATTTTACATACATTTGCTTAGGCTTCGCCTAGGGAACTTATCAATAGTCTAACATGGACTTATCAAGACATCAACCCCCTTTCTTCACTTCTTTGTATGAGTCCTGTCCTGACACAAGTCTATACCTCTCCTTTTTTTATCCTGTACTTCAGTTTCGCAATCTCGTAAATGATTCCGATACGGAAGTCATTCAAATCCCTTATTTTTTCGTTATTGTGCACGTTATACCAGCCCTCGCCCTGACATTTGGTGCATCTGATCATTCTGTTTCCTCCTCAAAAAGGTTCCCGCTCTTCTCGATCATGCCCGCCAAATTATCTGCCAGCTTGCGAATAGCCGCTGGCAAGTTGGCCATAACCTTCTCCCCGCCATCGCCTACCTCAATTTCTAGCTTGACTGCTTCCTCGCTGTCGAAGGTCACGATCAGACCGAACTTATTCACGCTCATCCGCCTCCTGTTCTCCGAAAAGCCATTGAAATGTTGCGATAAACCGGGTGCAGTCGTGGCAATACTCATCCCCAGTCTTTTTGTTAACCGATTCGATTTGCGCCTCAAGCTCACACAGGCTACATTGCTTTATTTCGATCCCCTCCGTTTGGATAGTGTTCCGGAATGGGCTCACGGCTGATCCTACGCAACACCCTTAACTTCCTCCTTGAAGCCCTGTCCTTCGTCCACCCACAACCGCAAAATGTGTTCCATAGCAATATTTCGTTGTTTTAACCACCTCTGGAAATGCACTCGATCCCTCACCCATACGGTATATCCCGACTGGTTTCCAAGGCCACTTCGGTAGATCATGCGAATCCACATGCCTATCCCTCCAACTCTTCTCATTTCGCACAACAAAAAACAGCCCGACCTCCCGCCGGACTGCTTTGTCTTATGCGAAAAAGAACGGCGTCCCCCTTATAGAGGACGCCGTCTTTGATTCCTACCCATTGACTGCCTCTTTTAATTGTTTTCCGGGCTTGAATGCCGGAACCCGGCAGGCATCGATCTGAATCACTTCTCCTGTCTTCGGATTTCGACCTATCCGTGCCGCCCGTTCCCGTACCACGAAGTTACCGAATCCGAATAGGGAAACCTTCTCCCCACGTTGCAAAGCTCCTGCAATCTGACCCAGCACCACATCAACGATCTGACCTGCTTCCGTTTTGCTTTTACCAGTTTCTTTTGCCACAGCCTCAATCAGTTCGGTTTTATTCATTTGAAAATCGCTCCTTTAAGATAGGTTTTTACTTTGCCAGCCTCCACCGTCTCTATAACGGAAATCCGCTGGGCTAGCCGAGTGTTCCGCTGACTGATCTTATCATTGTTAATTGCAATATTCATGGCTTTCTTTGTACCGATGAATACGAGCTTTTCCTCTGCCCGTGTCATCCCTGTGTAAACTAAGTTCCGGGCCAGCATGATGTAATGACTCGTCGAAACCGGAATGATCACAATGGGAGCTTGCCCACCCTGTGATTTGTGAATTGTAATCGCATATGCCAACTGCAAGTGTGAAAGTTCTTCTTTGGGGTAAACCACCTCCTTTCCCATGAAGTCGCAGACCAGAACATCCACCCGTTCCCCTTCATCATTAGTCACCTGGGTAACATCCTTAATCATCCCGACATCCCCATTGAAAACATCTTTGGAATAGTCGTTTTTGGTTTGGATCACCTTGTCTCCTACCCGGAAGATAACCTTTTTCACCTTCCATTCCTTCTTTGTCTGGTGAGCCGGGTTCAAGGCTTGTTGCAGTCTTTCATTCAAGTTTTGGGTTCCAATGGGGCCCTTCTTCATGGGGCTGAGGATCAGGATGTCTGCTGTGTCATATCCCAGTTCCCTGAATCGTAAAGCACTCCGGACTGTCAGTTGTGCTATCCTTTCCGGATCTTCTTGATAAATGAAATACATGTCGGACTTACTCTCATCGATCAAAAGCGGCAGTCCCTGATTGACACGATGGGCATTGGTGATGATTTGGCTTTCCTGCGCCTGCCGGAAGATCTCCGTAAGCTTAACACTGGGTAAGCCGGACTGAATCATGTCTTTCAACACATTCCCCGGATTCACTGACGGTAATTGATCCACATCCCCCACAAAAAGCACCTTCGCATCCATTCGGACGGCATTCATCAGAAGGGAAGCCAATGGCACATCCACCATAGACATTTCATCCACAATGATCAATTGGTGCGGTAACGGACAACTCTCGTTGAAATCCGGTTCTTCACCCGCCCGATACCCAATTAACCGGTGGATAGTGGACGCTTCATGCCCCGCCACTTCAGCCAACTTCCGGCTAGCCCGTCCGGTAGGAGCGGCCAACGCCACTTCATGAGCTGGGTACATTTGCTTGTAGATGTCCAACATGGCCCGGATAACGGTCGTCTTCCCTGTACCAGGATTCCCGGTCAAAATCATGATTTGTTCCTGAAACAATGTCCGGATGGCTTCCCGTTGCTTTTCCGCCAGGACGATATTATGCTGCATCTGGTATGCCTTGATAAGCGTTTCAACCCGCTTTTCAATCGAAGGCATAGCTTCGCCCTCCCTGGAACCTCCCATTTCCGAGAGTTTCCGGGCCAATTCTTTTTCGTATTGGTATAGGTATTTGGGGTACACACAGCCGTCTTCCATCACTAGTTTCTTATCTTCCAAACGGTACAAACTTTGAGCCACTTCTTCCACACTGACTTTCTTGTCCGTGTTGTGGTTCAGAATCCGCTGGGTTTCCTGTATCAACTCATCTTCCGGCAAATAGCAGTGTCCTCCATTGAAACACTTTTCCTTGAGGACAAAGTCCACACAGGCATCGATCCGATGACCAGACAAGGGGGAAATTCCAATCTTCTTGCTGATCTCATCCGCCTTCAGAAAGCCAATCAGTTTAAGCTCCGTCAACTTGTATGGATTCGATTTCACTACTTCAGCGGTGTTTGATCCGTATTCTTTATACAACCTCGTCACCATATTGGCGGTGATCCCATACACCAGCAATTCCGCCATGATGCGTTGAACCTCAAAGGTGGATTTCACACTACCCACGATTTTTTGCGCTTTCTGTGGGCCAATACCTTTGATCGGCAGAAGACAGTCTTCTCCCTCGTCTGTAATCCGTTGCAACGCATTGGGTCCCAAATGATCCACAATTTGAACCGCCCGTTTTTCTCCGCATCCTTTGACCAAAGGCGATGCCAGAAAAGCAATCACTTGCTCTTCCGTCTGCGGGATCGGACGTTCCCAACGCTCCACCGCTAACTGCTTCCCGAACTTCGGATGGTGTTCCCATTGGCCGTAAACCGTTAATTCCTCGCCCTGCTCCACTCCATATATGGATCCTTTGATCGTCATTTCTTGATCGCTCACTAAGGAGGCAATCAAAAAATCTTCGTTCCGATAGATGATTTTGCGGAGCTTCCCGGTGTAGGTTTCCATCATTCCACCTGCACCTCACGATGCAGGATTCCGATGATCCCTGAAATGAGTTCGTTCACGCTCAACTCAGAGTAAGGAGCAGCTTCCTTATCATTGCGGATCTTTTCAATTAGGCGAATAGGAAGCACAAAAGTTTCTTTGCCACGGCGGACAAAGGCTTTCGAACGTTGGATCAGTCGTTGCAGTCGGTTGTTGGGTCGAACACTTTCCTTAATGTCGTTCACCCGTTCAACCATGGTCTTCGGATCTTCTTCAACGGCTTCAAACCGTTGCTTTTTCTCTTTTACATCAGCAGTTGTATTCGCCTGATGCAAAAGTTCCCGCACTCGATCTTCCACCGAGTGAATTTCATCCTCCAAGGACACTTGTACTTCCGTTTCCCGTTCCACTTCTGCAATCTCAAAAAAATGTTCCAGTTGATCTTTGGGAATATGATTCCGAGAGACAACCCCAATCACCTTGGGCACACTTTTGATGAGATGCCACAGTTGGGCCGGGAGGGTGTGGTAGTTGACGTTCAACTCGACCAAGATGTATCCCGGTAAGACGCTTCTCATGCGACCCTTCACCTTCTTCCTAAGTTTTTGGATCAGGGATTGGATCTGTCGAATACTCTCCTTGTACGATGATTCCAAATCATCTAAGGATACCGATGATTTCGACCTTTTTAACTCCGTATATGCTGTACGCAAGTTGTTGAGATATTCGTTCAAGCGTTTCAAATGAAGGTGGTGGGGAATGTCTTCTTGAGACAGTTCTGACGGTATTTCTTCCTGCGCATCAGTAAGTACTTGGGTCATGGATTCCATGGCGTAAACAGACTTTACCATCTTATCCCCGGCCCGATCCAGCACCATCTGAAGCAACTGCTTCGCTTCCACTTCTCGTCCTGTTTGTACCCGAATAGCAAATACCGCTGACATTTCCCCACCACCCTTTTTGGTGTGATTTTTTAAAGTGGTTCACAACTGATCAAAAGTGCTATAATGAATGAAATGTCATCTCATTTGCTGTATGAAAAGACAGCAAATTAACAAGTACAATTTAAGCTTGATGACATTTGGGTTCACCTGTCCCATCGTTCTGCGCCAACAGTTCCCGATGGGACAGGCCAAAGATTTCTTCGAGCTTACAGAGCACCTCATAAGAGGGTTTTCTTTTTCCTGCTTCAATGAATTGATATTGTCGCAAGCTTATATCCAACAAATTTGAAGTTATTTGTTGAGTCAGTCCTTTTTGTTGCCGAATATGTTTTAGTCTTGTCACATCACCACCCCTTATCTATTACGAACTAAATGTTCGTAAGATGATGATATATGAACTTTATGTTCATGTCAATATTTTTGAGGAGTATTTTTATGGCTGAGTTCAAGGACCGATTTAAAGAGTTAAAAAACGAGAAAAATGCAAGTTATAAAGACATTGCAAATTTGCTCGGGATAAGCGTTCGTGCCGTTCAACACTATGCTAGTGGCGATCGATTTCCTGACTATCACGGACTTATTACTTTGTCAGATTATTTCGGAGTGTCCCTCGATTACTTAGTAGGTCGTTCCGATAACCGATAATCCGAAACAGTTTTAACTGAGTCTTTACTACATCACAACATCAATTTCGCTTCATACAACTTTTTCAACGCTTTTATTGACTTTTGTCAATGAACCTTCGAAAGAAAAAAGCCTTTCAAAGCTTACTCCGAAATAAAGTAACATTTTACCGATCACTTTATGACCAGGATTCCGTTTACCATTCATAATTCTGCTCAAACTTGCCTCTGATACTCCAATTTCCCGTGCCAGGTAGTTCATCGACTTGATGTTTTCTCTCTCCATATAGTCAAAAATAAATTGTTTGTTGATCATGATCTGCATTCACATACCCCCTTTCATTGACTTATGTCAATGACATAAGTCAATTTTACTCTTGATTTTGACTTATGTCAATACTTTATCCAAGAATAATCCCTCCCTAATTGCCATTTGGCAATGCTGTTTATAGAATGAAAATAAGTATTTCAAAGGGTGAATATAATGACTGATTTTGGGGACTATCTAAAAAAGGCTCGTAAATCCAAAGGGATGACAATAAATCAGCTTTCAATGTATTCAAAGGTAAGCTCTTCATTGATTTCCCGAATCGAAAATGGGACAAGAGGTATTCCGAAACCAGGAACAATAGAAAAACTATCTAAGGCTTTAAGGATTCCATACGATGAAATGATGAAAAATGCTGGTTACATTGATGAGGATGTCAATAGTTCTGCTGAGCAGAAAGACAACAAAGAAATTGACCTTAGTACCGATCTAAGAGATAAAACACTTATTTATCAGGGACGAGAATTAACCGATAAACAAAAAAAGAGGATCATAAGGATTATTGATGCATTCTTGCTAAACGATGAAGAAGATGAAAAAAAGAAGATCAACAATAAAAAGCGACAGTAGCCGTATGGCAAAACATCGCTTTTTTATATTCTATCTTTATCGATCTGCCCACTTAGATAACAAATTGGATACTTTCTTTTCAGCCCCATTTAAACAATGCAATTTCTCAATAATGCATTCAAGATTGACATCCTTAATATTGTATTGATCGGCAACTCTTCTTAGCCGTTCGATAAATTGTTGATCAATATTGCTTAGTCTATCTCTTTTTTGTAAAATAGTTTTGGACTTTATTTTTTCTCCACTCCTTCTCGTTCCTAACGGGAGAGGGTGTTTTTTTCTTGCTTTCTCAATATCGTTGTACCTCTCATTTATCTCCCTCCAACTGGTTTCAACTTCATTTTTCATCGAACGTTTGTTCCTGACGGTTAGTATATATTAAATTTGTTGCAGTATCAATGCAGTATCAACGACATTAAACGATATTGGTAAGAATGGGTTTATTTCAGAAAATATTTTATCACATTATAAAAATTTGTCAAAATAAAATAATTATCACATTCTTTCGTGCAATTGTATCCTGAGAATATCTCAGCAGTCTTTTTTTCGGAAATTTCCTTTATAATTTTCTCCGTTTACATAACAATTGTAATAAAATCCGTTTACATAACAATTGTAATAAAAAATGAACTGACACAAGAAAAATACATACTTGGATCGCATGAATAATTGTATTATTCTATATATGAATATATAGCAAGGAGTGTTTATCATTAATCTCATAAATCCCTTGGATGTAAAAAAGGCTGGAGATGTCATTCGAAAAATAAGGAAAGATCGACAACTCAGACTTGAAGATCTGGCGGATTCCAATATTTCTCCATCAACTATAAGTAAAATTGAAAGAGGAGAGTCCCACAACTCGGAAAAGGTTGGACTTTTGCTTGGTAAACTTGGTTTGGATTCTACACAACTAGCGGCTTTAATATCTGACAAACAAGCAGAAGAAATGGAGATTGAACTCAAATTGGATGCGATCGAGACCATGTTGGCTTCGGGAAACCTGGAGAAAGCATTTAAAGAAATAAAGAAAGCCGAAAAGAAAGAAGATTATTCTAAAGCAGTCATTGCTTATCTAAAAGGAAGGTATTATATCAAAAACAACGATTGGAAAAAAGCAGAAAGGAATTTCAACGATTCAATTCGATTACAAAGAGAAGTCCATCATTCAGAAAAGCCGAAAAAAAATTTATCTGCTTCAAGCTTCAATGAATTAAGTATAATAAGTTATTTCGAAAACGACTTAGACCAAGCTATCAAGTATACAGATAATGGACTGGAAGTTTTCGATGAAAACGGCGAGCGGAAGCATGACAAATATATTTTAATGAGCAATAAAGCGATTTATCTCGAAAAAGCGGGACGTATAGAAGAGTCATTTAATTTGGTAGAAGATTTGTGGTCATATAGATCAGAAATAAACAGTATCGAAGTTATACTGTCACTTTATGAATTACGCTCCATCCTGCTTCGGAGAAAGAAACAGTTTGATGACGCAATTCATTTTGCTAAAGAGGGAATAAAGATTGCTAGGTTGAATAATCAATATAACCGTCTCTTTGATCTTTGGTCTGCATTGGGAAGCGCATACCTCCACTCAAACGAGTTGAAATGCGCTAAAATATGCTTTCAAACGGCTTTGACATTAGAAGGGAAATTCAAATACAGAAACGTATTCATTCAAACATATACTGATCTAGGAATCTTGTATGTCCAGGAAGAAAACTGGAGTGAGGCGACAAAGGCGCTGAATAAGGCAATTTCTTTAGGGAGGGAATTAAATGATGCAAGGAGATTAAGCTTGGCACTCATTGTCTTGGGTGATTTGTTTGCCAAACAAGATAAAAAACCAGAAGCTATATCCTATTACAAAGAGGCAATCGGTATTGTTCAAAAACATCAGTTGAAGAAGAGAGAACATGCAGCTTTAATCCGTTTGGCTCAATGCTTGCAAAATACAGATCAAGAAGCATTTGCAACATGTGCAGCTCATATTGTACAACTAGAACTTGAATTACAAGATCAAAAGGAGGAATACTATGATGAAGTATAGAAAAATTGGGTTACTATGGTTGATAGCAGTTGCTGTCTTTTCCCTTGGGTCTGTGAATACAGATTCAAAACCGATAAAGATCGCAGGAGACCCTATTCACACCAATTTAGTTTTCAAACCAGATGGAGACCCTATCCACACATAAACCAGTGACTTAGTGACGACATTATTCACACATCCTTGTCTAAGTGAATAATGTCGTCTTTTTCTGGGTTGGAAATATGCATGAAATCTGTATTTGAACTTGACTTATTGATCGATAAAAGCCGGTAGGGGTATAATCTGATATCCCCCTACCGACTTCTTTGCTTTTCCGAAGACAAACACTTTAATGGGATTCGTGAACAATTCGTGTATGCTTTGTCCTGGACGGTCCTATTATGGTTCATTTTACTTCGGGATGTCTCTTCATCCCTGATTTCTCCCACCATGATGATGTTGGGATCCTGGCGGAGCACGGCACGGAGTCCCCGGGCGAAGGTCAGACCCGCCTTGGGATTCACTTGAATCTGATTCACCCCGGACAGTTGAAATTCAATCGGATCTTCCAAAGTGACCAAATTCAACTCCTCCCGGTTCAGATCCTGGAGGATGGCGTAGAGGGTCGTCGTCTTGCCCGAACCCGTCGGTCCCGTGACCAGAACCAATCCCCCAGGGCGCCGGATCACCCCTTCCAACCGATTTTTTTCTTCTTCTCCCATCCCCAACTCGGACAAGGTCATCCGCTCCGGCCGGTTGCGCAGCAACCGCAGAACCAGCTTTTCTCCGTGCAACGTCGGCATGCTGGAGATTCGTACATCCACCCGTTCCCCCCGATGGGTCACAGTCAACGCTCCATCCTGTGGCAGACGTTTCTCCCCGATATCCAGATGACCCATCACCTTGATCCGGGAAACCAGCGGATACATATCCTCCCGGGGCAACGAATCGACGGAAATCAAAAACCCATCCACCCGTTGACGGATACACAGCTCTTCTTCCCTGGGTTCAATATGGATATCCGATGCCCGACTATTGATCGCCTCCTCCAACAGTCGGGTCGCATACTGAGCCGCATCCATTACCACCACCTCTGTTGTTGAAAATTTTTGATGACTCCTTATTGAATTTCGACATAGATATCCGAAATCCTTCCTTCTCCGACAATTTTTCCTTATTGGTTTTCCAATCCTCACCGGATACCCAAAAAGGCAAAAAAAGAGGCTTTGCAGCCCCTTTGATTCAGTGTTTCTTGAGCAGAGTCCCTCAAAAACGCTGGGATTTAAGCCTTTTCGGTGACCATATACAAAAAAAACCATCCCGACTATGGGACAGTTTTTTGACTCATACGGCAGCCCAGTCTAACCTGTGGATGGGAAACTTCGCTTAATCTTCATCTTATGAAGCATATTAAGTAGCTCAGTAAATGTGTTACAAATCTATTCTGGATCTCGCCTTCAACTTCATGATCTAATCGCGGGCTATCCGTCGTTTAGTTGATTATAATCAAAACACAAAAAGTTACTGGCGGGATCAAAAGAGAAGATGACCACCACATTAGAAGCGATGTGAATTAGTGCTGGCTGGAGAGTCGGTCGGGATTGGGTTTCACATGACCTTTTCGTTGTTCTGACGATCCAAAATCGCTCCATGTGAAAGCCAACCCTCCCTGTGAACGGCTTTTTCACAATGCTTCTAGCGGTCTAACTGAGCCTGCAAGTGTTTCAAAGCAATAACGCGGGAAAACATGACGGAACTGGTAAGACCTAAAGGAAAGCAAAATCTAAAAAGCTAAGGAAAGGGAAAAAAACATTCACAGGAACAAGAGAAACGGATGGTCGAACTTGAAAACACCTTGGGTCGCAAGACCTTGGGCTTTTAAAAAAGCTATCCAGTGAACAATTGCAGCAATTGGCGCTCAATACTTTCTCGTAATCGGTTATACCCGACCCGTGGGAACCGAGAAAAACGAAGTCCTCAAACTTGCCGAAGCTTCCCCAACAGCCGTCCGATGAAGCGGACATCCACCCCATCAAGAGTATAGCTGTAAAACAAAGAGAGCGGAAAGCTCCTATCTTTGTTTTATAGTGAAGAAGACGAAGGCTGGTACATCTCTTTTAATTTCCCTTTATCCACCTTTCCGGTCGCATTTTTGGGCAGTTGATCGACAAGGATGACATCAGCCAATTTCTGCTTCTCCATTCTGTCATGGGCGAATTGCAGGACCTGTTCCCTTGTCAGATCGGTTTCCGGCTTTCGCACAACAAATGCGCAGGGTAATTCCCCCCATCGTTCATGCTGAACGCCGACCACGGAAACCTCAGAGATTTCATCCATTTGTTGCAGGACCTTTTCCACTTGGCTCGGATAGATCGCATCCAATCCGCTGAAATAGATCACATCCTTATAACGATCCACTACATAGATGAATCCATTCTCGTCCATCCGCACCGCATCACCCATCAAAAACCATCCCTCATGGAAAGCGTTTTCCGTCGCTTCGGGATTCCTCCAATATTCTTTAAACACCGTGGGCCCACGAACCGCTAGCTCCCCGATCTCCCCAGCGGGTACTTCTTCACGGGTGTGCCGGTCGAGCACTTTAACTTCACTGAAGACGGGCTTCCCGACAGAGTCACTGGTATCGTAACCCATACTGGAGTCCCACAAGGTGAGGGTGCCAGTGTTTTCCGTACATCCGTAAACTTGGAGCAGATGATAGCCGATCGATTCGTAGTCCCGGATCAGAGAAAGTGGCAGGGGGGAGCCCCCTGTGGCGATATCCTGCAGGGAACTTAGGTTTTGCTCACTGTTGAAGAACATAGGGAGCATGATGTTCAGCAACGCTGGAGGTAAGAAAGTGGAATTGATCTGTTCTTTTTCAATTGTTTCCAAAAGCAAAGTGGGTTCCAATTGGGGAATAAAAACATAGGTATACCCACCTAAAGCCTGATAGCCGATTACACTGGTTGCGGAAATATGAAACAAGGGTGTAGCGTAGAGAAAGCGAAATCCAATCTTCCGGTTTTTCGCGGAGAACCCGGTAAAAACACCCGCTGCATATAAGTTGTGATGAGTGATCACCACACCTTTTGGTTTCCCAGTCGTACCTGAGGTAAAGATGATAGAAACCGGATCCTCGCTGTCCACTTTCACATCGGGAGCAGAAACGGGCCAGGTGCGGAGTTCCTCTTCAAATTGCGGATCCAAGTCCTGAAAATACGAAGTTTTCACGGTGGGGATCGATTCGGAAGTATGTAACGATTCCACAAGAGATTGGTAAGCATCATCAAAAAAAATCAATTTCGGTTCGGTGTGTTGAATCGACCACTCCATGACATCCGGACTCCAGCGACAATTGACAGGAACCGCGATGGCTCCGATTTTGGCCGCACCTAGATACAGAAGAGGAAACAAGACATTGGTTTCCGAGAACAGGGCGATGCGGTCCCCTTTTTGAATACCTTGATGAAGAAGGTAATGTGCCACTTGGTTGGTGATTTGATCGTATTCCAGGTATGTAAACCGCCGTTTCGGGCCGATCAACGCTTCCAAAGATGGATTTAATTGGGCTCTGTTGCGCAATAATTCGCCAATCGGCATCTGAATGGGATGCATATAGAATCACCTCTTTGTAAGATACGCCTTTAGATGCATCCTCCCCCTTATTTGGCCAGTCGCTGTCGGAATCCACAGTGATTAAAATTACCTTACAATAATATCTTGGATTTTTATATTATCTGTCACTTCCCTTTTTATAGTATTCTATACTTTAGTTGCATTATATACGAAAATGAACCTGACCGCAATTCTAAATATTCGACAATATACGACATGATCTGTACAAAAGACTGAACCGAGCAGTTGCGGGCAGATTTCGAATAATCATCTGTATCTTTGTATTTATCGAGAATTATGTTCTACTTCATACACCGCCGCCCGCCACTTTTACCGGACAGAGATATCTAGGTTCGATTATTTGGTAGTTGAGGTGAGTGATGGGGAAAGAATATTCATCCAATTAGATATAATCTCTACGGATGTTCTATACGATATCAAACATTTTGCTAGAAGGATTGAAATTAATCGCCGTGGGGCTCACGGTCTGAGCTTGGTCGATTTCTCCCGATTGTAGGAAACTTACCCAAGAATCCCCTGCCTTTAGGCATGGGGAGTGGTCAAATTTTTTCGGAATATACATCCATATTCACCCTTCCAGCACAATATTTATGGGAGCGTTTTAATCATAATCAAGTCTGTCTGTTTTTCATCACCCATATAAAAAACGTGCGCCCCCGTTTGGACAAATCCCATTTTTTTATAAAAGGCGATCGCATTTTCGTTCTTTTCCCAAACACCAAGCCAGATTTTCGTTTTATTCAGTTCTTGCGCCATCGCTATAGCTTGCTGCAACACGTATTTGCCGCAACCTTGTTTTTGAAAAGATTCTCGAATGTAAATTCGTTCAATTTCAAGCGCATCGTCTCCCATCGGTTCCGTCTGCGCATCAGCTGTATTGATTTTAAAATAGCCGGCGATTTCCTGATCGACTGTAACAAATAAAAATGTAAAGCATCTGCCATAAGCTCTTTCTTTAATTGCGCTGCGTTAAATGCTTTTAAATAAGCCTGCATATTTTCGGCTGAATTCTGTTCCTTAAATGTGTCGTAAAAAGTTTCTCGGCTAAGGTATTGCAATGTTTGCAGATCATCCAACATACATTTTCTTATATTCATTGTCAGAGCGAAATCTTCCTTTTCGGCTCACTATAACCACCTCTATCTGAACATTATAGGATGCCGGGTGTTAAGAGGAAAAGCACAGAAAAGTCGCCAAGCTCCTGAACTGAATTTTGAACCGCCACTAAAATTGATTACGGTTTTGAATCCATGACAAAACCTGTCACTATTATAATCTACAATCAAACTCAAGCCCGGCTTGATATAACTATCGGGCAAAATATCCATATGAAGAGGATGTAAAACATGGCATTTCAAGTGACACCCTTTATCATGCTCGACGGAAAAGCGAAAGAGGCTATCCAGTTCTATGAAACTTCATTAGGTGCAAAAATTGTCTTCACACAATCGTTCGGAGAGGCACCGGAAGATCCTGAACATCCCGTACCAAATGAAGCCAAAGATCGTTTGGCGCATTCCGTATTAAAAATTGGCGATGCCGAACTGTTTGTTGCAGATACTTCCCCAGGGGAACCCAATCGGAGTGGAAATCGTGTTCAAATCTGCATCACCACTCCTGATATCGAAACATCATATCGATTTTTCGATGCTTTACAGCAAGACGGTCAAGTCATCATGCCTTTGCAAAAAGTGCACTTTAGTCCAGCCTACGGGATGGTAACTGATCAATTCGGCGTAACATTCCAAATATCCACTCAGAGATGATCAATAAAACGGAAGCACACTGAAAAATGCCGGGGAGCACCTGGCATTTTTCAGTGTGCTTTTTGTATGTCATGTTCGCTGTATGCCTTCGAGCGGGACGGTATAACGTATAATCAGAGCAAACAATCGCCAACCATGGCGCCATCGTTCCCGATCACTGGTATCTGGTCAGCAATTTTGAGAGCCTCCTCCGAATCGCATCCTTCAATTCCGTCGGCTCCTCCAGAACAACCTCCTCTCCCAGTCCGATGAAAAACGACGTGTAAAAAGGAATGTCGCTGCGCGACATTTCCATATCGATCACGCCGCTTCCGTCTTCGTACACATGCAGCTTTGAATCAAGCCACAGCTCGGCTTCGCAACGCTGGACACCGGCTCTGCTTAACCGCGCGCGAAGGCGAACCGGCTCTTTCGGCTCATCATTCTCCCGCCTGCCAAGGTGGACATCCCCCAACTCAAGCGGCTCCGTGCCAGACGTGTCATACGCCGCCTCGTGGATTCGATCGCACCGAAATACCCGAAATCCCTGGCGCAGAAAGCAGTACGCCTTACAATACCAGAAACCGTCGTTAGCATAAATGTATATTGGCTGTATCCGACGATGATTCACTTCTCTCCCCTTTGACTCATATTTGACAGCAAGCACTTTCCCATATATTGCAGCGTCGAGGAGCATGACCAAGTAGGGGGCATCGCTCCGCCTGGTCGGTGTAATGAAGTCGACCCGATTCCTCATGCTGTCGATTCGGTCACGGACATCTCCGGACATATGGAGATAGAACTTTCTCAGCGCCGATGCGGATTCCGCTTCAAACGGCAGCGAAGAGTAGTGGCGCAGGGCGTGCACTGCAAAAAACATCGCCACGGCCTCTCCTTCCGTGAATGCAATTGGAGGCAGCACCCGCTCCCTTATCACCTGATAACCACCATGCGGCCCGACTTCCGAATAGAGCGGCACCCCCAGTTCACTCAGTTCCCGCAAATCCCTCAGAATCGTGCGCTTCGAGACTCCAAATTCGTCTGCAAGCTCCTGGACCTTAAAGCGTCGTTTTCGGTTGACTGTCATCATCAGCTCCATCAGTCGTTTGGATTTAGGCATCACGAACAACCCTTTATCTATGATTTGGTGAGATTATAACATGAACAGTCTAGAATCGTTGTGTGATCACTCGCATTACCATCAAAGAATCACCGTCCCAGGAGGAGCCGGTGATTTGCGCTTTTGGTTGGATGCCTTTACGAAAGTGCTTTGTATTGTAACAGCAGGGGGTCAGAGCCCTTGATACCTCACCACTTTTACCCCTTTTCTGAACACCTCCTCAAAATCATGCTCTTTGCCCTTTTATTCTCACCTTTATAATGGAGGCTCTGATCGTTCCGGCCACAGCGGTGTACGGATTGAGGACAAAGTGTATCTCCGTGAAGATGGCAAAGCGGAAGTACTCACTTCCTTCCCGAAAGATCTCCGGATCATCGGCAGATAACAAAAGCTTCCATGAGGTGATTCCAATGACAGATCGTGACATGATCGTTTGCAGATGTGAAGAAGTAACCTACGGTAAACTCATGGACACCGTATAGCAATTCGGTTGTACTTCCCGTGAGCTGAAGCTCCGGACACGAGCCGGGATGGGTTACTGCGGAGGGCGGACCTGTCGCAATATGTGATGCTGTTGCGTTGGTGGCGACAGAACGCGATCATACGCAGATCGCGTTAAAATAAATACCAGCCGCCTGTCCGGCCAGTCCACTTTGGGGATTTGGGGGCGATCGGCAATGACTGAGCGAATCCTCAAACACCCGGTACTGGGCATGCTGGAGACTTCTGTAAAGGAATCCGTCGACCTGATCGCCTCGACACGCGATGCCGCCCACATCCACTTCCACCCGGAAGTTGAGGCTGGTCGAAAAAAAGCTGCAGCAATATTGGGAACGCCGTAACCGCGGAAAATCAAAAGCGCTCGTTGGGCAATAATTAAGAGACCGGAAAAGCCAAGCGTCATTTCCGGATCCCTTCTTTAAGTCTCGACTGTACTCGAACACTCATCAATTCATACTTAATCAGGAGAAAATTCATTTCACCGGATCCTCATCGCCATTTCCGCGTCCATCTTCCCCCGATCACCACTCTCGTAATCGCACTTCCGACTCGCCGCGTCGACACCCATCTCCATCAGACACCGATTCCTGCCCGATGCCCCCTGCGACAGAGATCCGGACACCCTTCAATCCCGAAACAAGCGGATACTGCGCCTGGAGAACCGTCTCCGCGTCACCCTGCAGGTTTTTCTGACATGGAGGAGAAGCTGTTCGTGCCAGCCCGGAACGCAAGCTCCGCCTCATGACAGCCCGCATCACAGATCCTTATATCGGCCACTACCGTCTTTCATGGCCAGGCTTTCTTAATCTACTCCATAAGCTTGATGCCGTGTTCCTTGACCCGTCCCGGTCCTAAATTCAATCCAGACAACTGATCCCCAGACCTCATCGATCAGCCGGAGGCAGTCTTTTTTAAAAAACCGGTTTGGTATCATGGACAGCCAAAAACGGCCCTCCGAAGAGAGCCTCTGAATCTTTCCTTTCTACTGTCTCTGCTTGCTCCGAGGAGACCACTTCTTCTTTATCCTATATCCTCGGTAAAGTGATCCGATTTGACCCTGGCCTTCAGCTGCATCGCAACCAAGTATACAATTCCCGACGCAATCAGCGATTGAACCGCTGGAATTCCAAATGTAATCACATACTGTGTAAGATAACCGACAAAGATTCCGACCACAAGTCCAATGGTCGCCATCCAGTTCCAGCCCGGAAGGTCTTTCCATTGACGCCGACGGATGAAGAAAAAGTCCGCCATCATGACACCGGCTATAGCTGGATAGACAAGCGCCGTCATGTATAAGAAGTCCAGGAAGTAATCAAGGATGCCTGCAAGCGCGATGACAATTGCAAGCATTGTCCCGCCCAGTGTCAGCAACGCGCGTCCTCGGTTTGAGTTGACGTTGCACAGGTTTGCAAGCGCAAGGCCCATGCTGTAGTTATTAACGAGCTGGCTGGTCCATGTCGCGAACCAGAGGATGAGGAAACCCCACACCGGGAAGCCCAAATTCATCATGACATTGACAATGTCCGCGTCACCAACGCCGACGGACATGATGGCGCCCACATAGAACAGAGGGAAACCGACTGCAATAATTCCGAGCGGAATGAGCACGTTATCCTTAACTTTTGGCTTCGCATACCGCGTGTAGTCGGATGCGATGACCCACTGGGAGACGTTGATCCCAATGACGAGGGATAGCGCCGCTAGGAATGTAATCTGCGGTTCCGGATCCCAAGCCAAGATTGTATCCCAGCCTGTGTTCTTTAATGCATAGTAGATCCCCCCTGTGACGAGCAGCAACCCGGCAGGAACAGCAATATAATCTGTCCATTTCATCGAGTTGTAACCGATGATGGAGGGAAGCGCGAATGCCAGTCCCGCAACAATTGTTACAATCGCCCATGGCCAAAACTGGTTTCCATAATCAATACCTAACATTGCCGAAATTGCATTCCCCGTAACCGCCGTCTGCAGAGCCCACCAGCCAAGCGAGACAACGAAAATGGTCAGGCCGACGATGAATCTCGCCTGTGCCGCACCAAAACTCGTCCGCGCGATAACCGATGAGGAACGCCCGGTTTTGGCCCCCATGTATCCGGAAATGGCGTTTCCGATCCACTGGATAACAAACAACGAAATCAGAAGCACCCAGAAGATTTCCGACATGCCGAATGAGCCTGAGAGCGTGGCACCGATCATGAGGACCGGGATGGTGAACTCCAGACCACCAAATATCATGGCCGGTGTCAGCCAGTGTTGCCGCTTATTTTCCGGAATGGCCGCAAGGGCTTCATCCTTGCCACCGCCCAACGGTTTTGTATCTTCCATCTCACGATCCCTTCACTTTCTCAAATGTTATCCCACGAGAACGAAGATCAGTTCGCAGTCCTCTTCGCCGTCGTTTATCGCCACATGTTCCTCGCCTTTCGGGATGAAGGTGGCATCACCGGCAGTGATACGGATCTTCTCGTCGCCGATTTCAGTGACGAGCGATCCTTTCAGAATGATGGAGTACTCGTTCTCCGTATGCTTGGAAACGCCCGTGAGCGGAACTGTTTCCCCTGCTCGGATGATGACGCGGCCGACCTTCACACTGGAGTCGCCCACTGCTTCCTGGAATACCGTCTTCATGGAGTAGGAATCATTGCCTTCCTCTTGCAGATCCGCGAGCTTCAATACGTCCATCAGGCTTCCCTCTTTCCTGTGACGCCTTCGACTTCGTATGTCTTTGGGTTCACCTTCACTCCGTATTTCTCTTCCGCCTGTACGGCGGTCATATAACCGTTTTTGACATCGCGCGCGACTTGATCGGCCGGGCGCTTGAGTGGGTCGCCGTAGCCACCACCGGTTGCTGTCATAAGCTTCACGACATCACCTGTATTCAGCGGATAGCGTGGATACATGCCGAACGGCCCATCCGTCGTCCCGTCCTTCTTCTCGATGATGAACTCGTTCGGAGAACCTTTCTCACCGCCGTTAAGCCCCCAGGGATGAAACTTGTTTCGCCCGAATGTCGCCGAAACGGTCTGGCCGTCTGTCATCGCACGGTAGCTGCGGATGACGCCCGCCCCACCGATGTATTCTCCGGCACCCATGCCGTCAGTCCTCAGGCTATACTCGTCGATCATGACACCGTAGCGGGTTTCTGCCACCTCCACCGGGACGTTGTACGTTTCCCCGTCGCCGATGCAGAACTGGCCACGCGCACCGTCTTGTCCGCGTGCCGCGCCCCATCCGCCTGCAGACGGCTCGACGATAAGGAACGGTTCGCCGTTCACATGGTGCTTCCCGGCAATCGTCACCGCACATACGGACAGGAGCTGTCCGGCAGGAAGCCGGTCCGGAAGATGCGGAGCGAGCGCCTGCATGACGACATCCGCACCGGCTTGCATCGATTCCCAGTAGACCGAAACTGGGGCCGGACGTTCCGCCGACAGGATTGACGCCGGATCCGTGATGATCTCAAGCGGGCGAAACACGCCGTCATTCACGTCCTGGGACGGGTTCGTGATTGCCAGGAAGACCGTCCGGACCGCCGAGACGAGACCAGTGTATGTGACGTTGACCGGACCCGGCACCTGAGGGTGGGTTCCGCGGAAGTCACAAATGAACTTGTCGTCGGTAATAGTCACCTTGACCCGGACGTTGAACGGCCCGTTACCGAAACCGTCGTCATCGATGAAGTCCTCCGCGAAGAATTCGCCTTTTGGCAGCTTAGCGAGCTCCTTTCTCGCCATCTGCTCACCGTGGTCGAGATAGTTCTCGATGGCCGTCTTCACGGTTTCGGTACCGTTTTTCTCACACAATTCCCTAACGCGCTTGTCGCCGGTGCGGATAGCCGCCACCTGCGCCCACAGGTCCCCGAGGGAGAGATCCGGGAAGCGGACGTTCGCCTCGATCATGTCGATAACCGCCTGGTTGAGTTTCCCTCCCTCGTACAACTTGACGCATGGGAGTTGCAGGCCTTCCTGGTAAATTTCCGTCGCGTCATTGCTGAAGGAACCCGGGTCCTTGCCACCGACGTCCGTCCAGTGTGCCTTGTTCGCAGCGAATGCGACAAGCTCACCGTCCACGAAGATTGGCATGACGAACCCGACGTCGGACAAGTGGGAGCCCCCACCGCCGTACGAGTCATTGATGATGATGATGTCCCCTGGTTTAAGGTCTCCCTCAAATTTCTCCAAGGTTTCCTTAACCATGAACGTCAGCATCCCGATGAAGCCGGTGACCCCGTTGCCCTGTGTCAACAGCTGACCTTTCGCATCAGTCAGCCCGCTCGCGTAGTCGAGCACTTCATAGATAACCGGACTCATAGACGTCCTGGCCAGTGTGTGGAACATCTCCTCACCGATCGCCACCAGTGAATCTTTGACAATCTCGAGTGTGAACGGATCTACAGTTTGTTCTTTGATTGTTTTCATCTCAGCGCACCTCCGTTTCGATGATCAGGTTACCGTATTCATCAATCGACGCCTTCTGATCAGGGTAGATGACCGTTACTGCCGCCTGTTCCTCAATGACTGCCGGACCGCTGAACGCCATGCCCGGCTCAAGCTTCGAGCGGTTGTATACGACAGTGTCCACCCAGCCGTCCTGCTCGTAGTAGACAGGCCGCTTTTCCTTGAGCGCATCCTTTGCCGTACCGCCTTTCAACTGGAGCTTCTTCAGTGCAGGCTTCTCGACCGATCCGAAAGCCGTGAGGTGAAGATTGACGATTTCCGTCTCTGCCTCTTCCAGTTTGAACGTGTAGTTCTTCTCGTGAAGCTCGTGAAAGTCGGCGATGAGCTGTGTCAGCGATTCCGGTGTAACCGGACCGGATGCGAGCGGCACCTTCACGGTGTGTTCCTGCCCCGCATAGCGCATGTCTGCAAACCGCATAAAGCGGATATTCTCCTTTTCGATGTTTTCTTCCGCAAACTGGGCAGTCGCCATCCGGGCAAGCTCATCCCATTCCTTGTTGAAGCCATCGAGATCAAGTCCGTTCACGCGGGCGATATACGTTTGAATATAGTCATGCCGAAGGTCCGTCATGAGCATCCCCCAGGCAGAGAAT
The DNA here is from genome assembly GCF_014637345.1 of Kroppenstedtia guangzhouensis. Classification (GTDB taxonomy): domain Bacteria; phylum Bacillota; class Bacilli; order Thermoactinomycetales; family DSM-45169; genus Kroppenstedtia; species Kroppenstedtia guangzhouensis. Next base: position 26,980 of record NZ_BMEX01000002.1, read on the forward strand.
ACCGGAGACGCAACCGGAACAACCACTTTTCTGACACCAAGTTCGCGGGCAAGCGCCGGTGCGTGCATCGAGCCGCCGCCGCCGAATGCGACAAGCGTAAAGTCGCGCGGGTCGTACCCTTTCCGAACCGAGATCAGCTTCAGTGCATTCAGCATGTTCGAGTTGGCGATCCGGATAATGCCCAGTGCGCCGTCTTCCGGCTTCATCTCGAACCGGTCGGCCACTTTCGTCTTGATCGCTTCTTCCACCTTGGCCATATCGACGTTGTAGTCAAAGTTTTTCGGAGACAGGCGTCCTGTCAGAAGGTTGGCGTCTGTCGTCGTCGGCTCCGTTCCGCCCTGACCGTAAGCGACAGGACCCGGCACGGATCCTGCGGACTGAGGGCCGACTTTAAGCGCGCCGCCTTCATCAATCCAGGCGATGGAACCGCCACCGTTCCCGATTTCGACAATGTCGACGACCGGGGTCTTGATCGGATAGCCCGCGTTGTACTCATCCTTCTCGATGTAGTAATCTGTTGAGACCTTCACTTCGCCTTCCACGATGAGCGAGCATTTCGCGGTCGTTCCGCCGATGTCGAAGGCGATGATGTTCTTCTCTCCGAGGATTTCGCCCAAGTAAGCCGCACCGTAGATACCGGCGACTGGACCCGACTCGACCATGTTAATCGGGGTTTTTTTCGCCTGCTCGAACGTTGTCGTCCCCCCGTTGGATTGCATGATGTAGCGGAGGTCGCCCGTTCCGAGCTCACTGAGGCGAGCGTTGAGGCGGTCGATGTACGAAGACGCAATCGGCTTGACATAAGAGTTGAGGACCGCTGTGTTGGTCCGCTCATACTCGCGCCATTCTTTCGTCACTTCATGCGATGCCGTCACAGCCGCTTCTGGCCACAACTCGTTGATCAACTCAACGGTGCGGATCTCATGTGCCGGGTTCTTGTAGGCATGGAGATATGCGACCGCGATCGCATCGACTTCTTCTTTCTTAAAGTAATCAACCAGTTCTTTGATTCGATCCTCATCAAGCGGCACGATCTCTTCCCCCAGCTGGTTCATCCGCTCAGTCACTTCCTGGCGCAGGTAGCGCTCGACGAACGGCTCAGGCTTCTTATAACGGAGGTTGAACAGATCAGGCCGGTTGCCACGTGCGATTTCCAGAACATCACGGAAGCCTGCGGTGGTAATCAGGCCAGTCTTGACTCCCTTTCGCTCCGTCAGTGCGTTGATGATAACCGTCGTCCCGTGTATGAACGTCTGGATCGACTCCGGGTCCACCCCACTCTTTCTGATGACATCGATGACACCTTGCTCAAAGTTCGGAGGAGTTGTAGGGCTCTTGGCCACTCCGACATTTCCTTCTCCGTCAACATATACAAGATCTGTAAATGTTCCACCAATATCAGTTGCTACTCTCACTCAATCCTCCCCCTTATCGTAAAAATCAGAATACAGCCGGTGTGACAATGCTCAGCAACACAGCTTCCTCGTCAAGAAGATTCTCCCAGCAATGCGGAACAGTCGAAGGGAAATGAATGGTATCCCCCTCCCGCACCACATACTCTCTGTCGCCCACCTTGATGAGTACGGTTCCTTTCAAGACGTAGTAGAATTCCTCACCCTGATGGGAATCCGGATTCTGCTTCATCTTTGGCGCCAGCGTCACCATCATCGGTTCCAGTCTCCTGCCATCAAACTCGCCGTTCAGCCTTGTGTAGAGGACCGACGAGCCTTCTAACCGGAAAGGTTTCTGTTCTTCCTGTTTCAGCATGTAGTTGAAATTGTTTTCCGCAAGGAAGAACTGCCGGATCGGCACCCCGAACGCGTCAGCGATTTTCTTCAGCGACGTGATGGCTAGAGATGATGTCCCCCGCTCAACCTGTGACAGAAAACTGACTGACAGTTCAGTGCGTTCACTCAAATCTTTAAGCGTGTACCCACGTGACTGCCGGAGACGCCTGATTTCATTACAAACTTCTTCCATACACTCCTCCCTGTAAACAAAATACAATAAATCATAAAAATGAATCTATACTAGATTATTTTCGATACTACCATAATTCATTTCGTTTTGAAAGGGTGTTTTTTGGGGCCAAACTTTTTTCGTAGTATCATTTTGAGACGAAAAACAGGCCGATTCCGCTCTTCAACACGGAACCGGCCTGGTGATGCCAAATTATAACACAGCGGTACTTATTTCCCCCTCAGGTCAGAAAATAACCGGCGTCACGACGCATAGAAATGAGGAATCTTCGCTGAGGGGATTTTCCCAGGAGTGCGGAACATTGGAAGGAAAATGAATCGTATCCCCTTCTCTCATGAAGTATTCCTTTCCATCCACCGTGAACAGGGCCGCTCCCTTCAGGACGTAATAGAATTCTTCTCCCGGATGGGAATCCCGCGCCTGTTTTTCCTTTGGTGCGAGCGTCACAAGAAGCGGCTCCAGACTACGTCCCCCGAATTCCCCGTTCAGCCTCGTATAGACGGTAGACGAGCCTTCCAGCCGGAAAGGCTTCTGTTCCTCTGATTTTAAAAGATAGTTATGATTGAACTCCGCTTCAAAAAAACGGGTAATCGGTACGCCGAAAGCATCCGCGATTTTCTTTAACGATGTAATGGCCAGGGATGAACTTCCCCGCTCAACCTGTGAGAGGAAACTGACCGACAGTCCGGTCCGTTCACTCAGTACCTTGAGCGTATAGCCCTGCTCAAGTCGAAGACGCTTTATCTCTTGGTATATCTCCTCCATAAAAAATGCCCCCATCCAATTACATATGTTCCGTAAAAATCACCGTGCGATTTAATGATTTCGATAATATTAAAAACTGTCAAGTGGAAAGCGATTTTCTCTATTAAAATCTAACATTCCCTGCGCCAATTGCCTAGATCAGCGTCCATTGTTCCTTTCAAAGGAGTCATTGCGGCAATCTGTTCGAAATCACCAAGAAGCCTTTATTAATAATTTATCAGAGTAAATTCACCTTTTTTGTATAGCATTTTATGAGCAAAATATCAGAAATGGAGGAAATGGAGTGAAACTGAAACCTCTAGCAATCGTCATATAAAAAGCACTCATTCCTATGGAAATGAGTGCTTGACCACGAAAAACACCGCGCAGGATCCGTGCATGATTTCGACTTTGACCCCTCCACCGCCCGGACGGGGACTTCTTCCAAAGATTCCATCCCTCCAAACCTTTTAACCATTACATCCAGTACCAGGCAAACCCGCCTGTTGCTCTTGGGTCAACCGGGGGGCCTGCTCCAAAGCCGAAACCTCTATTCTTCCTCTTAGGACGTATGGTCAGAAAATGATGAGTATTTATATTTATTTTCCCCGAAAAAATTATAAAATATGATGTCTAAAGCACTGAGAATTGGAATACTCTCTAAACGAATTGAATCCCGATCGAGCAGGGATTCAAACCAATAAGGAGGCTTCACATGACTCGTAGCCACATCAGAAAGATCAGATGGCGTTGGTTTCTTGGTTTTGGCGGGATGCTGGTACTTGTGTTATTCGGTACAATCGGCTTCGCTCCAAGTGTCTTTGCGCACGGATATATCGAGTCACCTGCCAGTCGCGCTTATTTATGCAAGCAAGGGGAGAATATCAATTGTGGACCGGTGATGTGGGAGCCACAGAGTGTGGAAGGTCGCGGATCCTTCCCGGAGTCCGGTCCCCCGGATGGACATATTGCAGGTGGTGGTGTTTTTCCGGATCTAGACGTACAAAAAGCGGATCGATGGACGAAAGTCACACTTCATGGAGGCAAAAACACCTTTAAATGGTATTTGACTGCACCTCACAGTACGAAAGAGTGGAAATATTATATCACCAAAAAGGGTTGGAACCCCAACCAACCACTGACTCGTGCTGATCTGGACCCTGTATTTTGCTATTACAATGATGGAGGGGCAAGGCCGCCTGCCACCGTTGTTCATGAATGTGATGTGCCGACAGATCGTAGCGGATACCACCTGATTTTGGGTGTCTGGGAAATTGCCGATACAGGGAATGCTTTTTATCAGGTGATTGATGTGAATTTGGTGAATAACGGATCAAATTCAGAGACGATCAGTACCACTGACAACGGTGTGGATCCTGTTAAAGCTCTCAAGGGTGAGAGTCTACTGTCCGTTCAAAATTTGTACTCCCGATTCATTGACCAGTAAGATGGGAAGCTCCATCGGTAAAGATATCAAATCAATAGGCATATCGCAGAGATTTGAGAGGTTGTACCCAAATTCCCCAAAGAATGATGGTGAATCAAAACAACCGTGCCAGGTAGTCTTGATCCCGTCAAGTAGACAGTAAAAAAGAGTTTAGCAACGACTTTTTCCTGATGTTCACAGGGGAAAGGTCGCAGTTTTTTTCTGGAAAGATAAAGATCGCGAGGTGTACTGAAAACCTTGATCCGAGTGGAGAAGTCCCCCCTCCATAGCCCCTTTCTTCCGAAGTCGCTCCGACAAGGACCTCACTGTTGGACAAATCCTGCACCACCGACAAATAAGCAAAGTCGTTCCTGATTCGAACGTAGGCAATATCCGTCACGAGACGACGCAACGAAGCCTCAGCAGTAAACTCTTGATTCAACCGGTTTGGAGCCTTCCAACCATAAAAGGGCCGTTTTTTGCGAATAACCGTACGGATTCCAATGACCTTTCTCTCCCATCTCATTTCCTTAATCATGAAGTGGGACATCTACGATCGATCTCATACAAAAATGTATAAAGAGAGCGGGAACGGGAAGAGTCAAAAACCCCCCCATTTCCTTCTCAATCTCCGCTTTTCTCTCTTCTTTTCCGAAACCGGCAGGTTAATTCCTGGTACACAACCATCGGCCAGCTAAAAATGGCAATCCCCGCCAAAGCGAGGTAGACAGGTGTCCCTCCGTAACGTTCAGCCAGAGATCGGAGCTGCCTTGCCAATTCCAGAATCCCCGGGTCTTCCCCGCTTTCCATCCTTTCAAAGAATTCAGGTTCCATCCACCGTTTCCAGACGATGGTTCCGATCAACAGATAAAATGCCGGCAAGATCAGAATTCCATTGAACATTTCCCATTGACTCCTTTTCACGTTCCTCAATCATCTTATGTAAGTTCGCCCCATCTGTTTGCCATTCGCGCTGAGTAAAGGCTCTTGATTTATTCCACACCTTTGTTTGGGTTCGACCTGCTCCGGAATGATCCTCCCTCATCCCATCCAAAAATTTTTTCCCCATCCTGAATAATTGGGACGCCCGGGTGTCAGATTAAGAGTGTCGACAGCCGATCGGGAAAACATCTTTCGAAAGCGGATTTCGGTAAGAATCCAACCTTCCGATCATTAGAAAACCACTTCCATGGGGAGTAGCCAAGTGGTAAGGCAACGGACTTTGACTCCGTGATGCGCAGGTTCGAGTCCTGCCTCCCCAGCCAAAATCCCCGTTTTTTTCGGGGATTTTCCTCATTTCCCCACTCGACTTTCCACCTGAAATATTGTAGGATGTGGATGTTGTAGGTACATTGTTTGAGGGTATAGGGGTGAGATATGGATGCTCTTATGGACTTTACTTCCTGTGGTCGGCTTGTTTTTTACCATATGGGCAATTGCCCGTTGGAACACCTTTCGTCCAATCGTAAAGCGTGTGAAAATTCAGGTTTCTCATCCCCTCGACGAATTACGGATCTTGCACTTGTCTGACTTACACATGGAAAAGCTCTCCATCTCTCCGGAAGCCCTTCTCAAAGAAGTGAAGAATGAACCGATTGATCTGATTGCTTTGACGGGAGATTATCTGGACACCGAACCGATGAGTGAACGGTTTCTTCAATATATCGACGCATTGAAGACCTTAAACCCCCGTTACGGCATGTATGCAGTTTTCGGCAATCATGACTATGTCATTGCCGGCCATCTGCCCATTCTTCAGAAAGAGATGGAAAAACGGGGGTGCATCGTCCTTAAAAACGAACACATCAGCATTCCGATCGATGGCGAGACACTGAACATCATCGGGATTGATGACCACTACTCCGGACACAGTGATCCCGACCGGGCCTTTTCCGGCATGGGAAAAGGGATTCATCTCGTTCTGACTCACGATCCCAACATCGTGCTGGAGATGGATCATCACTTCGATTATCTCCTGTCCGGTCACTTCCACGGCGGCCAGATCCATTGGCCCAAACCCTATCATCTCAAACGGATGGGAAAGCTCCCCAATTTGGACATCATCAGCGGTTTACATTATCATGAACAGCGCGCCTTCTACATCAGTGACGGTTTGGGGCAGACAGGTTTCAACATGCGACTTCGTTCCCGACCGGAGATCACATTCCACAGTATCGGTGGGATTTAAGAGTGCAAGTGCAACCCCCGTCCTCACTCATGGCGACGGGGTTGATTGTTGCAGATGATCCAGGATGATTTGGGCGGCATCCAGCGAAGACCGGGGACAACCCAATCGCAAAGCCCGCTCACCCATCGCCTTCCAGCGCTCGGGAGCCTGCATCAAGGGATGGATATGTCGGGGAATGGCCTCGGGACGATCCTGACGGAGCGCCACCCTCTCCCGGATTAAAAAACGGCTGTTTCGTTCTTCCTGTCCGGGAATCGGTCGGCAAATCAAAATGGGAAGACCCGTGGCCAACGCTTCTGAACTGGTCATCCCCCCCGGTTTGGTTACAATCAGATCGGAGGCACCCATCCAATCCCGCATTCCATCTACATAACCGAACAGATAAATTTTCTTGTCACCGTGGAAGCGGTCCTGCAGGCGACCATAAAGCTCCCGGTTCTTCCCTGTCACCACCACCAACTGAGATTGCGGCAGATCCCGCCGGAACTGGGTGATCGTCTGATCCAGCGGCCCCAGCCCCACACCTCCTCCCATCAACAAAACAGTAAACGCTGTTGGATCGATCCCCATCCGCATCCGCAGGGTTTCTTTAGGCAAAGACAGTTCGGTAAAATCCGGATCGATGGGGATTCCCGTCGGATAAATCCGCCGATCCTCCACCCCGAACTCCCGGATCAACTTCTCCGCAACCCGCTTATGAGCAACCAAATAAAAATCCACTGCCGGATGAATCCAAAATCCGTTGACATCAAAATCGGTGATCGCCGCACCCAGACGGAGGGACCATCCCATTCGATCCTTTACCTCGGCCAGCGCTCCCAGACAAAAAGCATGGGTTGCAATCACCACAGCGGGCCGATGAATTTCCAGAAGTTCTCTCATCTTTCCCGACAAAACCCGTGCCAAGGATAGACGGAAGGCATCACTGAATTCCCTTTCTTTGTTATAGACCGCTCCCCACAGTCCCGGTGCATGCTGAAGAGTACTCAGGTAAACTTTGCGAATCATTCCCTCCAGTTGTCGGCTGAAATGGGGAAGACCACAGACAATCTCCACCTTCACCCCCGATTTTGTCCTGTTCAATCCTTTGCGGATGGCCCGGGCCGCCTGAAAATGGCCGCTGCCTCCAATTGTTTCCGTCAACACCAGTATTTTCTCCATTATTTCAACCTCGCCGGACTGTATCGTCGGTTGAATTCTTCCCGTGAAATAAACACCCGTTTGGGGATCAGAGGATGTTTATAATTTCTGAGCCTCTTCCACCCCTGGGGGTGACAACTGACCAAAATCAATTTCAGAAAAAATGCTTTCAGCTGCATCCGGATGATTCCCGGAATCTCCCGGGCATCAAAACCCAGATACTCTGAACCGGAATGTAAAAATGTCGTACCCAATAACACCTGGATCCGGTTGCTGTGGGGATGCCTTTCCAGAAATTCTGCAAGGGCGGGAAACGAGCTACGGATCTGGCGGAGGATCATTAGTTCAATACCGATTTCCGCCCTTCTTCCCTTCCTGCGACTGGTCTGGGTCAACAACTGGGCGATTCGGAAATTATGGAGATGAAGTTTGGCATACCAATCCCCTTTTTTCAATCGAACCCCATCCCGTGTGATCAAGGTTTCTCCTCGATACGGCTTGACCACCACCCGGAACAAATTGTGATGATTGCGGTCCACATACTGCAGACGAGTCACCCAATAGTATAATTTGTCCACCCATTGCCAAACTGCAAGAAAAGCACCGGTGATCATCGGCCCCCTCCTTTCCTTTGTACACAAGCACGGTTATTATTTGTCGATCGGGGGTTGACCATACAATAAGAAAGCCCGCCGTCATCGTCTTTGGGCGGGCATTTTCCATGTAGTCTGCCAAAAATCCTCTTGGAATCAGGAAGGGCTGGAACGGTGTTCTTTCCAAAAATGTCCTACCATCAACACCAGCAGGATCAGTGCCACAGGCGTCAACCAGGAGAGAAACTCCACATACCGGATAATGTGATCATGGACAATCGGATCCTCCACGATTAATTGTCCCGCAGTGTAAGCCAGAATCCCCGCTCCCACATAAACCAACCAAGGAAGACGGTTGATGATGACAGCGACCAGCTTGCTTCCCCACATCAGAATGGGAATACTGAGAGCCAACCCGAACAAGACCAGCCAAATGTTCCCACGCGCGGCGCCGGCAACGGCCAACACATTATCCAGACTCATCACCACGTCGGCAATGATGATGGTTTTGATAGCAGCCTTCAGTCCGTCACCCATGTCAACTTCCGCTTCTCCTCCTTCGTCCGCCAACAGTTTGAGTGCGATCCAAAGGAGCAGCAACCCCCCAACAGTTTTCAGAAGAGGAATCTTCAACAACCAGACTGCAATCAGGGTGAGTGCGATCCGAAGAAACACTGCGGCGCCGGTACCGTATATAATCGCCTGCCTCCGCTGCTTGTCGGGCAACCTGCGGGCCGCCATTCCGATCACCACCGCGTTATCACCGCTTAAAACCAGATCGAGAATGATGATGTTGAAGAATCCGATCCAAAATTGTGCATCCATCGCTTCCAACCCAACCCTTCCCTTGTCCATTCCTTTACTTTCATCCTATCGCCGAAACCCCATTAAAATACATCAAGGGATCAAAAAGGAAAACTTACCTGGAACCTAGGCAAAAACTTCAGGATCCCACCAAGTGTTTGATCACCTGATAATTGAGGCTGGGAACAATCTCCATCGAATAGGGGATTTCCACCCGCTCCCATTGTTTATGTGCGTCCATCCCGTAAGGGCCGATATTGACCGCCGGGACATCCAGTGCTTGGATGGCATCCACATCCATCCGATGTTTGGTACCCCATGCGGGCATATTTTTTTCGAGAGAGCTGATTCCTTCCCGGTCGTCACTGATCTGCACAAAACTCATATCGGAGATATAAGGGAAAAAGTTGCGCACCTGGATCGGATGCTCACATTGCGGCTGGATCTTTTGAACCGCCGACCGCACCGCCCGGATCAACCGTCGGTCCCGGCTCTCCTTTTCATTCAGCACGATTCGTGGGATGTAGATGGATGCGTAAAAGAGAATCACCGCCGGACTTTTCTCCTCATCCCAGGACCAACACTCCTCCACCATCTTGCGGCAATAATCCCTAAGATCCAATTCCTCTTCGTTCAAGAGATTCATGGCAAAAACCCTCATACTCTCCTCAAAATCGCTTCCGTACAGAGTGATGCACCGATTGTATAACTCTTCATAGGTAAACACCCGGGGCTTCCATTCCTGGGGACGGAGGGGGTCTCCTGCCCGTTGACAATAGCGGAGATAACGGGCCCGATATTTCTCCCAAGCCGCATCCACCGCTTCCATAGCAACCTCTTTCAGCTTTTCCAGCACTTCTTTGGGAGACATGCTGTGGACAAAGAAATTGTAATAAACCAAGGCGGAAATCGGGGTTTGCACATCATATCGGGGCTTGAGGTCTGTCTGCTTCAGGGAAACCGGCGGAAGCGTCAGTTCCCCGTACATCTCGTCGCAAAAGTCCGGATTGTAGTCCAGATGCCTGGTCAGCTCCGCAGCCACCAGATTGGGATCAAATCCTTCAAAAGCCTGCCCGACATGGGTCTCTTTCCCCACGATGAAGAAGGCCGGCAACAGCTTTCCCACGGTTCCCAAATACACATAGCGATGGGGGTCCCCTTCATAACGGGGGGAAGTGTAATCGGCATTGATGGCAGCGATATAGGATAGATTCTCTTCTTCGGCCAAATGGAGGAAATCAGAGAGGGCGGACAGGATCCCCTGGGAGTTATCCTCTTCATCACATTCGGAGAGAAACAAGACATTCCCTCGCAATTCTTCCGGATGTTCGGCAAAATAGCGAGTCAGCACCATATTGGCGGCCACCCCCGACTTCATGTCCACGGAGCCCCGTCCACAGGCCCAATCGCCACTCTCTAAGTCCTTTTGAACTCGTTCCGGAATTTTGGCCTTCTTCCATCTCTCCATCAATTCATCGGAGGCGAAGGCCAATCGTTTCCACTTTCCGTAATCTTCCACCCCGACTGTATCCATATGACCCATCAGAATCACCGTTTCATCAAAGGAAGCATTCCCGCCCTTCACCAGAGCAAACACGTTGTATCGCTCCCGTTCATCCCGATGGGTCTTCACCATGCGAAGATGATCAGGGTGTTCCCGAAAATAGGAAAGTTCACTGAAGTAATCATAGATGCGGTAAGCAATGTCCCTCTCTCCGATGGTTCCATTGATGCTGGGATGACGCACCAATTCTTTGGTCAGTTCCAACACTTCCTCTTTCCAGCACATCCCGATCTCCCCCTGTTGATCCATTATTCAGAAAACCACCTGATTACCTGCCCCCATCACGGGGCAAGTGCCATCAGAAATAAGAGAACTCTTCTTTATCTTTAGTTGTCTCCCGTTTCAAGGTGACACATTCAGTCGCTTCCACGGCATCCCGAACCAACGTCTCCACATCCAATTGGGCTTCCAACTCCCGGGAACGATCCACCGCGGGGCGGGTAACAGGGGACTTCGGTTGAAACACCGTGCAGCAATCCTCATAGGGAAGAATCGATATGTCGTAAGTGCCGATCCTGCGGGAAACCGTCATGATCTCCTGTTTGTCCATGCCGACCAGTGGACGGAGAATCGGCATCCGGGTCACATCATTGATCGCGTTCATGCTCTCCAGGGTCTGGCTGGCCACCTGGCCCAGACTTTCTCCGGTCACCAGGGCAAGCGCCCCGTTTCTCCGGGCCAGCTCCTCGGAGATGCGAACCATGAACCTGCGCATAATGGTGATCATATAGGGCGAAGGGCATTTCTCCCGAATCTGTGTCTGAATCTCGGTGAATGGAACGACATGAAGACGGATCTCCCCTCCATACCGGGTCAGGACCTGTCCCAGGTCCTCCACTTTTTGCCGGGCCCGTTCACTGGTGAAGGGATAGCTGTGGAAATGGACCGCCTCCAGGGCCGCTCCCCGTTTCAACACATAATAGGCTGCCACCGGACTGTCGATCCCACCGGACAACATCAGCATCACCCGTCCGCTGCTGCCCACGGGAAGCCCCCCCGGACCGGTGATGTCCCGTCCGTAAAGGTAGGTTCCCTCTCGGCGCACCTCCACCCGCAGGGCCAGTTCCGGTTGATGGACATCCACCCTGATTCCCTCGCTGTTTTTTAATATATAGCTGCCCAGAAGATGATTGATTTCCTGGGAAGAGTGGGGAAACCCTTTCCAGGCCCGCTTGGCGATCACCTTGAAAGTGCGGGGACGGGGTTCCAATCTCTGCACCAATTCCAACGCCGCTGCTCGGATCTGGTCCAGATCGGACTCCACCTCGGTTGCAGGGGAGATCCCGACCACCCCGAACACTTCCGTTAGCTCTTCCACCACTGGATTCATCGGTTGTCCGTTCAATTCAACAAACACCCGGCCAAAGGTTTTTTTCACCTTGATCCCGGAAAAGGAACTCAGTTTTTCCCGGATATTCCGGATCAACTGATTTTCAAACTGGACTCGGTTCTTTCCTTTCAAAGCCAGCTCCCCGTAACGGATCAAAATCAGACCGCTCATTTGGACACCCCTTTCATCACATGCTTCAATCTCGGGATCACTTCGGTAAGAGCCTTGATACATTGACAGATATCTTCCTGGGTGGTGGTCCATCCCATGCTGATCCGGACCGCTCCCAGTGCCACCTCATCACTGAGTCCCATGGCCTTTAATACATAGCTGGGCTTTTCACCCTTGGAGGAACAGGCCGATTTGCTCGAAACATAGACTCCCTTTTCCTCCAGGGCATGGACGATCACTTCCGATTTCAACCCGGGAAAAGAGAGGCTGAGAATGTGCGGAGCTCCCCCTTCTGCCGATTGATCCCCATTGATCTTCAGATCATCGACAGAGGAGGTGAGCGCTTCGATCATCTCCTCTTTCCAACGGAGCCAGCGGGGAACCGCTTCCCCGCGTCTCTCTTCCGCCAGGATGGCCGCTTTGGCAAACCCGGCAATACCGGGAACATTTTGGGTTCCGGACCGGAAACCCTCCTCCTGCCCGCCTCCCGTCAAAAGTGGGGAGAGAGTGACTCCTTTCCGGACGTAAAGCGATCCCACTCCCTTGGGTCCATGGAATTTATGAGCAGAGAGGCTCATCAGATCCACTCCCCACTCCCGGGGTCGAAGCTCGCATTTTCCGAAGGCTTGTACTGCATCCACATGAAAAAAAGCCTTTGGATACTGGCTCACAATCCGGCCGATTTCCGGGATCGGCTGGATCGTCCCTACCTCATTGTTCGTATGCATGACGGAGACCAACACCGTCTCCTCCGTCATGGCCGCCTCCACATCCTGTGGCCGGACCCGCCCTGATTCATCCACAGGAAGCCGAGTCACCTTCCACCCCATCAGTTCCAACTGACGGCAGACTTCCAAAACAGCAGCGTGTTCCACCTGAGTGGTGATCAGGTGCCTTCCCCGGTTGCGATGCTGGAAAGCTACCCCTTTGATGGCCATGTTGTTGGCTTCCGTTCCCCCTGAAGTGAAGACCAGGCTCCCGGGGGAAACCCCCAAGAGCCGGGCCGTGACTTCCCTCGCCTGCTTCAGAAGCCGCTCCGCTTTTCCGCCCCATCCATGCAGGGAAGAGGGATTTCCGTATACATTCTCCATCACGTCGGCCACCACCCGAATCACCTCCGGATCCGGCCGCGTCGTCGCACTGTTATCCAGATATACCATTCCGTTCATCCTTTGATCACAATTAAGATTCCGACCCCCATCATATCACAGGAGTTCTAGTGATTTAAAGAAACCGGTCGACACTCTGTCTTAGTAGGAAGGGTTGGGTTTCACATGGAATGATTTTGGCAGTTCAGAACAACGAAAAGATCATGTGAAGTCCAATCCCGACGGTCACGGCCAGCACGAATTCATAACGCATTTAGAAGTATACCCGCAATGATCTCAACAAAAAACCGGCTTCTCCACGGAGAAAACCGGTTTTTTCACCGCCTACATCCGACTTCGTAAAACCTCAATCTGTGCCCGATGATGGTCATCATGATCCGCCAGCCCGCCGATATATTCGGTCAGGGTCAGGGAGCGGGCACCTATGGTGAAGGGCACTTCCCATCGCGGCTCAGGAATCGTCTCCAAACGGCTTACCAGTGCTGCACGTTCCTCACAGAAAACGGAGATGATTTCTTCTCTGGATGCCTCCGAGCGGGCCCATTTGGATGCCCGCTCATTCAGGTTCTCCACTTCCCCGGATGCGGGCACCGTTTCACCCGGCTGAAGTTGCTCCAGCCGCTCGTCGAGAAGATACCTGTCCCAGAAAACCAGATGAGCCACGATTTCCGCCGGCGACCACTTCCCCTCAGCGATGGGTTTCCACCAGAACATCTCCGGCATGTCTTCCAGGGATCGGACATACTCGCCCATTTTCCGGAATCGGCGCAACAGCTTCTCTTTGCTCATTTCTTTTTCTCCTTTTCCCACTTTTTTTGACCCGTCTCTCCCCTGTCTTCGGAGAGAGGATCGGCGCACTCTCAATTCCGCAGGAAGCAAAATTTCTTTTCCCGGTCGAAGTTTTTCGGGATTTTTCAGTCCCTGAAGCAACAACTCCATCGCCTCCGCCCCCAGCTCATAGGAGAGGATGCGAACACTGGTCAAGGGCGGATGGGTATGGCTCATCATCGGTGTGTCGTTGAACCCGACGATCCCCAGTTCTTCCGGCACCCGCAGCCCTGTGTGGTTGGCAAAGCGGAGAGCCCCCAGGGCAAACAGGTCGTCGGAAGCCAACACCGCATCAAACTCCACTCCGGCTTCCCGCATTCGGTACAATGCCGCAAAACCGGCGTCCTCAGAAAAGTCCGTCTCCACGATTCGTTCCGATTCCACCGGGAGTCCGGCTTCCGCAAGGGCCTTCTCATAGCCGTGGCAGCGATCCAAACTGACCACGAGATTGCGGGGGCCGCTGATGAAGGCGATTTTTCGGTAGCCTTGCTCCAACAGATGATTCGTGGCCCGACGGGATGCTTCCACATTGTCATTGTTGACAGATAAAACCGGGGCACCAGCACTGCGACCGATCACCACAAAGGGAGTCTTCTCCCGAAGTAGCACCTCGATCACTTCATCCCGGATCCGGGAAGTGGAAATAATCAACCCGTCCACCCGGCGCTCCCGGATCAGTTGCAGACACTTCTCTTTTTCATCTTGTTCGTTGAGACTGATGGAGAGCAGAATATCGTGTTCCCACCTCTGGGCCACCTTCGACATGCCCCGGAGCACTTCGGAGAAAAAAGGGTTGGAAAAAGCCTGATCCGCCCGCCGGGACAGTGTGAATCCGACGGTGCGTGTCCGGCTTTGGACGAGACTGCGGGCGATGGCGTTAGGGACATAGTTCACCTCTTTCATCGCCTGACGCACTCGTTCTTTGGTCCGGTCACTGATCCGGTCGCTGCCGGCGATCACCCTGGAGACGGTGGAGGGGGAAACTCCCGCCAGTTTGGCGACATCTTTGATCGTGGCCATGATCTGTTGCTCCTCTTTTTTCTGGTACGTATGGGAACCCAACTACTGGAAACTCTGTGATTCAGGCGTCCAAATCAGTTGGGAACGCTTCATGTAACCCCCAGCCTTCCC
This sequence comes from Kroppenstedtia guangzhouensis, assembly GCF_014637345.1. Lineage (GTDB taxonomy): Bacteria > Bacillota > Bacilli > Thermoactinomycetales > DSM-45169 > Kroppenstedtia > Kroppenstedtia guangzhouensis. The sequence continues at coordinate 41,988 of NZ_BMEX01000002.1, forward strand.
TCTGACGCTCAGAATCGCTTCCAGCTGGGCACACACGACTTTCAGTCTCCATTATACCGGATAATGAGTCTGTCTTCCTTCCCCTTCGGTCACTGAGGTATAATAACAAGGAACTGTTGTCCCGGAGGTGAAAAATGATGAAAGAACGGGATGAGATCCGCTTGACCCAACTTTCCGCCAAAGCAGGGTGAGGTTGCAAAATCGGTCCTTCGGACCTGGCGCAGGTTCTGCGTCATTTACCCCGTGACCAGAAACACCCGGAAGTGCTGGTGGGCCTGTCGGAGCCCGACGATGCCGGCGCAATCCGGATCGATGATGAGACCGCTCTGGTCCAGACGGTGGACTTCTTCACTCCTGTGGTGGATGACCCGTATGCCTTCGGACAGATCGCCGCCGCCAACAGTCTGAGTGACGTCTACGCCATGGGGGCGCGACCGATCACTGCCCTGAACATCGTGGGCTTCTCCGTCTCCAAGCTGGATGCCTCCCTCCTGGCCGATATCCTGCGGGGAGCCGCCGACAAAGTGAAGGAAGCCGGGGCCGCGCTCATCGGTGGCCATTCCATCGACGATCCGGAGCCCAAGTTTGGGCTGTCTGTAACAGGATCTGTCCACCCGGACAAGATCTGGCGCAAGGGCGGTGCCCTCCCCGGCGACCGCCTCCTCCTGACCAAACCCATCGGAGTCGGGATTCACACCACCGGCATCAAACGGAATCAGCTCACTGAGGAAGAGATCAGACGGGTCACCCGGGTGATGGCCACCCTGAACAGGACGGCTGCTGAGACCCTGGCTGACTACGATGTCCACGCCTGCACCGATGTCACCGGCTTTGGCCTCTTGGGGCACGCCTCAGAGATGAGTCGGTCCGGTTGTGTCGGCTTCGAGATCGAAGCCGGGGCTGTGCCGATCCTCCCCCGTACCAACCAACTGGCCCAACAGGGGATCGTCCCCGGCGGCACCCGGGCCAACGCCCGCTATCTGGAGGATTGCCTCCTGCTGGAGGAAACAGTCAGTGACACCTTGCACACCATCCTGTGTGACGCCGTCACTTCCGGCGGCCTCCTCGCCGCCCTTCCGGAGGAACAGGCAGAGGATGCCCTGACCGCCCTCCACAGAAACGGCGTGGCAGATGCGCGCATCATCGGTCAGGTCACAGAGAAACACCCCGGGAAAATCCGGGTATACTGAGGCAATGGTAAGGCCCCCGTCTGAATCAGCGGGGGCCTTGTTTAGAGCGATTATCGGATTAGTGTCACTTTTTATCACTTGCTGGCGTACTCCCTTATCCCGCTGCCACGGAAAAACCAACCGTCCCAGTTTTTAAACTCCCCCGTAATCACTTACACTTCACAAACCCCAGGATTCCATTATCACTGCTCCCCTAAAAGTCACTCTCAGTCTCTCCTGTCGCGTTTGGATGCTCCGCATCGGTCTCATCTCTCGTTTCAGGTTCTGCCTCGCTAAGCAATTCAACGAGATGGACCGCTCGCATTCGGTCCTCCAAGCCTTCCCGTTTGATCCCGAGTTTCATCTGCAACAAGCAACCTGGATTCGTGGTAACGATCGTATGGGCGTCCGTTGTTTTTACATTATCCATTTTTTTATTCAAAATCTCCATGGACTCATCATATTGAATCATGTTGTAGATACCGGCCGATCCACAGCATCGATCTGATCCCTTCATCTCCCGGTAAACGACTCCAGGTATGGATTTCAACAAGCGAAGCGGTGCATCTACTACGCGCTGCACATTCAACATGTGACACGACGATTGGTAAGTCACGATTTCGTGTACAGGTTTCGTAAAAGTAAGTGTATCTAGTTCAACAAGCAATTGGTGAATGTCTTTCGTTTTATCGACAAACGCCTTGGCCCGTTCTCCCCATTCCGGTTCATCCTCAAACAATTCCTCATACTCGATTAATCGTGCCCCACACCCGCCGGCGTTGTTAACAATATAATCGACATTTTCCTTTTCGAAGGCCTCGATATTTCGCTTGGCCAGCTCTTTGGATGATTCGAGCTTACCCGAATGAGCATGCAGGGCACCACAACAAGTCTGCTCATCTGGGATAAAAACGTCTGCACCCGCCCGGGTCAACAGATCAATCGTTTGGTCGTTAATCTTGAAAAAGATGCTGTCCATCACACAGCCAGTGAAAAAACCAACGTTGACTCTGCTTCGACCGACTGCTTTCGTCACCTTCCGGCGGCGTCTTCTTTCCATCGGTGAGGGCAAATCAGGTAATACTTGCTCAAATTGGTCCAGATGAAGCGGAGCCATTTTCGTCAAACCGGTCTTTTCCAACAAGGCCTTGAGACTCGACTTTTGATAAAACCAAGTCGCATGTCCTATAAAGTTCATCCAGGTTTTCGATGGAAAAACCTGATCAAAAAGGATCTCTTCCACGATCTTTTGTCTTTTAGTTTTGGGTTTTTGTTCATCCAGAACTTCTTTGGCACCCTCCAGAATTTTACCGTATTCGACATTGGTGGGGCAGACGACAGCACAGGCGTTACATCCTAAGCATCTGTCGATCGGTTCCTGTAGTGCTTCAATACCGATTTTTCCTTCGGCAAATTGTTTGACGAGGTTGATTCGTCCCCGCGGCGAGTGAGTTTCCTTTTGCATGGACTCATAAGTGGGACAAGCCGGAAGACAATAACCACATTGAACACAGTCGAAGGTTTTTTCATAATTGATTTTTTTCTGCAATTGCTTCAATTGCTCATCCATCACGCAACACCAACGAATGCTGACCGGGTTCGGAGAAGATTTTCCCCGGGTTCAAAATGTTATTCGGATCCCAGGCCGTTTTGATCCGTTTCATCATATCCAAGCCGATCGATCCCAGCTCTTTTTCCATAAACGGCGCCTTCATCGTCCCGATTCCATGCTCACCCGAAAGCGTTCCTCCCAATTCAATCGCTGCGTTGAAAATCTCGCTGACCGCTTGCTCCACGCGGATCATTTCTTCGGTATCCCGTTGGTCACAGATGATATTTGGATGCAGATTACCGTCACCCGCATGACCAAAAACGACAAGATGGATCCCATATTTTTCTTTGATCCGATTCAAGCGATCGATCATATCGGGAATTTTGCTCCTCGGGACTGTAGCATCTTCGGACACTTTTGTCGGCTTAAACTTCACGATCGCCGGAGAAACCAACTTTCGCGCCAGCCAGAGTTGATCAGCTTCTTCCCGGGATCTGGCGACTACCGTTTCTCGCGCACCGACCTCTCTGACGATGCGATTGGTTTCCTCCATCTCCTTCTTGAGGGTTTCTTCATGTCCGTCAAGCTCGATCAACAGAATCGCTTCCGCATCCACTGGCAGTCCGATCGGTCGGTAATTTTCCACAGCGATGATGGATGACTGATCCATCAGTTCGATTTTGGCCGGCAAAATACCCGATGTCAGCACCTTCGAGATCGCTTTACCGGAGATCACCAAATCGTCAAACACAGCCATCATGGTTTGAGTAGCTGGGGGTTTTGGGATCAGTTTCAGGATTGCTTCGGTGATCACGCCGAGGGTTCCTTCCGAACCAACAATCAACTTGGTGAGATCATAACCAGTCACGTTTTTGATCGTTTGCCCGCCGGTACGGATGATTTCCCCTTCCGGAGTCACCACCTCCAGACCCAAGACATAATCTTTCGTCACCCCATACTTCAACCCTTTCGGTCCGCCCGAGTTTTCCGCCAAATTTCCTCCGATCGTGGAAACATGGGAACTGCTGGGATCGGGCGGATACATCAAACCGTATTTTTCAGCCGCTTTGTTAATATCGGAGGTAAGAACACCCGGGGAAACAATCGCCACCAGGTCATCCGGATCGATCTTTAACTTCTGTTTCCATTGGGAAAGATCCATCACGATTCCACCCTTGACCGGTAACGGACCGCCACTTAAAGATGTTCCCTGTCCCCTCGGGCAGACAGGCACTCGATATTTGTTGGCTAATTTCAGAACCGCAGAAACCTCATTTACATCCTTCACCTGAACAACCGCTTGCGGGAGATAGGTACCAAAAGAGGCGTCGTAGCTGAAACTATGCAAGTCGGATAGATTCGTGAGTAATCGGTTCTGATCAACGATTTGTGCCAGTTCTCTAAGACATGCTTCATTCAAGGTACATCCCCCCTTTCTCATCTCCCCAACCGTTTTCATGAAGAAAGAGCTAGCAGTTCTCTGGGATTGATCGAGACCATCTTTTCAATTTCTCGCTCTGAGATGCCGTTGTCCATCATTTGCTGTATGAACTCTCCCAACGCCTGCACGGGAGGAGAATTATGCGCCTGCCCGTAATCCGTCACCAGGACACACGAGTCAGCACCCAATTCCCGGATGCTATCAGCCATAGATCGCAACGAAATGTCATGAAAACCAGATCCGCACGCCAGATAACACTTCTCTAGGATACACCCCTGACACACCAGTTTTTTTTGCATATCCAGGGACATCTTTGCGATCCCGAGGTCCACATGTTGAATCAAGATCTTCTGGATGCCGATCTCTTTCGCTTCCCGCACGAGTACCTCAACTTCATAAGGAGCGAGGTGTCCCGTAGCCAACACGATATCCTTTTCAGCGATGAGATAGAGAATTTCATAGACCTCGGGCCATAGCTTCCCCTCGTCGTTTACAACCCGGATGCCGCCGGACAGATGGGGCAGGGGTTTTTCGCTGTTAAACAGTTTCCCAGTCGATCGGTGACTGTAGAATTTTTGATGCTGTTCGGCGGAAATCGTCGGCATCCAGATGATCTTGGCTCCCATCTGTATCGCCACATCCACCACTACAGGAGATAGTCCTCCGCTGAAGGCATTACAGACCAAACCTCCATAGATGTGTAGGTCCGGATATTTTTCTCCGAGCAGTGTGGCCCGATCATAAGTTTGACCTTCATGGGCTTTTAAGACAACTCCAGCCATCTTCGCACGCCGGACATCCTCAATCAGCTCCCAGTCGGTTTGTCTTCGGGGAAAAATGCTCGGCGAACTGTGCACATGCAACTCAATCGCATCTTCTAGCAACGGGTGAAAAAAATAATCCATTCGGATCCCTTCCGCTATAACATGATGGGGTGGGCCACCGAAGTTTGACGTAAGCTTTTATCGAAAAACAAGATCAGTTTCTCGATCAGCTTCTGGAACTCTTCATGGTCGGAATACATGAAGTCATTGTGTTTGCCGTTGATTGTGTACAACTCTTTCGGTTCGGAGGCGGCCTCATACAGAAAAATAGCTTCTTCATAGGGATGGAGCAAATTATTCACTCCATGAGCGATGAATAGTGGGACCGGGGCGATTTCCTTCACATGTTTTTCTACATTCATCTCGATGATACTTTCCGTGAACTGTAGCCTCGTTTGTTCACCAAACTCTTTGAGTGGAGACAACTCTTTATCCACATAGGATTTCGTCGCTGGATCGAGCGGATAGTGAATGAACGGATCCGCCAATAGGGAGTCTCCCCGTGTCACTCTACGGATACGGTCTTCTTCCAAAGTTTCGAGGATGTTACGCCAATCCGTATAGGTGTGGATTGATTTTAACCACCGTTCGCCATTGTAGAAACCATTCAATGCCACCACCGCTGAAACACGTTTATTCTTTGCCGTCACCTCAATCACATTGGATGCGCCCATCCCCCAACCGATCAAACCAATCCGGTTATGGTCAACGTTTTCTTGGAGTTGCAGGAATGTAATCGCATTATGGATGTCCTGAACTTGCTCAGAAAGGATCACACGTCCCTTTTCTCCTTCACTGTCGGCAAAACCACGATAATCAAATCCCAAACAAATATACCCTGACTGCGTCAGTTGTTTCGCAAACATCCTGGGATAAAATTTATTAAACCCGTTATAACCCGAGTTCGGGATGATGGCTGGCCGTTTCTCTCCCTCTTTCAGGTCTTCTGGCAAGTAAAGCGTACCCTGTAATAGATAGCCTTCGCTATAAAAAGAAATCTCTTTCTCGATCATGTAGCGAACCTCCGTTTGTATGTTTCTGTAGGACACGAATTATTGTTGATCTCGGTATTTTTCCAACTTGGTTCGTGCATTCCTGAGATGGATTAGCATCGCCTCCCTGGCGGCTTCCGAATCCCGGCGTGCAACAGCTTCTTTAATTGTGATGTGTTCTTCCAACACTTGTTTTCTTTTCTCATAGAATCCAACATTTTTCTTCAGGGAAAATCTCACTGCTTTATAGTACAGATTGGATATCCCTACCATCGTTTGTTTCAACACAGGATTGTGCGAAGCATCGACAATCGCTTGGTGGAAAAGGATATCCTGTTCATGCCCGATGGCCTCCTGGGTTTCAATGGCCCTCCGGATTTCGCCGAGGGCCTTTTCCATCTGTTTCAGATCTTCCTCCGATCTTCGTTTGGCGGCGAGAGCAGCAGTTTGCGATTCAAGAATCATTCGCACTTCCAATAGTTGTAGTACTTCATCAACATCCACCATTTCAAGCGTAGTCTCTTCCATCAAGTTGGTGATGGAAACCGGCTGAACAACGGTTCCGCCACCTTGGGTAGATTTGATCATCCCACTTGCCTCCAGGATGCTGAGCGCTTCACGAACGGGTGTCCGACTCACTCCAAACATTTCCGACAGCCTGTATTCTGCCGGCAATTTGTCGCCGGGTTTAAATTTCCCTTCCTTGATCATCTCTTTGATACGATCAAAAACCTGTTCCGAAACCTTCTTTCTCTCAATCCTCAGGATACATCCCTTCTTTCATTTATCCCTAACGTATTTGATTCTTTGGAACCAGCCAACCTCTGAAATGGGCCAGGGTGAATAAAGCAATTCCGACACCCAGTACGACTGTAGTGAACAACCATCCCGTCCCGGCAACCATCATGATTGGACCAAGGGTGATAATCAATAACTCAACTGGAACCATACCGATGTAACCCAACGAGTAGTCCTCCAACGTCGTCGTCTTGGAGTCCGGATCCACGATACGCAACAATGCCATGCCCATGGCAACCGTACCGGTAGACCAGCCCCACCCGAAAAGCGCGTTTTCAAACCAATGCCGGTAAAAGACGCGGGGAGCGATAAATCGATAGATGCACCACGCCCAAATCAAACCGAAAATGAATAGCAGAATCAACGGATAAGCATACTTGGCAACCACCGACAGTTGGATGGAAGTCATACCGAAAGCGACCAAGAGGTCTGTGGCCGTCCCACTGATCCGATTGACAACACGCTTGTCAATGTAAGCGTCAACGCCCAACCGGCGGAAAGCTGCTTGAAAGACCAACCCAACAACGTATGCGAGGCTGAGCAGAGGGAGACTAATATTCGGAAAAACCTGCCCCAAGACCTCCTGGAGATAATAACCGACCAAGACAATCATGGAGATCACGGAGAAATGGAAAACAATCGGATCGATGGAAATAGAAGATACCGTGTCATCCCCCATCGATTTCCTCTTCTCCTTTTTTATAAGGCCGGTTCGAAGTTCTTCTGGGAGTTTATGGACGTCTTGAATAAACTGGGTCTGATTCTTCCTGGCGCTTAACTTGATCAGGATCAAACCGCCGACGATGGAACTGATAATCCCCACGGTTGCTGAGGTGAAACCGAGTGTCATCGCTTCATCCCAGCCAAGGGAGGAATACGCTTGTCCGATCGCCGCCGCGGTACCATGACCCCCGACGAACCCGGCCCCCAAAATCAGCCCAAAGCCGTCGGGCAAATCCCAAACCGAACTTAATATGATGTAACCGAAAAGCGCTCCGCCCCCCCACATCAGTGTGGTTAACAACATAGAATAGAGCCACATGTTGCGAACCCGTTTAAAGGTTTGACTCCATTTCACTTTCGCTGCCCCAACAGGAATCGCCCCGAAAATAACAGCGATCAAAATTTCCGGATACTCAGCGATATGACTAGTGAACGGGAGTATCTGAAATCCGTTAGGTCCGAGAATCAACCCCAAAAAACCTGCAATAATGCTGGCCGGCAAAAAGAATGACTGAACCAAACGAATTTTCGCTCTCAACAACGTTCCAACCAACAGCAGCACACCGATCAATCCGATATCGATAAATAAATTCCATAACGAAAAACCTTCCATAGTTCATCCCCTTTCGAAGAAGCACCATCTCTTCACCAAGAAAGCGCTATCATAAATTTGTATTACAATTATACAATATGAGGACTTCTTCGTAAAATCAGTAATAAATGTATTAATCAAATGCAAAGATTTCGGCAACTGATTCAAAGCTATGAAATTCAGTACTGGGATGGTTCCGACTGGGTAACAGTACATTTCTTTTTTGCACCACCTTTGCACATGCACATACCATCGTCTATGATGAAAGTACCTTTGCACCGAGAGGTTGAACCCGATGCTGACAGATCCACAACGAGAAGCCTTGCGCCGGTTGCCGGCGGTTCATGAGTTATTGAAACGGAAGGAGCTCACCCCGTGGCTGAAGCGTCTGCCCCGGGGGTGGGTTGCCCAGGCGGTGGGGGAGGCGATCGCCATGGGCAGGCGGGAGATCCTGGAGAATCCCACAGCTCCCCATCCATCTGCAAGTGAACTGGTTGCCCGGGCCGTGGACTCCCTTCACCGGCTGACGGAGCCCCGGCTCCGCCCCGTCCTCAACGGGAGCGGAGTGGTTCTCCACACCAACCTGGGTCGGGCTGTGTTAAGTGAGGCGGCGACGGAGGCGATCCGGCAGGTGGCCCGCTCCGCCAGCAACCTGGAGTTCAGGCTGGAAGAAGGGGGCCGGGGCTCCCGCTATGACCATGTTGAGGAGCTCCTCTGCCGCCTCACCGGGGCGGAAGCCGCCATGGTGGTAAACAATAACGCCGCCGCCGTCTTTCACGTGTTGCAGGCCTTGGCCAAGGGAAAAGAAGTGATCGTCTCCCGGGGGCAACTGGTGGAGATCGGCGGCTCCTTTCGAGTGTCTGAGATTATGCGGGAAAGCGGCGGCCGGCTGGTGGAGGTGGGCACCACCAACAAAACCCGGATCCAAGACTACGAACAAGCCCTGACAGATGAGACGGGAATGCTGATGAAAGTGCACACCAGCAACTTCCGAATCATCGGTTTCACCGAGGAAGCCTCCCGGCAACAGCTGGCGACGCTGGCCTGGAAGTGGAGCATCCCCTTCTTTGAGGATTTGGGCAGCGGGATCCTCTATGACTTGAAAGCACACGGCATCGGGGATGAACCCACGGTCCGGGAGTGCCTGGAAGAAGGGACGGATCTCCTCAGCTTCAGTGGGGATAAGCTGTTGGGCGGTCCCCAGGCCGGAATCATTGTCGGAAAGAAAGTCTGGATCGATCGGTTGAAAAAGAACCAATTGACCCGCTCTCTCCGCGTCGACAAATTCACTCTGGCCGCCCTGGAAGCGACTCTGCGCCACTACTTGAATCCCGAGGAAGCGGCACAGAAGATTCCCACCCTGCGCCAGATTCTGAAGGAAGAAGGGGAACTGAAGTCAGCGGCGGAACAGCTGGCCGGCATGATCCGGGAGACAACCGGGGACGTTCTCCGGATCGAAACCGTGCCCGCCCGTTCCGAGGTGGGCGGCGGTTCCTTGCCCGGTGTGGAGCTCCCCACTCACTGTGTCGCTATCACTCCACAAAAGATGTCCCTCACCCAACTGGAGTACCGCCTGCGCCAAGCACCGGTGCCAGTGGTGGGCCGGGTCTTCCAAAACCGCCTCTTCCTGGACCCCCGCACCCTGGAAGTAAACGATTTCCCCCAGGTGGCCGCCAGCTTTCGATACGCTCTGCAAATGTGAAAAGAGTCTCCATCCGTTCATGGAGACTCTTTTTTTCAATGGTTGCGATTCACCTGATGAGCCCATTCCTTTTCCCGCAACACAAATTTTTGCACTTTCCCCGTAGACGTTTTCGGGAGTTCACCGATCTCCACCTGATCGGGACATTTGAAATGAGCCAGACGGTCGCGGCAAAACCGGATGATTTCCTGTTCCGTCACTTGCTCTCCCGGTTTCAGAGAGATAAAGGCCTTCGGACGTTCCCCCCATTTTTCATGGGAGATGGCCACCACAGCAACCTCATAGACCGCCGGGTGCTGCGCAATGGTGTGTTCCACTTCGATGGAGGAGATATTTTCGCCGCCAGAGATGATTACATCCATAGAACGGTCTTTTAATTCTATATATCCACCGGGATGCCAGACACCCAAATCTCCAGAATGAAACCAACCGCCGGCAAAAGCCTTTTCCGTGGCTTCCGGATCGTTGTAGTATCCCTTGGCCACCAGATTGCCTTGCATGACCACTTCCCTGATCGTTTTGCCGTCCTGTGGCACATCCTTCAGTTCGGCATCCACCACCCGGGCGCGTTCCGCCGTAACATAGGCTTGTCCCTGACGGGAGATCAGGAGCGCCTGTTCATTCACGGGAAGTTCATCCCAATGTTCCTGCCATTTGCAGACGGTGTGGGGACCGTAAGTCTCTGTCAGACCGTAGACATGAATGGGATGAATGTCCAAGAAAAGAAAGCGCCCCCCTTTCCAAAAGTTCTCACAGACATGGATCATCGCTTCAGAATCATTGAGGTGTCCTGACATTACCCTCTCACAAAGAGGATCCAATCCGGCAGGACGGTTAGGTAAGTGAAGGGACTCCGGTAGCACTTGAGCACTGGTGGAGAATCACTTCCTGTTGCAGATCATTCGAAACTGTAGGACTCACCAGACGATCGAAGCACATGAAAATTCATGGCCCCTCCAAGGGCGGATTGCGGATGTGAGCTGCAAAATCATCAGCATAGGGTGCCCTGGATCTTTCGATCCCTTTCGCAGCCTGCTCCACATCGTAAAAGCTTTCCACAAAGCGGATATCCGGTCCCAACAAAGCCCAACAGGCACCCTCCGCACCGCTGGGCCGTTCCGAAGGATTTCGGAAGAGTTCCAAATGATTGGCTGCAAGTTGATCATGGCGATGTGATGGCTTTATCCTCTTCTTTCTTCCAAGTGTTGCGCATAGGGGATCGGATCCACTGCCCCGACATCGCGAAACCCTTTCAGTCGAAGGCGACAGCTGTCACAGAGACCGCAAGCCACTTCATTCCCCCGATAACAGGAGGTGGTCAAGTGGTAAGGAACTTGCAACCGTAGGCCTTCCCGGATCGTTTCCCCTTTGGAGAGATGGAGTAACGGCGCTTCCAGGCGAATCGGATTTCCATTCACCCCCGCTTTTGTTCCACGGCGGACGGTCTCCTCCATGCTCCGGATAAATTCCGGCCTACAGTCAGGATAACCGCTGTAATCCACCGCCGACACACCGATATAGACTTTCACAGCACCGATCACCTCCGCGTAGGCGGTGGCCAGGGAGAGAAAAATGAGGTTGCGGGCCGGGACATAGGTGGAGGGGATCTCCTCTCCCGAGCCGTCGGGAACCGGCACTTCCAGCTTGTCATCCGTAAGCGCGCTCCCGCCGATCTGACTCAGAAAGCCCATGTCCACCACCCGATGTTCCTTCACCCCGAAATGCTTCGCCACTTTCCGGGCTTGTTCCACCTCACGGTAGTGGCGTTGCCCATAATGAAAAGTGAGGGGATACAGTTCATAACCAGCCTCCTGTGCCAACCCCATGCAGGTGGTACTATCCAACCCACCGCTCAGCACCACCACCGCTTTTTCATCCATGTTTTCAGACACCCCTTTCCGCGGGATCCCAGATCCATTTATGAAGTTGCAAGCTTACTTTCGCCTGGGGCAAAGGCTCCTCCAACACCCATTCGACCAACTTTCTCGGAGGCAAGTTTTCAAACACCGGACTGAAGAGAATCTGCCCCTCCCGATGGCACTCCTGCACCACACGGACGGCAGCACGGAAATCCTCTTGATCCCCGATGACAAACTTGACCTCGTCCCGATCAGTCAACACCCGGAAATTGTCCCGCACCATACGGTGCTCCTCCCCGGAAGCGGGCAGCTTGTAATCCATGATGAAACGGATTTTTTCCCACTGCTCCCCACCTTCCCTGCGAAGACGGCTGAAGGGAGCTAGGTTAATCGCCCCGTTGGTCTCCACATGGACGTCCTCCACCTGATTCAAATCGGCGAGGGCGGCCAACAAGGCAGCCGATTTCTCGCGGTGCATCAGCGGCTCCCCACCCGTCAGACAGATTCTCCGGCTCGGATAACTCCTCACCCGCTCCAAAATCTCTTGAATCGTCGCCTCAAACTCCGGTTGGGCGGGGGCATAGCTGTAGGGGGTGTCACACCAGGTGCAGCGGAGATTACAGTGAAACACCCGGATAAAGACGGTGGGATAGCCCGCCGCGCTTCCTTCTCCTTCTACCGTTTCAAAGATCTCCACCATCGGAAGTTTCCAGGCTCGATATTCCTCCGGTTGCGGCAGTTCCCAATTATTCATCGAAGTCCTCCGCTTCCATCCACTCCCTTTTCATCGTGGCCCGGCTGGTGGGTGTCTCATAGAGGACCAACTCTTCCAGACGGTGCCCCCGTTTTTTCCATCCATCCTGCTCCAGCCGGTCATCCAACACCTCCCAGATCCAAACGATCATGTTTTCCGCGGAGGTGTTCATGTTAGGGAGGACTTCATTCAGATAACGGTGATCCAGCCGGGCTTCGACTTCCTCCTTGTACATCCTTTTGATTTCCCCGAAATCAACGGCAATCCCGATTTCGTCAACAAACCCGCTGATGGTGATCACCAGCCGGTAGGTGTGACCGTGAAGGCTCTTGCATTTTCCTTTGTAGAGATGTAAGTGGTGGGCGGCATCAAAGGTGAACTCCCGAGTGACGGCCACGCGCTTCCGATGATAGCGGAGCTCGTGCCGACCGATGTCCACTCCCAGCCGTTGCACCCGATCGGGTATACTGAACTTCATGAAAAAACCCCTTTCAATTAAAGGGGGACATGGAAAAGACCTCTGGGATCAACTTCTCCCGATCCATGGAGGTGGTAGATATGCTTTTCGGTCCCCTAGTGTTTTTTTAAGAGTGGTGGGTTTCCGACACTCTTTTGCGGGTAGATGTCACCCGCTTCAGTTTAACACATCCTTCACTCTCTTGACGAAAAACCTCCCGATGGTGGGACGGCCACACAATCCCTTACAACAAGGCCCTAGCGAGACCTGAAACGGAGTGACATGGCGAGACTTGTGCCCTCTGTTTGCCCTGCTTCTTATGGATAAAAAACTTATGATCCCACAGAGTATCCTGGGGATTCTCCCCCATACCGCAGACCCGCCTCGCAGAAAAAGAAAAAAGGCGGCCCTCAGGCCGACCTTTTTTCAATCCACCATCTCCATTTTTGTTCCCGCCGGTTTCTCCCTCGCCTCAATCCAGTCCAACACTGTCAGCACCAGCATGGCGTGGGACCAAGTCAGGGGGACCACCCAGGCGGGTCGGCCGGTCTGTTTGTCCACCTGCTCCGGCAACAGATCCAGGGAGGTGCGATGTTCCACCGCCCAGCGAAGAAGTTTCTCCCCACCCGCCACATCACCGGCTTTAAACTTATACTGAGCCAACCACAAGGTGGTCAGAATCCAGGGGTTGCCCCCGATATAGGGGTCCTGTTCATAACGTTGGATCCCGCCGACAGGACTTTGGCCGAGGGCCTTCTCGACGGCGGCGGCAGTCTGTCTCACCCGCGGGTCGCTTAGATCAAAGAGTTCAAAGGGGATGTTGACTCCGAGAAGACTGACATCGATCACGGGATCGGCCCACAGACGGTGGGTTGTGTATCCTTTGTCATCAGTCTCCGAAATTGTCTGGATGCCTCTGGCACGGGCGACTTCGTATTCCTCCCGGGAGACGGCCAGTTTCACCCCGCGAAGAAAGGAGTTTCGCTCCGGATTCCACAAGAGCCGGTCAGCGGCGGCCTGAAGGGAGGAAGCCACATTGGACCAACGCTTCGCTTCCTCTCCGTACCCCAGCTCCCGGGCCGTTGCTGCCGCTGCGGTCAAGCCGCCATACACCGCCGCCGCCGAGTAGGTGTGCTCCCCATCCCGCTCCTCCCACAGGTCCCGGCTGGGGTAGGGCAATCCCGTCTCCGGATCGATAAATCCGACGAGGAAGTCGGCTCCTTTCCGGATCGCGGTCCACATTTCCTCCAGAAAAGATCGATCCTCCGTTTCCAGGTAATGTTGCCACATCCCCCACAGAATGGAGCCTGGTTCATCAATCTGCAGTCCCCAATGGGGAGCGAGACGGCCGTCCAGGAAGTGGCGCTGTTGCCAAGAGCCATCGGGGCTCTGAGCGGTCACCGTCCAACGATAAAAATCTCGGACCATCTCGTGATACCCCGCCCGGTCGATCGCCGTGGCGATATAGGCGGCATCCCGACCCCAACAGTAAGCATACCCCCCGCACTGGCTGAAGCTCTCATCAAACTCGGGGGCAGCGATCAGACTGCCGTAACGCTCATCACTCATCAACTTAAACACGATCAGGGAGCGCCGGTAGAGCCGGTCGATCTCTTCCTCCCCGGTCTGCACGGGTTTGGCCCGGGACAGATATTCCCGCCAATAGGCGAGTGTCCTCTCCCGCATCCGGTCTACCCCTTGTTCCCGGGCTTGGTTCAGACAAACCAGCGCCGCATCTACCCCGTCGCCGAAAGCCAAGAAAAGCGGCAAACGGAATTCTCCCCCCGGTGGCAGCTCCCCCAGCTCCCAAGAGAGGGCCCCTTCGGTCTCCATCGCAATCTCCGTCCCAGTTAACTCTCCTCTTCCGACAACTGCCTGGGCATTCCCCGCCTGGAATCCGGACACGGGACGGTCCGCTCCAATAGCACAAGCATACCGGTGTCGGAAATGGACGAGGGCTTCCCCCTTCCGGTCGAAGGCGACGCTGTTGTACAGCCGGCTCTCCATCATCGCCATGGAAGAGTACCAAAGAAACCGCACCGGAAGGGGACGGTCCGAGCAGTTGGTCACCGTGATGTCCCGTACCAACACATCCTCCCCCCGGACAGCGAAATCTTCGCAGGTCACCTCGACTCCGGTTGGTTGATGGCGACTTTGTGTCCGCAGGAGGGCGGAATCTCCCACATAGGACTGCCGGTGAGTCCACTCTTCCCCATGGGTCCAGCGGACCTCCTCCGTGATCCCGGGCAGAAGTATTCCCATCAACATCTGATCCACATGCTGCGGACCGTCCACCCGGGGCCACCACAACCGGTGGAGCTGCCCGTCCTTCCCATAGGTTGCCAGCATCTTGGCGTTTCCGGTCACCCCGTCGATCAAGTACGGCTTTTTCTCCAATCCCATCCGCTCCTGTTTGCTTTGATATCCACTAACTACTAGACTAGAAGCATTGTGAATTTGTGCTAGCCGGGTGGGTCGGGAGTGGGTTTCACATGACCTTTTCGCTGTTCTTACGATTCAAAATCACTCCATGTGAAACCCAATCCTCCCCATGACAACCTTTTCACAACCTTCTACCGTCATAAATCTTCTTCATACCAGGAAGTCTCAACCAGAATCATTCCCTCCTTCCCCTTAAGGGAAAGAGTGACGACACCTCCTTGAACCGGGTACCAGTTCCCGGTGAGCGCATCGATCAAAACCGATCCTTCTTCCCAGGCAGATGCATCCAGCACCCATTTTTGCCGCCCGTAGCTGTTGTTGAGAACCACCCCCACGCTCTCCTCGCAATGCCGGCGCAAAAAAGCATACAACCCCTTCTCTCCGTCGGCAGACCAGGTTCTGAATGCGCCCCTCCGCAGGGGAGCACACTTCCTCCGGATCGCTGTCAACTTCCGGACATAGGCGAGCAGTTCCCGATCCTGTTTTTCCTCCTCCCATATCATGGGACGACGACAGTCGGGATCAGCCCCTCCCTGCATCCCAATTTCATCCCCGTAATAGAGCATCGGGATGCCCGGATAAGTCATCTGGAATAACAGGGCCAGTCGGAGTCGCTGACTCTCCCCGTTGCAGAGGGTGAAGAAGCGTTCCGTGTCATGGGAGCTCAGCAGGTTGAACATGGCGAAGGCCACCGGTTCCGGCACCGCCATCCGGGCGGCGCTCAGGCGGGCGTCAAACTCTTCCGCATCCAGCTCCCCGGTGGCAAAAAAGGAGAGAACCGCCTCCCGAAAGGGATAGTTCATCACCGAATCAAACTGATCTCCCCGCAGCCACGGACCGGCATCATGCCAAATCTCCCCCACGATCAGTGACTCGGGACGGATGCTCTTCACCCGTCTGCGAAAAGCCCGCCAAAATTCCGGATCCACCTCGTTGGCCACATCGAGACGCCAGCCGTCGATCCCCACCTCCCGGATCCAATGCTCGGCCACCTCCAGAAAATAGTCCTGCACCTCTGCACGATGCGTCATCAGCTTGGGCATCCCGGAGATGTTTTGTGCAAAAGTTTCATAGTTGGGTTCCGGTTCCATCACCACAGGGAAGTCCCGGATCCGGAACCAGTCCTTATACAAGGAGGACTCCCCCTTCTCCCGGACATCCCGGAAGGCGAAGAATCCCGCTCCGCAATGATTGAACACCGCGTCAAACAGGACGCGGATCCCATAGCGATGGGCCGTCTCCACCATCTCTCTGCAAATCTCCACATCTCCGAAATGAGGGTCGATCCGGTAATAATCCTCCGTATCATACTTGTGGTTGGAGGGAGACGAAAACACCGGAGTAAGATAGAGGAGATTTACCCCCAGATCCGCCAGATAAGGCATCCGGTCGATGATTCCCCGCAGGTCTCCTCCGTAGAAACTGTCCGATTGCGGCCGGGTATCGGCACTCCAAGGCATCACCCCCTCTGGATCCCGATCCGGATCCCCCTTGGCAAACCGATCGGGAAAGATCTGATAGACCACTGCGTCCCGGGCCCAATCCGGTACCCGGATCACCTCTTCCACATGGATATAGGGGTACTGGAACACTCCCGCCCGTGTCCGCTTCGGAGTGATTCCTTTCTCTCCATACCAGAGGGTACACCCTTTTCCCTCCAACCGGAAAACGTAGCGCACCCGACGGGTGGGAACCGGGATGGAGCCCTCATACCAATCAAAACGCTCATCGGCGGCGACCCACTCCAGTTTCTCCTCTTTCCGATCCTCCTCAGGGTCATATCGATCCCCGTACACCACCCGGCACTGGATCCGCTCTCCCTTTTTCATCCGGATTCGCACTTGAAGTTTTTCCCGTTCCACAGGATAGGCAAAGGGAGGCTCCGGTCGGTGATCGATCGCTTCCAACAACATGGGCAGTTCTCCTTTCTCAACCCTTGGTCGCGCCGGCGGCCAGACCCGAGACAAAATACCTTTGCAAGAACAGGAAAAATGCGGCAATCGGGAGGGCGATCAAGACAGAGCCGGCGGCAAAGCGGGTGAAGTTCTGGCCGAACTGTTCATTGATAAACCCGAACAGACCCACTGCCAGCGTCTGATTTTCCGGGCTAGTCAGGATAATCTGCGGCAACAGAAAATCCCCCATCGGCATGATGAAGTTAAACAGGGCAACCACGGCGATAATCGGCTTGGCCAGCGGCAACATAATTCGGAAGAAAACCGTGTTGTGTCCCGCTCCATCCAGTTTGGCCGCTTCGTCCAAGCCCCTGGGGATCGTGTCAAAATAACCCTTCACCAGCCAGGTGTTAAATGGGATCTGGGTCCCGGCATAGATCAGAATCAGTCCCAGATGGGTGTCCAGCAAATTCACCATGTTCAGGAGCACATAAAAGGCCACCATCGCCATCGTCGGCGGAAACATCTGCAGAAGCAGGAAGGTGATCAACCCGTGCTTCCGTCCGGCAAACTTGTAGCGGGAAAAGGCGTAGGCTGTCCCTGCTGTCAGCAGCACTGACAGGGAAGCGTTGATCAGAGAAATCTTCAACGTATTGCCGTACCAGGAGAAGTAATGGCTGTCCGGACTGGTGAACAACCAGACATAGTGCTTCACTGTCGCCTTCTCCGGAATCATGGAGCTGGAAAAGAGACTCGTCCCCGGATTAAAGGAGGCCCCGATGATCCACAGAATAGGAAAAAGGGTGACTACAACCATCAATACCAGAATCAGATACGTAACAATTAAACCGATCCGGGATGCCCAAGACTGTTTCTTCATTGGATCAAATCCTCTTCCTGAAATGCTCGAGTTTTACGGAACTGGTAGAGGGAGACCAGCATCAACACCAACGACATGATCAGTGTGACTGCGGCAGCATAGTTGTATTTGTGGGTGTCAAAGGTGAGTTTGTACACCCAGGTGATCAGGATATCGGTACCCCCGGCACTCTGTCCGGGTACCGCCGGTTTCCCCTGGTTGAACAAGTAGATCACATTGAGATTGTTGAAATTGAAAGCGTACTGGGTGATCAGCACCGGAGCCGTTGCATACAGCACCAGCGGCAGCGTAATCCGGCGGAATTTCTGGAAGGCGGTCGCCCCGTCCATCTCCGCCGCCTCGTAGAGATCAGAGGAGATACCTTGCAACACCCCGGCACAGAGAGCCAGGCTGAAAGGAAAACCCAGCCAGATCTGGACCAGGAGCAGGGCGACGCGTGTCCACATCGGATCGGTCATCCAGGGAATCTCCCCGACACCGATGTTCTGCAGCATGGTGTTGACCGGACCGAAGTTGTCATCAAACATCCCGGAAAAAACCAGGATAGAGACAAAGGAAGGAACCGCCCAAGGCAAGATCAACACCGTCCGGAAAAACTTCTTGAACCGGACTCCCTTCTGATGAATCAACACCGCCAGGATCAACCCCAAAGCAAACTGAAGGGTCGTGGCCACCAACGTCCAGACGATGGTCCAGGAGAAAACACTGATAAAGGAGTTTTGCCACAGGGGGGACTGGAACATCCCCACGAAGTTGGAAAAACCGACCCAGTCCACCAACTTCGCCGGAGGGGAATGGTAGAGATCATAGTTGGTAAAGGCGATCGCCACCGTGAACAGGATCGGAAAGACCACCACAAAGGTGAGCAGAATCAAACCTGGCGTCACCAACAGATAGGGATAGCCCTTATCGGTGATCATCCGATAAGTCTCCCGAAGGGTGGGAGGGTTCTCACCCCGGTCTCTCATCCTGCCGACCCGATAGGCATCCCGAATATTGAGGGCATAAAACCCCAGCCCGAAGATGATCAGGATCACCGCAATGATTCCCTGAGCCAACAGCAAAACCGAATGGTCGAGGAAGGGTTCCGTACCCAGGGTAACAATCCCCCATAACCCGATATTGAGAAAATCGAAGGAAGCGATGAGGAAAGCGATCTCCGCAATCAGAAAGGAGAAGCCTTTCCACCATTGACGGTTATAAATCTGCCCCAGTCCCATCACCAGGATCGACAACAACGCCGCTCTCCGGCGGTGGAACGAGGAAGGGCGCTCCGGTTGCATCGTGAGTTTTGCGTCAGTTGCCACGATTGTAAAACCTCCCTCCCCGATGAAAGAAACAGAGAGCGCGGAGCCCGTCTGGGTCCGCACCCGCCTGAACTCCGATCACTGTTTTTGTGTTTTGATCTGTTCTTCGATCTGCTTCACCGCGTCATCCAGGGCTTGCTCGGGCTTTTGTTTCCCCTTGGCCACAAAGGTGATCGCATTGGCGATAGGATCCCAAACCTGCCCCATTTCCGGGATGTTGGGCATGGGGGTACCCTGGGCCGCCTGCCCGGCAAACCCGGCCACCAGCGGATCATCCTTCACGATTGGAGCCTCCAAAAGATCCTTACGGGAAGGGATCTCCCCCGTGGTCTTAAACCGATCTTGCAACGCTTCCTTTCCAGTCAGGAACTGAAGAAAATCCGTCGCCCAGTATTTGTTTTTGGAATAGGCTGAAATATACAACCCTTTCACTCCGATAAAGGTGCGGGGATCTTTGCCGTTCAATTTCGGGATGGGAGCCACCCCCACATCGATGCCGGCATCCCGGTAATCCTTCACCGCCCAGGGTCCGTTGATAACTGCCGCCACCTTGCCTTCCTTAAAAAGGCCGTTGACGGTGTCATCTTTCAATCCCGGTGGGAGCAACTTGTCTTCATACCAGGATCCGATCATCTGCAACCCTCTTTTGGCACCGCTGTTGTTCAAGCCGATGTCCGCAGGATCCAGCTTGCCGTCCAGCTCCTTGAACACATATCCGCCGAAGGCATCCAGGACAAAATAGTCATAGTAGAAGTTCTCCCCTTCAAAGAGCAAGCCATACTTCTTTTTAGCGGGATCGGTGTTCTTCTTGGCAAAATCGATCAGTTCCTCGAAGGTTTTGGGAGGTTGCTTCATCAGCGCCTTGTTGTACAAAAGGGCGATGCTCTCGGTGTTGCGGGGCAGGCCGTAGAGCTGGCCGTCATATTGCATCGCCTGAATGGTGGACTCGTTATACTGATCTGTCACCTCCTCCTCCACCTCGATCGGTTGGATCAAACCTTTGATCACCGCCTCCCCGATCCGGTCATGGGGCCAGGTGACCACATCGGGCCCTTTGCCGTTGGGGCCGTCCAGGGTCAGCTTCTCCTGCTGTTTCAAGATGTCCACATCGATCACCTTCACCTGGATCCCTGTCTTCTTTTCATACTCTTTTGCCATTTTACGGGTGTGTTTCAGATGGTTGGCATCCTTGTTCTCCCAGATCACCAGCTGTTTTGGCTTCTCTTCCTTGCCCCCTTCTTTTGCGGTGGTGCCGCCATCCCGCTGAGGACCGCAGCCTGCCAACAGACTGACAGCCACCACCCCCGCCATAGACAGGGACATCCACTTTTTCCACTTCAACATGATCAACCCCCTTTTAAAATGCAATCGTTTGCACAAATGAGATAAAAAAACAGATTCTTTACCTTAAGTATTCAGATAAATCGTTTGCACTATATTATATTTCATCCTCCCTTCCGTTTTTCCTTCCCGGAAAACAAAAAAATTCCGGGTGGGTGCTGGATACGTTGGGATTTAGTACGTCCTTGAATGGCCGGGATTGGGTTTCACATTTCGGCGCCAAAGTTCTGAAAGACGCTCCATGTGACACCCAACCCTCCCTGTGAACGGTTTTTTCACAACGCTTCTAATCCGGTTCTATATCATCTATGATCGCTCCACCTGTATCGGAGCCTTTCGACGACGGAATACACTTTTCCCCAACAACAGAAGTGCACCCAGCAAACCGGCGGCCACCACCTTCCAGGCCACCCCCGCTCCTCCGGTATCCGCCAGCCAGCCGAAAGCCGCCGGGGCCTGCACGATTCCCACTTGGTTGACAGTCAGTGCGAACCCCACCGCCTGTCCCGATGTCCCCTATACTGTGGATTCTGCCACCTGAACCAGAAACAAGCTGTACCATCCGATTCCAAAAAATCCGATCCAGACGCACAAGAATACCATCCCCCAACCGCTACCGGTCACCCAGAGAGAAAGGAGAAGCAGGGTTCCTCCCAGACAGGCCCCCACACCAAAAAACAGAAAGGACAAACGACGGCCACCGAATCGGTCACTGATCCAAGGCAGAAGACCCGTCCCGCCGCCAAAACCGGGACCAGAGACGGAATTCGCAACACCTGCCGGACACATTTCCACAAAGAGGGGACAGATTGCACTTGACACCCCTGCAGGTTCCCGATAAAAGATTAAAAACAGGAGCCCGCACAGAACGGAAATCGATGACTGAAACCCCACCGCCGCCTTCCAACCGAATGCCCTTGACAACACCGGCAGCATGAAACTGCCACCGCCCCGCCGATGGGAATTCCCGTCTGCCGGATCCCCATGGCCAGCCCCCGTTCCCCATGTCGGTCCAGCATCCGGCCCACCCAGATCATGGACAAAAGCGGTCCCAGTTGAACCGCCGACATCAACAAATCCGCCTGGGTGTGGGGCCAGCCGAATTCCTGTTGCCAGATGGCGGAGAGGGGACCGATGCCATAAGTGACCAGAGTGGCCCCGGCCTGCACCGCCATCGCCAACCCCAACATTCCCCAGCGGGCCCTCCCTTTCCTTTCGGGTTTCACCTGATCCTCCATATCCACCGCCTCCTCTCTTTCATCTTAGAAAGAGAGGAGGCATTGTGTAAAATGATTAAAAAGGGATCTGTAATCATTTTTATTGATAGGGAGATGGAGATTATGGAACTCCAGGATCTTAAAGTTTTCATTCAAGTGGCCCAGACGGGCAATATCTCCTGAGCCGCCTGGGAGATGGGCTACGTTCTGTCCAATGTAACCGCCCGCATCCGTCGCTTGGAAGAAGATCTGAAAACCACTCTCTTTCACCGGCACAGTCGGGGAGTCATCCTGACCGCCTCCGGACACAGGTTGTTGAAGTATGCCCACCGGATCTTGCAGCTGGTGGAAGAAATACGGGATTCCCAGGAGCCGGCGGGTCCGCTCTCCCTGGGAGCCACCGAGTCCACCGCGGCGGTTCGGCTCCCCCGTCTCCTGTCGGACTACCATCGGTTATATCCGGAGGTGGAAATGTCTCTCGTGACTGCCTCTTCGCAGGAACTGACGGAAAAAGTGCTGGATCACAGCCTGGACTGCGCTTTGGTGGCCGTGTCCCGTGGACCGACCGGAGCTGGAAACGATGCCTTTGTGGACGGAGGAGCTGGTCTTGGTTCACCCCCATCCCCATCTGGATCCGGCCAGGATCCGCACCTTTCTCGTCTTCGGCCCCGGTTGCACTTACCGGGCCCGTCTGGAGAGCTGGCTGCGCCATACCGGATGGGTCCCCTTCCGCCTGTTGGAATTCGGAACCTTGACGCCATCCTCGGTTGCGTCCAGGCGGGGATGGGAACCGGCGTCCTTACCCGCTCCGCCGCCCGGCACCGGATTCAGGATGAATAGCTTCACCTTCACTCCCTTCCGGGAACCAACAGCCGGGTGCCCCCCCTCCTCATCCGCCGTCGGAAATCCAGTGCCTACAGAGCGCTGGAAGCCTTTGTGGAACTGGTGGGCGAATCCTTTTCCCAAACATAAACAACCGCCCCGGTTCAGACACGGGGGCAGTTGTTTCCCTTGATAAAATCACTTATTCCTTCATTTCTCCCGGAAGGGATCTCCTTTCCTTCGGTCCGGCGACCCCGTGCAGGAGGACATCGGCCATCCAGGTCAGTTCCTCCTCTTCCTTTCCTTGAACCAGCAATTCCGGCACCAGGTTTTTGGTCAGAATGTAGCCTCCCCCGATGGAGACCAAACTGCGGGCGATGACGTGAGTGGGCAGGTCATCCCGCAGCCGTCCCTCCCGCTTCCACTCTTCAATCCGTTCCGATATCACCTGATAAAAAGCCCGGGCCACATGCTCCTGCAGGGCCACACGCAGCTCCGGCTGAAACAGGCTTTCCACCAGGATGATCTTCACCCGTTTCCAGTTGCGCTCCATCAATCCCACCCGATCGGCATAAATCTCCCGCATCAACTCCTCCAAAGGCTTCTTCTGATCCAGGATCTTGAGAACCGGACGCAGCAGGTAGGGTGTGGCCACCCGGGAAATGGCGGGGATGACCAAGTGCAGGAGCAGCCCTTTCTTGGAGCGGTAGTGCTTGAAAATCGTCGCCTCCGCCACCCCGGCCTTCTCAGCGATGGCATGGGTGGAGGTTCCCTCAAATCCCCGTTCCGAAAAAATATGCAGGGCCGCTTCCAGGATGCGTTTCTGCTTTTCTGTTTCCTTGTCTTTTTTATCCAGGTTAAGTCCGTACTCATCGGCGACGAGTCGGACCCATTCCTCCCATGTCTTATCTGGTTCCGTCACGTGGAGACTCCTCCCCGATCATGTGAATAAAGATTTCTTCCAAGGTGGGACGTATATGGTCGTGTGATGATGAAGAGCGACTGCGCAGCTGGGAAACGGTGCCTTCCATGATCAACCGGCCCCGGCTCATCATCGCCACCCGGTCACACCGTTCCGCTTCGTCCATGTAATGGGTGGTCACCAACACCGTCATCCCCTCTGCCGCCATTCCGTAGAGCAGATCCCAGAAACCACGCCGGGCGATGGGGTCCACTCCGCTGGTCGGTTCGTCCAGGATCAAGAGAGAGGGGGAATGGAGAGTGGCTGAGGCAAAGGCGACCTTCTGCTTCCAGCCTCCGGGAAGGGAACTCACCTGCTCCCGCCGGATCTCCTGCAATCCAAAACGATCCATCCTCTCTTCCACTTGTCGGTCAACTGATTTCACGGTATAGATCCCGGCAAAGAAACGCAAGTTCTCCTCCACGGTCAGGTCGGGATAGAGGGAGAACTTCTGGGACATGTATCCGAGCCGGTCACGGATGGCCTTTCGCTCCTTCAGCATATCATAACCCAACACCTTCCCCCTGCCTTCCGTGGGCGCGAGAATTCCGCAGATCATTCGGATGAGGGTGGTTTTTCCCGCCCCGTTGGCACCGATCAAGCCGCAGATCTCCCCTTTCCCCACCTCCAAATGGACTTTGTCGACGGCGGTGAAGTTTCCGAAGCGTTTGGTCAGGGATTCCAGTCGGATCACCATTTTTCTTCCCCCTCTCCATCCTCCATCAGATATCGGGTGAACACATCTTCCCAATCAGGGGACCCGGTTTCCACCGGACCAGCCTCCTCTTCCTGTGCCCACCTCTCCAACATCCTTCCGACGGTCTCCGCCTCCCGGCTCCAGACGACCAGATCAGTCCCCCGGGAATAAGCCTCCGCCACCGACGACTCCTGGCGAAGTTGGGAAAGCCACTTCCCACGCACGCCGCCTGCATCCCGGACGATCCACACCCGGTAAGGAAAAGACTGCCGGTACTCCTGTGGCTTTTCATCGGCGAGGACCCGTCCCCGGTGGAGAAGCAACACCCGGTCGCAGTGGCGCGCTTCATCCAGATACTGTGTCGATACCAAGACACGTGTCCCTTCCCGGGCCACTGTTTGGATCAATCGCCACACTTCCCGCCGGGACAGAGGATCCACCCCGTTGGTAGGTTCATCCAACAAGAGCAGATCGGGACGGTGCATCACTGCGGCGGCAATGGCCAGCTTTTGCTTCATTCCGCCGGAGAGGGAACCGGCCCTCCGGTCTGCAAACCGATCCAAGTCGGTCCAACAGAGAAGCTCATCGATTCGCTTTTGCCTCCTTTCCCGGTCCAATCCGTTCAACTGTCCGTAAAAATGCAAGTTCTCCGCCACGCCCATCTCCTCATACATGGCAAAGGTCTCCGGGACATATCCAAGACGAAGCTTTTTCTCCCGCAGAATCTTTCCCTCTGTGGGATGGATCAGACCTGCCACCAGTTTGATCAGCGTCGTCTTCCCAGCGCCGTCGGGACCGATCAGGCCGTGAATCCCGGCTTCTCCCAGGGTGAGACCGATATCCTTGAGGGCGGTTTTTTCCCCGTAACGTCGGGTCACTTCTTGGAAGCGGATCATGTACCTTCCCCCTTATCCCAAATTGCGGCGGAACCGAAGGGCCGCCACCCCGAGAAACAGAACGGCGTACACCGCCAGCACCGACACTTCCATCGTATAGTCGAAGGGATTGGCCCCTTTGAGAAAAACATCCCGGCTCACCGGCAGAAAGTAGGTGAGCGGCATCAACCAGGAGACCCAGCGGATTCCCCAAGGCATCGCCTCCAAGGGAAAGATAAAACCGGACAGAATGATCTGGGGCACCAGGGTGAGCACTGCCAACTGCATCGCCTGCTGCTGGTTTTGAGACACGGTGGACACCAACAGTCCCATCCCCAAGGATCCCAGCAGGAAGAGAAGGGAGACCGCCAGGAAAGGCAGCACTTCCCCCCGGAAGGGGACATCAAACAGTTGGATCCCCACAGCGAACACCAAGAAAAAATCCACCACCGCGATCAGGAAGTAAGGGATCAGTTTCCCCACCATCAGCTCAAAGGAGCGCAAGGGAGTAACCACCAACTGCTCCAGTGTACCCCGCTCCTTCTCCCGGACAATTCCCAGAGCGGTCATCAGTGTGGTGATAAAGATCAGGACCAGCCCCACCAACCCGGGAATCATGTAATGGACGCTCCGAATGTCCGGATTGTAAAGAACATCCACCTCCGGCTTCATCTGTTCCGGATCGGGAAACTGTTCCTTGACTCGCTCGACCCGCTTCTCTATGCTCTCTTTCACTTGCCGTTCCATTCCCTTCGCCCACTCGCTTTGGAAGCGTTCCAGTGCCTGGGGCGGCATCATTTGCTCCAGATGGGGCCACACGGGAGTTTGAGACAGGTCGACGGTGGCGGTCTTCCCCTCCTGAAGGCTCTTCTCCATCTCATCCTGTAGCCGGTTCATGTTCTCCTTTTGTTCATCCAACAGAAATTCATTCACCTTGCGCAAGGCGGATTGAGCGGTGAACAGGCGGCTCCCGTCCACCTGCACCCGAAGTGTCTCCTCCTTTTTTCGCGGCAATCCGCTGTACCCCGCCGGAATCGTGATCACCACGTCGGTGCTTCCCTGCTTCAAATCCTCCCTGCCCTCAGTCGTGGACACGATCCCTGTCAGCGAGAAATCCTCCTGGTTGCGGATCTGCCGGATCAGTTCCCGGCTGTCCCCGTTGTCGGCGTGATCCACCACGTCCACCTGGATCGTCTCAATATCGAAATTGACCGCATAACCGAAGGCCACCAGCCACAGCACCGGCAACATCACCATCATCGCCAGCGTCCGCCGATCCCGGCGCATCTGGATAAACTCCTTTTGGATCAAGGCGCCGATCCGTCTCCACATCTTCTCCGCCTCCTATAAGGTGAGTGATTACTCACTATGAATTTACGCCGCCACCGGACACCCTGTCAATAAAAAAGTGAGTGATCACTCCCTTTGAAATCTGGTTTTCGTGAAAAATTCGAACCGGCCGGCCGGAGATT
This sequence comes from Kroppenstedtia guangzhouensis, assembly GCF_014637345.1. Lineage (GTDB taxonomy): Bacteria > Bacillota > Bacilli > Thermoactinomycetales > DSM-45169 > Kroppenstedtia > Kroppenstedtia guangzhouensis. The sequence goes on from NZ_BMEX01000002.1 coordinate 68,760, forward strand.
CCCATCCTGTTGCAAACTTCCGCAACCTGGGAGGAATCGGATGTTCCTCATTACACCAAAGACAGATTGGAGGACCGATTCCGTTGCCGGATCTTTTTTCCGGGATCGGAGCAGACTAAGTCCCAGAAATCCGGATGGAATGGGGGCGTGTCCATGAGAAACAGAAACCGACAGATCACCGTCGAAATCCCCGAAGAGCTGGACGACAAGCTGGAGAGCATCCTCCGGCACAGAGGCCCGAAAGGGGAACCGCTGACCAAGTCCGGACTGATCCAGGATGCGATCAACCTGTGGGGGGGAAGATTATATCGCCAAGTTTGAGGATCCAAGTTTGAAATTCCCTTGGAAACCATCATAAGTCTTATCTCTATGAAGAAATCTAAGAGAGATTGTACCTTCGTATCCTGATCATACTGATCATTACACAAACCAACGAAAATGAGATATTCATGGAAAAGAGATCCCCCAAAACCTGCAGACTTGACCGATCTTGTTGAAATGAGTCTATCAGCGATGGATAGAAAAACAATGCCAGCTTTTTAGAGATCCATCCATGAAGATACATCGCACCCAATCCAAATAAAAAGACCGTAACCAGCACATAAGCATGGGTGATGTTTCTGAAGAAAAGTGATGTTGTCAACATCGCAAATGTGACCGAGATCAAACCCAAAACGAATACGACCCATATGATCCCTAAGAGAGGCCAAGGTTTTATATGGAGTTGCGCCAACTCAGGGAAAGCCAATGAGAAATACGGACTCCACCCTGCCTCAACAGAAAAAAAGCAGATCCCTACAAAACAATGAATCAGCAGAAACCAGATTCCGTAAAGAACTGCAAGGATCGTCACCGAAACAAGCTTCGCACTCCACCACAAAGACCGGGAACCGGAACGGGACAGAAGAAACAAATCATACCCATGGGTTAAACCTGCGATGTGATGAGAAAAAAACAGAAGAGGGGCCAATGCTCCTACCCACCCGGCATACTTCCACATTTGCACGGTAGCATCCACTTTTAAACCGCCTTGGCTCTGAATGAGCAAGTCCCAAATATTCACTTCGACAGGTTCTGCCTCATTTGCTATTAAGATCACCCTGGCCATCGCCACCAGGAATAAATAACCACTGACAAGTAAAAACAACTTCCATCGAAAAGAAAGGATCAAGTTCAGCTTGACCAGTTCTTTCATTCTCTTCACCTAAGCTTTTTTAATCAGATCCAAACGTCGTATCTGGATCCAGCCCAAAATAACGGATAACAAAAACAGAGCCAACAGATACAGCCCTGACCATCCAACTGTGAAGTGATACAGATCGGGATCTCCTTGATAATAAGGAAAATGCATTTTAAACATCAGTTGAGCGAATGGCACCCAGATAATAAGGGGGGGAGCCGCATTATAAATCATCATGGAAACAACAGTTGAGGAAACCAATGCAAGCCAAGTCAAAATACTACTTCTCAACCAAAGAGACAACCATAAGACCAATGAACCGATTGCGGTCAGGCCCCCAATATAAATAATGATCATCAAAAAAATAATCAGCCAGGGACTCTGTCCGTTTTGTTCCCCATACTGGAAAGCAGGATGAGCAAAGGAATCCCATGGCAATCCCTTCAGACTCCCGACGGTCAGCCACAAGATCACAGCCCCAACCACAAATAAGAAAGCCGCATAAAAAAGGGTGCTCACTTTCGCTGTATACCAACTCATTCTGGATGATACTCTCGCTAGGATCATTGGTGTGTAGTTCTCCATTAGGTCATGCAAAGCCAGGTCAACGATTAGTAAGGAGTACAACGCCGGAAAAAAAATCATAGAAACAAACTGATGTGTAAAGGTGGAAATGAAAAAATCCCATACACTAGGGTTTTTTATCTCCGCATCATCAAAAAACAAAAAAGAGAGAATGGAAAAGGTGACGAGCAGACTGTATACGATCAACAATCTTGTCCAGTTTCTGATAATAAAGAGAACCACATCAAAAGTAATCATGAAGCATTCACCTGAATCTCCACCGGTTGAATGCCGTGTTGATCCAAATAATATCTTAACTCCACTTCGTCTTTCCACGTCCCCTTACAGATTACAGTCGGCAATCCGTTCTTTCTCTCACTCATTTGCGAACCGGAAATCAACAAAAGGGTTTTCTCCACATCCTCCAAACTCTCCACTAATAGCCTCCATCCCTTTACTCTCTTCTCCCGCACAGACTCCAAACTCCCTGATTCCATTCGATAAACCCGGTCACAAAAGCGATTGATCTCTTCTTGATCATGAGATACTAAGACTACACAAGCTCCCTGATCCGTACGCTCTGTTAATATTTCGGAGAACATCTCCACTCCCTGATGATCCAAACCATTGGTAGGTTCATCAAAAAGGTAAATCGCAGGATCTTCCATCATCGCTTGTGCAATACCCAGACGCTGGCGCATACCCAGAGAATAGGTTTTAACCGGTTTCCTGAGATCCGGATCCAATCCCACCCGTTGGATGCTCTCCCGAACCTTTGATTCATTCACTTGATCTCGAATCGAGGCCAACAACAGTAAATTTTTCAGCCCTGATAAATAAGGAAGAAAAGAAGGCGATTCGATCAATACCCCCAAGGAGACGGGTAAATCTCCCAACAAACCGGGACGGACGGGCTTGCCGGCCACCCGGATCTCCCCTTGATCCGGATATATCAGCCCTGTCGCCAATCGTAACAGTGTGGTCTTGCCGGAACCGTTGGCTCCGACAATCCCGACGATCTCCCCCTCGGAAATACTCAAATTGATTTGCTTGAGAACTTCCTTTCCTCCTAATTTTTTACTTACCCCTTCATACACCAGTATTTCATCGGCCATGTTTTCCACCCTTTTTGAAGTGATTTACAAATAATAGATAGGCAGTCATCCATGAGATCACCCACAGCAAGGTCCAAGCCAAGGGGATTTCCAACGTATGATACGAAAAAACAGAGAGGAAGTACTGTCCGATATAATTCAAAGGAGAAAAACGACTTCCCAACACTTGGGAGATAAATTCAATTACAATAAAACCGAGCCAAGGAAGTGCCAACACGACATACAGATTTTTTATTTTTGTGGAGAGAGCCAATGATATGGTACTGAAAGCCATCGCCGCCATTGACGTATTAAAAATGATCAGCATCACATAGAGTATGGGATGATCCATAAACAAGCTTTGGGCGTAATCCGGTGTACTGCCATGGGATACAGCAGGCGGAAACAGGACGGGATACCGTACCATACCGTAGATAAAGGCGATCCATTCGCCGATCCAGACAAAAACAAAGGTAACCAATGAAACGGAGAGGAGTTTCCCCATTATATATTTCTTATAATTCATTCGCATTAAAATTGAGTGCATAAATCCGGTTCGGAGGTCCCAAGCGAGAGAATCCCCCGCCACCATCACAGCGATCAGGGGTAAGGTGACAGATAACAGGGCCAGATCATACCCGTGGGTTTTGGTGAACGCCAAAAAAACATTGAACCATCCAGGGTCACGAACTTTAATCGTGGGTTCGGGATAAAAAACCTCATACCCTTGAATCAACACCCCGATCAACAACAAAAATGCAACCCAAGGTTGCCAACGGGAAAACAGACGCACCACTTCCATCCGGATCAGGGACCGAACCATCCACAACACCTCTCTTTCATGAAAAAGACAGGAGAGCTCCAATTGAGCCCTCCGATGCATGAAGCCCTTCCCTTTTACGGCTTCCACGCAGCAGTGGCCTGAACATTTACATATGCAGTATTTCCGAATTGGGCCGCAATCGGCTTTCCTTTGTTTACATTTGTTTTATGACTGTAAGCCACGCCGATGGTGCAACCTTTTTCGTCAGACAAGTATTGGTGACTTTGGTTCACAATCCGTTGCATGACACACTTGTTTCCACCTACGTAAGTTACTTTTGTCGATTGAGTACTCCCTGTGGCCGGGCGGGTGATTGTAAACCAGGATACCCTTTTGGGAATATGTATCGTAGCTTCATACCACGCAAACGCCGAACCGGTACCGATCAATGTGAAGACAAAAACAGCTGCCAAGGTGCTGGCAAGCCACTTCTTGAATTTCATTGAGTTATCCCTCCTCTAAATTTAAAATTTATTCTTAAATATAGCATTCTAAATTGCATATGTAAAGAAAAATATCTAATATTATCCTTCCAAAATTAATTTTAACATTCCATGAAGAAAGCTGAACACACCCCTCACCACTGTGGTTGAAAGGAGTGTCCATCGAATGAAGCCCTCACAACCGTCACATTCTATATGGAAGGGGGGATTTCATGTTGCAGATATATCGGACGGAGACTGGCGGCAGGCTGACGGAGGTGGAGAAAGCAGGGAGAGGTTGCTGGGTTTCCCTGGTGGATCCCACGGAAGAGGAGATCCGGCAGGTGATCGGAAAGTGGGATCTGCCGCCCCATGTGATCCGGGACTCGCTGGACATCAACGAACGGTCCCGCATCGAACGGGAAGGGGATGTGCTTCTGATGATTGTGGATATCCCCATCGATCGGGAGACGGATTCTCCCGAGGAGCGGTACGGAACGATTCCCCTGGGAATGGTGGTGCACGAAGAGGTGTTCATCACCGTCTGCCTTCGGGACAACCCCATTCTGCAGGACTTCATCCGGGGACGTGTCCGACAATTTTTCACATACAAGAAGACCCGGTTTGTGTTGCAACTCCTTCACCGCATGGCTCTCTATTATCTGGAGGACCTCAAAAAGATCAATCAAAAGACCGATGACATCGAAAAGGAGTTGCAACAATCCCTGAAGAACAAGGAACTGTTCACACTGCTCAGTTTGGAGAAAAGCTTGGTTTATTTCATGACCTCTCTGAACAGCAACAACCTGGTCATGGAAAAATTGCTTCGCAACCGCTATCTCCCCATGTTTAAAGAAGATGAAGAGCTGTTGGAAGATACTCTGATCGAGATCAAGCAAGCCCTGGAGATGAGCCAGATCTACAGCTCCATCCTGAGCGGAATGATGGACGCCTTCGCATCGGTCATCTCCAACAACCAAAACCATGTGATGAAAGCCCTCACTTCCATCACCATTATCCTGTCCGTCCCCATCATGTTGGCCAGCCTGTACGGGATGAACGTTCCCCTGCCTTTTCAGGAGAACCCACAAGCCTTCGCCGCCATTCTTTTTCTCTCCCTCCTCCTCTCTTTTCTGACTGCCCTCATCTTCTGGAAGAAGCGCTTCTTTTGACCCTAACCGGACAGCTTCACCAGTTTGTGGATCGTGCCGGTCACCGCCGTGCTCGGAACATAATTCCAGGGGATCCGAGGAAAAACGGAGAACGTTTTCCACCGGGTCCTCTCCCCTCAACGGAGGTGGACCGGGGATTGATCGATAATCGGCCATGGAAAACCTCCTTAGGTGAGATGTGTTTCATTTATATGAATCATCCCATGAAAAAAACCGGGTACACCGCCCGGTACTATGTCCACTTTATTTCTAAACCGCCAGTCCCCTGCTGACAGAGCGTGCCTCCGATCGTTTTACCCATAACAGAATGACCGCCCCCATCAGGCTGGAGAATCCAAACAGCAGATATGTCCCCGAGATCCCTGTCCAATCGGAGATCATCCCGCCAAACAGTGTGAAGAGGGAATTTCCCAGTCCCGTGCCCGCTGCGGCATACAGCGAGATCGCCGTGGTCCGAACCTCCCGGGGGGCGAGATCCCGCACATACTGCAAAGAGGCGGGAATAAACAACCCCACGGACATCCCTTGGCTGACCGTGGTCACATACACCCAGGTGATGGAGGGTTCCGTCGTATAGAATAGCCAACGGGCACCGGACACCAGGGCGGCGAACAACGCCACCGCCAACGCCCCCCGACGGCGGATCCAGTGACCCGCCATTCGCATAAAGGGGGCTTCACTCCCCGCCGCCAACAGAAATCCCAGTCCCACCCCGGCCACCGTTCCGCCCAGGTCCTGAACGAGGAGGCCAAAATAGACGTTGTTGGCATGAACCGGCCCGTATATGAGAAAGGTGGCCAACAGAAACAGCATAAACCGGCGCAGGCGGACCAGTCGAGACAGGCCCGCCCGCAGATCGACAGTCAGAGAAGCCCCTTCCTTGGGCAACCTCAGCCCAGTCCCCGCCGCCAGCCACAGAGCCACCGCAAATCCGAAGAAAATCACGGTCAGTCCCAGTTGTTCCGCCGCTTCCCCCATCACCCAGGTGGCACTGGCAAAACCGATGGCGCCCCACAGCCTGAGAGCTCCGTAATCCCCGCCCTCCCGCTGGACAGCGCTGAGGGCGATACTGTCGGAGATCGGCACAATCGCACTCTGAAAGGCGGCCAGCACCCCAGCCAACACCACCATCCAGACATAGGAGTCCAACCAGAGATAAACCGGCCCCAAGGTTCCGGTCATCAGCAGAGCGAAGACCAGCACCTGATTGGGGCGACGGGTGTAATCACAGATCATCCCCCAAAAGGGCTGAACCAGCATCATCACGATCGGTCCAATCGCCAGGATGATCCCGATTTCCCCCCCGTTCAAGCCCACCTCGTTTTTGAAATAGACGCTCAATAATGGGAAAAAACCTCCGAATCCAAAAAAGAACAAATAAAAAAAGAGACTGAAGGAAATCCGCCCGCTCTTCGCTCCCTGTTTCAAACCGCTCTCCCTCTCTCGATTGTCGTGCTTCCCCGTCTCCAATCATCCCCGCTATTGTATCCTACCCTGCCCCCACTTCCAAGCAAAATTTGTTTCGAACCAAGAAAGTCGGGCGCAAACAGCCCGACCGGTTTCTCTATGATTTTTCCGGAAACTCTGCCACCACGCGGGTACTCAGGCCGCCCCGGGGATTCCAGAGGGCTTCCACTCTCATGCGTTTCGGTTTTGCCACCGCCACCAGTTCTTCCAAAATGCGACGGGTGGCATGCTCCTGATAGATGCCCACATTCCGATAAGAAGTGAGGTAATACTTCAATGACTTCATCTCGATCAGATGGCGGTCCGGAACAAAGGTGATCTTGATCTCTGCAAAATCAGGCAGACCTGACCAGGGGCAGACAGAAGTGAACTCCGCCGTCGGAATCTCCACCTCCACCTCCTTCCCCGGATATTCATAAGGAATCGTCTCCAAGATCTCTGTCAGAATTGCCGACTCATCCTGGGTGTCAAACCGGATGTTTTGGTATTTGCTGTGATCCACTGTCACTTTGCCCACGAAGCCTCTCCTCCTTCAATCATCGGTGTTTCTTCCTTGCCGGTTCCGTTGCGGATCCACCTGCATACACACTCCATACAACTTCTCCTCTCTTCAACGCACGATCCGCCTCCATGGAAAAACCCCTGCGGAACGCCGCAGGGGTGGAAAGTCCGACGTGGTTAAACAGAGTCAGACCGCGCGTTCCCTAGTTTTGTTTTGGGAGAGGCGGGAGTTTCGAACTCTCCGGCTTCATTTTGAGAAGCCTCATCCATTGTATCAAAAATGGCGGAAGAATTGACTTGTTTTCCCTTGGAATGATGTTCACGGCGGGAAAAGGGTAACGTCTCACCGGGTCGATGCTGTGCCTGTCCTCTTCTTGCCCGTTCATCCCCGCTATTGTACCTCACCCCGTCTCCAAGCAAAACTTCGCTTTAAATACAGTACAGCCCCCCTTCACATCCGGAGATTCGCCATGGCAAAGAACACTTCACATGGTTCCCCCCGGATACGGATCACCCAACACAAGCAGAGCTCGTCCCTCCCCCTCCATCCATCGCACCAAGGGACTGAGCATCTTTTCCAACAACCAAGTGGGTCCGGGAAGCTCCGGAAAATAAAGAAGCAGAACGGCCAGCCCCCATCCCAAAGCCAGCAGAACGATCAGGGCCGCCCTTTCCTTCCTTCTCCCCGAATGGATCATCCACCATTCATACCGCCCGATCAACAACAGGATTAGGGTGATACCGAGCAGGATCATACCTTTCATTTCTTTTTCACCTTTTCCATAGGCAGGCCGGCGGGCCGGTTGGTCATCCCGACCCGTTCCACATCCACCTTCACTTGCACTTTCACCTTGACTCGGGGAAAAACCTGATCCCACCGATCCTTCACCTGTTCCCATTCCCGGGGATACCTGCGGTGAAAGGTTTCAGCAAATCCCAAGATATCCGCTTTCAAATCATGCTGCACTTTCTGCAGCATCTTCTGCGCCAGCGTATAGATCTCTTTTTCCGCCGCTTCTTCCACCATCCGGACAAATCGGGGATTCCTCATGGACAGATCCGTCTCATTCACCTCAATGTCATCCTCTGCATGAATCCGGACAGTCATCCGCCATTCGCCCTGCTCGATCTTTGGGATCATGTCCACTTGGGAATTGACGACTCTTATCCCCATATCTCTCCGTCCCTCGGGTATTTTCAAAGATATGACTCCATTTTTCATTTCGTTGCGATGCCATAAAACCCCCTCAGTAATTTCCTGGTTCAGTTTTCCAACCCACTTCCCTTTTTTAAGTATCGCCGATCCATGAATATACGGGATCGTTTTGTCGACAGGTTGGATATAGGGGATGATTGCCGTCTGTGCGTCGCCGGCCATCATCTGTGCCAGCTGATTGATATCCATCGCCTTCCTCCGCCGCAGATCCACCATGTTTCGGATCGTTCGCGCTGCGGTAGATTCCACGGGAGCTTGGATCCCCAGAATTGCCCCAGGATCTTCACTGATAAAAACATTGGCCCGTAACCGCATTTGCGGATGTCGTATGAGAAAATCGATTTGGGGTTGAATCCCCTGGCGGACTGCCCTTTCACCAAACACCACCAGCATCGTATGCCCCCAAAACAATCTCCGTCCCACCTTCTTCTGCAGTTTGAACAGGGCGTCGGGCACTGTCTCCCCTGTTTCCGACCGGAGGAGTGTCTTCCCCCCCCCACCCCCTTCACTCGTCGCCCCCATTCCTCCCCCTTTCAGGGTCCGGGGGGTGATCTCCTGGGTGAACACTGTGATCTTCCCGTCCTGGGCTTGCTCGATCCCAAGTGCGCTAATGATGGCCAAATGATTTAATTCTTGCCGGTCCCAACAGCCAACGAGAAGGAGGGGGAGGAGGATCAGACAGTGAATCGGACGGATCCCCTTTCGGGTCACTGGACCACCTCCCCCTTTTGCAACCCCCGGTTCCGCCATTCCGCGATCAACCATAACAACAGGGGGATCAGAACGTTTGTTCCCGGGAAGGAGAAAGGGAAGATCGTGGAGATGGCTCTGTACAGCTCCTGAGATGAAGGAACCACCCACAGACTGAGTCCCGCCGCCAGAAAAGCCATCGGGAGTGAGTAGGGCTGGTAATCAGACAGGTTCAGCCACTGGGAGGTTCCCAGCACCACTACGTAATGAACCAGGCACAGTTTGATAAAGATGCCGGTCATCCATAGCATCAACATGATCGCATCCAGATGTTCAAAAAATTGGGCATAGCTGATATAGCGGGTGGCCTCAAAAAGCGGGTAGACCATCACCAGATATTCCATCCCGAACACAAAAAGACAGATCAGATTGATATAGAGGAACAATAACGCCACACTGGTGACAGCGATCAGGCCCCGCCGCAATCCCTTGGAAGGGTCGGCCAACAGCGGAAGCAGAAATGTGATCACAAAAAATTCACTGAACCAGATGCCGGGCACCATACTCCCTTTCAGTGAAGGACCGATCCCCTTTTCCAGGATGGGAAACAAATGTTGCACATCCCAAGACTGAACTGTCAAGCACAAAGTGACCAAGAAAATCAACAGAGCCGCCGGGAGCAACGCCTGGGTTACACGGACAATCACTTCCACCCCGCCTTTCACGGCAAAGGCGGACACCAGCATCATGCTCCCGACAATCACTGTCATCGGTGTTTGCGGTAGGAAGATCCCTTTGACAAATTCCGCGTATTCCCGCAGGGTGATTCCCACCAAAACCAGATAGGAAACCAGAAAAAGGAGGCCCAATGCTTTTCCCGGAAAGGTCCCTAGGATACGCGGGCTGTATTGGATAATGTTTTCCCCCGGATAGATGCGATGAAGGCGGAAAGCCAATCCGACTGCAACAAAGCCGTACAGGGAGGCCCACAACACAGACAGCCACAGGTCCCGTCCGGCATACCAACCCGTCATATTGGGGGAAACGAGCGTCCCCGTCGTGCTGATCCCTGCGAACAATATCAGGGCCATCTGACCGGATGAGATGCGTCCCCGCTCGATCATTTGGAATCCCTCCTATCTCCTCCCTGGGCGGGTCCCGGCTTTTGATCAGGTGCTTCCCTCCGAAGGTTGGAGGGAGAAAGCTCTTGAGGGCGCCGGTCCATTTTCCACCAGGGGGCCCGCCACAAAACATCTTTTAAGTCCCTTTTTTGCCAGGGTGCCAGGGGAGACAGATAGGGAACCCCGAAGGAACTCAAGGTGCACAAGTGTACCACGATCGCAAACAACCCCAAGAGCATGCCAACAATCCCGAGCGTCCCTGATAAGATCAGCAATGGAAAACGAAGAGCGCGCATCGGCAACCCCAGAGCATAACGGGGAATGGTAAAGGAGGCGATCCCCGTGGCGGCTACCACGATCACCATCGGAGCCGAGACAAGCCCTGCGGAGACCGCCGCCTCCCCAATCACCAGAGCCCCCACAATCGTCACAGCGGACCCGATGATGCGGGGCAAGCGCAGTCCCGCTTCCCGAAGCGCCTCAAAGGCAAATTCCATCAGCAGCGCTTCCACCAGACTGGGGACGGGAATCTGTTCCCGGGCAGCGGCAAAACTGATCAGCTGCTCTGTCGGGATCGCCTCCTGATGAAAGGTGGTGGTTGCCACATAAAATGAGGGCAGAGCGATGGAAACCAGAAACATCAGATAGCGGAGCGACCGAATCATCGTGGCGGGGATGTAACGGCTGTAATAATCCTCCGCCGCCTGCAGCATGGTGGTCAAGGTGATCGGAACCACCAACACCACCGGCGATCCGTCCACCAGGATGGCGATCCGCCCTTCCAACAGTTCAGCGGTGACCACATCGGTTTTTTCCGTCGTGAGTACCTGAGGAAAGGGGGAAAAGGGATGATCCTCGATAAACCCCTCAATATATCCACTGTCTATAACTCCGTCGATATCGATCCGCTCCAAACGTCGGATCACTTCTTCCAGGAGGTCCGGATGGACAATATCTTCCATATATGCGACGATCACTTCTGTATGGGTATAGCGACCGAGATGAAGGGATTTCAGCTTCAATTGGGGAGTGCGGAGCCTCCGGCGAATCAGAGTGGTGTTGATCCGGACCGATTCGATGAACCCCTCTTTGGGCCCGCGGATCACCGGTTCATTTTCCGGTTCAGTGATCCCCCGTTTTTCCCATTTGTTCACACTCAGATCGAGTGCCCCAGCGACTCCCTTGATCAAGAGGAGCGCATTTCCCATCGTCAGGGCTTGAGCCCCCTCTGAAAAGGTGGACACGGGTTTGGCTGAGGAGATGGGAAGGCGCCGCTCCAAGATCGTCTGAAAATCCCTGGGATCCACCTTTTTCTCCATCAATGGGGTTAACACATTTTCATTGATCTCCTCCACATTGGACATATTTTGGATATAAATCAGCTCCGCCTGGACCTGTTCGCCGACTCGAAACGGGTGAAAGATCACATCATAACAATCGGTGAACAGATCACGAAAAATACGACGATTCTCCTCAAAATCAGCATCCAGAGAAGAGTTCAATTGACTTCCCCAGCCGTCGATTCCCTGGGAAATGATCTCTTTTTTTCGTTTCTTCTTGCGAATTCCGCGGAAGATCGACATCTATGTCCAAATCCCTTCCAGAAAAGCATGCTGTATGTTAATTTGTGTTAGGAAGGGAAAATCCATTCCTCCACTTTACCGTCTCATCATTGATCTCCAACCCAAGGGAGGGTGAAATATGGAACCGGTGAACGAACATCCGTGGAATTTGGATGTGGAGGAGGCCCTCCTTCTCCAACAGAAATTGGCAACCTGTGTGATCCAAGAAGATTCACTGCAGAAAATTGAAACGGTTGCCGGCGTCGATGTTGCCTACCACCCCGTCTCCGATGCACTGATTGCCGCGGTGGTTGTGTTGGACGCAGTCACCCTTCATCCCGTCCAATCGGTCCGGGTGGAGGATCAGGTACATTTCCCTTATATCCCCGGCCTGTTTTCATTCCGGGAGCTTCCACCCATCATCAAAGCCATGAAAAAACTGACCCTCCGACCGGATCTGATCGTTTGTGACGGTCAGGGTATCGCTCATCCCAGACGTTTTGGCCTGGCCAGCCACCTGGGTGTTTTGTTCGATGTGCCCACCATTGGGTGCGGAAAAACCCGTTTGGTCGGAAAGGCGCAGGAGCCCGGACCAAAGAGGGGAGACTTCGCACCTCTCTTGGATGAGGATGAGGTGATCGGCAGTCTGTTGCGGACACAGGATCACATCAAGCCCGTCTGTGTCTCCATCGGCCACCGGATCTCCTTGCCCACGGCCCGGGACTGGATTCTGAAGCTCTCCCCCCGTTATCGTCTGCCGGAAACCACGCGACAATCGGATCAACTGGTCCGTAGGTCCCTCGCGGAATCCCGGCAGTAGCCACCCTGTGGAATCTGTGACTCCTTCTCTGTATGACCCAGAAAAGTTGTTATTTTTTTCAGGAGGAATCCAAGTGAAAATTATCAAGATTCTGGTTCATGCTAGCACTTGGTTTGCACCGGTGTTGGTACCGCTCATCGTCTGGTTGTTGACCAATGAAAAGGATTTGAAACGGCTGTCGCTGCAAGCTCTGGTGTTCCATTTTGTGATTTGGTTGCTGGTCTCCATCTCCATCTTTTTCTCTTTCATCCTGATCGGAATCCCGTTTTTAATCATTTTTGGGCTGATCGGCTTCATCGCCCCGATCCTGGGGATCATCCGGGCCCTGCAAGATCGCCGGTTCGACTATCCCATCATCGGTTCCTTCATCCGTTAAATGAATCGGATTTCTACTCATGAAACAAGCCGTCATTCTGTTGGAACGACGGCTTGTTTCTCTAAGATCAGGTCATCTTCTTTTTCCGGTACACCATCAGACCGAGGATGACGAGCAGGACGATGGTCCATCCGCTGTAGGCTCCCGCTTTGGCGGAATAGGTACGTTCCGACTCCGCCAGACGGCCGCTTTGGTGCATTCCTTGGATCGCACGGATCGCCTGGTCATAGGTGCGAAACTCATTGTTCTTGCCGGGAATCACATAGGTGCTGCTTTCCTTTGCCTTCACTTTCAAGGTCTTGCTCTCCTGCATCCCCATCCGGACACCATCCACTGTCCCGTAAAAGACCGTCTTCAGGATATACTCTCCCGGGGGCAACTGTGCCTGCAATCGGGGGGTACTTCCTTCATGCACATACAAAATCTCACTGTCAGGCCGGGCCACCGCCATCATCCAATGTCCATCGACTTCCCGGCCGGTCATCCGGGCCTGGACCACAGTGGAACCGTCTTTCCCCGGCTTGTCCGCTTTTTGCTGGATCCGGGGAATATCAAAGGAATAGAATGTGCTGGCGGTCACCGGCTTCCCGTTCACCGTACCTTCAAAGCGGACGGTGAGGCGATAGGGGTTGGGGCGGGTAATGGGAAGCTGAACTGTTCCTGTTTTCGACTCGACCTTCCCCCTGCGGACGACAGTTTTGACACTTCCTTCGGATAAGCGGACTTTTTCGGGGTAGGCATAACTGAACCTCCAGACTCCCTGGACGTCTCCGTCCGGAACCCATTTTGCACGCACTTGGACTCCCAGCACCTTCCTCTCCGGTACCCCGATCCACTTTTCATCCTTTTGGGCAACGGTAAGCACCCGATGCTCTGTATGAATGTCCAGTGAATCTGTTTTTTCCGCTGCACTCAATTCAAACATGGAGGCGAAAAAAAATAAAAATAAAAGCGTTGCAATCACCCGGATCCGCTGCAAAAGATCACCACCCAACCTGCCGGGTCCCTTCACCCCCGAATCTGTTTTCCGGATCAGGCCACACCCATTATATCCGACTTCTCTTAAAAAGGGTATCTATCATGTGCCGAACTTCAATCTTGCTTCGCCAAAGCGTCGCACCTCTTCCCTTTGCCACCATCGTCCCCGGTATGGTAAGATAATGTCCAGTACCATGGGAGCGGATGGGGCACTGGTGTCCCCCCCGGTCTTCAAAACCGTGCGGGAGGCGCGTGACGTCTCCGGTGGGTTCGATTCCCACACGTTCCCGCCAATGGTGGAGGAAAACGCTGGGATCCCACAGATCCCGGCGTTTCCTTTTTTCCCCGAGGTTAAAGCTTCAAGGGACCGGAATGGTGCTGGAAGAATCATCGAGTGTTGTCCAGAGAAACCCGGAGGCGGATACGACCCAGGGGGGAGTGCCGGTAGTGCAAGTCCACACAGGGTCACATCCTTAAAGCGTTGTGAAACACTCGTCACAGGGAAGGTTGGGTTTTACATGGAGCATTTTGGCTCACAAGACCTTTGCGTGGAATATGAACCCCGTCCCGACCACCCGGCCAGCACACAATCACACATTTCTAATGCTCTTCATCCGTATGTACCACATGTTCGGGAGTAACCGGAAGATCTTCTTCAGCCAGTCTCCACCGCAGAAAAGATGGAAACAAAGGCAACTGTTTCACGTCCTGCAGTGGGATCCACTGAAGCATCATGATATCACCTTCCTCCTCCATCGGAAAGGGACCCTCTTTTTTACAGACCGGTGAGGTCTCCGGAAGGTGACTCAAATAATAAAAGGCCAGTTCATGAACCTCCCTCCCCTGGAAACGGTAGAAGTTTTCCACCGTCCACAACAACCGATCCATCTTGGCATCGACACCCAACTCCTCCCGGATCTCCCGCAACAGGGTTTCCCGGCTGGACTCCAGAAGTTCCCCCCGCCCACCGGGAAGAGTCCAATAGTGCTTCTCATCTGTGCCATATCTTCCTGCCAAAACTTTTCCCTCCCGGATGATGACTGCCGCCACCCGGAAATTGAAACGACCTTGTTTCAGTTCAAATGTAAGCGGCACTTCCCTCTCTCCTTTATCCAAGACGTTTTGCCATATAATATTCATCCACAAATTCCCCGTCCACCCACAGGGAATCCTTCTTGACACCCTCAATCTCAAATCCCCGTTTCCGATACAGGGCCAATGCCCGCTCGTTCCGGGTCATGACTGTCAACTCCAACCGATGAAGTCCCTTCTCCGCAGCCCAGGCTTCCACCTCTTCAAAGAGACGTGTCCCAATCCCTTTACCGGTATAGGCCTCCAGGATTCCCACCACCAAGTAGACACTATGGCGATTGCGTCGCCACCTTCCTCCCACTGCTTCAATAAACCCGACAAGGTGATCCTCCACTTCCGCCAACAAAATCGTATGATTCTCCCTCGCAACCACATCACAAATTCGCTGTGCCGTCGCCTCTGCGCTCTCAGTACGTTCACCGGGTTCCAACATCATGAATGAAGTCTCTTCGTCCAACTGTCGTTGCAAATGCAAAAACGCTTCCGCGTCCTCCCCCCGAATCCGGCGAATCCGCATATCCATCCCCCCCGGGTATGCATTATAACAGAAAAAAGAAACACCAGCCCCCGCATGGGGCTGGCAGGCCGCAAAAAAATTTATCTTTTATTCACAGAAAGCGGGCCCCATCCACCCACATGAATGAGGGTTCATTCAGGAGGCACTATTTACAAACAACTGGAATAGAAAGGATTCCGGATGTTGAGCAGAAACCCGTCGCCCAAATGACGGAAGCCTCCCGACTTTCCCAGGAGGCTGTTTTATTCATCCAAAGGGCAACCCGCTCTTGCGGATCGCTTCCCCCTCATCATCGGAGGAATCAGTTGGTGAAGAATCGCAATCAAGGGCCCATTTGCGGAGAAGAGATTTCACCAATTCGCTGAAGTCGTCAGTGCTGCCCTCCACTCGTTCGAGGAGGGAGCGCTCGGCGGAGTCAGCCAAATCAAAGACCACCCCGTAGATCTTTTTCTTACCCATCAGAGGAGAGCCCTGCCGATTTCATAGTATCCCCGAACATTGGCCATTTGAGGATCTTCCACTACAAAGGCGTGATGGAAATGTTCCCGGATGTAAGGCTCCAACTTGCGAGCCATCCCTCCCACCAACATCACCACATCCCGGTTGCTCCAGGTTTTGGAAACCGTGCCGGCGATCAGATCGGCCATCTCCTTGATATTGGACACCTTGACTGTTTCCCAGCCAACTGGGAGAGTTCCCGATTCCCGGTCAATAAAAACCTTATCCTGGAATGTGGCGTAATTGGTGGTCTTGGCCCCGATATCAATAATCCGGACCAGTCCCATCCGCGGTGCCGAAAAGAAAGCGCCGCCTCCTTCTATCGTGCTGTATACATTCTCCACAAAAAAGGAGCGTTCCACACCGTTCACCGTCACCCGATGTGGCCCCTCGAGGAGGCGCTTGACCGCTTTTTGTTCCACATCAGTGAAATTGCCGATGGGCAATCCTGTGATCAGGGTGATCCGGCCCTTGGCCTGGGCCTGATGAAGAGCTGTCAAGGTGAGAATCAATGTTTCCTCCACCGCTTTGGAATCCTGCATCGCCTGGCGGGTGAATTCCCCTTCCCGTTCCGCCAGTTTCCCTACAAACCATCTCCGCCCTTGATACTCCATCTCCAAATCTCCCGGCAATTCCTGGCGGTAATTTCGTTTACGCCAACCGCTCACTTTGCTGGGAAAGAGAAAGGACTTCCCCTCCGTGATCACTTTGACATAGCTGCGTCCGCAATCCACTGCGATGATCATCCGCATCCCCCCGGTGCATCTATA
This sequence comes from Kroppenstedtia guangzhouensis, assembly GCF_014637345.1. Lineage (GTDB taxonomy): Bacteria > Bacillota > Bacilli > Thermoactinomycetales > DSM-45169 > Kroppenstedtia > Kroppenstedtia guangzhouensis. The sequence continues at coordinate 85,623 of NZ_BMEX01000002.1, forward strand.
CGCAAAGGATTCATCCATTATTATGAATACGAGGTAGACACCCATATCATACATACTTTCCGCACTCTGTTTGAATCAAGGGCTGAAATCGCGGTATAATACGCCTGACAGTATTTCACGGTGAAGAGAGAGGATCCCCTTGAACAAACGAAAAGTTAAGCGATTGGCGGGTCGAATCATTGGCTGGTTTTTCATCGTATTGGGTGTTTTCGGTCTGGTACTTCCTTTTCTGCAAGGGGTTTTATTTATTTTAATCGGACTGATGGTTTTGTCGAAAACATCTTCCTGGGCCCATGACCTGGTGATCAAACTGGAAACCCGTTATCCCAAGGTCGGGCGACAACTAAACAAATGGAGGAAATACCCCGGACTGAAACGGATCCTCCCCTGAGAAAGCCCCACTGTGAAGCTGATTCTTCTTCATAGATTCAGGAGAGTGTAAAATGATGAAATCCGAGGAGGAAAAAACAAAAACAGAGGAACTGCATCAAACCCTGTACCTTGTTGCAGAGAAGCTGCAATCGGTATGGCAACTGACCCGAAAAAGAGGAGCCTATCTCCGAGAGGGTACACTGAGGGACTTGTTTGAGGAGACAACCCAAAAGGGACAAGCCCTCCAAAAGGGTCGGCTGGGCTACCTCCCCTGGCGGGAGGACCCTGATGGATATCTCCGGTGTTATGCGGAGGATGTAGAGTGGTCGGAAGAGCGATTGTCCCTGCGGGTGACTGAAGACCACCGCCCCTTTATTTCCCGTCTGGACGAAACCGGAAGAGAAATCAACCGCGCCTATATCGGTGAAGAGGCCAAGCCCTTTGCCGAATTGATCTGGGAGTCACCTCCGGAACATACCCCGGACAAAAAGCGGATAAGCAACAACGAGGACCAAGATGGGAAATCCGCTCACAATACAAAATAAATCCGCGCACCCGCCGGATTGTCAACCCGACGGGTGCCTTCCTGTTCATCCGTTGTTTTGCGCCTCCCAGTCCTCCCGCAACAAACCCATGATCACCATGTCCTGAAAACCCTCCGTCGTCCATTTAGCTTTCCGCAACCTTCCTTCCACCTGGAATGCGCATTTTTCATAACTTCATAGAGACGAAAAACCGTTGCGCCTGCAATGAGGGCAACGGTTTGATTTGGAGCGGATGACGGGAATCGAACCCGCGTTACCAGCTTGGGAAGCTGGTGTTCTACCATTGAACTACATCCGCATGGAATGGACTTTCTCTAGAAGACAATTATCATTTTAACATGAAGTTGTGGTTTTGACAAGACTTTTTTCTCTTTTTGTAGTGGGAACAGACACCGAAAATGATACCATGAACACAAACCAACTGCAATGGGAAAGGTGGCATGGGTTTGGAACCGAAACGATACGTAATCGGAACGGCAGGTCACATCGACCACGGCAAGACGATGCTCACGCGGGTCTTAACCGGTGTGAACACAGACCGGCTCAAAGAGGAGCAGAAAAGAAACATCTCCATCGAGCCCGGTTTTGCCCCCCTGACGCTTCCCTCGGGCCTTACCGTCTCCATCATCGATGTACCCGGCCATGAAAAATTGATCCGACAGATGGTGGCCGGGGTGGTGGGAATCGATTTTGTCCTGCTGGTGGTGGCCGCTGATGAAGGTGTGATGCCCCAAACCCGAGAGCATCTATCCATTCTGGATCTTCTCGGTCTGAAAAATGGTTTGCTCCTTCTCAACAAGATCGACCGGGCAGATCCCGATCTCTTGCCCATCATTGAAGAGGACTTGTTGGAGCTTGCCCGGGGTACTTTTTTGGAGGGAGCACCCATACTCCACATTTCCTCCGTCACTGGAGAAGGAATCGATCACCTGCTCCAAGTGCTGGATCAAAAACTTCCTCATATTGAACAACGAAAGAGCGAGGCTCCTTTCCGTCTGCCCGTGGATCGGTCCTTCATTGTCAAGGGAGCGGGGACAGTGGTGACAGGAACAGTTCAGTCGGGAAGCACTGGTCCGGGAGAAGTGCTGGAACTTCTCCCAGGTGGAAAGCGGGTCAAGGTGCGACAAACCCAGGTTCACAGCCAAACTGTGCCGATGGTGCAAGCGGGGCAACGGGCCGCGCTCAACCTGACCGGGGTCGATCGGGAAGAGGTCTTCCGCGGACAGACTGTTGTCCAACCGGGGATCTGGTCCACCTCCCGGCGGATCGACATTCGGGCCGTCTCCTTGCCGGATCTGGATTTCAGTCTTCGTCAGCGAAGTCTGGTAACGCTGATGATCGGAACCTCCGAGGTGTTCGCCGAGTTGATCCTGTATGACCGCAAGGAATGGAAACCGGGAGAAGAGATTTATGCCAGTTTGGTATTGCGAGAACCGGTGGTTGCAGGCCATGGGGATCGGTTTATCCTGCGCCGTCCCACTCCGTCAGCCACCATCGGTGGAGGCGAAGTGGCAGAACCGGCAGCCGTCAAGCGTAAGATTCACCCTTCCTCTGCAAGAGAGATTCGCCAAACCTTCGTCGGCGGTCTGTCCGTACGGATCCTGAGGGAGCTGGATCAGGCCCTCCTGTTGACTTTCCGGGAACTTCAGTCTCTGTCGGGAGAGGGAGAAGCGACCCTCTGCGCCGAACTGGAAGCGCTGAAGGAAGTGGATCGAATTCTCCCCGTTGCATCCGGCTTTGCTGCCGTCGACACTCTGACCCGGATCGAGGAAGAGATGAGAATTTGGCTCACCTCCTATCATCAGGAACACCCCATGCTTCCCGGTGTCCCAAAAGCGGAATGGGCCGCACGGTTTTTACCCGACCTCGGCACTAAAGAAGTCAACACCTTGTTGGAGATGTGGGAAGAACGGCGCATTCTGAATCAAAAGGGGGAATATATCGCCCTCCATTCTTTCACCCCAGACCTCCCTGATCAGTGGAAACCAGCGGTAAATCAAGTGGTGAACCGTCTGCAAAAGGAAGGTTGGACTCCCACCGAATGGGAGACCTTGCTCCAGGAAGCCAAAATCCCCGCCAAATTCGGTGAAGATATCCGGGGCTTTCTGGTACGGGAAGCGATCCTCGTGCCCTTGACAAAGAAGTTGTTAATGCACCGGGAAGCCTACGATCGTGCGGTTGAACTTGCGGCAAAAACGATCCGCCGGGAAGGGAGTCTCACCATGCAACAGGCCAAGGAATGCTTCGGTCTCTCCCGGAAATACCTGGTCCCCCTGCTGGAACTGATGGATAAAAAGGGGATCACCCGGCGCGTGGGGGACAAACGGATCCTGATCCAAGAAGATAAGGCTTCCCAATGAAGGGAAGCCTTGGGGTTAAAAGCCTGCGATTGGTGCAATGAATGCCGTCAGGATCACTGAAACCACTCCGAGACCGACAGCCCACCATCCCAGGATACTGCCTCTCCGACCAGCGATCACTCCCAGGATGATTCCGGCGGAACCCAGCAGGAATGGAACGAAAAAGAAGGATAAGACCGACAGAATAATGCTGGTGATTCCGAGACCTCTTCCTTCATCCCCGGTTTCTTCCCTTTCCACACGAGCTTCATCCCGCTCCCGTTCTTTTTCAACGGGGTCGGCAGCCGGAGCGATTTCGGCAGCCGTTTCCACATCCCGTTCCGGTTGATCCTGATTCCGGATTCGGTCCCGGACACGATCCGCTGATTCCTCACTTGATTCCACATCATCGTCGGCCCATGCTCCCGAAAACCCGACGGCATCAAATACATTGGGGGTGCCGGGAGTCACTTCATCAAAAACCACCTCATCGGCGGCCGCTCCAGGCTCCCGGCCGAATTCCACTTCGTCGGCGGAGCCATCCGTCGCTTGATCGGGTTGTAACTGTTGGTCCCGATGGTTGCCGTTTTTCTTATTCTCATTGTTTTTAACCACATCCAACCCTCCCCTCATCGGGCTGTTCTTAGTATGCATCCCGGGGGGACGGGTATGATGGCAGTTTTTGCAGGAATACCTCCTTTGTCCTACATCGAATGGAGCTTGTTCGCGGGAAATGGGACGTGCTAAGATAGTGAAGTCGAACAATCCGGGGGAGGAAAAACCTCATGTGGTCTGATTGGATCAATGCAGCGGTGGAGTGGTTTCTGTCATACGGTTCCTGGGGATTGGCCATCTTATCTTTTTTTGAATCGTCATTCTTTCCTGTCCCTCCCGACGTGATTCTCATCCCATTGGGGATCGCCCAACCGGAATTGGTCTGGTGGTATGCTTTGATCACCACCCTCTCCTCTGTGGCGGGAGCTCTCTTGGGGTGGTGGATCGGAAAAAAGTTGGGACGGCCCTTGATGCTTCGCTTTTTCAAACTGGAAACCGTGGAAAAAGTGGAGACATATTTCGATCGATACGGCGGTTTTTCCTTGGCTATCGCCGGTTTTACCCCAATTCCGTACAAGGTGTTCACCATCGCTTCCGGAATGTGTAACGTCCGCATCCGGGAAGTGATCATTTGGTCCTTGTTGGGAAGGGGAGTCCGCTTTTTCCTGGAAGCCTTGATCATTGCATGGCTTGGGAAAGCGGCAAGTGAGTTTATTGATCAATATTTTGGCCCACTCACCCTCGCCCTCGTTGCCCTGGTGTTGCTGGTGGCATTGGTCTGGCATCTGCTCAGGAGAAAACGGGCGGAAAACTGAAGAGAAAAGCACCCGGATCTCCTCCGGGTGCTGTTTTTTATTTTTTGATCTCGACAAAACGGTAATCATTGGGGCCTACGGTGTGTCGCAGGACATTTTTTACATCCGGCTGTTCCAGGATGACATTGTTGTAATAATAGATCGGAAACAGCGGCATCCCTTCAAAGAGACGCTCTTCTGCTTGATGTAAATATTCCATCCGCTTGGCATCATCTGTTTCTCCCAGAGCTTTTTTAAGAAGCTGGTCATACTTTTTGTCGCTCCATCCAGTCTGGTTCATGGAATGATCCGATTGGAAGCTTTCCAGGTAGTTGTAGGGATCATTGTAATCGGGAAGGAAACTGGAACGGGCAATGATGAAGTTTCCACTGCGCCGTTCATCAAAGTAGACTCCCACTTCCCGGGCTTGCAACTCCACTTCGGCATTCAGATTTTTGCGCCACATCTCCTGGATGGTTTCCGCCACCTTTTTATGCTTTTCATCTTTGTTGTAAAGGATGGTGACCTTCGGCAATTTCGTCCATCCTTCTTCCTTCATCCCTTCTTCAAGCAGTTTTTTGGCTTCATCCCATTGAGCATCCTGGATGTAATCTTTTCCGTTGGCCCGAAAATCCCCTGATTCGGACATCGTGCCCGGCGCTACATAAGCATAGGCTGGTTGTTGACCGCCCTGAACCACCTGGTCCACGATGGCTTTCCTGTCCACGGCGAGGGCGAAGGCTTTCCGAACCTTGACGTTGGTGAAGGGCTTTTCCTTCACATTGAATCGGTAAAACTCCAGACCTGAACTATCCGATACTTTCGCTTCACCCTCATCAATCACTTTTCCGGTCAAGTCTGGTGGAATTTCTCCGGGAGCTTCCGCAATGTGAAGATCTTTCTGTTTAAACATCTGGTATGCTGTGGTGGCTTCCGCAACCATCGCCCATTCCAGTCCGGCCAGTTTCACCTGATCGGCTTCCCGGTAATGTTCGTTTTTTTCAGCCACGATCTTTCCGTCATGCTTCCATTGGGTCATTTTGAAAGGACCGTTGCTGACATAATTCTTGGCATTGCTGAAGGGATTTTTATCCCCTTCCACTCCTTTTCGGTAGACCGGGGCAAAGGGGGTGTAGGCGGTCAAAGCTTCAAAAAAAGGGGTGGGCTGTTCCAATTCCACCACCAAAGTCGAATCATCCTTGGCTTGGATCCCCACCTCATCGGCTTGAGCCTTTCCCGCATTGTATTTTTCGGCGTTCTTGATAAAAAACATCAGGAAAGAGGCCTCAGATGCCGTCTTAGGATTGAGCACCCTTTTCCAAGCGTATTCAAAATCTTGGGCCGTCACCGGTTCACCATTGGACCATTTGGCATCCTTGCGCAGAGTGAAGGTGTAGGTAAGCCCGTCGTCGGACTTGTCGATCTTTTCCGCCACTGCCGGTTCCGGCTGATGATCCTTGTTCAGACGGGTGAGCCCTTCAAACAGGTTGTTCACCACTTCCATTGAGTCATCATCAAAAGCCTTGGCCGGATCGATGGATGTCGGCTCTCCGTTGGAAAGGTTCAGTTTTAAAACCTCCCCCTTTTCGGAACCGGCGTCCGATCCCCCTCCACAGCCGGCCGCAAACAAGCTGACTGCAAACAACAGTGCCAACGCACCGATCCATGACTTACGGATCATGTCCATTCCCCCTCAAGAAAAAGAAATCTCTGAATCATTGATCCATTTTTTCTTTCGATGAATGAAAACGCTTTTCCTCCTTTTGAACGAAAATCCACCGCAGAAGGACTCTCTATCTGTTACGCCGAAAACTATAGGAGTATTCACTATTTGCTTTCAAAGCAGGGAGGAAGACCATTGAGTATCCGATATGTACGTGACACCTTTGCCAACTTGTGGCTCGATCCGGGAAAAGTGCGGAATGTGGACCGTCCCTCCCTTCACTTTCCCATGGACCTGGACACTTGGTTGGCCATGGGCACGGAAAACCGCTTGGATTTGGTGGGCAGACTGGAATCCCAGGTTCTATACGGTGCGCCGGTTCAGGTGATGGAAGAGCGAGATGGCTGGGCCCGTGTCTGTGTCCCCGGACAATTCACCCCCAAAGATCCCAAGGGGTATCCCGGGTGGATCCCCGCCTCCCAACTCACCTTCGATGGGGAATACCATCAGGCTTGGGAGAGGGCTCCCTTTGCCTGGGTGACCTCCGACCGATCCCACTTGCTCTTGAATTCCGGGCAGCTGGTGGAACTCAGTTTTATGACCCGCCTTCCCCAGGTGGGGGAAAGCGACGGGGATGTGATTGTGTTGACTCCCGATGGAGACACAGGACGGATCCCGGTACGTGAGGTGACGGTCACCCGGCAATTGCCGGTGACGGGAGTTGAAGCCCGCATCCGAACGGCTGAACGTTTCCTCGGTTTGCCTTATTTGTGGGCGGGGATGTCTTCCTTCGGTTTTGACTGTTCCGGGTTTATGTATCGGATCTTTGAGGCAAACGGAATCACAATTCCCCGGGATGCGGATCCCCAGGCCCGCTATGGACAGCGGGTGTCCAAGGAAGAACTGGCTCCTGGCGATCTCCTCTTTTTTGCTTACGAAGAGGGAAAAGGAGCCATCCATCATGTGGGGATGTACATCGGTGACGGTTCCTTCATCCACTCTCCCAACACTCCCAACCCGGTGAAGATCAACCGCTTGACCGATGAACCCTATCACAGAGAATTGTGTTGGGGAGCCCGGTATGTTGGCGGAGAATCCTTCAGTTGACCCACTTGGTTACTGCAAGCTGCAGGAATTGATCCTGCAGCTTTTCCCCGTTCTCTTCTTCCAGCAACCCATTGATCAGAAAAGAAAAGGAGAGTAGCGGCTCCCCTTCGTTGTTGAGAAAATAACCGGACAGATTTCTCACTCCTGCCAGACTCCCGGTTTTGGCTGCCACTTCCACTCTTTGCGGCAAAACGGCAGTCCGGTTTTTCAGTGTACCGTCCCTTCCATAACGGGGTAAGCTGTCCAACCAAACGGGAAACAGAGGATCATTCCGGTACGCCCAGATTAAGATGTTCAAAAGCGCCTCCGGAGTGGCCTGATTGTACCCCGAAAGTCCGGAACCGTCTGCAATCACCGCAGGTGCTTGAAGCCCCGCTTTCCGGAACCAGTCCATGACGCGGAGAAGACCTTCTTCTTCGGAAAGAGTCCCCCTTCTCGCCATTCCGATCGTTCGAAGTAAAACCTCCGCCGTCAGGTTATCACTCTCCTTATTCACCTGGTGAAGAACTTCCGCCAATGTCGGAGATACCCGATCCATTCGAATGTCGGCTCTTTCCGAAAAAGGCCCCCGGATCACCCGGATTCCTTCCGACACAATCACACCCTTCTCCCGCAGGGCACCGATCATCACCTCTGCAAAGAATTCCGGACCTTGCGCCACTGCCGCTTCCAATTCCGGCTCCCGGCGGGAGATCTCCCCTTTGATTTCAAACTGCTCTGCTCCTATCCGGAATATTTCAACTTCCGCTTCGGGTTTCTCCGTCCAGTTCAACATGGTTTGGGCCGCCCCTTGGCAAAAGCGGGGTGAGACCCGGACAATCTTCGGCGGCTCACTAACGGGATCAAAATGAAAGGTCACCCGGTTTCTCTCCATGATCAACGCGTGGATTGGTGCTCCGTATCCATGGGCAAGGTCATCCCACATCCACCCCTTCCCCCAGGGATGGCCTGAACTCAATCCATCATCCAACCGTACCTCGTCCAACCGGGTAAGCCCTCTCTCTTTCAGTTCACAGGCCACCCGCAACGCACAAGATTCATCAAAGGAGGGGTCTCCCCCACCCCGGATGTACAAACACCCTGAACCTGCCGCAAACCGGGTTCTCCATCGATAATCCGGACCCAACTCATCCAAAGCGACAAGTGTGGTCCATAATTTCTGGTTGGAAGCAGGAGTAAACCCTTTGTTCGCATCTATTCCCCACCGCTTCCCGGTCCGAAAACAAAAAAGATCGCAGCCCACTCTGGCTCCCGTCTCTCCTGAACGGCGGCTCCAATCATCAATCAGGGCTTTCAGCCGCTCCAACTTCCCCATACATCTTCCCCCACTCTTCGGGTGCCAAGGTACCCCACCGGTTTCAACGTCTCATCATTTGCTCCAACCGTTCCAAGCGTCGCAGAATATCTTGAATCACCCGGTCCTGATCCCCATCCTGCCGTCGGGGAAGGCGCTGGGCTTTCACTTTTTTCAGTTCCTCTTTGAGCTGCTGGTTTTCCTCAAGCACGGCTTCAAAATTCTGGATCACCAGGTCGAGGAATTCATTCACTTCATCCACATCGTATCCTCGGATCGAGGACTTGAAGTCCTTGTTGAATATATCCCGCGGCGTCAGACGTTGCATATGAACTCCTCCCCTTCTCTTTCAACAACGGCTTCGAACAGCCTTGAAAGCATTGCGAAAAAAAGATCTTTGACACACAACAAAAACCAGCTGTCCAAGATCCACTAAGTCACAATGCTTTACTATTATCATATAGACAAAAAAGAAGGCATTCAAGCCGGGACAACGCCGAGAAACAGAAAAAGGCCCCTCCGTTGCGGGGCCTAGTGCACATTTACCGGGCGTCGGGGAAAGTGCGTTGCACCAGATCCGAGAAGCCCTGAAGCAGACCGGAAATGGGATGCCCATTCCGGACGTCCCGGGCATAGTCTCCCAACCGCTTGACAAAACCCGGGTTGGCGGAAACAAACACCCGATCGACACTGGGGTCCACTTTACGAACCTGCTTGGACACTTGATCCTTGATCTTGGATGTCATTTTACCCTTGTAGTTTTCATTCATCATCACCCCGACATAGGCGGTTCGGTCGGTCACCATCACTGTCGCCGAATCGATGCTTTTCAGACGGGTGATGGAGTCTGCCACATCATCGGCCACCCTCATATTTTGCCCCATCCGGGTCCGATCCGCGTTACGATCCGGAGCGGGAGCCGGTGTCCGGGGAGTGGTGCGAAGATCCGCCTGGTCGCGGACCGGTTGCGTCCGGTTCATCTGTTGCCGGGATTCCGGCTTTTGTTGGGTCGCACAACCCACAGCGGATGTGAACATCAATCCGAAAACAGTAAGCAGGAGAATTCCCTTGGATACCTTGCCCATATACCTCTCTCCTTTCCATGACAGTGTCAGGCATTAGTATCCGTTGCTTCCCCAAAAATATGTATACAAAAAACCGCCGGAGACCGGCGGTTTTCAGATTTAGTCTTCGTTGGAGGAGAGGAACAGAAACACGAAGCGGAGCAACTCCAAAAGAGCGTACAGCGTGGTGGCCACATAGGTGAGGGCCGCTGCATTCAATACCTTGGCGACACCGCGTTCCTCCACATTTCGGATGATCCCCTTGTTCACCAGGATCGCACGGGCCCGATTGCTGGCATCAAACTCCACGGGCAAGGTCACCACCTGAAAGGCGACCGCAGCGGCGTAGAGAATAATCCCCAGGAGAAACAGTCCGCCTATTTGTAACAGCATTCCTCCCAAGAGCAGGAAAGGCGCGATTCCCGAGGCGAAGTTGGACACCGGAAACATTTTGTGGCGCAACACCAGGAACCCGTATGCCTCTTTATGCTGGATAGCGTGACCACATTCATGTGCGGCCACGGAAACCGCGGAGATGGAACTGGAGCCGTAGACGGGCTCCGACAACCGCACCGTCCGCGAGATGGGATCGTAATGGTCGGACAGTGCCCCGGGAACGGCTTCCACCTTCACATCATACAAACCGTTGTCATCCAGAATGCGACGGGCTGTCTCGTAACCGGTCAAGCCCGAGGAAGACTGTACATCGGCCCATTTTTTAAAACTTCCTTTTACCCGAAACTGTGCCCAGATCGTCAGACCGAAGGCCGCCAATACAAGCAGCAGCATCCAGGTGTTGATATTCATCAGTTGCATTGCTCCTTTTTTGAAAATAAATGGTCTGGCATTCCTGCGCAACTTTGGCTTTTTCAGAATGTGATCCCCTGAAAATGACGGGGTATAGTCCAAATCCCTCTTAGCCGATACTGTATATCGTCACATCGCAACACCAACTGGCGAAACCGACTCCGGTTCTGGCGGGTGGACCGGTTTTTTCTCATCCTGATACAGGTCCGCCCCAGAAAGACTCCCTTTCCCTTGTGGGTGAATGAGATTGCCGCTGTGGGCGCAACCCCTTCCATTTCCATGGGGAGCATCACAAACAAGAACGTCATCATCAAAACGGGAACATATCGATAAAAGAGAAGTTCCAGCAACCTGATCCCCCTCATTCCCCACCGGGAACTCTTCCTGTCATCATTATATCATATCCGGGTTTACCGCAGTTACTTGACCCAAAAATCAGGAAGACGTCACAAAATTCATGACGAGCCCGCCGACGATGAGTACGACCATCACCAAAACGATCCAGAGGCCCACATTGGATTTCCCCATCTGCTGCGATCCCTCCGTATGTAACCCTTTATCCATAGGATATTACACCCATTTGCGGATGTAAACATCAGTGAACACCTAGACAATCTCTGATAAAATGAGGATAGACACAGTTCGAAGGAGGTAAGAGATGGATCTGATCGAAAAACTTGTGGATTTGGAAAAACTGAAGGATTACCATTTCCTGTTGGAACTGGTCATTATTCTGGCGGCTGTCAAACTGGCTGGCCATTTCAGCAAAAAGATCGGACAACCCTCTGTATTTGGAGAGTTGCTCGTGGGGATTATCCTCGGTCCAGCCATTCTGGGATGGATCGTGGTGGACCCCAAGCAACCCGGTCTGATCAAGGAATTGGCTGAGGTGGGTGTCATCCTGCTCATGTTTCTGGCCGGTCTGGAGACCGATGTGGAAGAATTTAAAAAAACCGCTTACGGTTCCTCCCTGGTTGCAGTCGGCGGAGTGATCTTCCCGCTGATCCTGGGCTTTGCCGTCGGCCTGATGTTTGGTTACAACACCAGTACCTCCATCTTCATCGGTACGCTGTTGGTGGCCACCAGTGTCAGTATATCGGTGCAAACCCTGCGGGAATTGGGCCAATTGCAAACCAAAGAAGGGATCACCATCCTTGGAGCAGCGGTGTTGGATGACGTACTGGGCATCATCCTTCTCTCTGTGGTGGTCGGATTTACCGCCGGCGGTGGAGGGGGCAGTGTCGTCGATATCATGATCCTGCTCGCCAAAATCGTTCTTTTCTTCGTCCTCACCATTGTGATCGGACGTTTCCTCCTTCCGCGATTGTTCCGTTGGTCTGCCAACCTGATGACCTCGGAAGTATTGCTCGCCTTCGGGATTATCACGGCGCTTGGCTTCGCCTACTCGGCGGAAATGTTCGGTTTGGCCGGAATCGTCGGTTCCTACTTCGCAGGCCTGATGCTGAGCCTGACCAAATATCGGACCGAACTGTTTGAACGGGTGGAGATCATCGCCTTTTCCTTTTTTGTCCCCATCTTCTTCGTCAGCATCGGCGTCACTGCCGACGTGAGCGGATTGACAAAGGAGATCCTGCTTCTGATGGTGGTCCTCAGCCTCGTGGCCATCCTGACCAAATTGATCGGAGCCGGACTGGGAGCCAAGCTGGCTGGATTCAATTGGAACAGCTCCATGGGAATCGGAGCCGGCATGGTCGCCCGGGGGGAAGTGGGTTTGATCGTCGCTTCCATCGGACTTACCCGGGGACTGATCGATAATGATCTTTTCACTGTCACAGTGATCATCGTATTGGTGACCACTCTGGTGACTCCACCGATGTTGAAGGCCATCTTCAGCAGAAAAAAGGTAAAACAAGGTTCTTAAACGACCAAACACCCGCCTCGATTGGCGGGTGTTTTTTTCGGATCAGAGGTTACTTGGATTTTTTCGGTCGGAACGTGTGGCAACAGGTATCCGCCGATTGTCTGGCGGTATAATCCCGATGGGTGGAATCGACAAACTCCCCGCCGATCTCCTCCCGAAACGTCCGGTGGGAATGTTGGTCCACCTCCACCATGATGGCATCAGCACCGCAATTGTTTCCGGCAGTCCAAAAGAAACAGTTAGCCACACTACATTTCACCTGCGGCATCCATTTCACCCCCTACCTTCAGTATGGGCGAAGAACAGGGGGGTTATGGCTGGCAATTAATCGGCAGTCTTGTCCGCTTCCTGCAATTCCTTGAGGATCTGGTTGATCGTGTCGAAGGTGATTCCTTCCTCGTTCCGCGCGGTTACTGTCAGATAGACATCGGCGCTGAAAGTGGGAATATGTTCTTTGACCTCGGCCTCCGTCGTTCCATACTTTTTTCTGTATACAGCTTGGCCCCCGATTCTCTCCCAACCCAGACGGGCCAATTCTTCCTCATACAGATCATAGTCTTCCTCTTTGATGTTGAGTAAGACGCTGGTTACTTTCACATGGATCCTCCTCCAAAAATGTCTTATGGTATTATATCATGAGCGCCTGGAAAATCAGTCCATAAACAGGAAGTCCCCCTCCTTGCGCATCCCGATGTTCAGAACCAGCCCCATGGCCATCATTTGGGTGATCAGGGAGCTTCCGCCATAGCTGATAAAGGGAAGGGGCAGACCCGTAATCGGCAACATTCCGGCATTCATTCCGATGTTTTGAAATACCTGGAACACCGTCATCCCGGCAACACCGGCCACAATGTATGCCCCGAACCGGTGATCACAATGGATTCCGATCCGAATCGTTCGATAAACCAGGAAAATGAACGTGCATAGCAGAATGCTTCCCCCGATAAAGCCAAACTCCTCAGCAAGAACGGCAAAGATAAAATCATTGTGGGGTTCGGGAATCCAGTTGCCCTGGGTCTGAGTACCCTGTTGAAATCCTTTTCCATCCAGTTGTCCCGAACCGACAGCGATCATCGACTGGGTAAGCTGGTATCCCGCCCCGGTGGGGTCCGATGAAGGATTGGCAAAAATCTCAATCCGCTGGATCTGATGAGGTTCCAAGATTTTGGAGAGAAGGGGACTATCCGTCGCATAGAGGAAAGCCACCCCGGCGATTAAGAAGACCACTGCCATCAAACCTGCCATCATAATACGCCAATCCAAGCCTCCTGCCAGCAAAATACTGGCCAAGATCCCGACAAAAACCAACGCCATCCCGAGGTCGGGTTCTTTCAGGGTGAGAATGAAGGGCGGGATAAACAGTCCGAGGATCTTCCCGATTTTCCGCCAATCCCGAAGAGGAAGTTGCTCGATCTCTGCGGTCACTTTGGCCAGAACAAGAATCAGGATCAGTTTCATCAATTCCGACGGCTGAAACTGAAAACCGCCGAGCCGGATCCATTTTTGCGCCCCTTTGACCATCACTCCCACACCCGGAATCATCACCAGGATCAACAACAGGACTCCCAAACCGTACATCACGTACAGAAAACGCCCCTGAAAGAGAACCCGGTAATCAAACAGGAGTGTCGCCCCCATAAGTAGAATACCTAAAAGATACCAGAGGAGCTGTTGTTGCACGTAAGACGGATTGAAAGAGTGAGTTGCACCGGAAATGGCAACAATGCTAATGGCGGCTAATACCAAAATCAAGAAAATCAACAGGTAATCCAACTGTCGGACCATTCGACTGGACTTCATTTACCAACACCCGCCATCAGTAAAGGTTTTTCACGAACAGTATACCGAACTTCCGGAGCATTGAGTACCGCCGTCTGCATTTGGCGGGGCGGATCCGTCCGATGCAGACTTGGACGAAGGAGATCGTTATGTCACACGGAAAACCTGATTTCTGGATGATGTTCATCATTTTTCTGCTGACCGGATTCGGATTGGTGATGGTCTTCAGCGCCAGTTACTATGACGGACTGGTCAAACATGGAGACAGCTACTACTATTTCAAGCGACAACTGGTCTGGGCACTGGGGTCGGTTCTTCTCTTTTTTGTCATCTCCAACATTCCATACACCATCTATCGAAAACATGTGGGCGTCATTCTGTTGGGCAGTCTGGTCCTGCTGGCGCTCGTCTTTATCCCCGAGCTGGGAATGAACATCAATGGTGCCTCCCGCTGGATCCAGCTGGGTCCGATCAGTTTTCAACCCTCGGAATTGGCCAAGTTGGGAGCGATCATCTACACCGCATCCATCATGGTGAAAAAACAGGAGAGGCTCCATCAATTCAAACAAGGATTGTTTCCCCCCTTGATTGTACTGGGGATTTTCTGCGGGCTGATCGTAATGCAGCCCCATTTCAGCAGTACGGTGATTCTCCTCGGCTCCTGCCTGACCGTCATCTTCTGTGCGGGGGCCCGACTCAAACACCTGCTCCTCTTGGGAGCGGCGGGGATTCCCTTTTTCGTGTGGATCATGACTTCTGAAGATTATCGGGTGATGCGCCTGCTCATATTCCGAGATCCCTGGAAAGACCCGTCGGGAGACGGATTCCAGACGATTCAGTCCCTCTTTGCCATCGGGCCAGGAGGTCTCCTGGGAAAAGGGCTGGGCAACAGTATTCAAAAACTGGCCTATCTCCCCATGTCTCAAACGGATTTCATTTTTGCCATCATTGCGGAAGAACTGGGTTTTATCGGGGGAAGCCTCCTCATCCTTCTCTACATCGCCTTTGTCATTCGCGGAGTTCGCATCGCTCTTCAGGCTCCGGATTCATTTGGGATGTTTTTGGGGATTGGGATTGTCACTATGTTTTCTCTGCAGACCCTCTTCAACCTGGGAGTGGTGACCGCCATGTTACCGGTCACAGGAGTTCCGCTTCCCTTTATCAGTTACGGCGGCTCCTCGCTGCTCATGTGCATGTTGGCTGCAGGAATCCTCCTCAATATCTCCCGCCACCGGGTCGCTCAAACATCACATCAGCAACCGAAGGGGAATAGAGCCCGCCCTCCCTACCCCGTCACTTCACCCGATCCTTTCCGGATCTGATGATCCGGAGGATGGGTGATTTTTTTGAAATCACAGGGGTAAAAACGATTACAATCAGCCTATCAAAGAAGGGGGCATCCTCCTGTCCTGCCGGAACCCCGTTTTTCCAGTATGTCGCCGGTTTTCGGTAAATAGTTGGCCTGTTTTTTCCAATAAAAAAAGCCCTCTCGGGCTTTGAGACTGCTGACAAAGTGAAGGTCAGCAGTCTTTTTATGTCGAATACATAAAGAGAACTTATATGCAAAGGACGGATTTTTTCCTCACCTGGACACTCCCTCGATGGGGCTGCTCGCAGAAGCGATCTCCTTGCGCGGGATGCGGCCGGCTTCAAAACCGAGACGGCCTGCTTTCACCGCCAACTTCATGGCTCGGGCCATTTGAACAGGGTCATCCGCCCCGGAGACAGCTGTGTTGAGGAGCACCCCCTCCGCACCCAACTCCATCGCCCGGGCGGCATCGGCGGGGGAGCCGATCCCCGCGTCTACAATGACAGGCAACCGGGTCTGGCGAATCATAAACTTCAGATACAAGGGATTCAAAATTCCCTGCCCCGAACCGATGGGAGAAGCCCCTGGCATGATTGCATGGGCTCCCGCCTCTTCCAATCGTTTGGCCAACACGGGATCATCACTGATGTAGGGGAGAACGGTAAACCCTTCCTCCACCAATTGCCGCGTGGCCTTCAATGTTTCCACCGGATCCGGGAGCAACGTCTCTTCATCCCCGATCACTTCCACCTTCACCATGTCACACAACCGGGAAGCCCGGGCAAGACGGGCCAGACGCACCGCCTCTTCCGCCGTTTTGGCACCGGCGGTGTTGGGAAGCAGGCGGTATCGGTTCAGATCCATCTGTTGCAGGAAATTGGGCTCAGCGGGACGGTCCAGATTGACACGGCGCAAGGCAAAGGTTAAAACTTCCGTTTCCGAAGCCTCCACCGCGGCTGATTGAACCTCAAGGGATGAAAACTTGCCCGTTCCCAGCAGCAACCTGGATTGAAAGGTGTAAGATCCAATCGTTAACAAGGTTCAGCCTCCTCCCACAAATTGAACGATCTCCAATCGGTCCCCTTCCTCCAGTCGGACCTCTCCATATTGGTCCCCATCGAGAATGACTGAGTTTTTCTCCACCATGACAATTCGGTCGGAGAGCCCCAGATGCTTGATCAACATCTTTACGTCGCAGACGGACTCCGGTACATGATGTTGCTTTCCGTTCAGTTGGATATTCATGCTTCCCCTCCTTTCTCTCTCCCATGATCGCAGACCGACCCGGACAGCCTTAATTCACAACGCTTCTAGTGCCTCCTCAACGATCTCCCTCCCATTCAAATCGGAGAGCCTGCTTCAACCGACGAGCCGCCACTGCCGGATCCGGAGCATCAGCAATCGCGGAGATCACCGCCACCCCGGCACAACCTGTTGTGGATAATTGGGGAATTTTCTCGGGAGTGAGGCCTCCGATGGCAATCACCGGAATGTTCACCGCTGCGGTCACCTGCCGGAGTTGATCGATACCCCTCGGTTTCTGTCCCGGTTTGGAATCACTTGCAAATACATGTCCGAAAAACAGGTAATCCGCCCCCTGCTGTTCTTTTTCTATTGCAGAACAACGGGAGTGAACAGAACATCCTACTCGCCAATTTCTTTTTTCACTCCCCGTGGACATGACATTCACAAAACGGCGCTCCGGAAAGTGAACCCCTCCACAACCCAGATTATCCGCCACTTCTGCATTCCCATTGACGACCAATCGTTTGGGATCCACTCCCGCTTCCCGAATCAGAGTAAATCCCCAATCCTGAAGTTCTGCGGTGGATGCCCCCGGTTTGCGCAGGTGGATCCAATCCAACCACCCCCCTGCCTTTCGGCAAACAGAGACCCACTCTTTCAGTGACTTCCGGGGATCCGTCACAAAATGGAGTTCATTCATCCCCCTTCCTCCCCACTCCATCCATTAAAAAACCGGGATCCAACAAGGGATCCCGGTCGTACGGTCAAACTGAGCGATCATCAACGGCCGGATCCCACTTTCTTACGCTGGTGCAAACCAGGTCAAGTTCAAAGGGTTGAAGCTTCAAGCCTCTCTCAGCACGTATCCGTGCACCCCCAGTGGAACCGTCATAAAATGAAGTTTTCTCCATTTTAGCAATGAACCCTGTAAAGGTCAAACAAAAAGAAGGGAATCAATATCTCTCCCGTTGTTTCAATAAAATCGCGGTTGCGGTACTTCCAGGCGGACATCTCCGTGGATATACGTCTGACAAGAGAGACGAAATCCTTGTTCCACCTGCTCTTCTCCCAGGCGAAGCACTTCCCGGTCCACCAGTTCACTTAAATTCTCCGCCCCTTCCACCACACGGATCCGGCACCGTCCACAACGACCGGAGGTGCAGTTGAATGGAATCATGATATTGCGGGAAATGGCTTCAAAGAGCAGATTCTCCCCCTCCCCGCACTCAAATTGATGCTCCTTTGCTCCGATTTTCACTTCCACCTGTGGCAATTTATCAATCCCTCCCACCTCTGAATTCGATCCGTTCCTGCATCAATTGCATCAGCACCAGGGCGTTGTTTTCCCGCTCATTTTTACTGGCATACAGAAGAGTGACCGGTCCCGGTTTCACCCGCTCCAACAGATTGTCGAGGGCTTTTCGATCGATTTCTTGTCGGTATTCCTTTCGAAAAGCGGTGAAATCCCCTTTCTGATGAAACCGTTGCCTGAGGTTAGCCGAAGGTGCCAATTCCTTTGCCCAAAGATCCACTCGGGCTTGTTCCTTTCTCAATCCCCGCGGCCACAGCCGGTCCACCAGCACCCGAATTCCATCCTCCGCCCGGGGGGTTCATACACGCGTTTGATCCGGATTTGCAAAGTGCTGCCTCCCCGATCTCTGTTCAAGTGACACACATTAAAACCGGGGAACTCCCGGTCGACACTCCGTTTCTTCTGTTGGCCACACAGACTTCCCCCACCAGCCTGAACGGCGGCAGGTAAGGATAAACCCTCTCATTTTCGCAGAGAGTTGTATCGATGATGTTGCCAATAAAGAAAACGTGCAATCACAAGGAGAACAACAGGAACCAGAATCCACAACACAACCAGCCCGTAACGGTGCATCACTCGAAACACATTTTCCCATTGGGCACCCAAAATATATCCGATACCGATAAACACCGTACACCAAGTGAAGGCACCGACATAGGCGTAAGAGGCGAACTGAACCGGAGTCATCCGGGAGATCCCGGCTATATACGCAGTCACATGCCGAACTCCTGGAATAAAATAGCCAAAAAACAGGACCCAGTTACCGTATTTCCGAAAAAGGATTTGAGTCATTCTCAGCCGTCTGCGCGTGATGAAAAACTTGCTCCCATACCGCTTTAAAAAGGGGTAACCCAGTTTGCCTCCCAGATAATAACTGACAGTGATCCCACATATGGAACCCGTCACAGCACTGAGAAAGGTAAAGACCAGATTGAGCTGCCCGATGGATGCAAGATACCCGATAAATGTCATCATGATTTCATCGGGCAGGGGCAAACCCACAATCCCCAGCACGAGAAAGAAGAAAATCCCGAGATATCCGTATTGAGACAGTAGATCCAGCACAGTCTGTTCCATAGTTCAACCCCGTTTTTTCGGTACATCAATCCAGGCCCATGATCATTGTCTGAAACAAACCGACCCGTTTCATCGGTACAGGGTACACACTCCTCATCCATAATACCAGAGATCTGACAGGCTTGCGAGAATTGCCGCCGGACGGGCCTCTTCTCTCCATTATATGTACGGGAGGGAGATTCTTTATAACCGAAAACGAAAAAAACGGCCTCCCGGCCGCTCACAAGCAGTTGCCAGACTCAGGCATCCACATCCCCCAAAACGATATCGACCGCACCGAGGATCGCGATCAGGTTGGCCATGTTTTCCCCTTCCAAAAGTTGTGGAAGAATTTGCAGATTGCTGAAGGATGGACGTTTCCAATGCAGGCGCCAGGGCTTGTCTTTCCCTCTGCTGACGAGATGAACCCCCAGTTCTCCCCGGGGATTTTCCACCGCCGAGTAGACCTCTCCCGCCGGGGGTCGAATCACCCGCGAGATTTTGGCCATGGTCGGCCCGTCAGGGATCCCCTCCACTGCCTGCTCCACGATCCGGAGGGATTGTAAAATCTCTTCCATGCGAAGGAAGAATCTGTCCTGACAGTCCCCGTCGGTGGCCACAGGGACATCAAAATCGAACCGGTCGTATATGGAATAGGGGCGATCCCTGCGAAGATCCCGTTTTACCCCCGTACATCGCAGATTGACTCCGGACAGACCATATTCAACCGCCGTCCCGGCGTCATAACGACCCACTCCCTTCACCCTGGCTTGGAAAATTTCGTTTCCGCCCACCAGGTCCATATACACCTGATGTTGCTGCCGCAGATATGTGATAAGGTCCATCACCTTTTCCAACCAGCTCTCCGGTGCATCCCATTTTACACCACCCACCCGCATATAATTATAGGTGAGACGGGCTCCACACAGCTCATTGAACAACTCGACGATCTTCTCCCGGTCCTTGAAAGCATACAAAAACGGACTCAATGCCCCGATATCCAGAAGATACGTACCGAACCAGACCAGATGGCTGGCCACCCGGTTCAACTCGGTGACGATCACCCTGAGATACTCCGCCCGTTCCGGAACCTCCAACTCCATCAGCTTTTCCACTGCAAGGACGACGGCGTGATTGTTGTTCATCGCATTGAGGTAGTCCATCCGGTCCGTATAGGGAATGATCTGGTTGTAAGTCAGGTCCTCCGCCAGTTTTTCCGTTCCCCGATGGAGATAACCGATCCGGGGTTGGGCCTCCCGGATGATTTCTCCGTCGATCCGCAGGATCAGCCGGAACACCCCGTGGGTGCTGGGGTGTTGCGGACCCACGTTCAACAGCATCTCTTCCGTTCGCAAGTTCCTCTCCCTCCCTCTCGATTCAGTCCGATTGAATGGTCCGAACCACCTCAACCCCGTTCAGTTTCATGTGATAAAGAAACACCTGATCCATGAACTCTCCGTCATGGGCATGAGCACCGATGGACTTCGCCTTTTCAACAGGGGTGTCGAAGGTCTTTGTATGTTCACTGGAAACCACCACCCGAACATCAGCATCATGTTCATTTGCCAACAGCCGGATGCCTGTGGCGTTTTGATAGATGCAAAGATCCGTGCAATCCCCGGTCACCACAAAGGTGGCAGGACCATCCCGGAACACTTCTTCCAAAAACTCAAAAAAACGCCGGCCCTCCTCATCCCTGCCAAACAGACCGTTGGTGGCGTTCTTGCGGAACAGTCTGGCACCGGGCGCTTCCAGGAAGGGGCGTAGCTCTTTTACCGTATCAGCCTCAGATGTGCCCCGGATACAATGGGGAGGGAACGAACCGAATTCCACAGCATTCGGCGAATGATCATCTTGCAGGAAAATCAAGTTTTGGTTGGGAATCCCTTGATCCATCAAGATCTGGGCCAGTTGGCGCACCGGTTCCACCATCTTCGCCACCCGGTCGGAGGCGAGGGCCCCCTTTTCACAAAATCCATTGATAATATCAACGAACACAAGGTAGAGCTGCTCCGCTCCCGTCTGCTCCAACAACTTGGAAGCCTGGAGTGTTGGCAGGCCGGAAAGATCCTCTTCCATATAATTCAGAAATTCCTTATACTTGTTCATCTTCAGTGTCTCTCCCTATCCGTTCTCGTATTTCATCTTATCATGAAAGCGCTGTGGTTTCCATGCCCGGAAAATCGGTCAATCCTTGGGAGAAAATAACGAAACCCGCATAACCGCGGGCTTGCAGATCAACCGTCAAAACCGAAAGAATCCACAGCATCAGAGTCCAACTTCCGAATCACTGCCGTCAACAACTTGACGGAATACTCGATGTCGCTTTTGCTGACCATGGACACATGACTGTGAATGTAGCGGGCGGCGACTCCGAGGACTACCGAAGGGACTCCGCGGCGATGGAGATGAAATTTTCCCGCGTCCGTTCCTCCCCCGGTCATCGTCTCCACCTGATAGGGAATCCGATGTTCCTCCGCTGTCTCAATCACCAGGTTGCGCAATCGGATATTGGGAATCATGGTGGCATCAAGAAAAGTAATCAAGGGACCGCCGCCCAATCGGGGTTTGTCGCCATCGTTCCCCGGACCGTCCTCGGCGATTCCTACATCGAGGGCAAAGGCAACATCAGGCTCTGTCGCGTAAGGAGAGGTGTCGGCCCCCCGCAGACCCACTTCTTCCTGAACGGTGGCTCCTGCCACCACGGTATTGGGATGATCTTCATCCTTCAAGCGATTCAGTGTTTCCACAGCGAGGTAACAACCAAACCGGTTGTCCAAGGCCTTTGCCAAGATCGTATCGTGATCCGGCATCATCTCGAAGGGGCAGATCGGGACAACGGGATCCCCCACTTTGATTCCCCATTTCTTCACCTGCTCCGCATCCTTGGCTCCCACATCAATATACATTTCCCTCATTGGGTAGACCTTGTTCCGTTCTTCTGCTGTCAACAGATGTGGAGGTTTGGAACCGATCACCCCGGTGAAATTCCCTTTTTCGGTCATCACTGTCACCCGTTGGGAAAGAAGAACCTGGTCCCACCATCCCCCCAGCGGGGTGAAATAGAGGTAACCGTTCTTGCTGATTTTTGTCACCATGAATCCCACTTCATCCAAATGGCCTGCCAACAGGATTCTGGGATTCTCCCGGGATCCCTTTTTCTCGCCGAAAATACTCCCCATCCGGTCGGTCACCAGCCGATTTCCTTGTTGTTCAAGTTCCCGGCGCATGATTTGCCGGACTTCCCCCTCAAATCCTGATACGCCCTTCGCTTCGGTCAATTCCTTTAACAAGTCCATGGAAGACCTTCACCTTCCTCGGTTTGGTTTCCCCTATTATGGTTGACTCCATCCCTTTTTATGAGCAGCCAAGCAGGGCATGTCCGACCGGGTACAGATGGGATTTCACAACCGTACAAAGGTTCTTACGAGCTAAAGACGCTCCATGGGAAACCCCTCTTGCGACGACTTTTTTACAACGTTTCTTGCACTCTTTCTTTTAAACGCCCATTTTCTGGCTGGTCAACACCCTTGACATCGACACATATTTCGAGTGGTTCCTCATCAAACTAGCGGAAGAGGTGATCCCAGTGGCCCACTCCCGAAAACTGTTCCGCATCGCCCTGACGATTCTCATCATCCTCTGTACTATGATTCCTTACTCAAACCTTCGGATCGGTGGAACCACCCACTCAGGGATGGCTTTTGCCAACCCATCCCCTCCCGTTCCTTTCCTCGGGGATTATGCCGGAGAATTGCGGGAACCCCGCCCTCGAAAGGACGGGGTTCGTCATGTGGACACCCCCAGACTGATTCAAAAACTGAAAGAACTCGGGGTGACTCAATATTTCTATTTGATATGGCACGCACCCACCGACTGGGACGATCTTCGACGTGAATTTCTTCCTGCTGCCCGTCGGTCGGGGATCGATGTCTGGGTTTACCTCGTCCCCCCTTCGGAGTCCCGCCGGATCCAACCGGAACCCTATGGAACCGATTATGTCGCCTGGTTTCGGGCCATCGGCAACCTGTCCCGAAATTATGAAAATCTTAAAGGCATTGTCATGGACGACTTCAATCACAACCTCTCCTTCTTCACTCCGAAATACGTGTCCAGGATGAAACAGGCAGGAAGAAAGATCAATCCTGATCTGTTGTTTTACCCACAGATCTACTACACAGCGATTGACTCCCATCTGCTGAAAAAGTATCGATCCCTGTTTGACGGAGTGGTGATGACTTTTCGGGACGGCAAGTATCGAAACACCCAAAGAACCCGGGATATGGAGGATCAAATCACCAAAATCTCCCGGCTTCTGAACCGGGAAGGACTGCCCTTGATCCTGATGGTTCATGCGAGCAAATTGTCAGCCACCCCGGCCAATCCCTCCGCACACTATGTCAACCAAAGCTTGCGGACCGGTCTCCGACAACTTCGACAGGGAAACATCCAGGGCCTGGTCACTTATGTCCTTCATAAGGAATGGTTTCCCGAGAGAAGAGATCGAACCGCTTACAGCGGTTACGGTTACGGTTCTCTCTTTATCCCTCCCGGTCATCCTCCCGGGCCCGGAGGCAAGGGAGAAATCCGACAGAAAATCCATCCCGAGGCCTCGGAAAAATATGGACTCGGCTTTCATCACATGAGCGTCTATCCCCGGAATCTCCGGAAAGGAGACTACGTTAAACAAATTTTGGTGGGCGATCGTGTGGTATGGGAAGAGGACGTCCGGGCAGGTCAGGTGGAAGAATGGAAATCAAAAACCCTAAATTTGACTCCTTACCTTCGCGAAAAAAAGGAAACTGTCCTCGCTCTGCGTCTGGTACGAAAACAAGGAAGATCCCCCACCTGGCTGTATATCGGCTATGATCGACTGAAACCACAAGGGTTCCAGCTGGCCAATGCCGATTTTGAAGAGCCTTCGGGATGGTCCTATCGCTCCAACTATCCGGCGGTAATCGGGGAGACCCTGATCTACGACCCGAGGCGCCGCTTGCGCGTCTACCTGATCACCATGATGATGTATCATACTTTCCACCTATATCATCAGATGGCCTCCTCCGGTCCTCCCCCCCTGCACAGGATGGCCGATTCCATGTTACAGTCCGTCCTTGAAGGCCGGACTCAAAATACCTGTCGCGAGCTGGACCAGCTGAAAAAGGCCTTAGAACGGGATCACACCCTGTCTTCTCCACAAAGAGAGGCATGGATTCACCAAATCAACAAGCTGAACCGGATCCTGACGATCAACCCTTGACAAAAGCCCCCGGGGATAGACGGGGGCTTTTATGTCAGGGGATCATTCTTTTATGCATTCTGTTCCCAAGGGTATCAGGAGAGAAGGTCGGTCAGAGCCCCGAGTGCGACACCAGAAACGTAGGACAGAAACCACCACATGGACTATCATTCCTCCCGCGAATGAGATTTTTAATCCATTCAAGGTTTGATTTTCATTGCAGTCTTTTTCGAAAATCTTCGTCCAGAAAGTTGTCAAAGCCATCAGCGATCGCCAATTCATTTTCCAGGGAGTTGATCACATTTCCGTAGTAGGCGGCCGCTTCCGTTTCCATCCCCTGGTTGATCAGATTCCGATAGGTGTCATAGCTCTCACGCAACAACCGGAAGTTGTTGTGAAAGCTCTCCTCAGTGAGAATCGGCGGACGATGATCCCCTTCCTCGGACCAAAAAGTCTTGTAACGCTCCAGATAAGCTTGATATGTGGAAAATTGGTATGACATGGAGATCATCCTTTGGGATTGGATTATTTATTAGCGTGCCGATCTTCACGTAGTTTTATGCTCCGGCAGACACCCGATCCGGAGACTCCGTTCTCGGGAAGACCCCGCCCGGAAGCGGATTTCCACTTCCTCGGCCCATGTATAACAACGAACCTGCTCCTTCAGGAACACGGATTGACCCGCTCCCTCCGCTGAAAACCATTCCTTCATCCCATTGAGTAACAACCCCACTGTCCTACCGATGACCGAACCCGGAAGGGTTTGGTGTAACCTTATGGGTCATCCTTCCCGGTAACATTACCGTGCACTGGCGGAGACAGACCGATTGGAACGGATTTCATTCAGGATCCCTTCGGCCATCCATCTATATCCCCGATCATTGGGGTGAATTTCATCCGACAGCCAGTCCCCCTTTCCTGCTGTCAGCCGATCAGTCACATCCACCACATGGGTGAGCCGGTATGTGTACGCCACCTCTTTCATCCCGATATTCCAGCTCTTCAGCAAGCGATTGGAAACCTTGAAAAAAGACTCTTGGGGTAATACCGGATTGTAAAGGGATGTGATCAGAATCGGAGCTTCCCGGTTGAGAGTACGGATCTCCATCAGAATGGAGTCCAAATTTTTTTTGTATCCCGATTGAATCCGATCAAAATCCGTCAGGATACGAAAGGGATCATCATTCTGAAGGGCCACTTTTAACAGATCATTCCCCCCGATGGTCAGGGAAATCAAATCCGCCTCCCGGATCTTTTGCCGGATGTTCGGAGTCCGGATATAACCCGTCAGTTGCTTCGATGTCTGTCCGATCACTCCTCGGTTGATCAATTGGAGGGGGATATCATCTTCGGCCAATCCTTTGGCCACCAGTGAGCTGTATCCCTGGGAACCCGGTTTTTCGGATCCAATTCCCCGGGCGACGGAATCCCCCAATACGAGATAGTTCAGTTCCGATTTTTCCTCTGTTTTTTCTTTCAACTTGGTCAGGATGTTCTCTTGTGTCACCGTCACCGGTTCAGGAGGGGACTCCGCAAACATCCATTGAAGCATAGGATAAAATTTAACAACCGGAAAAATAAGGGAGAGGCTGACAACCACCCAGATCCACTTCTTCATGATGTTGCCCCTCCTCTTCGTTGTCAATTAGTTAATCCAATCATACCCAAAAACCATGACAAATCATTATCGAGAAGATCACAACATGGTCACCCTTATATTAAAAAATAAAAACAGCGCTCAAGGCGCTGTTTTTCGATGGTTTCTATAGAGGAAGGCAAACCGTAAGCCGAGTTCTGTTCTCCAAGTGGTCAGCCGGCGTCTGTCGAAACGCCTCCCACCGACGGAGTGGCAATCATCTGTCTAGGCGATGCATTGCTGCACCGCTCAAGCGACCAACCCGGGATCACTGCGGGCAACAGATGCGTCTGATCGACGCGGATCCCCTATCAGGTCTTGCTCCGGGTGGGGTTTACCTAGCCAACATGTCTCCATGTTGCTGGTGCGCTCTTACCGCACCGTTGCATCCTTGCCTGTGGAACCGTCGGTTCCCATCGGCGGTCTTCATTTCTGTGGCACTTTCCTTAGGGTTGCCCCCACCGGCCGTTAGCCGGCACCCTGCCCTATGGAGCTCGGACTTTCCTCCCGTGGGACCTTGCGGTGCTCCACCGGCGATTGCCCGGTTTACTCTCCCTCAACAAGCGACATATTAAATTGTATCAAATCGTGACGACCAAAACAACAGGCAATGATTGGGTCTAGATGTAATTGAAAGGATTGGTATCCACCGTGGTCACCTGCACCGGCACTTTCTTCAGGTGAGCATTCTCTTTCAGTTTCTGTCCGATCCGGTCCAACACGAGATGCTCCACATGATGGCCCGGGTCCAACAAACTCAGGCCGTCGGCCAGTGCATCCAATGCGGTATGATGATCCAGATCCCCGGTGATGTAAACATCTGCCCCCAATGCTTTTGCTTCCGGATAGTAACGTCCACCGGAGCCGCCCAGAACAGCCACCCTGGAAACCTCCCGCTCTCCGTCTCCCACCATGCGTAAACCGGGGATTCGGTAGGCTTCTTTCAACTTCAGAGCCAGCTCCTTCAACTTCATCCTTCGGGGCAGTGTCCCCACCCGCCCCAAACCGTCCACCTCTCCCGGCAAATCGAGGGGGTAGAGATCATAGGCCGGCTCTTCATAGGGATGGGCTTTCATCATGGCAGCCACTACCCGATCCCGGATCTCTCCGCTGATCACTGTCTCCAGCCGCACTTCCCGCACCTGTTCCAATTCTCCCTGCTTTCCGATAAAGGGGTCGGTTCCCGCTCCCGGAAGGAAGGTGCCGGTTCCGTCCAGATTGAAGGTGCAATGACTGTAGTTTCCGATCCAACCGGCACCGGCCTCGCACACTGCCCGCAATACCTGATCGTGGTGAGTCTCCGGTACGAAGACGACCAGTTTTTGAAGTTGCCGGGTCCGTGTGGGGATCATCACCCGGGTCTGTTCCAGCCCCAACTTTTCACACAGGAGATCATTCACCCCGTCCCGGGCGGAATCCAGATTGGTATGTGCGATAAAGACATGAATGTCATGTTTGAGGAGTTTGGAATAGAGACGACCCGCCGGCTTGTCCGTCCGCAAATCCTTGAGTGGACGAAAGATCACTGCATGGTGGGCAACAATCCAGTTGGCTCCAATCCGGATCGCTTCATCCACCACCTCTTCTGTCACATCCAATGCCAGTAAAATTCCGTCAACCTGCGCTTCCGGATCCCCCACCTGTAATCCGATCCGATCATTTTCCACTGCCAATGACACAGGGGCCCATTCTTCCATCACATGGATCAAATCTTTTCCTTTGACAACCATGAATGTACCTCCTCCCATCGACGCCGCTGGGCATCCAGCTCTTCTCTCCGTTTGACGGCCTCCGGTGAACGTGCCGATTGAAGGCTGGCCAGGATCCGATTCAGCCCCAGCAGCTCCTCTTTTACCTTCTCTCCCAACAAAGGGTGGCGATCCCTCCAAAGCAAGGGTCCAAGCTCCAGAGCCTGTTCACGGGTCAGAGGAAGTCCCCTGTAAGGGAAATGGGGATCCCCCTGCCGGGCGGAGATGATTTCATACAGAACTCCTCTTTCTTTCACCAAATCTTCCCCGTCGATTTCCCAACCGTTCTCCAGCAGCCAAGCACGCACCCGGTCCCCGTTGTTGTTGGGCTGCAACACCAATCGCTCCACTCCCTGAATCCGATCTTTCCCCCGGGACAAAATGGAGCTGATCAAGACGCCCCCCATTCCCGCCAATACCACCACATCTGCCTCGTCCCGCCGAAGAACACTCAGCCCGTCTCCGAGCCGAACCTCCACTCGGTTCGTCAACCCCTGGTCCCAAATTCTTTTACATGCATTTTCAAAAGGACCCTGGTTGACTTCCCCGGCAATTCCACGTTTCAATCCTCCCTGCCGGGCGAGAAAGATTAAGAGCAATCCATGATCCGAACCGATATCCGCCACCACCCGGCCGGGAGGGATTCGGGCGGCCACCGCTGCCAACCGATCGGAAATGTGGCTCAATCCTTGCTCCCTCTCTTCCACCCTTTCACCCCCTCATTCATCCTCTCATTATAACGAATCGGGGGAAGCAAATTCAGGTTCTTTTTCGCTCTTCAATTTCAGTACAGAGAGCACCGGCAAATGATCGGAAGGACACTCTGGAGTGACCACCACAGATGCCTTTTCCCGATAAAAATGACAGGAGCAGAAAATATAATCAATCCGTTTGCGAGGAGAGGGGCAAGGATAGGTGGAATCGGACACCCCGGACTCCCCCAGAGTATCGAGAAGAAAGGGGGCGAGACGGACCACTGCCGACCGGCCCGGGGTCACATTCCAATCTCCCAACGCCACCACCGGTTGAGACAGATCCCGGCACTCCTCCAGCAACAGATCCACCTGTTGTCTCCGCATCCAGGGACTGAGTCCCATATGAGTCACGACCACGCGGATGGAAACCGTCTCCCCCGGCGGGATCCATTCAGCAATCAGCAAGGCACGGGGTTCCTCTCCCCTGCGTTGCACCCGTCGATTGCGTACATTATGCACCTGGCCCTTAATCAAGAGTCCGTTCCCGTACCCTGCCGGCTCCCCCGTTGCTTCGGTGTGACGGATCGCCGGTCCAAACAGGGAATCCATTCCCAGGCGTGCCGCCAACCAACCCAATTGGTCCGCAAAACCACTTCGGTGGTGAAACCGGACATCCACTTCGTTCAGTCCCACCAGATCCGGGGCTTCCCTTTCGATGACCCGGGCGATCCGCTCCAGATCGAGATGACCGTCGCAACCCAATCCATGACGGATGTTGTAACCCATCAACTTCACCTTCATTTCCACCTTCCACGATGTTTTCCTTCCATGTTTATGCACGACCGCGGATTCCATTTTTTCAACACCGGAACCCGACCCATCCCGGGGCATAGAATGTTGAAAAAGGAGGGCGCCCGAAATGGCTGTCGCCAATCAGATCTTCAACGCCAAATTGATCAATGTGTCTCAGGCGGGCAACATCAATATCGGGGATTGCGTCAACGTCGGAAAGCATTTCAATGTTCTCGATCTCGGCGGATCGTTCCCCATCGGAGATTTCATCGCCAACATCCAAGGCGGTACCAACCAGTTCATCGACCCCGATGTGATCGATCAAGCATGGTAAAAAAGAGGACCGGCAAGGGGGATGCCGGTCCTCTCTCTATTATGATGCCCTTTTCTGCTTTTCTGATTTGGGATCCGGTTTAAAATAGAGCCACCGGTCAAAGAAGGGTTGGAGATCCTTGCCCGCCACCTCGTTGGCCACACGGATAAAATCCGATGTGGTGGCTGTCCGGAATCGATAGCAGCTGTAATAGGTGCTCAGGAGCTTCATCACCTTGTCCTTTCCCAACTCATCCATCAACGCCCACATCATGGCGGCGGGCCGGGTGTACACCATCATACCGTAGATGGGATCGGAGTATTTGTAAAGGGGCTCAACAGAGGTGATCCCTTTTTCCTTATGGATTTGGTCAGTTCTTTCCGCCGCTTTGACCAGCAATCCCCGCTCATCTTCTCCCATCTTCTCCTGCATGAAAAGAAACTCGGAAAAGGTGGTCAACCCTTCGTCAAGCCATGGCTCCTTCACTTGGTTGTTTCCGACCACGGCATACCACCACTGGTGAGCCAATTCATGAGCAACCACATTGACGGCAGGACGTTCCCCTTTGCGGGTGGGGATCTTATCCACCGAAGTCACCAGTCCGGGGTACTCCATACCGGCAATACCGTAACCCGTCTCTCCCAACACCACGTCAACTTCGTTATAAGGATAGGGACCGAAATGTTTGCTGAAAAATTCCATCCCGGAAACGGCGGCGTCATGAAGCTCCTGGGCCACATCCTCCATCCCCTTGAGATACCACAGATTGACTTGGATCTCTCCCGCTTTTCCCTCCACGGGTTCATAATCTTTGGAGATGACCGCTGCAAAGTCGCGAACCCGATCCTGTCTCAGGGTCACCGGTTTCATCACCGGATCCCGGTAATCGCCGGCTGTGGTGATCAGCCGATATCCCTCAGGCACCTCAAAAGTGACTTCAAAATCGGAAATCCGGCTGTAGAATGGATCTCCCGTGGTCGTATAGGGATCCGTGTGCCACCCTTCTTTGTCCTTGACCGCCAGCATGGGATACCATTGAGCCAGAAAAGCAGTGTTCTTAAATTGATTCAGCCGGGTTCCCCCTTTGGGCAATTTCAGTTCATAATCCATTTTCACCTGCACGGAGTGGCCTGGTTGCACCGGTTCGGGAAGACGAACCTCCATCAAGGTCTCCTTCACCCGTTGAACAACCTTCGCACCATCCGCTTTGATATTTTTCACCTTCAGATACCCTGGCTGTTCCGGCTTGGATTCCTTCCCCCATTTCCAGTTGGCGAAGGCGTTGGGGTAGAGGTGAAAATAAAGACGGGTCATCGGTTCACCGGTCACCGGAACCTTCACTGACAAATCTCCCGTCACCTTGGCTGTCCGGTCATCATATTTGGCCCGAATGGAATATCGGGGCCTCTTCTTTGGTTCACCGGAAGTCTGCCCCTCCGCCTGTCCCACTCCCACCAAAATCGACCCCAGCATCGAGGTCAGAATTAAACCTAACAAAAAGCGACGCTTCATCCGTCCCACTCCCCGCTTCTGATGGAATCCTTTCCCACTTAGGGTTTCCAACCGGGAGCTTTTTATGACGATGGGGCGTCGCTGTAACTCAGGTGTGCTGATTAGGGTGGGTCAGACAAATCTAGCCTGGGGCCGGACAGTCGGGATTGGGTTTCACATTCCTTCGGAAACTTGAATTAACAGACAAGCCCTTCATAGACTGATGGTAACCGTTTGATCAGAGGTTTCCGCGCCGCTCCTGTTCCCGTTCGATCGCCTCAAACAGGGCTTTGAAGTTGCCCTCACCGAAGCCACGGGCTCCTTTGCGCTGGATGATTTCAAAGAAGAGCGTCGGTCGGTCCACGATCGGCTGGGTGAAGATCTGGAGCAGGTATCCCTCATCATCCCGATCCACCAAAATCCGGTGCTTGCGCAGATCTTCCAAAGCTTCGTCAATCTCCCCCACCCGACTGTGCAATTCATCATAATAGGAATCAGGGGTATCAAGGAACTCCACGCCTTTGGCTTTCAGCGCTTCCACCGTCCGGATGATATCATTGGTGAAGAGAGCCACGTGCTGCACTCCCGGCCCCCGGTAATACTCCAAATACTCCTCGATCTGAGATTTCTTCTTTCCTTCTGCCGGCTCGTTGATCGGAAATTTGATGCGGCCGGTACCGTTCTGCATCACCTTGGACATCAGGGCGGAGTATTCCGTGCTGATGTCCTCATCCCGGAAGTGACGAAGTTCCTTGAAGCCCAGCACTTTTTCATAGTAGGATACCCACTCTTCCATTCTCTCCACATTGCCGACAACATGATCCACCCCTAGCAAACCAGCATCTTCAAAGGGAATGGAGAAATCTGCTTCCACAAACCCCGGGGCAAACACACCCTGGTAGTTCCTCCGCTCGATCAGGGTGTGAATCGTGTCCCCATAGGTTCCGATGATCGCTTTCTTGATCACCCCGTGGGCATCCTTTTCCTCCCAGGGTTCCCGGACGGAGATCCCCCCGCGGGAGACCGCCTCCCGGTATGCCGAGTCCACATCGTTCACCTGCAGGGCGATATCCTTCACTCCGTCCCCATGCAATTTGACAAACTCCGCGATCGGATGGTCAGGGGAAAAGGAACCGCTGACCACGAGGCGAATCTGTCCCTGCTCCAACACATAGGAAACGATATCCCGGCTTTGGGTCTCCAGTCCTTTATAAGCCACGGGATGAAAACCGTAGGTCTTGCAGAAAAAATAAGCGGCCTGTTTGGCATTGCCGCTATAATACTCCAAATAATCCACGTCCAGGATCGGAAGAAAATCTTCCACTTCCACTCCGGTCGGATTCCTTTTCCATTCAGTCATTTCATCCACCCCCGTCTGAAAGTTTCCCACCTTCAGAATACAGGAGCTCACAGAAAGCCCGCAAGCATGCGAAGAATCGCGTTAACGCTTTATTCGGGTAGATTGAAACCTCTGACATAAGGGATCACAGCTATTTAATCTATAACTACTGTATCATAAATGTCATCCGTTTCTCTTCCAAACCTCCATATTCAGTTCATTGTTTATGGTCGCGGCGACAAATGCGCCCATCGAGGCGGCAGCTATGGCCTGATGCAGTCGCGATGCCGCATCCCCGGCGCTATAAACGCCCGGAACGTTCGTTTTCCCGAAATCGTCGACAACAATCGTTCCCGATTCCGTGATCTGGCATCCGATGACTTGCGGCAAGTCCGTTCCCGTAACCAGCTCCGGTTTAAAAAAGATCCCCCTGCATGGAATTGTCGTCCCGTCTTCGAGAACAACTTGCCGCACCATCCCGTCAGTTGAGTCGATGGACCGGATCGGCGATTCGAATACGGGGACATGATGCCGACGAAGTTCCTCGCGCTCGGCGTCCGTCAGCTCGTCGGGGCCGTTCGTGCAGATGGTAAAACAGTTCGTCCATCCGGAAATCAATGGAGCGAAATGCATCAGCTCAGCCCCCTTATTAATGATGACAAGTGGCTGATCCCTTAACTCCCAGCCGTCGCAATACGGGCAGACGAAGGCACTTTTCCCGTATACCTCCGCCAGTCCGGGAATGTCCAACGGCCGATCCTTCATTCCGACAGCAAACAGCAACTTTTTGCTTGCAAAAGTTTGTCCTCGCGCAGTCTCAATTTGGAACTGGCCGTCCGTGCCCGCAATCGTCACGGCCGTATCCTCCACAAAAAAGACGGACGGATAGGCGCTGATCTCTTCCTGTGCGATCCGCCGGAATTCGCTTGGACTGATCCCGTCGCGGGTAAGAAACCCGTGGGCCTCGCGAGTCACTGCGTTGCGGGGACGGCCTTCATCGATTACCGCCACATTTTTCCTCGCCCGCCCCAGCACGAGGGCGGCATTCAAACCTGCCGGCCCTCCGCCAATAATCACCACATCGAGCAGTTGATTTTCCATGTATTCAGGCACCTCCATAGACCTGTAATATCCATAATTAAATTACAAGAAGTGTATCACTTCTTGTTTACAGCATCGTTCTCCTTGAAGGCTTCATCCAGCACCGACTGAATCGTATGTTCCCGCAAGTATTGATACAAATGCTGTTCAGCGCCGTCCATTACCTTTTTAACCAGACATTCACTGTTTCCTTGACATTCGCGATCCCGTTCCGCAGCTCTCTCTTCAGCTAACAACCGATGCTGCTTCGAATTCAAGGTCGAGCATTCAAACAGCGATTGCCGGCCTTCGATCACGTGGATCACCTCAAGAAATGTAATCTGCCCGGCCGGCCGTGCAAGCTCGTAACCGCCGTTCACCCCCGGCACTGCACGTACGATACCATCCCGCCTCAACTTGGACATGATTTTGGATAAGTAGCTTTCCGAAACACCAAGTGACGCAGATAACTCCTTGATTCCGATGTTGCGGCGATGCTTCGAGTGAGCCAAATGAATTAAGGCGTGCAGAGCGTAATCGGTGCTTTTGGAAAACTGTATGTTAACTTCCTCCCTTCCCAAGATGATTCATTATGGACCTCCAATATCCATAATAAACGATTCGTCTCCAATATGCAATGATCGGTTCCTCTATTTGCAGAATTTCCTCTTGCAGTGCTTCAGGAAACCATGCAAATACGGGGTCTGCATAATCCATCCCCCAGCAATCCAACAAGGTGCTTACCCGCCTCTGGAAGCGTAACCTAGAAGCGTTGTGATTTAGTGCATTCTTGGACGGTCGGGATTGGGTTTCACATTTCGCTTCCGTTGTTCTGACGAGCCAAAGACACTCCATGTGAAACCCAACCCTCCTGTGATGTTGCTCCTCGTTCTTCCCACAGGCGGGTAACCGCCTGACCGTTCATCACGGGGAAAAACGGACCCGTCATCGGAGTCCGTAGGTTTGTACCGAATCCAACTGCTTCAGCTTTTCACCTCCAACCCCAGTACCTGTATCGCCTGTTCCCTCAGCTTGAATTTTTGGATCTTGCCGCTGGCGGTCATGGGATAAGAGTCGACGAGGTTCATGTAGCGAGGGATTTTGTAGCGGGCGATCCGGCCATCACAGTATTCCCGGAGCTCGTCGATGGTGAGAGATTCGCCCTTCTTGAGCCGGATGAAGGCCATCACCTCTTCCCCATATTTTTCATCTGGAACCCCGACGATCTGAACGTCCAGGATTTTGGGATGGGTGTAGAGAAACTCTTCAATCTCCCGGGGGTAGATGTTTTCCCCACCCCGGATGATCATATCCTTGAGCCGTCCGGTGATCCGGAGGTACCCCTCCTCATCCAGAATGGCCAGGTCCCCGGTGTGGAGCCACCCCTCCTCATCGATGGCCTGACGGGTAGCCTCCGGCATCCGGTAATAGCCTTTCATCACATGATAGCCCCGGGTACACAGTTCCCCCTGCACTCCTGTCCCCACTTCCTTCCCGGTAGCGGGATCGACGATTTTGACCTCCACGTGGGGCAATTTCTTACCCACAGTGGAGACACGGCGTTCGATGGGGTCATCGGTCCGGGTTTGGCCGATCACGGGAGAAGATTCCGTCTGGCCGTAGGCGATGGTGATCTCCCGGGCACCCATGTCGTCCATCACCCGCTTCATCACTTCCATCGGACAGTTGGAACCGGCCATAATCCCTGTTCGCAGGGAAGAGAGATCAAAACGGGAAAATTCCGGATGGTTCAGCTCAGCGATAAACATCGTCGGAACCCCGTGCAGGGCGGTACACCTCTCCGCTTCCACCGTCTGAAGGACGGTGAGGGGATCAAATTGAATCACCGGAACCATCGTTGAACCGGCGTTGACACAAGCGAGAGTGCCCAGGACACAACCAAAGCAGTGAAAAAAGGGAACCGGAATACACATGCGATCCTCCGGAGTCAATTTCATACACTCAGCAATGTTGCGGCTGTTATTGATAATATTGTGATGAGTGAGCATCACTCCTTTGGGAAAACCGGTGGTCCCGGAGGTATATTGCATATTGATCACATCATCTGGATCCAGAGAGGCTTGCCGCTCCGCCAACAAGGAATCATCGAAACGATCCCCCATCTGGAGAAGATCCGACCAGAGAAACATCCCCGGCTTTCTTTCTTCCCCGAGGAAGATCACGTTTTTCAGTTTGGGAAGCCGGGCCGAGCACAATTGTCCCGGTTCGGATACCGCCAGTTCCGGACATATCTCATACAGCATCTCCACATAACTGGCGCCTTTGAACTCCTCCATCAGAATCAACGTTTCCGTATCCGACTGGCGGAGCAGGTACTCCAATTCACGGGTCCGGTAATTGGTGTTGACGGTAATCATCACAGCGCCCATCTTGCCGGTGGCAAACTGGGTGACCAGCCATTCGGGATGGTTGGTGGCCCAAATCGCGAGATGATCTCCCTTTTTCAACCCCAATTTCATCAAGCCCTTGGCGACCCGGTTACACTCATCACGGAATTGGCGATAGGTCCACCTCAGATTTTTCTCCGGATAGATCACCCCTTCCCGATCCCCCTGCCTGGAAACCACCTCGTCGAGCAGATCACCCATTGTGATATGAAGCAAATCCGCCAAACCGGTCCCCTCCCCGTTGTAATTTTCAGACATGTCTAGAGAAGTGTCCCTCCGCGGAGGGACAAAGTTGGATATCCGCTTCAACATCCGATTTCCCGGGCGATCACCATCCGTTGAATCTCAGAGGTGCCTTCACCGATCTCCGTCAATTTGGCATCTCGGAAAAACCGTTCCACCCGGTATTCGTGCATGTAACCATATCCGCCGTGAATCTGTACCGCCTGATCACAGACACGCATGGCAATCTCCGAGGCAAAAAGTTTTGCCATGGCGGCCTCTTTTGAAAATTTGCGACCCTGATCCTTCAGCCAGGCCGCTTTGTAAACCATGTTTCGCGCCACCTCAATATTCATCGCCATATCCGCCAACTTGTGCTGAATCGCCTGAAACTTGGAGATGGGGTGGCCGAATTGTTTTCGTTCCTTGGCATATTGAAGAGCAGCCTCATAAGCACCCTGGGCGATCCCCACGGCCATCGCTCCGATTCCAATCCGACCGCCGTCCAATGTGATCAGAAACTGTTTAAACCCTTCCCCGATCTTACCCAAGATATTTTCATGGGGAACCCGTACATTTTCCATAATCAACTCGGTGGTGTTGGAACTGTGAAGTCCCATTTTCACATAGTTGTCAATCACCTGGAACCCTTTTGCATCGGTGGGAACGATCAATGCACTGATCTCGGGGGATCCATCCTCTTTCTTTCCCGTTACCGCCGTCAGAGCCAAATATTTGGCAAAGCTGGCATTGGTGATAAAGCACTTGGAGCCGTTGATCACCCAGTCGTCTCCATCACGGATGGCCGTGGTTCGGGTGCCGCCTGCATCGGATCCGGCGTTGGGTTCAGTGAGGCCGAAGGCACCCAGGCTCTCTCCTTTACACAAAGGAATGAGGTATTTCTGTTTCTGCTCCTCGCTTCCAAAGAGATACAAAGGGGCACAGCCCAAAGAGATATGGGCCGAGTAGGTGATCCCTGTGGAAGCGCAGACCCGGGACAACTCCTCCACCGCAATGGCGAAACTGATCGAGTCAGCTCCTCCGCCGCCGTACTCTTCCGGAAAGGGAAGTCCCATCAGATTCAGGTCTGCCATCTTCCGGAATATCTCAACGGGAAAGGTTTTGGTTCGGTCCCGTTCGTCAGCTCCCGGCGCCACTTCCCCCTCGGCAAAATCGCGCATCAGCTTGCGGACCATTTTTTGTTCTTCTGTCAGGTCAAAATTCATTTCCACTCCACTCCTGTTATCCTTGATGAGAGCGCTTTCATTCATTATTATAAGTTCAAGAGGGATTTTCCTTCAAGAATTTTTGGAATGTACTTGTTTTGGTCGATTCCCTCCCTCATACAGGATTTGCATCGGGTTCGGAAAAGGGATAAAATTGAACCAATCATCAACAAAAAATAAAAGCACCCATCATCGGAGTGCTTTTCCAGAAAGTTGTACCCATCTTATTCAAGAAAATCTTTCAATCGCTTGCTACGGCTGGGATGGCGAAGTTTACGAAGCGCTTTCGCCTCAATCTGGCGAATGCGCTCCCGGGTGACGCCAAACACTTTCCCCACTTCTTCCAGGGTCCGGGTGCGACCGTCGTCCAGTCCAAAACGGAGGCGCAGTACGTTTTCCTCCCGGTCGGACAAAGTATCCAGCACATCCTTCAGCTGCTCTTTCAAAAGCTCGTACGCGGCGGCATCCGCCGGTGCCTGGGCATCATCGTCGGGAATGAAGTCACCGAGATGGGAATCGTCCTCTTCACCGATCGGGGTCTCCAGAGAGACCGGCTCCTGGGCGATCTTCATGATCTCCCGCACTTTTTCCGGGCTGAGTTCCATCTCCTCAGCAATCTCTTCCGGGGTGGGTTCCCGTCCCAGTTCCTGCAACAGCTGACGCGAAACCCGGATCAGTTTGTTGATTGTTTCCACCATGTGCACCGGAATCCGGATCGTCCGGGCCTGATCCGCGATCGCCCGGGTGATCGCTTGCCGGATCCACCACGTGGCATAGGTGCTGAACTTAAATCCTTTACGGAAATCAAATTTCTCCACAGCCTTGATCAGACCCATATTCCCTTCCTGGATCAAATCGAGAAACAGCATCCCCCGACCCACATATCGTTTGGCGATACTGACCACCAGCCGCAGATTGGCCTCCGCCAGGCGCCGTTTCGCTTCTTCGTCACCCTCTTCGATCCGCTTGGCCAGTTCCACTTCTTCCTCGGCGGACAGCAGAGGCACCCGGCCGATCTCTTTCAGATACATCCGGACCGGATCGTTGATCTTGACACCGGGAGGAACGCTCAGGTCATCCTCCAGCAGTTCGTCATTCTCCTCTTCCTCTTCATCAGAGAATTCCATAGGTTCATCGTCCTCGTTCAGAACCTCGATCCCCTGTTCACTCAGGGCTTCAAAAAACTCATCCACTTGTTGAGGTTCCTGGTCAAAGACGGACATCTTTTCAGTGATCTCTTTATATGTCAGAACTCCGCGCTTTTTCCCCAGATTCGTCAGATGATCCTTCACTTGTTCCAGGGTGAGCTCGTGTTCCACATCCACGTTTTGCTCATTTGCCAACTTGCGGCTCCCTCCTTCCCTGATCCCACTGCTTCAAGCCTGTTTGCGAACCTTTTCCCTCAGACGAATCAGTTCAACCCCGAGACGGGTGGCTTCCGCAATGTCACCAGCTCGTTCTGCCTGCTTGACCTGCTCTTTTTTTCGTTCAATTTCTTTATGAAGGGGATAATTGCGTATATGCCGGATATAATCGGAGATCTCCTCATCCGTCACCTCCGGCGTATTCAGGATCACCATCCCACTGGCTTCCCGTAACAGATGATCATCTTTGAGGTAGCGGAGAAATCGCCCGGGATCCGCAGGATTCCCTTCGGAGTAATAAGAATACAGATAGGCGGCAATGGCGGCGTGTATCTCGATGTTGAAGTCGGCCCCGACGGTCTGCATCACATGCTCTGCCACATTCCGGTCGTGCATCATCGCTTGCAGCAAACGCCTTTCCGCCTGTTCATGCGCTTGGGGACGGCGCCCCTGACCGACCATGTGTTTGCTTTTGTGATATCCATTATTCCACTTCCCCGTTCCTTTATCCCCGTTCCTTCCTCTCTTCTTCGATGCCATCTGCCGAAGTTCCTGTTTGAGAGCATCCAAAGAGAGATGAAACTCTTTTGCCAATCGCCGCAGATAATGATCCCGTTCGATCGCCCGGGGCAAATCCGCGATCACCTCGATCGCCCGGGTGAGGTAACCCATCTTTTCTTCCTCATCAACAAGGTTGAACCCCGCTTTAAGGGCTTCCAGCTTAAAGGCGGCATAGGGAAGAGCCTGTGCAATCACCTCTCCGGAAAAAGATGCGGCCCCGCGGGAACGTACAAAATCGTCAGGATCCATTCCCGGGGGCATCTTGGCTACCTTGACGACACACCCGTGCTCCTTCAGAACCTCCGCAGCCCGATCCGCCGCCTTTTGTCCAGCCCGATCGGAATCGTAACAGATCACGGCGGTACCGGCATTGCGGCGGATCACCCGGGCTTGGGACTCGGTCAAAGCGGTTCCCAAAGTGGCCACACCGGTGAACACCCCGGCCTGCCAAGCGGAGATCACATCCATATACCCTTCAAAAAGAATCACCTGCTCCGCCTTCCGGACTGCTTTTCGCGCGCGGTGAAGATTATAAAGGAATTTCCCTTTGTAAAACAGGGTGGTTTCAGGGCTGTTCAGGTACTTGGGCTGACCTTCCCCCAACACCCGCCCCCCAAAGGCGATCACCCGCCCCTGTGTGTCATGAATGGGAAACATGATCCTCCCCCGAAAGCGGTCAAACCATGCGGAAGGCCCTCGGGAGGGATCCCGTTCAACCAACAACCCCGCTTCCACCGCTGTTTTTTCATCTACACCGCGCCGTTTCAAAAAGTAATGGAGGAAATGGTAAGAATCAGGAGAAAATCCCAATTGAAACTCTTCCATTGTCTCCCGGGTGATCCCCCGTTTCATCAGGTACTCCCGAGCTTGTGAACCATGATCACTCTCCAGCAACATATGATGATACAGACGGGCGGCCAATTCGGTCACCACCCGAAGTTGTTGCCGTTTCTCCTCTTCCGGATCCCGGGTGTTCTCCCCCCGACTCCGGGGAAGTTGGATCCCTGCCTGATCCGCCAGCTGAGTGACGGCCTCCACAAAGGTCAACTGCTCTGTCTCCATCAAAAACCGGATCACATCGCCACCGGCCCCACAACCGAAACAATAGTATATCTGTTTGTCCGGGGATACGGAGAAGGAGGGTGTTCTCTCAGAATGAAACGGACACAGACCGAAAAAGTTTCGACCACTTTTCTTCAGTTGGACCGTCTGCCCCACCACATCGACAATATCGAAGTGATCCCGAATCCGGTCGATGACATCATCGGGAATTCGTCCCCCCATGAAATCACCGCCTTCTCCAAGCATGTACTTGTTCGCCAAAATTCGTCAAAATCCTTCACTCCGCGGGTAAGTAGATTATGGAAAACGAAGTGGAACAGGGGATCACCAGCCCATATCATCCAATTCTACAATATGATCGGGATTCCTTCCACCATCCAATTCCTTACCCTGTTTCCGAATTTGTCGAACTGTGTACGGACGTCCCTCGTTCTTATGTATTATACGCGGGCAGGCGGGAAAAATCCTTCCAGACCTTGACATTACCAAAAAGTTGTTCTCCGGATCAAAAAAGAGAAACACCCGGACAACAGGTGTTTCCAAGTACGGACGAGCCAGGGCGAAGATCAGGAGAGTGCAGCCTGAGCAGCTGCCAGCCGGGCTAGGGGAACTCTGAAGGGCGAGCAGCTGACATAATCCAACCCGGTCCTGTGGCAGAAATGAATGGAATTCTTCTCCCCTCCGTGTTCGCCGCAAATTCCTGTTTTCAGATGAGGCTTGGTTTTCCGCCC
This sequence comes from Kroppenstedtia guangzhouensis, assembly GCF_014637345.1. GTDB lineage: Bacteria > Bacillota > Bacilli > Thermoactinomycetales > DSM-45169 > Kroppenstedtia > Kroppenstedtia guangzhouensis. The sequence goes on from NZ_BMEX01000002.1 coordinate 126,650, forward strand.
TTCCTGAACTCCGATGGAGACCAGACGACCCACCCCATCGGGATCCAGACTGATGAAGGGATTTTCCGGAAGGATCTTCCGGTCGATATAATGATGAAGGAACTTGCCTTCCGCATCATCCCGACTGTAACCGAAGGTGGTCTGGGTCAGATCATTGGTGCCAAAGGAGAAGAAATCGGCTTCCTCGGCAATATCAGCAGCGGTCAGAGCCGCCCGCGGCACTTCGATCATGGTTCCCACCTTGTACGGGATGCTCTTCCCGGTTCGGCCGGCGACCTGAACCGCCGTCTCTTCGACCCACTTGCGCAGCTCTCTCAGCTCATTCACATGACCCACCAGCGGAATCATAATCTCGGGCTGTACAGCAATCCCTTCTCCAATCACTTCCGCCGCCGCCAGGAAGATCGCTTCCACCTGCATAGCGTAAATTTCGGGATGAATCAGGCCGAGGCGACAGCCGCGATGCCCCAGCATCGGATTAAACTCGTGGAGCTGCCGAACTTTGCGCAACAGTTCCTCTTTCTCCCGAACAACTTTCGGATCGATTCCTTCGGTCATCTGCAACCGAACCCGTTCGGTCAGAAGATCCTCCAGGTTAGGAAGAAACTCATGGAGGGGAGGATCCAGGAGTCGAATGGTGACGGGAAGGCCGCCCATCTCCCTGAAGATTCCTGCAAAATCCGCTGTCTGCATGGGGAGCAGTTTGGCGAGGTACTTCTGTCTTTCTTCAGTCGACTCCGCCAGAATCATCTTCCGTACCAACGGGACCCGGTCCGCCGCCATAAACATGTGTTCCGTCCGACAAAGGCCCACACCCTGCGCCCCGAATTCCCGGGCTTTGGCCGCATCTTCCGGGTTATCCGCATTGGTCCGGACCTTGAGCGTACGAACTTCGTCAGCCCATCGGAGCAACCGTTGAAATTCCTCAGACAACTCCGGATCAATCAACGGCACCTCTCCCCGGATCACTTCCCCGGTTCCGCCGTCGATGGAAAGCACGTCCCCTTCCCGTAACAAAGCGTCTCCGATACGCAACTCTTTCTTTTTCGAATCAATCCGGGCCGTTTCACAACCACAGATACAAGGTTTTCCCATACCCCGGGCCACCACAGCGGCATGGCTGGTCATCCCGCCCCGGCTGGTGAGGATTCCCTGTGCACTGACCATCCCGTGAATATCTTCCGGTGTCGTCTCTGTCCGGACGAGAATCACTTTCTTCCCTTCCTGGGCTTGCCGTTCCGCGGTGTCCGCATCAAAGACGATCTGCCCTGATGCAGCACCCGGTGAAGCGGGAAGGCCCTTGACCAGAACATCCAATGGGGCATCGGGATCGATCCGCCGGTGCAACAGCTGATCCAGTTGATCCGGATCCACTCTCTTCAAAGCCGTCTTTTTATCGATCACGCCTTCTTCCACCATGTCGACGGCGATTTTTACAGCTGCCCGGGCCGTTCTTTTCCCGTTGCGTGTTTGCAGGATATAGAGCTTGCCCCGCTCCACGGTGAATTCAATATCCTGCATATCCCGGTAATGAGCCTCCAGCCGGGTGCTGATCCCGCGAAATTCTTCATAGATCAGGGGCAGACGCTCCGACAGGGCGGCGATCGGCTCCGGTGTCCGGATTCCGGCTACCACATCCTCCCCCTGAGCGTTGATCAGAAACTCCCCGTAGAGCATTTTTTCCCCGGTGGAGGGATTGCGGGTAAAAGCGACACCGGTGCCTGAGTCGTTCCCCATGTTTCCAAAAACCATCATCTGAACATTGACTGCTGTGCCCAGGCTGTCGCTGATCTTGTGTATTTTGCGGAAGATCCGTGCCCGCTGGTTGTTCCAGGAATCAAACACGGCGATGATTGATCGGTATAACTGTTCCATAGGGTCTTGGGGAAAGGAATTTCCGGTCTCTTCCCGGACGATGTGCTTGAAGTCTTCAATCACTGTTAACCAGTCCTCAGCGGTTACTTCTGTATCGGATTGAATCCCCAGCTCTTCTTTTTTCCCCTCGATCACCCGCTCAAACCGATAATGGGGAATCCCCAACACCACATCGGAGAACATCTGAATGAAGCGACGATAACAATCCCGGGCGAAGCGGGGGTCGCCCGTCAACTCCTCCAGCCCTTTCACTGTTTCATCGTTCAACCCGAGATTCAAAACGGTATCCATCATCCCCGGCATGGAGATGACCGCACCGGAACGGACAGAGACCAAAAGAGGATTCAGCGGATCCCCCAATTTTTTGCCCGTCTGTCGTTCCAAAGCGGACAGAGCTTGGCTGATCTCTCTTTTCCGTTCCTCTGTCAACTGCTGACCCGAGTCATAGTATTCGAGACAGGCTGCCGTGGTGATGGTGAACCCCTGCGGCACCGGAAGACCGGCCTTTGTCATTTCCCCAAGATTGGCTCCCTTTCCTCCCATCAGATCTTTCAAATCGAGTCCACCTTCCTGAAAGGGGATGATGGCTCGGCTCATAGTTGACTCCCTCCCTTTCGAAACATGTCGAGTATGATGTTGGCCGTTTCCTCCACCGCTTTGTTGGAGACATCCAAAATGGGACATCCCACCCGTTTCATCACTTTTTCGGAATATTCCAGCTCCTGGATAATACGATCCATATTGGCATAGTTGGCCTGAGCCGTCAAACCCAAGGACTTCAACCGCTCTCTCCGAATCCCGTTCAACTGATCGGGATCAATCGTAAGGCCGACACAACGTTCAGCCGGTACCATGAACAATTCGTCGGGCGGTTCCACTTCAGGAACCAGAGGCACGTTGGCTACTTTGAGACGCTTGTGGGCCAGATACATGGACAGGGGTGTCTTGGATGTCCGGGACACACCGATCAGAATCACATCCGCCCGCAGGATTCCCCGGGGATCCCGTCCGTCATCGTACTTGACGGCAAACTCGATGGCTTCCACTTTACGAAAATAATCATCGTCCATTTTGCGGACCAACCCCGGTTCCCGTCTCGGTTCCCTTTCATACAGGTCAGCCAGACCTCTGAGCATCGGCCCCATGATATCGACGACGGGCACCCCACGCTCCTCCGCCATTTTCAGGATATAGGTCCGCAATTCGGACACGACCATGGTGAAAGCAATCATCCCTCCCACTTCAGCGGCGGCTTCCACCGTCTCCCGAATTGTTTTTTTGTCATCCACATAAGGGGTGCGGCGGATTTCCACATCCCCTCCGTTAAATTGACTGGATGCTGCCCGGACGACAAGTTCGGCGGTTTCCCCGACGGAGTCGGACAAGACATAGACGACGGGGGCATGCAGTTGGCTTGAAATGATTCTTCCCTCCCTGACTCTCTCAAACAGACGAGCCTTCTCCCAGTTCCACAAAGGCTTTGGTGATGGTCGTTTTGGTGATCCGTCCGACGATTTCCAGTTGGTCCCTGCCGCTTCCCTCTTTGACCACAGGCAGGGAATCCACTTGGTTATAGATCAATTTGCCGGCTGCGTCCAAGAGGGATTCCTGCAAACGACAGGTGACAATATTGGGCATGCGGGTCATAATCACTCCCACTGGGATCGTCTGTAGATCTTGATTCCCCATGGAACTCTTCAATAGATCCTTCCGGGAGATCACACCGACTAGAAATCCCCCTTCCTTTACGACAAACAAGGTCCCCACATCTTCCAGAAACATGGTGCAGATCGCATCATAGACGGAAGTCTCTTCCTGACAGACAACAGGGACCGACTTATAATCCTTCACTGTCAACTTGCGGATGTGTTCACCAAGAAGCTGATTGCCTGTCTTTCCCGAATAAAAGTATCCCACCCGCGGCCGGGCGTCCAAAAAACCGGACATCGTCAGGATGGCCAGGTCCGGCCGCAAGGTGGCCCGGGTCAGATTCAGTCGCTCCGCGATTTGTTCCCCCGTGATGGGACCTTCATCTTTTACGATCCGTATAATCATTTCCTGGCGTTCCGACAGTTGGATTGGGTCACACCCCCTTAAAAGCAAAGACAATCCAATAATATGTCATACTTAATACATGTATTTAGATATAGTATATACTATATCGGACCTACGTTTTTCGCAACTCTTTTCCCTGGCAATTTTTTAATAAAAAGGGACGGTACCAGACCGTCCCCTGTTCAGAATTGATTCAGGATGGAAACACGATTTTATTAAATGCGGCAAACCTTTTCGTCAGCCGATCCGTCTCCTGAAGTAAGGCCAGACGATTGGTGCGGGTGGTCTCATCCTCCACCATGACCAGCACATCATCAAAAAAACGGTGAATGGCCGGGGCCAGTTTGGCGATGGCGGCAAACATTCCCTCTGCATCCTGTTGCTCCTGTGCCGTGGAGAAATCTTCGGAAGCGGATCGGATGGAAGCGTACAATTCCCGTTCCGCCCACACCTCCAACAGATCCCGGTTGACCGTCAAATCCGGTTCTCCTTTGGCGGCCAAGTTGGATGCCCGGCTGAACCCCTCCACGATCATTTTGAAATCCTCACGGGTTACCGCATCCGTCAATACCCGTGCTTTCTCGAGCATCAACTGAGGGGTGGAAAGGTCAGATAGAAGGACTGCATCGATCAGATCATAACGGATTCCCTCTTCCTGCAGCGCCCCTTTCAAACGAAGGTGGAAGAATTGGGAGATCTCTTCTTTCACTTCTTCCCGGTCCCGTTTCAGCCAGCCGTCTGCTTGCAGAGAATCCAAAGATAGGTCGATCAGGGTGGACAGGGGCAATCCACTCCAGCCCCGGTCCATCAGAATATGGACCACTGCGGATGCCTTTCTGCGCAAACCGTAGGGATCCTGAGATCCTGTCGGTTGAATTCCGAGGGAAAAAGCTGCCGCGACGGCATCCATTTTGTCTGCCAGACTGATCAAAGCCCCCAATCTTCCCTCAGGCAAGCGATCACCGGCAAAACGGGGATAATGATGTTCCATAATGGCCCGGGCCACTTCCGGATCTTCACCTGCCCGGCGGGCATACTCTTCTCCCATCACCCCACTCAGCTCGGGAAACTCATCCACCATATGGGTGGACAGATCAAATTTGCAGATGTCCGCCGCGCGGAAGAGCAGGCTTCGTTCCGGGTTCTCCAGGCCCAGACGATCTGCCAGTTCTTCCACTAGTTTCCGGATCCTCCGCACTTGATCCCCTACACTTCCCAATCCTTCCAGATAGACCACATCATCCAGCTTGGCCGCCGCGGCGGAGAGAGAGAGTTTTAAATCCTCCTCATAGAAAAAACGGGCATCCGCCAGGCGTGCGGACAACACTTTTTCATTGCCTTTGGCCACTTGATCCAAGCCTCGATTGTCTCCGTTTCGTACAGTGACAAAATGGGCCAACAGATTTTGATCCCGGTCCCTGACCGGAAAATAACGTTGATGCTCCCGCATGGTGGTGATCAGAACCGCCTCCGGAAGCTCGAGGTAACGCTCATGAAAAGACCCGGACAAAGCGGTGGGAATCTCCACCAATTGGGTCACCTCGTCCAAAAGCTCCTCATCCACGGGAATCCGCCACCCGTTCTGTTCCTCCATCCGGTGGAGTTGTTGACGGATCTCTTCCCGACGCTCCTCCATGTCAACCATCACTTTCTGATCACGGAGGGTCTCCACATAGTCTGCCGGTTGTCCAATTTCGGTTTCCCCGCCGAGAAAGCGGTGCCCAAAAGTGCGCCTGCCGCCGGTGACGCCGGCCCATTTTACCGGTACCAATTCATCTCCGAAGAGACAGACCAACCACCGAACCGGGCGAATAAACCGGGTCCGACGCTCCCCCCATCGCATCGCTTTGGGGAAATGAAGTCCCCCGAGGACATCTGCCAACCCCTCCTGAATCAAGGTGACTGTCTGTTTCCCCTCTTGGAGCTTATGGGCAAAGACATAGGTTTCCCCTTTATATTCGCGCAATTGCAATTGGTCAGTGGAGATTCCCTGTTTACGTGCGAAACCTTCCGCCGCCTTTGTCCAACTCCCATCCTCTGCGACTGCGATTCGCTTTGCGGGGCCGCGAACTTCTTCTTCCACATCCGCTTGGGCATCAGCCACATCTTCTACCAACACGGCCAGACGGCGCGGGGTGGCATAGGTTTTCACCTTGCCAAAGGAGAGCCGGTTCTCTTCCATCCACCGGGTCAATTTTTCCCGTAACTGCTGTACCCCGCTTTCCACAAAACGCGCGGGGATCTCTTCACAGCCGATCTCCACCAACCAATCTTGTTCAGCCATGCTGGATCCCTCCCTGTTTCAGCATTGGAAATCCGAGGCGTTCCCGTTCCTCCACATAGGTTTTGGCACAGCGACGGGCCAACCCCCGCACCCGGGCCAGATATCCTGTCCTTTCCGAAACACTGATCGCACCCCGGGCGTCCAGAAGATTAAAGGTGTGGGAACACTTCAGCACATAATCGTAGGCGGGGAAGACCAAGTGTTCATCCAGTGCCCGCCCCGCTTCCTGTTCATAGGCGTCAAACCAGCGAAAGAGTTGATCCGTGTCGGAGATTTCAAAGGAATACCTGGAATGTTCAACCTCCGGCTGCTTGAAAATATCCCCGTAGGTGACACCCTCCACCCAAGTCAATTCATAAATGTTCTCCTTATTCTGGATGTAAGAGGCGAGGCGTTCTAAACCGTATGTAATCTCCACGGAAACCGGAGCCGCCTCCAAACCGCCGATCTGTTGAAAGTAAGTGAACTGGGTGATTTCCATTCCGTCCAACCAAACTTCCCATCCAAGTCCCGACGCTCCCAAAGCTGGATTTTCCCAGTTGTCCTCCACAAACCGGATATCATGTTCCAAAGGATTGATTCCCAGCTCTTCCAAGCTTTTCAGATATAACTCCTGTATATTGTCCGGAGACGGTTTCATAATCACCTGGAATTGATGGTGCTGGTAGACCCGGTTCGGGTTTTCTCCATACCGGCCGTCCGCCGGACGCCGAGAGGGTTCCACATAGGCTACATTCCATGGTTCCGGGCCGAGTGACCGCAAAAAGGTCATGGGGTTCATGGTTCCCGCCCCGGTTTCCACATCGTAGGGCTGTGCCAAAACACAGCCTCTGGCACTCCAGTAGGATTGCAATTTCAAGATGATCTCTTGTATGTTCATTCCATCCCACCTCCAAAACTGAGCATAAAAAAACCTTCCACCCCTCGGAAGCATGCACCGCTCCCATAGGGACGGGAGGTTTCCCGCGGTTCCACCCTATTTGACCGGTCAGCCGATCCGCCGTCACCGGTCCCCTCGATTCCATTGCGCTCCAGACCGCCCTTCACCGGGTTTGTGGCCGGGCTTTCACCCTCCCCGACTCGCTTGGTCACAAATGGACCGGCTACTCCCTTCTCTCATCGCGCATTTTCAATATTGTTTTTCCGGATATTGTAGTTATATCAAATCCCATGCGGCTGTGTCAATGATCTCACCCATTCCGCCAGTCTTTTTTCATTCGGTCCAAAAAATCCCGGGATCGAAGAGGCAAGGCGATGTATTCATCGATAAAGGAGCGAAGGATCCGCTCCAGTTGACGTCGGGTCTCCTCTTTCACCCGGATTTGCCCCAACCGATGCGGTGTGATTGCACCCAAGGTTCCGAGAACCCGTGCAGCGGCGGGGGAAAGAAAAAGAGCTCCCGGATCTCGGGAGGAGCACTCCGGACAGAGGAATCCTCCCTGTCGGATGCTGAATTTGACAGGGAGATTTGCACTTCCGCAATGGACACAGCCCTCCAGGCGTGGGCGATACCCGGTGGACTCCAACACTTTCAATTCGAAAATTCTGGACAGGATTTCTGGGTCCGCCCCCTCCTCCAACATGTTCAATACTGTCTCCAACCAGATATGGATCGGCGGATCCGGTTCTTTTTCCTCTTTCAGTTTGTCCAGAAATTCCGTCCAATAGGCTGCATAGGAAGCTAGAATCAGATCGGAACGAAGGAGATGCCTGGATTTAAGAATGTCTCCTTGGGACAGGGTGGCCATCCCGGATCCGGTATAGCAGAGGTATTGTCCCGAGGTAAAGGGCTGAGTCACCGCCGCCAACCGACTTTTTGGTTTTTTAGCCCCCCTGGCCATCACCGCAAACTTGCCATACTCCCTCGTAAACAGAATGACCACTTTATGGCTTTCTCCATAATCCCGAGTCCGGATGACGATCCCTTCCAATTTTTCCAACATCAGTGATTCCCCTCAGCTCTTCTTCTCCTTTTCCTTCTCCCGCAATACGATGTCTGGTTCTCTCCGCTCGGCGAGGGTTTCAGTATCTTTATACAGGAGATACGCATCTATATTGCCGGTTACCGCAAAACAATTCCAGGAAAAATTGCGCAAACCGTCTCATCCTTTCCGCCGACGAATCTCGTGCTAACGGTTAGGATGACCTCCAGAGAAGAGAGTATGAACGGCAGTTTCTAGATATTGTTTCCACCTGTCACTCTTCATCACGGTAGCCGAACTGCCGCAACAGAAACTCCTCGTTTGGCCAATCTTTTTTCACCTTCACCCACAGATCGAGGTAAACCCGGCTTCCCAACAAGCGCTGGATCTCTTTCCTGGCCCGTCGGCCCACCTCTTTCAACATGGAGCCTTGTTTGCCGATCAGGATCCCCTTCTGGGATGGGCGTTCGGTGTAGATGGTGGCCCGCACAAACATTCGGCCCTCTTCTTCCTCTTTCATCTCCTCCACTACCACCGCCACCGAATGGGGTACCTCTTCCCGGGTCAGGTGGAGCACCTTTTCCCGGACCAACTCCCCGATGATAAACCTCTCCGGGTGATCGGTGACATACTCGGATGGGTAATAGGCGGGCCCTTCGGGCAACTCCCGGCGGATCAGCTCCAGGAGAGTGGAGGTGTTATTTCCGTACAGTGCGGAAACCGGCACAACCTCCCGGAATGAGAACACTTTTCGATACCCGTCGATCAGGGGCAGCAGAGTGTCGGGATGCACCTGATCGATCTTGTTGACCACCAAAAAGACCGGAGTCTTCACCGCTTTCAACTGTTCCATGATAAACCGGTCCCCAGGTCCCATCCCTTCCTTTGCATCCACCAGGAACAGGATGACATCCACCTCTTCAAAGGTCTCCCGTGCTGTCTGAACCATCCAATCTCCCAGTCGGGATTTGGGTTTGTGAATCCCCGGGGTGTCCAGGAATATGATCTGTTCCTCCTCAGTGGTATACACCCCCCGGATTTTGTTCCGGGTCGTCTGAGGTTTATCCGACATGATGGCCACTTTTTGTCCCAACACCTGGTTCAGCAGGGTCGATTTCCCCACATTGGGCCGTCCGATCAGAGTGACAAAACCGGATTTAAACACTAGCTCCTTCATTGAGTTCCTCCTTGTCAAAGGCACCGGGTAACAGCTCACTGACGGTAGTTTCCCGAATTTTCCCTTCCAGGTTGGCGAGATATACTTTCATCCCGGGGGAACAAAATTCAACCATCACCTGCCGACACGCCCCACAAGGAGAGACGGGGCCCGCAGTGGCCCCCACCACCGCAAGGGCCTGAAATTTCCCCGCCCCTTCGGACACTGCCTTGAAAAAGGCGGTTCGTTCCGCACAATTGGTCAGGCCGAAGGAGGCATTCTCCACATTGCAACCGGAAAAAATCCTTCCGTCTTCCGCCAAGAGAGCCGCCCCCACCGGAAACTTGGAGTAGGGTACGTAAGCCCGTTGCCGTGCTTTTTTCGCTTCTTCAATCAACTGTTCCCGGTTCAACCGAAATCCCTTCTTTCCTGTGATCCTTGACCGGACCGATTTCCCTGACAGGGGGCACAACCACCCCGCCGGAGATGATATACTTCAGCCCATCTTCCACAGACATGTTCAAAAAGACCACATCTGCCGCGGGAACGAGAACCAGCCACCCCGAAGTGGGGTTGGGTGTGGTCGGCAGGAAAATATTAAGCAACTGGTTCTTCTCCTCTCTCTGGATCTCCCCGCTTCCTTCCCCCGTGTAAAACCCGAGGGTGTAGACTCCTTTTCGCGGGTATTCTACCATCACCACTCGTTTAAAACTGGTCTTATCATGGGCGAAGGCACTTATGACCTGTTGAACCGTCGAGTAAATGTTCCGTGCCAGGGGGATCCGTGAGAAAAGATGCTCCGTGAAGCGGAGCACCTGTTTCCCGATCAAACTGCGGGCCATCATCCCGATCAAGATGAGAATTCCCAGTGTGAGCAGGGTACCCACACCGGGGATGTGGGTGTGAAACACAATTCCCCCAATCACCAAAGGAAACTGCACCACACCCAACCAATGAAGAAGCTTGGCCGTCGCCACTCCCAGAGTCGGATCGATAATTGCAAAAAGAAGTTTCAGAACATAGAGGGTCGCCACTGTGGGGAGAAGGGCGATCACCCCCAAAATGAGATATGTACGGATCCGTTTCCACATCCGGTTGGGCTCTCCTTTCCAATCACATCAGAAAAAAACCGGCGACAGCAACAACAACCCCCAGAAACACTCCAAGAAGGACAGCCGGTTTCCCGGTTTTCATCCGCAGTCGGGTGCCCAGGAGAAGAAAATACAACAGCAACACAAGAATCATCACCAACCAATTGGCTGTCATCATCATCAGAGAAACTGCAATCAGGCTGGCCAATGACATCGTGATGCTGGGCTCCCACTCCGGCCTGTCGATCCGGTTAAAAAGCCCTTTCAAGGAAAGAGTGAGGAAAAAGTCGAAAACAATCAAGGCTGCCAATCCGATGTTGAGAGGGTGGGCTGTTCGCTCCGGGAACTGGAGAGAGAGGATATCCAAGTAGGGGTAGAAGATACTGAGCCCGACCACCACCGACATCCCCGCGGACAGAAGCACTGCTCCCGCCGCCACATCTTTCGCCACCTTGGCCAGGGGGTGGAAATCCCGGGTCACCAGATCGATCACCGTTTCGACGGCTGTATTTATCAGCTCGGCCACGATCACCAGGAGAATACAGACAAAGAGAATCAATATCTCCACTTTGGTGAGGGGAAGCCACAGGCTGAACAACAGCACACCGAGAGCGGCCAGAAAATGAATCCGCATGTTCTGCTGGGTGACGAGGGTGTATTTGAGACCTTCCAAGGCGTAGCGGAAACTGGCCCATAATGAGGATTTCCGCATCTCCAATCACCCCTGTCTAGTCAATCCGACCTGGGACAAGATCGCCTCCTGTCGGGAAAACATCTCCTCTTCCTCTTCAGCAGTTTCGTGATCATATCCGAGCAAGTGCAAAAAGCCGTGCACTGCAAGAAAACCCAATTCCCGTTCCAAGGAGTGCCCGTACAGTTCAGCCTGCTCTTTCGCCCTCGGGAGAGAGATGACAATATCCCCAAGGGGGAGGGGTTCCCCTTGGGGGGATCCCCATTCTTCCCCCGGATCCCACTGGGGGAAAGAAAGCACATCCGTCGGCCGGTCCACCTGCCGGTACTCCCGGTTCAAACGGTGAATCTCCTCATCATCCACAATGGTCACCGCCACCTCCGCAGGCGGCGTCGACTCCCCTTCGGCCGCCTGCATGAGACAACGCTCCACCCAGGGCAGCCATTTTTCTTCCTCTTCCATAAGATGGGGGCGAACCACTGATTCCACACGCAGACTCATGCAAGCTTCACCCCTTTCCCTTGGTGCTCTTCCGGATACTCGATTCTGGAGTGAAATATCCCCTGAAGTGTTTCACAGATGGAGCGGGCAATCAGATCCAGCTCCTTGAATGTCAGATCACATTCATCAAACTGTCCATCTTCCAGACGATCCTGGATGATCTTTCGCACCATGTTCTCCACCCTCTCCGGGCTGGGCCGGGCCAGAGAGCGAACCGCCGCTTCCACACAATCGGCAATACCCACGATGGCCGCCTCCTTAAACTGGGCCTTGGGTCCCGGATAACGGTAATCCGCCTCCAACACCTGGGCACCGTCACTCTGTTCCCGTGCCTTGTGATAGAAATATTTGAGCAAGGTGGTGCCGTGGTGTTGGGCGGCGATATCACAGATCGGCGTGGGAATGTGATGCTCTTTGAGCATCTCACAGCCATCCTTGGCATGAGAGATGATGATACTCTTGCTCAGATTGGGAGATATTTTATCGTGGGGATTTTCCGCCATCTGATTTTCAATGAAAAACTGCGGTCGTTTGGTTTTGCCCACATCATGATAATAAGCACCCACCCGGCAGAGCAGACCATTGGCCCCGATTGCTTCCGCGGCGGCTTCCGCCAAGTTGCCCACGATCACCGAATGATGGTAGGTCCCCGGAGTCTCGATCAGCAGTTTCCTCAACAGCGGATGGTTGGGATTTGAAAGCTCCAAGAGCCGCAAAGGGGACAGCATGTCAAAAACCGTTTCAAAATGCTGCAGGAATCCAATGGTCAACACCGCCGAAAAAATCCCACCGGCCGCTCCAAACGCGAGGGACTGAAGCAGAACCCACCCGTCTCCGTCCACCGGAACCAGCGCATACAATGCCGCGATGGTGAGGACGCTGGCTCCCGATGAAAAAAGTCCGGCGCGGAAAATGGACAACCGGTTGCGAACCCCGGATAAGGCAAAGGCGGCGGCTGAACCGCTCACAAAAGAGACCAAACCGTATCGGAAGTCAAACAAAACATGACTGCCTTCGTTAAAATACATCCCCGAAAATACCCCGAACAGGATCGCACACCACAACGCCAACTGCAAATCCAGCAGAAGGGCGATCAGCATCGTTCCCAGGGCGGCGGGGGCCATATAACCCACAGTGCTCCATTCCAAATTCTGCCCCAAGCTGATCACCTTCATCCCCAGCATGGTGAGCAGGAACACTGACAACAGCATGGTGGTCTTCACATTGTCTCTGTATACTTCCGGACGGAACCAACGGACGAAAAAGGCGAGCAATCCCAGAACCACCGCGATCAACAGAGCCAAACCGAAATAGGGGATTGGATCGGTGTATCTCCCCAAAAATCCGAGCTCTTCCAGCTTCCGATACTGATCCTTGGTCACCACATCCCCGGCAGCAACGATGACATCCCCTTTTCGGATCGGAATCGGTTCCACGCTGTCCCTGGCTGCATCCTGCAGCTTCTCTGTCCGGTTTTTGTCATAAAATTCATTGGGAACAATCATCTGCCGGGACAATTCACGCACAACATAACGGGCTTGACTGCCCAGAGAGGAGGTGACCAATCCCCGATCCACCCGATCCCTCTCTTTTTCCAGCTCATTTTTGCGAACGCCGTCAGCCAGGATCTCCTGCACCATTTCCCGGCTGAGGATTCTCATCTCCGTCCATTCGCCGTCCTTCACATGGACCAGTTTATGATAAAACTCATCGGACAAACCGTAGGGAAGCACTTCTTTCAGGTTGGCGATTTTCTCCTTGTTGCTCTTGTCAGCATCGGAAAGATGGCTCTGAATCTCATTGAAAATCGTCTCCAACCTTTTAACCTGCCGATCTGCCAACTGTTCATCAATCCGGTACTGTTTCCCCACAGATTGAGCCGCTTTTTCCCGAACTTTCTCAGTCGCTTCCTGGTCCACCTTGGTTACAGGGGATACGATGGACTCCTTGGCCACTTTGCCGGGGGAAATATCATTATACTGTTGCGGGAGAACCTGTCCCATCAACAGAAGGTAGCATAAAGCACCCAGTCCCAAGTACAGCAAAAGCCGGACTCGCCGGCTCGTCTTCCAGCGGTCCGACAGACGGAACCGTTTGCGAAAGGAAAACCCGGGTTTTGGCTTTGTCTCTTCATTCAACATAGGACCGACTCCTTATCGCGTCGAATGATCACTCTGTTTCGGCGTAGGCATCGATCACCTTCTGAACCAGTGTATGACGGACCACATCCGATTGGGTCAGACGGACAAACTGTATTTCTTCCACCGACTTCAGGACCCGCTCCGCTTCCCTCAGCCCGGACTGCTTCCCCTTGGGGAGATCCACCTGGGTCACATCGCCGGTTACCACCATTTTGGATCCAAAGCCCAATCGAGTGAGGAACATCTTCATCTGCTCATGGGTTGTGTTTTGAGCTTCATCCAGAATGACAAAGGAATCCTCCAGGGTTCTCCCCCGCATGTAAGCCAGCGGAGCCACTTCGATCATGCCCCGTTCCATCAGTTTGCTCACTTGCTCCACCCCGAGCATGGTGTAGAGGCTGTCGTACAACGGACGCAGGTATGGATCCACCTTCTCCTGAAGATCGCCGGGGAGAAAACCGAGATTTTCCCCAGCTTCCACAGCGGGGCGGGTCAGAACAATCCGTTTGACCTGATTGGATTTCAAAGCGGTGACCGCCAACACCACCGCCAAAAAGGTTTTACCGGTACCGGCAGGCCCAATGCCAAACACGATGTCCGATTTTTTGATCGCGGTGATATAGTGGCGTTGGCCCAAGGTTTTGACCCGGACCGGCTTTCCCTTGTGGGTGACTCCGATTTGTTCATCGTACAGTTCCAAAAGTTCGTCTGCCAGTCCATCACGGGCCAACCGCTCCGCATAGATCAAATCCCGCTCGGTCAATTTCACCCCACGGCGCACCAACGCCAACAACACGCGAAACAGGTGGCCCAACACTTCCAGCTCCCCAGGGGAACCGGAAATGGCCACCTCTTCCCCGCGGGAAATGATCTTGGCCGACGTCTGGTCCTGAATCATCCGCAAAAACCCATCCTGCGGCCCAAACAGTTCCAGTGCTTCATTGGCATCCTGCAACCGGATTTTGATGGTTTTCTCCTGCTGTTGCAAATGGCTTCAATCCCCTTGCAATATCGGTTGTGAAACAGCAATGTTCTCCACTGCATCAAAGTGTATCTTCATAATAACTTTACCATCAACCACGCGGGGGTGCAAAATTTTTTCCCCCAAAATCCGCCCATCCTCTCCCATTTTCGCCATCAGATCCTCCCGGGCCCGTTCTTTTCCGAGAGCGATAGCCTGTTTGACACCCAGTTTCTGGTGAACCCATTTCATCTCCAGCCGCTCTTCTTCCACCCATCCGAAGGGGAGGCGCCGGTTGCGGATCTGGAGAGCATGAGTCGTCCGGATCGTTTCATAGCGTTGGAAGGATTCCGGAAACATAAACGGGATGCGGATCATCCTGGACCCAACGTATGGAAACCAAGCCATCTCCCTGTTACCTGTATAAACTTTTCGCTTTTGCGCCAGGGGAACTGTCACTGTGGAGTCATACCAAACTTCTCCCATCACCTTTCCTTTGGCTCCTACCAGTTTGCCCGAGTCCGGTTGATCCGGATCCCCATACCAACCGGAAACCAGCAGTTGCCCTTTTTTCACCGGTTCATTCACTTCCACCAGCGGTCGGCCCCGTTCCACCCTTATATCATAAATCATGGCGTTCCGACGGGCCACGAGCTGGATCGGTCCATTCCCCTGTTGCTCCCGCTCATCCACCCGTTTTTTTTCCACAACCGTGACCACTGCCCTTGTGCCCTCCATACGAAATCCGACCCAGGATACCTGCGGCAGTCCGGATTGCAACCGGTACTGGATTTCCTCATTGGAAGGCACCCGGCTTTTCAACTGCCCGATATAAACACCCTCTTTTTGCAGCAGTCTGACGATTTCTTTGGAGGGAACGGTCTCGTTTCCTTCCACCTCCACAGACCAGATGACAGAAGTCAGGGAAAAGATCATCAGTATAAACAGAAGAAATCCCCACAAGAAAAATTGTCTCCTGCGAAGACGCATCCACCAAAAGGGGAGTCCTTTTTTTTCAAGTATCCGTGACTTGGTCCTGGTTCCCTTTAATACAGGTCTTAACTGAAAGTAATCCCCCACAGAAAGGGTCAACCGGATACGATTCCGGGAGAGCCAGACGATCCGGCTGATATGGATCCCCCGGTTCAACGCATTATTGATGAATCTTTCGAGAGCCGGACCCGTCAACTCCACACGCAGGCTCCCCTGAATCTTTCGCGGCCATTGTTTTTGCAAAGGTCTTCTCCCCTTAGCCCAGATACTTCACCTCTGAGATCTCCCCCTCCACCCATACTTCATCAGAGTAAATCGCATGGATAATCAAGCTTTTCCCGCGGATGGCTAACTGCCCCTTCTCTGTCCGCATTCGAATTTCTTCCATATTGAAATGTTCCACACCCTGATGGTTTTCCACATGAACCCGGTAGGGCCCGATCATGATCACCCGGGGCAAGTTGCCCGCCACATCCCGAGGTAATTCCAACCAATCCGCAGCGATTCTTCTCATCTTGCTGCCCAGTTTCCCCATGGAACATGCCCTCCATCTTCCTAAAATAAGCCATATGCCCGCCGGATGAATAATATGAGACAAGTCAGGGAAAAACGGAGTCGATGAAGTTTATGAGCGAACGGCGCTTGTCTGTGTACGTCCACAATAAAACCGATGCGGTCCATGGCCGCATCGGTTGATTCCCAATGATTGCCCTATCTCGGTTGCTCTCCTGTCTGCTGCTGTTGGGCCTGACGTACCAACCGTCTGGTAATCTCCCCTCCGACAGAACCGTTGGCCCGGGCTGTGGTCGATTCGCCCAGCTTGACACCGAATTCGGAGGCGATCTCCTCTTTGTACTGTTGCAACACTGCGGCGGAGCCGGGGACCAACAGACGGTTGCTGCTGCGGGTACGCACCATCCATGCTCACCTCCTTTTTCTTTTTTAGTCTGATTGAAATGGGGGAAAGCATGAGGCGCACTTGTTTCCAAGGAAAGGGGAGCCATGATCCCTGACAGTTTCCGGAATAGTTATGATTTAGTGCGTTCTTGAATGATCGGATGAGGTTTCACATGACCTTTTCGTCGTTTTGAACTGCCCAAAATCACTCCATGTGAAAACCGATCCTCCCTGTGAACGGCTTTTTCACAAGACTTCTAGGTATCTTTTTAGAACCAGCTCTCTTGCTTTAAAAGCATATTGGCAGGTCAGGTCTGTAATCCTTCAGAATCTGCAGTATTTCCCCTCGGTTTCATCATTCAGCACTCGATGACGAAAATCGTGCCACTGTCACACAGAAGTCAACCACCCAGCCAAACCCGACCGGATGGTTGAAAGAAATAAATGATCCGATTGTTCCTGGTCATTGTTCTAAACCGCCAAAGTCACGATCCGCTGACACTCTCCCTCCACTCACCTTCCCAACACCTCTCTAATTCCTGCCCCGGCGCATCTGTTCTTCAATCAGACCCACTTTCCGGTTGATCTCTTTCATCAAACGGATATGTTCGGCCATCATCTGTTTGATCGCTTCTGGAACCATCATTTGTGTCTGAGCGGACATCCAAGGTGTCTGCATATTCCGTTGAAAATAAGGATACAATCTTCTCCCCCCTCTCCCGGGTGTTCCGGTATCAATCTATGCACAAACACCCACCGGGGGAATGAGCACCCTGTAAAAAAACAACAAAAACCCTTTCCCATAGGAAAGGGCATCCCGACGGGTCATCTGCCGAGAGGACCCCGTCTGTTTCCCGAACGGCGGAACCGGGGACCGTCCAGGATTTCTTTCATGATGATCGCCTGCTTTAAGCTTTCCCGATTGAAGTCGGAAATGAGGGGATGTGGTTTCGCTGTTGCCTTCTCTTTCACAAGCAGCGGCGGATCCGATTTTGTCCGGACAAGAGGTGTCGGCTCTTCCGACTCGGGAATGATCCGTTCCCTGTCCTTTGTTTGGATCACCGGAAATTTTTCTTTCTTCTCTCGCTTCCGATGCCGGGATTTTGCTTGGGGCGGTGGGGACTGCCGCTGACGGCCCGTCTCTCCGCCTTCCCGCCGAAACAGCCGTGACAACCCGGCAAAGAGCAAGTAGAGAAACAGGACCGTCACGATTCCGTTGGAAAACAGGATCTCCAAAAGTTCCATCGGAACACCTCCTCCCGGTGATCACTGAAACAGCAACCGATCAACTTTCTTCTTCATCCCCTTGGGAGATGGATTTGCGCATATCTGTGTCAGCCGCGATGTTCTGCAGGTTGTAATAATCCATCACACCCAGTTTCCCGCTTCGGAGCGCTTCAGCCATCGCCATCGGCACTTCCGCCTCCGCTTCCACCACTTTGGCACGCATCTCCACGACGCGGGCACTCATCTCCTGCTCTTGAGCGACGGCCATTGCCCGCCGTTCTTCGGCTTTGGCCTGGGCGATCTTCTTGTCAGCTTCCGCCTGGTCGGTCTGCAGGGTGGCCCCGATGTTTTTACCCACATCCACATCGGCGATATCGATGGACAGGATCTCAAAGGCGGTACCGGCATCCAATCCCTTCTCCAAAACCGTGTTGGAGATCAAATCGGGATTTTCCAGAACCTCTTTATGGCTGTTGGCGGAACCGTTGGTGGTGACGATCCCTTCACCCACCCGGGCGATGATCGTCTCTTCACCGGCACCCCCGACGAGGCGGTCAATATTGGCCCGCACGGTCACCCGGGCAACCACCTTCACCTCGATCCCGTCCTTGGCGACGGCGGATACCACCGGAGTCTCAATCACTTTCGGGTTGACACTCATCTGTACGGCTTCCAGCACATCCCGCCCAGCAAGGTCGATGGCGGCGGCCCGTTCAAACATCAGGTCGATATCCGCCCGTTGGGCCGCGATCAGAGCGTCGACGACGCGATCCACATTCCCCCCCGCCAGATAATGAGTTTCCAGCATTTCAATGGTTACTTCCAACCCCGCTTTTCTCGCCTTGATCAGCGGGTTGACAATCCGGGACGGAACGATGCGCCGCAGCCGCATCCCGATCAGAGTGGTCAGTCCCACATAAACACCTGACGCCATCGCAGAAATCCACAACATCACCGGCACGAAGGTGAACAGGATCGAAAGCGCTACAATCGCGATCACTGCGATAAACAGGATACTAAAAACAGTCCCCATAAAAATCCTCCTTTAACTGAATCATCGGGACCCGGAATCCGCCCCGTCATCTGAAGAGGTCAGCCCCCGAACCACCACACGAAGTCCCTGAACATCCACCACTTTCACTGGAGTGCGTGGCGGGATGAAACCGCCTTCACTCACCACATCCACCCGTTTCCCTTCGATCACTGCAGTCCCTGCAGGTCGGAGAGGACTGAGAGCCATCCCTTGTTTTCCGATCAGTTCCCGGCGTCCCGGTTGAGCCACATAGCCCGTAGTATTGTCCTGAGCCGTATGCAGGACAAACCGTTTCACCCCCCTCTTGAGACCGAGACGACGGACAGCGATGATCATCCCCACAACGGTCAACAACAGAGCGACAACCAAGGTGGTCAAACTAAACATCCGGTCGGCTGCGGCGGCCACGATGGAGGCTACCAAGGACAGCAGACCAAGAATTCCAAAGATACCGAACCCGGGGACAAAAATTTCAATCAACAGAAGAATGAGACCGGCAGCAAACAGGACAAATGTTTCCATTCCGGCCAATCCGGCCAGATAGTGACCGAAGAAATAGAGACCGAAAGCACTGAGGCCGATGACACCCGGAAGGCCAAAGCCGGGGGTCAGAAATTCAATGGCAAGCCCGGCCAAACCCACCATGAACAAGACCGGAATCACATACGGGCTGGTGACAAACCGGGCCACCTGTTCACTCAGGGTCTGATCCACTCGGACCACATCGGATGGATGAGCCTTGACAAAACGGAGTACATCCGCATCCCCCTTCACCATCCGATCCGCCATCTTTCGTTGGATGGCCTGGCCGGCGGAAAGGCTGAGGAGTTCCCCTTTTTTCTTCAACCCTTTGATCTCCAGATTCCGATCCACCATGCCGGCGGCAATCTCAGGATCTCTGTCGTGAGCTTCCGCCGCCGCCCGCATGTTGGAAGCCCAGAAAGCCACTGTCTTCGGATCCGCACGCTCTCCGGTGATGGTTCGGGGTTCCGCCGCTCCCATGGCACTTCCCGGTGCCATCAAGATATGATCGGCATTCAAGGCGATGTAGGAACCGGCGGAAATGGCTTCCCCTTTGATATACACCGTTACTGGTATTTTGGATGTGCGAAGCAACTTTCCGATCTCCAAAGCTGCCGCCACATCTCCACCGAGGGTGTCCATCTCCAGAATGATCGCTTCCGCGCCACCCTCTTTCGCTTCTCGGAACCCCCGGTCGAGAAACCGGGCCAGTCCCTGTTCCACTTCTTGATCCAGGGGAATCCAATAGACTGCCCTGCCATGGCTGGCTTCCGGCTCCGCTTGCACTGCCGGAATCATCATGCTGAGAGTGAGGAAACAGAGCAAAAGGAGCAGTCCCGCCCGACCCATTCGCATTCCTTCCCCCCATCCGTATCTACGGTTCATAACGGAAAAAGTTCCACATCTTTATTTTAACCCAGGATATAGAAAAAACACAGCGCGGAAACCGCTGTGTTTTACTGCAGTCCTTCCTGAACCAGCCGGTTCACCCGCTTTCCATCGGCGCGCCCTTTTACCCGGGGCATGACTGCTTTCATCACTTTTCCCATATCGGCCTTGGAAGCAGCACCAGTGGAGGCGATGGTCTCCTGAACGATCTTTTTCAGTTCGGCATCCGTCAGCTGCTCAGGCATGTATCTTTCCAACACCGCGATCTCATCCCTTGCTTTTTGAGCAAGGTCTTCCCGTCCCACCTGTTCAAACTCCCGGAGGGAGTCCCTCTGCTGTTTTAGTTCTTTAGCCACAACGTCGAGGGCTTCTTCCTCCGTCAGAGAGTGTTGAAGCTCGATCTCCTTGTTTTTTATGGATGATCGAACCATTCGGATGACGGACAAGGTGGTCTTTTCCTTGTTCTTCATCGCGGTTTTCATATCTTGATTCAACCGCTCAATCAGGCTCACCAGACCCGCACCTCACTGAATTATTTCCGTTTCCGGGCAGCGTCGGATTTCTTTTTTCTTCTGACGCTGGGCTTTTCGTAGAACTTGCGCTTCTTCAGCTCCCGCATCGTCCCATCTTTGGCGATGGACTTCTTGAAGCGGCGCAACGCTTTGTCCAGCGATTCGTTTTTACGAACGTGAACTTCCGCCATGGTTATCCCTCCCTCCGCGGGTGTGATCCACCCGTGGGATCAACCGCTGGGATGTAGCGTACCCATAGGCTGGATGCAAGCGAAGGCTTCCCATTTGAGAGGGACAACGCGCACCCTGAACCTGAATCCCCCTTGCGGCGCAATAACAAAACAGACTCAACGGCTATTATACTATACCGTCAAATTACGTGTCAAAGAACCGTTTCAACCGGAGGCCAGCTCAGAGACCGTCCCCCGAGGAGATGAAAGTGAATGTGATAAACTGTCTGACCGCCTTCATCCCCGCAGTTATTCACAATCCGGAACCCCTTGTCGGCCACGCCCAGCTCATCGGCGAGCCGGTTGATCACAGAGAAAATCCGTCCCAGAAGAGGCCCCTCCTCTTCCCCGATGTCCCGGACGGATGGTATATGCTTTTTCGGAATGATCAGTATGTGGACCGGAGCTTGGGCGTGAATATCGCGAAACGCCAACACATCCTCATCTTCGTACACCTTCTCCGCCGGGAGACTTCCCTCCACGATTTTGCAGAAAATGCAGTCTGTCATGATATCACCTTCCTTCGGGTTGTCCGTATTATACCAAAAATCAGGATTCGGAGAAACAACGGGGACATGAACAAGAACACCCGCCCGGACATATACTAGGTTGCCGAGGATTCAGAAAACGTTTGAAGGAGGAGACACCATGACCGGAAACCGCAGGGAACAGCTTCGGCAGATGATCCGGGAAATTGTCAAAGAGGAATTGGACCGTTCCGCAACCGCCAAGACAGATAAATCGGAAAAAAAAGCGAAAACAAAAGGTCCCCAGGAACCATCCTCCTGTCTCCAACCCGTGCTAGGGAATCGGGAAACCGCACCTCCTCCACCCTGGGCTCTTTTTGGTTCCCCCCAGCCTGCCCCGGATGGAAAGGAAAAAACACCCTTTCACCATTCCCGCACCCATCAGCTGTACACTCCGGACTCTCCCCTCAACCCGCCTCCCTTCATCTCTGGAAACCGGGTGTCGGACTAGAAGGGGCGTGATTTAGTGCGTCTTGGACGGTCGGGATTGGGTTTCACATTCCCGGCGTCAAAGTCCTGACGATCCAAAGACTCCATGTGAAACCCACCCCTCCCTGTAAAGGGCTTATTCACCCCCTTTAACATCAGGATGGAAAACCCCTCTCCACCAGGACAGGGGTTTCATTTTTGCCTCGGAGGCATGCCTGTCCCCCATCAGCCATATACATGGGTACAGGCGGAGGGGGGGCTGAATGATGAAAGAGATTGTAATTCCTTTTGCAACGGGACTGGCCATCTTTTTGTTCGGAATGCAATTGATCCGGGTCGGGATGGAGGAGCTGACCGCCCACCGGATGCAGCATTTCCTGCTGCGTTTTACCAAAACACCGATTCGCGGTTTTGGGACGGGATTGGTTGCCACTCTCTTTTTGCAGAGCAGCAGTGCAGTCACCATCCTGACCATCGGTTTTGTCAACGCCGGATTGTTAACCTTTGCCCAAACCGTGGGTATCATCCTGGGAACCAATGTGGGTACCACAGTCACCACGGAAATCTTGGCTCTGAAGGTGGAGGATTTCGCTCTTCCTCTGATCCTGACAGGAGCTGCCTTCTACGTTCTCCCCTGGAAAAAGATCGCCGCCCTCGGTCTGGCCATCGGAGGTTTTGGCTGTATCTTTCTCGGAATGGAAGCCATGCAATGGATCGCCGAACCCATGAAAAACCGGGGTTGGGTTGCCGCCCTCCTGGACAGTGGGTATCATCCTGTCTTTTCCGGTATACTTTCCGGGATCCTGCTGACTGCAATCATTCAGAGCGGAAACGCCGTCATCGCCATTACCATGGGCTTCTTTGCCACGGGATTGGTCCCTTTGCCCTTCGCCATCGCCGTCGTATTGGGAAGCAATGTGGGCACTTGTATCACAGCCTTTCTCGCTTCCATCGGAACGGAACGGGCGGCAAAACAAGTGGCCCTGGCTCATTTATTGCTCAATGTCGGAGGACTGCTCCTGTTCCTGCCCTGGGTGGGAACCATCGCCGGAGTGGCACACTGGTTATCTAACAACCCAGCCACTCAGATCGCCCACATCCAAACCCTGTACAATCTGATCTGTTCCCTGGCGGTTTTGCCTTTTGCAAGCTCCTTCGCCAGAATGGTTTCCCGGATCCTCCCGGAGCAGAACCCCTCCTGGTCCCTCAGTAGACCTCGCTCTCATCCGCTGTTCAAATGGCATCAGTAACCTTCGCTGCCCCGGCCGTCGCTCACAATGGCGACCCCGGAGCTGGCACCGAGCCGGCTGGCACCTGCCTCCACCATTTTTTCGGCGGTTTCCCGGTCACGAATCCCACCGGATGCCTTCACTCCCATATCCGGTCCGACGGCTTTCCGCATCGCCCGGACAGTACCCACCTCGGCTCCGCCGGCACCAAATCCCGTCGAGGTCTTTACAAAATCGGCCCCCGCCGCCTTGGCTTGATCACAAGCCATCCGGATCTCATCTTTATGAAGCAGGCCTGTCTCCAGAATCACTTTGACTGTGGCTCCCGACGCCGCTTTCACTACTGCGGCAATATCATTTCGGACCTGATCGAGATCTCCCGATTTGAGGGCTCCGATATTGATCACCATATCCACCTCCCCGGCGCCGTCCTCAATCGCCTTCCGGGCTTCAAAGGCCTTCACTTCAGAGGAAGTGGCCCCCAAGGGAAAACCGATCACGGTGCAGACTTTCACCCCTGATCCTTTCAACTTTTCCACCGCCCGTCGCACCCAGTACGGATTGATACAAACCGAAGCGAAACCATGGGTTGCGGCTTCCGCACAGAGTTGATCGATTTGCTCCGCTGTCGCCTCCGGTTTCAACAGAGTATGGTCGATCATCGATGCCAATTCTTTTGCGTTCACTGCTGATCCTCCTCCGATTCCTCCACTTTGATTTCCAGACAAGCAAAGGCTTTGTTGATCACACTCAGGTTATTCTCATATCCCCTGGTCCGTTGTTTCTCCCAGACTTGTTGCAGACACAACCACGCAACGCCGGAGATTTCCGAAAGTTGAGGAACGGTTTCTCCACCTTCAGCCTTCACCAAAAAATAGCGAACTTCTTTTTCCATCTCTCCGCAACTCGGGTGGAAGTAACGATAAAAGACGGTTTCAAGAGGTTGTTCGATCTTTCCCTCAACACCCGTCTCCTCCAGAATCTCACGTAGGGCGGTCTCCTCATCAGTCTCACCGGGCTCTTTTTTCCCTTTGGGCAAAGTCCAGCGGGAATAACGATCTTCGATCATCAGGATGAAGCAAGCACCCATCTCCTTCTTATAAACGACACCGCCTGCAGATATCTCTTTCACAAGTCCTGCCCCCTTGAGCTCGTGGATTCATTTTAGCATCCGATGCAGAATCTGCCCCATACAGACTGCTCCGGGAAAGCCGGTTTCAACGGGAAGACCGCTTCATGGAAAACCAGTCCACAGCGAAATCGACGGCTTCCCGCATCCCGAACAGCCGGCTTTCCGCCAATCCGACCCGGCTGATCCGAGGGGGATGGATACGCTCAAAGGCTTCCCCGATCAAGGGGAATAAGTCCGTTTGATGCTGCAAATCCTGATAAACTTTCCACACCCGTCTACCATCTTCCATCACCGGAGCCCCTTCCTCCACCACCGTTCCTCCCGGCACCCGATATTCTGCCAAATGAAAGGAGGTGTTGCTCTCATAGCCCACTCCCAGGAGAAGAACATCAGCCGATCGATCGTACAACTTGGCCAAGGGGGAGTTTTCACCGAGCCCGAAGGCCAATCCATGATCCGCCACCACTTCCCCCGCCTCCTTTCCCCAGGCGGCAAGGGACAGCTTTGGATGGTCGCTGCGAAGCACCCCCGGGAAAGTACGAAAGGTATCCGCCACCCGCCCCATCCAGAAAGCAGGGGTGACCTGAGGATCATAAGCTGGCAGATGCTCCCGGATCACCGGCCACCATTCTTCAGGCACCGGCGGGTTTTCCCAGAATGAAGGCTCCGACAGTTGAGGAGATTGGGTCGGCATCACCAGAGTCCCTGAGGGAGTCAGCACATCCATCAGCGCCTGGATGACAGTTTCCGCCCCTCCCACCACATATCCGAGGGAAGAGAGGGAAGTGTGGACAATCACCGTCGCACCTTCTCCCAATCCCAATTCTTTCAGATCCG
This sequence comes from Kroppenstedtia guangzhouensis, assembly GCF_014637345.1. Classification (GTDB taxonomy): domain Bacteria; phylum Bacillota; class Bacilli; order Thermoactinomycetales; family DSM-45169; genus Kroppenstedtia; species Kroppenstedtia guangzhouensis. Next base: position 151,783 of record NZ_BMEX01000002.1, read on the forward strand.
CCGCCAGACTTTCCCGGGTCCTCGGCACGGAGGTCTGGGTGATCACTTCTCTTTCTCCCATATCCCTCTTTTCCTCCTTATATCCATTTATCCTTCTTTCATATCGTGGACCACCGCTTCCACAGCACACTGGGGAGAGCAGCACTCCCCTTCCCGGTTTTCCTCGTCGAGAAAGATCCCCTCGATCCCGAGTTCCCGCCGGGCTGAATCATCCGGGTTGAAGTGATGTCCGCAGACCGCACAAAGCTTGAGATGGGGGGTTTTCTCCAACCGCTCCAACAAATCCTGCACCTGCGGTTGCTCCAGTTTGAACTCTTCCACAGCAACATGCAAAAAATGTTGAGCCGTCTCAAAAAAACGGACATCCTCCTTTACGTAGTTCTGCTCATTCCAAAAAGCCCACCTTCCATCCGCCAAATGCGTGAGGTGATATCCGTCCCCCAAGGGACAGGAGGATTCTTTTAACGCCTGATATGTACGAAAACTGAGTTCACTGGCCAGATGTTCCAAGAGTTCCCCATCCACTTCCTCCAGCACATCATTCCAGTCGAATTTGTCCAGCGCGTCTTCCCAATCTTCAGATGCCATCTCTACCGCCTCCTCTCGGGGATTCATCTCTGTCAGCTCCATTCACTCTTAAAAAACGTAGGGCATCGCTTAACAGTATAGATCAAAATTTTAAATGAAACAGCTTTTCTCCCTCAAAAAACCGCCCTTTAGAAAGGGCGGCCGGATCATTTGTCATGTGAGACAGGAACCTTCAGCCTGCATACGGGCGGGGGACTTCGTCCATAGTGCGGACAAAGGTGCCTTGGCTGTACTCGGAACCGGGTTGATCCAAACGAACGCGGCACACCTGGCCTACCAGTTCTTTATTCCCGGAAAAGGCGATCTGCAGATAATTGTCGGAATACCCCACCATCCATCCGCTGTCCGGACCCTCTTTCAATGGACCCTCCGGGATCACTTCCAGCACCTCACCCGCAAACTTCGAGGCGTAGGCCATCGCAAGGTGATCGGAGAGGGCGATCAACCGTGCGACCCGCTCCTGCTTCACCTCTGCCGGCACCTGATCCGGCATCCGCGCCGCGGGAGTTCCCGTCCGGGTGGAGTAGGGAAAAACATGCAGCTCGGAGAAGCCCAGCTCTTCGATCAGGCGATATCCGTTTTCAAACTGTTCCTCCGTCTCTCCGGGAAAGCCGACAATCACATCGCTGGTGATGGCCACTCCCGGCATCGCTTGGTGGATATACTCAATTTTGCGACGGTATTCATCCACCGTGTAACGGCGGCGCATCCGTTTCAGCACCGCATCATCCCCGGCCTGCAAAGGGATATGAAGATGACGACACATCTTATCGGATTTGTTGAGAACATCGATCACCCGGTCATCGATCTGGCTGGCTTCGATCGAGCTGATCCGGATCCGTTTCAGCCCCTCCACTTTGTCCAGGTCCCAGAGCAGATCCGACAGCTTGTAGTCCTCAAAGTCTTCCCCGTAGCCCCCGGTGTGAATTCCAGTGAGAACAATCTCCTTGTAGCCGGCTTCCACCAGCTGCCGGGCCTGCCGGAGCACACTTTCCGGCTTTCGGCTTCTGAGGAGGCCGCGAGCCCAGGGAATGATGCAAAAGGTGCAGAAATTGTTGCAGCCTTCCTGGATTTTCAGAGAAGCCCGGGTCCGCTCCGTAAAGGAGGGAACATCCATTTCCTCAAATTCCCGGGTCTTCATAATGTTTTTCACTGCGTTGACCGGCTTTCGTGTCTGTCGATGTTCCTCGATATATTGAAGGAGTTTGTCCCGTCCCTGGGTCCCGATCACCACATCCACACCGGGAATGTCCATGATTTCACCAGGGGATGTTTGGGCATAACAACCGGTCACTGCCACCACGGCTTCGGGATTTTTCCGGACGGCCCTCCGAATCACCTGGCGGCTTTTCCGATCTCCGGTATTGGTCACCGTACAGGTATTGATCACATATACATCGGCCTTCTGTTCAAAATCGACCTTTTCGTATCCTCCGCGCTGAAACAGCTGCCACATGGCCTCCGTCTCATAAGCGTTCACTTTACATCCCAGTGTATGGAATGCCACCGTGCTCACAGTGGCTCACCTCCCATCTCACCGTAAGAATAATGAATACAAGACAACAATGCCAGCGGTGCCGTCTCCGCTCGCAGGATCCTGGGACCCAAGTGGACGGTGACAGCGCCGGCAGCGACCGCCTCTCTTTCCTCTGTTTCCGTGAACCCACCTTCGGGACCTACCACCACCATCAGGTGTTCCTCAGCAGATTCCTGCAGCGCTTCTCTCAGGGGACGGCCTCCCTTTTCGCTGGCAAGGAGAACCCGGTCAAAAGCGGAAAAGCGTTCCAGCAACGACCGCCAGTCCGTCACCCCTTCCACATGGGGGATTTGTCCCCGGTGGGACTGTTCCGCCGCTTCCTTGGCGATCCGTTGCCATCGCTCCCTTTTCTTGCCCGCTTTTTTTCCGTCCAGTTTCACCACGGTCCGGGCAGAGGTGAACGGGAGAAAAGAAGCGGCCCCCAATTCGGTCCCCTTCTGCAGCATCCACTCCCATTTATCCCCTTTAGTGAGCGAGGCGGCAATGGTAACCTGGATTCGGGGCTCTCCACGGGAGGCCGTCGTTTCCAGGATTCGGCATCGTGCCTCCCCTTCGCTTACCGACACCAGTTCAGCCAGGTAATCAGTTCCCCTGTTGTCGCAACAGATCAACCGATCCCCCGCCTTCATGCGCATCACGTTTTTGATATGATGAACATCATCGCCGCGAACCGTGATCCGGTCCGGGCTGCTGATCTGAGTTGAATCGACAAAATATCTTTGCATAAAGCCACTCCCACCATATTATCACGTTCTGGCAGTCATCGCTACCCAGTCCCCTTCCTGCAACCGATCCGTCACCCGGAAACCGGCTTGGCCTAGAGCCCTCACCACACTTCCCTCTTTTTGGGAAATCACTCCCGAAGCGATAAACCATCCACCGGGACGGATCACCCGGGGCAGATCATCAGTGAACTGGACAATGATTTCCGCCAAAATATTGGAGATCACACCATCTGCCGACTCCTTCACTCCCTGAAGGAGATTTCCTTGCCGGACAGCGACGGTTTGCTCTAAGCCGTTGAGTCGAACATTTCGATTTGTGCTCTCCACCGCCAACGGATCGAGGTCCAGCGCCAATACTTCTCCGGCACCCAGACAGGCGGCAGCGATGCTCAACACCCCGCTGCCGCAGCCGACATCCATCACTTTCTGTCCCGGTTGAAGCTCGCGCTCCAACAATTTCATACTGAGGATCGTGGTGGGATGGGCTCCAGTCCCAAAGGCCATACCGGGATCCAGTTGGATCACCCTTTCTTCGGCAGAAGCGGGTTCATAAGAAACCCAATGTGGTTTGACTGTTAAGCGATCCGTCACCCGGATCGGCTTGTAATATGCTTTCCACGCCTCAGCCCAGGACTCCTCCGAAACCCTCTCAAAAATGACTGATGCCGGCCCCGGATCCAGACCGAACCGCCTCAGGTGCCGAACTTTCTCCTCTAGTTGTTCCGGCAGCGTGTCATCGAAAGATGCAGCGGGAAAATAGCCGGAGATCCAGACCCCTTCTTCCGGATAATCTTTTGGTGACAGGGAGATGATTTCTCCGAAGGGTGTTTCCCACTCCCGCAAGAGAACAGAAGCATCCAGCACCGCCGTTCCTTCGGCACCCGCTTCCAGGAGCAGATGGGACACCGCTTCTTCTGCTTCAGTTGTGGTATGTACTCGAATCTCCATCCAATCCAACAAGCTCACTCCTCCTATAAAAAAACGGGCCTTTCAACGCCCGCCCCGCAAAAAAGTAAACAGGGGAATCCGGGCCCCACCGGACCCGGATCCATCCGTTCACCGTCGTTATGCACCATTGTTGCCCGCAATCAATCCCCAGTAAACGCCCGTTTCATTTTGTCAAAAAAACTGCTGTTCTGTTCCAAAATATAATCTCCACTCAGATTGCCAAACTCACGCAACAGCCTCTTCTGCTCTTCCGACAATCCCGTGGGGGTGACCACTTTGACGCGGATCTGCTGATCTCCGTATCCTCTGCCATAGAGACGGGGAACCCCTTTGCCCCGGAGCCGGAATTCCGTTCCGGTCTGGGTCCCTGCGGGAATTTTGATCTTGGCCCGCCCCTTGAGGGTGGGAACGACGATCTCGTCTCCAAGGGCAGCTTGAACGAAGGTGATCGGCAGCTCACAGGTGATGTTATCCCCTTGCCGTTTGAAAAAGTCGTGGGGTCTGACCTTGATCGTGATATACAGATCCCCGGGAGGACCTCCGTTCAGTCCCGGTTCACCCTCTCCGGACACACGCAACTGTTTCCCCTCATCAATCCCTGATGGGATGTTGATATGGATCTTTCGCCGCTTCTTCACCTGTCCGGAACCGCTGCATTCCTCACATTTTTCTTTGATAATCTTGCCCCGTCCACTACAATCTTGACACACCCGCTTGTTCACGATGCGACCAAAGGGAGTGTTTTGCACGGTCTCCGACTGGCCCGTCCCTTGGCAGCGGGAACAGGTCTCCGGACGGGTTCCCGGTTTGGCACCACTTCCATGACAGTTCCCACAGGTCTCCGTTCGCGGGATGGAAATATCCATCTCTCGACCGAAGACGGCATCCTTAAAATCGATGGTCAAGCGATACTCCAAGTCAGCACCCTGGCGAGGAGCATGGGGATTGCGACGGCTGCCGCCGAAAAACATATCGAAAATATCCCCAAATCCAAAGTCGCCGGCACCGGCTCCCGCGCCGAATCCGCCAAATCCACCGGCTCCTGCCCCGGCAGCACCCGGATCTGCGGTGCCAAAACGGTCGTAGTTGGCTTTCTTTTGAGGATCCCGGAGAACTTCATAGGCTTCGGTCACTTCTTTAAACTTCCGTTCTGCATCCGGTGATTTGTTTACATCGGGGTGGTATTTCCGGGCCATTTTCCGGTAGGCCTTCCGGATATCTTCGCTGGACGCATCCCGGGCGACACCAAGGGCATCGTAGTAGTCCTTACTCACCGGATCACCTCCTCTGATTCACAAGATATGTCTTTAGGCAACCGAAGATCCTGTGACCACTGATCGGAAAAAGCCAAAGCCGGGCACCGGGTGCCGACTTTGACTTCCCATCCGGGAATCCTGTTATTTCTTCTGGTCTTCATCATCCATTACTTTATACTCGGCGTCAACTACCTCATCATCCTTTTTGGCATCATCGGTCTTTTCCGTCGACTGCTGAGCCTGTTGATAAAGTTTGACAGACAGCTCCTGCACCACTTTTTCCAACTCTTCGGAGGCTTGTTTAATCTCTTCGGTATCATCGCCTTCCAGAGCCTTTTTCAGCTTATCTTTCGCCTCGTTGGCTTTGTCCAGTTCGGCCTGATCCACCTTGTCTCCCAAATCTTTCAGGGTTTTCTCGGTGACAAAGATCATTTGATCCGCCTGGTTACGAATCTCCACTTTTTCTTTTCTCTTCTTGTCCTCTTCAGCATATTGTTCCGCATCCCGCACCATCCGCTCAATCTCCTCATCAGACAGACCGCTGGAAGATTTGATGGTGATGGCTTGGCTCTTACCGGTGGCTTGATCTTTGGCGGAAACATTGACAATCCCGTTCCGGTCGATCTTAAAGGTGACCTCGATCTGCGGTACGCCCCGGGGAGCCGGGGGAATATCGGTCAGTTGGAACCGTCCCAGGGTTTTATTGTCGGCGGCCATTTCCCGTTCCCCTTGCAGGACATGGATATCCACCGCAGTCTGGTTATCGGCGGCAGTGGAAAAGACCTGGGATTTCTCCGTGGGGATCGCCGTGTTCCGTTCAATCAGCTTGGTGAAGACGCCACCCAGGGTTTCAATGCCCAGGGAGAGAGGGGTCACATCCACCAGCACCACATCTTTGACGTCCTCGGAAAGGACACCCCCCTGAATGGCAGCTCCCATGGCCACAACTTCATCCGGGTTGACTCCTTTGCTGGGTGCCTTACCGGTCAGGTTCTTGATCGCTTCCTGAACCGCCGGGATCCGGGTGGACCCCCCCACCAGGATCACGCGGTCGATTTCCGACGGATCCAGCTGGGCATCCTGGAGTGCCTGACGGGTCGGGCGCATCGTCCGCTCCACCAGGTCCGCGGAGAGTTCCTCAAATTTGGCCCGTGTCAAGGTTACTTCCAAGTGTTTGGGACCGGAGGCATCCGCCGTCAGGAAGGGAAGCGAGATGGTGGTGGTCAGCACACCGGACAAATCTTTCTTCGCCTTCTCGGCAGCATCTTTCAACCGTTGCAAGGCCATCCGGTCGTTGGACAGATCGATGCCGTTCTCTTTCCGGAATTCCTCCACCAGGTGGTCGATGATCACCTGATCGAAGTCATCCCCTCCCAGGCGGTTATCCCCGCTGGTGGCTTTCACCTCAAACAGACCGTCCCCGATATCTAGAATTGAAACGTCGAAGGTACCACCACCCAGGTCAAAAACAAGAATGGTCTGCTCCTCATCCTTTTTGTCACTCCCGTAGGAGAGGGCGGCGGCGGTCGGTTCGTTGATAATCCGCAGAACTTCCATTCCGGCGATCTTTCCCGCATCCTTGGTGGCTTGACGTTGACTGTCGTTGAAGTAAGCCGGGACGGTGATCACTGCCTGGGTCACTTCTTCCCCCAGATAAGCCTCTGCATCCGTTTTCAGCTTTTGCAGGATCATCGCCGAAATTTCCTGGGGTGTATACTCTTTGTCCCCGATTTTCTCCTTGTGCCCCGTTCCCATGTGCCGCTTGACGGAGCTGACCGTCTTGTCCGGATTGGTGATGGCTTGCCGTTTGGCCGCTTCCCCCACCAAACGCTCACCGGATTTGGAAAAGCCCACAACAGAGGGAGTCGTGCGCTCTCCTTCCGCATTGGGAATGACTTTCGCTTCGCTTCCTTCCATAAAAGCCACACAAGAGTTGGTGGTTCCCAAGTCGATTCCGATCACTTTTCCCATCCAAGTTGTACCTCCTTCTCGGACTCCTGTACCAAATCAAACATTATGCTTGACAATGTGAGTTTCAAGTGCTCACTTTCACCATCGAAGGTCGGATCACCCGATCCTTGAATCGATAACCCTTTTGCAATTCTTCCACAACCATCCCCGATTCCACGCCGGCAGCCTCCACTTGCATTACGGCATTGTGTTCATGGGGATTAAACTCTTTCCCTTCCGCTTCGATGGTGCTCAAACCATGCTCTTCAAGGATTTGTAACAGCTGTCTGGAGATCATCTCCACACCCTTGTGGAGAGCTTCAGCTTCTTCACTCTTGGCCCCCGCATCCAGTGCCCGTTCCAGATTGTCAATCACTGGGAGGAGCGATTCCATCAAAGGAGCGGCGGCATATTTGGCCAAATTTTGCTGGTCTTTGCGGGTCCGACGCCGGAAGTTTTCCAGATCAGCCCGAGCCCTGAGGAGACGTTCATAGTTTTCATCCGCTTCTTTCTTCCAGCGGTTTGCTTCCTCTTTCACCTGTTCCAGCTCATCCTTCAGTGCATTTAACACCCCAGCATCTGGAACGGGAGGCGGGGGGGTTTGATTCGGTCCCGCTTCATAGACGGTATTTTCCGGCTTCGGCATCTCCCTTTCCGTTGTTTCCGGTTCCCGGCTTCTCTCACCGATTTCTTTCTCCGCCAATTCCATCTCCTGGCGCTCCCGCGCTTCCTTGGCTTTTCTCAATTCCCTTGCGGTCACGGGACGGCGTCGATTTTCACCGTCCGGGTTGAAATCGTTGGAAGTCATGGTTTCACCTCATACTTTCTGCATCCGTAGATCGCATCGTCACCACCGTGTGGATCCTCAGGATGGCGGTGCTGACTTCTCCGGCTGCCTGCAGTGCATGATATTTCACCGGTAGGGGATCCACCACTCCCATATCCACCATGTCACAAACAGCGCCCCGGTCACAGTCGATTCCAAGGGAGACGGTTTGCCGTTTCCACTGAAGAGCCTTCACCTCTTCCACTTTCTCCAGGGGATTGAAACCGGCATTGGCCACCACTTGGGACATCGGTCTGTGAAGGGCTTCTGCCACAGCAGCCACCCCGAAAGCTTCCATTCCTTGCACAGTATCCCCGTATTTTTCTACTTCACGCGCCAATGCCAGTTCTGCAGCACCTCCCCCGGGGAGAAAGCCCCCGCGGATGGCTGCCTGGGCGGCAGCAGCTGCATCTTTGGCAATCCGCTCCCGTTCCTCAACCACTTCTTCCGTGGTTGCACCTACCAAGATGGAAGCAAAAGGTTTACCAGTCCCTCCGGAAATCCGAAGCCATCCCAATCTCCCTTCGTCCTCCACTTCTGTACAGGATCCGATGAGAGGTTCCAACTCCTCAGGTGAACGCTTCAGTCCGGTTCGTTTCAGAATCCGGGCTCCGGTATAATCCGCCACCCGGATGAGGTGGTCCAGTCCCACTTGCTGAGCCACGACAATCCCGGCATCTGTCAGCACTTCTTCTGCGCCTGGGTCCACCTCACCCTCCACCAGGACGAGATCCACATCCAGATCCACCAATTTGAGAATGATTCTCTCAAACTCTTGCTTCAAACTCTCCTGTTTTGCAAAGCCAGCCTCGGTTCTAAGAGCCTCTTCATCCACAGGCTCCGGACGGAAATCCTCCGCGACCAGCAACACCCGGACGGGAGTATCGGTTTCCGTTGTTCTCAAATTGATGTAACCCCTGGGGACCAATAGACCGTTGATGACCCCGTGTTCGGCCCGAGGGTGGGCCACCACGGCATCGGCGAGGCGGAAATCCTTCTCCAACAGTTTCTCCCGTCCCATGAGAACAGCGGCTTCCATCACCAATTCGGTCAGATCCTCCTGTTCCCGCCCCGCAGTGTAAACAATGCGTTGGAGCCAATCATCTTCGAGGTCCCAGATCGGCTGGGCCATCGCTTGCATCTTCTCCAAAGCATACCGGATCCCGCGGCGAATTCCGGCAATCACTTTTGACACCGGAACTCCGCGGGCCACCTGTTTTGCCCCTTCTTCCACCAAGGCAGCGGTCAGCAAGGTGGCCGTGGTAGTGCCATCCCCCACTTCTTCTTGTTGGGCTCTGGCAATACCGGCAACCATGCGGGCGACCGGATGTCGTATATCCATCCGGTTGAGAATGGTGACTCCATCGTTGGTGACAATCACACCACCGTCATCCCCCACCAACATGGTGTCCAGCCCTTTGGGACCCAAGGTCCCTCTGACCGCTTCCGCCACCCTCCGGACGGCTTCGGCATTGACTGTAAGAGCGCCAGAAAAGGGTTTCCGCTCCTCCAGGGTGACGATCGGTTCCTCCTGACTTTCCATGGGTCGCTCACCTTCTATCCGTATAAGCATTGAGACAAAGGGGTTGCAAACGAACCCGCAACATGGTTCTCTCCGAACCCGGAGATGGGATCATCCGTAAATCCGTCGCAAATGTTCGGAAAAGTCTCGAGTGAGCACTTCAAGCAAGCTGACCACCTTCCGGTAGTCCATTCGTGTAGGACCCAGAACCCCGATCGTCCCCAGGGAGCGACCGTTCACGGTAAAGGAAGCTGAGACAATGCTGCAGTTGTTGACTGCCTCCAGGTGATTCTCCTGACCGATCCGGATCTGGACCCCAGTGTCCTCCTGATTGGACAACAGCTTGACCACCGTCTCCGTCTCCTCGAAAAGCTCCATCAGAGCCTTCACTTTTTCCACATCCTTAAATTCCGGTTGGGTCAGGATATTGGTCGTCCCGCTGGTAAAAATTCGACCTTCCTGGTCTGCGGCCAACATCTGATCGATGATCGCCTGGAGGTATTCATAATTTTTCGCATGCAGGCTGAGCTCCTGATAGAGCTCTTTGTATACCGCCCGCTTCAGACGAAAAAGTGGGACATCGGAAAGCTTGGCATTCAACAGATTGACCATCTGTTCAATCCAAGAGAGAGAGACTCCTTCCGGAACTGTGATCCGTCGTCGATCCACATGACCGGTGTCCGTCACAAGAATCACTACAGCCATCCGATCATGGAGCGGGATCACTTGCAAGTGTTTTAGCTTATTATCATATAATTCCGGTCCCAGCATAATCGATGTGTAATTGGTGATCCGGGACAATATGGATACGGTCTGCTGAATGGTTTGTTCCAGAGCATCCATTTGAGAGGCAAACAATTGTCGGATCATGAGGAGCTCCGACCGTTTGGGACGCTCGGGGCCCATCAGGTGATCGACATAATAGCGGTAGCCAATCTGACTGGGTATACGACCGGCAGATGTATGCGGCTGTTCCAGGAAACCCATCTCTTCCAGGTCGGCCATTTCATTCCGAACTGTGGCTGCACTAAACCCGATGTCTTTCCGTTTGGAAACGGTGCGTGAACCCACCGGCTCAGCATGGACGATATACTCATCCACAATCGCACGGAGGATCTTTTCTTGCCGCTCGGTCAGCATCTGCCTCCCCCCTTGTTAGCACTCCAATATCACGAGTGCTAAGTCTACCTCTAAAAGGTATCAAACCCCTCCCCTGTTGTCAACGCCGATGAGGCATGGTTAAGCCGATTCTCCGAGAAAAGCGGCGAAAACATCGTTTCCAAACAGCAAACCCCGTTCCGTCAACCGATACCGACCCTCTTCCTTCCGGATGAGACCTTGCTTTTGCAAGTCTTCCAGCACCGAACCGAACACGTTCTCCGGAGGTTTCCCGTACAGCTCTGCAAACTTCCTTCGGCTCACTCCGTTCATCAACCGGAGCCCCAGAATAAAATGATTCTCCATCATCTCTGCCACCGATACCCGGTGGGTTCCGGCAATCGGACGCCGGGAGCGGGAAAGACGGATGTACTCCCCCACCCCGCGAACATTTTCGTAACGGACGCCCTTCGCATAACCATGTGCTCCGGCCCCCAGACCGTAGTAGGGCTGATTCATCCAATAGGTGCTGTTGTGCCGACTCTCCCGCCCCGGTCGGCTGAAGTTGCTCACCTCATATTGCAGGAAGCCCGCTTCTTCCAAACGACGGCGGGTCAGAAGATACATCTCCAACTCCTCATCTTCCGAAGGCAGTGGGAGCTTTCCCTGAAGTCGTTTATGATGAAAAACCGTCCCCTCCTCCACCTTGAGACTGTAAACGGAAAAATGATCCGGGCCGAGCGCCAGCCCCCGAACCAATGCTTCCTCCATATCGGCGACGCTCTGCTGGGGAAGGCCGAACATCAGATCGAGGGACACATTATCAATCCCTGCCTCTCGGGCAGCCTCCACACTGTCGGCAATCTCATCCACCCCGTGATCCCGCCCGATCTCGGACAACAGATCCGGTCGGAAGGTTTGCGCCCCAAAACTGAGACGATTGACACCCCTTTCCTTCATCACCGCCAGTTTCTCCGGTTCTGTTGTTCCCGGGTTGGCTTCCACAGTGAACTCCAGCCGGTCCGACCAGACGGGAAAATAACGCCGAACATCCTTCAACAGCCGCTCCATCTGACGGGGCGTGAGCACAGTGGGGGTGCCGCCTCCGATAAAAATCGTCTCTATCTTCCCCGGCGGAATCTCTTCCACCATTCGGGCCATCTCCCGTTCCAGAGCTTCCAGATACTCATCCACCGGTTGCCCACCTACCACATAGGCGGTGAAATCGCAGTAATGACATTTGCGAGCGCAAAACGGGATGTGAATATAGACGGATTCGGGCGCCATGTCCGGACACCTCCTCTCCCTGAAAAAACCGCAAGCGGATACCGGGGTCGCCGCTCGCGGTTGAGTCTATTTTTTGGAGTCGGAATCGTCCATCTGAAGGACAGCCATAAACGCCTCCTGCGGAACCTCCACGTTGCCCACAGACTTCATTCTTTTTTTTCCTTCCTTCTGCTTCTCCAACAGCTTGCGCTTCCGGGAAATATCCCCGCCGTAACACTTGGCCAACACATTTTTCCGCTGGGCCCGAATCGTCTCCCTGGCCACCACCTTGTTCCCTATGGCCGCCTGCACCGGGACCTCGAACATTTGACGGGGAATCAATTGCCTCAGCTTCTCCACCAACTGCCGGCCCCGCTGATACGCTTTGTCCCTGTGAACGATGAAGGATAGGGCATCCACCGTCTCCCCGTTCAGCAGAATATCCATTTTCACCAGGTTGGAAGTCCGATAACCGGCAATCTCATAATCGAAGGAAGCATAACCCTTAGTGCCGGATTTCAGCTGGTCGAAAAAGTCATAGACGATCTCTGCCAAGGGAAGCTCATAGACAATATTGACCCGGTTGGCATCCAGATACTGCATATCAATATATTCGCCCCGTTTGGTCTGACACAACTCCATCACTGCACCCACATAGTCGTTGGGCACCATGATAGATGCCTTGACGTAAGGCTCCTCCACATGATCCACTTTCTGTTGGGGCGGCATGTGAGTCGGATTCTCAATCTCCAACATTGTTCCATCCGTGGTATGCACATGATAAACCACACTAGGGGCGGTGGTGATCAAAGGAATGTTGTACTCCCGCTCAATCCGCTCTTGAATGATCTCCATATGCAGAAGCCCGAGAAAACCACACCGGAACCCAAAGCCCAAAGCCCCGGAGGTTTCCGGTTCATAGCGCAGGGAGGCATCATTCAGTTCCAGTTTCTCCAACGCTTCCTTGAGATCCTCGTAATCCCCGGAGTCGACGGGATACATCCCGCAGAAGACCATTGGATTGATTCTGCGGTATCCGGGCAACGGTGCCGGTGCGGGACGGTTGGCATCGGTGATGGTGTCTCCTACCCGGGTATCCTTCACATTTTTGATGGAGGCCACCATGAACCCGACTTCCCCCACGTTTAATTCATCCCGGGAAACGGGCTTCGGTGTGAACACCCCCACCTCAGTGACTTCAAATTCCTTGCCGGTGGACATCATGCGCACTTTCATCCCCTTGCGGATGACACCGTCCACCACCCGGATATAGGAGATGGCTCCCTTGTACGCATCATAGACGGAATCGTAGATCAAAGCCTTCAACGGTGCATCGGGGTCCCCTTCCGGCGGGGGAACCTTCTCCACGATTCTCTCCAGGATCTCCCGGGTTCCAATCCCCTCCTTGGCCGACGCGAGCACAGCGTCGGAGGCATCCAGGCCGATGAGTTCCTCCACCTCCTGCCGCACCCGGTCCGGCTCCGCACTGGGCAGATCGATCTTGTTGATCACAGGCAGAATCTCCAGATCGTTGTCCAAGGCGAGATACACATTGGCCAAGGTCTGGGCTTCCACCCCCTGGACAGCGTCCACCACCAGGAGCGCCCCTTCGCAGGCGGCCAGACTTCGAGACACCTCATAGGTGAAATCCACATGCCCTGGGGTGTCGATCAGGTTGAGAATATATTCCTCGCCGTCCTTCGCTTTGAAAGGAAGGCGGACCGATTGTAATTTGATCGTAATGCCCCGCTCCCGTTCCAGATCCATGGTATCCAGGTACTGATCCTGCTTTTCCCGTTCGGAAAGCGCCCCGGTTTGTTCCAGGAGCCGGTCGGCCAGGGTAGATTTTCCATGGTCGATATGGGCGATGATCGAAAAATTACGGATCATTTGCTGCTGTTGCCGTTTCGAATCACTCATTCAGTTCCCTCCTGAACGGAAAACACGTACCATCTGCATCTTATTTATTATAGCAGTCCGACTCATGGGGGACAACGGAGGGAAGAAGTCCGGCGGGGAAATTTTTCCCCGAAGATGGTGCACAGATGGTACCAGGTGGGGATCACGATTCCCATATCAAGGGTGTTGATCAGCTTTCATGGGCAGGAAACAGGGTCGGGACAGTGGGGCTTCGGTTCGGACTAGAGCACAAGTCTCTGTGAGCTTTTTGCAATGATCGGAGACTATCACACAGGCCTCCCTCAACCGCATATAGTCATCAACAGAAGGAAGTTCATGGCGAATATCGTAAGATTTCAATTCCGCTGCCCCCCCATCCTCAAAGCACAAATTCAAAAACCGGTCTGTACGTCTTTCAAAGAACCGCCCCGCCTTATCAGAAACTCGGCCCATCTTTCAATCGCTCTTGTTCCATGTGAAACCCAACCCTTCCTGACCGGGGAGCGAAGCGACCCTGGGCACGACCTGTGCCCTGTGGGTATGACGGCTTTTTCGCAACGCTTCTGGTAAAAACCCCTGTACCGATATTAAATGATGGAAATATGAACGGTTCCTTTGCTGAGGGACAGTCCATTCATCAACCTTTCTTCTCTTTTTTAGGCCAGATCGTGTAAGAAAAGGACCAGATAAAGTCAATAATCAACACTTTGACCCAGATCGCACTTATACGGCTTATCGACTCCGACTCGTCGTTCAGAGAAAAATTTACGTCAAGATGCCGAAGCCACTTAACCACCTCAGATGGCACGTAGTCAAAAAAGAGGGCAAAGGCGAAATGGGCTGCAACAAACAGGAAAAAATGAACATAGAATTTTTTCCTCTCTGATTTTGCATGTTCCTTCCCGTACAGACGCCGTTCCGGTTTATCATCGCTTTTGGGTGGTTCTTCACCTTTCCACACAGCAACTTTCCTCTGAATCCACCGATCCAACCGTTTAAAATCTTTCTTTCCGGCTGTAAGTGCATAAATCAGCGCGATACCGATGATGATCTGAAACTGGTTGAGATGTCCGGTCCTCATGTAATCGAGCACGCCGATTGTAGCAAGCCACAGGTCACTGAGCAACCAGAGAAAAATCAAGTATTTACTCAACTTAATCAGGTTGAAGGCATACCTCAACAACAAAAATCCAATCAGACTGCCCCAAAAAATGACTTCCCCAGCAATAAAAAAGTACCATTTATGATCGAGGACAAATTCGGTCACCATTCATCCTCCTTCATTAAATCCAGCCTTTTTCCTGCGCCTTTTGAATCGCGCGGTACCGCGAAACCACTCCCATCTTTTGTATAGCGGTCGACAAATAATTCCTGACTGTCCCTTTCGACAAAAAAAGATTATTGGCGATTTGCGCGGTCGTCTCACCTTCCGCTGCCAAGCGGAGAACCTCTTGCTCCCGCTCAGTTAAGGGATTTTCCTCTCTGTTAAAAAGAATGGGAGCCAAATCTGTGCTGATCACCCGCTGTCCTTTGACAACCGATCGAATGGCATCGACCAAAAAATCGATCGGCTCGTCTTTTAACAAATATCCTTCCACTTTGAGTTCCATCGCTTTTTGCAAGTAGCCCGGCCGGGTAAACGTGGTCACGATTATTATTTTGGACGGCAGGCCTTTTTCCCTCACTTTTTCGGCGACTTCAAGACCTGTCATCTTAGGAATTTCAATATCCAAGAGACATAAATCCGGTCGATGTTTTTCCACTGCATCCAATGCTTCCTCGCCATCTGTCACTTGCGCGACCACCTCGAGATCATCTTCCAATTGTAAAAGAGAGGTCAACGCCCCTCGCAGCATTTTTTGATCTTCTGCAATGACGATGCGAATCATTGGCTGTTTCCCCTTTCTTGTTCATTCACAGGTAAACGCAAAGTCACGCTCACCCCTCCGTGAGAAGAAGCCCCCAGCTCGGCATGACCTTTCAGCAAACGCATGCGTTCCTGAATGGAGGCCAAACCGTTTCCGTCCGTATCCCCCCTCGAAAAACCCACCCCGTCGTCCTCAATGTGCAGTTCGAACCACTCGTTCGTCATTTCACCAGTGATCATACAATTTTTCGCTTGGCTATGTTTAACAATGTTCGTCAAGCACTCACGCAAGCAGAGAGCCAGCATCGTCTCTGTCACTTTTGACAGATTGTGCAGAGAGGCACTTTGCCTGACATGTAATTGGATGTCCAAACTGTCGAGCAGCTTGCGGGCGTGTTTGATTTCTTCATCTAAAGCCACGTACTTCATGGATGTTACCAACTCGCGAACTTGTTTTAAGGCAAAACGGGATGTATGTATCACCTCATTCATTTCCTGTTTGGCCAGATCAGCATCTGTGCTGATCAGACGTGCCGCCAACTCGCTTTTCATTTTAATCATCGTCAATGTTTGTCCCAGTGTGTCATGGAGGTCGCGGGCAATGCGGTGGCGCTCTTCCTCTTGGATGTACCGTTCAATTTTTTTGTTTGCCGTGGCCAGCTCACGCTTCAACGACTTTGACCGTTCGGTGATGCGAACGATAAACGGAACTATCAGAAGGAGGATCAGAATCGGAAGGTGTATCGTGTGAACAAAGGATAACGGATCTCCCGTTAATAACCAGTGAGTCACTGCTTCCATGACAATGAACCCTGACATACCTAAACACATATGCACCAACGAACGCGTGCGACCGAGTAAGTCGGCAAAAATAAATGCGTACAATAAAAACCATTGATTATAAAAAGCTCCAAAGATCACTAAAATGCCGCACCCAAAGAATGAAGATGCGAGCAGACGCCAATCTCTGCACCACAAACCTATATAAAAGGCGAGCAGAAACAGACACAACAATACGAGGGTTACCACCCGTCCAAATGGACTGTCGGTTGTGAGCACGTTATAAAATAAAAAGATGAAAATGACTACATCAAGGATAAGGTATTTTTCTATTTGATCCGCCGGATACAATTTGCGTGTCATCGATGCAACCCCTCAGTTTCTATCGGCAACAATCCGTGAAAAATATCGACGGGCTGATTCCATCGGACCCAGTTTAAACTTCTGAAGCCATAGCATGGAAAAGCCTATTTGTAAGAAACTAACAAGAAACCAAATCCCAATCGTCGCCAAGGATCCCACCTCGCCACCGATGCCAAATCCCCAGCCGTAAAAAATGATTGACGACAAAATGTTTTGTGCCACATAACAGCTCAACGCCATTTTCCCGATTTCCTCCAGACGGGACCAGAGCCAGAAGCCTTCGTTTCGCTCCACGAGTTTAGCTACGAGAGCGATATACCCCACAGAAAGAAGGGGAGCAAAACAATAGCGAATCGAAAAGTCAAACATTCCTCCGGGAACAAAAATGAGCAAGTTTAGCGGAACACCGAGCCATAACCCGATTGAGAGCATTTTGTTGCGAATGCTTTTCCCTTTTTCATTCGGCGAAAAAGCACCGGAACGCATGAGGCGCACACCTGTCAAAAATAAAAACACATTCATGGGGATAACAAAAATGGCTTCTGCCCTGAGCAGTAAAAAGTTGGCCAATCGATACTGAATTTGCTCCATCCACGTCCCGTCGCGATACAACAAAACGACATCGTCCATGTCCCCGAGGGAAATGTTCGCTCCCAATAAGCTAAAGTAAACAATCAGCGCCGTCATCAGACAAATGACCGTTACGTGAAAGCCTCCGACCAGGATCAGCGCTCGACGAATCGCCTGATCTCCACCTTTTACAATGAGCGCAACGATGATGGCGGTGACGGCATAGCTCATCAAAATGTCGTATTCCATCACAAGCGTGAAGTGGATCAGACCTTCCATCAACAATATAAACGATGTCCAAAAGTAGATACCAGGCCAAGCGGTTCCTCTGCGTACAGACTGTTGGTACTTCAATTCCAGCCCTACACCGAACATAATGGTTAACAAACCCAGCAGTTTTCCATTCACTAAAAACAGAACGACTAACCTTAAAAAGTCGTCGATGGAGGACCACCAATTTGCATGATCATAGGTAAACATGTAAGAAATGTCCCCTAAATTTGCAAAGATCCAGATATTGGTCCCCAATGTTCCTAAAATAGCAAATCCTCGTAATATATCAAGTAACCGGATTCGTTCCCTCGTCTTCGCCATTGCCTTCCCTCATTTCCAGTCCTTTGGTTTTCCCCTGTTCATTTTATCCTTGGAATGACGGAGTCGGTATTCACAGCGATCAATTGATTCATATGACAGGTGTCATGATTTGATTGAGGCCCTTATCCGAGTTCCAAAGGTGAAGGTTGCCTCTCAAAGAAACAAAAAACCCCGGATTGGGTCCGGGTGTCCTCTACCGATTCTTCTCCTGAAACCAGCCCACCACCTGTTCAATGGCTTTACGGGTGGCTTGTTTGATACCTTCACCTGCCTGGTTGCCGGCTGTGGTCAGCCAGCCGCTGTCGTCGGGGTCGGTTGGTGGAGTTTCCACTTGTGTTGATTCATCCGGGCTTGGTCTCTTATCTTGTTCCTCTTGGATCACCACCGGACTCTCCGTCTGGTAAACATGGCCCAAGACCGCGATCTCCACCCGTCCGTCCTGGGGGGTGATGTGGACGGCTCGGGGAGCGCCTTCGCTCCCTTGGTTGCGGTGGATATTCTGTTCCGCAGTGTCAATGCCCAGGAAGATTCCAAACATCAGAACCATCGTCAACGCCGATACTTGGATCAACATCCGCATGGTCCATCACCCCTTCAGACTGATTCTACCGTTAGGTCACCTTGCTTTTCCGTCCACCGGTACCGCTTCGAAATGGATCTCCGCCAAGGCCCGGGCCAATGCATCACTGGTCCGGTATGTCTCCGCAAAGGTGTTATCCACTCCGCCGATTTCGATCAACAGGCTGTTGGGAGAAAGGGATTGGTTGTACTCCCCATTGCCCATGGCCCGGCTTTTCCGGAATACCCCTTTGGACAGACCCGGATAGAGCTCGTTCAGTTTATTGTGGAGTTTGCGGGCCAATTGTTCATTCTTTTCCCAGTGGGGATTGGCCGTCCCGATGACAAAGGCAATCCGGGCGTAGTCCTTCCCGTCAATCTCCTTGGTGGTCTTGGCCCGGCGTTGCGAATCCCGGTGGATATCGATGAAATACCGGAGATCCTCGTCCTGTTTCATCGCCGCCACCACTTTCTCCCGGGAGGCTTGATAAAGCTTGTTCCATTCCGCTTGGTAACCCCCGGTGTAAACCTGTGCTCCGATTCCCAATTTCTCCAATGAATTACCAAACCTTTCTCCCACCCGGCCGATGTTTATCTTATTGTCGTAGGCCGTATGGGGATCCTTCGACCCTTTCAATTCGGGAAGAAAGGATTCCGTATAGTGAGTATGGTAAATAAAGACCCGGTTTTTCTCTTTTCCGGGGGTGACGCCTTTCTTTTCAGTCGAAGACTCCTTTTGCTCCGGCTTGGAATCCATCTTCTTTTCCAGGTCAGAGGGGGGAGGGGATTCAATCGGAATCGAAGTGTAGTCCACATCCTCCGCCGCCACCACAATCTCGGTGTCAAACAGGGCAAAACCCGGCAGTTCACTTCCGAGAAAGGTACGGGGGTCTTGCGGATCTACACTGGTGATCAGTTCAAAGAAAACCCGGGAGAATCTAGGTTCCCTCAAAGCATCCTCCATCACAGCCAGATGGGGGATCTCCCCACCCATCAGATAGAGCAGGGTTTCCGTCGAGAAATGGGAGGTGATCCGTCCCAAGTCAGATGATTGGGCACTCCGTTTGGCCTGGATCATCGCAAACAATCCTGTCAATACAAAGATGAACGCTGTTGCCAGGATCAGAATCACAAACAGTTTCCGGACTTGTGGAGTGGACATATTCCATGTGCTGAACCGATGAACCCGGTGCCTCATTCTCTTCCCTCCCCGAGCTTGTCTCTACTGGCGAATATATGAAGGGAAAAGGTAGAGTAGAACGGATTTTTTGAACCCTGATAGATCAGGGAGCCGGATCCTTCTTCGGGAGGCGAAAGAAGTTTGTGATTTAGTGCGTTTCTTGGAGACTCAGGATTGGGTCCCCCGCTACGTTTTGTTGCTCTTAACTGCCAAGTCACTCCTAAGAAAACCACCTCTCCCTCTGATGGACTTTTTCACAACGCTTCTAATTGATATGAGCAGATACGTTTTCGGGAGTGATCGCTTCGTGGAGGGCGCAGTTCAACCCGTCGGCCACCAACTTCCCCATATCCCCGATAAACATGTCCACTTCCTTCGGGGTGACGATCAGATTTTGCCCCAGGGGATTGAGCACTTCGTTGATCAGCCGCCGTTTCTCCTCAGAATCGAGAGTCCCCACCATCCCCAACATCTGTTGACTGGTGCGGGAGGAGATTTTCTGATCGCGAATCTCCTTGAGATTGGGACGATTCAAGGGGTCGAGGGGATTGGTCGGTTGTTTCTGATTCATCTGACGGTGAAGATAGGAGATCACCATTTCCACCGAGTCATGGGCGATGGTGGCTGCATCCACCACTGTCGGAATCCCGATGGCGATGACAGGAATGCCCAGACTTTCCCGGTTGAGAGCCTTCCGCTTATTTCCCACCCCAGAACCGGGATGGATGCCGGTATCCGCCACTTGGATGGTGGTGTTGACCCGACTGAGAGCGCGGGAAGCCAAGGCATCAACAGCGATTACCGCATCAGGGCGTGTTTTCTCCACAATCCCGAAGATAATTTCGCTGGTCTCCATCCCCGTGGTTCCCAAGACGCCGGGGGCGATGGCACTGACGGGTCGATACCCCTTCTCCACCTGTTCCGGCATCAGTTCAAACAGGTGTCGGGTAACCATCATATGCTGCACTACAAAAGGCCCCAGAGCATCGGCGGTGACATCGCGGTTGCCCAGACCGACAATCAGGATGTCAGCGTTGGGATCGATTCCTGTTTCCCGAAGAAACTTCTCAAATTGAACGGAAAAATGGGAGGCTACCCGGCTCTGCAATTCGGAATCCTTGCTGCGGAGAGCAGGAATCTCCAACGTCAGGTAAAGGCCGGGGACTTTACCCAGCGCCTCTGCCCCCTGTTCATCCTCGATTCGGATCCAGCTCGTGGTGATCCCTTCCTCCTCATGCTCATCCATCTGAACTCCCGGAATCCCGCTTCCGTCCCCCCGGTTTTGTACCGCCATATCGACGGCTTCCCGGGCCAGATCCGTCCGAATCGGGAAGTTCGCCAAGTTCAGCCGTTGATCCTTATCTCTCATCTCATGTTCAGAGGCCATCAGCAGCTCCATCCCTTCTGTTCATTTCTTACCATTTATTCCATGATCGGATGTAATTTATTCCCTTTCCTTCCCAGGGATGAACCTGTGACCTGTCTTGCTTTTTGCCATTCCCCGTGATAAAATTTAGCGTGTTGCACACTTATCGGGCGATTTTGACCTGAACGACCGGGAGGTGAACCAGATGCCCAACATTCAATCCGCCATCAAACGGACCAAGACCAATGAGAAACGGCGCCAGCAACGGATGGCCCAAAAATCAGCCATCCGCACCTCCGTCAAAAAATTCCTGGTGGCTGTTGAAAATCAGGAAAAGGAAACGGCCGGCAGCCTGTTGCGGGAAGCCAAGCGAAAGCTGGACAAAGGAGTGACCAAAGGCCTGCTCCATAAAAATGCTGCCGCCCGGCAAAAATCCCGCCTCGAGAAAAAGTTCAATGCCCTGAATGGCTGACACGGATCCATTTAAAAACGACCCTTACGGGTCGCTTTTATTTTATTTGGAAACCAGCCCCATCGCTTGTTGCATCCGGGACAGCGTCTCACCTGCCACTTCCCGGGCGCGCTCGGCTCCTCTGGCCAAGGCACGTTGCACTTCTCCACTGTCCATCACATCGCGGAAACGATCCTGCAGCGGTTTGAGCTCCTGGATCACTGCCTCGGCAGTATCGATCTTGAGATGGCCGTACCCTTTATTCCGATACCGCTTTACGAGGGATTCGACGGACTCCCCGGTCATCGCACTGTGGATATCGAGCAGGTTGCTGATTCCCGGCTTGTTTTCCCGGTCATACCGGATGTTGTTTTCCGAATCTGTGACCGCCCGTTTAAACTTCTTGAGAATGAGATCTGGATCATCGAGAAGTTGGATGCTGTTCAGATAACTGTCAGCACTCTTGCTCATTTTCTTCTCCGGATTGTCCAGCGCCATGATGCGGGCTCCAGTTGTTCCGATTTGGGGTTCCGGAATCTTGAACACCTCTCCGTAGATCCGATTGAACCGTTCCGCCAAATCCCGGGTCAACTCCAGGTGTTGTTTCTGATCTTCCCCGACCGGGACGAGATCCGCCTGGTACAGCAGAATATCAGCCGCCATCAAAACAGGATAGCTGAACAGACCGGCAGTGGCTGAATCAGATCCTTTTCCCTTATCCTTGAACTGAGTCATGCGACTCAATTCACCCATGCGGGTGATGCACTGAAGCAACCAAGCCCCCTCCGAATGAGCCGGGTTGTGGGATTGAACAAACAAGGCACTCCGATCCGGGTCCAGCCCCGCCGCAAGATAGAGCCCGGCCAACTCCAGGGTTTTTCTGCGCAACTCTGCCGGATCCCGAGGCACGGTCAAAGCGTGCAGATCAACCACACAGAAGAAACACTCCGCTTCTTCCTGCAACGGAATAAACTGTTTCAGCGCTCCGATGTAGTTGCCCAAATGAAGATCTCCTGTCGGCTGCATTCCGGAAAAAACACGTTTCATACTTTCAGCCACTCCTTTGCAGAAAATAAAAAAACCCGTCCACATCGGGACGAGGTTTCTCTCGCGGTACCACCCGGTTTCGCCAACTGAGGCGCGCTCTCAGAAATAACGGCCGGAACTGGGCCGACCGGCCTCCCCCTCTCCTTGACGGGTCGAAGGAGGCAGCTCCGAAGTCCATTCACGCAGTGTTTCCACCGGCTCGCACCCACCGCCGGCTCTCTGGGCGAAACTCTCTGCGCTACTCTTCTTCTTCATCGCCAAAGGGTCATCAATCGTTTGTTTCTAATCATCATACTCTTTGGCATGGAAAAACGCAATGCCCACCTGTTTTGCTTTTTTCCGGCCAAGAGGTTACTATAGCTATGGAAGTTTCCAAACGGGAGAATAATCGGGATGATGAAGGAGTCATGTACGATGGGGCATGTGTTTCCGCTCAATTTGCAACTGGCGGCCACTTTGGGCACTCTGTTCATGGCCCTGATGGTTATCTTTCTCCGTCTCAGAGCCTCCAAAAAACCCACCAACGCCAAAAAGATTCTGATGCCGCCGATCGGGATGAGCACCGGCTTTCTGATGTTTGCCTTTCCGCCCTTTCGAATTCCCTTCACTTGGGGACTGGCAGCCTTTGTAACGGGAACACTTCTCTTCGCCTGGCCCCTGATCCGCACCTCCCGGTTTGAAACGGGAAAGGATGGACAGGTTTATCTGAAACGATCCAAAGCCTTCATTCTGATTCTGTTCGCATTGTTGATTATCCGGTTGTGGGCTCATGAGTATATAGAACAATTTATCACGCTGGAACAGACCGCCGGTGTATTTTTCACTTTGGCCTTTGGCATGCTCTTTCCCTGGAGGATTATGATGTATCTGAAGTATAAAAAACTGAAAGAAGAAGTGCAGAGTACGGTAACGAAATGAAACGGCAATCCGGTGGATCAAACTTGAAATTCAGGCGACAGCCGGGCGGGATGTTCTTCCGCCCGGTTGTTTTATTCCACCATATCGACGGTTTTCATCCGATCTGCCTGTTCCCGCAGAACGTATTTCGTTACCATACCCAAACTGTTTCTGGGAAGCATGTCGACAAAGGCAACTTCCATCAGCTGATGCTCCGCAAGACGTTCCCGGCCGTAGCGAAGGACATCCTCCTCAGTGATAGAGGAATTTTCCTCCTTGACCACATAGGCACGGGGTACTTCCCCCTTCTCCGGGTCCTTCACACCGATCACTGTTACTTCTGCCACACCCTCCATCTCTCCCAAGACCTTCTCCACCTCAGTGGGTAAAACCAGTTCTTCATTGCAGTGAATCAGGTCTCTCCAACGATCCACCACATAAAGAAGTCCATCTTCCTCCAGTCTGCCGGCATCTCCCGTATGAAACCAGCCATCCCGGATCGCCCTCGCCGTCTCCTCCGGATCCTTCCAATATCCCGGTGTCACTTGTGGGCCCCGGTACACAATTTCCCCGATTTCACCCGGAGGCACCTCTCCGCCGGATTCCGGATCAACCACCTTGATCTCACCGAGCAGTCTCTTCCCTGCAGAGTGGCAGGTAGAAAGCCCCATATCCGGATTCCAAAAAGTGATTCCACCGGTCACCTCACTTGCTCCATAGATCTGGACAATCGGAAAGCCCAGTGAAGAATATTGCCGGATGATCTCCTCCGGTACCGGACCACCACAGAGAAATTCCCGCATCGAACCCGTGTCCCAATCCCCGTTCATCGCGGGGGGAAGCATGTAGCCCAACATCGCGGGCAGGCTCACCAAATGGGTGATCCGCTCTCTTTCCACCACTTCCCACACACGAACCGGATGAAACTCCGGCATGAATATCACGGTGCCCCCCAACAAAAGTGCATTGACCATCGCCGAGATCCCGTTGATTCGGAAAAGCGGGGTGCAGATCAGAAAACGGTCCCCCCTTCGTACATCCAGAGTCAAACTGGCCGCCACCCCGAAGGCATGAAAATTGGAATGGGTGGTAATGACACCCTTGGGCTTCCCGGTGGTACCGGAAGTATAAGTGAGAGCCACCTGATCTTCCGGATCAATCTGCACATTCGGTTCCGTGTCCGGATATTCCAGGAGAGCTTGTGCAAAGGGGGGATTCAGTTTCTGATCAATGCTGACCCGAACCATCCGCTCCAGAAACTCACAGGACTCTAGCTCGTCCGCAATTTCGGAAAACTCCTCGTCAAAGAAAAGAAGTTTGGGTTCAGTCTGCTCCATCATCTGCCAAAGCTCTGCCAAACTGAGCCGCCAATTGAGGGGGACCGCCACTGCCCCCAGTTTGGCTGCCGCCAATAACACCGTGGCAAAGGGGTGATTGGTGCTACAAAGAATCCCGATCCGGTCCCCTTTTTGAACATCCAATTCCATCATAAAATGGGCCAACCGGTTCACCCGCCGGTTCAATTCCCGATAGGTAACACGCTCGTCCCCATACACAACGGCCTCCAGATGCGGCGAAAAATCAGCTCTGTTTCGCAGCATCTCGCCAACAGTAAACATCACTTGCACACCTCTGTTGAAATATATTCTGAATGAATTAGGACCTTATCTAAACCATTATATAACAGAAAAAAGGATCTCAAAAGGAACTTTCCTTCAGACGCCAAAATATTGACAGGGGAATCCATGGAAAAAGCCCTCAAGGACAGCAAACCCACTGAACCCGTTGCTGTCGGAGATCAGGAATGAAAAAATCCCCCGTCCCGCTGTGCCTTCTTTTCCTTTCAAGAAAAAGGAAGGAAAAGTGGATTCCATCCAGGTCTGACCCGTCGTCGATGCATCCGTTCGCCACTCCTCCCGGTTTCCGTCTACGATACCGGTCGACGGGAATCCACCGAAATTTACCATCAGATTATTCATTAAGGCATATGTGAAGAAATACCGATTCAAGGTGACCCCCCACTGAAGACTTCATCTGATGGATGAAAAAAACACAGGCAAAGACCTGATCCAATTCTTCCGCCTGCACCGGATTGATTCCGATAACAAAGATTAACCGGCATCTCCATCCCGAACCATCGTAAAACGGGTCATCCAAAATCCCGGGGCCGTCTCCTCTTCTCCAACCTCAATAAAGCCCAGCCTCCGGTACAACTTTCTCGCCGGATGATTGAGCGATCCGGTGCGGACTTCCACCCGGTGAACTGCAGTCGTGGAATCCAGCAGTGATTGGAGGAGGGCGGTGGCCACTCCTTTGCGAAAGTGGCGGGGGTGCACCATCACCCGATGAATGTCCAACACCTTCTCTTCCAATTTGTACGAAACCGCCCCGGCCAACTCCCCTCCCAGATACCAGCCGTAGAAGGTTTCCCCGCTGGAGATTAGCATCTCCACAGTATCCCGGAGAGGAGGGATCCCGTCAAATCCTGTCAGTTCCGCTTCCACCCGGTAGGAGGAGAGTTGCAGATCCAACACCTGTTGCGCCACTTTCCGATCAGTGATGTCCAATTCCTTCATCATGCTGAAATCCCTCCTCAAGCAGATACACCTATTCAATCACAACAATAAAAAGAAAACAAAGAAAGGGATCGAATCTCCAGTCGGAGGGGGGAGTACACCTTTGACCGCCAGCCAAGACATCTACACCCGCACATACCGGCCTCATTTTCCATTGAAAGCTTTGTGATATAGTGCCTTCCAAGCCGGTCGGGACGGGGTTTCACACTCCACGCAATCGTTCTGACGGGCCAAAGGCGCTTCATATGTAACCCAATCCTCCCTGTGACGAGCTTTTCACAACACTTCGTTTAACCACGACAGGGAGAGAGTGACGCCACTTTCCGATTTTTCGAACCCATGAAGCAAAAACCGCCCAACCGGGCGGGTTCCATTCCCAAAACGGATCTAGTTTCAGGACTCTTCCTTCTCCCCTTCTTTGCCTTCCCATGTCTCCTCCGAAACCACACGGATACCGTGGCGGCGGAGCAGAGCCGCAGTCACTCCCAGTCCAGCTTTTTTTGATTGCCTGAAGGTACCGTCATAAATCATGCAACTGCCACAGGATGGACTCCGCTCTTTCAAAATCGCTTCCGTAGCGCCCACGGCCTGGGCCATGGCCAATGCCTCACGCGCACCTTCCACAAATTGTTGGGTGACATCGTTGCCCTGATTGTCGATCACTTTCGCCTTGCCGTCCAGCACATCGTCACCATCCCCGCCAACAATCTCCGCCGGATTGCGGGGGGTTGGAAGTCCCCCCATCTGTTCGGGGCAGACGGGGATGGCCTTTCCTTCCCGGACCAGCTTCCGGATCTTATCGATCTTATTGTGCTTTTTGTCATAACGGCAGTTAACCCCGGCAAAACAGGCACTGACAATCTTCACCTCTGCCGGTCCACTCTTACCCATGAATCCGTAACCTCCTTTCCCATTGATTTACCTGATTTGGATGTGAAGATCATATCCAGACATGGAAAGTTGTATCCATAGGACACTAGGAGCGTTGTGATTTAGTGCGTTCTTGGACGGTCGGGATTGGGTTTCACATGACCTTTTCGTTTCCGAACTGCCAAAACACTCCATGTGAAACCCAACCCTCCCTGTGAACAGCTTTTCACAATGCTTCCAGAGTGGCTATCCTTCAAACCCGGCGCCTTTCACCGGATGGACAGGATCAGACGCTCCACCGCCAAGGTCTTATCGATCCGGCCGGATTTGATAGCCCGATCCGCCTCGATCGCCCGGAACAGCCATTCCCGCAAGGCTCCCTCCGAACAGGAGCTGACCTGTCGCAAGGCAAGTTTCACCGGATAAGGATGAACTTTGAGGGTGGATGCGATCTCCCGCTCAGACATCCCCTTGGCAGCCAACACCTTCACCTGGAGCATCAGGCGAAATTGGCGGATGATCAATGCCAGGATACGGATCGGCTCTTCCCGGTTCTGCAACAGATCGTAAAAGAGAGCGATTCCTTCCGCAACCCTCCGTCGTGCGACCCGATCCACCAGTTTAAACACATCCTGCTCCAAGGTGCGGGAGACCAGCTCCGTCACTGTCTCGGGTGTGATTCTACCGGAAGGCCCCGCATAGGTAGCCAGCTTCCGGATTTCCATGTCGAGGAGACGCAAATCCCCTCCCACCTGGCGGATGAGAACTTCCCCTGTCTTGGGGTGAACCTCCACCCCGGTTTCTTTCAGCTTTTCTGCCACCCAACGGGGGAGCTCCTTGGAATCCAGGGGGTGAAAAACGACTTCCCGGACCTGTTTCCTCAACTTCTTCACCACTTTTTTCCGGGCATCCAGCTTTTCCGCGGGCACGGTGAGGACCAGCACATTCCCTTCCAGGGGTTGGGTGGCGTAGCGGACCAGCTCCTCCGGCCGGTGCTCTTGTTTCTTCCTGCCCTGTGCAGAGGTGAGAAACCAAGCGTTCTTCCCCACTACCAACCGATGCCTGCCAAAAAATGAAGGTGTTTCCGCCTCCAACACCAGGTCTTGGACCGGTATCTCCTCCAAATCCATCACGGTATGATTCCATTCCCGATCCTCCCCAACACCCAGCACCGCGTCCTCCAGACGCTTGATCGCCTCCTCCATGAGGAAAGTCTCCATTCCGTAAAACAGGTAGACCGGTGCGTACCGACCGGACTCAATCTCCTTGATCCACTTGCGATCCATGATGCGCGCCTCCGTTTTGCGAACTTGGTTGGTCCCCATCCGGGCTGGGGAGGTTTACCCTTTTGCTTTTTCCCGACTCCGGAAACCGAATGATCAAAATATCCGCCCGTTCCCATTCCAGCTGGATCTCCTCCTTCATCTGCAAAGGGGAAGATCGGTATATCACTTTACCTTTTTGATTCCGGACGATCACACGGTTCTCCGAAATCATGGCCTGATACTCCCCTCCCGGAGACCACTCTTCCTCCCCTGACATGAGAGAGTCCACGCCGGATTTGTTCTCCTTGGAAGTTTCCGGGGGGAGATCGGCTTCTTCCATTTCAAACCCCTCCAAATCCGGTCGCGATTTCCCTCCGATAGGAAATCCATCCTTTAAGCTGACCATCGCCAGGATGACAGCAGCCACAGCCACCCCCGCCGGAATGGTGCGGAACAGCCACTTTTTCCTGTGGGACCGGGGCGAATTCACCACGGGCTCCGCCGGTGGCATCGTCGTGTTGTCATTGAGCACCTGATCCACCAGTGAAACCGGCGGTTCCGGACGCGGCAATCCAGACAGAAGACGGGATACTTTCTCCAGCTCCCGGGCCACCTGTGCACATACGGGACAAGTGGACAGATGACGGTTCAGCTCCTCTCCCTCCGCGGGAGACAGGTCTCCATCCAGATTCCGTTGGATCCAATCCTGCCACTCTTTGCAATTCATGGGCGCACCCCTCCCTCCCGATAGTCCGCCAACCACTTTTGCAGTTTTTTGCGTCCCCGGAACAGGTGCGACTTGACTGTATTCAACGGTAATTGAGTCGTCTCCGCGATCTCCTCATATGTAAAATCCTGTAGATAACGTAGGATGACCACCCTGCGCTGAGGTTCCGGCAACCGGTGAATGGCGCATTTCACATCGTGGGAGACCCCCGCCCATTCCACCGGACTTTCCCGCCGCCCCCGGTCGGGATCCATCCCTTCATCCAGAGGAAGGATTTTTTTCCTCCTTCTCAGAAAGTCGACAGCTGTGTGGAGTGCGATCCGTTGCGCCCAAGTTTCCACCTTCGCTTCAAACCGGTAACCGGGTAGGTTTCGATAAATACGGAGAAGTGCCTCCTGAGCCGCATCCAGGGCATCCTGCTGATTTCCCAACATATACAAAGCTGTACGATAGACCGGTCCTTCCAGCTCTTTCAGCAATCCGACCAGGGCTTCCCGGTTTCCATCCTGGGCCCGCCGTACCTGATCCCCCTCGAGCAAATCCATCCCTCCTGGCAGAATTGACGGATCCATGCCACCAAAAGTTGCAATGGATTTCGAACCTCACTCCACCATCCCGCCTTTTGCCAAATCTCCGCTTCATTCCTGTTCCCGTCCATTGTATCACAGAGAAAAGTCCCCGATCCTCGGAAGGGAAGGGGAGCAGTAGCAAAGTCAAAGGGGATTCCGGTGGAGGTTCCGGACAAGGGGGTGCAGATTCTTGCCAGCGCACTCTGCTTATTTGTCCGGATCCGGTTGTTTTACACGATCGGCGAAAGAAAGAAGGCTCAAATGTATTCATTATCCGTATTTTAAGTGGGGAGGATCGTGTTCTGACACGCACATTGCACCTATAGGGAAAGTCCCGTCAGGGTTTCCGACGTCCTTTCTCCCAGTTCATCCACAGCCTTGGGGAGGAGTTCGAAGTGGATGGTGGACCGTTTGACATCTTCTCCTTCCTCTCATGCTTCACACCTCGGTACGGACCGGATCCATCTGTTGGCGGGGCTTTTTGCTCATGGCACTGTCCCGGGTCCGTTAAAAAAGGCAACCGGTGCCGCCGGTCGCAAAAGCAGAGTGAAAGCTGTGCGAAGTTCCATCATCAGAATACCAGGAGAGGGTGCCACTTTTGGGACAGGTCAGGAACGACTCAAAGCGGCCAACTGAACAGCCAGATCCCCTCCCACCCGGGCATTGTGTTTCACCAGGGCGATATTGGCCTGCAAGCTGGCCCCGCCTGTCATGGTTTTCACCTCATCCAACAGGAAAGGGGTAACCTCCTTCCCTGTGATCCCCTGTTTCTCCGCCTCGGCGAGAGCTCGTCGGATGATGTCGTCCATCTCATCGGCATCCAGAGCGTCTTCCTCGGGAATCGGGTTGGCCACCACCACTCCGCCTTTTAACCCCAAGGACCATTTGGTATGGATCAGGCGGGCAATTTCCCCGGTGGTCTTCAGTGAAACATCCAGAGAAAAACCGGAACGGCGGGAATAAAAAGCGGGAAACTCCTCCGTCCCCACCCCGACGACCGGAACCCCGTGGGTTTCCAGGTATTCCAGGGTCAATCCGATATCCAGGATCGATTTGGCCCCGGCGCAAACCACCGCCACATCGGTGTGGGACAATTCATTCAGATCGGCAGAGATATCCAGAGTGTTCTGCCCTTCCCGGTGAACACCTCCGATCCCTCCGGTGACAAACACATCGATCCCGGCCCATTCCGCCAGGATCATCGTGGTCGCCACCGTCGTCGCCCCGTCTTTTCCCGCAGAGATCACGTAGGGCAGATCCCGGCGGCTCACCTTGAGCACATCCTTACTGTGAGCCAGGTGTTCCAACTCCGCTTCGGTCAGCCCCACCTTCACCTTACCGCCCAAAATGGCAAGGGTGGCAGGGACCGCACCACGGCTGCGGACAATCTCTTCCACCGCTTTTGCCGTGTTCACATTCTCAGGATAAGGCATCCCATGAGAAATGATGGTCGACTCCAAGGCAACCACCGGTTTTCCGGTGGCTAAAGCCTGATGCACTTCGGGGGTGAATTCCAGTCGGTTTTGGATTTTCATCGTTTTTTTCCTCCCTCTTCGTTCCAGATTCCCTCTCCGAGACCTGGGGCGACACTTGCTTCCGTTTCCAATGTTGCTTTGGCAAAAGTGAGGCCCCTGCGGCAGGCATCTTCCAATCCGCTCCCCAGGTGGAGACTGCCGATCACCCCTGCGGCAAAAGCATCCCCCGCTCCGGTGACATCCACCACCTCCACCACCGGGCTTTCCAGCCTCCCTTCGACATTTCCTTCACCGGCATAAAGAATTCCAGCCGCCCCCCGGGTGAGGACCACATTTCGAATGCCCAGCTGCCGGAGCATCCGGCAGGCCTCCATTCCATCCTCCTCCCTCCGGATCCCGGCTCCGATGGTTGCCGCCGCTTCATCCGCATTGCCGACCCACACCGTCACGCCGGTGAGATCTTGCGGCAGCCGGTCCGCCTTTGGAACTGACACCGGAACGATAGCAAGATCCAATTCATCCTCCCGACAGCGTTGGATGAGCACCGCCAGAGTCTCCGGCGGCAGGTTGGTATCAGCGACCACAGTTTCCGCAGAACGGATCCTCGGCCACAACCGCTCCAGCAGAGAGGGGACGATCTGATCCAATACTTCCATATCCGCCAAAGCGAGAGCCATCTCCCCTCCCGGTTCCAACACCGCCGTATAACTGCCGGTTTCATACCCGGACCACCGGGTCGATAAGCTGACATCTACACCGAACTCCCGGCAGTGATCCAAAATCGCCTCCCCGTCCCGGTCCTCTCCGACAGCGGTGAGGAGGGAGACTTCCACTCCGGCTCGCGCCAGATTTTCAGCAATGTTGCGGGCCACCCCCCCAAAAGTGCGCATGCCCCTCACCGGATTGGAAGTTCCCGGACGGAGAGGGGCGTGGAGGCGGACCTTACGATCCACATTGGCCCCTCCGATGCAGACCAGCCCCTTCCGTTCAGGAAGGATATAGGCTCTCCCAACTATCTGTCCTTTTCGGGTCAGGCTGGAGACATGACCGGCCACCGCTGATCGGGACAGGCCCAGCTGGTTGGACAGTTCCTGCTGTGTCACAAAGGGATTTTTCCGAATCAGTTCCAAAACCTGCTTCTCCTTCTGTGACAATGACACCCTCATGGATATCCCTCCGTTTTACAAACAACTGTTTATATGATAAACAATTGTTTGTACAGGATCAAGTCGGAACTGATGGGCCCAGAAGCATTGTGAATCAGTGCTGGCCAGGTCGGCCGGGATTGGGATTCACATTCCGCTTCATTGGTTCTGATGAACCAAAGACGCTTCATATGTAACTCAACTCTCCCTGTGACAATTTTTTCACAACGCTTCCAGAGCCGGCTCAACTTTGAATTACGATAATGTTCAGGTTCAAAGCAGTACCGGATTCATAACTAAAAAAGCCGTTCCCGGTCACAAAGGAATCGGCTTTTTTCAAGTTATTCCTATAATATAGATTTCCAATCACTCAGACAGGAACGACCTCACCCAAAGGATCCAGCCAGAACAATTCACTCGAAGACCGAAGAGCGTTTCATGACGATTCATCTCACATCTAATCTGTCACCGGTTCTGTCACCACGGCCGTTCCATATACGATGATCTCCGAAGCACCATCCATCACTGCAGAAGTCTGCAGACGGACGGCGACGATCGCATCAGCCCCCAGTTCTTCCGCCTCCTGGGTCATCCGCTGAATGGCGACCCGACGGGCCTCCGTGAGCAACTCGGTATAGTCGCTGATCTCTCCACCCACGAGATTTTTCAATCCGGCCAAGATATCCTTGCCAATGTGTTTTGCCTGCACAGTACTTCCTTTGACCCATCCCTTCACTTCCCGAATTCTGCGTCCGGGTATACTTTCTGTTGTCACAATGATCATGATGGATCAATCCCCTTTCCTGTAGTCCGAACTTTCCACCTTATTATATCCTGAGTTTCTCCCGCCGGCATCCCTGTGAGTGGGGAATCATCGACTCCACTTTCACCCCTTGCGGACGGATTCGGAGGATGATTGCCCCGTGCTGATCAGTCCTCCACAGGCGGATCCCTCGCACTTTCAGACGGTCCACCACTTCGGGAGCCGGATGGCCGAAACGATTTCCCCTGCCGACAGAGATGATCGCCTCCCGGGGACGGAGGGTCTCCAGCCACTTCTCTCCCGTGGAGGTCCGGCTCCCATGGTGACCCACCTTTAAAAAATCGATCCGCGGCAGTTGCCAGCGCTCCAAAATTTCCTGCTCTCCCGATTCCTCCAGATCCGCGGGCAACAGGACGGAATGTCCGAAAGCCGTCAACAGAAGGACGACAGAAGCCTCGTTATCAGATCGGGGTTTTGGATCTGCCACCGGGGGATGGAGAACCTGCAACCGGATTCCCGGCTCCGGCTCCCACCATGTTCCCGGTTTGGAAACGGTGACCGGGATCCCTCGTCGGAACAACGTCCCCATCAATTCCCCTTCCAATCCAGTCCCCGGAGGCAATGGGTTACGCAACACCCTCACTACTGTCAACTCCTCAACCACTGCTCGCAACCCGCCGATGTGATCCGCGTCCCCATGGGTCATCACCATCCAGTCCACGCGACGGATTCCCCGGTATTTCAGATAGGGGACCAAGACATCTCTTCCCACTTCAAACTCCTTCCGTCGCTTTTGCCAGGGTTCTTTTTGCCAAGGCAGCGTCCCACCTCCATCCACCAGAATCACCCGGCCACCCGGCGTTTCGATCAGGGTGGCATCCCCCTGTCCCACATCGATAAAAGTGATCCGCAACTCCCGATCTCCGCCAACAGATCCTGGGAGAGAAGCGATCACCACCACGATGGCGATCATCCAGGACAACCCACCGTGCCGGGCCCGCCGCAGCCCCCCTCCACTCCAAGCCCACAAAAGATAAAGGACGGAACCGGTATATCCGGCCATCCACATCCCCGACGGAGGAGCCCAGGGGATGCGAAACCCTGTCCAGGACGCCGGGAAAGATAAAAGATACTGAACTCCTGAAAGCAGTTTTGAGCTGATCCAGGCTGGCCAAAAACCGAGGGTGACATGAAACAGTCCCATGACCAGAGAGAGCATGCCCAGAGGGATGACCAAAGCGGTCATCACCGGGACGACAATCCCATTTACTGCAAAGGAGAGAAGGGAAAATTCGTGAAAGTGGTAAATAAGCAAGGGAAATGATGCCATCTGAGCAATCAGCGTGACCGCCATCAGCTGATTGAAACGGGGCCAGGGGGTGGGAATCCGGCGGCTCAAGGGACCCGTCGCCACCAACAGGGCACCTGTGACCATAAAGGAGAGTTGAAACCCTGCCTCCATCAACTGATACGGATTCCACCACAACATCACCAGTGCCGCCAGCCCGAGGAAGGAGAGACTGTCTTTCCACCTGTTCAGGATCACCGCCACCAGACCCATCCCGGCCATCACCGCCGCCCGAATCACCGGTGCGCCAGCCCCGGTCAACATTGCATAGAAGGGGAGAAACAGGAGACAGATAAACGCCGTTTTCTCCCTTGTCACTCCGACCCATGTGAGAATCCCATACAAACAACCCACAAACACCCCCACATGAAGACCTGAAATGGCCAGCAGATGCACCAAGCCGAGAGAGCGAAAATTCTCTTCCGTTTCAAATGGAACCGCCTCCCGGTCTCCAAGAAGCATCCCCTTCATCAACCCCGCATGATCCGAAGGGTAGAGACGGTCCAATCGCTCTTCCAACCGGTCCCGCAACCGGTCCAGTTGCCTCCGGATGGAAAAAGTTTCAGACAAGATTCGGACATCCCGGAGATTCCCTTCTCCCAACAGATGAATTCCCTGTCGGCGGAGATAGCCGCGATAGTCAAATGCCCCCGGATTGCGTGGAGGATCCGGCCGTGTCAACTTTGCGGTGGTCACAATCTCCGTCCCCCGCCCCAAACGGAGAACAGCCTGTTTCTCTCCTGGATTGCGAAGGCGGAATTGAAATTGAATCCTCTCCTCCACATTCAGTTCCCGTTGTCCCAACCGGACACGCTGACTGCGAATCGCCAGCTCAACCCGATCCCCGTCCACTTTCGCCGGAGTGTCCATTCTCCCTTCCACCACCGCTTGAACTGAGGAGTTTGCAGGAACAGGAATTTGGGAGCGATTGTTCACATCGACTCCCCGAAAGTGAGCCGCTCCCAAAAAGCATCCTGCGAAAAAGAGGGTTAAAACCAACCCCCGCATCCGCCAGTAGTACCCGATCCCCCCGACCAACAGCACCGCTCCGCCCAAGCCTCCCCAAACCAGCCATGTGCCACCCCACCACTGTCCCAGACCAATCCCGAAGGCCCACCCCAAAGCCAACACAAAGAAAGGCCGCTTCATCAAGTCACAACCTTTCCAAAATACAGATGGTGCAATATTTCCACAAAAAATGACAATTCCCTTTTTTATGATCACTTTTATACAATGTAAAACCCCCGTCCGTGTGACGGGGGTTCAGTTTCTGTTTTAATCTGTGGACTGGGGGTCTCCCTCATTCGGGGGAGGGTTGGGGGTTCCCGGTTGTCCATGCCCATTGTCTCCTTCGTTCCCGGGAGGCCTATCACGTTGCTCTTCCCTCTGGTTCGAAGGCTGTTGAGGGGCGGAGGGTTGACTTGTCTGTCCCTCCCGCTTCTCTTCTTTCTCTTCTTTTTTCTCCTCTTTCTTGACCCGGTTACATTCGTAACATTTGAAGGGATATGCAGGCTGGGCCGGGAAGCCTGCACCGCTGATCAGCTTGGGATCGGTTTTGACTGCCGCCCGGAACAGATTGATCCAGACATATCTCGCCCGTTTGTCATTGGGAATCCTTTTGGGATAATCATAACCGGTCCAGACTCCCAGAGCCACATCCGGCGTATATCCGACAAACCAAACATCCTTGGTGGAGTTGGTTGTTCCCGTTTTCCCCGCCAGATGGTATCCCGGAAAGCTCTTGCCAACCAGGGTACCGGTTCCTTTCCGGACCACATCCTTGAGCATGTCTGTCGTCCAATAGGCCGCCCTGGGGGAGAGGACCTGCACCGGTTCGCTCTTGTGTTCATAAATCACTTTTCCATTGGAATCCTCAATCTTGCTGATCATGTACGGTTCGTTGAATTTTCCCTGATTCCCCAGCATGGCATAACCTGCCGTTATCCGTTGCACGTCGAAGCCGTAGGTGAACCCGCCGATAGCGGAAGATTCACCGTCATATTCATGAATGGGGAAGTTCATCTTGCGCAGATATTTGAATCCCGTCTGAATGCCGATGGAGCGTAACATTTTGATCGCCGGAATGTTTATTGACTTTGCCAATGCTTCACGGGCCGTCATGGCACCGTCATACCGATGGGTATAGTTTCGATACGTTTTGCCACCGGCACTCAGTGGTTCGTCAATGATGATCGAGTCGGGAGAGATGACTCCCCGGTCCAGGGCCGGACCGAAGTCCAAAAGCGGTTTGATGGATGATCCCGGTTGTCGTTGCATGTCCAGAGCGTGGTTTTTCTGATTCTTGTTATAATCCCGGCCCCCGACAAAAGCCAGGGTACCCCCGGTTTTGACATCGAGCAGAACCGCACCCACCTCCTCTTTGCTGTCGGCAAAGGGAGTGTTACGGGACGCCTCGTTCATCGCATTGTACAGCTTCTCATCCAGGGTGGTGGTGATCTTATAGCCGCCGGTCAACACTTTCTGTTGGTATTTATCCAGTGTGTCCCGGTATTTTCCCTGTTTGCTCAGCTTCTTGGCGTCTTTCCCGTCCACCTTCATCAAAACCTTGGCCGCTTCTTCCTCCACTGCCATAGTGATAAAAGGATACTTGCGGAAGGCGATCGCGGTATCATCCTTGGTTTTGATCGCACCCTTCACATCGTAAGCGGCCGCTTTCCGGTATTCCGCTTCGGAAATCTTTCCATTCTCCACCATATTTCGAAGAACCTGCTTCATCCGCCTTTTGCCGTTTTCCAGATTCTTCTCGCCGCGGAATGGGTTGTAGGCGTTGGGGCGCTGCACCATGCCCGCAATATAGGCGGCCTGCGGCAGATTGAGATCCTTCGCATCCACATCGAAAATCCCCTTGGCCGCCGCCTGGACTCCCAACATATTGCGGCCGCTGACGTTCTTTCCGAAGTAAACGCTGTTGAGATAGGCATTCAGGATATCTTCTTTGCTGAACAGCCGCTCCATCCGCATCGCCAGAAAGATTTCCTTGGCTTTGCGGTCCATGTTGCGCTGTCTGTAGTCGAGAAAAAGATTTTTGACCAGCTGCTGGGTGATCGTACTTCCCCCGGTCTGTATTTCCGCTCCGGAAACCATCTGGTACCCCGCCCGCATCAGGGACTTGGGAACAATCCCGTTGTGAGTGTAAAACTCCCGGTCTTCGGTGGAAAGCAAAGCGTCGATCAGGAGGGGACTGACCTCCTTCGTCGTCACCACTTTCCGGTCTTCCCCTCCACTCAATTTCCCGATGGGGGTTCCATCACGGAAATAAGCGTGACTGGTCTGAGTCCAACTCGTGATCTTCACCTTAATTTCTTCTTTGTCCCTGACTGGTTCATCTTTGACCAAGGACGCCACATAACCCGCGGCAGCCCCCACTGTGGCCACACTTCCCACTGCAATTAATGTAATAAGTACCAAAGATGTGAAAAGGATTCCTTTCCACACTTTTCGCATCCGTCCTGCGGGTTTGCCCGCCGATGACTCTTCCCGTCCTCTGTCCGAACGGGATTTATCTTGCCTCGCCACCGCTCAACCCTCCTTCAGCTCTGAGAAATATTGTATCATATGTAGGAAATTCCGGAGAGATGGCAGTTGTAAAAATGTGAACCCAAAATGAACCATGCCCCCCCAGCCCCCCCCAACTTCCACACCCGACCTGCCCACTGGACTCCGTCCTCTGTTATCCTATCACATGAAGAGACAGGATAGAATCCGGCTTCAGTAGTATAATGGCGGCGGGACGATGCAGCAATCAAAAATCTTTTTTATCTTGTGGAAAACGTTTTTTCCCGTCAAAAGAATCTCGGGAGTTGCAAGAACGCAACCAACCGAAAGAGGGGGGATATTCATGGAAAGAGAAACCGATTTAACCCATCGATCCCGAGAAGCTGGAGTATTACGAAGGAAGGATAAATTGTTCGCTGATGTACAGACACAAGGTATTGAAACAGGTGAACCTGTTACTGGCCATATTTTTTACTATCCCACCGGTTCAGACGAGAGGAAAAGAGGTGGAATTTTGAATTCCACGAACCCTGAACCCCAGAATCCCCCGGATGAATCTGGATATTTATAACCAAAATGTGGAGGATAGATCCATACCGCAGCTATGTCTGGGGCTTGGCTTTTCAGCGTTCACCGTTTCGCGGGATTACGGGAGCATGAAGGCCGGCTTTCCTTTGCCGGAGTTTCCGGGACAGTGGATAAGCTGCCGTTTCTCCATTCAAAGTTCGACGCTGTCGGATACGGCAGACTGAAGAAGGGAAAACCCGATCCGTCCATCCGGAAGGCCGCACGTTCGTTGTCGGTATCTGCTTTTGCAAACTCACTCCGGAAGCCGACTGGATCCTTGCTGATCCTTCCAGGATCACCCTGGAAGAATTGAGGCGACGCTTCCAGTCGTGGCACCTGCGAGAAAACCGATTGCGGCAGAGGTGAATCCGGTGGTAGCATGAAATAGGGATATGTACCCCTGAAGAGGCTTTCCGTCACGCACCCCACCCTGGGTGGTTCGAATCCCCTCTCAACGGGATTCCAGTCCGGCGGGATTCTCCGAGATCATTTTGGCTGAGTGCCTAGATCACCATTTGAACGAGAGGAGGCCATGCGCCTTGTTGCGCCGTCTGGTCGAGATTGTCACAATCATTGTGATGTCCGCCTTGATCGGTTTCGCCTTCAATATGTTTCTGTTGCCCCAGGAAATCCTGAGCGGGGGGGTGTCCGGGATTGCCATGATCCTGGGTTTGCGTACCCCTTTCAACACCGGAGTCATCATCTTCCTGCTGAACATCCCGATCCTCCTCTTGGGCTATTTCCGATTGGGAAAGAGGTTTATCGCCTACAGTTTGTTGTCGGTGGGTGTCACTTCCATCAGCATGCAATGGATCCCGGTGAGCGGGATCTCTGACGATGCCATTCTCTCTTCCGTTTTCGGAGGCGTGATCGTGGGTGCAGCCACCGGTCTGATCTTTCGTTCCGGCGCTTCCACAGGCGGATTCGACATCATCGGGATGGTGGTGAACCAGAAAAAAGAGTTCCCTCTCGGGGAGCTGATCTTCGGCATGAATGCCGTCGTTGTCTTTGTTTCAGGCTTTATTTTCGATTGGGATCGGGCTCTGTACACCATGATCTCCATCTTTGCCTCCGGCAAACTGATTGACTCGGTGCACACCCGTCATGTGAAACTGACTCTGATGATCATCAGCAACAAAGGAGAGGCCATCAAGAAAAAACTGTTGGCCAACTTTGTCCGGGGGATCACCGTGATCGATGCGGAAGGGGCGTACACAGCGGAGAAACGCAAAGTTCTTTTCACTGTGATTACCCGCTATGAACTGGAAGATGTAAAGCGGGTCATCCGGAAAGCTGACCCCCAGGCCTTTGTCAACATCACCCAGACTGTGGATGTAATGGGCTATTTCCGCCGGAATTGATCCCCTCACAAACACCGCCCGCTGAATCGGATTCAGCGGGCGGTGTTAAGCCGCGGGAGGGGGGATAACCGCTTCCCCCGGTCCATCGCAAAATGGAGTTGCCCACACCTTAAACCACTTGAGGTTGTCGGGAAACTTCCCCTTTCTTCCAGGTGGGCAGGCTGACCGGGACCACTTCATCGGCATAGATCAGACCCATCCCATCCGTCACATACACCTGTCGGTTGTTATACCGATAACTCTCCAGAATCTTCAGCTGGTTCACCTTGCCGAAGGCCCCGATCAGAGAGAGCTCATCACCGGGTTGGAGCTGGTCCAGAACCTCTCCGGATTTGGTTCCGCCAAAAACGTATCTTGCTCTGTATTTTGCCATACTGGATGAAAACCTCCTGTTTGAAATAAATATTTCGAAAATTGACCCCGAAGTTGAGGTGTCATTTTCATGTGCATTTATTTTAATATAATTTTTTCTCTTTGCACTGCCTACTGTTTGAATATTTCTTGAACAATCCCGGAGTCAAAAACGGAAGCCAAGGTTTTTCGCACCCACAGCTTCCGTTTCTCTCCCGGTTTCAAATCCGTGGCAGGGTGATACCGCGCTGGTTTTGGTATTTTCCCTTTTTCGCCTTGTAGGAGACTTCACAGGTTTCATCACTTTCGAAGAACAGCACCTGGCACAACCCCTCATTGGCGTAAATCTTGGCCGGCAGCGGGGTGGTGTTGGAGATCTCCAGGGTCACATGCCCTTCCCACCCCGGTTCAAAAGGAGTCACATTGGTAATGATCCCGCAGCGGGCATAAGTGGATTTGCCCACACAAACCGCGAGCACATTTTCCGGAATGCGGAAATACTCGACAGAGGTGGCCAAAGCGAAGGAGTTGGGCGGGATAATACAAACATCCCCTTTGTAGTCAAGAAAGGAGTCGGCACTGATCGCCTTCGGATCGATCACCGGCATCAGGGCATTGTGGAATATCTTGAACTCGTCTCCCACGCGAAGGTCATAGCCGTAACTGGACAAACCGAAGCTGATCGCTTCCCCTTTGCCCACATTGCTGTCAACGAAGGGGTCGATCATTCCCTGTTCGGTTGCCATTCTTCGTATCCATTTATCGGATTTGATCGTCATGAGTATGGATGCTCCCTTTCCTTTTCTGATTCCCATCTATTTTACATGATTCCGAAACAGACAAAAACCGCCCGAATCCGATTTGGATGGGCGGTTATTTCAGGAAGATCCCGGAGAAAGAAATAAGCGGTCACAAGACTGAGGCCCGCCCTTCCATACCGGCGGAGACAATCCGTCGTCCCCGGATGGCCCCCTCCAGATCCTCCAGAAGGTCCCCGGGATCTTCCAGACCCACAGACAGGCGGAGAAGACCGTCGGTGACTCCCCGGTTCAACCGTTCTTCCCGAGGCATAGCAGCATGGGACATCCGAGCCGGCCAGGAAAGAATACTTTCCACCGCTCCCAAACTGACAGCAACCAAGGGCAACTGAACACGGGAGAGGACCTTTCGGGACATTTCTTCACTCCCCAGGTCGAATGAAAGGACCGCTCCGTGACCATCGGCCTGAGCCGCCTGCAACCGATGTCCAGGGTGGTCTTCCAACCCGGTGTAATAAACCTGGCGAACCTCCGGAATCCGTCCCAGCTCCCGGGCGATCCGGTCCGCGGCAGCTTCCGCCGCCGCCATCCGCGCATTTAAGGTTTTCAGCCCCCGCAGGGTGAGCCAGGAATCCTGCACTCCCAGGATCGAGCCGAGGGTGTTTTGCAAAAATGCGATCTCTTCGGCCAACTCTTTCTCTCTCACCACCACCGCTCCCGACACCACATCACTGTGACCGGAGATAAACTTTGTGGCACTGTGAATAACCAAATCCGCTCCCCATTCGAGAGGACGCTGAAGACAAGGAGTTAGAAAGGTGTTGTCCACCAGGGTGAGCAACCCGTGATCCTTGGCCAGCCTGGACACCCCCCTGAGATCGGTCACTTTGAGCGTGGGATTGGAAGGGGTTTCTATATAGATCCCCCGGGTATCGGGCCCGATCGACGCCTCCACCCGATCCAGATCGGTAGTATCCACAAAATCCGCCCGAATTCCCAGTCGGGGAAGCACTTTGGTCAGCAGACGGTAGGTTCCTCCATACAAGTCCTCAGAGACAATCAAGCGATCCCCTTCGGAAAACAGGAGAAGAACCGTAGAAATGGCAGCCATCCCCGAGGCGAAGGCGAACCCCCGGCACCCTCCCTCCAGTTCCGCCAAAGTTTGTTCCAACGCATGACGGGTGGGGTTGCCGGAGCGTCCGTAATCGTAAGAACCTGGATGATCCAGGTCCGATTGATGAAAAGTGGATGTTTGATAAAGAGGAATGCTGGCCGCCCCGGTCTCGGGGTCGATTTCATTTCCGTTATGCAGAAGCCGGGTTGCAAATTTCATCCCACTCTCCTCCTTTCGCCCCTCATACGACCACCCGGGCGTGATTCAAAGCGCGGGACAGATCTCCGACGAGATCTTCCAAATGTTCGATTCCGACAGACATCCTCAACAACCGGTCGCAAACTCCTGTCCGTCTCCGAATCTCCTCCGGCAGGTCAGCATGGGTCTGGGTGGCCGGATGAGTAATCAGGCTTTCCACTCCGCCGAGACTTTCCGCGTAGGAGACCAACCCTAGATTGGACAAGAATGGAGACACCATTTCCTTCTGTTGTACGCGGAAGGAGAGCATCCCGCCATATCCCGTAGCCTGCCCTTCCTGCACCTTGCGCTCTCCGGGGCAAAAAGCCGGGTAATACACTTGATCCACAGCAGGATGGGTGGACAGGTACTGGGCAATGGCCATCGCATTTTCCTGATGCTTTTCCATCCGGAGGGCCAAGGTTTTCATCCCCCGCATCAACAGCCATGCTTCCTGAGGCCCGAGTACTGCCCCCAGCGTATTTACCAGCTCACCCACACGCTCTGACAACGCAGGGGTCGCGGTGATAATCAGTCCCGCCAACACATCGTTATGACCACCGAGATACTTGGTGGCACTGTGGACCACCACATCCGCCCCTTTCAACAAAGGCTGCTGACAATAAGGGGTCATAAAGGTGTTATCCACGATGGAAAGCCACCCCTTGTCCCGGGCCATTCGGCAGAGAGCGGTCAGATCCGTCACCCGCATCAGGGGATTGGTCGGTGTCTCGATAAAAATCCCCCGGGTCTGTGGAGTCGCCGCCGCTTCCACCGCCCGCAAATCCCGCAGATCCACATAGCTGAAGGAGAGACCGAGGTGCACCAACACCCGCTCAAACAGGCGATAGGTCCCCCCGTACAAATCGAGGGAGACAATCAGGTGATCTCCTTGGGAAAATAACCCCATCACCGTCTGAACCGCCGCCATTCCCGAACTGCAGGCAAATCCGGCATCGCCCCCTTCCAATTCGGCGATCGCCTCTTCCAGCACCGACCGGGTGGGATTGGCGGTCCGGGTATAATCAAATCCAGTGCTTCGGCCAGGGCCGGGATGTCGATAAGCGGTGGAGTGGTATACGGGAAAACTGATCGCTCCCGTCTCCCGCTCCCGATGATTCCCCATCTGGGCGAGAATCGTCTCCTTGTGCATCCTTCCTCCTCCCTTGCCACTGCCATTGCAGATGGAAAAGAAACACACTCACATCTGTACCGGGTGCTGACTTTTTTTCAAGGCTTGATCCAAATCCGCGATTAGATCTTCCACCGCTTCAATGCCGACGGAAAGGCGGATCAACTCCGGGTTGACTCCGGCAGCCTGTTGCTCCTCTTCCGTCAACTGCTGGTGGGTGGTGCTGGCCGGATGAATCACCAGAGATTTGGCATCCCCCACGTTGGCCAGATGGGAAAAGAGTTCCAAGTTATCGATCAGACGGCGCCCCGCTTCTACTCCACCCTTGATGCCAAAAGTGAAAATAGCTCCCTGTCCCTTGGGCAGATACTTCTTCGCCTTGTCATAATCGGGATGAGTCGGCAGGCCGGGATGGCTCACCCAGTCGACTGCCTCATGTTCCTGCAACCAGCGGGCCAGCTTCAGGGCGTTGTCGCTGTGTCGCTCCATCCGCAGATGAAGGGTCTCCAATCCCTGAAGCAACAGAAATGCATTAAAGGGGGAGAGTGCGGCCCCCAGATCCCGCAGAAGCTGGACCCGGGCTTTGACGATATAAGCCTGTTCACCGAGAGCCTCTGAATAGGAGATCCCATGATAACTGGGATCCGGCTCCACCAGTCCCGGGAATTTTCCGTTATTCCAGTCGAATTTTCCGGAATCGACAATCACACCGCCGATGGAGGTTCCGTGACCGCCGATAAATTTGGTGGCTGAATGGACGACGATATCCGCACCGAATTGGATCGGGCGCAACAGGTGGGGCGTGGCGAAGGTATTATCCACAATCAACGGAACCCCCGCTTCATGAGCCACCATTGCCACCTCCTCCAGGTCCAACACATCTCCCTTGGGATTCCCGATGGTTTCCCCAAAGACCGCCTTCGTCCTCCCGGTGATCGCCTGTTTGAAATTTTCCGGCTCTGAGGGGTCCACAAAGTTCACCTGAATACCCAATTTGGGCAATGTGTGACGGAACAGATTGTAGGTTCCACCGTACAGGCTGCTGGAAGCCACCACCTCATCCCCGGCTTTGGCGATGTTCAGGATGGAATACGTGATCGCCGCTTGACCGGAACTGACCGCCAGTGCCCCGACTCCCCTTTCCAAGGCTGCCACTCGCTGCTCAAACACATCCTGGGTCGGATTCATGATTCTCGTGTAGATATTTCCCGGTTCCGCCAGGGAAAAGAGATTAGCCGCATGGTCGGTGTTGTCAAAAGTGTAGGAGGTGGTCTGGTAGATCGGCACCGCCCGGGAACGGGTCACGGGATCAGGTTCCTGTCCGGCATGGACCGCCAAGGTTTCAGGACGAAAAGAACGCTCCCTTTCACTCACAAAAATCGCCTCCTCAGGAATTAAAAAACCTCTTCCCGATGAGAGAAGAGGCTTTGTTCACACACAAAACAGACCCTTCTCTTATCTCTCAGCAGCCTCTGAGGCTCTGCAAGAATTGGCACCTTCCGGTATTGAATGACCGGGGTTGCCGGGCTTCATCGGGCTCGTCCCTCCGCCTCTCTTGATAAGAGCGTCTTTTCAATGTTTATGGAGTTATTCCAGTCTGAAAACTTGTATTTTATTATACTGGGGGTTTTCAGCTTCGTCAACAGCCAATTTGACGAATGCATGATTAACAATGCCAGCCAATGTTTATCCGTTTTGCCGGGAAACCTTCTTATATCGGGGTCTTGATGGTACACTTGGAAATGGAACCCCGTTGTCCGGCGA
The DNA here is from genome assembly GCF_014637345.1 of Kroppenstedtia guangzhouensis. Taxonomy (GTDB): domain Bacteria; phylum Bacillota; class Bacilli; order Thermoactinomycetales; family DSM-45169; genus Kroppenstedtia; species Kroppenstedtia guangzhouensis. The sequence continues at coordinate 196,609 of NZ_BMEX01000002.1, forward strand.
GGCGACGGGAAGAGCGCAAGAAAAAGGAGGATACCGATGTCACGAAACCAAGAATTGATCCACCTCACAGACAAATACGGAGCCCGGAACTACCATCCGCTCCCCATCGTCATCTCCAAGGCGGAAGGCGTTTGGGTGGAAGATGCTGACGGCAAGCGCTATATGGATATGCTGAGTGCCTATTCCGCCCTGAATCACGGTCACCGCCATCCCAGACTGATCCAGGCATTGAAGGAACAGGCGGACAAGGTGACCCTCACCTCCCGCGCTTTTCACAATGATCAACTGGGACGGTTTTATGAAAAAGTGGCTCAACTCACGGGGAAAGAACGGGTCTTACCGATGAACACCGGTGCGGAGGCGGTTGAAACCGCTGTCAAAGCGGCCCGGCGCTGGGCCTACGATATAAAAAAGGTACCTGATAACCAAGCGGAAATCATTGCTTGCGTGGAAAACTTCCACGGCCGAACCATGACTGCCGTCTCCCTTTCCTCCAGCGACGAATACAAGCGGGGCTTCGGACCGATGCTTCCGGGGATCAAAATCGTCCCCTACGGCGACACCAAAGCTCTGAGGCAGGCGATCACCCCCAACACCGCCGCTTTTCTGGTGGAGCCGATCCAGGGGGAGGCCGGCGTGATCGTACCCCCGGAAGGCTACCTCAAGGAGGCAGCCGCCATCTGTAAAGAGAGCCGGGTCCTCTTCATCGCCGACGAAATCCAGACCGGTTTTGGACGGACCGGCCAACTCTTCGCCTGTGATTGGGAACAGGTTCAACCGGACATGTACATCATGGGGAAAGCCCTAGGCGGTGGGGTGATGCCCATCTCCGCCGTGGCTGCCGATGAAGAGATCCTCGGCGTGTTTGAACCGGGCTCCCACGGTTCCACCTTCGGCGGCAATCCCCTGGCCTGCGCCGTATCCGTGGCTGCTATGGATGTCCTGGAAGAGGAGAACCTCGTCCAACGCTCCCGGGAACTGGGACAACATTTCATGGATGAACTGAAAAAGATCAAAAATCCCGCTATCAAGGAAGTGCGGGGCAAAGGGCTCTTCATCGGAATGGAACTGCATGAACCCGCCCGCCCCTACTGTGAACGCCTAGCGGATGTCGGTCTTCTCTGCAAAGAAACCCACGAGAACACCATCCGCTTTGCCCCACCGCTGACCATCACCCGGGAAGAGCTGGACTGGGCCCTCGACCACATCCGCTCCGTCCTGGCGGAGTAATCCGATTTCAAAAGCCCCCGCCGGGGCTTTTTTATGCTTGAAGGACAAGATAGATCAAGGTCATCATCAACACGATCCCATTCAGCCCACGATTGAGAATCTTCACCCCCTTCGCCCTGGTGAGATCCAGAGCCCGCTGCCGCCCGGACATCCGGGAAGCCAGGGCCAGGCCCCAGGTTGGCAACATGCGGGAGAAACCGTAGAGGGCTCCCATCGGGATTCCGATGAGGGGATTCATGAAAAAACCGGTGAAGAGGTACAAGATATAAAAACTGACATGGGGAATATAAGTGAAAATTCCCGCCCCGAGGACCGTGCCCCACACCATCAGATCCCGTCCATCCCCCCGGTTGACCCAGGTGGAGGGAATCTGCCAATGATGCTGCGGAACTTTCAGCCGGAAGATTCCCCCCTCATGAAGGATATAAAGAAAGGCAAGACTGGAGAGGATCATGATTTTCACCGGTTCAGGCAAGAGAGTTCCGATCAGAAAGAATAAAATCGAATACAAAAAACCTGTCAAAGCACCCGATAACATCAGCGAAGCAGTGTAAATCAGAATTTTTTTGCTGAGGACTCCGATGGATTCCCTCCCGCCGGGAGGATGGACCGCCAGGGTCACGTTGATCCCTCAAGGGGTGGAAAAAGTGGTAATTCCGGCGATCCATGCCAGGGAAGCGGCCACGCCTCCAGCGGTGATCCACTCCGAGAACTCCGTCATGATTTCACCTCCCGCAGGTTACTGCATGTCACTGGGAACGGCCCAGCCGCAGCCACATCTGTAGGATGGCGAACAGAAGGGTTGCTTTCCGTAGTGCAGTCGCAACAGACTAGGGTGACTGATGATGAAGTCTCACACCAACAACCGGTTTGATTCCACCAAGCATAGGAGACTTGATACCCTGCAGGGCACTTGCTGTTTCCGCTGACATCGGGACAACCCCCGCAAAAACGACCATTGGGCGGATGGCAACGGTCCCCCGGCCGAGTAGCCTCACACCAACGGGGGGAGACGGCCAAGGTGTAAAAGGGCCACTTGGAAAATCTCATCAAAGACTGAAAAGCACTCGTCATCACCACTTTCAGCTCTTCATTTCCGTTCACCGATCCGGCGATTTTCTCCGCAACTCTGCGAACAACCTTCTCCATTTTGTCATCTTCCTCCCTCCTCTGAAAGTATTGTGAAAAAGTCATCATACCTACACCCAGGGTCGTTTCGCTTCCCGGTCACGCCATGCAGGGAGGGTTGGGTTTCATAGGGAGTGACTTGGGCAGTTCAGAACAACGAAAAGGTCATGTGAAACCCCATCCCGACCGGCCCGACCAGTACGAATTTACAACACTTTTAAATAGCCACCGATTCACTCTTCAGATAAGAGATCAGATTATCAATATGGCCGGTGCCATTACAGAGCCCTTTGCCCCGCACCACTCCCTCTTCATCCAGGATCAAGGCAAAAGGGGTCACCCGGATCCGGTGTTCCTCCAAAATGCTGTGATCCTCATCCAGAATGATCTCTCCTTCCAGCGTTCGTCCCTTCAGGATTTTCTCCGATTTTTGTCTGTCCCCCACCAGAACGACACGGAAATGGATCTCCCGTTGTTGATGAACCGCCTGATTCCAGTCCGGAATTAGATCAATACATGCCTTGCAGGTGGGGCTGAGAAAGACCAGAAGCACCGGCTTTGCCAAATGGGAGGAGATCGGCTGCCCGTTCCAGGCTTTGCGATTTGACAGGGAGGGGGCCCGCTCCCCGATGGCGATTCCATCCCGGGCGATACTTTCCCCCGTGCTCAAATAGACTTCACCAAATTGTCGGAAAATAATAAACAGGGTAAACCCGATCAACAACACCGCCAACCACAATAAAATGTTGGAATACAACAACACTTCATTCATGGCTTTCCTCCTTTCTGCAGGCCGGCCAAGATGTTTTGGTGGGACATCCATATTTTTTGGGCCAACAGGGTGAACAGAAACAGCATCGCACCGACAATGAATGGAAGGACCCGGACATCGATCCCGGCACCTGGGGTTTGTCCCCAAATCAGCACAATGCAAACAACAAAGAGAGACGCGATTTTGACGAGAGTGAACCCGTCCGCCTTGGCATCCATAAATTTTCCGTAACAACCGCAGGTAATCACTCTGCCGGAACCGATCACCGACCCCACGGCCCAGGCGAAAGCCGACAACAATCCCACCAAGATCAACAACCCCCACACATTCGTTTGCCGGAACAGAAGAAGAACGACAGCCCCCATTTCTATAAAGGGCAACAGACAGGCGAAGATCCTGTCCCAGGGGGACGGCAGGACTTCATAGGCCCGGGCCAATTCAACAAAAGATCGGATCCGAATCAATTTAGAGATCGCTGAAAACAAGAAGATCAAACACAAATAAATCGTTAGGACACTGTAAACCATCGCACCATCTTCCCCCGCCATTTTTTTGTTCCCCATCCCTGCAAAGAGACACTCTTTATGCAGACTATGGCCCGGCCCGGACGTTGGTGACATCTGATAAAAACATCACGTAAAAATGAACACCCTTTTGGCGATAATGGTGGAAAAGCCCATTTTCGAAAAAGGGGGATTCGATGGGTTTCATTTGGCAAGCCTTTGCCATCTTGGCAGTGGGATACATTCTGATCCGGATCGCCGGAAAGAAAGCGGCTTCGGAGATGACCGGATTGGAACTGATCACCCTCCTGGCCATGGCATCGATGATCGGTCATGCGGTTTCCGAACAGATGTGGTGGAAAACAGCCTTGGTGCTGTGCATCTTTGTCTTTTTGTTGGTCACGGTTCAGTTCCTCTCGATCAAATTTGACACGATGGAAAGATTGTTCATGGGTAAAGCCACCGTGGTGATAAAAAACGGGAAAATCCAACCCGAAAACCTAAAAAAGCTACGGATGTCTGTCGACCAGGCTGGAGGGACGGATGAGAAATATGGGAATCCATTCCTTCGCCGATGTAAAAACAGGAACGATCGAGGCGAACGGGGAGTTCGGATATGAATTGATGCGTCACGCAAAACCGGTAACCATCGGAGATTTGGAAAAGATTTTAAAGCTGCCGAAAGAGACCACCAAAAAACAACAACAGGAGAATATCTTCACCGAAGTATTGGAGAGTGGCCATCAGAAGGAGATTCCCTCTGAATTGGATTAATCCTCTACCTTCATCACCAGGGAGCGGTCCACTTCCCGGATCGAACCGCACCCGGAGATCCCCAATTGCAACTCCGTTTCCGCAATCAGATTTTCAAGAACTGACTCCACTCCCACCTGACCTGCGACAGCCAAGGCATAAGCGAAGGGGCGACCGAACAAGGTGGCCGCAGCCCCGAGGGAGATGGCTTTCAGGATATCCGCACCCCTGCGGACCCCGCTGTCCAGAATTACCGGGACTTTTCCCCGGACCGCTTCACAGATGGAAGGCAAAACCTCAAGGGTCGCCACCGCTCCATCCAGCTGCCGCCCTCCATGATTGGAGACAATGATCCCGTCCACGCCGTGTTCCACGGCCAACACGGCGTCATCAGGATGCGTCACTCCCTTGAGCCAAACAGGCAAGGGGGTTTGTTGTTTCATCCACTCCAGCTCCTTCCATGTAAAGTGTGTGTTGTTCCCTTCATCCAGTGCTTTTTTAACAGCTGCCTTCAGATTTTTCTCCGGCGGTTCCTCCAGATCCGCAAGGAAGACAGGATCGGTGAAGTAGTTGCCCATGCCGTGTCCGGTCAGAAAGGGAAGGTACACATTGGCAAGGTCCGTCTCCCGCCACCCAAGCAGTGTGGAATCCACGGTCACCACGATGGCGGAATAACCGGCGGCTTCCGCCCGCTTCAAAAAGCTTTTGCTCAATTCCCTGTTGATCGGTGGATACAGTTGAAACCACCGCAGCGCATCCCCCATCGCTTCCGCCACTTCTTCCATGGATTTGGTGGAGACATTACTCAGGATATATGGAACCCCCAGTTTGGCCGCCGCCTGGGCCACTGCCAACTCCGCGGCGGGATGGAGGATGGAGAGAACCCCGATCGGAGCCAGCAGAAATGGGAAAGGAAACTGCTTCCCCAGCAAAGTGACGGAAAGATCGCGCTTGGTGGTCTCGCAACAAATCCGTGGCCGGATCCGGTATTTCTGAAAGGCTTCGATATTGGCACGCATGGTGTCTCCGGCACCCGCCCCACCGTACACATACCCGAAGGGACCGGCCGCCAACTTTTTTCTGGCCCGCTCCTCCCATTCCTCCACGGATACCGGCAAAGTCTTGGCTCCTTCGTCCCCGCTTTCGTAATACCTCATCTGAATCTCTTCCCCGTTGATGGTCAACATGGATCCCCCCGGAAAATAAAGTCCAAATCTATTGTTCCAAAAAAGCCCTTTTTTATAATAGGCGAATGAGAAAACCCATGGAAAAACCGAGCAATCATTCCAGCCACCAACTAAGTCTTTTCCTCCATTTAATTTGCCTGTCTACTCCGGATTGATTATATGAGCGCTTCTCCCTTGTCCGCTTGAAAAATAGTATAGGCTGATCTCACCTCCCCAAAAAGGCATCATTGCCTCACGGCAGATACAGTGGCGGTTATCGCTTCGGTCCGGGGCGTCTTTTGATCTTCCTCTTGGTGATCGCTACCATTTTTGGCCTGGGCGGAGCTATCCATTGAACACAAAAAAGCCGGGCAGACATTTTCGTCTCCCGACTTGCTCTTATTTCAGGACCACGGCAGACTTCCATAATCGATGGTTCATTGCACTGTCACTTGATCCCGCAACTGGTCCAATGTTTTCTCCCCGATCCCCGGGACTTCGGTGAGCTGGTCGACAGAGGTGAAGGAGCCGTTCTCCTCCCTGTAACGAATGATCGCCTCCGCTTTGGAAGGGCCGATGCCGCTCAGCTGTTGCAGTTCTTCCGCGGAAGCAGTGTTGACATTGACCGTTTGACCCGCTTCCCCTCCGGATCCACTCGTCACCGGAGCTCCCGCAGTTACACCCGGCGGAATCTCCTCCCCTTTGGCCGGAATGTAGAGAGCCATTCCGTCGGATAGAGGCTGGGCCAGATTGACCCGATCCATATCCGCCCGTTTCAAAGGCCCGCCGGCTTTGCCCAATGCCTCTTCCACCCGAGCGCCGGGAGAGAGACGGTAAACCCCCGGGTGCTTCACCTCCCCCTTCACATCCACTACTAATTCTGTCGGCTCCTCTCCTTTGTCTTCTTCTTTGGGAACCGCCGTCTCCGACGGCGGCGGGTAGGGTTGCAACTCCGCCTCCGACTGCTTTTCATCCCCGGCCCACAGGGAAATTCCCACTCCTGCCAACAGAAGGAGCAATGCACCCACTGCCACGGCCAATCCTTTTTCCCGCGGAGTCCATCCCCCTTGATCCCACATTCTTTTACCTCCTTCCCGATCTTTATGCCATCATATTTCGGCTTCCTTGGCGTATGGATGAATAGAAAGTTACCGGCAGCAAAACGGAACTGCCATTCCAGGGAGGGAGAACGATGACCCACGGCGTGATCGGCACGGGCAGTATGGGCCGCATCCTGGTGGAGGCTTGGATTCGATCCGGTAAACTGCAACCCTCCGAGCTCCTCGTCAGCAACCGGACCCGGACCAAGGCGGAACGCCTGGCAGATGAGTTTCCGGGACTTCGGGTGGCGGCGGACAACCGCGAAGTCGTTGTTAAGTCTGACTGCTTTTTCCTTTGTGTTAAACCCCGAGAATTCCGAAAAGTGCTGGAAGAGATTCAAGATGTGGTCCGGGAGGAACAAGTCGTCGTCTCCATCACCAGCCCGGTGATGGTCCGGGACCTGGAAGAGTGGCTTCCCGCAAAGGTGGCCAAGGTGGTCCCCAGTATCACCAATGCCGTCTGTTCCGGAAACTCCCTGTTCATCCCCGGCTCCCGCCTGAACCGGGAGGAACGGGAACAATTGTGGGACCTGTTCAGCGCGATTAGTCACCCCCTCCTCGTGGATGAGGAGCACACCCGGATCGCCTCCGACCTGGCTTGCTGTGCCCCCGCCTTTCTGTCCAACCTGTTGGAGCAGATGGCAGATGCTGCAGTCAAGGAAACAGGCATTCCCCGGGAGTCGGCGATCTCCCTTGTCACCCGGATGACTCAAGGATTGGGAAAGCTCTTGACGGAGGGAAATTTCACACTGAAGAGCCTCCAGGAACGGGTGGCAGTACCCGGCGGGATCACCCGGGAGGGACTTCATCTGTTGGAGCGGGACACAGGCACTCTTTTCCGTGATCTGTTCCGGTTAACTCATGACAAATACCATGAGGACATCCATAAAGTACAACAATCCCTCTTCCCTGAAATGGAAAAAAAGATCTGACAACAATAAGAAAAAGATGTTAGCAAAGGATAGTTTTAGTATATCATATCGATAAAAAATAGCGGAAGGGGTTATATCCTTCCGCTGTTTTGGGTGATTATTCTCCCCCGGGATGATAGATTCCCTCGCTTTCCCACAGTTCCTCCATCTTGGACAACCGTTGGGAAGCCTGTTCCTTGACAGTTTGTCCCACTGCGGTTAGAAGGCCGTTCACCAGACTGAGGGGCGCGGTGAAGGAGTCCACAAAGGACGGCAGACGGCTGGAGGCGAATAAACACAGATCCGTTTCCCCGGCCAAGGGAGAGGCCCCAGAATCCGTCAGAGCCAGGGTGGGCACCCCCCGGCTGCGGGAAAACTGCAAAGCTTGCAAGGTTCGGGCAGTGTACCGAGGGAAGCCGATTCCGATCAGGAGGTCTTCTTCCTCCAGCCCCGCCAACCGTTCAAACATGGTGTCCGAGTTGTCGATCAACTCCGTATTCTGCAGGAGGAGGTGGAGATAAAAAGTGAGAAAGTAACCCAGGGAATGGGAACTGCGAAAGGCGACCACTTTGATCTCTCGAGCTCCACAGATTCGCCTCACCGCTTCGGCAAAGGTGGCTGCGTCCAGCCGGTTCAGGGTTTGCTGCAGATTATTCATATCATCCTGCATCACTTCAAAGGCCATCCTGGACTCCTCCGGATAAACATCCTCCGCCAAATCCAGCCGCTCCACTGTGGTCACCCGCTGCCGCATCTCCTCCTGCAATCTCTGCTGCATCTGTGTATAACCGGAGAAACCCAACATCACGGCGAACCGGACCACAGTCGCCTCTCCCACCCCCGCTTTTTCCGCCAGTTTAGCCGCGGTCAAAAATGGAGCCGCATCGGGATGGTGTTCGATATAGGCCGCAATTTTTTTCTGGGCTCGGCTCATCGAACCCGTCCGCTCCCGAATCCGTTGGTAAACATCATCCTTCACCACTTTACCTATCACCCTCTCTTCAGTTGTTTCACCCCCGCTTCAAACCGGTTCAGCGTCTCTTCCACTTCAGCGGCATTGTGAGCCGTGGACAGGGAGAAGCGGCTCAGCGGTTTGAGATAGATTCCTTTTTCCAGGAGCAGATGATCCAACCGCCGGCGCAGGGAGAGATCGGAACGGAGCCAATCCTGAATCTCCGTCACCGGATGTTCACCCAACACCAGGTTGAAAATGGTGCCATCCCCCACCGTCCGCGCCGCAAAACCGTACCGGTTCAAAATCTCCTCCATCCCCTCTCGGAGCCGGTGAGCCGCCTCTTCCACCGCCGTGTATACACCCGACTCCTCCAGGACCGAGATCGTCGCCCAACCGGCACTCAGAATTGTGGGATGCCCATTGTAGGTTCCGCTGTGAAAAAGGACCTCCTCCCCTTTGGCCTCCCGATCCCCTGCCAGCACATCCCCATGGCGCACCGGCGACGTCAACTCCATGATCTCCCGTCGGCCCCCGACAGCTCCCACAGGAAATCCTCCACCCAGCACTTTGCCAAGAGCAGTCAGGTCGGGGATGATTCCATACCTCCCTTGAGCACCCGCAAGTCCCATCCGAAACCCGGTCTTCACCTCATCGAAAATCAGAGGAATCCGATGCCGGCGAGTATACTCCCTCAAGTTGCGCAAAAATTGGGGTTTTGGTGGAATAAACCCGCCTTGGACCGGTTCCAGGATCACCGCCCCCAACTCTTCCCGGAAGCGATCCAAAATCGGTTCTGCCGTCTCCCAATCGTTAAAGGGAAGTACCACCGTCTGCTCTTGGACCTCTTTTGGAATGCCCATGGAATCGGCCCGCACCTCCGGCGGGGTGTTTCTCTTCCGTTTCCGGGCATGGACACTGATCAATACCTGATCATATCCCCCATGATAATGCCCTTCAAATTTGGCCACCTTGTGCCGGCCGCTAAAGGCCCGGGCCAGTCGGAGAGCAAACATCGTCGCTTCCAGTCCCGAGTTGGTGAAACGGATGGAATCCACACTTGGATACAGGGAGATCAGTTTGTTCGCCATCTCCATTTCCAGGGCATGGGGGGTTCCGAAAACCGGGGTCCCCATCTGTTCCAACTGTTCCCGAACCGCTTTCATCACGCGGGGATGTCCGTGTCCCAACATCAATGCCCCGTAACAAAGATTGTAGTCGATGTACTCATTCCCGTCGACATCCGTCAGTTCCGCCCCTGAGGCGGATTTCATAAACAGAGGGTAGGGGTCAAAGTGTTTGATATTGGCTGTTACGCCCCCCGGCATCGATCGGGTGGCTTCTTCATACAATACAGCGGAAGCTCTTGTTTTTTCCGACAACAGACGGACCGGCTGGGCCGGGATTCCCATCTTTCTCATCCCCTTGAAAGAAATATTTCATTCACTGAGATCAGTTTATGAATGATTTATTTCATTATATGTGGGGAACATCGATTTGTTCAGCGCCATTTTCCCTTATATCCCTTGATATAACGGCATCACAATGATGGAGATCCCTTCACCTCACCGGTACTCCCGTTTACTCCAAAATGAATGATTTCCTTCATATTTTGTTGAACCCAACAAAATAACCATCGGAAACTGGTTCCCGGATGGTTGTACAATACGAGAATGTCCATTATTTCTCTCCATCAGATATAAGGAGTTTTTCTTTGCCCCCGGAATCGAGGCCCTTCTATGCCCCGCCCCATTCCACCCGGGCATATTGCCTTACAGAGGCACCGTCAAGGGAGTATAACGCATCGAACAATTTCCACCGAAAACTGCCCGGCCCTTTGGCTGATTTCCCCGCCTGTTCCGCCGCGATACCATAAGTGGCCATAGCGGAAATCGCGGCAAACATCGGCTCTTTAGAGACGGCGGCAAAGGCGGCCACCACCGGGGCACACATACAACCCGTTCCGGTGATGGTTCCCATCAGGAAGTGACCGTTGGAAACCTCGGCCCATTTGACTCCATCAGTGATGATATCCTTCTCACCGGTGACAATGACCGTGAGCCCCCATTTTTTTGCCGCTTTGATGGCGATGGTTCGGATGTCATCCACATGACCTGAATCGACTCCCCTAACCTGGGCCCGTTCTCCTGCGAGTGTGGCAATCTCCCCGGCATTTCCTTTCAGATGGGAGATTCGGATCCTCTCCAGCAGCCTCTTCGCCGTTTCAGTTCGAAAGGAAGTGGCCCCGGCTCCCACCGGATCCAACACTACAGGGATTCCCTTTTTATTGGCGGATCTTCCCGCCTGGATCATGGCCTCCACCTGAGGCGCATGCAAAGTTCCGATGTTCAATACCAAAGTTGAGGCCCATCCGGCCATCTCCGCCACTTCTTCCGGAGCATGGGCCATGACTGGAGAAGCACCACAACTGAGGGTGATGTTGGCACAATCGTTGACGGTCACCTCGTTGGTGATCTGGTGCACCAGCGGACGCCTCTTCCTCACTTCCTGGATGAGATCGGGATTCCAATTCAATCGGATCGCCTCCTGATCCATTCATGACCAACCCATCCTCGAGGGATCCCATTCAAAAAGGCCGCCCCACCGGGAGCGGCTTTTCATACACCAAATCAGCCTGTACTCCCTTCGCCGGTATGATCCGGATCAGGTTCAAAGGGTTGGGCAGGATCCCTCTCAGCCGGTTGGCACCCCTGTACTCAAATCAAATGGATTTTCCATCCATCATAAAAAGAAAGAAGCATTTTGTCAAACCCACTTTCAATTGCCTCCCCTGAATCCTTTGTTCAGGGGCGCAGTCCAGGTTGTCTCAGCCACTTTCCGTCAATTGGCCACAATATTGATCAGTTTGCCGGGGACGACGATCACTTTACGAACCGTTTTTCCTTCCAGAAGGCTTCTCACTTTTTCTTCCGCCATTACCCGATCCTCCACTTCCCTACGATCCGCCCGGGCGGGAACAACCGCCTTGTGCCGGACCTTGCCGTTGATCTGTACGACCATCTCCACTTCATCCAAAATGAGGGCGTCCGGATCAAAGGAAGGCCAGGGCTGGTCATGGACACTGGACTCATAACCCAGTTCCCGCCACATTTCCTCGGTGATATGAGGCACAAAGGGAGCCAACAGGATGATCGCCTTCTCAATCGCCTCCGCCAGCACTCCCTGATTGGCGTCGGCGGGATGGGAGTGGATCGCGTTGATCAGCTCCATGATCGCACTGACCGCAGTATTGAATTGGAGACGATCCCCTACGTCGTCAGTCACCTTTTTAATGGTCTGCTGTAGGGTGCGATACAGCTCTTTGGCCTCTTTTGTTTCCATCTTTGCCGCCGGTCGGTTGCGGAAGAGTTCCTTGTGTTGCTGAACCATTCGCCAGACACGGTTGAGGAAACGGTGGCTGCCCTCCACCCCGGTATCGCTCCAGTCCAGTTCCCCGTCAGGAGGAGCGGCAAACAGGATGAACAGACGGGCGGTATCCGCCCCGTAACGGTCGATAATCTCCATCGGAGAGACGACATTTCCCTTGGACTTGGACATTTTGGCCCCATCCTTGAGCACCATGCCCAGCGGGAAATAATGGGCAAAAGGTTCAATCGCCTCCACCATTCCCGCATCGTGCAACACCTTGGTGAAGAAACGGGAGTACAGCAGGTGAAGCACCGCATGTTCGATTCCCCCGATGTAAAAGTCCACCGGCATCCATTGATTGGCCCGCTCGGGATCAAAGGGCCGGTCGTTGTTGTGGGGATCGGTGTAGCGCAAAAAATACCAGGAAGAGTCGATGAAAGTATCCATCGTGTCCGTCTCCCGGCGCGCCTTCCCACCGCAGGCGGGACAGGTGGTGTGGACAAAGCTTTCCGAGGTGGCAAGGGGATTGCTCTTTCCGTCAAAGACCACATCCTCCGGCACCATCACCGGCAACTCTTCCTTGGGAACGGGTACGATGCCGCAGGAATCGCAATAGACGATGGGGATGGGACATCCCCAGTAGCGTTGGCGGGAAATCAACCAGTCCCGCAACCGGTAAGAGACGGTCTTCTTCCCTTTGCCCGTCTGAGCCAGGTGGTCGGCGATCGCCCCGATCGCTTTCCGGTTGTCCATGCCGTCAAAGGGCCCGGAGTTGACCAAAATCCCCTCCGCTGTATATGCCTCTCCCTCGGGAGCCTCTCCCTTTTTCGGCCGGACCACCGTTCGGATCGGCAGCCCGTATTGTTTGGCAAACAGAAAGTCCCGCTCATCGTGGGCCGGAACCCCCATCACCGCCCCCGTTCCGTAGTCCATCAAGACGTAGTTGGCCACCCAGATCGGCACTTCTTCCCCGGTCAGGGGGTGTCGAGCCTTGGCCCCCGTGTCATAGCCGATTTTCTTCACATCGGAACCGGTGCGGGAGCGCTCTGACTGGCTTTTCATCTCCCGGATGAAGGCGCGGACCTCCTCTTCCCCCGATTTTCCCCGGATCAGTTGTTCCACCAAGGGATGCTCCGGGGCAAGGACCAGATAGGTGACACCAAAGAGGGTGTCGGGCCGGGTGGTGAAGACAGAGATGCGCTCCTCCATCCCGGGAATGGAAAAGACCACCTCGGCTCCTTCACTGCGGCCGATCCAGTTGCGCTGCATCATCTTGACCTGTTCCGGCCATTGCTGCATTTTTTCCAGATCTTCCACGAGCCGGTCGGCATAATCGGTGATGCGCAGGAACCACTGTTCCAGTTCCTTTTTCTCCACCACGGTGTCACAACGCCAGCAACGACCCTCTTCCACTTGTTCGTTAGCGAGCACCGTCTGGCAGTTGGGACACCAGTTGACCGCCCCTTGTTTGCGGTAGGCCAACCCCCGCTCGTGGAAAAGCAGGAACAACCACTGGGTGAACCGGTAATATTCCGGGGTACAGGTTCCCACATACCGGTTCCAATCATAGGATAAACCGAGCCGGGTCTGTTCCTCCCGAATCCGTTTCATATTGTTCAATGTCCACTCCCGTGGATTGACCCCCCGTTGAATGGCAGCGTTTTCAGCCGGCAGCCCGAAAGCATCCGCCCCCATGGGATGGATCACTTGGTAACCGTTCATCCGCTTAAAGCGGGCGACGAGGTCTCCCATGGAGTAATTACGCACGTGACCCATATGGAGCCCTTCCCCCGAAGGATAGGGAAACATCTCCAAAGCATAAAATTTCGGTTGGTCTGACACCTGCTCCGGTATCCGGTATGCATGATTCTCCTCCCAGATCTGCTGCCACTTGGGCTCGATCTCCTGAGGTATGTACTTTTTCACGAAACCACCCCTCCAAACACATATAAAACCTCCCGCCCCCGGCTCGGTTGCCAGGGACGAGAGGTTGATTCACATTCTCCCGCGGTACCACCCTGCTTGGCATCATTGGATGCCCGCTCTTCCGGATCCGTTATCGGGGATCAGCCGTCACAGGATACTCGATGGGTTTCCCCTGTGAGGCGACGGGGTGAGTTCACCCGCTCCTCCTCATCGGCTCGCACCGGCCGCCGATTCTCTGGGCAGGAAGTTACAGGTTACTGTTCCCCGTCATCGCCTGATTTCGAAGGTATTTTCTCATGCTATCGCTGAATAATTTAATTAACATTATATGCAACAGATTGGATCGATGTCAACGACCTTCCCGGATTTTTGTTTCCACTGGATGTACAAACCCGGTTATCGGGCACCCACTTGGGCTGCATCTCCCCACAGACGCTCCAAATCGTAGAAATCCCGCTCATCCTTGTGGAAGACATGGACGACCACATCGCCGAGATCGATCAACACCCAACGCGCTTCGGACAAACCCTCCACCGACCGCGGGGGGTGCCCCGCTTGTTCCATCTTCTTTTTGATGGATTCGGCGATCGCCTGCACCTGCGTCTGAGAATTTCCATGACAGATCACAAAATAATCAGCGATCACAGACAGACCCCGAATATCGAGAATAGTGATGCGTTGGGCTTTCTTCTCCTCGGCGGCCGCGGCCGCCAACTTGGCGATTTCCACCAGGTTCAAAGAGACTCCTCCTTCGGTCTTGGTTGGCGGATTCGGTCCACCATGTCATTGCGGGCAGCTACGGTCAAGGGATACACTTTTTGACCTCGTTGGATGAGAAAAACCAGGGTATTGTCCAAAGACTTCAATACGGCCTGATCCAGATCCTTCCTAGCCAGCTCACGGACTTCCTCTACTCCAGGAAACTGTCTCCCGGGTTCAATATAATCCGCTAGAAAGATCACTTTGTCTAATAAAGACATATGCGGCCGACCCGTCGTGTGATAACGGATGGCGTCCAATACCCCTTCATCTTCAACCTCCAGCTCTTCCCTGACCACTTCCGCTCCCACCGGGGCATGCCACAGCTCCACATGATGCTTCAACAGATCCTGGGGCAATCCCCGCTCCCGAATGATCCTTTCCATCCGCTCCCGCGGCCAAAACTTGCAGTAATCGTGCAACAGTGCGGCCAGCCGGGCCTGCTTTCGATCCACTCCGACACGATCTGCCAGCTCCACCGCGGTCTCCACCACCCGCAGAGTATGCTCCCAACGGGTTTTCGGCAATTGCTTCCGGACGGCTTCGGTCCGTTCATCCTGATTCATACAGTCGATGCGCCTCCATATACTGTCTGACCGGCTCGGGCACGAGATACCGGACGGAGCCTCCTTGGGCCACCCGATTCCGGATCCAGGTGGAGGAGAGGTCCACGGTGACCCCTTCCTTGACCCAGGTCACCCTGTCCTTAATATGGTCGGGAAGTTGCTCCATATCCAATTTCACCCCCGGCCGCATCAGACCGATCACTTCCACTGAAGCAAGGATTTCTTCTATTCTAACCCATCGCGGCAAATCAAGCACCATATCTGCGCCTACAATCAGAAAAAAACGGGTGTCCGGCTGTTCCCGACAAAGGAGTCGCACCGTGTCCACAGTGTAGGAAGGCCCGCTCCGGTCCATCTCCACCCGGGAAGCCCGGAAGGAAGGATGGTCCGCCACTGCCCGTTCCACCATGGTGAACCGGTCTTTTGCAGAAGCAGCGACTCCCTGTTTATGGGGAGGGATCGGTGCCGGGACAAACCAGACCTCCTCCAACCCCGCCGCTTGGCGGGCCTGTTCGGCCATCACCAGGTGGCCGATGTGAATGGGATCAAAGGTGCCCCCGTAGATCCCGATTTTCTTCCCTTTCTTCATCACGACTCCCCCAATGCCTGCTCCAACACCTCGCCCATCCGCTCCACCGGCGCCCGCTGTCCTGTCCACCGTTCATAGGCCAAGGCCCCCTGGTGAAGCAACATCCCCAACCCGCTGTGCACCCGTGCCCCCCGGGCTTTCGCTTCCTGCAACAGACGGGTCTCCCGGGGATGGTAGATCAAATCGCTGACCAGGAGTCCCTTGTGGAGGCAGGCGGGATCCACCAGACAGTCTTCGGTGTGGGGATGCATCCCCACGGATGTGGACTGTACCAGCAGGTCCGCCTCCCGGATCGCTGTCCCGGCTTCCCCCGGAGGAATCCCGTCGGCACGGGTCCAACGGCGGAGATGGTCAGCCAGATCCTTCGCTTTTTTTTCCGTTCGGTTGACGATCCGAATTTGCTCCGCTCCGGCCCGGGCCAAGGTGTACCCGACGGCGCGGGCGGCACCGCCAGCCCCCAGGATCACCACCCGGCTTCCCTTGACATCTAAACCTGTCTCCCGCACCAATGATTCCAGATAACCGGCACCGTCGGTATTGGTTCCGATCAGGCGGCCTTCCCGCCGGATCACGGTATTGACCGCCCCAATCTCCCGAGCACTCTCTTCCACTTCGTCCAGATACTCCATTACGGCCACCTTGTGGGGAATGGTGACATTCCAGCCCCGAAAACCGAGGCTCTTCAAACCCGCCACGGCCCTCCCCAACTCTTCCGACGCCACATCAAAGGCGAGATAGACCCAGGGAAGACCCTCCTGCCGGAAGGCTTCGTTCATCATCTCCGGTGATTTGGAATGGGCCACCGGATGGCCGATCAACCCCGTCTTCTCCGTCACCGCATCCAGTTTCAATCCTTTTCCTCCTCTTCTCTACAGGATGGCCGGCCGCACTTCCACCCGAACTCCACGTGGCACCCACAGCTCCACTCGGGCCCGCTCTTTGCCCGTGGCGATCCACCCCAGTCCGGAGATGACCAGGTCCTGTTTCTGTTTTCCGTCAAGATGAAAGGTGTGGCGCACCAGCGGCGGCAGGGAAGAGGGATCCTTTGGCGGAGACAGAAACTCCCCCCGGTGTTTCTCCCAGACCTCATCTGCCTTGGCCAGTTTGGTGCGGTGAATATAGAAGGAGTTGGCCATGTAACAGACAAAGGGCTGGCGTACTCCTTCACTGTAATCCATCCGGGCCAGACCGCCAAAAAAGAGGGTTTGTCCGTCGTTCAATTGATAAACCTTCGGTTTGATCTCGCTCTTGGGCGTGATCTCACTCAACTCCTCCGGCTCCACCCACTCACTCATGCGGTCCCGCCGCACGATCCCAGGCATATCCACCAGTTCCCGCTCCCCCTCCAGGGGAATGTGAATCGTATCCAAGGTGGTTCCGGGATAGGGGGAGGTGGTGATCACCTCTTCCCCGCTGCCAAACTCCTTCAACAGCCGGTTGATCAGAGTCGACTTGCCCACATTGGCTGTCCCTGTCACAAAGACATCCTGCCCCTCCCGGTGGGTCTCGATGGCCCGGACCACTTCGTCAAAGTGATACCCCTTAGCCGCACTGGTCAGGACCACATCCACCGGTTGGACACCCAGCTCCCCGACGGTGTGAACCACCCATTCCTTGAGGCGCTGCACTTTGGCTGATTTGGGGAAGAGATCCAACTTGTTCCCCAGGATGAGGATCGGGTTGCCACCGGTATGTCGCTGAATCCCCGGAATCCAACTGCCGGACAAATCAAACAGGTCCACCACCTGAACAACCAGCGCCTTTCGGTTGCCGATCTCCCCCAGCATCGACAGATACACATCCGGATCCTGTTCCACCGGGGCCACCTCATTGTAGTGGCGGATCCGAAAACAGCGTCTGCAAATGGGATGCTCCCGCTCCAGAGCCGTCAAAGGCACATAACCCGGCTTCTCCGGATACTCCGTCTGCAGTAAAACCCCACACCCTTCACATCCAACTTCCCGCTCCATCATTTGCGCTCCTCCCAACCCGACAATCCCCGCTGTTTCATCCACCAGAACACCAATCTCTCCAATATCCGGTTCAGCTTGGTGAAGACCCCCTCCGCCCGGGAAACCGGAACCACCAAAATCGTATAGAGACCGAGCCGGTTTCCCCCGAGCACATCGGTCAGCAGCTGATCACCGATCATCACTGTCTCGGTCACATCCACTTCCAACCTGTTCAGCGCCCGTCTGAATGCAGCGGACAAAGGTTTTTTCGCCTGGTGGATATAAGGGACGCGCAAGGGGGTTGCAAACCGGGACACCCGGGTGAGGTTATTATTGGAGACAATTATCACCTTAAATCCCATCCCTCGCAACTGATCCAGCCAGCTGACCAACTCCGGCGTCGCTTCCGGACGTGTCGCTTCCACCAAGGTGTTATCCAGGTCGACCAGTGCCGCCTTCACCCCTCGCCGTTGCAGGGCATTCAAATCGATTTCATAAATGGATTGAACAAATTCATTAGGAATCATCCGCTTAAACAAGACGCCACCCCATCACCGAAAGCGTTGTCATATCGGCACTAACTATACCACATCGCAAAAGGGCGAGGCAAAGAGAGGGGTAGCTAAAAAAAGCTACTCTTTTTTTGTTCTCTTGCAGAATGAATTTAAAAATGCTCCATAAAAGAGGGAGAAGGCGACATGTGGCGGTTGTCAATGCAGATCAACATCGAGATTCAGCCCTCCCATCATCACACTATTGAGAAGCGGACGCTGTACCACTGGAGTAAGCTGTATGAGGAGCAACTCGCCTCACAATCACCATCAACTCATAAACTCTCGCTACCTTCCAGGCGAACACCACAATGTCTTTCATTTGCGAGAGGATCGCTCGGGCATCTTGCTAACCGATGATTGGGAGGTTCATTTTATGAACTGCCCAAGCTGGAAACGGGGGCGTTTGATGTTGGCACCGGCCTGGTGAAGTGGTTGCTTTTTCTCAAAGGTCTGGATAAAAGCAAATGGGAGGAGATTGCCATGGATCAACCCAAACTGTGCAAAGCCATGACCACGCTGGAATTCCTGAGTCAGGACCGGGAAGCCCGCCGCCTGTACGAGATGCGCCAAAAGGCCCTCTTGGATGAACACTGGAAGGTTGAGGGGCAAGAGTGGAAGGGAAGGCGGGGGCGGCAGAAGTTGCTGCAAATGGGGATGGAAATTTCATCGATTGCCAAAACCACAGGATTGACGCAAGATAAGATCCGGAAATTGGCCGAGCCGGATGATTAAGGTTCCATCCCGCTTCGGAATTCGCAATAGGGTAATGAATAGCCACTTTTGCCCCCCTCCCGGGGAATTCCGTGGGTGTTACCATAACAAAGAAAACGTCAAAAACACCGCACCCCGTGGATGCGGCGTTTCCTTTTCCCTTCAGTGATCCCCCGGCTTTTCTCCCCCCTCTTCTCTGCTTCCGGGAGTCTCCCGTGGATCCAGATCCTCCCGTTTGCGACGGCGAATCCAAATATAGATGGGAACACCGATCGCTGCCGCCACCGCCACCGGAGGAAGAGAAGCCGCGCCGAAGATCAGGAGTCCCTGAAACAGGTCCCGCACCCACCCCACCGATTGGACAAAGGCGAGTGAAATCCGTTCCCCCAGGCCGGGTTTTCCTTCTGCTTCCTCCAAGGCGATCACCTGTCGGGCATGGATGGTGACGGTGGAGTAGACCGTCTGGTTTTCCAGATACTTCAACCGGCCCTGCAACTGTTCGATCTCCTCCTGCACGCGGGCCAGCTGTTCGGAGACCTTGAGCAGATCCTCCGTGGTTTTGGCCCTCTTCATCATCTCCAGCAGTCGTTTCTCCACCGCCTTTTTCGCCTTGAGCCGGGATTCCAGATCCACATACTCCTCCGTCACATCCTTGCCCGTGATCTTGCGGGATTCCATCTCCTGGGCGATCTTCTCCACACGTTCCAGATAGGTATGAAAGGACTCCCGGGGAATCCGGAACACATAGTCCCCGGTTTTCTCCTTTTCCGCCCGGGACTGGGAGGACTCCACCAGGTAGCCCCCCTCCTTCCGGGCCGCCGCCTCCGTCGCCTGCTGTGCCTGTTTCAGATTCTGCACCTTTATCCTCAGCTCCGCCCGGTAGATCACCTTCCGCTCCTCCTGTGCCACTTGCGCCCCTTCTTTGTTCAGGACTTTTTTCACATCGGATGCAGCCGTCCCCTTCCCGGACCCGGATTCTGTCGAACCCTCGCGGGAGAGCGAATGGAATTCGGTTTTTGACTGAACACTACTGTTCATCGACTGATCCGGAGCCTCACCGGATGAACAACCCGCCAACAGCCCCAGGGACACCCCCCAGACCAACCACGGTTTCCACACCTTACCCACCGCCCCTTTCCAGTTTCCTGCTGTCTATATGGACGAAAGGGGCGGGGAAAAGGTTGCGGGATAGGGAAAAAGAAAAAGAGAGGCTGGGTAAGCCTCTTTTTTTATCCTCCCGGTTGATCTGAGTTGTATTTGGATACAGGCAGATCACTTGGAGTCGCGGGGCCCAGTGATAAAAAGGAGAGAAGAAATACGGTTGATAGGGAGAAAAAAACAACTTTACCGAACTTCATTCAAGTCACCTGCTTTTCTCTGGTTGAGTTTTTCTTGTACTTTAAACATATTAACCGTACATTGTTGAAATTCCTTCTCGTCAACCCCTTCCCAGCACCGGGCGAGTTCATGCCACGCTTCATACTCCTTCTCCTCGGTATGATACTTCTGTGCGAGCTCAACTACCTGTCGGTAAAAAGCGATCGCTTCTTCTCTTCTGTTTTGCTGAACAAACAGACGTCCCAGGGCCAATGAGGCATCCATCTGATCCACGTAATCTTCTACTCGTTTCGCATTTTGAATCGCTTGGGTCAGATATTTCTCGGCCTGACTCCATTTCTCTTGATGGGTATACAGGATTCCCAACTGGGTGCAAGCACGGAGAAAAGATTTTTCATCCACCCTTCCCGGGGGAAGTCCAAGTGCAATTTTAAAGCAGTTTTCCGCCTCTTCCCATTTTTCCTGAACGGTGTGGATACTCCCAAGAACGCACCATAAAACCAGGGAACTGTTGTATTGCTGGTTGAGACTGGCTAACTGGATACCCTCGAGGGCGAATTTTTTTGCTGTTTCATAATCATGGCTCCTGCGGAGCAACTCCGCTCGCAACCAATAGAAAGAGAGTCTGGTTTCCATCGGTTCAATTTGCGGGAGTTCCTCCCAAACGTCCTGAACCAGTTGCAGGGACTCGACGATCCGTCCCAATCTTTCCAAGTAGATGGCTTTGTTTCGTAGCAAAAAATACTTGACCCATGGCCTCTCTCCCGTCGGGCAAAAAGCATCCAGGCCACTGTCCGCATACTGCAAGGCCTGCTGCAGATCGTTGTTGTAGTAACTGCAACGACTCAGATCATTGAAACTGTAGGCTTCGATGTTGTCCATCTTTGCGGTTTCGTTTCTATTGGCCAAGCGGATGGCCGTGAAAAACTCCCGTTCCGCCTTGTTGATTTTTTTCTGATGCAGGTAACAGGTGCCCTTGAGCCAATGAGCTTGAGAGGCATACAAGTGGTCGTCGGGGATGGGCGTCTTCTCCAGTAACGACAGGGCTGATTCACTCTGACCCAATCGGTTCATCGACTCAATCAATGTCAGTCGAAACTTCAGCTCGGCCTGGTCATCTCTCTCCCTCAGCAAGAACTCCGGCAGCTGCTCCAAGGGGATACCCAACTTCTCCAGGATGTAGTAGACCTTCTCATTCTTCACATGGGAGACACCTCGCTCCACATTGCTGATCGTCGCCGGAGAAATGTTGTCGTCTGCCAAATCTTCCAGACGAAGACCCCGTTCTTTTCGGACCTTACGAATGATTCCGCCAATTTCATGTATATCCAAGACCTTCAACTCCGTCACCTTCCATATCCAAGATATTTACCACTATTTTATACCAGATCAAGTTAGATGGAAATAGATTTTAAGACTTTTCCTGCAACTTTTCCCCCTGCGGTATAACTTTTGGATAAGGAAAGGCGGCGAAGCCACGGATTGTGCGATTTATGCTTCAGCCCCTGCCCATCGTTCCGGCCTTCGGGTCGATCTCTTCCCAAGCTGCAGAAAACAAAGGAGTCCGGCACCCGTGGCAACGGGAACCGGACTCCTGACCGCAAATCGTATCACAGGTTGTTCGTACGAACCCGGTGGCCATCGGGTTCGTGACAAAATTGAATGTCCTGCTCTCCGCCTCAGGGTGTGTATGGTTTGACCCCACACGCCCTGAAGCCTTCCCCGCCTTGATCAATGCCGAGACCTCAGCGCAACCGGGCAATTAAGAAAACCATCCACAACTGTTTATTATTTCATCTGTACTGAGCAAAGTCGCTTCTCCGATTCCCACATGATTTTTTTCCATAAAGGACTGTACCGCTTGGTATCCCACTGCATATCCGGCAAATGGTGATAAACCCACAGGCTGGTACCCCTGTTCTTTGGCAATGGGATCACCGAACATGTAACTGCTCACCTCGGCAAACCCCTTCACATTTAGCGCATCTTTTATTACTTCCGTTGAGTACGCTAAATCTTCTTTGTCAAAAGAGGTAACCCAGGGACCTAAAAGATCTTCTCCATAAAGTTCTTTTGCAAATGACTCTGCTAACCCCTCTATAATTAAGTAATCACCAACGGTAACGTTCCCCTGGTCCCAATCAAAATATGAAAAACGGAGATTGTGATGAAATTCATGCGCAATCACCGCCGGGAGTTTTGGAATGTTATAGGAATCGGGGTAGACAGACACTTGTATAAATCCCGGAATTCCTCCAAATCCGCAATAACCTTTTTGTAATGCAAGCTTCTTCGGATCGGCTATATACATTCCAAATTTCAATTCATCCGCATTAATATTTAGATTTTTCTCCTGAATCAAATCAACACAGCGGTTCAAGGTCTCATTTGCCCTTTGAAGAGCTTGAATTTCTTTTAACTTCTTCAACGCCACTTTCCCCACTTCGGTATCCCACACATCAACATATCCAAGCATTTTGCAAGCCATCAATACATCGTATCCATGAGGTTGCTTGGCTTTTAAAGGAACATGGATAGCATTCCACATCTTTTCAAAAGGTTTCATCATTGAATAGCGAAAGTAGTTTTCTCTCTCTTCTTCCAAGGAGAACAATTTTTCATATTGTTCGATGGTGTTTTCGATCACTATTTTCAATGTAACCACCTTGATTCTGTTTGATGAAAGATCCCCATTGCCACCCTCATCAATTTCACTCCTCCTGATGAGGCAATCTTTCACAATTGACGCCTTTTTGCACCTCCTTCCATAAGTACAATAAGGGATCACGCAACGTAAGAGTCAATGGGGTCCGATAACCAAAAACGAGTGGCCACCGGGCCGCCTGCCTCATTTCACCGGATGGTGAATTCCACTTTGGCATCCTTCGGACTTGACACCCTCGGAAATGTCGCCCACGGGACAGGTGTCATCCATGAACAGATTGGAGCCGAATTGCACGGTCTTGGCTTCCAGATGGGATACCGGTGAATTGCCTGGCCGCATTTATATTCTTAATTCAAAATCACCTGGATCCGATCCCGCTGGATCACCACTTCCCCGATCCCCAATCCTTGGATCCCCCTGCCCTTGAGTGAATGATGGGCTTTGATTTCCTTATTCCGAATGGGATTATCATCTCAGATATAACAGATCAAACCGCAACACTCCCAAGATAGACGCCGACGGAGAATCCGTCGGCGTCTATCATACTGATATTACCGATCTCTCCGTTGCCAGCCCTCCCCGGACCAGTCCACCGGGAGGAGGCGGCCGGAGGCGTCGGTGACGAGGGGGTTCTGCACGTACCAGCCGCGACCGTTGTAATAATCATCGGTATGGTAGCGGAAACGGAGGTACCGGGTGTCGACAGGAAGGGTGAGCTCCCGTCGGGTCCAGCCATCGCTGAGGCCGCTCATCGGCTCGCTGATCGCCGACCAGTGTTTCCCATCCGGGGAGGCTTCCACGACGCCATAGTCCGTCGGGGCCCTTTGATCTGCCGGCTCCATCCGGTACCAAGTATCAAAGGTGAGCTTCCTGCCGGTACCCTTCAGTCGGCTACCGGTCAGGGAGCGATCCAGGTGGTCCCCGTAGCCGGAGAACCAGGCTCCTCCCCTGCCGGGAATGGCCACCGGGATCGCATCGGCGGTGAGGCGGGCCACCTGGCGCCGGACCGGATTGGTGGAGAGGGTGTCCCGGGTGGGGTGCACCCGGTTGGTTAGAGTGATGGCGATCACCCCGTTGTTCCGGTTCATGACGATGGAGGTACCGGTGTAGCCAGTATGTCCCATGGCGCGGGGATCCGACAGGGCATCCATATACCAGCTCTGGTTCAGCTCCCAGCCGAGTCCGTGGTCATCACCAGGAAAGTCTGTGTTCATGTTTTTTTCCATCAGGGCCACGGTCGACGGCTTCAGAATACGCACATTCCCATATTTCCCGTCGTTGAGCAGCATATGGGCAAAGATGGCCAAGTCTTTCGCTGTGGCGAAGACCCCCGCATGTCCGGCCACCCCGTCCAGGGACCAGGCTTTTTCATCATGGACACTTCCCCAGACCAGCCCCCGCCCGGTCCAAGACTGGTATTCCGTGGCGGCGATCCGGGGTTTCAGGGAGGCTGGCGGGTTGTACATCGTATCCTTCATCCCCAGGGGATCGGTGATGTACTTCTTGACAAAGACATCCAGCCTTTTTCCGGAAAGCCGCTCCACCAAGGCACCCAGGGTGATCATGTTGAGATCGCTGTACAGATAGGCCTCTCCCGGCTCGTGGATCAACGAATGGGCAAAGACGGCCTGCAACCGGTCTTCCCGGGTCCCTTCCATCTGATGAATGGGAATCCCCGCTTCAAATCCGGAGGTGTGGGTCATCAATTGCCGGATCGTGACCTTCTCTTTTCCCTTTTGCGCAAATTCCGGGATGTATTTGGCCACCGGGTCGTCCAATCGGAACCTTCCTTCTTCGTACAATTTCATGGCGGCAACGGTGGTGAAAATTTTGCTGATGGAAGCCAGGTCAAAAATGGTATCCTTTCTCATCGGGACCGGCTCATCCATCCGGTTTCCCCGGTCATCCAGCTCCCGGGCAGCAAAGCCGTAGGCGTCATGCTTGACAATGCTTCCCTTCCGGACCACGAAAACCACCGCGCCCGGCATATAGCCCTCCCGGATCGCTTGTCGGATATAGGGATCGATCTCCTTCAGAGGCTCCTCCACCATACCGGCGGAGGCGGGGGTTCCCGGGTGAAGACGAGGTTGGATCGCCCCCGGTTGGTCCCAGGGAAAGGGCTTTCCATGAGCTGTTGCCGGTGTTTGGGTTGCCGTCCCGCTTCCCCAACCCGTTATCGGGAGGATCAGCAGGAAAACCAAAGTGAAGATTCCCATCTTTCGCCAAATCAAGCGTCTTGCATTCATCCACCCATCTCCTCCCATCCCTTGGTAGTGTATACCACCCTCCTTTTTATATTATCAGAAGTTATCAAATATTGATGTAAGGATGGAAAAGGGTCGGGAGTCATCCCCTTTTCCATCGATTCTCTTCGAGAAAGCGATGCCGTTCAAATTCTCCCCCGATCCCGGCTCCCGCCCGGCAAAGGAAGGGACCGGCCAAGACGCCGGCAGCCAACCCCGCCCAGCCCCACAGGATCCATCCCGTTCCCAGACTGATCAAGCCAAAGCCGGGAAGGGTCACCCAAAAAGTATAGATCCGAAAAGCTTCCCGGACTGTTTCCTTTTCCCAGGGGAACATGCTCACCCCGGTGGAAAAGATGAACTCCCGCCAACAGGATCGGCCCCAGGAGTATAGCAACAGCCAGGCGATCAACCAGACCACTCCCTTCATCAGTCCTGGCACCTGGATGATCCCGACGAGGAGAAGGACTGTCAACTGCAAGTAGCTTCTCAGGTGCCGCCAGAGTCGAACCAAGGGTTTCAAGGCCGATTCGGCAAGGATTGCGGCGGAGGTTCTCTGCCGGAACAAAGACTCTGATTGTCGAAACAGCCAGGGGCGACGGAGTCGGAAAGCCTTCCGCTCCGGCAATACCCCACTCCCCTGCAAGAGAAGAGCGGCAAAACGGAGCCGGTATTCCCGTTCCCGGGCCACATCATCCAAAAACAATCCTTCCACGGCCAAGCGACGCCGCAGGAGAAACCAGGCCACCGCCGCGGCCGGAATCCACCCGATCGCCGTCAATACCGGTGAAGACAGACCCCAACGGACTGAAGCCGCCCATACCGGCAACAACCCCGCCCCAAGGAGAGCGTGGCCCAACCACCGCTTCCAAGTCGGGGCGACGGAAGCCCACATGCAGCGGTGAAGGGACAGATTCCAACGTACCAGGAGCAGAAACACTCCCCAAATTCCCGCTTCCTGGGGGGAAGCTCCCCAGTGGGCGATCAAGAGAGGGCCGCTGAGCAGAAGGAATCCGCCTGTCGCCATCACATGAAACAGAAAAGAGTACACCAGTCCGGAGCCCATCAAAGTCTGCATCCATTCTCGCTTCTGCCGGAGAAAGAGCAGATCCCCTTCCCGGAGACCAAGTCGGACCTTCCCATTCCAAAGAAAGAAATATGATACCAAGATAAACCCCCAGGAGGGGACATGGCCCATCCAGCTGTCCACCTCCCACCAGGAACGGTACTCAAACCACAAAAACACCAGGGCGGGGAGGACCAGATACAGGACGACGGTCCAGTCCAACACACTTCGCCACACCCGATACTGAAAGCGCCACTCCTCAAACAGCCGGCTCTTGAACAAAGTAAAGGGGGTCACTTGCCGGCTTCCTCCCCGGCCAGTCGGCCAAAGCAATCCAACAGCGTCCCCTCCGCCAGACCGCTCCGCTGTCGGATCTCCTCCATGTTGCCGGCGGCAGTCAGTCTTCCCCCATCGATCAAGAGAAAGGTATCGCAGATCCGCTCCGCCGTATCCAGTACATGGGTGGACATCAGTACACCCGTTCCCCGTTTGCGTTGACGCTCCATCCAGCCCAGAAACCTTTGGGTCGCCCGCGGGTCCAATCCGACAAAGGGCTCGTCCACGATCAACACTTCCGGTTCGATCAAAAAGGCCAGAATCAGCATCATCTTCTGCCGCATTCCTTTGGAAAAGCGCTCCGGATATTCATGGCGAACTCCCTGCAGGGAAAAGGTGTTCAGCAGCTCCTCGCTCCGTTCCCGCCGGACCGACTGCGGGAGCTGAAAGGCCGCCGCCGCCAGTTCCAGATGCTCCTCCAATGTGAGACCCTCCAGTGTGACGGGCTGTTCCGGTACATAGGCATACCGCTTCGTCTCCCCCGTGAACCGGATCTCTCCCCGACACTCCTTCAACAAACCCAGGATCGCCTTCACCGTTGTGCTTTTGCCGGCCCCGTTGGGACCGATCAATCCCACCAACTCCCCGGCCCCGACGGAAAAAGCAAGGTTTTGTATGATGGGGCGGGAAGCTTCATATCCCGCTGATTCGATCTCTACTTCCAAAACCTTCATCTCTTTCCCCTCGCTATTCCTTATATCACCCGCTCCACTCTTAAAGTGGCGGGAGACTCATAATATGAATCATTGTCTATTTCAGTATACAAAAAAGAGAAGGGGAACAGATGGAACCTGTTGCTTGCTCTGCTTCCCAATTACACTCAGCGGAGCCCCGGAACAGGAGAAGCCTTTGCAACCTCATTGGACAGGCTTCCTCGATTCTTCTGTTCCTTATAAAAATCAAACGACCTTTCCCCTGTGAAACCTCGGGAAAGGTCGTTATATCATCATTCTTTTCCACCGTCGGTATGTTTCAGTCAAGTCCATCCACTTACGCTCCTCTTTTCTCTTCCTGCCACTCCATCGGAGGCAGTTGCTTTCTCCGTTCTTCCCTGATCAAGTGTCTCAGATACTCGTGGTATTCGTAAATTCCATGATGGTTCAAGGGCTTGACCACATGGGAGTGAATTCGGATCTGCTTTCCCGTCAGTCTTCTGATGACATTGCCAAACATAAAGCCAACTCCTTTCGAGGAATTTCCGCGAATCCGATGTTTCCGCGTATTCATTATCTATATTCCCGATTCTCAGGGGTTGAAACATCATTTTGTGATATTTTGAGCAATTCCCTCTGGGACTTTCACTGCATCAGATAAATCATTGCTTGCCCGCCAGCAACAAGCCAGTTCTTCGCTGACTTGACCGATCTAAGGGAGCAGCCCGATCAGCGGACAGGGTGTGTTCTGTCCCAACCTCTCCCAACTTCGATCCTGAATGGTGGAGGAAGCGTGAAACCCTCTGGACGCCCCCGTCTAACGCGCGGGGAGCACCTGATCATTGGAACCATGACCCCATGACCGAAAGCCAATCGTCGCTGGATCACCCCTCCGTCCACCCGGATGTCCATCGCCGGCGCATCGGGGGATGCGTGGACACCCGGAGTCGGGATGGACTGCCCGGCGACACGGACGGTGAAGAGTCGGCTCCCCTTCCCCTCACAGCCTTCCTCCCGTGCCCCAGGCCATTCCAGCCACTTTTCGCGTATATTTAAAGTGCTTTTTATAGTAGTGTGTGTACAGCTCGGAATCCCGGTATTTGTAATACTCAGCCAACAATCCATAGAGATGGGCTTTTTCCAAAGCCCGTTTAAACTCTTTCTCCCCGTCCATCCTTCCCCCTCCGATCCCATCGCTCCATACATCATATGCACGCAAGGGCAAAGTTCTTCCTCACCTTTTGAAATCTCCCTGTCTCTTCAATCAAGCTTTTCTCCCCTTTTCAAACAAACAAAAACCACCCTCCCATCGGGAGAGCGGCATAAAACCTATTTTTTAATAAATGGTAAAAATAGATGATCAATGCAAAATTGTCTCTTGCATCGGATAACAGTGGTTCAGTCCACTGAAATCGATCAGTTTGGAAGCGAACGGCTTCTGCCTCCCGCGGTTTAACCGCGACATTTTCCAATGGTAGTCAGCCATGGCCCGGTTGAAGAGGCGCATCTGCTCCTCTTCACCCAGGCTTTTCCACTCCCGGTAGCTCCCCCCGATAATCCGCATGTCGGCGATTCACTCCTTGAATAATTACATCCAGATCATCAAAAAAGTTAATCATAAAGATAAGTTCTAATCACAGTTTATAAAATCCTGCCGATCCAAATCAATAACCCAAAGACTTTGTCGGAAAAGATGCAGTTCCTTTCACGAAAAGACGATTATCGATCTTCTGTACCACAGGACGAGTAAAATCGTCCGCAAAAACGCTTCCTGGGCTGGAACAGGACATCAGACGGATGCCAAGGCAGACTCCAGCACAGGTGTTTGGATTGCGGGTGACAGACTGATTCCGGATGGCAGGACCGGGAAACCTTAACTTACCGAAATCCATCCGCCGATCCGTTGCATCATCCCAAGCATCGGACTCTTCCCTGAAGGAGAATCGTTGTCCTTTATCATCTATTTGCGACGGGATCGGTTCCTGTCAGGGTCGTCGGTTTCCGCGTCAAGTCTGACTGCTGTGATCAACGAGAATGATCGTCCCATTCTTCAGATCATGTGCCGCCGCATCCATGATCTTTTCGAGAGAGAAGGCAAGTTGTTGCTGCTCTTCCGGTCCATCCGCAACCAGGACGGGAGCCCCGCCGGCAATAGCCCGCTTTGCATCTGTTACCACAACCGCCACGATCCTGGACATTATCGCACCCCCTGGACAGAGGATTCCGAAGGCATGCGGACGGCATTCTCCAGGACCGGCACCAGCTTCAGCGCCTGGATCGCTTTCTCCATGTCCTTGTCCTTCGGCAAGATAAACACCGCCAAATCTCCGTTATCCAAATCCAACTTTGCCATCGGAATCATCGCCGGTTCCCCGGAATCCCGATAGATACCCAGGATCAGGGAGAGATTGTGGAGGATGGCTTGACGTTGACCCAGATTGGAGATGGTCACCTTCGCATCCATCGACTTGGGCCGCACGATGAGACCCATTCCATGCTGTCGGATCTTTTGTTGATTATCCTTGAGTCCGACATTCATGATATACACGGAACCGACATACAAATCAGGTCCATCCACCCGCACTTCCCCAGGCAGGACCTCGGCAATCTCCCCCAATTCTTTGCCTGATTTCAGCTTGACTCCGATGATGAGGACGATGATCCCGAGAAGAATTCCCCAATACCAAGTAAAAACAATGCTGGTGAGGGAAACGATCACCGCGGCAAACATAATCAAATAATTGCGGCCTTCAAATGCCATGGCGATTCCCTCGATATAGGAAGAGCCCCGGGGAACCAACTCCATCACATCCACTTTCGCCAGACTGTTGCGCTCCATGTTGCGCACCTCACGAAATTGCTGTGCAGCCAGGGAAAGGAAAGTGACCGCCGTATAATCCTTCCCCAACAGGGCAGGCACCGCAACCGCCCCCATGGCAGCCGCAATGACACCTAGGGAAATATGAATCACTCTCCCGTGAGGATAGGTCGGATATTGTCGCAAATCCGTACGCAACAGCAGGATTCGCAAAATCACGCCAAAGCCGACACTGATCAGCACACCGATGGTTTCATGAGATTTCAGCAATGAAATCATGGCTTTCAGCCTTCTTTCAGATTGTGCCCCTTCGGCAACTTTGATCTTGTTTTTCAGCACACATCCATGGCTGGGAACCGTCCACGCATTTCCCCTCTTTCATGTACTATTTTCTATACAAAAAACTTTTATGCGTCGACCGGTTTCGGAGGAAAGCCCTTCGCGAGTGATATTCCCGATTTTTTTAGGGGAGTTCTCTTGAAAGTCAAATAAGGTCAAGATATAATAAAAACAAAAGGTCAAATATAGTCAAAGTCAAAAACAAAACCCATAAACTCAAATAGAAATCCAAAGGAGGGACTCCGTCTATGCACTGTGATCAATGTAAACAGCACCCGGCCACCGTGGAGCTGAATTTACAGGTGAACGGCCGGGTCCGTCACCTGAAACTCTGCCAGGAATGCTACACCCAAGTCAGACAGAAGATCAAAAATCCCGTCGGTTTTGGCGGGTTCGGCCATCATTTACCGGAGGATTGGTTCCACGGGATGATGGAGCCCCCGTTGAAGGACAAGGAGGCGGTCCCTTTTTCACACACACCGCCTGCTGCACAAAACAGACAGCGAGGTGGGGGTCTTCTCGATCAATTGGGGAAAAATTTGTCCCACGAAGCCGCGGCCGGTCGGATCGACCCGGTCATCGGACGGGATCGGGAAGTGGAACGGGTCATTGAAACCTTGAACCGGCGCAATAAAAACAATCCGGTCCTGATCGGGGAGCCGGGGGTCGGAAAAACGGCCATTGCCGAGGGGCTGGCCTTACGGATCATTGAGGGGAAAGTCCCCCACAAGCTGAAAAATAGAACAGTCTATCTGCTGGACGTTTCTTCTCTGGTGGCCAATACTGGTATCCGCGGTCAGTTTGAGGAACGGATGAAACAGCTGATCACCGAAGTGCAAAAGCGAAATGATGTCATCCTCTTTATCGACGAGATCCATCAGTTGGTGGGAGCCGGTTCCGCCGAAGGCTCCTCCGATGCTGGCAACATCCTGAAGCCGGCTCTGGCCCGGGGGGAACTTCAGGTGATCGGTGCCACCACACTGAAGGAATACCGCCGGATTGAAAAAGACGCCGCTCTGGAACGCCGATTTCAGCCCATCCTGGTGGAGGAACCTTCTCTTGAGGATGCGATCCGGATTCTGCAAGGCTTGCGGGAGAAATACGAAAACCATCATCAAATCAAATATACCGATGAAGCCATTCGCGCCTGTGTCACTCTCTCCAACCGATACATCCAGGACCGGTTTCTTCCGGACAAGGCCATCGACCTGATGGACGAAGCGGGTTCCAAAATGAATTTGCTTCATGAAACCAAAAATACGGATGAGCTCCGCAACCGCCTGGATCAAATCGCCGCTGAGAAGGAGGCGGCCACCCACCGGGAAGATTATGAAGCGGCGGCCCGCCTCCGGGATGAAGAGCGCAAGCTGGAAGCCCGACTGAAGGAAACAGCCGAAACGGCATCACCGGCGACCGTCGACGTGGAGATGATCCAGCAAATTTTGGAGAGCCGGACCGGCATCCCGGTTCGTAAACTGCAAAAAGACGAACAGGAGAAAATGAAAAACCTCCCCGACCGGCTCCATCGGCAAGTGATCGGTCAGACAGAAGCCGTCCGCAAAGTGACCAGAGCTATTCGCCGCAACCGGGCCGGGCTGCGTAAAGGAAAGCGCCCGATCGGGTCCTTTCTCTTCGTCGGCCCCACCGGTGTCGGAAAAACTGAGTTGGCCAAAGCCCTGGCCCGGGAAATCTTCGGAAAAGAGGAAGCCATGATCCGGCTCGACATGAGTGAATATATGGAAAAACACTCGGTTTCCAAGCTGATCGGCTCCCCGCCGGGATACGTCGGGCACGAGGAAGCCGGTCAACTGACAGAACAGGTGCGCCGCAAACCTTACAGCATCCTGCTGTTGGACGAGATTGAAAAGGCGCACCCCGATGTACAACACCTCTTCCTGCAAATCATGGAGGACGGTCGGCTTACCGACAGCCAGGGACGAACCGTCAGCTTCAGGGACACCATCCTGATCATGACCAGCAATGCTGGTGTGGGGGTGAAAAAAGGATCGATCGGTTTTGGTAATACGGGGGAAGAATCAGCGTCCACCGATGTCCTTGAGACCTTGGGAGACTATTTCCGACCCGAGTTCCTGAACCGATTTGACGCAATCATCCCCTTCCGCTCCCTCAGCCGGGAAAATATGGTGAAGATCGTCGACCTGATGTTGCAGGAAGTACACATCGCCGCCGAGGAGCAAGGATTACAGCTCATCGTCACCGATGCCGCCAAAGAGCGACTGGCGGAACTGGGTTACAACCCCGCCTTCGGTGCCCGCCCTCTCCGCCGGGTAATCGAGGAACAGGTGGAAGACGGGATCGCCGACCTGCTCCTGGAAGGTGAAGAGATCCAGGAGATCCTGGTGGATACAGAGGCAGACGGGATCACTGTCACTGAACATCAAAACTGAGAATGAAATCATACAAAAAAATCCCGAAGGGGACATTTCCAAGTCACCTTTGGGATTTTCCCATATTCGTTTTCTCATCAGGCCAGTTTTTGACACAATTGGGACAGAAGTTTGCCTCGTTGTTTTTTCTCCGCAGTTGGGACAAATATTGGGCCTCTGCCTGGCAACAGGTCCATATACGAATCACCAGTCAATTGCTTCCATCCGGAAAAAATGTCCAACCGCCAAAAAACAGCCGGTCCCCCATGGGACCGGCTGAATACCCGGTTATCCTTCCAACATCAGCAGTTCCGGATCTTCCAACAGTTTCTTGATGGTGACCAGGAAGCCGACGGCTTCTTTTCCATCGACGAGACGGTGATCGTAGGAGAGGGCGATGTACATCATCGGACGATGTTCCAAGCGATCTCCATCCACAGTGACCGGCCGCTTCTGAATGGTGTGCATCCCCAGAATTCCCACCTGAGGCGCGTTCAGGATCGGGGTGGAGAGCAATGACCCGAAGACACCACCGTTGGTGATGGTGAAAGTGCCACCCTGCAGATCGGAGAGGGCCAGCTTGTTGTTGCGGGCTTTTTGGGCCAAGTTGGCAATTTCCCGCTCAATCTCGGCAAAGGAGCGGCGATCGGCATCCCGGACCACAGGCACGACCAGCCCGTTGTCCGTGGCAACAGCGATTCCGATATCGTAAAACTTCTTGTACAAAACATCGGTGCCATCAATTTCAGCATTCAGAACCGGATACGCCTTCAGAGCGCCGACCACGGCCTTGGTGAAGAAGGACATGAAACCGAGGTTGACATCATGTTGCTCTTTAAAGGCTTCCTTGCGCCGCTTTCGGATCTCTATCACTGCGCTCATATCCACTTCATTAAAGGTGGTCAGCATGGCGGCGGTCTGTTGCGCCTCAACCAGGCGTTTGGCGATGGTCTGCCGGCGACGGGTCATGGGGACCCGCTCCACAGGTTTGGAGAGGTCCTCCCCGGGGGCTGGTGTGGTGGGGGCTGCCGGTTGTTTTTTCTCCACCGGTGCCGCTTTGGCGGGAGGTTGTTCTGTATGAGCCTTCACATCGTCCACGGTGACCCGGCCCATGGGATCCGACGGACGCACCCGACGCAGATCAATCCCTTTTTCACGGGCCAGCTTGCGGGCGGCGGGAGAGGCGGTGATGTCCCCATCTCCGTCGGCGGCCTCCTCCACACTTTCAGCGGCAGGGGTCTCTTGCTTGAGCGGAGCCGCTTCTTTTTGCTCCGGCTGCGGGGCAGGGGCTTGCGGGGCTTGGGGAGCCTTTGCCCCCCCTTCCCCGATCTGGGCGATCACTTCACCTACCTCCACGGTGTCCCCGGCCTTTTTCCGGATGTTTTGCAACATGCCGCTGTGCTCCGCGTGAATCTCCACATTCACCTTATCCGTTTCCAGCTCGAGGAGAACATCCCCCTCGTTGACCTGATCCCCCTCGCTCACCAGCCAGTCGGAGATAGTTCCTTCCGTGATCGATTCGGCCAGCTCGGGAACTTTAACTTCATGCATCTTCAATTACCTCCCGACTTCGTTTCGGTATCCAAGGTTTCCGGATTCAGTGCTTCATTCAATATTTGCTCCTGTTCCTCATCATGGACATCCGGTTGACCGACTGCGGTGCTGGATCGTTCCGGACGCCCGATATAGCGGAGCTCCACCTGTTGGGAAAGGATATCCCGAATCCGAGGTTCCATATAGTTCCAGGAGCCCATGTTTTTCGGTTCTTCTTGCACCCACACCACTTCTTGTAGGTTTTTCATACGGTTAAGGACCGAACGAATCTCATCTTTGGGGAAGGGATAGAGTTGTTCCACCCGCAGGACATGAACCCACTCCGGTTTTTTCTCCATCTCTTCCAGCTGAGTCTCCAGGTCGACGGCCACTTTTCCGCTGGTGAGAATCAGACGCTTCACGGTCTGCGAACGCTTGCCGGTGAGCCGCT
The DNA here is from genome assembly GCF_014637345.1 of Kroppenstedtia guangzhouensis. Taxonomy (GTDB): domain Bacteria; phylum Bacillota; class Bacilli; order Thermoactinomycetales; family DSM-45169; genus Kroppenstedtia; species Kroppenstedtia guangzhouensis. The sequence continues at coordinate 231,379 of NZ_BMEX01000002.1, forward strand.
CTTCCAACACCGGGCGGAAGCGGCCTTTTTCAAACACAGTCCCGGGGGAGACCGTTCGCTTGTTGCGAAGCAGGCTCTTCGGCGTCATCAGGATCAACGGTCGTGCCTCATCGGTTCCGGTGATGGCCGCCTGGCGGCGAAGGAGGTGGAAATACTGGGCCGCACTGGTCACGTTGGCCACCACCCAGTTGTTTTCCGCCGCCATCTGGAGGAATCGTTCCAGACGGGCGCTGGAGTGTTCCGGTCCTTGGCCTTCATAGGCATGAGGCAGCAACATCACCAGACTGGATCGCTGAGCCCATTTGGCCCGGCCGGCGGACAGAAACTGGTCGATAATCACCTGGGCCGTGTTTGCAAAGTCTCCGAACTGGGCTTCCCAGATCACTAGGGCATCGGGATTGAAAACGTTGTATCCGTATTCAAAACCCAACACCGATGCTTCCGAAAGCGGGCTGTTGTAGATCCCGAAGGCGGCACGGGCCTGCGGGATGGTGTGCAGGGGACAATGAGTCTCCCCCGTCTTGGAGTCGTGTAAGACCAGGTGACGGTGTGCAAAGGTACCTCGTTCCGTATCCTGTCCGGTAAACCGGATTCCTGTCCCATCCTTCAGGATCGTGGCAAAAGCAAGCGTCTCCGCCAAGGACCAGTCCATCTTGTTGTCCTCTTCCAGGATGGCGGCCCGCCGTTGCAACACCTTTTCCAGTTTGGGATAGACCGTAAATCCTTTTGGCCACTTCAGAAGATCCCGGTTGATCTCGCGAAGGGTTTCCACAGAAACTCCGGTGTCCACGTCCGGCAAGGGACCGGGGATTTTTTCGTACTGGGAATCATCCTGTTCTTTTTCCCGAACATCCTTCACTTTTTGGTAAGCTTTGGACAACTCTTCCTGGATCTCTTTTTCCTTGCTCTTGATCTTATCATCCGTGATCACGCCTTCTGCTTTCAGCTGCTCGGCATAGCGGACGCGGAGAGTGGGATGTTGATGGATCTTGTCGTACATCCGGGGTTGGGTGGCCACCGGATCGTCCATCTCATTGTGCCCGAAACGGCGATATCCGATGAGATCGATCAGGAAATCCTTCCCAAACCGGGTCCGATATTCAAAAGCCAGACGAACCGCTGCCAGACAAGCCTCCGGATCATCGGCATTCACATGAACCACCGGGATCTCGAATCCTTTGGCCAAGTCGCTGGCATAGGTGGTGGAGCGGGAATCCGTCGACCTGGTGGTGAAGCCCAACTGGTTGTTGGCAATGATATGGATCGTCCCCCCGGTGTTATACCCGCGCAGACGGCTCAGGTTGAGGGTCTCAGCCACAATCCCTTCCCCCGGGAAGGCAGCATCCCCGTGGATCAGAATCGCCAGAGCTTTGCTCACATCCTGCACCGGGTAACCGGCATGACGGCGGTCATCCTGGGCGGCACGGGCGTATCCTTCGACCACGGGATTGACGAATTCCAGATGGCTCGGGTTGTTGGCCAAGGTCAGACGGGTGGGTTGGGGATCCTCCGGGTCCACTTCCCGATTGCCACCCAGATGGTACTTCACATCCCCGGTCCATCCATAATTCAAACCCATGGACCCTTCTGAGGGAACCAGCTCTTTGTTGGGAGCATGATGGAACTCGGAGAAAATGGCCTCATAGGGTTTGCCCAGCACGTGAGCCAGCACGTTGAGCCGTCCCCGGTGTGCCATTCCGATCATCACGTCTTTTACACCGCCGTGAACGCTGTAATGGATGATTTGATCCAACATCGGCACCATCATGTCCACGCCCTCGATGGAGAAGCGTTTCTGACCGACAAAAGTGCGATGGAGGAATTTTTCAAAGGTGTCCACTTGAATCAGGCGGCCGAGAACTTCCTGTTTCTTTTCTTTGGACAGTTTCGGGAACAACTTTTCGGATTCCACCATATGAAACAGCCACCGTCGCTCTTCGGGGCTGTGGACATGAGTGAATTCAAAGGCGAGGGACTGGGTGTAGAGCTTACGCAACCGGTTGAAGACATCCAGCCCCGTGCGAACTTCCTCCGACTCCTCTGCCCACATCAGATGGGCGGGAATCGATCTTAAATCCTCTTCGGTCAACCCGAACTCAGCCGGATCCAGGTGCGGAGTTTTATCCTTTTCGCGCATCCCGAGGGGATCCAGCTTGGCATCCAGGTGACCGGAGATGCGGATATGCTGTGCAAATCTTTCCGCAGCCACCACTTTTTTCAGATCCAGCCCAAAGACCGGGTCGGTATCAGGAGGTTGCACCCCTGTCGGCCCGGCTCCAGGATCCATGAACGGAGGAGCCCCCCATTGTTCAAACAGCTCTCGGATGGAGGGGTCCACGGACTCCGGATCTTCGCGATAAAGGTCGTATTGATCCAGAAAATAGGCCAGGTTGAGGCTGTGGACTCCCTGCCATGGCGTTTCCCTTCCGGATTTCCCTGTTGACATCCACTATACCTCCAACTGCTTTTATGATTAGTTTCCACCGGCGGCGTCCCAAATAACATCAATTGCCCAAGATGTTTGCTTCAATGCTTCCGTAATCACGCTCAAAAGGCAAGAACCCACCGGTCGTTTCTTGCGGATCCTCGCCTTTATTATATCTCGGTGTAACCATACGGTAAAACCTGCACGGGAGCGCTTTTTGGCCCCCATCATCCCTGTTGTTGCCCGAAACCGGACGAATCCGTTTCCTTTGCGATATTACTCCAGGTTCCGACATTGCCTGTCCCCTCAAAGAATCCTCTGGTTTTGACCCTCTCCCTGTCCCTCCCTTAGCAGACACACTTTGGCTTTTCCGTTGTTACAAGGAACAACCCAAAAGCATCCTTTACCTGTTCAAGCATACTCCTTTGACCCGACCGGGACAAGCCCGTAGATAAAAGAAAATGATTTTGTGTCAAAAAGGTGTGGATGTCGACACCCCAACCTCCCACTGTTGATTACGGCGGGTAATGATTTCTCTGCTTTAACCACTCACCGTCGGCTCCAGCACGGTCAAGGTGTTGTTATAGGTGTTCAGATTGACCCTGGCACCGATGGGAAGGGCGGCTTTGTATGTTCCGTGTGCGGTGGCGAAGTTGGTCATCAATGGCTTTCCGAGGGGAACCAGGAATTCGCTGATCAGATCCTCGTATGATTTCCCGTAAGCCACCTGACAACCTGCACACTCTCCCATAACCACACCGATACAATCATCAAACTTACCGGCCAGCTTCAGATGATTCAGGTACCGATACACCTTGTTGATCGGTTCATGGGCCTCTTCCAGGAACAGAATTTTGTCCCGCACATCGATCTCATAAGGGGTTCCCAGGGTATCGATAAAGGAGGTCAAGTTTCCCCCGACGATGGGCCCGGTCACATTTCCGGGAACCCGGCTCACCAGAGGAACTCCAGGGGGATTTTGTATGGCTCTGGGGGAGATGAGCGTGGACACCGCCGCAAAAAATTGGTCGAAGTTGTATGCCGGTGTCGCCAACTGGAAGTCGATGAGAAGAAGACTATGAAAGGTGATCAGATCCGCAGATTGATAGAGGACATTCAACAGGCTGGTGATGTCACTGTAGCCGGTGACAATTTTGGGGTGGCGCCGGATCGTATCGTAATCCAGATGCGGAAGGATCCCGGCAACGCCCACACCACCCCTGGAGGGTAAAATCATTTTCACCTGTTCATTTTGAAACATGTTCATCAAATCGGAGGCTCGTTCCTGATCCGTGCCCGCCAGAAACCCGTTTTGAGCATAGACGTGTTCACCCAACAGGACTTGAAACCCCATGCTTTGCAAAGTTTGGACCCGCGCATCGATGACACTCGCATCTAACGGACTTCCCAAGGTCACGATTCCAATGGTATCCCCCGGTTGCAAAATGGGCGGTCTGACAGCCATAAGTTCCTCCCCCTTCCTCTCCAGACACTTCTCTTTGCCTAATCATATTGGGAAAGGGTGACACCCATGACTCGGAAAAGAGAGTCCATCAGCCCGGCTCCCGCAGAGGTAAGATCCAAAAGTTCACCGGAAACTAAAAAAGCCCGACCCCGCGGCAAGGGAGTCGGACTTTAGACCTTTGTTCTTTCCCCAATCTGATTCACTCCGGTTCATCACCGAGCCCTTTTATCAGCTACTTACTGTCCACAATGATTTCCACCCGCCGGTTTTTTTGACGGTTGTGATCACTGTTGTTGGGGACCACCGGGTGTTTCTTGCCAAGCCCTTGGTCTTCAAATGTATGCCGGGAATCCCGCACTCTTTCACCAAGTAATCTTTCACCGCTTCAGCCCGTTCCTCGGACAACTTTTGATTGTATGCGGCGCTTCCCCGGTCATCGGTATGGCCGTAGATTCGAACCGTTCCCTTGTAACCTTCCAAACTTTTCCCCAGTTTGTCCAACTCGGGACGGGCTTTGGAGCGAATCTTGCTCTGATCCGTGTCAAACAAGACCAACTAAAGGATAAACGGATACTCTCCGGGAAAATAGACTGAAAGGCCTATCCCATTCCACCCAGAAAACATTATGCTATTCTTAAATATGAAGATGACAGGAATGGGAGGTGAAGGAATTGATCAGTATTTACCAATTGAAGCCCAGGTTTCAAAAGTTGCTGCGGCCCGGGGTGCGACGCCTGGCTGAAGCCGGGGTGACAGCCAATCAGGTGACAACGGCAGCTGCCCTGTTGTCGGTGGCCACCGGAGCGGTGATTGCCTTGAATCCCTTCGTCTCCTCTTTTTTGTTTTTGCTTCCTCCTGTTTTGTTTCTTCGCATGGCGCTAAATGCCGTGGACGGGATGCTGGCCCGGGAACACGGTCTGAAAAGCCCTCTCGGTCAAATACTGAATGAGTTGGGGGATGTGATTTCCGATGCGGCACTTTATCTCCCCTTTGCCCTGATTCCGGGAATCTCTCCGGTTCCTGTCGTGTTGATCACTGTGTTGGCCATCGTCAGCGAGATGGCGGGGGTACTGGGAACCGTGATCGGTGGGAGCCGCCGTTATGACGGTCCGATGGGAAAAAGCGACCGTGCCTTTGTTTTCGGCCTGCTGGCGTTGATCCTCGCATTCGGCATTGAAGCCCATCTCTGGGTCGATGTCATCCTGTCTGTGACGGCACTTTTGATTGCAGTAAATGTGGTGATTCGTGTACGACGAGGGGTGAAGGAGGCGGAGTAATCGATGTATCTAAGCGAGATTCCCCGGGAAATTCTGATGGTCATGGCTGGAATCTTCGGTCTTTTGGTGACGGCCAGCCTGGTCAATCTGTTGTTGGTTCGCCTGAAGCCCGATTCGGATTTTCGGGAGTTGACGTTACGCATCAAGTCCTGGTGGATCATGGCCACGCTGTTCACCCTGGCAATCGTGATCAGCCGGAATATCTCGATCGCCTTTTTCGCATTTTTGAGCTTTTTGGCCTTAAAGGAATATTTCACATTGATCCCGACTCAAAGAGCCCATCGGCATGTCTTGTTTTGGGCATATCTGTCGATTCCCGTCCAGTTTTTTTGGATTTATGTCGGTTGGTACGGTATGTTTATTATTTTTATCCCGGTCTACATGTTTCTTCTCATCCCCTTTGTGATGATCCTGATCGGTGAGAATAAAGGCTTCCTCCGGACAGTGGGCACAGTTCACTGGGGAATGATGATGATGGTGTTCGGTCTGAGCCATATCGCTTACCTGTTGGCATTGCCGGGAGAAAGTCATCAGGCGGGGGGCGCCGGGTTGATTCTCTACCTGGTGATTCTGACCCAGTGCAATGATGTGGCCCAGTATATCTGGGGCAAATCATTCGGCCGGCACCAGGTGGTGCCCAAGGTCAGTCCCAATAAAACAGTGGAAGGATTGCTGGGAGGTGCTCTGAGCACGGTGGCGCTGGCCTTCCTGCTCGCTCCTTTGCTGACCCCCCTTGATACATGGCACACGCTGACCTCCGGTCTGCTGATCGGTTTGGGCGGATTTATCGGAGATGTCAATATCTCAGCCCTGAAACGGGATCTCGGCGTCAAGGACAGTGGCAGCATGATTCCGGGACACGGTGGAATCCTGGATCGTGTGGACAGCCTCACCTACACCGCTCCTTTGTTTTTCCATTTCATCCACTATTATTATTATTGAGCAGAGGGGAGAACGATGGGACTCCTGCGCTGGTTATTTTCACTGTTGATTGTCCGTCCCCTGACCCTGATCGTACTGGGAATCAATATCCGGCATCGGGAGCGATTGCCAAAAAAAGGGCCGGCAATCTTGGTGGCGAACCACAATTCCCACTTGGACACTCTGGTGATGATGACCCTGTTTCCACTTCGGATGCAGAACCGGATCCGCCCGGTGGCGGCAGCGGATTATTTTCTCAAAAACCGATGGATGGCCTGGTTTTCCCTGAATATCATGCACATCATCCCCCTCCAAAGAAAAGGGGGCAAAAAGAACCGGGATCTGTTCCAGGGTATATACACTGCGTTGGATCAAGGGGACCTGGTGATTCTGTACCCGGAAGGCTCCCGAGGAGAGCCGGAACGATTGCAAAGGTACAAATCAGGAATTTATCATCTGGCCCGGAAGCGTCCCGATGTGCCGATTCATCCGATTTTTATGCATGGTCTGGGAAAAGCTTTGCCCAAGGGGGACCCGATCCTGGTGCCATTCTTCTGCGATGTCTTCGTTGGAGAACCCTTCCGGTGGCAAGAGGATAAACAAGCCTTTATGGAGGAATTGAACCTCCGCATGGCTGAACTGGCCGGGGAAGGGGATTTCGCTCCGTGGGAATAATTGTTTACGATGTAGTGGGGAGCGGCAGAGGTAACGTTATTCGTTACCGTCCGGGACGTACTGTAGACCCTCATCAGATGCGCGCTCTTTGTGGGCACATGGCCAAGCACTCCTCGGTGCAGCCTGATGTTCCTTGAGGGACTATATTATCTTTCCGGTCATCCGCTTTGCCGGGGCATCTGTTGACAGGCTGGATCAGTCATTTTCTGTTGAAAACCTGGTCACTGAAGATCAAAAATACACTCTTTGGATGAGGGCGCGATTCCTCTTTTTCGGGATCCATTTCACTTATCATCCATGGTAGGGAGACCTGGCTCAGGTCTCCCCCTTACTTAAAAAAGCAAATTCCACTTTGCAAAACGGGTGATGAATCCCCGGAGAAATGATAAAGTGAAGCATGAATAGGAAGCGATCACAGGAGCAGGGAAAAAACTCTCTGATATCCAAGAGCTTTCACAGGAGTGAACCATCCCTGGAAAGGAGCTTGCCTCAATATATCATGGGACAACCCTGTTTTAAGCTCCTCTGTTGCCGGACCATCGGAGCTTCCCTTGCTCCGGCAATAAGCTTCAGCTCATGGATGACTGTCGGGCTTTTTCCGGGAATTTTGTCATCCTTGTGTGATACTTCCGTAACACGGCTTGTGTAGAATAATGTGGTGTGAGGTCCTGAATAATAAAGATAAATGGAGGTGTCCCCCCATCGTGGACTTACATAAAGATGCAATCGAAGTTCTGCGCAAAACGAGTCGAACCTTCTTCATCCCCATCAGTCGCCTGCCATCTGAATTGAAAGAGGCGGTTGCTGCCTCCTATCTCTGCATGAGAGCGATTGACGAAATTGAAGATCATCCCCGACTTCCTTCCGAACCCAAGGTGAGCCTGTTGCGGTCCATCGGCAGAATCCTTAGAAAACCCTTCAACGACAATGAAATAACGACAATACTTCAACCCTACAAAACTTTCCTTCCGGAAGTCACTCTGCGAATGACGGATTGGATAAAATTGATTCCTTCCACCATCCAACAAAATATCCTTCGTTCCACTGCAACGATGGCTGAAGGCATGGCTGAATGGGTATCTAAAAAATGGAATGTCCGTACAAAGGAAGAATTGGATCAATACACCTATTATGTTGCAGGTCTGGTCGGTGTCCTGCTCAACGACCTTTGGAAATGGTACGACGGCACCGATGCCGATCAGGATCTGGCTGTCGCCTACGGCCGGGGGTTACAAGCGGTCAACATTATCCGCAATCGGGAAGAAGATCTTTCTCGCGGGGTTGATTTCTTTCCCGATGGCTGGGGCTTTGATGAGATGTTTGCCTACGCCCGTCATCACCTGGCCCAGGCGGATATTTATACGGACAGCATCCAATCCCCCCCGGTTCTCGACTTTTGCAAGATCCCGCTGATCCTCGCCCATGGGACCCTTCAGGCCATGGAAGAGGGGGCAGAAAAACTGAGCCGGGCCGAAGTGACTCAATTGGTGAAGAAGGCAACCGGTGAGTAAACCGATCGCAAAAAGAAACCGTACCCAACCGGACGGTTTCTTTTTGGTTTCCGCCAGGGTTCAACCCTTTGGCTCAACACCTGCCGCTTCTTTTAATCACAGTTCAGGAGCTGTTCATGAACTGTTAAGTTTTTAGTACTAGTATTTGAAAAGACACCTGTTAAAAAAGGAGTATCCAGAGAAGTGAGTAAACCCTTCATCCCCACCCAAAAACATTCCATCATCCTATTTGACGGGGTGTGCAATTTCTGCAATGGTTGGGTGAAATTTGTCATCCGGCGTGACAGAAAAGCTCAATTCCGCTTTTCCTCATACCAATCGGAGGTTGCAAAACGTCTCTTTCAAGCCCATCACATCGATCCCACTGGGGTGGATTCCATCATTTTGATGGAGAATGGCCACTGTTATACGGAATCCACGGCAGTGCTCCATATTCTCAGAAAGATGGATGGAATCTGGCCTGGATTGTATGTGTTGATATGGATCCCGAGACCCCTGCGGGATGGAGTCTATCGCTGGTTCGCCAAAAACCGTTACAGATTTTTTGGAAAACAGTCTGCCTGTATGATACCCACCCCGGAAATCCGAGAGCGATTTCTGGATCTACCTGGAAAGGATGAAGCTTCTCATGAAACACAGTAGATTCATTCGGGTGTTGAAACAATCCGTTCCCACCACCTTCCGTCTTTTTCTGGGCATCGTTTTCCTGATTTACGGACTGGTTAAATTGTATCCCGGCCAATTCGGCGTCCCCGGTCCCGATGCCGTTACCACCAACGGAGAAGGGTTTGTGATGGCTTGGACCTTTTTCGGCTATTCCCGTATCTATGAAATCATGATCGGTTTGGGTGAGATCATCTCCGCTCTCTTGATTATGATTCCCAGGACAGCGACATTGGGCGCCATCTGCTATTTTCCCATCGTGATCAATGTCACCATGGTCAACTATGTCTTTGAAATCGGAGTGCAGGATTTAAGCACCGTCATGACGATCATGTGCATGATTTTGTTATGGCTGGACCGGGATCGCTTGTTGCTCTTGTTGGAGAAAAGAGAAAAGGAGGAGACCAGTCTGTGACAAGCTTTATGATCTTACTCCTGGTTGTCATTTTTGCTCTCAGCACAGGTTATTATTGGATTCGGGATCTCCAAAGAAATCCCAAACAGGACAGTCGCTCCCCATCCGACCTCAAACATTGAACGGGTACAAACGGATACAGGGCCGAAAGGAGAATTCCGCAACGCTGTCAAGCTGTTGCGGTTCTCTTTTTTATGAACAGGAGAATAGCCACGATACAAATTGTGGAAGCCGCCAATCCCAGCCACACTTGGTGTGAGAAACCGTAGACTAAATACCCGATCCCGGCACTTCCCGCCGCCAACAAAGCATAAGGCAGCTGTGTACGCACGTGATCGATGTGATCACACTGCGCACCGGCGGAGGAGAGGATCGTCGTGTCGGAAATCGGTGAGCAATGATCGCCAAAGACCGCCCCGGCCAGGACAGCACCGATGAAGGGAAGCACCCAGTCCGGCGAAAATTGACCGGCGACGGCGGCGCCGATGGGAATCATAATGGCAAAGGTACCCCAGGAGGTCCCCGTCGCAAAAGCCATGATCCCGGCGATTACGAACAGCGCCACTGGCATCACTTCCAGCGGCAGACTCGCCGATTTCACCAATCCGGCCAAATACTCACCGGTCCCCAGTTTCTTCACAATATCGCCGATCGACCAAGCAAGAACCAGAATCACCACCGCACCGAGCATACTTTCCATCCCCTTGGAAAAAGTGGGGAGAAAATCTTTTGCCCGAACCCGTTTACGGGGAATGTAAAGAACAGCGGCGAAAATAACGGAGATCACACCGGCATAAAGCAGTGAGATCATCACATTGGCATCTCCCAAGGCCTGGACGACATCTTTATTTTTGCTGAAATAGCCCCCCGTCTGCAATATGAAAAATAGGGTGGCTCCGATCAGTACTGCCAGGGGAAGCACCAGGTCCACGGCACGGTTGCCCGGATCCTCTGTGTCCACCCGATCTTTGCGGACATTATTCATCGCTTGTTGCTCATGCTTTTTCATCGGTCCGAGATCAATCCGGAGCCAAATCGTCAGCAACAGCAACAAAAGCGCCAGGATGGCATAGTAATTGGCAGGAACCAATGCGATAAAAGCAGTTATCGGAGTCAATCCCACATCGTATTGTTCGATGGGTTTTGCGATCTGTGACAGCAAATAGGCACCCCAGCTGGACAGCGGGACCAGAATGCAGATGGGAGCCGCCGTCGAATCCAGGATATAGGCCAGTTTGGCCCGGGACACCCCTTGCCGGTCCGTGATGGGGCGTGCAATTTGCCCCACAGCCAAACAGTTGAAATAATCGTCAATAAAGACGGCACATCCCGAAGCGAAAGGCACCATCTGGGCACCCGAGCGCGACTTCACCTTGGACATGGCCCAGCGACCGAACCCTTCCGCTCCCCCCGATGCGCTCACGAGGGCGGTCAATCCTCCCAATACCAGCAGAAAGATGATGTTGGGGACAGCCCATTCCGGATCGGCAACTTGTGCAAAAACGACTTGAAAAGAATCAGTCAATCCTTGGGTGACCGAAAAGTCAGCCAAGATCAAACTACCGCTGACAATACCGAGAAATAGAGAAAGAATCACTTCTCGGGTCAACAACGCCGCCCCGATGGCAATCAACGGCGGAAGTAAGGATAACCAAGTCTCCACAAACAGCTTCTCTCCTTTCCCTCGACGAAAGATGATGTGTTTTCAATCATACCATTGTCGGGTATACGATCAAATAGAATAAACCTAATGTTATAAATCACCATAAATCATGAATGTAAAGTCCATTCCCGAAAACGGTGATATTGGTTGATAATGAACAACAATCCGACAACATATGGTGCTTTTAAGTATGACCGGGAACATTAATCAGGGATTTCGATGATTGGGATAAAACATTGGGGGCCTCAGTAAAAGCGAAAAAACTGAACATAATTACCTTCTATAAAGAAGGCTCTGACATTGATGACATCAGAGAAGAATGCTACCTATTTCCCAATCTCACTTTTATTTCTACTATAAAAACGACCATTGACAACTTGAGGCCAGCAGTCGTTTTTATAGTAGTGTCGCCACTCACATTTTCGTTTTCAGAGGAAAGAAATTTCATTAATTTCTATGTAGCCTAATTAAACGGAATGACTTTCTTTTCGATTTAATAGCCAAGCCAATCCCATGTTGGTCAGTCCACCTAGTAATCCTATAAAGAGGACACCGGGACCAAAGGTCATCTGATGGGATCCATCCGCCTGTACCTGATAATTAAAGATGAGACCCCCAAATAACGAATGCCGAAAGGAAGACCAACCATTCATATCCGATAATATACCAAAGATGAGATAGCCTAAGGCGGTCAAGAGACTAAATAAAACAAATCCAAACAAAAAGGGACGAAAGAGAGAGATTATCTTAGTTCTTGTCTTCATGATTTTTCCCCCTGTTTGACTAATAATTTACGCGCTCGGATCACTTCCACTAATCGCTTACCATCTTCCGCCGGTGGAATCAGGGATAATGGGTGAATTCCTAATACAATCACTACTGCCCATCCAAATAAATGGGAGCCAGGCCAATAGTCCATCCATACCATCACGGCGATCACCAAAGCCATTGTAAAAGGTAACAAGGGACCTGCTAAGGTTATCTTCCATTCATTCCTTGGGGTAGTGTGGCGACGCACGATCTGCAGCACTAGCCGTTTAACCGCCAAAAAAGAGGGACGCCTACCGTGTTTGCCTTTTTGATAACTCACATGGTGACCCCATTCATGTAATAAGTTGCCTAGCAGATAAAAAAAGCCGACTCCGGTACCCTGCCATAACCATCCATTAATATCTAGCGCAAAGAGCAAAAAGCTTGTTATCGCTACCAAAAGAAATCCCAGTAATCCATGGGCTTTCAAAACAGCGATTCCAATTCGCCATATCGCCGTTTTCCCGATTCCCTCATCCGCCCCCAAATCAATACGGTGCCGCGTTTGCCAATCTGTTCCCTGCAATACTCGCATAAACACCAACACCGTTATCCAGCGCTCCTGTAACCACACTTTTAGTGAAGGCGGTTGACGAACATTTATTAAATAGCGTTCATTTAACTGAAGCACAAGCTGTCTAATATCTGGCAACACTTGTTCGGGTGGCCAACTATGCTGTTCGCATAAGCGATTGCAGATTTCATTGATCGAACGGTGTCCGTCTACTTCTTTTAAGATTTCATAGGTAACTTCATTAATTCCGTGACGGATATCCAATACATGATCTTGAATTGCTTCTTTCGTCAATTCAACATGCTCAGGCCAGACGGGTATCGTGGTGTCACGAATCATGCATGCTCCCTCCCTCGTTCCAACAAAAACGCCACCAGATAGGCGATTAGCACATATGCCAGCACCGCAGCCGCGTATACTCCGGTAGACCAACGGGCTTGCAGCACACCGGTTCCGTAAAACAGTGGTAAACAAACGCTGACAAACACCAAATTAACCATCCATTTCCCCGTGAATTTACTCTCATCGCTAGGCAGTGCTGTACCGACTACAAATGCGGTGGCTAGAAACAACAAAGCATGCATGAGAAAGGAAAGAGATTTGGTTAAACTAGGCAACGGAAGGCCGACTAAGATTTGCAACGCTATAAGCAACAGCCATGCCATCAAAGGTAATGCAGTGAGATAGGGCAGCATTTTTCCGCCTATATAGATGTGAGTTGGTAGGGGTAACAAGCGAAATCCGTCCCTTGCGCTAACATCTCTTCCTCGGGCCATTAGCGGGTAGATGGATAACAAAAACGGCAGTCCAAAAAATAGAATCATCTCATATAGGGGCAGGTACAAGTTCCAATCTCCCAGACGAATTATCCCACCGACCAATGCGAGAAAAAAGAGAGAAACAGTAGTATGGAAATGGGTCTCTGCATCCCGAAATCCTCTTCTCCACTCCAGAGCGGCAACGCTAAACAGTTGTAACCGGGGAAAAGACAGCGAGCTCAACCACACCCGTTCGCTGGCATCATCGGCACGCTGCTTCGAGTCGAAATGAAACAGCAGCCCCACCCACACAAGTAGCCCCGACAACCACCCCAACAACAGCCCCACATCTGCCAACCAGGTCCCCGACTCCGTCGCCCAACTCAAAACCGTTTTTGAAAAGAGGGTACCTGGAAGCGGAGCGGACCAGATATCCCACCCCCGTTGGAGGATCCATCCCCCCCATGATAACCCTACAAATACCGATGACAGAAAGAGTGCACCATGAAAAAGCCGTTGCACCGAAGCTGTACGCCCCTTTGCTGCCCAACTTGCCAACAGGTGAATTGCTTGTTGCCAGACCATTCCGACAAGTATTGCACAACTCAACACCACGGCATACAACAGCGTCGCTCCAAACTGTTGATGGAGCGGTAGGGATAAGCCATTCAATAAAACCAATAACACCGGCAAAAAGACGGCCAGGATGAGCAGCAACATCAAAAATGCAACCGGCAACAATTGCCCTCCGATCCACGCTGATCTGTGAACAGGAAGGGTTTCCAGAAAACGATTCTTCAAACCACTACGAATCCCCCACTGCCAAAACAGCCCCATAGCCATGGCGATCAAAAGAAACGTAACCAGGCTAAGGCGCTGTAAAAGGAGTGTTGCCATCGCCTCATCTGGTTCATTGGCTCCAAAAAAGGTTTCATGGGTAGAGTGATAGACATACCAAGCGGATGCAATTACACCCGGCACTAACAATAGCGGTACAATACCGACCAATGGTGAACGTTTGGTCATCTGCCACCATCGATTTTTCCAAGTGGTAAGAATCATCTTACCAATGATCCAAGATTGCATGAATCTGTCCCCGCTTATCCTGAGATTGGGTCAGTTGAATGTAACTCTCCTCCAAGGAAGTAGCTTGGCACTGTTTTAGCACCCACTTCACCTCTCCTTGGATCAGCTCCATCCCGTTTTGGATCAGACAGACCCGATCACACACTTGCTGTGCAAAAAAAAGATCATGAGTGGACAACAACACTGCTATCTGTTTTTGCTTGATTTCCCGCAATACCTGCTTCAGCAAATAGATCATTTCTGGATCCAGGCCAGTTGTCGGTTCGTCCAAGATGATCAAGCGTGGTTGATGCAGCAAAGTTGCCACTAGTTGGACTTTTTTCCGCATTCCATGAGAAAAGGAGTGGAGCAGGCGCTTTCGGTCTTCCCAAATGCCGAGGAGTCGTAGCCATTCTTCGATTTGTTTATCAGTGTTAGTAGTAGGTAATTGTCGGATAGCTGCAATAAAACGGAGAAACTCCCAGGCTGTCAAATCCTCCATCAACTCATCTACATCTGGCATTACACCGATCATGTGCTTTATCTTCATGGCATGCGCGGCGACATCTAGGCCGTCAATAGTGATTATACCAGCATCCGGTGTCAAGAGACCGGTCATGCTTTTAATCGTAGTGGTTTTTCCAGAGCCGTTGGGACCTAAGAGTCCAAACACTTCCCCTTCAAATAAGGTAACCGAAAGGTTATTCACTACAACATGATCACCATACGCTTTTGTCACACTTTCCATTTCAAGGACTTTTTGCTTTCTCATCAGCATTTCCTCACATAATTGAAATGCCCCGGTCTGGGGTTTTATGTTACAATGCAAGTGACACTGCCTCTGTAACGGGAGTCACAGTGTTACAAAGTTCAGGGGACAAGCGGTTACATTTTGCAACCTACTTCTACAGTTTTATCGTCTATGTCGATTTTTGAATAGAAGTCTCCACCTTTGGAGGCGCAGTACGCGGCATAACCACCAATCGCAATGATGGCTGCAATGGCGACAACGGTCCAATCAATCGCTTCGTTCACCTGGACTTCTTTATTAAATCGAACTTGTGGTTGTACGTAGTTCATTTACATCCACTCCCCATTTTCAGAATTGTCTCCAGACCAGGGCAAGTCCCATGATACAGAATATTGTTACTATTGGTCAAATGCGCTAGGATGCCAAAAACTTTCATATTAATCGCTACCGACGGTATATGAGAGCATAAGCTTCCGAATACTCGTTAAACTCTAAAATATAATATACATTACAAATAATAGGCGTTATTTAAAGCATCTTTATCTCTTATGTGGGAAAGGAAAATAGCTTGTTATCAAAGGAAACTTCAATACACGGCTTGCTTTAAGAAATGGTGAGGTGAGGAAGTGAAGAGCTCTCATGCATGTATAATTTTCTACTATATATTATTGCGGTCGACCCCAACTGTTCCAGACGAAGTATGACCTGGTATTGGACATGCTCAAGGAACTTGAAGCCCGGTTGCTGGCAGCCGAGGTCACGGTCACCCTGGACTCCTGGTATGGGGCCTGTTTGCCGTTTTTGATGCAACTGAGTGAACAGGGATTTCGTTGAGTGACTCAAGGTCGACCGGTGACCCCTGTATCTCCTGATAAAAACACCTGTTTAAAAACCATTCAGGCCCTCTGGCCGAAACAGGTTCGACTGTCGATGTGGGTTAAATCTGTCTAATACAACAAGAAATATTATCCTCGCAATGAGAAAGGCCTGTACATTTCGGTTACTTTTAACAATTCCCAGTTGGTGATGGGCGGCTGTCACCAATTCCAGCTCAGTGATCCCCTCGGGTCAGCTGATCATATAAGTCCTGGGCGGATACGATATCTTTGGTCAAGATGGCGACCGTCTGATGACCGGCTTGCAGAAAGTCCCGGAGCACCTCTTCCATTCGGTCACAGAGATCCCCGTAATTTTCCACCTGCTCCAACAGCGGCGATGCTCGGCGAAGGCCGGTCGCTCAAAGGAGCTGCAATGCCCATCAAGCGCTTGGGCCGTTAACCTTACGCTTAGACCGGGGGTGTACCTTTTCTTCCGGAAATCCTTGAATCACTGGATTTCAAACGGCACTTTTGTAGCGTGGAAACAAGAAGTCGCCCATCTGACGGACGACTTCTTGTTTATTGCATCTGGCTTCCTTTACAGGAGTTGTTTTCGTCTATACTCCCCTTCCAATCAGATGGAGTTCAACGCTTCGGCAATCGGAGTGTTTCCGGTCAGCAGATCGAAGGAGCGCCGATAGGTATGCTCCCTCTGCAGTGATTCCACAATTACAGCAGCTACGTCGGCGCGGGGAATCTCCCCGGATGCTTTCTGATCATCCGGGATCCAAATGGTTCCTTTCCCCGGCTCGTCAGTCAATCTTCCCGGGCGGATGATGGTGTAATTGAGACCGCTTTCCCGCAACCGTTCATCGGCACGGCCCTTGGCAACGAAATAGTGTCTCATTGTATCCGGGCCTTGCTCCGGCCGGTCAGCCATCATCGAGCTGACCATGATAAAGCGGTCCACACCGTGGGTCACGGCGGCATCGATGGTTTTGAAGGCCCCGTCCAGATCGACCAGAAGAGTTTTATCCGCCCCGGTATGGCTGCCAGAACCCGCCGTGAAGACGATCGCCTCACATCCTGCCACAGCCTCGTCAATGGTTTGCTCCAGATCGGCCACCACCACCTCATCGGCCCCCAGCTTTTCCATCTCCGGCCGTTGCTGTTCATTACGGATCACGGCACGTACCCGGTAACCGCTTGTTCCCAACAGATGAACGAGATGTCTTCCAATTTTTCCGTTGGCACCGATCACGGCCACTTTCAAATCAAACAACCCCTTTGAAATCGGATAGGATCAACGGTTTCCCTGAAAGATTTCAGACACGAGTTCGAATGAGCGCAGACGGGCTTGGTGGTCGAAAATCGCGGCATGGATCATAAATTCATCCGCCTGAGTTTCATCTAACAATCGCTGTAATCCTTCTTTGACCGTATCGGGATCTCCGATCACGAAGGAACCATATTAGCGGGGCAATCAATTTATCTTGGTGTTATATCCCCGGTTGCCATCGATCTCGGTCACAACTTCATCCCCGACTGCCGTATCGACGGACCCTTTAGAGTTCCGGTCAAAATCATATCCCCCGGATTCAGCGTCATGAAACTGCTCAGGTATTCAATCAATACGGGAATACTGAATATCATGTCTCCCGTTGTCCCTTCCTGTGTTAATCCCCATTAACATATGTGCGCAAGCTGAGATTCATCGGATCGGCCACATCTTTCGTATCGACCAGCCACGGACTGATCGGCGTACAGGTGTCACGATTTTTCACTCTCAAGTTGGGCCGGTAATAGTTTTCAAGATAATCCCGAATCGCATAATCATTGGCCACCGTATATCCGGCTAAATACTCATAGGCATCTTCTCGTTTCACCTTCCTTGCGGTCCGACCGATGATGGCAACCAATTCACACTCATAGTGCATATAAGTTACATCGACCGGACGGCGGGTCTGGGCACGATGCCCTACCAAAGTGTTGGGCCCCTTCAGAAAGACCAGAGGCTCTTTGGGAGGGTTGAATGAAAGCTCCTCGGCGTGATCCTCATAGTTTAAACCGAGAGCGAATACGGTTTGCGGCTGTACCGGGGGCAACCACACCACATCTTTTTCATCCAGCAGACGGCCATTATTCAATTGAACAAGGCCTTCTGCTTCCACAGCATCATGAATGGCCCCGCCAAATGCCACACGTGCTCTTTTCATCATCTCTCCCCCACCACCCATTCATCCTCGCTGACAACCGTATTTTCCAAGCGACCCACTTGGTCAATCTCGATCCGGAGGCGATCGCCGGCTTCAACCCTTGGAGCTCCTTCCGGCACGCCCACCAACAACACATCACCCCTATTTAAAGTCATAAATTCCGTAACATCTGCAATGAGATGGGCCACAGAACGAATCAGGTTTTCGGTTGTGTTCTCCTGGCGAAGTTGCCCGTTAACGAACACCCGTACACCCAATCCATCGGGATTCGTCACCGCCGGACGGTCGATCACCCATGGGCCGATCGGACAGAAACCGTCACGCGCCTTCTCACGGATGGCGGGCCGATGGAGACTGTCATGTGGAATACTTACATCATTAACCACTGTATACCCTGCCACATGATCCCATGCATCTGACTCATTTACACGCGTGGACCTTCGGCCGATCACAACCCCGAGAGAGGCACCCACCTCCAATTCAGAAACATCATCAGGCAAAGGGATGAGCTGCCCGAATCCTGTAAATGTATTCTGCGGCTTGATATAGAGAACAGGGGCTTTCGGTGGCTCCCGATAAGGGGGCTCATGAACCGCTTCCCCAAGTTCTGCAAGCGTACCCTTATAATTGAGCAGTGTATCGTAAACCGTCCCGGAGATGGGGACATCCAAGGTCAGCCTGTTGATGTCATAGCTTGTGCCCGTCCATCGGGTTCACCTCCACTTCCTTGACTGACGGCATCCCGTGAAGCTTGATTTCCGCTTTACTCATGCAATCCCACCCCTCCTTCATATTTACGGGGAGTATGCTTTTAATTTGTCTGCTTCGCCAGGGTTCCATATTTCCCCTTAAAAAATGTTAACGGGTTACCCTCATTCAAACCGATATCGACCACTTCCCCCACGTATAAGGTATGATCGCCGACATGATGGGAGCTGTGCATGTTGCAGACCATGGTCGTTAATGCATGTTGAATGACAGATACATCCTGAATGAAGTCAAAGTCGATCCCTCTGCCTTCTTTTTTTTGACCGGCAAAATGCATGGAAATGTTCTGTTGTTCTTCCGCCAAGATACTGACAGCAAATTTTCCGGATTCGCCCAATTCACCATACATTTGCGCCTTTTTGTCAACTGAAACTGTGATCAATTTTGGATTCAAGGAGACAGACATAAAAGCATTCGCAGTCATACCGTGAAAGGTGTCGTCTCCGATCTCTTGCAAAAAGCGTAAAGGAGAACCAAAGTCCCACCACCCTCCCCCTTTAGGATTTCCCAGACAAAGTTCGCTGATGGGGCACTCCCTTACCCCGGATTTTGTACCCTCTGATCAAGTGACAAAATCGGGTTTTCTTTGGGCAAGGGTCGCATCTTTCCTCCCGATATTCAGTCATTTCCGAAATCAAGCGCCCCTTTAATTACAAATTTACGTCTTTTTCGTTGCTAATTCGAAGTCTACCATGTGTTATAATGTCTGAAAAATATCTATTATGTCATTTTTCCATGCCCAAATGATATAGAGTGTCTATGAACGAGGGAAGAGCATTGGACTTAAAGCAATTGCGCTACTTTGTGACCATTGCCCAGGAAGGACAGGTTACTCGCGCAGCTAAAAAGCTTCATATGGCTCAACCACCACTCAGTCAATCTCCAAAAATACTTGAAAAGGTAAAATTCCTGGACCACTGTGTCACAACGTAAGTCCCGATTCCAAGGGTGAAGCCGTATCGTTTCCATCCCATCCCCGCCCGGATCAGTTCAATTGTTTCCACGATCACGAACCAGAGCAGGACCCAAACCCAGATGATTACGCTCCAGTCCCGAGGGCGAAACTTTGAATCGGATGCTCCAAATGGCGTGAATAAAAACTCCTTGACTATACGATCGGAGAAAGGATGCCGTGATGAAGACCCACACCAGCAACAAAAACAGAGTCAGATCTTTGCCGAAGCCTTGATCGACGGTAGGAAAACTGTGAATCGCACTGTTGATAAAAATTCCAATCGCCATGACCGTAGCTCCAGATGCAGTAGCCGCTTCCCTAAAGAACGTGTTTACTGATCGTAACCAAGCCCACCAGCACAGACAGCCGCAGCCATTCACAGGCCTTCCCGGAAGGCCCACAGGCTCACCCACACCCCGAAAAGAATAACCATCCACACCCATGACCACCAAGGCAAACGTGTTTGACTCATAGTACCATCCTCCACACAAGGCCTATCTTACTCAAAACAGCAGAAGGAATCCATAATATGGGTCGGGAGGAGGATATCCCACCTTATATGCTTATAAAAAGGGAGAACCCAAAAAAAGCCGCCCCTTGATGGACGACTTCATTTGGGTCACTTCCGCCTCCACAATCCCGGAGCCGGACTGATGTATATGACAAAAAATCCGACGACCTTTCCCAATGCTTTGGAAATATAGACGTTCTTTTTCCATTTTTTGCGAAAATAAGGGTGCTTGTGCTTTTAAGTATGACCGGGAACATTGGTCAGAGCTTCTTCTGATGATTGGGATAAAACATTGGGGGTCTCAGTAAAAGCGAAAAAGCTGAACATAATTACCAAGGCCAGAGAACACCTAATCCATCTCGTCAAAAAAATCACCATCCTTGTCCTTTAGTAGCCTTTTCACTTGATACATATTCAGCATACATTTCTGAAATTCCTTCTCGTCTAACGAATGCCAGCATTCGGCAAGTTTAAACAGAAGCTTGTATTCTCTTCGCTGTAGTGTATGCTTTTGTGCAAAATCGCCTTGTTGCGGTATATCACAAATCGAACATACTGCCGATCCCCGTTATCCTTAAATGCTCCCCATGCGCTGTTAGTGAACTGTATCGCGCCCTCCAGGTCATTTTGCATGTATGCACAAATGCCCAACTCACAAAGGCTGGCGGCTTCAATGTTTTTATCATTGTTGAAAGAGTGCTGATTTGCAAGTTTGATCGCATTGTAATAAGCCCGCTCAGCCCTGTTGCACCAGGGGTTTGAGCACCTTGCGGCCCCGCTCTTCCCGCAACCAATCTTCCAGAAACACATAACAAGTGTTGGACAGCCGCGTCTTCATACCGGGACAGGATCGTTTCCGTCTCCAGTGCGCAGGTGACAACGTGACACCAGACCATGGTGGCGAAAACCTCCTTCAGGGAGGGAGACTTGGTCTCACTCAACCCGAAGTGGGTGTAGATCCATAAATAAAAATCTTCGAGAGGAGCAAATTTCCCGATGCGGATTAAGGCCTGATTGCTCTCTTCCTTCAGCCCTTCCCCGATAATAGCGCGAAACACATCCGTCGGCTGGGCACTGTTGGCCTGGGCCAACACTACAAAGACTGCCGCCTTCCAATCCCCTTCCTTCTCCTGCAGGGGAAACAGCCGTCGGAACTTTTCCTTCCGCCGTTTTTCCCGGAAAAACAGCTTGTACCACTGCAGAAACGAACGGGCCCGGTTGAGGTCCAATCCCAACTCCTCCGCCAGCAGGGCGGTTTCATCGGTTTTAAATTCCGCGGAATACAAAAGGATGTCCAACAACATGTTCCGCTCCGGTTCCGGTCTGGCAAAGGGAGCGTAAAGGAGAAAGGATATCCTCCGTTGCTCCACCTCCAGAAGGTATTTGATTTGAAAAGCGTTGTCTTCACTCAATTCCCTGTCCCTCCAGAGTGTCCCGGATCTCCCCCAGGTCCCGCCCCTCGGCATCTTCGTCATACCAGAACACGATCCCCCGCTTCAGGGGGGAGCGTTGTTTTTCCCGTTCAAACAACTTCAGCAGTTTGTTGACCAGCTCCACACTTCCACCCGCTTTCCCCGTCACTGAACCTTGATCCGATCGAAACTTCCTCGACTGAAAGTATAACAAAAAAGGATGAGCAGCGGCGGCTGCTCATCGGTTGATGTTATTTAATCTTGGCTAGGACCTTCTGCAGCTTTTTATAGTTTTGGACAACGCCATCGTCGAGATCCAGCTCCACTTGGCGGTTGGCCACTTCGGCCAGTTGTTGGTCGTACTTCATCAGCTCTTCCTGGCGGTCCCGGAGGGTGATCAGCTTTTTCTCCAGTGCCCGTTTCTCCCCCTACTGGGAGGGAGGGGTCGGCCAGACACTGGTCGGTGTATTTCTCCTCCTGACGCAACTTCACCTGCAGCTCCTGCACATAGCGGAAGCGGAAGGTGCCCATGGTGTGGGGGTTGTAGCGGTGGAGATAGATGAGGGCGCGCATCCCTTTTTGGGGCCGAAGTCGGCCAGCCAGTAGATGGGCCGCTTCTGATAGATGCGGCAGTGATCCTTATAAAACTCATCGAGGAAGTAGCGGCGGATCCGCTCCTCGGCGCTCTCCCCGGAGCGGATCTTGCCCAGGGACTCCGCCAGCCACTGCAGGTTCCCCGCCAGCTCCCCCTTCCCGTACAGGGTGGTCAGGATCCGGTTGAGCCAGGTGATGATATCATCCTCAAAATAGGCCGCCTCGGTCAGAGGGACGATCCCGTCCTTGTCCGATTGGAGAGTCTGATATTTGGAAGCCTCCCACTCGCCCCGGCATAGGCCAGCCCCTCCGCATCGAGGGAGTAGCGGCCCATGATCAAGCCGAGACAGTAAGAGAGGAAGGACTTGGCATCCCGCTCCCGCTCCGCCCGGCGAACGGTCACTTCCTCCTCCGGAACCTCCGGGGTCAGCTCCTCCTGCAGGTCGTAGAGGTCGATAAAGATCAGCTCCTCCTCATAGGCCTTCAGCTGGTTGAGCTGATCTTCCGCATGCTCTGCCCAGTTGGCATAGGATTGGGCCAGATTTTGCGCCTCTCCCCGGTAGGTGAGGAAGGGGTGCTTTTGGAAGCCCCAAGAGGTTTCGAAGGAATCCCAGTCGGTTTTGGAGACGTCAATACTTGATTTTACAAGATCCGGAATTACCTCTGGCCTATTATTTGAAAGTTGTTCTGACGAGCCAAATTCACTCCATGTAAAACCCAACCCTCCCTCCGATATTTTCACAACGCTACCGGAGCATGTCTTGATTTGGGGCAGACCGGGTGTAACCGACTTTCTCTTTAGATACTTGAATTACCAGACACGCTCCAGTTAGGATCAACGGTTTCCCTGAAAGATTTCAGATACCAGCTCGAAGGAGCGCAGGCGGGCTTGGTGGTCGAAAATCGAGGCATGGATCATAAATTCATCCGCCTGAGTTTCATCTAACAGTCGCTGCAATCCTTCTTTGACCGTCTCGGGATCTCCGATCACAGAGGTGGACAGCTGTCTCATGACAGCCGCTTTCTCGTACTCGTTCCAGAGTTCATCCATATCGTCTACCGGCGGTTGCAATGGAGCCGGCCGATTCCGGACGAGACTGATAAACTGCTGTTGCATCGAAGTACTCAACCGGCGGGCCTCCTCTTCCTCATCCGCTGCGATGACGTTGACCCCGATCATCGTGTAGGGCTGATCCAACACCTCCGACGGACGGAAGTATTCACGGTAGAGGTTGAGAGCCGGCACAGTATATTCAGGTGAAAAGTGACTGGCAAAGGCGAAAGGCAATCCCAATTCAGCGGCAAGTCGGGCGCTGAAATCGCTGGAACCCAACAGCCAGATGGGGATGTTCAACCCCTCGCCGGGAATGGCCCGCACACGGTTTTCTCCAGCAAAGTAACCTCGCAGTTCCGCCAACAGCTCGGGGAAAAATTGACCACTGCTTTTGCCGTCCCGGCGTAAAGCCCGTGCCGTCAGTTGATCCGTTCCCGGCGCCCGGCCGAGGCCGAGATCGATCCGACCGGGAAACAGTGATTCCAAGGTTCCAAACTGTTCGGCAATGATCAAGGGGGCATGATTGGGCAACATGATTCCACCGGAACCGACCCGGATTTTTTTCGTTTCCGCCGCCACCCGCCCGATCACGACAGACGTCGCTGCACTGGCGACCCCCGGCATGTTGTGGTGTTCAGCCAGCCAGTAACGGGTATATCCCCAAGCTTCCGCATAGCGGGCCAGCTCCAGGGTATTCTGTAAAGATTGAGCCGGTGTGCCTCCCTGGATGATCGGAGAAAGGTCGAGTACTGAATAGGGGAGCTCCCTGATCATCTTTCGCTCTTGGGTCAATCGTTTCAACTTCTTTCTGCTGATAATGAAATGGTCCCACAAGTCTTATTATGAATCAATGGACTCTGAAATAAAAGGTGAGATATGAAACCACCTTTTCTCCAAACCTGGAAGCGTTGTGAGAAAGCCAATCGGAGGGTTAGGGTTTCCGCTTTGACTCGTCAGAACATCGAGCGGAAAACCCAATCCTGACCGTCTTAAAACCACTAAAACACAAAACTTCCAGAATATCCTCCAGCATAAGAGAAGCCGGGAATCCCGGCCGGTGACTTCAAAACTTTATTTACATGGATTCTCTTCCCTCAAACACTTGGGCTCTGTCCAGTGGTAGTACACCCCCGACTACCATCCTTTGTTTTGGAACCCGACGATTTCCCAAGGAACCATCCGTCTTTTTTGAATACGCAGATCCATTCCTCACTGGGAACCGACCCGATAAAACTCGTGGAACAACTTGATCAAAGCTCTTTTTTCTATGCGGGAGACATAGGAGCGGGAGATGCCCAGTTCTTTTGCAATTTCCCGCTGGGTCTTCTCCTTGCCTCCGGACAGGCCGAACCGGTTTCGGATCACATCCTGTTCCCGTTCGTCCAGAATGTGCAGATAACTGTAGATTTTACTCTTTTCGATCTTCAGCTGGACCGTCTCCACAATTTCATCCCGATCCGTCCCCAATACATCGATCAGGGTGATTTCATTAACATTTACTCTTTATCTGTGAAGGTGTTTCGAAAATGGCGAGTCTATCAGGGTGGATTGAAACAAGAAATGCAAACAGGCCACCTGCCAATCCATGGCCGAATCTCCCTGACCGTCTTTTTTGTAACTTGTATCGAAAAATGGCGGAGTATTCTTTTTTACTTCCAACAATACAAAGGGAAAATCCCAAAAGGAGAAACTTCCATATGGATTTATTCGACATTGTAACCCCACTTTTGTGGATCTCTCTTTTTATCAGTATTCTCGCTGCAGTATGGGGAGTTCGGAAAAGATCTATTTTTATCTTGGTAATCTGGGCACTCATTTCAGGGATCATATCCCTCTTAGCCATGTTTTCCACAGGCATGCTTCTACTCACTATTCCATTGGCTCCATTGATCATTGCCGGATGGGTTGGATTTAAAAAGTGGTGTTTGCACTGAAAAAGCCGGCAGGGATTCCCTCTCACCCGGATTTTTCTATATAACCCAACTACTGAAATGGTGAAAAGTCGACAAAGTTAAACGTTTCTCTGTATACTCTGTGGTAGAGTTCGTAATATACTTTCACTTTTTTATCAATATCAGGTAGTTGATAAATTCGATAATCGGAATACATATAGTCATCATTCCATACAATTTCACGCTCCACAATATTTTGATTACCGAGAACAAAGGTTGGAGGGTTATCCTCAGTTCCTGTACACGTATGAGAAGGTTCAGGCGTGTATTCGTAATAGCCGCTTCGATACTTTCTCACTCCTTCTTCACAAAACGCCTTCAACTCTTTCGAGGATCCTTCACCATAAAGGAACCGGTATGTCGCTTCATGATTTGCCTCGGTTGCCCCAACCTCCTTGCCATGCAAGGTTACTGTTGCCAATAATACAACACATGTCAATACTACTTTTTTCAATGGAAATTTCAAAGAAATCACCCTTTCTAAGTGCATCAATCTCCTTATATTTTTCTACCAAAATAGGTTGATATCCTTCTTTTAAGGAAAAATAAAACAAAAAGTCGGACAGGGATCACTCCCCCACCTGGATTTTGCTGAGCCTATCGCTTGCGATCCCCCGCCTGGATCGCCTCTTTGAACCAGCCAACCGCGTGGCTTGTGCCTGATATCCCCATCGGAGATCAAAAGGTTGGTGTTTGCATGAGAGATGATGGAGACGAGAAGGATTCACCATACACAGCAGATTTTGAACTGGAGAGAGTAATCTATGGTGTGAGTGTCTGCAAGTTTTTCAACCCCTTTTTGTCCGATTTGTCCAATTCGGTATAATCACTTGGACACAACATGCTAGAATGATATTGGACCATATGTGCACAAATAAATGAACGAGTGGTTTAAAAATAAATGTTGGTAGAGGTAAAAGGGCTGAGGAAAAAGGAAAATCTATTACGTAAAGCATTTGTCTATATCAAAATACGAGACAGGAAACCGCGAACCTGACATTGACACCCTCCAAAAAATCGCTGACTTCTTCGGCGTCACCTTGGACTACCTTACCGGCCGTAATGACGACCCGCTATTCTAAGTCGTGACGACAGCTCGAGAGACTTGCCCGGGAAGAAAGAATCACAGCAGACGTCCAGGCGATCCCACTTCCCCACTCCCGGAGGGGATGAACCGATACATCCTCAAGGGAATTAAGGTTGCCAAGAGGCTACCGGGAGGAACAGGAGAAGGGAAAGAAGAAAAAAGAGGAAAGAGGAAGGAGACAATGAGTGACCCCCGAAAACTGAGGAGGAGAGATATCATATGAGTGATAAATTGGATGTCATCCTCGAGAAATTGAGCGATATGGACAGGCGTTTTGATCAGATCGATAAACGTCTGGACGGAATGGATAAACGCTTGGACAGAGTAGATCAACGCCTCGACGGGATGGACAAACGCCTTGACGACATGGACCAACGCCTCGACGGGATGGACAAACGCCTTGACGACATGGACCAACGTCTTGACGGGATGGACAAACGCCTCTCATCCCTTGAAAGTGAAGTGACGGAAGGATTTAAAACCCTCAACAAAGATGTGAAAGTGATCCGGGATCAAACTGCCCACACCGCTGAATTGCAATCACCGGTGAACTCTTTGCAAAAACAAGTTGATGATCTTCAGATGGACGTTAAGCTTTTGAAAAAGGTTTTGTGAAGCGGACACTAACGTTCGAATGACATGGATAGCCGATAAAACCTGCTTCCAATGTATGGAGCAGGTTTTATCGGCTATCCATGTCAGGGGGAGCTCAGGGAAGGAGGCATCATATGCCTTCTGATCTAGCGAATCGATTAGGGGTCCCGGTTCAACTGGGATCATTCCACGTTATGCGATGAGTGCGGAGTGAAAGTCAATACTCCTACCCTGACTCATTCTATAGAAAATGAGGAAGCTAAAAAATCAACTCACATTGCATAGGATTATTCTTGATGAAGCTCCATCCAAATCCTCCGGATTATACGTTTAATCTCTTCCAGTCTTTTCTCCCGTTCCTCCTCGGTAATGTCAGGGGCCACGATATGGACCGTGGTCTCTCCAATCTGATATGTCGCCGTATATTTGGTTTCTCTTTGCATGGATCCCACCTCGCCCTAACCTATGTAGGTGGGACACGGGGACAACATATCTAATTTGTCAGGAGAGATAGCCATGGAAAGAGTCGCCATTTACCTGCGAAAGAGCCGTGCCGATATGGAAGCCGAGGCCAGGGGTGAAGGTGAGACCCTTGCCAAGCACAAAAAGACCCTGCTGTCTGTAGCCAAACAACAAAACCTCAATATTGTTCGTATCCATCAGGAGATCGCCTCCGGTGAAAGCCTCATTCACCGACCGGAAATGATGGAGCTGCTAAAGGAAGTGGAATCCGGTTTATATGATGCGGTCCTCGTCATGGATATGGACCGATTGGGTCGGGGGAACATGCGGGAACAAGGGATAATTTTAGAAACCTTCCAGAAAAGCGGAACAAAGATCATCACACCCCGGAAAACTTACGACCTGCAGGATGAATGGGATGAGGAATACAGTGAGTTTGAAGCATTTATGGCCCGCAAGGAGTTAAAAGTGATCACCCGACGGTTACAGGGTGGACGGATTCGATCCGTCGAGGAAGGAAACTATATCGGGACCCGGCCTCCTTACGGTTACCAGATCAAAGAGGATGGACAGGGCCGTTACTTGATTCCTGATCCCGACCAAGCTCCCGTCGTCAAAATGATCTTTGAATGGTATGCCAACGACGACTCGAAGGAGCGAATGGGCTCAAACAAGATCGCCAATGAACTGAACCGAATGGGATATCCCACTTATAATGGAGGGAAATGGAAAGGCTCCGCCATCCTGAACATTATCAAAAATGCGGTCTACGCCGGTCGGATTCAGTGGAAGAAAAAAGAGTACAAGAAGCCGTCAGACCCAACGAAACTGCGGGAAGCCAAAACCCGGCCTCAAGACGAATGGATTGATGTAGAGGGAAAGCACAAACCACTTGTCACTATGGAGATCTATCAGAAAGCCCAGGATATTCGCAAGCGCCGGTATCATGTCCCCTATCAATTGGTCAACGGGATCACCAATCCCCTCGCCGGTTTGATCAAATGTGATCTTTGTGGTTCATCGATGATCTACCGTCCCTACACTAAACAGCGGCCACATCTCATGTGCTACAATTCGTTATGTAATAATCGCAGCACCCGGTTTTCCTATGTCGAAGAACGATTGTTGAGGATCCTCCGGGAATGGCTGCATGATTATCAATTAAAATGGGATCAAAACCAACAGCCGCCGGATGACTCCGGACAAATAATCGAAGTCAAAAAAATCGCCATCCAGAATTTAAAGCAAAAACTGGAGAACCTGAAGTCACAAAAAAGCCGTTTGCACGACCTGTTGGAACGCGGGATCTATGATGGAGAAACATACGTTGAACGCTCCAAAAACCTGACCAAACGGATGGAAGAATGCCGAAAATCCTTGGAGGAAACGATTGTTGACTTGGAGAAAGAAGAAGAGAGACAGCGGGCCCGGGTCAATGTCATTCCCAGGGTGAAGCATGTCCTTGAGATCTATCCCAAGTTAGAAAACCCGGAACAAAAAAACCTTCTCCTGAAAAATATCCTGGAGAAGGCCACTTATCGGAAAGAACGATATCAAAAAGGCGATCAATTCACCATGGTTATTTACCCCAAATTGTGAATCTCTCTGTTTTTGAACAGATAAAGAGTTGAGGTTAATTCATTNTTCAATGCAGCGGGCGGCATAGGTGGCTAGCTTGGTTCCTTTGTTGGGTTGGTAGGACTCGATGGCTTTGATTAAGCCGATCGTGCCGATGGAGATCAGATCTTCGTTGTCTTCACTGGTGTTTTCAAACTTTTTCACGATGTGGGCCACTAAGCGAAGGTTATGTTCGATCAGGACATTGCGGGCTTCCTTGTCACCCCCGGCCATCTGTTTGAGATACTTTTCCTCCTCTTTTTCGTTCAGAGGCTGGGGAAAAGCATTGTTCTTGATGTACGCCACTAAGAGGGTCACTTCACGGAACAATAAAGCAAGGGTCGTGAACAAACCGGGCACGCCGCCGTCACCTCCGCTCTTGCGATCACGAAAAACAGGGTGATATCAGCATATGAACAGAGTGGAAAGCAAGTGCCTGTACGGGAGGAAATCATATCAAGGGGAAGAAGAGGTTCTCCCTGAACGGAAGTCCCCGATCTCTGTCAAGCTGTGAAGAGGGAGGAGTTCGATTCAGATCGGATCTGGATAAATCCATTGCTGGGGGACCGGGTATAGCCGGCTCTCCCTGTATCTTACGAAAACTCGGATTGCAGTATCCCTTCAGGCAACTTTGATCTTGTTCAACAAGGTGGGGCGGCTCCAACCTCCGGCAAAGAGCACAAAGGCAAATCAAATCCCTACCTTCCCAGCCCTTCTGTGATTTTCCACACAATGTTTGTTGCGGGAGCATCGTTGTCACGATTCACTTTCAAGCACAGTAAATCACAACGCTTCTAATCCAATAAGAAATCAAGCTCACTGTTGCTGAGGTTGACGGTTTCGAAGTCCGAAGCGGTAAACTCCCGCTCCTCCATTTGACAGCAGTGGCGAATAAAGATCCGCAACCGCTCCAAATAATCGGCAAACAGCCTTTCGATGGAGTTCCGGTCAAACTGATGAGTGCTGAAGGTTACTGCGATTTCCAACTGTTTCGCTTTCACCATCACAACGATATCCAGCAATGTTGTTGCATGGTTGACAGTGGACTGCTCTCTGCCGGTTTCTGCATATTCGATCGCCAGCCATCCCCCCTCCGGATCATTCCCCAGTTCACCTAAATAATTGAAACGAATCGGCTTTCGGCGTGTGTTCCCGACAGGGTTTATCAATTCTTGGAGCAGACCGTAGCCGATCCCCTTATTTGGCACCCTGCGAAAGTCATCCTTGACGGCCTTGATCTGGGAGGAAATATCAGGCATCACGGGCAACACAAGCGGGTACATCGTCGTAAACCATCCGACTGTACGTGAAATATCCAGATCCTCAAACAGCCCTTCGCGGCCATGCCCTTCCAACTCCAACCGGATTCGGTCCCGCCCGGACCAGTCGCCCAAACTTGCTGTCAAAGCAGCTAGGAGCAGTTCGACAGTCTGCGTGTTGTAGGGGGTATTGGCTTCGGTGAGCAATTGTGCCGTCTCTTCCTGATTCAAAGTAAAGGAAAGCGTTTCACAACTGCTCAGATCATGGTCTACCTCCCCGTCGAGAGAAAGATTGTTTGCCACTTCCTCCATTGAACGCCAATAGGCCATTTCATCCTGCACCTGTTTTGCACCGGACTGATTCAACGCTTCCGCCCATGCCTGGAAGGAATGGGACTTCAAAGGCAACGACGGCGTCTGTCCCTGGTGCAGTTGTTCGAGGCAACGGTTGGCATCCTCAATCAGAATCCGCCACGAGACCGCATCCACCACCAGATGGTGAGCTGTCAGCAACAGCCACTGTTTCCCGTCGGCAAGTTGAAACAGCGCCGCCTTGAACAACGGGCCTTCCGCCAAGTTCAAGCTCGCCTTGAGCGCCTCTCCGAGCTTTCGAACCTTGCTTAAAACCGTCTGAGCCGGTTCCTGGGAAAGATCATGCACTTCTGCTTGTATACCATTGACGAACAGGTCTTTGTTGTGATATAAGAGGTTCCTTTTCACGTCGTATTGCAGACGTAACAGATCGTGATGTTGCACCAGGGCGGTCAGCATCCGGTTGACATGTTCCTCTTTGAGAGGTTGACGTGCAGAGAGAAGAACTGACTGATTCCAATGATGAGGATTCTTAAACCGCTGGTTGAAAAACCAACGCATGATCGGAGTGGGTTGAACCACCCCCTCCACCGGAGTTTGCTCCACAGCCACTTGATCCTGCTTCTCCACCACAGCCGCCAGCTCGCGAACCACAGGGTGATTCAGCACGTCTTTGACTCGCAGTTTCCATCCGAACGCTTGCAGGCGGGAAACAACCTGGATCGCTTTGATCGAATCTCCGCCCAGACGGTAAAAGTTGTCCTCCGGTTCAACGTGATCCGTCTGCAAGACTTCCTGCAGAATCTGCCGCACTGTCTGCTCCGCCTCATCATCCACTTTCGGCCATTCGGTATCCGCCGGGCTGTGCGCCCGGGGATCCGGCAATGCACGGCGGTCCACTTTTCCGTTTGGAGTGAGGGGAAGTTGCGATAGACTCACAAAAAAGGCAGGGATCATATAGCTTGGCAATCCCTTGGCCAAGTAGGTGCGCAACTCGAACTCCCGAAAATCCCCCTTCGCAACCACATAGGCAACCAAGTGCTTCGATCCTTCCTCAGTCTGCCAATCGACAACCACTGCATCCTGAACTAAGTCATGCTGCAACAACGCACTTTCGATCTCGCCCGGTTCAATACGATACCCCTTGATCTTCACTTGGGAGTCGATACGGCCCAAGTATTCGATCGTCCCGTCCGATGACATGACCGCCAAATCTCCGCTGCGGTACATCCGCTTCCCGGGAATGAAGGGGTTCTCCAGGAAACGTTCCGCCGTCAATGCCGGACGATTCAAATATCCCTTGGCTACTCCGTCCCCCGAAATGAAGATTTCACCGGGAACCCCTACAGGGACCGGCTGCAGGTACGCATCCAGCAAATAGATTTGAACGTTGTCGACGGGCCGACCGATCGGCACAGAAGCGTGGCAGTCGGCAACCGGATTGTACCGGTGAATCATACAGCCCACCACCGTCTCCGTCGGTCCGTATTCATTCATGATCTTTGCCCGCCCGCCAAAACAGTCGTACACTTCTTGCGCCAACTGAGTCTTCAAATTTTCCCCGCCGACGATCAAGCAGCGAACCCTGGAGTGACGGATGTCACAATTCTTCAGCAGCCCAAGATGCGAAGGAGTCACTTTGAGCACCGTAACTTGTTGATCCTGCAAAATTTTGCAGAGGATGAACTCGTCATCGCTTTCAGGATAGATTACCAACTTCAATCCGCTGATCAAGGGTGTGAAGATCGAGGTCACCGTCAGATCGAAGGAGATTGAGGAGTACAGAGCAAAGACATCGTCATCTCCGCTGATATAGGTTTTTTGGGCCCAACAGGTGTAATTGACCAGCCCCTGTTGCTGGATCACGACACCTTTTGGCTGACCCGTGGATCCGGATGTGTAGATCAGGTACACTGGATCATTTGGCGTATTGACAATGGCCGGATTGGATGCATCGCCTTCGTAATTGTGCTCATCCCGCAGATCAACCGTCTCACCCGCGAAATCCAATTCCGCCGGATCCGGAAGATCTGTCAACAGAAGCGACGTACCGCTGTCTTTTAAAATATAGCGGATGCGGTCGGAGGGATAAGCGGGGTCGATTGGCAAATAAGCTCCGCCCGCCTTGAGCACGCCCCATATGGCGACAATCACTTCGGGGGAATGCGTTGCCAGGATTCCCACCACCTGCCCGGGAGCCACTCCCTTGGCTTGCAGCAAACGGGCCAATTGATTCGAGCGTGCCTCCAATTCGCGATAAGTCATGGAGCGGTCACCACATCGGAGAGCCTCACGTTCAGGGGTTCGTGCCACCTGCTCGGCAAACAATTCTTGAATCGTGCGCCCTTTCGGATACTCCGCTTCGGTTCGGTTTTGTTCCTCCAGTACAAACTTCCGTTCCGCTGCTGTCAGCAAATTCAGGGACTGAATCGGCTGCTCCGGATCAGTCCGTACTTGCTCCAACAATGTCATCAATATCTCGTGCATCCTGTCGATCTGTTCATCGGAAAAATCAGCCGTTTTGTAGTCATACATCAGCTCCAAACGCTCTTGTCTCCACTCCTTGATGACCAATTGCAGCGAATATGCTTGATACCCACTGTAAAATTCTACATTTTCAGTCGGCACTCCGCCCAGATCATTGTTCAGTTTTGTGTTGTAATAGTTTACACAGTATTGGAACAGACCGTCATATCCCTTGGTGGTCAATTCCAGATCTTTGACCAACAGGTTGTATGGGTAGCGCTGGTGAAGGAGACACTTTTTGATCTCACTGTTGACTCGCTTGAACAAAGCAGAGATACTTTCATTTTCCTCTATGTTCAACCGTAGCGGCATCGTACTCGTAAACATGCCCACCATCTTTTTTTCCGCAATGCCGGATCGGTTTAACACCGGCAATCCGATGGTGATATCCGATTGATGATGGACTTTGTGCATGTACACAGCCATCAAGGTCGTAAAAAGTGTGTTCAGAGAGATTTTCCACTGTTTGAGAAAGGACTGAACTGCGATCAATGTCTCTTTTTCCAAAAAAAACCGCTTGCGTTTTCCTTTAAGGGATTCGGATGATGGCAAAAAGGAATCGGGAAGCACCTGATACTTTTCGTTCCAAAATGCTTTGTTTTTCTCAAAGCGCGGAGAGTTCAAATATTTTCGCTCGGATTCCAGATAATTAATATACGAGTATTCCACCGCATCATTTATCGGCTCTTTGGCTTTAAGCCTTTGATAAAATCCGCTGATCTGATCGGTCATGAGCAGAATGGTCCAGCCGTCTGCCACTATGTGATGCAGTTTCACAAAGTAGGCACTCTCATCCTCCTTGATTTTCAGCAATACAAACTTGTACAACGGTCTCTTTTCAAGGGGGGTCGGCTTTTGAAATTCCGCCTCCGCCCACTTATCCGCTTCATCCACGGGATCTTGGGATTCGGAAAAATCCAGAAACTGCAAAGGTGTTGGATCGAAAGGATGCACATATTGCAAGGGCTCTCCTTGCTGTTGAATGATCCGCAAGCGCAGCCCCTCGTTTTTCTTAATGAATAACTGAATCGCTTGTTCAAGGAGCCCATAATCGATTTTTCCCTTGATACGAACCATTCCGCCAATGTTGTAAAGCGAGGTGTTCGGGTGGATCTGTTCGTTATACCAGATCCGTTTTTGCGGATGGGACAGAGAGTAATATCCACGTGTGTCTCCCATGGTCTCCCTCCTGTTCTCATCACTCGGTCTGCTTATGGACTTCATCCGGTGTCTGTACCTCTATATAGGGCGGATACGAATTGAGCTTTTCCAGGTGATGTTCGAGAATTGAGATGTCACCTCTCTGGCCGACCTCCTTCAATCCTGCCAAACGGTAGGTAACAAACATCATGCGATTGCGTTGTGTTTGGCGAAACTCGGCCCGAAAACGTTTTCCGGCCTCCTTCGTTCTTTGCATCAGATACGTCAGAAGCACTGTACCGACACCGCGCGACATGACACGGCAGGACATGAGTAACAGTTTCAGACAGTTCACTTCCTTCTCCATTTGAAGCAGAGCGAGTCCGATCTTTCCGTAGGAACCATATTTATCGGTCAGTTCGCAGACGAGCAGAAGATGATTCGGGTCGGTGCGGTAACAGTTCAGTTCATCGTAATCGTAGGTGATGCCGGTGGAGTTAAGTTGATTGGTGCGCAACGTCAACTCCTCCGCACGCTTCAGATCCTCTTCCCGTGCTTCCGTGATCACAAATTTCATACCCAGGGAAGCCAAAAACTCCTCTTTCGGCCCTTCATAGCCCTCCTCATCCTGCTTGCGTTGCATATCTTCCATATACATCAGCCGTCGACGGCGGGAATCTTCCGTGATCATTTTGGGTTGGAAGCGAGGCATATCAAGCAACCTCTGATACTCCTCCGCATGCAAGCAGAGTACTTGTTCGTGCACGCTCTTCACCTCTTGCAGTTCAAAAGGCTGATCGTCAATGAACGCAAGGGTATCGATCCCGATATTCAGGTTTTTACAAATATTTTCGATAGAGCTTGACTTGGCATTCCAATGAATTTCCGGATATAAGAAATATTCTTCCAGGTTGAATTCCCGTAGCTTGGCCAACGCGTCCTCCCGATTGTTTTTGCTCGCGATGGACTGCAGAATGCCCCGGCTATCCAATTCCCGGATAATTTCAGGAAGGCCCGGTTTCAGGGTGACGTCGGGAGACTCCAGCAACACACCGTCCCAGATCGTGTTGTCAAGGTCCCATACTACACATTTGATCTCTTTGTTCACGATCTTGCCTCCTCAGTTTGTATAAGTTGAATTTGTCCCATGTCCATCTTGATCCGTTTGTCCGCGAGATGAAAATAGTGATCATCGTGGGTGATGGCGATGATACATTTGCCTTTCTCACGCATTTGCGGCAACAGTTCTTGATAGAAAAAGCTGCGGTAGTCAGGGTCCTGATCCGCCGCCCATTCATCAAACAGAAAGATGGGACGGTTCTCCAAAAAGGTAACCAACAGCGCCAGGCGCTTTTTTTGCCCGGTTGAAAGTTGGGTGGTGGTGAAGTAGCCATTCTCGACCCCAACTTTATCACGGAGCCGAAGCAGGTCGAGATATTGGTCAATCTCCGCTTCGTGGCCCTTTGTCTCAATCCCGTAAAGTCGGTCAAAGAGGTGGAAGTCACTGAGGATCGCCGAATAACACTGGTTTAATTCCTCCAGCGTCACTTTGCGACCGTTCAACAAAATCTCTCCGACATCCGGTTTGTATAACCCGGTGATCAGTTTGGCCAATGTGGACTTTCCGCTGCCGTTGCCGCCGGTGATGAACACGATCTCACCTGCGTTAAACTCAAAATCGATCGGCCCGACGCCAAACCCGGTGCTGTCCCCTGCACTGTTTTTATACTCGTAGCCCACACCCTTCAGTTGCAGTCGAACCGGCTCTTCCAAGATTGGGGACATGGCAGCCGTCTCTTCGTCGGTTTCCAAGTCTGCCACACTCCTGATCATCTCCTGAATGCGTTTCCATGAAATCCGGACGAGCACCAGTTGCGGAATGCCGTTCAGAAGTTCATTGACCGGACCGGTCATATACAAGAAGACCAGCACATAATTATGAATCGTCTCTTTGGGGATATTTTTGAAGATCTCCGGGAACACGAAAGCAACCACACCGATGACGATGACAAACAGCAGTTCGCCGACGACGAAGACATTGGCAAACTTCAGATCACCTTCCGTGCGTTTCCCGCGATAGTTGTCACAACTCTCGTTCATGACCTCGCGGAACTCCTGACGCTTGCCCCGATGGAGACGCAGTTCTTTGAATCCATGCCGTAAGTCTTGGATCAACCGGAAATACACGTTCTGAATGTCCCGGGTTTCATTCCACACCTTGTCCGCCTGTCGTCCTATCACCCAATAAAGGCCGACGGTGACCAGAATGATGACCAATGAGATCAAAAAGGCGTACAGGTTCATCACGCCGAGATACAAAAAGCAAAACAACAATGTGAGCAAGCTTGTCCCGGCAGTGACCAGCAAGTTGAGTGAGCGGGAAATCACCTCGGTGTCGTTGTTCAGGGTCGCCTCGATCCGTCCTTGTTCCAGCGATTCCAACTTGTGGTATGGAGTATGAAGCAATTTGTCGGTCAGGTCCATCCGTTTTTCATAAACCAATTCATTGGCATAGGTGACGATGCGGACCCGGATAAATCGTTGCGAGAAAACGTACATCACGATGCCAAGCCCAAAATAGAACAGAAGGCCGTTTTCCAGGTTGTTTGTTCGCACAAAGGTTTCATTGATGACGAAAATCAAAAATGCGTTGCCAAATCCGGATATCAGACCGAGCACAATCAGTGTCAGGTAGGATTTGTCCCGCGGTTTTGGAAACAGCAAGTTCACGAGGGTCCAGAGGGTGTAGATCCCTCCGGCTCCACCGAGCATAAACGCCGCCAGCAAGACGGTCCCGGGAGCCCAAACTTGCAGGAAAGACCAAGGCAGTCCGCCGAACAGGAGATCCGGCAGGCGAACCAGTGCATAAACCATCAGCCCGAACATGGATATCGTCAAAAACATCTGCATCCATGTCTTGCCGGTCGGCACCCGGAACACCCGCTTGCGGCGGAAGATCTGCCAGAGCAGATGACAAAAGAATCCGCATAAGGAAAGGACGAGGATCAAAACGGCACTCACCAGTACAGTGGCGATTTGGTCCACTTTTTTATAGGTGTCAAAGAGAATCGGTTGGATCTCCTTGTCAAGCATCATGTTGAGGAGACTCTCACCAATGTGGAAAGTATAATCGCTGTTGATATTGGCCATCACAGCCACGCCGAGCTGTTCTTCATTGCGAAATCCGATGTAAGAGGAAAAGTTGGGGTTACTGCCCTCGTGCGAGAGCTGACCTCCGCCACTTTGATAAACTTCCCAACCCGATGCGTAGGAAGAGCCCGTCGCACTTGGAGCCACCCTGCGATCCGGTTGATGCGAACGATGGATCAGATCCGCCGGAAACTCCTTCGGCTGCTCAACTCCCAGTTGCAATTTCAACCATTTTTCCATGTCGTTGGAGTTGGTGATAAAATAGCCGGCAGGTGTGTTGCCTTTGAAATCCGGCGCATCATAGGGAGAAGGCTGCAGAAAGTGACGCTTGTAGCCCGTCGCCATATCCGCTTGCGGAGCAAAAGCCCGTCCTGGATACGTATCGAACAACCCCAGTTGCTCAAGTACTTGCTCTTGGACATATGTTTCGAAAGGCTGGCCGCTCACTTTCTCAATCACAAGCCCGAGCAAATCATAGTTGACCGTCGCATATTCATATCTGCTGCCCGGTTCCCGGTTGAGGCCCAGAGGCATCACAGCTTTCACCGTTTTTTCCAGCGCATCCCGACCGGAGGTGACTGGCAGATATCCGATGGATTTTTCCGGTATTCCGCTGGTATGGTGCAACAATTGGTAAAGTGTGATCGAGGCTGATTTCCCCTCGTACTCCATCTCAAACCATGGTATGTATTTTGTTACCGGATCACTCAGCTCGATCTTGCCCTCCTGCTCCAATCGCAACAAAGCAAGGGCTGTAAATGCCTTTGAAGTGGAACCGAGTTCGAAAAGCGTCTTGTCCGTAACCGGATGCCCGGCCTCATCCGCGTGTCCGAAATGGTGTTTATAGATCGTGTTGTTGCCTTGAACAATCACGACAGAGAGACCCGGAATGTCGGCCTGCTCGATCTGTTCTTGGATGAACTCCTGCACTTTCGATCGATCAAAATGAATCTCTTCCTGTGCCGCCGCCTTCTGCATAGGGGACAACATCAACATAAGAACGATTGCCACACAGACCCATGAAGCAAGTCTCATTCTTTCGCTCCTTCATCTGCGATTTGTTTCCGCGATGGATTAATTTTTCTCGTGTAAAGATTCCGAATGATTTCGTTCATCCATCACTGCGACAGTTGGAGGTGATAAACCGGAAGCACCTGTTTGGTAAACTTCTTTCATTGGGCGGCCAATGGGTGGGGGATCCACGCCTGCTTGGATCTGTTCAACACACTAGTCCCTTTTAAATGGCATCCACCTCGTGAACACGCGGTTCACGAGGTGGTGCGGTTTCCCCGTGTTTTATCCTTTTCACTTCATTTCTGTCAACCAACCCGGTTCGTTCGCTTATGAGTGTTGTGAAAAAGTTTTTGGACAACGATAAGTCCCGGTTTGGACAAGTCCCTTCAAATTCTTCTTGTTCATCAAATGATTGGCAAAGTTTCCCCTTTTCATATTAACACACAAAGACCATGGTAGCAACGGAATACACATAATTTCCTTGATTCCGTCAGGCTTTCATCGGATATACGCTCCCTCGGATCATCGAACTTAAAACAAAGCGTAAGCAACTTTTGCGTGGAATCTAAACAGTGCTCAATGTTTTCTCTTTCAGTGGGCGCAGAATATTTTGGCCGATCCGTTCGATTTCGGAGCTGCCCATCTGAGAGGTGATCAGAATATAACTGGCCCCCGCCTCCCGAAAATCCAGCAGCGTCGAGATGACATCCTGATAATTACCGACAATGGAGACTGAATTGGAGGGGTTGATCGTGCTCAGACCTCCCCAGAGATGTTCATCCACCCAGTAACCGTCTTCGGCTCGCAGGTCCTTGTAACGGCGGAGGCCCACCGAATCGGCATTGTTAAGAAATAACTTGGTCATCCTTTTCAGAGCGGCAGGTGTCTTCTCCAGCAATTCGTACGCCGCTTCAAATGCTTCTTCCGTCGTCTCCCGTGCAATGATGTCGACCAACACCGCACATTGGATCTGCTCACGGCCATATTCCTTGGCGTAGTCCCTGACCTTTGAGAAGTGTTCCCTAAGTGTTTGACGATCCATCGCATAGAGTATATAGGCATCGCCGTACTGCGCCGCCACCCGCATCGCCGCCTCGGAGGAGCCTGCAACAAAGTAGCGGGCCCGACGCTCCGGATTCTCCTTGGGGTAGATATCGCTGTTTTCCACCTGATAGAAATCACCTTTGAAAGTAGTCACACCCCGGCGCAACTGCTGGAGTAAGTCAACATATTCTTTGGTTCGTGCGTAACGTACTTCATGGGATTCCGGCTTTCCATCGCGGCTGAGTACCATCGAAGCACTGCCGCTGACAATATTGATATCGACACGGTCTCCAACCAACTTATTCAAGGTGTTCAATGCTTTCGCGGTAACGGTAGGGAGCATCTGGTTGGTGTTTTGTGCAACCAGTACCCGCACGCCCTTTACCCGGATCCCGATCAGGGTCGCCGCCACCATCGGGTCCACCGAGGTCGGTGCGACGGAAACCAGCACCGAGTCAAAGTGGTTCGCCTCGGCCTGCCTGGATTGATCCACGTACTCCTCCAACAAGTCCTTAGTTTGAGGTGTCGGAATAACAGGCAATCCCCAGCAGAATTCCATTATGGATCCACTCCTTCTTTTTCCGTTTCCTGGCGGCTTTCAATATGTTTCAACAATGAGCGAATCGTTCTGTGCTCGTAAACCACCAGATCGTCCGTTCTCACTCCCTCCGCTTCCAAGGCGAGATCCAATTCCACAGCCAGCAGCGAGTTGCCCCCCAATTCAAAGAAGTCATCATCGATACCCACTTGCTCCACGTTTAGCAACTCCCTCCAAAGTTCGACCAGTTTCCGCTCCGATTCTGTGAGGGACTTGCCGGCCAAGATCTCTATTGCCTGTTCTTCCCCTTTTACCTCCGGCAATGATTGGCGATCTATTTTGCCGCTTGAAGTTCGGGGAATTTCAGTGAGGGGCTGGAACCGCGCCGGCACCATGAAACTGGGCAGGAAACGGCTCAAATATGTTTTCAACTCCCCGGTCTCCACAGTTGCACCCGGGACATAATAAGCAATCAATTGTTTGTTGCCCAGCGAATCATCTTGGTCGATCACGACAGCCTCTGTGACGGCATCATGTTGGGTCAACAGACTCTCGACCTCCCCCAACTCAATACGGAAGCCGCGAATCTTCACCTGCCGATCAATACGACCGAAGAACTCGATATGACCATCCGGCAGCCAGCGAGCAAGATCGCCGGTGCGATACATGCGCCCGGCTGTGACAAAGGGATCGGGACGGAATTTCTCATCGGTCAGCACCTTGTTGTTCAGGTACCCCCGGGCGAGACTGGCTCCGGCGATATACAGTTCACCGACGACACCGATTGGAACCGGCTGTTCCTGCGGATCGAGAATATAGATGCGTACATTGGCGATCGGACGACCGATCGGGACATTCACATATCTTTCATGTTCTGAAAGCGGAAAACTCGTTGCAATGACGGTGGCCTCAGTGGGACCGTACAAATTGTGAAGTTGGGCGGTGGAACCGATGTTGCAGAACTGTTGGACAAGATCCTTCGACAATACTTCACCTGCGATCAACAAGTATTTCAATTCATGGAGTGCTTGGACATCGTCTCCCAATGCATTCAGAAAGACTTTGAACATGGACGGAACGAAGTTGAGCAGACGCACCCGGTGCTCCGTTACGGCGCGGATAATCGCTTTCGGGTTGCGGTGATCTCCCTCCTCAAGAACAACGAGGCGGGCTCCCGTCAGGGTCCAGCCGAACAGTTCGATGACGGAGACGTCAAAGGTGTAGGGCGTTTTCAGAAGAAATGCATCTTCCGACGTCATCGGGTACTGCTCTTGCATCGCGTACAAATAGTTGACGATACTTCTGTGCTCGACCATGACCCCTTTAGGCTGACCGGTGGAACCGGAAGTGTACAGGATATAGGCCAGTTGGTCCGGTGTGGCAACCGTTGTCAGGTTGCTGCCGTCGCCTTCATACAACTCCTGCCGTTTCAGATCCAGGACAGGGCCGGCAAAATGGACTTTGTCCTTGTATTTCGTCTCGGTCAGCAGGATGCTGACTCCACTGTCCTCCAGCAGATATCGGATGCGATCTGCCGGATCCTCAGGGTCAATCGGCAAATAGGCACCTCCCGCCTTCATTACAGCGTAGACAGCAATAACCATTTCCGCCGAACGGTTCAACATCAGTCCGATTCTCTCCTCCGGACCCACCTGGAGTTCGCGCAGACGGCGAGCCAATCGGTTGGCCCGGGCGTTCAGCTCCCCGTAGGTTACCATGACTCCATCGGCAATAAGGGCCGTTTTCCCGGGATGTTCAGCTGCTCGTCTCTCCAGGAGTTGATGAACCAGTCCCTTGTGTTGCACCTCCCTGGCCGTCTCATTGAATTTTTCCAGCACCATTTGAGTCTCTGCATCATCGAGCCAGGCGATTTCCTGCAAGCGCTGATGCGGATTTTGCAACAGGTCGTCCACTATGGTCAAAAAGTGACGTGCAAACCGCTCCATCGTGTCCCGTTTGTAAAGCCGGGTGGCATATTCCACCGCCATCAGCAATCCGTTGTCTTCCTCGTAAAACTCCAGTGTGATGTCCACCTTCGAAGCCTGGTGGGAAAAAGGATGCGGTGTGAACTTCAGACCCTCGGCCCTGCCCGGTCGACGGGTGATGTTTTGCAGGACCAGCATCGTATCGAATAACGGATTGCGGCTCAAATCACGTTCGGGATTCAACCGGTCCACCAATTCTTCAAAGGGATATTCCTGGTGCTGATAGGCTTCGATGGCGTTTTCTTTCACATCCCGCAGTAAATCGGTAAACTTTTTATCCGCGGACGGATAGTTGCGCATGGCCAACGTGTTGACAAACACGCCGACCATGGATTCCTGATCGCTATGCAAACGACCCGCAATCGGCGTACCCACAATGATGTCCTCCTGTTGCGTATACCGATGGAGGAGCACATTGTAAGCAGCGAGGAGAAACATGTACAGGGTCACACCGTATTGTTCGGCAAATTTCTGCATACGCCTCCATAGTTCGGAGGGAAGAGACAATTGAATTCGGTCGCCTTCGAAGCTTTGATTCAAGGGGCGGGGAAAGTCGGTCGGCAGTTGCAGAACCGGAATTTCGCCGCTGAATCGGTTCAGCCAAAATTGCTGATGCTTCTTCATCTCTTCACTGTGAAGCCGTTCACGTTGCCAAAGAGCATAGTCTTTGTATTGCAAGTTCAGCGGTTCCAGTGTTTCACCTTTGTACAGACGGAAAAACTCCTGTTCCAGCAAGGTGAGGGATACACCGTCCGCAATGATGTGGTGCAGGTCAAACAGCAAATAGTGGATGCTCTCCTGTCCCCGGATCGAGATCAAGCCGACCCGCATGAGCGGCGCTTTCGTCAGATCGAAGGGGCGGATGAAAGCCCGGATCAGCGATGGAACTTCCCGGGGATCCCCCGCCTCGAACCGTTCCACATCCAGGGTCACGTGATCCTGGATGACCTGAACGGGTTGACCGTCTTGGAAACGGAACCAGGTGCGCAACGATTCATGGCGCCGGACCAGAGATTGGACAGTCGCTTCCAAACGTTCCATGTCGAGAGATCCTTCGACCAGCAGAACACCTGGGATGTTATAGGCCGTGTCAAAACCTTGAAATCGATTCAGGACGTACAATCGCTTTTGTGCGGAGGAGACTGGGTAGGACTCTTGCTCCCTTTGGCGCCTGATCCCTTGAAAATCTTTCTGTTCCGCCCTCTGAACGCAAGTGGCCAAATCGAGGAGGGTCGGCTTGATAAACAGTTCACGAAAGGGAATATCGACCCCGAGGTCCTGTTTAATGCGGGATACGACAGCCGTGACCTGCAGAGAATTGCCACCCAGTTCAAAGAAACTGTCATGGATGCCCACTTTTTCGACACCGAGCACTTGACACCAAATCTCTGCCAGCATCTTTTCCGTTTCATTTCTCGGCGCCTCAAATCTGCTGGTCGACTGTTTCCGGACAGGTGCGGGTAATGCTTTGCGGTCGAGCTTACCGTTGGCTGTGACCGGAAGTTTTTCGAGTGTGATCAAATAGGAGGGAACCATATAGTAGGGCAAGTCTTCCGCCAAAAAACGACGGATCTTCGCCGTATCCACCGGCGTCTCCAGGACCAGATAGGCGCAGAGGTAGGGATCATCGCCCTGCTCCTCTTTACGGGCAATCACCACCGCTTCACGCACAGCCGGATGTGTCAGCAGTCGGTTTTCGATTTCGCCGGGTTCGATCCGCATCCCGTGAATCTTCACTTGGTCGTCGAGACGCCCCAGGTAGTCCAAGTTTCCATCCGGCAACCAGCGGACAAGATCACCCGTACGATACATTCGGCTCTCCTCCCTTTCCCCCTCCGACGTGACCCAGGGGGGAGTCGGGAATTTCTTTTGATTCAATT
Source organism: Kroppenstedtia guangzhouensis (assembly GCF_014637345.1). Classification (GTDB taxonomy): domain Bacteria; phylum Bacillota; class Bacilli; order Thermoactinomycetales; family DSM-45169; genus Kroppenstedtia; species Kroppenstedtia guangzhouensis. Next base: position 275,180 of record NZ_BMEX01000002.1, read on the forward strand.
CCGGTCGGTTCAGATAACCGCGGGCCAAGCCGTGACCCGTGATGCACAGCTCACCCGGAACACCGATGGGTTGCAGTTGGTTACGCGGCCCGAGGATGTGTGCCTTCAGATTGATCAACGGAGTGCCGATGGGAACCCGTTGCAAGGTATCAAGCTCCTCAAAAGAGACATGAAAGCAACTCGTGTTGACTGTTACCTCTGTCGGCCCGTATGCGTTGGTCAACCGCGGCTTTTTGTCCCCAAATCGCTCCAAGAAAGACTTGGCGAGCTTTGGCGGCAATGCTTCCCCTGCGATGATCAGATGGAGGAGATCAAGTCCCTCCCCGTCCTGAAGGTGTTCCATCATGTATCGAAGATGAGTCGGTGTACCATCTGTGATCTGCACCTGGTGGCGGCGGAAATAGTCGAGCAACAACGCACCGTTCAGGCGGGCTTCCTCCGGCACGATATACAGGGTGTGTCCAAACAGGAGCGTTCCGAAAATCAACTGAATCGACGCATCGAACTCAAATGGCGACACGAGTGCAGCACGGAACGGAGCTTCATAGAGGGAAAAAACTTCCTTGTACATCCCCCATACGAAATTGACGACGCTCTTGTGCTCAATCATCGTTCCTTTTGGTTTCCCGGTCGACCCGGAGGTGAAGATCACATAAGCGAGTTCCTGCGGATTGTCGACCGGCGGCAGCTCCTCTGCTTCCACGGCTTGTAATTGTTTCAGAACTTCCGGCGTGATCAACAACGGAGAAGCGCAGTCCTCCAGCATTTCCTGCACACGGTTGGTCGGCAATTTTGAGGAGATGGGCAGGTAAGCTGCCCCGGCCTTCAGCACGCCGAGTAACGCGATGATCATGTCCGGCGAACGATCGAGCAACAGACCCACGATGTGACCGGAACCGATTCCTTTTTGCCGAAGTGAGGTTGCGACGCGGTTCGCCTTCCGTTTCAACTCCGCATAAGTCAGGCGTTCCTCCTCACCGACGACAGCCCATGTGTCCGGAGTGGCCTTTGCCTGATTGTCAAACATTTCGACCAGGGTGTTCTGATGGGGATCATCTTCCGATGTATCATTGAAACTCGCCAGTTCAACCCGCTCTTCGTCAGTGATCCAATCCAGCTCAACATGTGCGGCATCCGGGTTTCTCAGTGCCTGGGCAAGCAGTACCGCGTAATGATTTCCGAGTCGTTCGACTGTCGATGGATGAAACAGTCCCGTGCGGTAGTGGATATCCCCCTCCAGCCGACCGTTTTTTTGGCGGAAAGAGAAAACCAGTTCCGGGTCGGCCGGTTCAAGGTAACTCAGATCCTGCAGTTCCTCGAGAACGATCGCGATGCGGAAAGGGAATGAGCGACCCTCGGGAAGCTCTGTGTCCAACCGGTCCCGCAAGGTGATCAACGGAAAGTTTTGATGTTGAATCGCTTTGGAAGTGTTGTCCCGTACTTGCATGAGCAATTGCTTGAAACTCATGTTTTCCTGCAATCGTTGGCGTAGGATGATCATGGTGTTGATCAAATCAGTCTCTTCTTCCTGGCGATGGACCGGTGCCCCCACCAGAATGTCTTCCAGCCCGGTGTATTTGTTCAACAGCAAGGTCAACCCGGCCGTCAGCACCATAAACAGGCGCAGGTCGGAATGGTTGGAGAGTTTTTTCAGACGGTCCGACAGTGTGGCGTCGAGAAAAAAGGGGACAGAGGCAAGCTTTCCTTCTTCCCCCGACTCCGGCCAATAATCGGAGGGAAAGCGGCCGTCGGCCAACTCCCCCGCCAGTTGTTCCAACCAGTAACGACGTTCTGCAGTTTTTTGATGGGCTACGATGATGAGATCTTCTGTGACGATTCCCCTGGCCATTCCATAGCCACTCCTTTGCTTCGTCGTTTAAAATTCAAAGTCATCAAAATCACTTGCCAGCTCCACAGTCTGCAATTCCTTGAATTCGTGTTTCACTTGGAGATCACCGATGAGAATATCCACATGGGATGTTACCTGTTCCAATACTTCGACAAAACGGTGACATAATTTCTCCATCGATTCACGCTTGAACAGAGTATTTGCGTACTCCAAGGTCATCCCGATGGTTTCTTCACCTTCCACGGCCCGCAAAAGCAGGTCGAACTGGGCACGTTGGTGATCATAGTCATAGGAGGAGACACGCAGCCCATTGACCTCCATCTCTTCCGTATCCATGTTCTGAAGCAGGAACACTGTGTCAAAAAGCGGATTGCGGTTCAGGTTGCCTTGCAAACCCAGCTCCGCCACAAGATCTTCGTACTGATATTTCTGGTGTTCAAAGGCTTCCAGGGCATGGGCGCGCACTTCCCTGAGAAATTCATGAAAAGTCTTGTCATGTTGCGGACGGTTGCGCATGGCCAACATATTGACAAACACACCGATAATATTTTGCAAATCGGCATGGGGGCGTCCCGTAACCGGCGTTCCGATGACAATATCATCTTGGCCGCTGTATTTTCCGAGCAGGACGTTATAGGCTGCAAGCAAGACGGTAAAGAGAGTCGTCTCTTCCCGGGCAGCCAGGTCGCGGATCTTTTGGGTCAATTCCTTTCCGATGGCAAAGCTCACGGTGCTACCGGTAAAGTTCCACGTTTTCGGACGCGGGAAGTCGAGAGGCAATTGAAGCAATGGAATCCCGTCCCGGAAACAATTGAGCCAGTACTCTTTGTGACGGTTGATTTCGTTTTTCTCTTGTTCGCTGTTTTGCCATTCTGCGTAGTCTTTGTATTGGATCCGCAAGGGGGCCAAGTCACCGCCGGCATACAGTGTCAGGAAATCACGGACAAATATGTCATAGGACACTCCGTCAGTCACAATATGATGCAAATCGATGACCAGGATATGCCGTTGTTCTTCCAGACGAATCAGGGCGATTCGCAGGTACGGGGGCCGGTTGAAGTCAAAAGGTCTTACAAACCTCCGGATGATCCCCTGCAATTCCGACTCCGCCGCCTCGAAATACTCCACTTCCAAGTCCGCTTGGGGATGAATCTTTTGCTTCGGCACATCCCCAACCATTTCGATGGTGGTCCGGAAGATTTCATGATGCTGAACAAGCTTTTGGAATCCACGCTCCAAACGTTTCTTGTCAACCTTCCCTTCGAGCAAAATCACAGATGTATCATTGTAGGCGGTGCTTTCCGGATGGAGGCGGTGCAGAATATAGAATCGCTTCTGTGCGGATGAAAGTTCGTAAAACTCTTTTTCAGGCGCCGGCTCAATCGCGTTGTACCGGCTTTTTTCCGCAGATTCGATATGCGCCGCCAACCCTTCGATATTGGAGAAGTTGAACAACTCCGCCACTGTCACTTCGACATTGAATTCTTTGTGAATGCGGGATACGACAGTGATGGCTTTCAGCGAGTCACCGCCCAGTTCGAGGAAGTCATCCTGCACCCCAATCCGTTCCATACGGAAAGACCGTTCCCAAATACGGCAGAGCTTCTCTTCCGTCGGTGTACGGGGAGCCAAGTATTCATTTATCAGATTCGGACGTGCATGATAGGAGTCAGGGTCTGCCTCCGTCCCCTCTCCGTCTTCCCGCAGTGATTTCAACTTGACCCACTGATCGATACGGTTTTGTAGATCACCGGGGCTGTGCACGAGTAAACCACCTGGATGCCAAGTCAGCGCACGATTAAACATGTCGATGCCCTCTTCCGGCGTCATTGACAATTCATGAACGGAAGCGCCGATTTGCATCTCTTTATCTTCCTCCTGCCAATACTTCCAGTCGGACCAATTCACACTGATCCATGGCCGTTCAGCCTCCCGGTTGCGGTCGATGACAAATGCGTCCATATACAGGTTGGATGCCGCATAGGCCGAATAGCCGAGACCGCCGAGGACGGCGGAGATCGAAGACATCAGCAGGCAGAAGTCGAGGGACTTTCCTCTCAGCACCTCTTCCAGCACTAGAAGCCCGTACATCTTCGGTTTAAAGTGTGCCTCACAGTCTTCCTTCGTCAATTCCTTGATCAGGTTGAACGTGTCACCGCCGATGATGCCCGCAGCATGAATCACACCATTCAGCGGTCCGAATCGGTCTTCTATATAGGCAACCAATCCCTCCATGCAATGGCGATCGCTTACATCCACCCTTTGCACATCAACTTCGGCACCCATCTCTTCCAATTCCATCACCCTGCGAATCCTCGTCGCGAACTGTGTTTCCTCACTCAGGTGGCGTGTCCATTCCCTGCGATCCGGCAGACCGGTACGTGAAGTGAGGATAATTTTCCCTTTCGTTTGCCGAGCCAGATGACGAGCGAGAATCAAGCCGATGCCGCCTAGTCCCCCTGTGACCAGATAGACTCCCCCCGGCTTCAACGGGAGGTTATTTTCGTCCGCCTGTTTTAGTTCCAACGGTGTGTAGCTTTGCACAAAGCGAGTCATACCGCGGTAAGCAATCACTTTATCCTCCGTGTCCGTCATCGCTTCCGCGACCAATTGTCCCGCCAGACGGCGTACCTGATAACGTCCCCCTTGCGGCAGCGACACGTCGATGGCGGAACAACTCAGGTAGGAATACTCTTGCGGAAGAACGAGGGATACACCCAGCAAAGTCGCCTTTTCCGGAACGAGATCTTCTTCTCCGGTGACGCATTGTACACCGTTGGTAATCACCCGCATATGGATCGGGTCGATCACCTGTTGGTTTCCCAATGTCTGAGCGAGGTGGAACAGAGTGTAGAAGCCGATTTCCTGCATCTGAGTCGCATACTCGGGTGTCGCTTCGCGCTTACCTTCCGTCACACCCCAAAGGTGCAGAATGCGGGTGGGAAGACCGGCTTCCTTCAATAAGCTGGAATAGTCTTCCGGTTGCCGGGGGTTGATCAGATAGTGGTTCCCATCTTGTTTGGCATATTGAGAGCCTTGGTGAACAACCGTGACATCCGCCGCTTCCGCTTTCAGAACCTCGGCGATGCTATCACCCAGTCCGCTGTTGTCTGCAAAGATCAGCCAACGTTCTCCGGCAACCGGTGCAGGTGCGGGCGATACAGATGTTTTCCATTGCGGAACGTAGAACCACTCGTCGAGATTGGTTTTCTTCCCCCCCTGCTTCGAAACGGATGCAAGCCGGTCGAACTCAAAGGGATTGCCCTCGGGTTTGAAGGAAACAGACTCAAAGGAGTATGTGGGCAACGGGATGCGGCGACGTTTTTCGTTTTCATAGAACCCTTGCCAATCCATTGAGACGCCGTGTGTCCAAAGGCGTGCCATCTGATTGAGCAGGTACTGTTGATCTGTCAGCGTTGTGTGCTGTGGACGGGTCGTGTTCAAAATCCGGGCTACGTCCACCGGGTTGAGAGAACGTTGCACGATCACGCTGAGATCGCGACCGGGGCCGATCTCGACAAACAATCCGGTCCCTTCCTTTTTCAATGTTTCAATACCGTCGGCAAAACGCACTGTTTCCCGCATATGCCGCACCCAGTAGTCCGGATCGGACGCCTGTTCGGCAGTCACCCATGTTCCGGTGACACAGGAAATATACGGACAGGAGGGCGGCTGTAACTTTATTCGGCGCACATGCTTAGCAAACTCCTCCAGGATCGGATCGAGGAGGTGCGAATGAGCGGCCCCTTCGATCGGAACACGCATACACATCAGACGCTTGTCACGGAGCCATTTTTCAAAACCGGCGATTACTTCAGCCGAGCCTGCAATGATACAGGAGAGGCCGTTGACGATGGACAGAGACAGGGAGCCGCCACTGTTTTGTTGGAACTCTTCCATCATCGGCAACAGTTCCGCTTCCGGCAACGGAACGGAGAGCATCGCACTTTCCGGCAGCGAACTCATCAGACGGCCCCGGATGACGATGAGACGAAGCGCCTCCTCCAGTGTGAACACACCTGCAAGACTAGCGGCGACGTACTCGCCAAAGGAGTAGCCGATCAGGGACGACGGTTGGACACCCCAATGTTTCAACAGTGTAGCCAGCGCATATTCAAATGAAAGAAGGATCGGCTGGCAAGTTTCCATTTTCATAAGTTTTTGTTTGGCTTCTTCAATGTCTGCCTCGGCCGGATAGATCACTTCTTTCAAGTCTTTTCCAGTCAAGTCGCGCAGGATGGAAAAACATTCGTCCATCACCCCGCGGAAGACCGGTTCACTGTCGTAGAGATCACGACCCATGTTTACATACTGCGATCCGTTGCCTGCAAAGAGAAAGGTGACTTTCGGACTTCCATCTTTGACATGTCCGTTGTGAATCTTACTGGATTCGTTGTCAAGGAGCAGCTCAGCCGCTTCAAGGGTCGTGGAGGCGAGAAGAGCGCGACGGTGCTTGAACTCCTTTCGCCCCACCTGCAAGGTGTAAGCGGCGTCAGCCAGGTTGGTTTCAGGATGTGCGGCTAAATAGTTCCCCAAATTGGCCGTCATCCGATCGAGGGCATCCTCCGTCTTGGCTGACAGCATCACCATCAAATAAGGACGACCCGCTGAAGTCGGAGACGGTTTCGGCGCTTCCTCGAGTACCACGTGTGCATTGGTTCCGCCGATTCCGAAAGAGCTGACCCCGGCACGGAGTACGCCGTCTTTCTGCCAGTCATACAGTTCGGTATTGACGAAAAAGGGGCTGTTCGCAAAATCGATAGACTTATTCGGCTCATCAAAATTGACGGTGGGCGGAATCCGTCGATGTTGCAATGCGAGTACCGTCTTGATCAGACCCGCCACTCCGGAAGCCGCATTCAGATGGCCCACGTTTGATTTGACAGAACCGATCGGCAGGCTTTGTGTTTCCTTTCGGTGGAATACTTGACGCAGGGCTTTGACCTCGATGGTGTCGCCCAGTTTGGTCGCCGTGCCGTGTGTTTCGATGTAGGAAACGCTGTCGGGATCAATGCCTGCCGCCGAATGTGCCGCTTTGATCACTTCCATCTGCCCCTCCACACTCGGCGCCGTGTAACCGATTTTTCGGTTACCGTCGTTGTTTATGGCACTGCCTTTCATCACCCCGTGAATCGTGTCCCCATCAGCAATCGCATCCTCCAGGCGTTTCAGCACGACGATGCCGACTCCGTCGCCGAAGAGCATGCCGTTTGCTTTTTCATCAAAGGGTTTGCAATGGCCGTCGGCCGAAAAGAGCATCCCCTCTTGGTAGATGTAACCCGCTTTATCCGGTAAGGCCAGTGTGATTCCGCCGGCCAAAGCCAGATCGCAGTGACCGTTCAGAAGTGCTTGCGCGGCGGTATGAATCGCCACTAATGAGGTGGAGCAACCGGTAAAAATGTTGACACTCGGACCTTTCAGGTTCAATTTGTACGAAATCTGCGTTGTCAGCGAATCTTTATCGTTAAGCAGTGAGGTCAGGAACTGACCGGCGGGTTCGCCCGATTCGGAAAGAGTTGAAAGCACCTGCCAATAAAGGTTGGGCGAGGCCCCGGCGTATACGCCGACCAGACCGGGGCGAGCTCCTCCATATCCCGCATGTTCCAAGGCGTGCCATGCCACTTCGTGAAAGACGCGCAATTGCGGGTCCATCAAGGCTGCATCCCGTGGCGTGTAGTCAAAGAAAGCGGCATCAAAGCAATCAGTTCCCTCCAGGTAACCTTTGGCTTTGACATAGTTCGGGTTTTGAATATCGGCTTTTGGAATTCCCGATTCCATCAGCTCTTCATCAGTGAAGAATCGGATCGATTCGATGCCGGAGGCCAAGTTGTTCCAATATTCCTCGATGTTCTGTGCACCGGGGAATCGGCCCGCCATGCCGATAATCGCAATATCCCCCGTGACCGAATCCCTGTTGCACGGGGGATTCCTTTCCGATAGCAGCAGCTCTTCTTCTTCCCCGCCGTTTAAGAAATTGGCAAGGGAGCGAATGGTCGGATGTTCAAACATCGCTTCTATAGGAATGTGCCGTTCCAGACACTTAACCAGTTTGGCATGAATTTGAATGATATCGAGGGATGTGGCTCCCAAATCAAAAAAGTTATCGTTTACATTCACCTCTTGAGTGCGATAAAACTCTTTCCAAATTCCGATGATCACCGCTTCCATCTCTGCCTGTTGCGAACCGTCCCTTGTGACGTGATTCCGTCGGTTCAAGTCCTGCCTGACGTCAGAGGGAGGAGACAATCGACTCTGCCCGTCTCGGGAGCCCAAGGTGATCCACTGGTCGTAACGGGCATACATGTCCCCCGAAGAGATAATCACGCGGTGGAGGCCCGAGGTGGCAAGGACGCATTGAAAGGTCTTGATTCCCTCTTCCGGAGTCATCTCCAGAAGCTCAAGGGTTTCGCCGAACATCGGTTTTTCATAGGCTTTGCCGGTATATTGCCAATCACCCCAGTTGACACTGGTCCAACGATTGTTTGCCCGTCGGCTCAACCGATCGGCCACACCGTCCATATACAGATTGGCTCCTGCATAAGCCACAAATCCAAGCCCTCCCAGGATCGGTGAAAGCGAGGAGACAAACAGACAAAAGTCAAGATCACGGTCGCCGAGAAGTTTTTCCAATACGAGCAATCCATGAAGTTTCGGACGAAACTGTTCTTCGCACTCTTCCCGCGAGATCGCCGCCATCACACATTGAGCGGAGCGTACGCGCAGGATGCCGGCAGCGTGGATCACCCCTTGTACCGGGCCGAAAGTCTCCTCGGCTGTGGTGAGCGCGGCGCGCATCTGTGCGATGTCTGCAACGTCCGATGCCAGCACGAGCACTTCCGCTCCAAGTTGCTCCAGCTTTTGCACGGAACGGATGCGCATGGCCAGCTCATCGTCTTTGTCATGGGTGGTGATATAGGACTCCCATTCGCTTCGTTCCGGTAAACCCCGACGCCCGATCAGAACCAGTTTGGCCTTGGCGGAACGAGCCAGATATTCGGCCAATTTCAAGCCAACACCGCCGAGCCCTCCCGTGATCAGGTAAACGCCTCCTTTGCGCAGGCGGGGTGCAATATCCTCGGGCCCGAGATGAAGTGCCTCTTGGAATTCCTCTTTTGGAAGCGGGGTGAAAGTGCTGATGAAGCGGTTGTTGTTGCGATACGCAATCACCGTATCGGTAATCTCTTGTTGCAACTCAGCAAGTAATGAAGACACAGTCCCCTCGATCTCTGCCAGTTCAATATCAATGCTCCGGCAGCGCACGTTGGGATATTCCTGCGGCATCACTTTCACCGTTGCGAGCAGAGGTTTCTTCTCAGCACAAACCTTTTCTTCTCCGTCGACCTTTTGCATATCGTTGGTCACGACAGTCACGTCGATATCATGAACCAAGTTTTGGGCGCTGAGCGCCTTTGCCAGATGAATCATACTGTAGAAACCGGTATCAAGGAACGCGAGTCCCCGGTCTTCACGGGAGAGATTCCAGAGATGCACGATTCGGTCCGGCAACAGTCCCCGCTCACGCAGGGTGCGAAACAGCGAATGGTAGTCGCCTTCCTTTGTTGCATTCACTGCATACTGCCCGTCTCCCTGCACGGTAAAAGCCGATTCATTGACAACGGTGGCAACTCGATGCCCCAGCCTCTGCAAGCTGTCGGCCAGTTTTTGACCCACCCCTTCCCCGTCCATGAAAAGCAACCAGTTAACGGGGGTGACTGGATTCGCCTCCGCCGCAGCGGTCAAGGGTTTGTTTTCCCAAAGGGGACGGTAAAACCAATCGGCGATGTCCGGCCGTTTCTCCACCGCGCCGGAACGCGGTTTCTCCACAGCCCCGGTTTTCGGTTCAAGCCAGAAGCGCTGCTTCTCAAAGGGATAGGTCGGCAACGGAATGCGCAATCGGCGCTCCCCTTTGTAAAAGGCTTCCCATTTCACCACCGCTCCCTTTTCCCAAAGTCGTCCCATTGTCAAAAGCAAGTCGGCGCAGAGTTGAACCGTTGATTCCGTATCGGCGACAGATGAATTTTCCTGCATCGAAAGACAGATCTGATCGGATCGCTTCAGGTCACCCAGAATTTCTTCCCTGTGAGGGTCGACCGTCGCTTGTTTTACCCAGTACGCCGGGTCTGTGGCCAGATCGGCGGTAATCCAAGCTCCTGTCACACTGGACAGAAAGGGCACCTTTGGATGGACGAATCGGATGCGGTGTACATGGCGCTCCAGGTCCCTGCGATGACGTGCCGCCGCAAGAAGGATTGCATCTTCCGGTGCCAAAACACCTGCTGCCGCTGCCGCCGCCAGTTCGGCTGCTCCGAATCCGATGAGAGCTGCCGGTGGCAGACCTTTTGCAAACCGGTTACTCATTGTGAGGCCAATGGCAACCACCAGAACATCCTCGGCGGTCACTGGCCATTCCTCTTTCAGCATCACTTCGGTGGGATCCAGGTCCACATGGGATGCAGCCTGTTCCAGTACGCGCTCCAGTTCGTGACGGAAATCAGCATCACGGCTGGCAATCTCAAGCGCCAGTTGGACCGCTCCCTGTGCATCCTCCGGAAGGAGAAAGACGGTATTGGGCGCATCCGTGACAACCTGTGTCGGAAAGTGTTCTTCCCGTAGTTGCTCAATGGCGTCGGCTACGTCGCGAACGACCAACGAGCGGCGTACCGGAAAACCGCGCCGGCCCACTTGCAGTGTATATGCCACATCTGCCATTTGAAGCCCCGGGTGTTTTTCCAGGTGGTCGGCGAGATTCTCTGCCGCCTGCGCCAACGCTGTTTCACTCCGTGCGGAGAGTACCAACAAATGCCTGTCATTCGACGGTGTGTCGCTGAAAGGTTCGGGGGATTCTTCCAGAACGACGTGAACATTGGTGCCGCCAAACCCAAAGGCGCTCACCCCTGCCCGACGGGGATGTGTTCCGTCTGTCTCCCAATCCGACAGTTCCCGGTTCAAGTAGAAAGGGCTGTCCACAAAGTCGATTTTCGGGTTTGGACGATGGATATGGAGAGTCGGAGGCAACTGTTTGTGTTTCAGCGACAGGATCGTTTTAATCAATCCGGTAATCCCCGCGGCCGTATCCAGATGACCGACATTGCTTTTGACTGAACCGATTCCGCAAAATGCTTTGCGCTTTGTATCAGAGAAAGCACGTTTCAACGCTTCAAATTCGATCGTGTCTCCCAGCGCCGTCGCCGTGCCGTGTGTTTCGATGTACGAAATGGTTTCCGGTGCGACTTCGGCAAAACTTTGCGCTGCCCGGATGACTTCTGACTGTCCCTCGACGCTGGGTGCCGTATACCCCACCTTGCGTTCCCCATCATTATTGGCCGCCGACCCCTTGATGACAGCGTGGATGGTATCTCCGTCAGCCAAGGCGTCTTCCAGCCGTTTGAGTACAACGATGCCTGCACCATCACTGAACACGGCCCCTTGGGCTGATGCATCAAAAGCCCGGACTTTTCCGTCTGGGGAGGATGTCATTCCCTCTTCATAGAGATAACCGTCTTTGGTAGGATAGGAAACCCGCACACCGCCTGCGACGGAAATCGAACATTCTCCAGTCAACAAAGCACGGCTGGCCAAATGGACACTGAGCAGGGAGGTGGAGCAGGCAGTGTACAGGGTGAAGGAAGGACCACTCAGTCCGAGTTTGTATGAAGTCAGTGTGGAAATCGCATCTTTATAACACAAAGTTCCCGCTTCTGAGAATTCGGCGGCACTGCTGCTGCTCAAGAGCGGGCTTCGCTCCATCCAATTGAAGTTGGTTGCGGCACCGACGTAAAGGCCGATCAGACCGGGATACGACTTGGGGTCGTATCCCGCCATCTCCAGCCCCTCCCAGACGATTTCCTGCAAAATTCGGATCTGGGGATCGGTGATCTCCGCTTCCCGTGGGGAATAGGAGAAGAACGAAGCATCAAACTCTTCGACACCTTCGATATAACCCTTCGCTTTGACATAGTTGGAGCGCCGGATCAACTCGGGATCGGCCCCGGCAGCGATCAGTTCTTCCTCACTGAAATGTGAAATGGATTCAACTCCTCGTTTAAGATTTTCCCAAAATTCATCAATGTTATTAGCTCCCGGAAATCGGCCGCTCATGCCGATGACGGCGATTTCCAACCCTGTTTTGTGATGATCATCTTGATTGTGGGCCAAAGGGCTCCCTCCTTTTTCGGCAATTATGATCAAAAAAGGTGACAGCAGCAAATGCCCCTCAGATCCTGTCCTGCAGAAATATTCTGGGCCATCAGTTCGGAATCCTTATATTTCATAGACATCCCCCCGGGAACCCACCATCCCGCTACTGTCGTTTGCCCAGTCTGGACAATGTGTTTTTCATAACCGATTTGGCTTTGTTCAATTCTTCATGGGCTCTTGGTTCTTCGATGGGCTCCCGATAACCCAAATATTTGGCAAGGGCATGAATCGTCGAATGCTCGTACAATGTGACGACGGGCAAGTCGCGCTTGAACAGATCTTTGAGCTTGGCGTTGACACGAAGGAGGTCGAGTGAGCTCATCCCGAGATCAAAGAAGTTGTCATGGATCCCGATCTGCTCCAAACCGAACATATCCTGCAATAATTCACACAGTTTTTGTTCAATTTCATTGGTCGGAGCCGTATAAGCCGACAGCATGCCGGAACGCTGCTGTTTCGGTTTGCTTCTGCTTCGCTGCTCCAGCATTTGGGTATAGTGCTTGACGCCGTGTTTCAATTTCCAATGCAAGTCCACCGGTGACACCACCACTTGGTGATGGTTACGGCACAAAATCCGGCGAAACACTTCCACCCCTTCTTTCGCAGTCACCCCGTCGTGCAACATGCTCTCAACGTCGGTGTTAAACTGTTTGGCCCACACTTTTGCCGATTGCAACGACATCCCGACTTCCTGCCAGTCCGGCCAATTGATCGCCACGGTAAACACCCCGTCACGGGCACTTTTATAAAACGCAAATGCGTCCAGAAATTCGTTGGCTGCATTGTAACCGCTCTGCCCGAATTTCATATGGTAAGCAATGTTGCCGATGGAGGAACAAAGGACGAAGAACTCGAGGGGCTCCTCTTTCAATAAGGAATCGAGCAATAATGTCCCTGCGATTTTCGGGGCGAGGATCGCGTCGTTCCCTTCTTTGTCACGGTTCATCATGACCCCCAGGTAGTCGGCAACACCGGCTGCGTGGACCACACCGTCAATATGGCCGAAACGTGTCTTGACTTCCTCAAGCACTCGGCACATGTCCTCTTTCTCGGCCACATCGCCCTGCAATACCAGGCTCTCGGCGCCTTGTGCTTCCATTTTGCGCAGGGAGCGGATGAGGTCGCTTATACGCGGGTCCATTTCCGGAGCGTCCAGCCAACGATCCCATTCACTGCGAGGCGGAAACTCTGAACGGCCCACCAGTGCCAGCTTGACACCGGGTACACTCCGGGCCAGGTCTTTCGCGATCGCAAACCCAATCCCTCCAAGACCGCCGGTGATCAGGTAGACGCCACCTTCCCGCAGCCTGCCGCTTCCCACAGATTCTTTTTCAAAACGGGATTGGACGACTGTCTGTATCCAGCGATGCCGACCGCGATAGGCGACCACCGGATCGGAAGCATCAGTCAAACATTCGTCCAGGACTGCCTCGGTAAAGTCTTGTTGCGAGGGCAGATCCAGATCAATCGTTCGGCAGGAGAAGTTCGGAAATTCGAGACCGCAGATCTTGGTGAATCCCAAAACGGTGGCTTGTTCCGGGGACAGATTCTCTTCTGTTCCCGTCACCTCAAGCATCCTCTCGGTCAGCACATACAATTGTAACTGTCCTTCCCGCCTCCCGATCGATTGCGCCGTATAAAGCAACGAGTAATATCCTTCATCCATCACCTGTTCCACAAGCTCCCGCGAGAGGGAATCATTTGCCCCGTTTAAACTCCAGGCGTGAACGATTTTGTGCGGGAGCAACCCCCGGCGTTCCAGATCGGTAAAGAGCGCTTCGTAATCAGCCTTTTCCCGGGGATGGATGGTATATGAAACTTCCTCTGTCCGCGAGAACCATTCGTCCTTCTTCACTGTGATCACCCGTTGCCCTTCTTTTTGCAAACGGGCCACAAGCGGTTCAGTGCGGCCGTGGCGATCCAAGAAGATCAGCCAGACCTCGTCTTCCCGCCATCGTCTCCCATCCCGACCCCCGGGCAACGGGTTGCGCTCCCATGAAGGCAGGTAGAACCACTCATCCACGTCGGAGCGCTTGCCCCCTGTTGTCGTCCCCGAAAACAAACTTGTAGCTTGCGGTTCCGATGGAAAGCGTCGTTTTTCAAAGGGATAAGTGGGCAAGGGCACCAGGCGGCGCTGCTCACCGGCGTAAAAAGCTTTCCAGTCCACTGTCCCTCCCAGCATCCACAGTCGTCCGAGCTGCCTTAGCAGATGAGCACTGTCCGCCGTTGGATCCAACGGATGGCGAAGCAGATGCAGTGCCGTCTGGCCATTCTTCCGTTCCGGATGAGCCTGCACAAGTGTGGACAACATACGACCCGGTCCGATTTCAAGAAAAACCGCCTGCTCTGTGCGAAACAGTTCGGACAAGCCTTGTGAAAATTGAACGGTGTTCCTGAGATGCCGGGCCCAGTACTCAGGAGAAGTCGCTTGCTCGACAGTAATCCGTCTGCCCGTCACGTTGGAGAGGTAGGGGATTTTCGGAGCAGAAAGTGGCATCTTGGCCACTTCTTGCTCAAACTGTCGGAGAATCGGGTCCATCATGCGGGAATGGAATGCGTGAGACGTGTGCAGACGTGTTGTCTTCACCCCACCCGCAGACAGTTTCCGCTCCAACTGATCCACTGACAGTGTCGGGCCAGAGACGACAACGTGCTGCGGCGAATTCACCGCCGCCAGATCGAGCTCATCTGTCAGAAGCGGCCGCACCTCCGCTTCCGAAAGGTTTACACCAAGCATCGATCCCACAGGAAGCTTTTGCATCAATTCACCACGTAGCGCCACCAAACGCAGGGCATCTTCAAAGGACAACACCTCCGCCAAACAGGCAGCGACATATTCACCAATACTGTGTCCCATCATCAGCTGGGGACGAACACCCCATCGGATCAACAGCTTGGCCAATGCGTATTCGATGAGAAACAGCAACGGTTGGGCAAGCCCTGTCTGCATCAGCCGTTGTGTGGCTGCCTTCTCCGAGCCCCGGGGCGGATACAAGACTTCCCCCACATTAAAGCCCAGTTGTTTTGTCAGTGCAGTCAGGCCGCGATCGATCTGTTCCCGGAACACCGGTTCGCTCTCGTAGAGGCCCCTGCCCATGTTGACATACTGTGACCCCTGCCCGGAGAAGAGGAATATGACCGGTCGGCGTTCCGACGCTTCCGACGTTTCCACCTCCGTGCCGCGCAGTTGGGTCACTGCATCTGATACGTCCGCTGCCACAACCATCCGACGATGTGGAAAGTCCCGGCGTCCAACGTGCAACGTATAAGCCATATCGGAAAGCAATGCCTGAGGCTCCGCTTCCAGATGACGGGCCAGATTCTCTGCCGCTTTGTCCAGGGCTTGCGTCGATTTGGCGGAAAGGGTCAGCATTTTCCACTCACGGCTTTCAGCTCCAGTGACGGTATCCGGTGCGGATTCAAGTACCACGTGGGCATTGGTGCCTCCCATACCAAAGGAGCTGACACCGGCACGACGGATCCCCTCTTCCCACGAAGTCAATGTCGAATTGACACGGAACGGATTTTTGCCAAAATCGATCTTGGGATTTGGACGCTGATAATGCAAACTGGGTGGGATTTTTCGGTGATACAGGGCCAAAACGGTTTTGACAAATCCCGCCACACCCGCCGCCGCATCCAAATGGCCGATGTTCGTCTTTACCGAACCGATCATCACTTGACCAGGCTTCTGCTCGCCAAATGCCAGTTTTAACGCTTCAATCTCGATCGGATCACCCAGCGGTGTACCTGTACCGTGGGTCTCCACATAGGAGACCTCCTCCGGCTTGATACCGGCCGCTTGATGGGCCGCCCGGATGACGGATGCCTGTCCTTCCACACCGGGTGCTGTGAATCCGGCTTTGTGCCCACCATCATTGTTGATTGCCGTACTTTTGATTACCGCATAAACCGTGTTGCCATCACGAAGGGCATCCTCCAACCGCTTCATCACAACCACACCGACACCGTTTCCACTGACTGTGCCTTGGGCGTCCCGGTCAAATGCCCGACAATGACCATCCGGAGAGTGAATCATTCCCTCTTCATACAAGTAACCGGATTTGATCGGATAGGTCACACTTACGCCGCCTGCCAGTGCCAGATCACAACGTCCCTGCACAAGGTCGGCCCAGGCATTCCCGATGGCGACCAAAGAGGTGGAGCAAGCCGTTTGCACCGTAACCGCGGGACCTGTCAGGTTCAGTTTGTGAGAAAGGCGGGTCGCAAAGAAATCTTTTTCATTGAGGAGCATCGCCTGGAACTCGTCTAGCGCGTTGAGGTCCTTACCTGCCAACGAGCGCAACCAATGAAAATTCGGGGAACCGCCGACATAAACACCCACCGCCTTACCATTCTCCGCAGCCTCTCCCGCGTGTTCCAATGCTTCCCAGCTGCACTCATGAAGGATGCGCAGTTGCGGATCCATCATTTCCGCTTCTTTGACACCATATTCGAAAAACCGATTGTCAAAAGCGTCCGTGTCTTCCAAGTAACCTTTCGCTTTGACGTAATTCGGTTTTTGGAGCTGTTCCTCCGGAATGCCCGCTTCCCGCAGTTCTTCATCCGTGAATACGCGAATCGACTCGACACCCTTCTGTAAATTGTTCCAGAATTGCCCCACGTCCGCCGCCCCCGGCATACGCACCGCCATCCCCACAACCGCTACATCGCTCCCGATTGCGGAGGTTGCCTTCTGTATGGGCTCCTGAACAGCGATCTCCCCGCTCTTTACCTCGTCCCGGTAGTATCGAGCTTGATCGTGGACGGTCGTATGGCGGAACAAAGTCGGTATGTTGATTTCTTTCGAAAATGTGCTGTTTAGACGCGACAAGAGACGAATCATTTTCAGGGAATTTCCGCCGATATCGAAGAAATGATCGTGCAAACCGACCTTCTCCAGCCCGAGCACTTCTTTCCAAACCTCAGCCACCGCCGCTTCCACCTCATCTTGTAACCCGACATGTCCGTTATTGCCGACATGTTGGACCGGATCAGGTTTCGGAAGGGAGCGGCGGTCCACCTTGCCGTTGGATGTCAGAGGCATCTGCGTCATGGGAACAAAATAAGCCGGGATCATATAGGATGGAATTTTGTCACCCAAATAGTGACGCAATTCTTTTGGGGAAACTTTCTGCTTGATCAACACATAGGCGCACAGCTCCTCCATGCCTTCCTGATCGGCAATCGCCAAGACGACCGCTTCCTTTACGGCCTCATGTTGCTGCAGGTGATGCTCGATCTCACCTGTTTCAATGCGATAACCGCGGATCTTTACCTGATGATCGATGCGGCCGATGTATTCCATTTCACCATTTTCGAGCAAACGGACCCAGTCCCCTGACTTGTACAGCCGTTCTCCCGGACGGTACGGATTCTCGATAAAACGCTCGGCGTTCAGTTCCGGTCGATTCAGATACCCGCGGGCCACACCTCCGCCGCCAACGTACAATTCCCCCTGCATGCCCTTCGGTGTCAGACACTTGTGTGCATCAAGCACATAACAGGAGTACGTCGGCAAAGATACTCCAATCGCACTGAGATTGCTTTGGATTTCCTCGTCCCCGATCTCCTTGTACGTAACGTGAACGGTGGTTTCCGTAATTCCGTACATGTTGACCATGACCGTTTTCGGTGAACGCTTCCGCCAGCTCTTGAGCAAGCCCGGCTTGAGTTTTTCGCCCCCGAAGGTGATCAGACGAAGGGTAAATGACAGATCGGAACGTTCTTCTGCCGCTTGTTGAAACATATAGAAGGCAGAAGGTGTCTGGTTCAACACGGTTACCCGTTCCCGGGTGACCAGTTCGACAAGGGCATAAGAATCGCGAGTGGTCTCCTTCGGCACGATGACCAGGCGACCACCGTGCAACAGGGCCCCGTACATTTCCCAGACCGACATATCGAAACTGAACGAGTGAAACAGCAACCAGACATCTTGATCGGAGAAATGAAACCGGTTCGGCTCATGCATGACCAGTTGCACCACATTGCGATGCTCGATCATCACACCTTTGGGACGACCCGTTGTCCCCGATGTGTAGATCACATAGGCCAAGTTGTCGGGACGTACTTCCGGCAACTCGACAGCCTCTGCCTCTGCCATCCGGGGGAAGTCCCCGACAAGGAGCACCTCGCCGGCCAGTTCCGCCTTGTCCTGAAAGGGTTCTGAAGTGATCAGCCATTTCGCCCCACTGTCCTCCAGGGTGAACGAGATGCGTTCCTGCGGGTAGTCGGGGTCAATCGGCACGTAAGCACCGCCTGCCTTGAGCACTCCAAGCAAAACAGCAATCATGTCAAAAGAAGGTTCCAACATCACCGCAACCAGCGAGTCCGGATCAACTCCTTTTCGCCGGAGCACATACGCCACCTGATCGGCGTATCGGTTCAATTGGCCATAGGTCATCTGCCTGTCGCCCAAGGTGAGCGCAATCCGCTCAGGGTGCTTTTGTGCTTGCAATTCAAACAATTGGTGAAGGCTGGAATGCGGATAGGTGACATCCGACTGTAAACCGCCTTGCCGTAATTGTGATTGCTCCTCATCTGTCAGCATCTGCAACGTTTCAACCGGTTGTGTGACGTCCGCCGTCATCTCATCCAGAATCTGCAAGAAATGAGCGGTCATGCGGACAATCATTTGCTCCTGAAAAAGATTTTCAGGCCACATCATGACCAGTTTGATGGCATCAAAACATTCGATGGAGAGCGTCAGGTCGTAGTGGGTCAGCTCCCGCATTTCATAGTCGGTTATCCGAAACGTTTCATCGCGGCCAGTGAGTTGATCCACATCAAGAGGATAATTCTCCACGACCACGATCGTGTCAAAGGAAGCATTCAAATCCACCAACGGAGTACTTTCGTGTCCGGACCGCTCCTGCAAATCTCTCTGCACCTGACGGAGCAAGTCCAACACCGTCTGTCCCTGCCGATGCGTCACACGCAGAGGCGGGGTGTTGATAAAAAGGCCGACCATCTCCTCCGCCCCAGGAAGGACGCCTTCACGTCCCGAAACGGTTGTGCCGAACAGCACGTCCCTCGAGTTCTTATACCGTTGCAACAGCAGCCCCCAGGCTGTATAGAACAACGCTGCCAATGTGACGCCTTGCTCTCGGACAAACTTGCGCAATTTTGCACTGCGATCCTCACCGATTTCCTTGGTATAGGTACATGCCGCCGTCCTGTCAACGGAATCTTTGCTTTTCGCCGACAGCGGCAATGATTCATCCAGGCCGGCCAAGTACTCTTGCCAAAAGACCTGTTGGCCGGACTTGTCCTGTTTTTGCTGCCAGAGAATATATTCTTTGAAGCCCGGCTTTTTGAGGCGAATCGGGGTCTTGCCCTGCACCAGTTCCCGATAGGCTTTGACAAACTCGAGCAGAACAATACCGTTGCTCCAACCGTCGAACAAAATATGGTGATGGCGCAGAATCATTTCGTATTCCATCTCACCCAGACGGCACAGCTCCACGGAGAAAGGAACCCTGCGCAAATCGTACGCCTCTTCATCCTCTGTGGCTTGCCCTTCACTGAAGAGCAGGCGCAAGGGATATTCCTTCAGGACAATTTGCACAGGTTGTTTGACACCTTCCCAGCGGAACACGGTACGAAGCATTTCATTGGTCTGAACGACATGTTGCCAAGCAGCTTTGAACAGAGGAAGGGAGATCTCTCCTGACAATCGAAGACGAAATTCTTCCCGATACAGTCTGCTGTGGGGTTCTTTTAAATAATGAAAAAGAATCCCTTCTTGTGTCGGAGTGAGCGCCAAAATATCTTCGATATCTTGTTTCCGGATCTTTGCCACGTCCTCCATCAAAAGGCCCCTCCTCCCAGCGTCTTTTGTTCGTCCTCCCATGAGGACAATGCTTTCCGATCCACCTTGCCATTGTCGGTAAGCGGCAGCGCATCCATCCGAACGTAAGTTCCAGGAACCATATAGTCGGGAAGGTGCGAGCGAAGGTGCCCTTTCAGACGCTTCAGTTCAAAGTCTTCCGAAGCCTCGTAGAAGGCAACCAATTTTACCACCGTATCTGATTTCTCGCGCACAATCACCGCACATTGATCAACTCCCTTACAAGCCATCGCACAACTTTCGATTTCACCGAGCTCAATGCGTATTCCACGGATTTTGACCTGATGGTCAATCCGGCCGTGGTACTCAATGTTCCCGTCCGGCCGCACAAGGGCCAAGTCTCCTGTTTTATACATGCGGATTCCCGGCTCAACCTCGACAAACCGCTCCGCAGTCAATGAGGGATTGTTCACGTACCCGCGTGCCAGGCCAATTCCGGTAATGCACAGTTCCCCTACTTGACCCTCCGGCAGTCGCCGTCCGTCTTCGTCAATCACAAACAGGTCGATATTCCGAATCGCCCGCCCGATGGGCACGTTCCCCTCCGGGACTTCCGCTGTCGGACAGTCGAAAGCAGATACGTCGATCGTCGCTTCAGTTGGGCCGTAAAGGTTGGTCAGATATGTGCCGTTCACGGAGTAAAGTAGATGATTAAATTTTTCCACATGCCGGGACATCAACGCTTCCCCACTGACAAATACCCGCCGCAAGGAAGCCATGCGATGCATCTCGTCAGCTCCTTCGAGATAATTCAAAAAAACATTCATCATCGAAGGAACAAAATGCATCACCGTCACTTGATGGGTCTCGGTGGCTTCAATTATGGCCTGGGGGAATTTTTCCATACCGGGAGCCAGCATACAGACTTTCGCCCCGACCATGGACCACCAGAACATCTCCCAGACCGAGACATCAAACGTATACGGCGTTTTTTGCAGAATGGTATCCTCCGGACCGATCGGATAAGCTTTTTGCATCCATTCCATTCGGTTGACCAAAGCCCGGTGCTCGATCATGACCCCCTTCGGTTTGCCAGTGGAACCCGAGGTATAGATCACATAGACGAGATCGGAGGGTTGGTTCAAACATGACAGATTTCCCGCCGGTCCCTTGTAAAGCTGGGGATCATCGAGGGCCCACATCTCCTTTTGCAAGGTTTCCTGAAAACGGAGATATAAATGGCTTTGGGTCAGCACCAGCTCTGTGCCACTGTCCTCCAAGATATACTTCAAACGTTGAGGTGGGTGAGCAGGTGAAAGGGGGAGATAAGCACCGCCTGCTTTCAGAATCCCAAAGATTCCGATGATCATCTCCAGGGAACGTTCAAGCATCAAGCCGACAACCGTTTCCGGTCCGACACCGTGCTCCCGCAAGCGGCGGGCCAATTGGTTGCTTTTTTCGTTTAATTCTCTGTAGGTTAATGATTCCCTTTGAAAGACAACGGCCACAGCATCGGGGTTTTTCTCAGCCCGCGCTTCAAATGACAGATGCATGATCCGGTTCATACTGGTTGCTGCACTCCCTTTTTTTTCTGTGCCGCCTGCCGGGTGCGTTTTGCTTTTTTGGCAAAATCCTTGCCGAGCAAGAGTTGGTGAATCTGGTTACTGCCTTCGACAATCTCCATCGTTTTGGAGTCACGGTAGTAGCGGGAGACAGAGTGGTTGTCGTTGCACCCCAGGGCCCCCATGATCTGCACAGCATTTGAGGAATGGCGCACTCCCGCACGGGATGCGAAGTACTTGGCGATCATGATCTTTTCCGTCGCATCAGCACGGTGCTCATCTTTCGCCTTGCAAGCTTGGAGACCGAGCAGTGTGGCTGCTTCCAGATCGACCCCCATATCGGTGATCATGTGAGAAATCATTCCGTGTTCGATTAGGTGAGCGCCAAAGGACTGCCGCTCCATCACGTGCACTCCGCATGTCTCCAAGCAGGCACGAAGCAAGCCGAGGGAGGCAAAAGCAATGGAGATGCGCCCGAATTCAAGGGCATAGGGCGCAAGGAGGGAGAGCCCAAACCCGGAACGTCCGATCATATTTGCAACCGGCACTTCAACATTGTCAAATTCCAACTTGGCAAGGTACGATGCTTTGAATCCGAGCATGTCCCGGATATGTGTGATGGTCAGCCCCCGGCTGTCTTTTGGAACCAAACATGCAATCGGCTGCTCTCCATCCAGTCTTCCGAAAACCAGCAGTACGTCGGCTGCTGCGCCGAAGGTGATCCATTTCTTTACACCGTTCAGGAGGAACCTGTCTCCTCGGCGCCGATACTCCGTCTGAATCATCTTGAGGTCGGAACCTGCACCGGGTTCAGTCAGCGCCAATGCCGCCACTTGCTCTCCTGAAGCCAATAAAGGCAACCAATGGGACTTCTGTTCCTCAGTGCCCCATTTGAGCACTGTCTCAGCCACCATCGTGTGGACATTGAACAAGCCCGACAAAGAGATACTGCCGCGTCCGACAGCTTCGGTAAAAATCCCGTAGGTCACATAATCCCAACCCTTCCCGTGAAATTCCCGTGGAAGGGTTCCACCGAGATATCCTTGTTCGGCACAGAGACGGATCATATCCCGAGGGATCTCCTGCCTGATGTCCCAATCGTTGGCATAAGGCTCCACATATTCATCCACAAAATCCAAAAACTGTTGATACGACTTTTGTTGAGAAAGGGTCAAATGCCGTTTCACGTTTATCCCGCCAATTTCTTGTTACGTATGAATTTTCCGATCGCATTCACCGACTTGTAATTCTCCATATCCAAATCCTCCATTGTGACTTTAATCGCAAACTCTTTCTCTAGAAAGGTCATCAGTTGGATCGCAAACAACGAATTGACCAGCCCTTCTTCAAAAATTTCCGTGTCATAGTTAAACTTCTCATCCACATGCTCACCGATGAAGGCGTACACTGTTTGTTCCAAATTTTTCTCAGTCATCTCTTTCTCACTCCCTGAAATGAGGATGGAAAAATCAGCTGCAGCATTTTTCCCGATCTCTCTCCGTCTTGATGCCCGGGCATGGTGAAACAACTATCGGGGCGGCATATGGGCTGTCCGCCTGCCCGCCGAATCCTTCCCTGCCATTCGGGTGGGAATAGATCTGCGGATGTAAACCATCGGACGAGGACAGCAAAGGCGATTTCCAATCACAACGTTTCCTAAACCTTTATTTGGAATAAGTGTAGAATCCCTTGCCACTCTTTTGACCGCACTCTCCTGCGTCGACCATCTTCTTCAACAGCGGACAACAACGGAACTTCGGATCTTGATATTCTTCGTAAAGCACTTTAAGCGAGTCCAAAACGGTATCGAGACCGATCAAATCAGCTGTTTCCAAGGGGCCCATTTTGTGACTGAAACATTTTTTAAAGATATCATCCACCTGCTTCGGAGTGGCCACTCCATCCATCACAACCCAAGCGGCTTCGTTCATAAACAGGTGCGAGATGCGGTTGGAGACAAAGCCGGTTTGGTCGTTTACAATGATGGCCTCTTTGTCCAGTTGGGCGAGAAACGCCTCTGCCTTCGCCACCGTATCCTCAGAAGTGATGTGACCGCGTATCACTTCAACCGACGGCTTCATATACACAGGATTCATAAAATGCATGCCGATTACTTTGTCGGGACGTTTCGTCGCACTTCCTACCTTGGTGATCGAGATACAGGATGTGTTCACACCAAACACGGTCTCCTCTTTGCAAACCTCATCTAAACGAAGATAGATCGGCTCCTTGATCAGCCAGTTCTCCGGCACATTCTCCACGATATAGTCACAATCGGCCAAATCCTCGAGGTGGGTGGTTTTGTGGAGAAGGGCCTGCACTTTTTCCATCGACATCTTTGGATATTTTTTGTTGAGCAACGGAGCAAAGCGCACTGTTTGCAAAATCTCCGCTTCCGCCTTCTGCAATTGTTCCTCCGTTACGTCCACCAACACCGTTTCCAAACCGTGCAACACCAGATCGACCGCCATGCCGGTTCCCATCGTGCCTGCTCCGACAATCCCGATTTTTTGAAACATTCCTGACCGCTCCTCCCTAAAGATTATCCATGTTCCCGTAACACTTTGTGGTTGAGTATTTCACATAAAAAGCGCTCACGTTCTTCCGCCCGGATTCGCTTTGCTTCCAGTGCTGTTTGCACCATCTGAATCGCCGCCCGCACATCACTGAATTTCGGCAAGGTTTCAGAAGCGATCCATTCTTCACAGCGGTTCTGAATTTGACGAAATGGAATCACAACGCGTCTCTCGTAATCAATCGGATCCGTGTTGTGGTTCTTGGTGCCGGCGACCACCGTCAGACAGCGGGAAATAATCTCCCCATACTCTGACTCTTGGACAATCAGGGCCTGCTTTGTCTTGCGGATATCCTTTTCCTTTTCGTAGGTGCAAACTGACAAATTCGGATCTATGGCATGCATCAGGTACTTCAATACATCTTTCGGCCCGACTTCCACCGCAGTCGTCATCCCTTCACGAATTAGATATCGAAGTGAATCGAGCCAGCGTACCGGCCGTACCAATTGCCAATAAAGATTGTCCAACACGCTTTTCGCATCATCGTAAAGAAGCCCGTTTTGATTGGCGACCACCGGCACCGCGGGTGGTTGCATCTTCACATCCAGCAACCGTTTCCGGTATCGGTCCGCAGCTGGCTGCATCAGCGGCGAATGAAACGGGCCGCTCATCTGGAGCGGAATGGCGATGCCGCCGTGCTCCACCACCTTCTCACCGGCCAGGCGAATCGCGGCCTTCGATCCGGAGATCGAGGTTTTTTGCGGGGTGTCATAGGCGGAGACGTACACCTTTTCGCCGGTTGCCATCACTTCCATACAAATCTGCTCCACGACTTCCGGCGCAAGGTTGGTCACCCATGCCATCGTACCGTCAATGGACGATGCATGTTCGCTGACAATCACACCTCGCTCATGCACGAGCTTCAACACATCTGCCAGCCCGATCGCACCGGCGGCACAAAGAGCCGAGTACTCGCCGAGTGAGTAGCCCAGCATCGCATCAGGCTGTAATCCGATCTCCTGCTCAAACACCCGAAAAGCCGCCACACTGACGGTCACCAATGCCGTCTGTGAATTTTCCAGTTTATCAAGATCTGCCTTGCGCGACTTGTTCATGCATAGTGCGGCCATATCCGTACCCAGTGTATCGCTTGCTTCTTCAAAGGTTTCACGGGCAATTGAAAAGTGATCGTAAAAATACTTGCCCATCCCCGGATAGTGGGATCCCACCCCGGGAAACATGAACACCAGGCTCGACATCTTCTCCCCCCTGTTTCTCAGCCCAATCCTTTTTCAAACTCCTCCAACAAAGCCCGTCCCCTCTCCGTTTTTCGAAGGTGGATCAAGTCCATATCATAGCGGAGATCCGAAACATGATCCCACCCGAGCTCCAACGCCCGCTCCATATGCTTCAAGGACGATTCCGTTTCCCCGGCCAACGAATAGCCGCAAGCGAGAAGAAAATGATGCCAATTCTTTAAATCGCCATAAGCACAGGCCCGATCCAGAAAACGTTTTGCTTCCGCCAAATCTTTGAAATAACGCAAACGGTGATAAGCGGTGAACACGAGATTATCCAGTTCGTTGTATAAAAACATATAAGCTTTGTACAGGCGGCGGTTTGTAAATCCAACTTTCTCCGCCAGCTTAATCGACGGCAAGCGAAAATCCTCTGTTTTCCAATGGGGAGTCCGGTTTTGGTGCAGACACTCGTCAAGGAAGGAACGGGCGGCCAACTGCGCATAGCCCTTCCCTCTGTGGGTACGGCTGTACGTGTTAATCCCGATCTCGACATCCGTCTCGTTCCCAAAAGCGGTCAGGCAACTGCATACAACCTCATCACCTACCAACACAGCATAGCCAAACCCATTTTCGATAAAGATCTCCGGCGATATCCAAAAGTCAGCAATATGGTCACGCACCTCTGCGAAGGAATCTTCCGCCAACATTTCCCGTGTGATGCGTTCCACACGGACATCCGCCGGCACCGATACCGGCGGCAGTTTGCGATACCTCTTCGGATCAAAAGTAAAGGTCACCCGATCATAGGGTTTCGGAATAAACTCTTGCAGTCCCCGCTCGACAATTGGCCGCCATTTGACCTCAGGCATCAACTCGACTTGAAAGAACGGATCGGCGATGCGTTCCGCCTCCGGTGCGATCACTTCACGGATCCAGGCAGGTAGAGCGAAGACAAAAGTTTCCTTCGGCTCCCCCATCAGATAAAAGATCTCCTGCTCTGCCCAAACCAATGCACAGGCAGGACGGTCCGGGGAATCCACAAAAATGCGGCCTTTGTTGTTACCGGCCAAAATCCCGTTCAAAACGGGCTGTCGACTGTGTTCATAAAACAGCGGACGAATTCGTTCCCACCCTTCCGTCAGTTGATGGATCATTTTGTAATCACACCTTCATCTCGGTAACCAGTGCGCAACGTATGTTGAGCAATGAGCGGCTGAAGAACTTGCGATGTGCCTTCGATGATCTCCAACACTTTAGCCTCACGGAAGAGGCGCTCGACCGGATATTTGCGGGAAAAACCGTTTGCTCCAAACACCTGTACTGCATCCGTGGCCACTTTCATCGCCATTTTGGAAGAGAAATACTTGGCCATCATGGTCTCCGCCATGGCTTCCGGGTGTTTGTCCCTGCGCTTGCGACCGGCAGTCAGACAAAGCGAGCGGGCTGCACGCAGATTGACGCTGGATTCGGCAATCATCCTCTGAACCCCGTCGTATTCACAGATATATTTGCCGCCCTGTTTGCGGGTTCGCGAGTAAGTCACCATCGCTTCCAGGGCCTCCTGTGCAATCGCCACCCCCGCCCACGCGATACTGTAACGCCCGTGATCCAAGGCAGTATTGACCACATAGGCAAACCCACCGCCAACCCGTCCGAGCACGTTTTCATCCGGCACCTCCACATCTTTCATATGGATTTCGGCCAGATGGGAGGAATTGCTCGCCAGCAGGCCACTCATCTTGGTGATGGACACACCCGGCATCGAAGGTTCAATCAGAAAGGCGGTCAGCTCGCTCCCCTTGGCGGCGATCACCAGAATCAAGTCAGCAATGTTGGCAAAAGAGATCCATTTTTTACGGCCATTGAGAATAAAGCGGTTCCCCTTCTGTTTATAAGAGGTGTGAACAGCTTTGGCATCCGAACCGACTTCCGGCTCAGTCAGTGCGAACGCCGCCAGTGTCTCACCGGTTGCCATTTTCGGCAAC
Source organism: Kroppenstedtia guangzhouensis (assembly GCF_014637345.1). Lineage (GTDB taxonomy): Bacteria > Bacillota > Bacilli > Thermoactinomycetales > DSM-45169 > Kroppenstedtia > Kroppenstedtia guangzhouensis. Next base: position 302,319 of record NZ_BMEX01000002.1, read on the forward strand.
CAGCGCCGCTTCTGTTCCTCTGTTCCCCAACGCTTGATGGATTCCCCGACCAAAGAGACATGCACCGTGAGTAACTCCCGAACGGAGTTGCAGGCCTTGCCGATGATTTCGGTCAGATGTCCATAGTCCACGGGATCAAGGGCGAGCCCGCCGTATTCGGCGGGAAACGTCGCACCCCAAACACCTTGCTCCCCAAGGCGTTGCAGAAAGGAACGGGGAATTTCCTCTTTCACTTCAAACTCACCCGCTCTCGGTCTGAGCTCTGCCTCCGCAAATCTTTTCACCGTATCGAGTCTCTCCTGAAAGGCTTTCATGCGGTTGTATTCTCCTTTTTCTTTTTTTCAACGAGACGGACCATATTGTTGACGGTGGAAAAGTTCACGATGTCAAGATCATCGTTATCAACGGTTATATTGAACTCCGTTTCGATAAAAGTCAGCAGTTGCATGGCGAACAACGAGTTCACGAACCCTTTTTCAAAGATGTTGTCATCGTCAGTGAACTCGGTTCCCATCGCATCGAAGGTCACAAGGTTACTACGGATGTATTGACGGATTTTCCCGTGAACGGACATGAGTCTTTCCTCCTTTGGGCTCATGATCAACATGAATGCATCCATGTCCCTGCGATCTGCCGCACCCGTTTTGCATTGTGAGCCAGCGCCTCCCCTTGGAGCATGGTGAAGTGACTGCCGGCTCCAGGAGATTCCTCAAACGTCCCTTTTGTCAGTTCCGGCCATATTGGGCTACCTGGTGTCCCATCGAGCGATCGGATCAGGTGGATGTCTGCCTGAATAGGCCTCTGATAGTTCGTATTTGCATAGCTGTCCAAGTAGCGCTTCATCTCTTTCAGCACTTTTTGACGCAGGGACGGCTGCCGGACCCAGTCGGCCACGCCTTCCAGATGATGCTCTGCAAGACGAAGCAGTTGATTTTCATCCCACTCGCGATCGATTGTGCCTCCATCGGGTACCGAGTCCATCAAGATTAGGCCCGCCACTTTCAGGCCTGCCGCTTCAAGTGCGACAGCTGTCTCGTAGGCGAGGCTGCCACCCGCTGAATAGCCGAGGAGTGTGTAAGCACCTTCCGGTTGAACGCTGGTAATATAACGCACGTACTGAGCAATGCGGTCATCTTCCTGGATAAAATCAAACCCGTAAAGATGAATGTCCGTAAGATAAGCCGCCATCGCTTTGAAGGTATAAGCATCGCCGCCAAGGGGCGGAAAGGCGAAGAGTGTTCGACCCGCTTGCAACCTTTCACTCGTGCCGTTCAAACAGACCAGAGGTTGCCGCTTCTTTTCTCCAAACTCCAGTCGGGTTGCCAACCGGCGTATAGTCGGCTGTTCATACAGGTCCCGCAATGATATCTCCCAGCCCAGCCGTTCATAGACCAGTGCCGTCATCTTCACTGCACGGAGAGAGTGGCCACCGATCAGGAAGAAGTCATCTTCGACCCCGACCCGCTCCAAATGAAGCACTTCCTTCCAGATGGCCGCCAACTGTTCTTCCAAGGTGTTGGCCGGTGCTTCGTAAGAAGCCTTCCGGAGCGACGAAGGGTCCGGCTGGGGCAAAGCGCGACGGTCGACTTTGCCATTGACAGTCAACGGCATCCGCTCCAGCAGAATATAGTGAGTCGGAATCATATACCCGGGCAAATGTTCCGATACATATACCCGGAGTTCGGGGATTGACAATTCGGGAGACGCCACCAGATACGCGCACAGCTCCGCCATGCCGGATTGGTCCTCTGTCGCCAGCACCACCGCCTCCCGTACATTTTCATGCATTTGCAGGCAACGTTCGATCTCTCCCGGTTCAATCCGATGACCGCGAACTTTCACTTGATGGTCGATGCGGCCAAGATACTCCATTTCACCATTGGGTAGCAACCGCACCAAATCCCCTGACTTGTACAGCCGCTCTTTCGTACAGTATGGGTTTGCGATAAATCGTTCCGCTGTCAGTTTCGGAAGATTGATATAGCCTCTCGCCACTCCCGGACCGCCGATATACAGTTCACCACTTACTCCCGGGAGCACCGGTCGCATATGTTGATCAAACACATAACAAGTGTAATCAGGGTATGGATGACCGATTGAGCTGATGTTATGTTCGATCTCGTTCCAGTCGATTTCTTTGTCGGCTCCGACAATGGTCGTCTCCGTGATGCCGTAGGCATTGAAAAGACGGCAATCGGAGTAACGGGTTTTCCAGCTCCTGAGTAACGATGGTTTCAGCCTCTCGCCGCCGAAAATCATCACACGCACGTTCAGATCCGGAGCTCCCTTTTGTTCCCACTCTGACAATGCATAGAAAGCGGATGGGGTCTGACCGAGCACGGTGATTCCCTCTTCACGCACCAAGCGAAGGAAGCCCGGTGTATCACGGGTTATCTCTTTGGGCACAATGACCAGGGTACCGCCAGTCAGCAGGGCTCCATAGATCTCGAAAACGGAAAAGTCAAACCCAATGGAGTGAAACTGCGTCCAGATATCTCCGGGTCGGAAACCGAACTCTCCCGATAAACGGTCCATCACAGAAAGCAAATTCCGGTGTTCAATCATAACGCCTTTAGGATGCCCGGTGGTTCCTGAAGTGTAAATGACATAACAGAGGTGGTCTTCCCGCACATCCACCTCCGGAGCTTCATCGGCAGGAACCACTTTCTCGATAAACAGCTTTTCCCCAGAAAAAGAAACATGTTCTGCCAAGGACTCCTGCATCACCAACCAACCGGCCCCACTGTCTCGGAGCGTAAATTCGATCCGCTCCTGTGGATAGTCCGGATCAATCGGAACGTATGCTCCACCCGCTTTCAATACCCCGAGCATAGCGGCAATCATCTCCACAGAGCGATCCATGACCACTGCCACCCTCTGATCAGCCGCAACGCCTTTAGCCCGCAGCTCATGAGCCAATCCATTTGCCAAACGATCCAGTTCCCGATAGGTCAGGCTCACTTCACCGCATTTCACGGCCACCCGGTCCGGCGTGCTCCATAGCTGGGCTTCAAATCGCCGATGGATTGTCGTTACCGCCGGTTCCGTCTCCCCGAAGTCCCAGTCAAAATCAGCCTCTGTTTCCTCCGGTTCCTTAAGCTGCATCCCTGTCATCAGGAACTTCTCTTCTTCCGGTGTCAGCAACTGAATGTCAGCCAGCCGCACATGTGGATCACGAGTCACTTCCTCCAGCAACCGCAGGAAACGGCTTCCCAAGCTGTCCACAGTCGCTTCCTCAAACAGAGCCGTTGCATACTCGAAACCGAACATCAGCTTGTCATCCTGCTCTTCCACCGTCAGTGACAGATCGAATTTACTTGTCGTATGTTCGAATTTCACCGACGAGATCGTCAAACCGTCCAGCACTTCTCCGACCTCTGGCATATCCAGGTTTTGCAACACGAACAGGACATCAAACAGGGCTTGGCGGCTCATGTCGCGGTTGAGTGGCAAGCGACTCACCAACAGATCAAAAGGATAATCTTGATGTTCTTGTGCCGCCAGCACTCCCTCCTTGACCTCTTGCAAGAAATGAGAGAAAGGCTTCTCTCCTTTTGGACGTTGACGGATCGCCAGCGTATTGACAAACATCCCAAGAATCGGAGCCAGATCCCCGTGAGCACGACCGGCTACAGGCGATCCGATTACCATATCCTCCTGCCCGCTGTGCTTGTGCAGCAGGGCATAAAAGGCAGCAAGCAATACCATATACAGCGTGGTGCCAGTCTCCTGCGCCAGTTGCTTCACCTTTGCGGTCAATTCCGTGTCGGCCTCGCATTCCCACCAGCGGCCCTCAAAAGATTTGGTTGCGGGGCGGGGATGGTCGGTGGCCAGTTCCAGCACGGGAACACCCTCCGCAAACTGGTCCAACCAAAACTGTTCCTGCTCGACCATCCCCTGCGTTGTGAGTTGTTCCTGTTGCCAGACCGCATAGTCTTTGTACTGCAAACGAAGGGGAGGCAATTTTTTTCCGGCATACAACGCCGCAAAGTCGCGGATCAGAATGTTCATCGACAAGCCGTCCGATATAATGTGGTGCATATCCAGCAACAGCAAGTGACGCTCATCGTCCAGTGGCATCAATCCCGCCCGGAACAGGGGGGCTTGCGACAGATCGAAGGAGCGCACCCAGCCCTTCACAGCTTCGTTTACTTCCTGTGCCGGAATTTCCTCCAAAGAAAATTGGATCTCCTCGGAGATGATCTGTACAGGCTCTCCTTCTCTCCAAACGAGAGAGGTCCGCAAGCTCTCATGCCGCTCGATTAATCCGCGAAATGCCGTTTCCACCCGCTCCCGGTTCAGAGGACCCTCCAGCAGATAGACAGCAGGCATGTTATAGGACGTGTCTGCCCCTTCCAGCTCATGCAGCAGAAGCAACCGCTTCTGTGCTGACGATACCGGATATGTTTCCGCCTTTGGCGCTTGGCCGATGCTTGCAAACCGATGCGGTTCCGCCCGGCGAATGTACTGGGCGATCCCTCGTACCGTCGGGGTCAGAAACAGTTGACGTAGCGGCACTTTCACGTCAAACCGTTCATGTATCTGAGCGATCAACATCGTTGCCTTCAACGAGTGTCCGCCGATGGCAAAGAAGTCATCCTCAACCCCCATTCGTTCCAGATCAAGCGCATCCTGCCAAAGCTTGACCAACTCTTTTTCCAGATGATCAGCCGGAGCGACAAAGAAAGTTTCCAGCCGCTTGGACGGATCCGGTTTTGGCAACGCACGGCGATCCACTTTTCCATTTGGGGTCAATGGGATTTTTTCCAACTGAACAAAATAGGCCGGAATCATATACATCGGCAACCGTTGCGCCAGATATTCACGCCACTCGGACAGAGAAACCTGACTCTCCATTACTACATAAGCACACAGTTCCATTTCCCCGCTGTCATTGACAAAGGGCTGGACAATCGCTTCCAACGCCTGGTCATGGGCTTGTAAATGATGCTCGATTTCGCTGATTTCAATGCGATATCCCCGGATCTTCACCTGCTGATCCACCCGACCCAAATATTCCAAATCCCCATTTTGCCGAACCCGCACCAAGTCGCCGGTTCTGTACACTCTTTCAGCGGGGTTGTACGGATGAGGAATAAAGCGTTCCGCCGTCAATTCCGGCCGATTGACATAACCTCTGGCCACCGCACGACCGCCTATGTACAATTCGCCAGGCGTACCTGGGGGGACGAGGCGCTTATTCTCATCCAACACATAACAGGTGTAGGGAGGGAACGGTTGACCGATCGCCGATTCATTGTTCTCGATCTCGCGACTGCCTATGTTCTTGTAAGTGCCGACAATGGTCGTTTCCGTGATTCCATACATATTGATCAGGCGGCAGTCCGCATATCTTTTTTTCCAAACCGCCAGCGAAGAACTCTTCAAGGCTTCTCCGCCCAGCAGAACGGTATGAACGCACAGGGTCGGATCACCGCATGCCTCCAGGCTGGAAAGCGCATAAAAGGCAGAAGGAGTCTGGGAGAGTACCGTCACCCTTTCGGAGCGCAACAGTTCGAGAAATGCAGAGGTGTCTCGTGCGGTGTCCCGATGGACAACCACAAGTTTTCCCCCTGTCAGCAAACACCCGAAGATTTCCCAAACTGAGAAGTCAAATCCGACGGAATGGAAAGCCGTCCATACGTCCCCTGGACCAAAACGGAAATCCTCCTTCGGCAGACTGAGAATCACTTCCAGAAGATGACGGTGTTCCACCGCCACCCCTTTGGGTTGTCCTGTGGTTCCCGATGTATAGATCACATAAGCGAGATGATGGGGTTCGGATACAGGCGGTTGCGTCTCTGCTTCTCCTGCGGCACGTACCGCTTCCTCCACAAACACCACTTGGCCGTCATATTCCAATGCCCCCTGCATTTCCTGATACAACTCCTGTTGGATCACAAGACATTTGGCTTCACTGTCTTTCAGGATATACCCAATGCGCTCGGGGGGATATTCCGGATCAACTGGTACATATGCGGCGCCCGCTTTCAATACGCCCAGCAAGGCTGCCACCAAATCCGTCGACCGCTTTGTCATCACACCGACAGTTTGATCCGGTTGTACACCTTTTTGTCTCAGCACCGTCGCCACTTTGTTCGCTTTAGCATTCAGTTGGGCATAAGTGAGTTGTTCCGAACCGCAGACCAAAGCTTTTGCATCCGGCTGCTTTCGAACCATCTCTTCAAATTTGGCATGAACGGTCATTCCCTCCGATTCGCGGGAGGGGTGTGGAGCAAAACTCGGAGCGAGGATCGCCCGCTTCTCTTCTTCCGCCAGGATCTCCAGGTCTTGCAGAGGAACATCGCGATTTTGCGTCACCTGCTCAAGCAACCGGAGCAATCGACGCGACCACTTTTCCATCGTCTCCCGATCAAACAACGCTGTCGCATATTCAAAAGTGAAGGCGAATCCATCAGGGCGCTCTTCTGCTGCCAGCGTCAGATCAAACTTGCTCGTTCGTGTGTCAGCCGGTTGCGGATGGATTGTGATTCCCTCTCCCTGCAGCTCAGGCTCCTCCATATTTTGCAGGACGAACATCACATCAAACAGTGCACTGCGGCTCATATCACGAGGCAGATCCAACTCTTCCACCAATTGATCAAATGGGTAAATTTGATGCTCAAACGCCGCCAGTGTCCACTCTTTCACATCCTGCAAATAGGCAGCAAATGTCTGTTCCGGTTCCATGTGATAACGTAAGGCAAGTGTGTTAACAAACATGCCGATCAGTGGAAAGAGATCCGCATGGGGACGGCCGGCAACCGGCGATCCGACAACAACTTCTCTCTGTCCTCCATGCTTGTACAAGAGAACCGTAAAAGCTCCCATGAGCACCATAAATGGGGTCGTATCCGTCTCCAGAGCCAACTGTTTGACCCTTTCCGAAAGGCTCGCATCAGCCCGGAACTCAAGCAGTCCGCCTGCAAAGCTTTTCACCGGCGGACGCGGCCGATCATAAGGCAACTCCAAAACGGGGACGCCCTTTGCAAACTGCTCTTTCCAGAACTTCTCATGGCGACGTATCGCCTCCGAATTGAGCAGTTTCTGCTCCCAGACAGCGTAGTCCCTATACTGCAATCGCATCTCTGGCAAGGATTCACCGGAATAAAGCTTCACCAGGTCGCTTACCAGAGTGGCCATCGATACACCATCCGTAATGATATGATGCATGTCAACAACCATCAGGTGCCGATCCGCATCCAGCTTCTGCAGGCCCGCCCGCACCAGCGGGGCCTGTGACAGATCAAAAGGCCTCATCCAAGATTCCAGCGATCCCTGCATCTGTTCCAGTTCAAAGGGCACTTCCTCCAGCACCCGCTGCATCACCTGATCCCCTTGCCATTCGAACTGCGTGCGCAGAATTTCATGGCGTTTGATCAATGCCCGAAATGCCGACTCGATTCGCGTGGTGTCAACCGGCCCCTCCAGGATGAAACAACTCGGGAGGTGATAGGTCAGTTGCACCCCGTCCATGTCCTGTAACAGAATCATGCGCTTCTGTGAGGAAGACACCGGGTAGAGCTCCGCCTTGGGTGCAGGAGAAATCTCCTCTGACATCCTTTTGTCCGCGTGACGGATCACCTTGGCCAAGGCGCGAATCGTCGGTGTTTGAAAAAATTGGCGCAACGGCACCTGCACACCCAACCGTTTGGAAATTTCAGCCGTGAGTACCGCTGCATTTAACGAGTGCCCGCCAAGAGTGAAAAAATCGTCCTCTACACCAATACGCTCCGCACGCAACACCTCTTGCCACAACGCGACAAGCTCTTCTTCCACCTGATCCGCAGGCGGTATATAGGCTGTTCCGGACTGCATATTGACATCCGGTTTCGGCAACGCGCGATGGTCCATTTTTCCGTTTGGAGTAAGCGGGATCTTCTCCAATCTCACAAAAGCGGACGGAATCATGTAGGAAGGCAGCTCATGTGCCAGATGTCCCCTCAGATCAGCGAGATTCACTTCCTCATCGGCCACCACATAGGCACACAATTCCTGCACACCCATATCATCGGCAATCGCCACCACCGCCGCCTCCTGCACCTGCTCATGTTGCATCAGGAGGACCTCAATCTCACTGGTCTCGATCCGATAGCCGCGGATCTTGACCTGTTGGTCGATACGCCCGCAGTACTCCAGTTCTCCATCCGGTTGAAGGCGAACCAAGTCACCGGACTTGTACAGCCTCTCTCCCGGAAAATCGGGATGTTCCACAAAACGTTCCTCAGTCAGCTCCGGACGGTTTAAATATCCCCGTGCAATCCCGGCTCCGCCAATATACAGTTCCCCCGGCACCCCCTTGGGCACCGGTCGTCCCCACTCATCACAAACAATGCACTTATAAGTAGGAAGCGGCGTTCCTATGTTGCTCAGGTTGTTGCGGATCTCTCTTTCCCCGATTTCCTTGAACGTCACATAAACGGTGGTCTCCGTGATCCCGTACATGTTAATCAGACGCACTTGCGGAAAACGTTTTTTCCAGCCTTTCAACAGTCCCGGTTTCAATGCTTCCCCGGCGAATATCACAAAACGCAGGGAGAAATCAAGATGGCTTCTCTCCACCGCCTGTTCGAAGGAATAAAACGCCGACGGCGTCTGGTTCAATACAGTCACCCGCTCACGGGACACCAGTTCGGCAAATGCCTGAGGGTCGCGGGCCACATCCTTCGGAACAATCACCAGCGAACCACCGTGCAACAAAGCGCTGTACATCTCCCAGACTGACACATCAAAGCAGAAGGAGTGGAACATCATCCACACATCCGCTTCCGTAAATTTAAACTTTCCAGGGGTTTGAACCAACAATTGAACCACATGGCGATGTTCGATCATCACACCTTTGGGTCGTCCCGTCGTTCCCGAGGTGTACGTCACGTAAGCCAGGTTCTCAGGCCGAACCTTTGTCGGAGCGGGAATAATTCCTTCCGACGGCTCCTTCCCCGCAAACAATTCTTCCGCATAAAACACCTCACCAGGGAAGTCCACTTTTTGCCCATGCAGCCGCTGTGTCACCAACCACTTCGTTTGACTGTCCTCAAGCATAAACGAAACACGTTCTTCCGGGTAATCCGGATCGATGGGCAAATAAGCGCCACCCGCTTTCAGAACGCCGAGCAAAACAGCGATCATCTCCACGGATCGCTCCATCATCACGGCCACCAAGCATTCCGCTCCAACCCCGCTCATCCGCAAAACATGGGCCACTCGGTCCGCTTTGGCATTCAACTCCCGATAGGTCAGGCGTTCGTCTCCGCAGACCACGGCTTCCGCATCAGGAAAACGGCGCACCTGCTCTTGGAATAATTCATGCAAAGTGGCATTTTCCGGCCACTGGACATCCTTCACGCGCGCCCGTTCGGTCTGCAGCAGTTGCTTTTTCTCAGCTTCGGACATGAGTGCCAAATCCGCAATCTTCGCGTGCGGATTTGTCGTCGCGCTTCTCAACAACTCCTGGAAATGCTGGATGAACAGTTCCATGGACGACTGCAAAAACAGATCCCTGCGGTAGTCCAGACAGCCGTGCAACTCCCCGTTACGCTCTGTCAACTCCATCGAAAGATCAAACTTGGAGACACCGTGATCAAATTCATAGGGGGTAAATGGAATCCCCTCTACCGCCGGATCCAAAGCTTCCATGTTCTGCATCACAAACATCGTATCAAACACCGGATTACGGCTGAGATCCCGCTCTATATTTAGCTTCTCCACCAAAAGATCGAAGGGGAAATCTTGATTCTCATACGCCTCCAATGCGGTCTTTTTCACTTGACGCAAAAATTGGGTAAATGTCTGCTCAGGCTCGACACGGTTACGCATGACCAGCGTGTTGACAAACATTCCAATGACGGATTCCACATCTGCATGGGAACGACCTGTGATCGGTGATCCGACCACCACGTCCCGTTCACGTGTGTACGCTGCGATCAGCACCGAGTAGAGTGCGAGCAACACCATGTACGGAGTGCTTCCCGTCTTTACAGCCAGACGATTGATCCCGACTGTCACATCCGCCGGTACCGTGAAGGTCAAACGCCGTCCGGCAAAGGTTTGTTTTGCCGGACGCGGAAAGTCAGTCGGAAAATTCAAGCCCGGCGGGATCCCCTGCAAAGCTTGAAGCCAATAGCTCTCCTGTTCGCACATCGCCTCCGTCTGAAGCTGTTTTTCTTGCCACACGGCGTACTCTTTGTACTGCCAGGGAAGCAAAGGCAGTGACTCTTCCCTATATAACGCCATGCACTCACGGTTGAGAATCTCCAGGGACACACCATCGGCGATGATATGATGTAAATCAGCCAGGAACAAGTACCGTTCCTCTCCCATTCGCATCAAGGCAAACCGGGCCAAAGGCCCTTGATCCAAAACAAACGGCCGGACAAAATCCGCCACTGCCGCTTGGATGCGCTCCTGTTCCGTATCACCGGTGAAATCACTGATATCCATCCGCTGCAGGCGGATCTCCACTTGATTCTCAATCCGCTGTTTCGGCTCACCATCAATTAGGTGAAAGGTTGTTCGAAGTGCCTCATGTCTTGCCGCCAGTTGTTGCAACGCTGTTTCCAACCGATCGGCGTCGACGGCGAAACGAATAACCATCGCGCTTGGAATGTTATAGCCCGTATCCGCCCCCGAGAACTGCTGCAACAGATAAATCCGTTTCTGTTGCGAAGTTACCGGATAGTACTCCCTCACGCCCACAGGCTCAAGTCCTTGAAAGGGCCGCATGGACTTTTCCTCCAGAACGGCAGCCAGTTCCCGAATGGTCGGATATTGGAAGATCAAACTGACCGGTACCTCCAACCCGTACTCCTTTTTCAACAGCGACACACTGGCCAAAGCTTGCAAGGATTGGCCGCCGAGCTCGAAAAAATGGTCCAAGGCTCCGACGCGTTCCTTGCCAAGCACCTGTTTCCAAAGACGAGCCAGCCGGGTCTCCATCTCACCGGCCGGTTCCACATAGGCGGAAACTGCTTCCGCCGCAGATGTCGTCCACACGGTCTTCTCCCCGTCTCCTCCCCGGAGAGACGAAATAAATTCCAAAAACCTCCCGGCCAACTGTTCTTCCGCATCCGCTGCCAGTTTGATCCGCTCGACGGTTTTCCCCAGCGTTTCGGCAGTGACAACTCCGGTCAAATGCATCTTTATCAATGTGCCGCGGATCACGCCCCAATTTGCCGCCGACTTTTTCATGGACTCCGAAACATCTTGAAAGCCGGGATGAACGTGTTTACCCAGAAAGGAGAGCATCTGCGCAAACTTGACCCGTCCATCAGCCACATGTCCAAGCTCTGAAAATAACGGTACTTCCGTAAAATGAGGGAAGCCCTCCGTCTCCCGTCGCATATCGAAAGAAGTCGCCAGTTGCTCGGCAAAGAGACGCATCTGTGAGAAGATCTGCCTGTCCACCAGCAACTTTTCCACCCATCCATACAGATCACTCACCACTTGCTTCCAGTCAGTCACTTCTTCCTTCACAAGCTCCAGCGTACTCGCCGTCAAATATCCTTTGTGAAAGAGATCCAGCGGAAGCTTTTCCCCTTTGACCATAAAATAGGGATCGGTTGCAAAGAGACAATTCTGTTCCGGATCGTATCCAGTCACCACAAATGAATGAATAATATCCTTTTTTTGGTAATTCTCGTCCCAAGGGACCCAGAAAGAATTCATGGTCGCTACGGCGGGATAGCCGGAGAACAACTGGTTCAAAATGATGGATAATCCTTCATCGGATGTATCTGTCTGATGGGTGTTACTTTTCATCCCGTGGTATTTTTCGAGATCGATGAAAAAACCGTTCGGATCAATCCTTATACGATCACCCAACCGCCCGCCTCCGTCTGGAGAAAAGCGGAAATCCCACATCCTCGCATACATCAATTCATGCTTTCGATCGAGGTAATTGGCCAGTGTGGCGATCACATCATCGATGCAATTATGTTCAAAATGCTTGCAAGGTTCCATGTCATACAGTAAGTAAGAATACTTTTGTCCCATTTATTCACCCCCGTGAACTCGTCGGAAATCAAAATGAAGCGCAACCCGCTGTACGACACCCCTGACGGATCACTTTGTCATTGTCCCGGTGGGTTGTTATGGGGTGTGCAATCCTTACTCAGCAAGAGTCATCCCGATCCCTTTCTTTACAGCTTGGGTATAATAGTAAGCTACGATGGCAATATCAAAGGAGGCCATCCCTATCGGATTGAAAAATAAGGTTTGATCAGGAGGAATTTTTTTGAACAGATCTCCGCGCACAACATCGGTGATTGCAAAAGTCTCTTCCTTTTGTAACCCCCGTTCTCGGTGCATCCTTTCGACATCCGGCTTACAGCAAGGAGGTCAGGATCGCCTTTTGAATATGCAGTCGGTTTTCCGACTCTTCGTAGATCAGCGATTGTTTGCTGTCGATCACGTCGGCTGTGGCTTCATCACCCCGGATGATCGGGAGACAGTTCATAAAGTAAGCTCCTTCGTTGGCCAGTTTGAAACGTTCTTTCGTCACACACCATTCATCACGGATATCCAACTTGAGACGATTTTCTTCTTCGACCGGCAGGGTCAGGCTGCCCCACGTTTTCGCATAGACCACGTCGGCACCTTCCAAAGCCTCCTCCAAGTCATGACAGTATTCGATGGTGCCGCCTGAACTCTTGACCGCTTGGCTTGCAAAAGACGTATATTCTTCATCCAGCTCAAATCCCTTCGGATGAGCGATGCGAAGATTCATGCCGAGTTGAGCCGCCGCCGTCAGCAGGGAGTGGGTAACACCCGGTGATTTTTTGCGTTCCGCATATCCCCAAGTGAAGACGATTTTTTTCTCTTTGTAGGATTCGCCGTAAACTTCTTTCAAGGTCATCAGATCAGCCAAAACCTGACAGGGATGATCTTTATCATCCAATGCATTGATCACCGGACAATCCGCATACTCGGCCAATTTCTCCAAAGTTCGCCGGCCCATGCCGTAGTCTCTCATGTCATACCAGCGCACGATAATCGCGTCAAGATAGCGGCTCATTACCGAAGCCGTGTCGCGGATGCTCTCCTTATTTGCCAGTTGCAAAGAGGTGTTGCTGAAATATTCCGCATGAGCACCCAGTTGGCGGGCGGCCACTTGAAAGGAGATGCGAGTGCGGGTGGACGGTACACTGAACAAAAGACCCAGCGTTTTTTTGCTGAGATACTCTTTGTGATCGAGTCCTCTCTTCATCTCCAGCCCCAGCTCCAGCAAGGTTTCCAATTCTTCTTTTTTAAAATCCTTCAAACTCAGAAAATCCCGATTTCTCAAATTCACCAATCAGCACTCCTTTATTGGGTCAAGATAAGCATGTTAAGGAACAAGATCGTGTCTACCACGTTACACCCGGAGGGCACCAGTTGCGCCTGGCCCCTTTCGCTCCCGGTCTCCCTATGACAGTACACGACTCCCTTTTCTACGTCCATTTTTTGGTTATTAAATAGTCTTTTTTACAAGGATAATTAAGGGAATTACGCCCCCCATAAAGTCCCGGAAGCGTTGGTGCTTCACGGCCAATGAATGAGGGGAAACCGCAAATTGGCTTGTCCGGCCAGCATTCTCTTGGATTACATCTGCACAACACTTCATCAACAGCCTATACTTATATATTCCACAAAAGAATCTATTCTCCTTTAGAATAAACTAAAAGTTAGTAAATAAAAGTGAATATAATAAACAGACCAACTTCACCCCAGCAAGTGATCTCCCACTGAAAATGACAAATACAAAAAACCCCCTTGCGATCGCCAGCTATGCTTCGGCAAGGGGGTTGGGTAAACGGGAGGTGACTATTCGTAGCGAAGGCATTCGATCGGGTTCATGCGAGAAGCTTTATTGGCGGGCAATAAGCCGAAAATGACACCGAACAGAGCGGAAAACAGGACTGCACCCAAGGTCACCCACGGGGAAATCACTGCCGGTAAAGGAGACAGTAATGCGATCAGGCCAATCGCTCCATACCCCAGCAAGATTCCGATCAATCCACCGATGATGGACAGTGTGACCGATTCGATCAAAAATTGGGTTAATATTTGATTCCGTGTCGCTCCCAAGGACATACGGATTCCGATTTCCCGTGTGCGTTCCGTCACGGATACCAGCATGATATTCATCACACCGATTCCACCGACCAGCAGGGAGATTCCCCCGATACTACCGATGACCATGGTCATGATCCCAGCCACTTGATTAATTCCTTTGACCAGTTGATCCAGGTTCATCACTTCATAATCCCCTTTTGTCTGGTGGTTACTTTCCAGCAACTGGATCGCGGAATCCCCTACATCTTTGATCCGATCCGCACTTTCCGCCTGAAGGGTTAATTGGTTGATCTGGCTTTTACCCAGAACTCCTCGCCAGGTCTGGTAGGGTAAATAGATGATGGCTTGCTCAAAAGAGCCCATCAATCCCTGCGGCTCTTCCAAGACACCGATCACCTGAATCGGTTGCGTTCCGATCCGGATGATTTTCCCTACGGGATCCTCATTGGGAAAGAGATCCTCTTTTATTTTGTGACTGATCACGGCACCGGAATTTCCACTGAGAAAATCAGCGGTTTGAAAAGAACGGCCTTGGGTCACCTGTTGACCGTCCATTTCCATAAAGGCGTTGTTGTTCACTCCGAGCACCATCGCCCCTTCACTTTCCTTTTTTCGGTACCGGATATCCAGTATCTCGTAACTGGATGCAGCTACTTGTTTCACGCCGGGGAGATCTTCCAGATCCCGAATATCCTGTTCTGTGAAGAAACCGGGAGGCACTTGTCCATTGTTGTTGATCAGGGTTTCTTCATTGGGCATCACATTTATGGTATTCCCCGCACCGGCAAATGCTTGGGTCAGCTCCTCCGTCCCTCCCTGACCGATGGCCACAATGATCAAGACGGATGCCACTCCGATCACGATTCCCAGCATGGTTAAAACCGCTCTCATCTTGTGGGCGCGAATGGAATCCAAGGCCATCTTGAGATTCTCAAGCAGTTTCACCGGATCTCCTCCTTCCCTCTGCTCTGGATGGAGTCCCCGATGATGCGGCCGTCACGGATTACGACCTGTCTTTGTGCTCTCTCTGCCACTTCCGGATCGTGAGTGATCACAACCAACGTCCGTCCTTCCCGGTGCAGATCATCAAAGAGATCCAGCACCCGGGCTCCTGAGGCGGTATCCAGTGCACCGGTAGGTTCATCCGCCAATAACAGGTGGGGTTCATTCACCAGCGCACGAGCAATCGCCACCCGCTGTTGCTGTCCCCCGGACAGCTCCGAAGGTCGGTGGTGCTCCCGGTCATCCAAGCCCACTTTGGCCAGCGCCTCCCGGGCCCGTCTCTCCCGTTCCGTCTTGGTAAATCCCGCATAGATCAAAGGCAGTGCCACATTCTGTCGGGCACTCATCCGGGGTAACAGATGAAAATGCTGAAACACAAACCCAATCCATTGATTTCGGATCTGGGCAAGCACGGTTTCATCCGCTTGGCTGACCTCTTTTCCATTCAAATAGTAACTTCCTGCCGTCGGTTGATCCAAACAACCGATCAGATTCATCAGAGTGGATTTCCCTGAACCGGAGGGCCCCATGATGGAGACATACTCCCCCTCCTCAATCGTCAGCGAAATATCCTTCAAGACGGGGACGGCGATTTCTCCTGTTTGATAGGTTTTTTCAATTCCCTCCAACCGAATCATGGAACCGTCACTTCCGCTCCGGTTTTCAAATCATGCGGTGGATTGATGATAATCTCATCTTTCCCGGCCAAACCGGACCGGATTTCCACCCGGTTGCCATCGGAAATCCCCGGGTCCACCTCTTTCCAGATTGCCCGGTTGTTCTCCACTACAAAGACTCCGTCCTTGTCATCCTTTCGAACCAATGCCTTCTGAGTAACGGACTTTACCGTTTGTTCATCCGTCCGGATCGATGCCATCAGCCGGGAACCCAGCTTCAGAGGAATTTTTTGATCCAAACGGATTTCCACTTCATATTTGATCTGATCCGACTCTTTTCCCGCTCCCTCCACCCCGGAGTTCTTGGGCAGTTGGGCAACACGGCTGATTTTCCCGGTCCATTCCCGGCTGGGATCCGCATCCCATTTCAAGGTGACCCGTTGTCCTCTTTTCACTTTTAAGGCATCATATTCTGTCACATCCGCCTGGACTACCAATTGGTTCATATCAGCGACCACCACCGCCGGTTGACGGTCGTCACCGGTCGATCCCGGTGGGTTCACCTGAATCACGGTGCCGCGGAGATTGCTTTTTACCCGCTGGGAAGGGTTTTTGTACTGTAAAATCCCTTTCCCTTTGTTCACTTTGTCCCCCTCGTCCACCAGAATTTTATCAAACTCCCCCATTTCCGGCCGGTAATAGATGGTCTGCATCTCTTTTGGCATCAAACTGCCAGAAGTGGTAATCTCTTCATGAATCGCGGTTTTCTTCAATTTTTCCGTTTTGACTTCCACTTTTTGTGCCTGATTTTTAAGGGCGGCGGCACCCACCGCCAGTCCGATCAGGAGAACAACCCCCAAGCCGATCAATGTTTTTTTATTCATTTTCTTCCCCCATCAAGGTTCGTTTTATGGTGCCATCGAGTCGGCCATTTCCCCCAAAGCGGTAAACCCGGCCATCATCAAGAGAGTCACACCAAAGATGATCAGAGCGATAGCCCAGCCTTTGCCTTTGGATAACCGACCAACGATGGACAAACCACTCGCAGTTAAGATCAATTCCCAAATGGCAAAAATTTCAATCCCACCCAACAATCCCTTGAGAAAACCCTCAGCGGAAACAAAAGCACTCAGACTGGTGGGAAGTGTTTCCGGGTCGGTTCCACCGCCACCTGTCACCCACAGATAAACCATGTAGATCAAGCTGCTGAGAACTGGCAGCAAATACAGATGAGTATTCAATGAAAAGAGCTGTTTAAATGAGGCTTCTCCCCGAAACAACATCATAAACAGCCAATGAAACAAACTTCGTAACAAGAGAAGAACCGGGGTGCCGATCACCCCCCCAAACAGCATGCTTCCAATAGTGATGGCTGTAAAAGCTTCAGGTGGAAGTCCAGCCTCCTCCACCCCCGCCTTTTCCATATAGATGGGATTCTCAACCAAGGCCAAACCTGTAAGTGAAAGAATAATGACACTCAGTACCATCAAGATGGTAAGCGCCATTCCAAACCGGGGTTTTTCCCGGATCCGCTCAAACTGTTCAGTCGGCGAAAACAAAACCCCAAGCAATGAAGGCTTTCTCACCTCGGATGAAGAAGTCTGTACATCGGACAAGCGGCAAACCTCCTTTTTTCATCATCCTCGCTTTATTCCATTCCGTTCACAAACATCGTAACACAGGACCTTTGCAACCATATCAAAAAAGTTTTGCAAAAATGTACCTCCTATCCAAACATGATGATCAGCCATATTTCAGGTGGTAAGATCGTGTTCTACCACACGACTGTTGCACCTATCGTGCACCAATCTCGCCTTTTCTCTCCCGGCCTCGCTGCGACAGTTCACGCTCCCTTTTCATTGTCCATTTTCAGTTCCGCTCAATCACTTCCCTCCCCATCCGTCACGGCAAAAGAGAGGATCACTTGTGTTCCTTCCCCTTCCTCGCTTTGCACAGATACCTCGGCCCCCATTCGCTCACTCCATTCCTTGACAAGAGCCAGACCGATCCCCGCTCCCTCATAGACCCCGCTGGTGACACGTCCTCGGTAATAACGTTGGAACACATGAGCCACCTCTTCTTCGCACATTCCGGATCCGGTATCAGCCACGATCAACAGCACACGGTCTTGATCCTCTTCTGCTGACAGACTGACCAGCCCCCCTTCCGGAGTATGCCGCAGAGCATTCCGGAGCAGATTGTGCAAGATCTGCCGCAGACGGACAGGATCCGCAATGATCTGCCGGTCACTCTCCAGCAGGGACAATTCCAAAGAAATCTTCTTCTCCCGCCAAGCGATGGGCTGAAAGGTTTCGAACACTTCCTGTAACAAGCCGTCCGGATGAAGCAACTCCCGTAAAAACGGCTCATTCTCATCCTGCTCATCTTTTGTGGCCAGCATAAACAATTCATCAATCATCTGTTGCAACCGATCCAACTCCCTGCGGAACAGATCCTGGTTTCCCAGCTCTCCCTTCATCTCCCCGACTTCCAGACATCCTTTCAATATCGCTACAGGTGTTCGTAATTCATGGGAGACATCCGCCATAAACTTCTTTTTTTGACGCAGTAGCGTCTCCACCTGTTCTTTCTCTTTTTCCAACTTCCAGGTCGCCTCTTGCAACGAAGCAGCTACTTGATTCAGCTGATCACTCATCGTCCCCAACTCGTCCGGCCAATCGGTCGCGATCCGGTGATTCAGTCTGCCCTTGGACCACTCCGACGACGCAACCCTCACTTTTTCAAATCGTCGGGTCAAGACC
The DNA here is from genome assembly GCF_014637345.1 of Kroppenstedtia guangzhouensis. Classification (GTDB taxonomy): domain Bacteria; phylum Bacillota; class Bacilli; order Thermoactinomycetales; family DSM-45169; genus Kroppenstedtia; species Kroppenstedtia guangzhouensis. The sequence continues at coordinate 320,752 of NZ_BMEX01000002.1, forward strand.
CGGGCACGAAGGTAGGCAAAAAAGGAAGCGATCAGCATGGCCACGATCAAAAAGAGAAAAACACCGCCAAAAGAAACAGCCAAAAACAGAATAAAGATCATAATCATGGAGGAAATTTGCAACACCGGTTCGATCTGTTTCTCCAGCACCACAACCCCGACCACCCGGTACTGATCGTCCCAAACCGGAGCCACTGCCAGATGGGTGGAAGCATTCAGATTTTCTGAACGGGCAACCCCTCCCTGCAGGGATTTTCGAACCAGCTTCTCTTCCCTTCCGGCAGCTCGGGGAGGATCCCCGACCACCCGGTCGCCCTTCCGATCATAAAGCCTCCAGTGACGCTCCTTGGTCACATTGTCAAAATACCAAAAAGGAAAGGGACCCTGGGCCTCCTTCAGCTGATTCACCCATCGTTGTAAATCCTTTTCCGAGGTCCCCGACTGCAAAAGAGGTGAGGTCCAAGTCGCCGCTTCCTTTGCTTGATTCACCCCGCTCAGGTTTTTCGGCATTCCCCAGGTCACCTGATACACCATCCAAACGACCGCACAGAGCCAAAAAAGCAGAACCAACATCATAATGTGGGACAGAGTGAATTGTCGAACCAGCTTCCTCCGTGTCCACTGCAAAAACCGAAACCAACTCCAAAAGACCAAACGATTGCCGGCAATCAACAGAAATAAAATGAAAAAGCTGATCAGGTAGGCGAAGACTTTACTCATCCCCCCCTGATCCTCCATGAAGTACTCATACAATTCCGGATAACTGTTTCCCATCATCTCTTGGAAAAACAACCATTCCAACACTTCATTCAATATGATTTGAGACAGGGATAACAATGATAGAAACCAAAACCAATAACGAATCCGCACCCAGATGGTGCCTGCTTTGCGCCGAAGCCGGTAAGCCGGCCAGATTACCTGCCAAATGAAGATCGCCAGGAAGAAAACAAAATACCATCCGATCTGGACGACGGCCTGCGGCGGCCAAATCATCACCAAGACGATCGAAAAGACCATGGGAAGATTGGTTTCCACAGAAGTGCGCCAAATCCCCGCTCCCCACATCCCTTTGGGGTTCATGCTTCAGAACCTTTCCCCGGGTTGAATTTATAGCCGGTTCCCCAGACCGTTTCAATCGTTTTTCCGTAGATCCCCATTTTTTTGCGCAACCGGGAAATTTGGGTATCCACGGTGCGATCATTCTCCAGATAATCTGCCCGCCAGATCCGATCCATCAAATAAGCCCGGCTGAACACCCGACCGGGATAAGAAAGAAACAGCTCCAACAGCTCATACTCTTTGGGAGTCAAAACCAAGAGCTGTTCTTCCAACTTCACTTCCCGCCTTTCCCGGTCCAACTGCATAAACGGAAAGGAGAGCACCCCATCTTCACAAGTGGACTCCGACCGTTCCTTCCCGAAGGCTGCCCGACGCAACAATGCCCGGACACGGGCTTTCAGCTCCCGGGTACTGAAGGGCTTGGTCATATAATCATCCGCCCCCACTTCCAGCCCCCATACCTTTTCCATTTCATCTCCTCTGGCCGTCAACATCATCACGGGAACAATCGAGGTCTCCCGGATTTTTCGGCAGACTTCCACCCCGTCCATCCGGGGCAACATCCAGTCCAGGATCACCAGATCCGGTTGTTCCTGCATCCACATCCGGTACCCTTCTTCACCATCAGAAGCCACTGAGACCCGATGTCCCTCCAGATGGAGCTGTTCCGAAATAAGTTGGCCCAATCTTTCTTCATCCTCAACCAGTAAAATATGAGACAAGTCCATTCACTCTCTTTTCAAGAAGATATTTCTTCTATCAGTATAACGGAATATGACAAGGGAGAGATACAGCCCCGAAACAGGATCGAACATGGAGCATTTACGATCCCAGCCCATCGACAACAAATCCTCTTCTAAAAAAGAAAAAGCCATCTCCAGAAGGAGTGACTTTCACATTAGTATCCCAGGCGATTTTTGAATAACAGATAGATAAAGTAAGGAGCACCAATAAGTGACACAATCACCCCAGCCGGTACTCCTTCCGGGTCGACAAGGTTGCGTCCAATGGTATCTGCCACCAGCAATAGCCAGCCACCGAGCAACAGACAGATCGGCAGATATAACTGCGTCCGGTGTCCGATGACAGCTTTGGCCAAATGGGGAGCCATCAGTCCAACAAAGGCAATCCCTCCCGTCACCGAAGTCGCCGCGGCTGCCAAGGCGACAGCCGCAAGCAGAAGCAGGAGGCGCTCCCGGTTCAGCTGCAGCCCGACTCCAATCGCCACCGCTTCATCCATGGAGAGAAGGTTCATCTGATTCGATTTGATCCAGACAAATGGAACCAAGATCAAAAGCCATGGAAAAACCGCCCACACAAAGGGCCAATCCACTCCCCAAACAGATCCGGCCAGCCATTTCGCGATGAAATCAACTTTTTGTCGTTCCGCTGAAGAAATGAGAATGATCATCATCCCGGAAAGAGCGGCGGAGAATCCCACCCCGATCAATATCAGACGCATCGGCTGCAATCCTGTGCGTCTTCCATAAGCCAACACATAAATGACTGAGGCAGTCACAAGGGCTCCCACAAAGGCGACAAAGGGAATCGCATAGGCAAAGTTCCCCACCTCCAGCGGGGCAAACAAGAAGAAGACGGTGATCGCCACACCGGCGCCAGAGTTAATGCCGATCGTTCCCGGATCTGCCAAATCATTGCGAGTCACCGATTGCAGGATCCCACCGGACAAAGCGAGGGCCATCCCTGCCAAGCATGTGATCAAGAGTCGGGGGAGGCGAACAGAAAAGAGAATGAACTCTTCTTTAAAAGTTCCCAGACCGATCAAGGTTGGAATCAGACGATCATAGGATAAAGATGCGGGTCCCCACCCCATGCCGATCACCATGGTGAAAAGAATCAAAGCAAAGAGCATATAAATCCAACGTTTTTGCTTGCGCCGGAGGGAAGTCGGGATCACGGGAACGCTTGACCTCCTTTACGGACAATGATGAGAAAGAAGGGCAATCCGACCATGGCCAAAATCGCCACCACCGGGGTTTCATATGGAGCTTGGATCGTCCGTCCAAGTGTGTCCGCAAGCAACATCAAGGTGGCGCCGATGATCGCAGCAGACGGGATGATCAGACGATAATCCACTCCCACGATGGATCGAACAATATGGGGGACCACCAGGCCGACAAATACCAGATTTCCAGCCAATGAAACAGCTGCTCCTGCCAATAAAATGGTAATGACAAAGAGAATCGATTTGATATGTTGCGTCTTTTGCCCCAGTCCTACTGCGATCTCTTCGTTTAAACTGAGTATGGTCAGCTGACGCGAAAAGTAAATCGCCCCAAGGATCCCGACAAAGATGACCGGCATCACCCAATATAGCTGATTCCACGTCGTTCCGATCAATCCACCAGCTGTCCACATCGATACATCCTTTGAAATTTTGAAAATAAGGGCGACTCCCTCTGCCACCGCAAAAAAAAATGTAGAAACGGCCGCTCCCGCCAATACGAGGTGAAAAGGTGAAGCCCCCCCTTTTCGCATGGCACTCAATCCCCAAACGATCAACGAACCTGTCCCGGCTCCGATGAAACAAGCGATCATATTGCCAAAATAGTCGAGGTTCGGAAGAAGTGCGATTGCAATCGCCAAAGCAGCATTTGCCCCCGCTGTGATACCGAGCAGTCCCGGATCGGCGAGGGGGTTGCGCGTCATGCCCTGCATGATGGCCCCCGATACGGATAAAGCAGCACCGACTCCGATGGCAGCAACTTCCCGTGGGAAGCGAATCTCGCGCAAAATATCAATTTTTTGGTTCCTTTCAGAAGAAGTGAGCGCCAGCCAAACATCCCGGACTGTCGTATCTGCTGCCCCCCACACCATTGCTCCGAGGAACATGAGAACAAACAACAGGAGAAAGCCAAAAAATAAAACAGGTAAAGCCCGTGCTCGACGGTTCATGAACCCCTTGTTCCCCCTTCACTCAACCCTTCAGAAAAAACGGGAGATGGCAGATCACAGGATTACCCGTCTTCTCCTTCTGATTCACCGAGAAACTTCTCTTTGAAGACTTCCAACTGATAATCCAGTGTGAGTGGATCATTGAAATAGAACTCCTTCGCGTTCACCACGAAAGCACGACCTTTTTTCACTGCTGGAATGCTTTTATACGTTTTGGTTTTCATATATGAGTTGTCAGTGTCGTCATATTTACTGACGATGAGATAATCTCCGGCAAACTGAGGAAGAACCTCCGGAGACAATGCATGATATCCGGATTTCAATGCTTTTTCCTTCACCTTTTTCGGCAGATTCAGTTCCATCGCCTGGTACAGAACTTCTGTGCCCCGTCCCCAGTTGGTACCGAAAACATAGAGTTGCTTATCAAAATTTTCGATGACGGAAACCGTTGCATCCTCACCGATCCGGGCTTTGATCTCTTGACCGGTTTTTTTGGCCCGTTTCTTGAAATCTTCCACCCAGGCAGTCGCTTCTTTTTCTTTATTGAGCAATTTGCCGATTTCGATATGTTGCTGGAGATAGTCCAGCTTACCATATGTGAATGTCACAGTGGGTGCAATTTTTTCCAATTTATCCCGGTTTTTGATGTTTGAGAGACCGATAATCAAATCCGGGTTGAGTTCGATGATCTTTTCAAGGTTTTCATCCGATACTTCGGGTACGTTTTTCAGTTGTTTTTCCCAACGTGGGTTCATCCGGGACCACGAGTCGACACCGACCAGGTTGACATCCAGTGCCATGACATTACCGGCGAATGATGAGAGCACAACCACCCGTTTCGGGTCAGCGGGCACCTCGACGGGGCCATTTTCAGATGGATAGATGATGGTTTTTTTTGATCCCTTTGCTTCCTCTTTACCTTGGGGACTGCACGCGCCGGCAAGCATCAAGGAGACCAGCAAAATCGGAATGAGCCATTTCTTCATCTTGTTGATCTTCTCCTTTGATCAAGTTGTAAGTGAGACAGATGGGTCTGTCTGTGCGTGGATCCCGATCGATGACCGCGTCGATCTGGAAGACTTCACGCAGCACATCGGGGACAATCACTTCTTCACAAGATCCCGCCCGGACGATTTGACCCTGTTTCATCGCAATGATGTAATCAGCAAAGCGCGCTGCTTGATTGAGGTCATGAAGGACCATGATGATGGTTCGACCCTGTTCGCGATTCAGCTTCTGCAACAGCTCCAGCACTTCCAATTGATGAGCCAAATCAAGATAGGTCGTCGGTTCATCCAAGAAAATAATATCTGTCTCTTGGGCCAAAGCCATCGCAATCCAAACGCGTTGTCGCTGACCCCCTGACAATGCGTCCACCGGGCGATGTTTAAATTCCGTCGTACCGGTCACCTCCAGCGCCCAGTCGATCACTTCCCGATCCCGCCGGGTCCACCGCCCCCATCCTTTTTGATAAGGAAAGCGACCGTAAGAGACGAGCTCCACAACGGTTAGCCCTCTTGCTCCTTCCGGTGTTTGTGGTAAAATCGCCAGGTTTTGCGCGATGGTTTTTGTATTTTCACGGGCGATATCCACACCGTCCAGCAAGACCGCCCCGGAGTGCGGGGAGATGATGCGTGTCATCGCTTTCAGCAACGTTGACTTACCGCAGCCGTTTGCTCCGATGATGGTGGTAATGTTTCCATCGGGAATGACCACACTCAAATCCTGGACAATCAGATGATCGCCATATCCGATGTGTAAACCTTCGGTATGTAGTCGAAACATCTCTGTCCCAACACCTCAACATTCGTTTGATAATGATTATCAATTTCGTCATCACTATAACAAGGAGTTAATGATCCTGTCAACTCACAAATCAGAACAAAAATCGCCCTTCCATCCGTCAATCTTTCTTAACGGACATTCATCGTACCGTTCATACATTTTTCCCGGCTTTCGGAAGTTGCTTTTGATCATGAATCCATCCAAACCATCCCTGGCGAAAAACATCTCATCTCTCTTCTCTGCCTCCATCCCTTTTGCAAAAAGCATAGAAACACTGTATAGTCAATTCATCAAATGAGAATGAGAATCAGTCATGATCGGAGGAAATGTGGATGGAACAACAGGAATTGTTTGATGTAACCGTGATCGGCGGTGGCCCTGCCGGGTTGTACGCCTCCTTTTACAGTGGGTTACGGGAAATGAAGACCAAGATAATCGAGTACCGGCCTCAGTTGGGTGGAAAAGTTCACATCTATCCTGAGAAGATGATTTGGGATGTCGGCGCTTTGACTCCCGTAACCGGAGCCCAATTGATTGAGCAAATGGTACAACAAGGTTTAACCTTTCATCCCACAGTGGTTTTAGGAGAAAAGGTGGAACGGATCTCCAAACAAAAAACCGGTCACTTTGTTTTGGAAACAGATTCCGGGGAACGTCATCTTTCCAAAACAGTCATTGTTGCAACAGGAAGCGGAATCCTTCAACCTCAGAGACTTCACATCGAAGGAGCCGAAAAATTTGAGGTTACCAATTTGCATTACACTGTGAGATCGCTGAAGACTTTTAAAGACAAAACCGTCATCATTTCCGGAGGAGGAAATACCGCCATCGATTGGGCCAACGAGTTGGAACCCGTAGCGAAAAAAATCTATTTGACGTATCGAAAGGGAACGCTGAAAGGTCACGAATCTCAAGTGACAAAATTGATGAACAGCTCCATTGAGTGTTTATTCCATACAACCATTACCAAACTGATTGCCGACCAGGCACAGGATCGCATCGAGATGGTTGAGTTGACAAACCGAAAAACGGGGGCCATCCTGCGTCTTGCCGTGGATGACGTCATTATTAACCATGGGTACGAACAGGACACCAGTCTACTGAAAAACAGTGAACTGCCCATCGCACTGGTGGATGACTTTTACATCAAAGGGAATGTCAACGGCGAATCATCCGTTCCAGGACTCTATGCTGCGGGAGATATATTGCATCATGAAGGAAAACTTCAACTGATTGCGGGGGCGTTCCAGGATGCGGCCAACGCTGTCAATCGAGCCAAAGTGTATATCCAACCGGATGCTTCCCAAACTGCGACGGTCTCTTCCCACCATGAAATATTTCAATCACGAAATCGGGAAATGGCTCGACAGATCCTGAAAAAAAGTTAAAATCGGAGGGAAAGCCGGTTTTCACGACACTTTTTTGGTATTTGTGCGGTTAAGCCGCTAAGGAGTAAGATTTTACGCTACAATGAGATGAGGGGGGACGGTATTTACCTGGAAACTTCCGAAGAGCCGACCTCGTTATTGAATGGTGAGGAAAAAGGAGGTTTTTCCACTTGAATCTGAAAAAATGGAGCCGGTTTGCACTGATTGGCCTCTTCCTGTTTGCCGTCACTTTGCCTCAGACCGTATCCGCCGACGCGGTGGCCGGTGACTCCGTGGTTACCCTGGGAGCGGATCTCACCCAGGAACAGCGCCAGTCGCTCTTGCAGGAGATGAACGTCGACCCCGATGTGGAAACCATCGATGTCAGTATCGATGACATCCGCACATACCTTCAAGGCGGAACCGGTGGAACCGGAAGCAGCGGAGGCGGGGACAACAAAGCCTACTCTTCCGCCAAGATCACCCTGGCGGAAAAAGGAACCGGAATTCGGGTGAAAGCGCACAATGTGACCCGCGTCAGTGAGCAAATGTACGCCAACGCCCTGCTCACCGCCGGTGTGACTGACGCCGAAGTGTATGTCACCTCCCCGAAGCCCGTCACCGGAACCGCGGCTCTCACCGGGATCATGATGGCCTTTGAAAAGGTTTCCAACAAGGAGATCAGCCAGGAGCAACGGCAAGTGGCCAACGAAGAGATGCTCCGGACCTCCGAGCTGGGCCAAAAAATCGGTGACAAGGATAGAGCCGCTCAGTTCATGACCGAGGTCAAGGAGCAAATCGCTGAGAAAAAGCCGGAAAGCAAGGAAGAGGTCCGCGATATTATCATCAATGTCGCCGGTGACCTGAACATCAATCTGAACAACCAGGATATCACCAATATCACCAATGTCATGTACAATTTCTCCCAATTGGATATCGACTGGAATTCCTTCGGGGATCAGCTCAACAAACTGAAAGGTCAGCTGGAGAATTTGGTCAACTCCGAGGAAGCCCAAGGCTGGTTCGATCAATTCATGGCTTGGCTGAGCGACTTGTTCGATAGCATCGCCAATGCTTTCTCCGGTAAATAAATGACAAGATCCCGCAGAGCGGTTGCTTTGCGGGATCTTTGATGAAATTGAAATCCGGCCCTGCCGATTTCTCTATACCTCGGAGATCCAACTGACCAGCGTCAAGATTCCACCCGGGGACAGATGGATCCCACCGGTGATCCGGCAGTTTTTACGAGGGTTCGTGTATGATATTCCGGATTTTGATCCGGAGATCCCGGGCCGTCATCTTCTCCAATACCCTCACAGTCTCCCAACCATTGAAATCCACCCGGGAATCTCTCGTCCTTTCCCGAATCTCTCTCTTATCAAAGGAATATATTAACTAAAAGACAGAGACTCCACCCACAAATATGGACTCAAAGTAAAAACCCGGTCCTCATCCGGGTTTTCGGTGATCTTTTAAAGCAACGTTATTCTTTGGATATCCACAGGTTCCGAGATTTTTCTCGACTTTTTCATCGCGGATCATTTCGGATCGGAAGTGATCAGGGAATGGGCGATCTTTTCGATGGTCTCTTTCATCTTTTCCAAAGGTTTCGGTTTGGAAAAGGCGTGGGCTGTTCCCGTGTCATGATTCTGGATCACAAACAGCGCCAGTGCGATCATCAATGAAATCAATTGGATCCTTCTCTTATTCACAGTGGCCTAACCTCTCCGTTCCCGCTGCAAATCACTCTGTCATATTATTCGTATCGAAAGATGATTTTCAGTCCGCTTGGTTGGCCATCCGGACAAAATTCAAAACAGATGAAGCCGCCGGTCTGACGCCGGCGGCTTCTGATCACTGCACCTCTTGGAAACCGTTCCCATTCAGGTGAAACCGTTTCAGGAACTCCTGGAGACGCTCTGTCTTCGGTTGGGTGAAAATCTGTGACGGGGGACCTTGCTCCAGAATCTTCCCATCATCGAAGAAGCAGATTCGGTCCGCCACTTCCCGGGCAAAGCTCATCTCGTGGGTGATCAACAACATCGCCATATCCCCCTGCCTGGCGAGATCCTTGATCACATTGAGCACTTCTCCCACCGTCTCTGGATCCAAAGCGGAGGTGGGCTCGTCAAAGAGCATCACTTTGGGGCGCATTACCAGGGCCCGGGCGATGGCCACACGCTGTTGCTGGCCCCCGGAGAGATTGGCCGGATACTGATCCACCTTGTCCAGCATCCCCACTTTATCCAACATCTCCTTAGCCCTTTCCACCGCTTCTTTTTTCGGAAGCCCCAAAACCTTGACAGGAGCTTCCGTGCAGTTTCGCAGGATCGTCATGTGTGGGAACAGATTGAAATGCTGAAACACCATTCCGATATCCCCCCGCACCTCATGAAGATGCCGTTCATTGGCGGGAACCAGTTTTCCTTTCACTTCCCTGTGCCACAGATGACGGCCATCCACCTGGATCGTACCGGCCGACGGTTTTTCCAAAGTCATGAGCAGTCGAGCCAGAGTGGTTTTTCCGGAACCGCTGGGCCCGATGATCGCCACCCGTTCACCGGGATAAAGGTCAAAATCAATCTCCTTCAGAACCTGGTGATCCCCGAAGGATTTGCTGATATTCCTATATTTGATGATCGGCTCCTTACCATCGGTCTGCTGAGTCTCATCGGTTTCAGTCACGTCCATTCACTTCCTTCCTCACTTGCGATTCAAGTCCAGCCGCAACTCCAGACGTTTAACCAAAAGGGAGGCCAGATAGCTGAGGATCAGGAAGAAGATCCCCACCAGGGTGATCGGCTCCAGATAGCGAAAAGTGTTGGAACCGATACTCTGGGCGGTCCCCAGGAGCTCTCCCACACTGATCGCCGCCAACAGAGGCGTCTCCTTGAATAGAACGATGAGGTAGTTTCCCATCACGGGAACCACCGGCCGGATCGCCTGGGGCAGAATAATCGATCTCCATTTCTGCCAAGCGGAAAAATTGAGTGCGGTGGCCGCCTCCCACTGACCTCGAGGCACCGACTCGATTCCTGCCCGGTACACTTCGGACAGATAGGTGCTGTAGTGAATTCCGAGCCCCAAAATTCCCGCTGCCAAAGGTGGCAAAGTCAATCCAAACAGGTCAGGAAAGACGAAGAATATGAAATAGAGTTGAACCAGCAGGGGCGTCGTCCGGAAAAATTCCACAAAACCATAGGTGGGCCAAGAAATCCATCGGTGACGGGAACGACGTCCCAGGGCGAGGATCAGACCGAAAACCATGGCGAAGGCAAATGCCCCGATGGTGGCTTCGAGGGTGACATGGAGGACGGATAACAGTTCCGGCAGCACTTCATTCCATGTGAAATCCCAATTCCAATCCATCGGTCACACCCTCCCCGCGCTGAACCTTCGTTCCAGCCACCGAAAGCCCAGTGTCATGGCATAGCCGATGATAAAGTAGGCCACCAAGAGCAGGCTCAGAATCTGGGTGTCATGCCCGACCGTGTTCCGCATCTGCATGATGTTCAAAGTCATATCGGAAATGGTCACCAAGGAGACCAGTGCCGTCCCTTTCAACAACTCTATCATTAGGTTGCCGAAGGAAGGCAACATGATCCGGAAGGCCTGAGGCAGAATAATGCTCCGCATCCGTTGAGCCGGAGTCATATTGAGGGCGATGCCCGCTTCCGTCTGCCCCTTTGGGATAGCCAGGATGGAACTGCGAACAATCTCGGAACCGTAAGAACCGTAGTTCAGCGCCAACCCGACGATCCCGACCAGCCCGGAGGGGAGACTTACGCCCAACAGCGGCAACGCGTAATACAACCAAAAGAGCTGAACCAGTAAGGATGTGCCGCGGAAAAACTCAATGATCCCCCCGGAAACCCAACGGACCAAGGCAAATCGGGATAAGCGGGCAAATCCGCCGATAAAGGACATCACAAAGGAAAGAATCCCGGCGATGACCAGCAATTGGACGGTGACCACGGCCCCCTCCAGCAGCAGCGGCATCACTTGGGAAAAAACATCGATGGGTATCACTTCCTTTCAAAAAGCAAGGGGGGAGCGGCTCCCCCTTGTCTCCAAACTTCACCCTTTGCAAAGCTCTTCCTGGGTTTTGTCTCCGGGAAGATTCTCTTCTGCAAAGTTAAATTTTTCCAGAATCTCAAGCAACTTGCCGTTTTCTTTCATCTTCTCCAGTTCTTCATTGAACTTCTGTTGGAATTCCTGATCATCCTTGCGAAAAGCAGCGGCACCGTAGCCGACGACACTTTCCCCGTTGATCACCGGTTGTTTGAAATCTTCCACAATCTCAATCCCGTCGGTCCCCTGGGCTTGGAGCACATCACGCAAAGAGGGGCCTGTCATGGTGATCGCATCCACCCGACCCGACTTGAGGGCCTGAACCACGGAGGGTTGATCGGAATAAAGCTTGATCTGACTCTCCTTCGCTTTTAGGTCCTTCAGATAGTTGACTTCAATGCCTCCGCGCATCACTCCCACTTTGACATCCTTGTTGTTCACGATGTCTTCATAACTGTGGAGGTTTTTCGGATTTCCCTTCTTCACTGCCAATCCTTCCCCGATTTGATACTCGGGATTGGCGAAGGTCACCTCTTCGCACCTTTCCGGAGTGATGTACATCCCGGCGGTGATCACATCAAACCGGCCCGCCTTCAAACCGGGAATCAGCTGACTGAAATCCGTCAACACCGGATCGATCTCTTTGATCCCCAACTGTTTGAAGATCTCCCGGGAAATCTCCACGGCCTCACCAGTCACCTTTCCGTTTTTATCTCGATATGCATAAGGCTTCTCGTTGGCAAAACCAACCTTGATCGTCCCTTCCTGTTTCACTTTTTCCAGGGTGGACCCTGACGCCCCTCCCAGATCCAACCCACAACCTGCCAAAGAAAACACGAGAACAAAAGCGAGTGCAACTTTAGAAAACCAATTCAAGGCGTCTCCTCCTTTAAATTTCGGCTCACCAACCGGAACAGACCATCATGGCCTCCACCACCTCCCGGATGGCGAAGCGGACGCCTTCCTGACGATTCCCGATTATTTCATCCCATTGAAAGAATGATATTTACAGGGAATCGTTGCCAACGGCGGACCGGATAAAAACAGCCGATCCCAATCTTCAAAATCATCCGGTTGCCCGTTCCACCGCTTCTTCAGCATTGCGGACGGGACGGAGTGAGATATTGGAAGGAATATTTCCCCACTGAAGGAGGGCCTCCCGGAACACTCCCGTTTAGACCGTTGGAGAATGGAAGCGCCCTCCCGCTCCCCGCCACTGCCGAGGGTCCCTTCTGAATCACTCTCCGAAGGTCCACCTTCCATCTCCTCCGCAAACTGTTCTCCCATCCGCTATGGAAGGGTCCGGGAGATGAAGAGTTCCACAAAATAGACCCGGATGGAATTCTTCCATTACAAACCGACAGTACCTTGAGACCATTCCGCCGGAAATGCCCCGGAAACACAGGATATCCCGACGAAAAAAAGAGTCCGCGTCATTCCCGTTGATCACCAAAGCGTCAGACTCCGGCTCCATTTACTGAATCTCCCGATCCCGGCCTGACAGATGATGGGTTTCAACCATCAGCCGGAGACAACATCACTTCAAGAGAGCAGACAGACGAAAGTTCCACCTCGAAGGAGAATCCCACTTTCTGCATGACCTCCCACAACTTGAGGGCACCCAAGGGGATGGCGCTGGCGGATTTGGACACAATGGATCCCCAGTGCCACAGCGAGGCCCACCCTGTGTGCCACCAGGTTGAGGGGGTCGTCGAAGGAAGTGGTGATACCGACGAGGCCGGTCGGGAATCGATCACAGCCTCCATCCGGTATCCACTTTTGAGCATTTGGCCAAATGAAGGGGTTGTTTCGGTATGCACCGATCTTGCGAATGGAAAGGGGCAGTTTCTCTCCAGCCCATCCGAAAATCTGTGCTTCGATTCAAAATGGAAGCCTCACTCGCAGGCAGGGACGGAGTCATCCCGGAGATCGCGAACCTCTATCCTGTGTTTACATTTCACAGAATGTCCGGGGTTAAACCTCATTTTGTCATGAATCATTCTCAATTTCAAATCGACCCTCCCTATTTTAAAAGCCAAACCCTTGATCTCACGGGGGATGGAGTGAATTTGAATTCCATCGAAAAATGGGACAAAGCCCCTTTTAAAAAACGATGTTCCCCACCACACCGGGAACAGAATAAGCCGCTTTAGCGGCTTGTTTTCAGACACTTCTTAACAATTGTTCACGGCTTTATAACATTCATCAATTCCTGAGAAAAGCGGACCGGTCTATCGATTCCGAGATCCGGAAAAGGATCAGATCAATCTCCATCTCTCTTTAAAGATAATCCCTCCTTCCCCTCCGACGAAGAGGAAGCATATGGCACCATCCGGCCGCATTTTTATAAGATCGGCCTCTCAGTTCCCCTTGGAAGGACTCAGACTGTTTAATCTATCTCAAAACGGATAGACTGCTTTGGACGCCGGAAGTCAGTCACGTTAGCATATAGAAGTGATCCTTTTAATCCAAATTTTCTTTTAAGGCGGGTGATGTCCCCATTAACGGCAGTCAGACCCAACAAGCAAAGTCACAACCTCCGATCCGTGTGAACCGGTCCATCCGAGGGATTGTCCGGTTCCGTAAGCCAAAGGTGGAAGATGGAGCCGAAGTATGGAAGTTGATTAAAGAAGCCGGCGTGTTGGATCTCAATTCTCCTTACAGTTACCTCATGTTGTGCAAGTTTTTCCCCGAGACCTGCGTCATTGCAGAGAGCCAAGGAAAAATCGTCGGCTTTGTCTCCGCATTTCTGCCTCAAACAGGCAAAGATACTGTCTTTGTATGGCAAGTGGCCGTCGACCCATCCCAGCGAGGAAAAGGGCTGGGTAAAGCACTTTTGAAAGAACTCCTGTCCCGGAATGCCTGCTCTGATGTCCGATATCTCGAAGCGACGGTCTCCCCTTCCAATCTCCCGTCCCAATCGTTGTTCAAAGGTTTGGCAAAGGAACTGGAAACGGATTGCAAAATTTTCGAATGTTTTTCGGAACACCTGTTTCCCAACCCCGGGCACGAATCGGAATGGACTTACCGAATCGGTCCTTGTCTGCCGAAGGAAAAAACCGAGGGGGTTCAATAAAACCTTGATAACCACATCTGAAAAGACGGAAGCCGATCTGAGCGTTTTTGAGTCTGTTGAGTCGGAAGTACGCAGCTATTGCCGAAGTTTCCCAACCGTGTTTGAAAAGGCGAAGGGATATAAACTTTGGGACACCCGGGGAGTTGAGTTCATCGATTTTTTCTCCGGTGCGGGAGCATTGAACTACGGTCACAACGATCCCGTCATGAAGAAAAAACTGATCGAATATCTTTCCGATGACGGAATCGTCCACAGCCTGGACATGGCCACCACAGCCAAGGAACAGTTTTTGAAACGCTTTAAGGAAGTGATCCTCGATCCACGGAACCTGGACTACAAGGTGATGTTTCCCGGACCCACCGGCACCAATACCGTGGAAAGCGCCCTGAAACTGGCGCGCAAAGTGACGGGACGCAACACGGTGATCAGCTTTACCCGCGCTTTTCACGGAATGACATTGGGATCTCTTTCCGTCACCGGCAACGCCTTTAAGCGAAAAGGTGCCGGAATTCCCTTGACCCACACTGTCTCCATGCCCTATGACAACTACGACGATCACGTGGATTCGCTGACCCTGCTTGAACGTTACCTGGAAGATAAGGGAAGCGGCGTCGACCTTCCCGCTGCAATCATCCTGGAGACCGTCCAGGGAGAGGGAGGAATTAACGTCGCCAGTTCCGAGTGGTTGAAGCAGGTTGAGCAAATCTGCCGTCGTTGGGACATTCTCCTGATCGTGGACGATGTACAGGCGGGTTGCGGCCGCACCGGTACCTTTTTCAGCTTTGAACCTGCCGGCATCCGACCGGATCTTGTCTGCCTCTCCAAATCCCTGAGCGGATTCGGTGTTCCTTTTGCTGTCACCCTGCTCCGCCCCGATTTGGACCAGTGGGCTCCCGGTGAACACAATGGCACCTTCCGCGGACATAACCTGGCCTTTCTCGCTGCGACAGAAGCCCTTCGGTTCTGGGAGACGGACACCTTCGAACAAGAAGTTCAGCGTAAAGGGAAAGAGACCCGTTCCTCTCTGGAACAAATGGTCGAGAATCATCCCGATCTGAACGGGGAAGTCCGGGGGCGCGGTCTGATGCTGGGGATCGCCTTTTCCGGAAAAGGATTCGCAGACAAAGTTTGCGCCGAAGCCTTCCAACGCGGCCTGATCATGGAAACCTCCGGCCCTGACGGTGAAGTGGCCAAACTGCTACCCCCCCTGATCATCGATGATGAGGGGCTGGAAAAAGGGTTGGCCATTTTGGAAGAAAGTATTACAGAAACGAAAAAAACCTTGTAACTTCCCAGGGAAAGGATGAAATCCGATGATCGTGAAGCACTTGGAAGACTTGATCGGCACAGAGGATGAAGTCAAAGGGGAAACCTGGATCAGCCGCCGTCTGTTGCTGAAAAAAGATGGAGTCGGCTTCTCCCTCCACGATACCCTCATCCGGGCAGGTACCGTCTCCCAATTTTGGTATAAACATCATATCGAAGCGGTCTACTGCATCGAGGGAGAAGGGCAGCTCACCAACCTGGAAAACGGAGACGTTCATCCCCTCAAGCCCGGCACCCTCTACACCCTGAACGGTCATGAGAAGCATCGGGTGCGGGCCGTGACCGACCTGCGCATGGTTTGTGTCTTCAATCCGCCATGCACCGGCCAGGAAACCCATGACGAAGAGGGAGCCTATCCCCTGCTCGATTGATGGATCGACCCGCTTTATGAAGCAAGGGCGTGTCCGCAGTGACCCCCCCCCCTGCAAAAATTTTTCATACCCCAAAGAGCGTTCCGGCGAGGGAACGCTCTTTGGGGTATTTCAGGAGCACATCTTTAAGGCGCTGTGTACAAACAGCCGAACTCCGATTTCAAGAGCATCCTCATCGATGGTAAATCGAGGATGGTGATGAGGATAGGTGCTGTTTTTCTCCGGATTGCCGGCACCGATGAAGAAAAAGTTGCCGGGTGCCTTCTGCTGGTAAGCCGAAAAATCTTCTCCTCCCATAGTGGGCTTCAGATGAGCCACCGCCTCCTCGCCGAACAGTTCCTGCACTGATTTTTCCATCAGACGGGTTATCTCACGATCGTTAATGACGGGACGGTAGCCATACTTATATTCCAGCTCATAGCTGGCTCCATGCGCCTCGGTGATTCCCTTGACGACCCGTTCGATTTGTCCGGGGACCCTTTCCCTCAGTCCAGTGTCGAGAGTGCGCACGGTTCCCTCGATCTCCACGGATCCGGGAAGCACATTATGGCTGTTTCCACCGACAAACCGGGTCACAGACAAAACCAAGGGTTCCAGGGGGTCGGTACAGCGGGATGCGATGTGCTGGAGATTGGTCACCACTTGGGCACCGACGGCGATACTGTCCACCGTCTGATGGGGCAAAGCCGCGTGACCTCCCTTTCCGTGAATGATTATCTTGAAAATATCCGGAGACGCCATCATCGGCCCGTATACGATCCCCACTTTTCCGATGGCCAAGGGAGACCACAGGTGGGCACCGATCACCGCATCCACTCCTTCCATCACACCGGCTCGTACCAATTCCTCCCCACCTCCGGGGGGTAATTCCTCGGCATGCTGAAAGATAAACCGCACCTCCCCCCCGATTTTTTCCTTCATTTGAGACAAGACCCGGGCGGCTCCCAGCAACATCGATGTATGACCATCATGGCCGCAGGCGTGCATCACACCGGGATTTTTTGAAACAAAATCGAAAGAGTTTTCCTCCCGAATCGGCAATGCATCCATATCTGCCCGGATCGCCAGCACCTTGCCGAACTTCCCGCCAACCAATCGAGCCACCACACTGGTGGGTGTCGGCCGGGACAGTTCCAAGTTCCCGAAGGATCGCAACGTTTCATATACAAACTGCGCTGTCTGTTCCTCCTGGTAGGAAAGTTCGGGATACTGATGCAGATACCGTCGCCACTGTATCACCTGAGACTTGACTTTCTCCATCAACTGTTCGGTTGACCCCACCGTCATCCCACTCAACCCCTCTCCTGCACCGTCAACCTATACAACGGCATCCACCCATTTAAATATTCCGAAACATCTGTCCCCATTATATTCACCCTTTTCTCCCTGGTCAATTCACCATCCAAAATCAGGGTCGCAACCCGGCGGAGGCTGACAAGCAGACATCCTTTCGTTAGAATGAAACCAGCAAACGATGCAATCCGGAATCAGCCTGGAAAGGATGGTCCAAAATGAAAGCCTATCTCGACTTGTGTCAGCGGCTCCTGAGGGAAGGAACACGGAAAGAAGATCGGACCGGAACAGGAACCCTCAGTCTCTTCGGTCATCAAATGCGTTTTGATCTGCAGCAGGGATTTCCACTGTTGACCACCAAAAAACTGCATACCCGATCCATCATCCATGAATTGCTCTGGTTTTTGCAGGGAAGCACAAACATCCGATACCTGCAGGAGCATCACGTCCGGATCTGGAATGAATGGGCCGACGAAAAAGGAGAACTGGGCCCCATTTACGGAAAGCAGTGGCGCTCCTTCAGCGGAGCCGACGGAAAAACGGTGGATCAAATCCAATGGGTGGTGGATGAAATCAAGAGAAACCCCGACTCCCGCCGCCTGATCGTCAGCGCCTGGAATCCAACGGAATTGGAAGAGATGGCTCTGCCCCCTTGCCACTGTCTGTTTCAATTTTATGTAAACCAGGGGGTCCTCTCTTGTCAACTGTATCAGCGAAGCGGGGACACCTTTTTGGGAGTTCCCTTCAATATCGCCAGCTATGCACTGTTGACTCACATGGTTGCTCATGTCACCGGCTTGAAGCCCGGGGAGTTTATCCATACTTTAGGAGATGCCCATCTCTATCTGAATCATCTGGAACAAGTAAAAGAGCAACTCACCCGTCAACCGCTGCCCCTGCCAAGGCTGAAGCTGAACCCGGATGTCACTTCCATTTTTGATTTCACTTATGACGATATCCGGATCGAGGGATACCAGTCCCATCCCCATATCAAAGGAGAGGTGTCCGTGTGATCTGCCTCATCGCCGCATATGCCAAACATCGCGTCATCGGCCTGAATGGTCAAATGCCCTGGCATCTGCCCAATGAACTGAAGTATTTTAAAGAGACGACCACCGGGCATACCGTCGTCATGGGGCGCAAAACCTATGAATCTATCGGAAAGCCTTTACCCCGCCGGAGAAATGTGATCTTGACGAAAAACCGTCACTTCCAAGCCCCCGAAGGAGTAAAAGTAGTCCACAGCCTCCGGGAGGTCCAACAGTTGGGAGATGTATTCATCATCGGCGGCGCACAACTCTATGAGCAGTTCCTCCCCCTGGCGGATCGTCTCTATATCACTAAGATCGACCTGGAGACGGAGGGGGACACCTTTTTCCCCGACTGGAATCCGGAGGATTTCAGGATTATCGCGGAAAGGGAAGGTGTCACCGATCCGCAAAATCCCCACCCCCACACCTTTTACATCTTGGAACGAAAATACGGCAACTAGGATATTCAACCACAGAAACCACCGCGCATCCGGGCGCGGTGGTTTCGGTTCAAAGCATCGCCTTCTTCAGGTGGTGAAGGTAGCGGGAGCGGATCAGAGAGAAATAGCAGAGTTGAATGAGGAAGAAAGCCCCGATGCTGTTCGACACCAGATAGGCGGTAAAATACCTTTTGGAAGCCGCCAGACAGCTTCCGAAACACATCACACCTTGACTTAAGTCCTGACGTAAGGGCGATTTCACCTCTTTCGCCACTATGTTCCCAGAAAAGCTATTCTGTCGTAGCAGAAAAAGAACAAACCTTCCCGCTGCAATAAGAGCTCACCCATTTGACCACCCCCATGATCCCACCAAAAGTGTAAAACCACCTTCCCAAACCGGACGATGTCCGTGTTTGAAAGGGTGGTTTTTCTCTTTACAGCCCGTTTGGATAAGAGTTCAGCCCGCCAAAGTACGTCCCTTCAATCTCGGTTGAAGCCGTCGGTACAAGGGCAGGAACACCAGCGCCACGAGCAGGCCCTTCAACAAATTGAAGGGGCCGATTCCGTAGAGAACCAGCGCCGTCTTCTCCGGGCCTTCCACGGTCCAGTGGATCAGAAAGGCGTAGGCCGGCAGGATCACCCAGTAGTTGGCAATACTCATCAGGATGGCCGTCACCAGAGCGGCGATGGCCAGACCAGCGATCAAGCCCTTGGTGCCGGGGATTTTCCGGGCCGTCCACACTGTGGTCAGGACAAAAGCACTTCCAGCCAAGAAATTGGCCATCTGGCCGATGGGCACCCCGGATTCGCTCCCGGTGAAAACAAAATGGAGGAGATTTTTTACAAATTCCACTGTCACTCCGGCCAAGGGACCGAACATCAGACCCGCCACCAAGGCCGGAAGTTCACTGAAGTCCACTTTTAGAAAAACGGGAAAGGGCGGGATTGGAAAATTGAGGTATTGAATAAAAAAGCCTAATCCGGACAACAAAGAGACCAGAGTCAACTTTCTTGTCGACAGTTTTTCCGTCATCAGACCGACACTCCTTTTTTGTGTATCTGATGACGACGGTACAACAACCAAAAAAAACCAAAGAGCGCAGTTACACCACGTTCTCCGGGCAGGAAAAATCAGGCAGTCCAAAAAAAGGATGTTCTCCTTTTCGTACCACCGGATCCATGTACACGTCATCATCCTTCTCCCATCCAGACTGTACTGTCGGTCCCGGAGTTACACCGGATCCACCGCTTGCGCGGGTCACGGACTGAGGCAGATCAGTGCCATCACCGCCGGTCGGGAATTTCACCCTGCCCCGAAGGATCAAAACCTGATTCAGTTTATATCTATTCTAAACCGGCCACAGCTGAAATTCAATTCACTCCTTCTGTTTCCCTCCCAATTCTTCAGCCAAACCTTCCATCACCTGACGAAACACCTGATGCGCCCGCAGATCATTCCCGTTTTTGACAGAACGGATCACCACGGCCACGGCATAGCGGGGGCTTTCATAGGGGCTGTATCCCACCATCCATTTGTTGTACCGATCCTTATTCAAGCCCAACTGAGCAGTTCCTGTCTTCGCTCCCATGGTCACCTCCGCCCCCTTCAAATCGGAGGCCGTTCCCCGAAGGACAGTTCCCCGCATCATCTCCCGTACCGCACGGAGTGCTCCGGGAGAGATTTTTCGATCTGTTTTGAGGGCGTGGAGGGAAAAACGAAAATAGGGTTTTCCGTCATGATACTGAATCTCACGAACCACCCGGGGATTCATCGTTTTCCCCTCATGAAAAAGAGTGGTCACCATATTGGCCGCTTGAAGCGGGGTCATCCGCACATCCCGCTGCCCAATGGCTGTCTGCACCACTGCCCCGGCATCTTTACGGGAGGTCTCCTCAGAAAAAATCATCCCTGTCTGCTCTCCGGGCAACTGACGAAAGCCATCTTCCTTGAATACTTGGCCGGACCAGAGGATCCGTTGCCCCAACCCCATGCGACGGGCTGTATCCTCAATGGTTTTACCACCCAGCCGTTCCGCCACCTTGGAGAAAACGACATTACAGGAATTGGCATAGGCCTGGGAAAGAGTTTGACGCCCGTGTCCCCCCTCTTTGGAATCCTTCATCCCGTAGCGACCCAGATGTCCATTGCAGGTGAATGTTTCCGTTGGTTTTACCTTGCCGCTGTCCAAAGCCGCCACCGCGACCACAGTCTTGAAGATGGAGCCCGGAGTCGTCTCCATCAGAGCCCGGTTGTCCCAGGGATTCTCCCCTTTGTGGGCGGTGTCGGTGTCCGGCCGGCCGGCCATGGCCAGGACATCTCCAGTGGCGATCTCCTGCACAACCACAGCCCCATCCGTCACCCCCGCCTCATCCAACGCCTTTTCCGCCACCTGCTGGGCCCTGAGATCCACGGTGGATTGTATGCGGTAGGGTATCGCTCCGCCGTTTTTCTCCGTCGTCATATTGAGTCCGTTCAAGGGTTGCCCTCTGCCGTCGGTGGTGTAGGTGAGCAACTGTTGAGCCCCTCCTTGCAGAAAAGGTTCAAAAGCCGCCTCCAAGCCAGTCACCCCGATTCGGGAATGGGATGGGTCTTGTCCATCCGCCCACTCATCCGGATACTTCTCCCGCACCAGAAAGGGATTCCGTTCCACCCGTCCGATCAGCTGTTGCGCCACCCGTCGTCCATCATACCGATTGTCCCCCTGCAGAGCGTAAACCCCCGGGATGTTCAGCCTCTGGATGGATCGGGCTTGTTCCTCGGTAAGGGCCGGCCCCTCTCCTTTCTTGTCGGGAAGCGCACGGGGTCGATCTAGATCTTCCACCTTTTCCCGAAACTCGCCGAAGGAATATCCGGCGATCTCAGCCACCTGCTTCAACTGGTCTGTATAGGCAGTCCATTGGCTGTCTGACAAAGGAAAAAGAATCAGTCTCCAATCTTTCTCCCCGGTCAAAGATTTTCCATTGCGGTCCAGGATCGCCCCCCGGCCGCTGTCCACCACATACACCCGGCTTTGTTGGGCTTCGGCCCGGGCAATCAAGTCCGCCTCTTCCCCCGAAAAGGAATGCATCGCCACCATCTGGATCCAATAGAGTCGCAACAGGATTCCGGAAAAGGCCATCGTCAGCACTGATGTAATTAGTAAGGTTCTCCGCCGCTTCGATTCTCCTGTTCCGCTTCGCATCTCCATCGCCCCTTCCAGCATCCAGCTTGGGCATTTCATCTGTCCTGTATACGGGTCGGAGTATAAATCGAATACGGATTTTATGGGAGGCAACCGCATATGAGGACAGCCCCCCGGTCCGCAACATCGGGGGGCTGTCGTCCTATCGGTTTTTTGACAACTCTTCACTGGGAGCCATCCTCTTTGACGGCTTCTTTTTTGCTTCGCTCGATGTTCTTCAAATGTTCCTTTTCCGTTCGGGCGAAATAATGGAGTCCGGAGCCGTCCTTGCGTGTCACATAAAAGAAATAAGGATGTTCTTCCGGTTCCAGTGCGGCACGGAGCGCCTTGGGGCCCGGGTTGGAGATGGGTCCCGGCGGCAATCCTCTGATCCGATATGTGTTATACGGGCTTTTGATCTCCAGGTCCTTGTACAGCAACCGGGCCTTCTGCTCGCCCAAGGCATATTGCACTGTAGCATCCACTTGCAATTTTTTGTCCGCTTTCAGACGATTGTAAATCACTCCGGCGATCCGTGGGAATTCTTCCTCCACTTTTCCTTCTCTTTCAATGATAGAAGCAATGGTCACCCACTCGTCCACCGTCAGATTGCGCTCTTTCAACTTCGACCGAATCCCTTCCCGCTCCATATTTCGCTCAAACTGTTGCAGCATTTTCTCCACCAGTTTCCTGGAATCGGTTCCTTTGGGCAAGTTGTAAGTGATGGGATACAGATACCCCTCCAATTGATAACGCCGCTTCCGATCCGTGGGAATTTCCTTCACAAAAGAGTCGGGATAATCCTCTTTACGGTTTACCGCCTTGAGAAATTCATCCCCGTCCAACCCTTTTTTATCCAATTCAGCGGCGATCTTCTCCACCGTAAATCCTTCCGGGACGGTCAATCGCATCACATTTTGTGAACCGTCAGTGAAAATATTCAGGATTTCAGGAGTACCCGAACTCGCAGGCACTTCATACACCCCGGCCTTCAGGTCCTTCGCTCTTCCTTTCAGATAGGCGTATGCAACAAAGAGGAAATCATTTTTGACTAGCTCTTTTTTTTCCAATTCCCGGCCCACATCCAGAATCGAGTCACCGGGTTTCACTTCCACCTCCACCGGACGTTTCACTGTGGAGGGAGACAGGCTGTGTTCCACATACCAATATCCCAAGGCGGAAAATAACCCCACCATCAGGAAGGTAAAGAATAGACGGAGTAACCATTTCATGGTGGTTGCTTCCTCTCCTGATGTTTTTCGTCCCTTACGTTACCATACCCCTGCTGTCGGGACAATCCGCCCTATGAACGAAAACAGAGGAAAACTGCTGGAAGCTTTATGATTTAGTGCGTGGCGGCGGGATGGGGTTTCACATGCCCTTTTCGCTGTTCTGAACTGCCAAAATCACAAGTGAAACCCACCCCTCCCTGTGATGTGGTTTTTCACAACGCTGCTAGTTCGCGCTGTTTTGCATCTGCGTCTTTTTGCTCTGTTTGATGTAAAGCCGATGCTGTTCAAAGGTTTCGGCGAAGTAATGTTCTCCTGTGCCGTCCTTTTTGGTCACATAATAAAGGTAGGAGTGTTTATCCGGTTTCAGAGCGGCGAGGAGCGCTCTTTCTCCGGGGTTGGAGATGGCTCCCGGAGGGAGACCGTCGATCTTGTACGTATTATAGACACTGTCCAGTTTCAGATCATCGTAGGAGAGACGGGCCTTTTGGGCACCACGGGCATATTGGATCGTGGCGTCCACCTGCAGCCGCATATTTTTATTCAGACGATTGTAGATCACACCTGCAATTTTTGGAAACTCCTGTTTCGCCTGACCTTCCCGTTCCACAATCGAGGCAATGGTCACCCATTTGTCCAGGGTCAGGTTTTTACTCTCCAGTTGCTCCATCACCTGGTGTTCCTCCATCTTATTGTGGAATTGGCCCAGCATCATATTGATCACATCCTTGGGCTTGGCGGTTTTGGGGATGTTATAGGTGCTGGGAAAGAGATAACCTTCCAAACGGTAGCGCCGTTGCGCATCAGTGGGAACTTCCCGAAGGAAGTCCTGCTCGAATTCCTCTTCTTCCGCTGCCCGAATAAAATCTTCTTTGGAAAATTGAGTTTTTTGTTCCAACTTTTCACCGATCTGTTCAAGGGTGTAACCTTCGGGAATGGTCACCGTGACTGTATTTTGGCGTCCCTTGGTGATGATGTCAAGAATTTCGTTGACGTTCACATCCGGAGGGATCTCATATACTCCCGCCTGCAACCCTTTGGATTTACCCGTCAGCCACGCATATGTACTGAAAAACCAATCATTGCGGATCAAACCTTGTTCCTTCAGCATGTGGCCGATTTCTGCCGTGGATGTCCCGGATTTGATCTCCATTTGGACAGACCGGGAGCGCTTGGGAGAACCGAGGGAATGATCAACATACAGATAAGCCAGAAAAGACCATGCAGAAAAAAGAACCAAAGTATAAATGATACGCATCAGCCATTTCATTCATGGGTGCTCCTTCTTCTGTTTTGCCCTCCTTATGTTATCACATGTCCCACAAAAAAAAACGGGGGTGACCCCCGTCATTCGACATCAATCGCCCAAATAGAGCATATCGTCTAGTGCATCCGTCACATGATCCCATTCATCCTCATCATCCACATGCTCCAGACGAGGTCCTCCATCTTTTTGACTGACCCGAAAGATAAAGGCATCCGGGTCTCGCTCTTCGGAAGCGCTCAACACTGCGTAATGGCGTCCATCCACTTCCAATTCCCTCAAAATCCGATAACGGGAATCGGGGTAGACCCCCTCTTCATCCACCAGAGTCAGTTCCTCTCCCCATTCGTTTTCGAGGGTATTCAGTTTTCTGGCCATTCTTTCACGCTGTGTCTCCAAAAAAATCACCCATCATCCGTCTTCATGATTCAGTTCCGTCTCCAATGTGTGTAAGACTTCTTCGATCATGTCCCATTCACTCTCGTCTTCAATCGGGATCAGGTTGATATTCTCCCCGTCCTCTTCATAACGGAAAGGATAAACCTCCTGTTCCACCGTCTCGTCATCTTCCCCCTCTGCCTCGTCAGCAGGGGTGAGCAGAATGTATTTATGACCATTATCCTGCTCAAACCGGAAGAGTACCTCAAAGGTTTCCTCCTGACCCTCCTCATTGCTGATGACGACCATTTCCTGTTCATCTTCATGATTTCCATTCTTACTCATCTCTATTCCTCCTTTGGGCTTCCAGATACCCTTGCAGAATCCAGGAGGCTGCCATCCGATCAACCACCTTTCGCCGCTTGCGACGGCTCAGATCGGCATCGATCAAGGTCCTTTCCACTGCAACGGTGGACAATCGTTCATCCCAGAGTTTGACCGGAATTTGAAAACGTTCTTCCAACTCCCGCCCCCATTGCTTGCAGGCTTCCCCTTTCGTTCCGATGGAACCGTCCATATTGCGGGGAAGGCCCACGACAAGGGCTTCCACTTCATAATCCTCAATCAGTTGGGCGAGGCGGTCCATCCAACCGGGGTGATCGCGATGGAGGACATCCACCCCCTGAGCGGTCCACCCCATCGGATCGCTGACCGCGACTCCCACCCGTTTTTCTCCCAGATCCAATCCCATAATTCTGGTCAATCGATTCGCCCCTGACCATCCATATTCTTTCTCCCCTCAATCTTGCTGCTGATTGGATTCCAGAAAAGTTTTCACCAGCTCTTCCAACAGTTCATCCCGTTCCAGCTTGCGGATCAAGGCACGGGCGTTATTGTGCCGAGGGATATATGCTGGATCTCCGGAGAGGAGATATCCCACCAATTGGTTGATCGGATTGTAACCCTTCTCTTTGAGAGCGGAGTATACCATCAACAACACTTCACGGGGATTCGCTTCCTGATCCTCTCCACGGAAGTCAAATTTCATTGTTTTATCCATGGACAGTCTTAACACCTCTTTCTATCTAATGGCCGTCTTTCTGTTAACCATTCGCTCTGTTGGATTCATTCCCTCTTTTTCATGAAATTGGTTTCTCGAAATGGGGGAGAAGGGAATTTGTTATCCCTGCTGTTTAATATATTCCATTGCGGCAGCCAAAGCTTCATCCAATTTTTCCGGTTGCTTTCCCCCGGCTTGAGCCATGTCCGGTCGTCCTCCACCTCCTCCACCGCAGTGGGAGGCCGCTTCCTTGACCAATTTTCCGGCATGGAATCCCGCCTTTACATAATCGGAAGAGACAGTGGCCACCAACTGCACTTTTCCTTCACCCGCCGCTCCGAGGAGAATGATTCCCCGGGAAATCCGGTGTTTCAAATCATCCATCATCTGTCGCAATCCTTCCATGTCCGGAACATCCACTTTGGCCATCAATACCGGAACCCCGTTTACTTCCTCCACATGTCGGGCAAGGCTCTCCCCTTCCAACCGATTCAGTTTAGATCGAAGGGATTCATTCTCCCTGGCCAATTCCTTCATTCGACTCTGAAATGTATCCAATCGCTCCACCACTTCAGTGGGATGGGTTTTGAGACGGCGGGCAGCCTCTTCCAGGATATCCAGCCTGTTTTCAAGGTGGCGATAAGCTTGACGTCCGGTCACCGCTTCTACACGACGGATGCCGGACCCGATCCCCCCTTCGCTCACCAGTTTGAAGAGTCCGATCTCTCCCGTCTGGCGGACATGGGTGCCACCGCAAAGCTCCAGACTGTAGTCCCCCACCCGGACCACACGCACCCGGTCTCCGTATTTTTCGCCAAACAGAGCCATCGCTCCCATCGCTTTGGCCTCTTCCAGTTCCTTTTCAAAGGTTTCCACCGGGATGTTGGCCCAAATCTGTTGATTGACCTGTTCTTCCACATCCCGTCTCTGCCCCTCGGTCAAAGGCTCCATATGGGTGAAATCAAAGCGGAGCCGGTCGGGTGCCACCAGGGAACCCGCTTGATTCACATGGTCGCCCACCACTTCTTTTAAAGCTTTGTGCAACAAATGGGTGGCCGTGTGGTTCTTCACCACATCTTCCCTGAATCCATGGTCTATCCGAGCACGTGCCGGGTCTCCCTGATGCAGAGTTCCTTCTTCCACCCGAACCTGGTGGATATGCTCCCCTCTGGGCCCTTTTTTTACATCCTCCACGACCAGCCGAGCCCCAGGTGTGAGGATCTCCCCACGATCTCCCACCTGTCCCCCGCTTTCAGCATAGAAGGGGGTCTCCTTCAACAAGACGAAACAGCTTTTTCTTTCATCCACCTCCTCCACCAAACGATGATTATGGATGATAGCGACCACTTGGGTCTCGGCACTGCGGGAGGTGTACCCGATAAAGCGGGTGTCCACATCCAACTCAGCCAGGACGCCACCTTGGACCTGCATGCTCCCTTCATCCTGACGGGCTTTTCGGGCGCGTTCCCGCTGGCGGGCCATCGCTTGCTCAAACCCTTTCGTATCCACTGTCAATCCCTTTTCACGGGCAAAGTCTTCTGTCAGGTCCAACGGAAACCCATAAGTGTCATAAAGAGTAAACGCATCTGAACCGCTGATTTCCCTTTTTCCCTCTACCCGTAGTTTTGCCGCCTTCATTTCCAGAAGATGCAATCCCTCGGACAAAGTCTCCAAAAACCGTTCCTCTTCCTTTTTGATCACCCGGCGTATCAAGTCTTTCTTTTGGGCCGGCTCCGGATAAAACTCCTCCATCATCCCGGCCACCACATCAGTCAAAGCATAAAGTGAAGCCTGTTGAATTCCCAAGGTGCGTGCATATCGGACCGCCCGGCGCAAAAGCCGTCTCAGTACATACCCCCGCCCTTCATTGGAAGGAGTTACCCCGTCACCGATGGCAAACACCAGCGTGCGAATATGATCAGCGATCACTTTGAGTGCAGTGTCCTTTTTCGGGTCGGTCCCGTATTTGACGCCGGCCCTTTCACATATAGCTTGGATAATGGGCTGAAAAAGATCCGTGTCAAAATTGGTCGGGACATCCTGCATGACTGATGCCATTCGCTCCAGGCCCATCCCGGTATCGATATTCTTCTTGGGCAAAGGGGTGTAGCTACCGTCGGGATTGTGATTGTATTGGGAGAAGACCAAGTTCCAAACCTCCAGATAGCGTTCATTTTCCCCCCCGGGATAGCATTCCGGATCATCAGGAGCCCCATAGGATTCCCCCCGATCGTAGAAAATCTCCGTGTTGGGTCCGCTGGGTCCTTCCCCGATATCCCAGAAATTCTCTTTCAGTTTGATGATTCGTTCTTTGGGAATCCCCACTTGTTCATGCCAGATCCGATAAGCTTCATCATCCTCGGGATGAATGGTGACTGAAAGTCGTTGGGGATCCATCCCCATCCAGGCAGGATCTGTCAAAAACTCCCAGGCCCAATGAATGGCCTCTTCCTTGAAATAATCACCGATGGAGAAGTTGCCCAGCATTTCAAAAAAGGTCTGGTGACGGGCCGTGTACCCTACATTTTCGATATCGTTGGTCCGGATCGATTTTTGAGCGTTGACTATCCGGGGATTTTCTGGCTTCACCCGGCCGTCGAAGTATTTCTTCAACGTGGCCACCCCGCTGTTGATCCACAGGAGAGACGGGTCGTCCACCGGCACCAAGGAAGCGCTGGGTTCCACCCGATGTCCTTTCTCCTTGAAGAAGTCAAGAAATTTTTGCCGAATTTCATTCCCCTTCATCGGTTTCATCCCCTTCAACCAAAATAAAAAAACCTTTCATCCCCTCAGGGACGAGAAAGGTTCCCGCGGTACCACCCCGATTACCCCGCATTCCAGGCGGAGGTCTCTCGAAAAAGATAACGGCGCAGGCGTGTCCGGTAAACCCCTTGCCGGGGCCGGGCAGGGTGAGGGCCGTCTCCGATCCCTTGGACAAAGCGCAAGGCGAGACTTGTACTGATGAGTACAAAAAATCTGCGCGGCTCACACCGGCCTCTCCCTGTACATCGCGGACTTGAAATTAGATACACTTTGGCGTCGCCGGCGGGCTCCACCCGCACTCCGGAACTGGCTTTCAACCGTTGCTTCCGCAAAAGGCCTTTCAGCCGGGGACCTTTCTCTCTGGACGGGCATCCGGTTTACTTCGGTTCCATCAACGCATTTACGAGTTATGAAAACAGTTTGTCTTGCCTATTATACTACGAATGACCCTCACTTCATACCTACTTCAGGACTGTTTTTTCGTGTAGTGATCCACCACATGTTCCACAATCACTTTGACCACGGCAAAGAAGGGAACCGCCAAAATCAGGCCGATGATTCCACCCGCTTCCCCTCCCACCAAGAGGGCAAATATAATAAACAAAGGGTGCATATGCAGAGTCTTGCCCACGATCTGGGGGGAGAGAATATTTCCCTCCACCGTCTGAACTAGCAGATTGACAATGATGACTGCAATCATCTTCTCAGGAGAGATGGTCATCGCCACCAACAATGCAGGGAGCGCTCCGAAAAAGGGACCCAGATACGGAATTACATTGAAGACAGCCACCAGCATGGCGAGAATCAGGGCATAGGGCAAGTGAATAATCAGATACCCGATATAAGCCAATATACCCACACCGGCACAGACGAGCAACTGTCCCCGGATGTAATTGCCCAAAGCTTCATCCACATCCCGAAACAAGTGGAGCACTTCCTTCCGACGACGGACGGGAAGCAATGTAATCACTGACTTTTCGATCACGTCCACATCTTTCAACATGTAAAAGGCAAGGAAGGGAATGATCACCACCAGGAACAGTTGATTAAGGGTGGATCCCAGGGAATCCATCAGATTTCCCACCCCGTCAGTGACAGCCCCTTCCAGTCGATCGAGGGACTTCTCAATTCCCAGCCGGACGCTCTCCGGAAGGGAATCTTTGCTGTGGTTGTATTGATCGATCCAGGACTGAACCCGGGCGTTCCATTCCGGCAGGTGTTCGGAAAGCTCGGCCAATTGTGTATTGAACAGTGGAACCAGATTGGTCAAAACGATGGCGATTGCACCGATGAACAAAGAGTAGATCAGCAGAACAGCCAGGGAGCGGGGAAGGGAACGGTTGGCCAACAGATTGACCACCGGATTCAGAAGATAGGAGATGATTACTGCGACCAGAAAAGGACCCAACACCGCTTTGACAAAGAGAAATACCGCCCGGATCAGCGGTTCAATCTGAACCAGCAAAAAAAGAATGCCTAAAATCACTAGAATCAGCAAAGCCGTTCCCAGCCAACGGCTTTGCGTCAACCGATCCATAGGTTCACCTCCCCGGACTTCTTGATTCAGTATATGTCCAACCCCCGGCGTTTACCCAACCAATCGTAAAACCCCCGGAAGCTGACGCTTCCGGGGGTGCAGTCATCCAGCCTTTTTCAAAGACTGCCTTCGCTTATAACTGTCTCAGAAGGGGTATCAGGTATCCAATGAACGGGACAAAGGATGGGTCAGCGGCTGAAACGGCGGATCATTTTCCTTCCCATGGTTCGAGAAATAATCCCGGTGATCGCCGCACTCAGTTTCATGTTTCGCATCCATCCGGGAGCACGTCTCTGGATGTTTTCCATCATTTGATCCATGATGGAGTGGTTTTGACGGGAGCGACGGAACAACAGGACTGCGGCAGAACTGATGAACAGGGCGGACAGGATCGAGCGTTTCATAACAATCCCCCTCCTGATTACATGGAAATGGAATCCTGGTTCCGATCAAAAAACAAATCGTTCAACGAACTCAGTGTGCCGTCTTCCTCCACTTGATGGATGGAAGTGATCTTCCCGTCGGCCACCGACAATTCAATAAAACACCCCCAGCAATAAAACTGGTTGGTTCCGATTTTTCCCAAATCATGGGTTCGGCAATTGGGACAGCGGAGCATCGGAAATCCCTACTTTCTCATACGTCCTGGGAAAGTTGTCCCTCCATGGATGCGATCAGCACATCCTCTCCCCAGGTTAGGGGGGAGTTTGGGCGAAACACTTTCCGCCCTTCACGAAGATCGCTGATAAATCCATCGGACAACTCGTACCCCATCAGGATTCCCATATCCTCCATAAAATAGACATCTTCCACCATTCCCAGCTCACGCCCGTTGGACATCATTACCGAGCGCCCTTTTAGCTTACGCTGGCCGGTGAGCAGGCCGAACCAGCCCCTCTCCCCTTCTTCCAGCGGGCGGATGTCCGCACCGCTGTCCACAATCACTGCGTCGGCACCCAACGAGGAGATTCCTGTGAAAGGGAGATAGCGCCCCTTTCGGATCCATCCCCCGTTTTCCAACAACAGCCCAACCATCCGCTGATTCTCGTCAAACAGCAGATCCCGAACTGTACCCAATCGTTTGCCCGTTCCCACATGGATGACCGGAAGACCGATGACGTCCTGAGATTTGCGCAAGGAACCTCACTCCTTCCGCTTCTCTTAGTATGGAGCCCTTCCCGATCACCATGCTGGGGGATCCTTACCATTCAGAGCTGTTGATTCGCCATCTTTTGTTTGAGGAGATCGTGTGTTACCACGCGACCGATGCACCCATGGGGCACAAGTCTCACCAGGATTGTTTCGCTCCAGTTCTCGCGATGGCAATACACGCCCCCTTCTCCGCCCATTTTCCGGTTATTACGCCCTACCATTCCAGTTGGATCAGATCGGCCAGCTGGCTGTTCCGCTCCTCCCGTTCCCCTTGCCTCACTCCTTCATCCAAGGCTTCTTTCTCTCCACATAAAATCAGGTAAGATTTGCTGCGCGTGATCCCGGTGTAAATCAGATTTCGTTTCAACATGCGTCGGTACGCCTTCAAGACGGGAAAGATGACAATGGCAAACTCCGACCCCTGTGCCTTGTGAACCGAACAAGCGTAAGCCAGGGAGAGTTGATTCAATTGACTTCGCTTATAAGGGACTTCTTGCCGGTCAAACTGCACCCAAAGCACCGGTTCATCCTTTCCCGCCTCCTCGTCCATCGCCGTGATCAGACCCATATCCCCGTTGTAGACTGGATGCTCGGGGTGATTCATCAACTGGAGAACTTTATCTCCATGACGAAAGACCGACTCACCCCAGCGGATCTCTTTGCGGCCGGGCTTGGCCGGATTCACTGCTTGGCGGATCTCTTCGTTGATCCGGTTCACCCCTGCCGCCCCTTTGTACATGGGAGCCAGCACCTGTACATCAAACAGGGTATACCCTTTGTAAAGCGCCTGTTGGTACGTCTGTAGGATCACATCCACTGCTTGATCCCGGTTACAGGGAAAAAAACGGCGATCCGGCATGGGATCCGTCAAATCGTCAGGCACTTCCCCTTTTTTCAGGGCGTGGGCCAACCCGATAATGGAGGAACCCTCCTCCTGACGATAAATCTCCGTCAATTCCACCCTGGGGATCGCCTCCACCTGAAGCAAGTCCTGAAGTACCCGTCCCGGTCCAACGGAGGGAAGCTGGTCATCATCCCCCACCAGAACCACCTGCATCCCCCGGGGCACGGCCCGAAACAGCTGATTGGCCAGCCAAATATCCAACATGGACACCTCATCCACAATCAACAGAGACCCCTCGATCGGATGATCCGCATCCCGTTCAAAAAAATCTCCCTTCCAGCCAAGCAGCCGATGAATGGTCATCGCCGGCAGACCCGTCGCTTCCGACATCCGCTTGGCCGCCCGACCTGTGGGAGCTGCCAAACGAATGGGATAAGGCTTACCCGACGTCTCATAGTGAGCCGGATCCAAAGAGCACTCGTTCAGTTTGGCAAAAAGATGACAGATACCGCGGATCACTGTTGTTTTCCCCGTTCCGGGACCCCCGGTCAAGATCATCACCGGGGAGTCGACGGCCATAGTCATGGCTTCCCGTTGCCGATCCGCATAAGAAACTTTCAGCTCTTCCTCCACTACTCCCACCGCCTCAAACAACTCCCGAGCGGGGGTGGGCTCCAACTTTTGTTCCAGCCAATCCCGCACCCGAATCGCCGCTCCGTGTTCCGCGTAGAAGAGGGAAGGCAGATAATATTTCCCGTGGTCTTCGACGATTCGCTCTTCTTGCGCCATCCGCTCCAGGTACTTCTTTCGCTCCGACGAAGAAAACAAATCCTTCCCCTGGGGGGTCAACAACACATTGATCTCACGGGTCAACTGCTCTTCAGTCACATAGACATGCCCCCGGGAGAGTGAAGCTTCCCGAAGGGCAAACAGGGTCGCCGCCTGGAACCGTTCCGGCGAGTCCGGCGCCAACCCTCTCTTCCGTGCAATTTCATCAGCCCGGCGAAAACCGATCCCCTCCACCTCTTCGATGAGGCGATATGGATTTTGGCGAATGATATCCAAAGTGGCTTCCTTGTATGTTTGCACTACTTTGAGAGCGATGGCCGGCCCCAACCCTAACTGATACAACTGAACCAACGCCTGCTCCAGGGCTTGATGCTCCCTGAGTCCGTCGGCGATCGTGTTGGCCCGTGACTCTGTGATCCCCGGCACTCTTTTCAGAATTTCGGGATCCACAGCTGCTTTTTCCAGTACGTCGGGTCCCAGAAAATCCACAATCTTCTCCGCTGTCTTCTTTCCGACACCGGGAAACAGACCGCTGGAGAGATATTTGGCGACAGCTTCCCGGGTCTGGGGGAGCACTTTTTTCATATGACGGATCCGGTATTGGCGACCGTACTTTGGATGCTCCTTCCAATCTCCGTAGACCACCACCGTTTCATCGGGATGGGGTAGCACCATATTGCCCACCACCACGACTTCTTCCTTGTCCAGGGGTTCGGAGGATTCTGTCACCCGCAACGTAAACACACCGTATTGATTTTCTTCATTGTAAAAGATCTCCTGTACCAGGGAGCCCTTGAGATATCCTTCCCCCGCAAAGAGATCCAGGCCCGGTTGTTGTTCCATGACAAGCACCTCTGCCGATCGGATGTTCTCTCTACCTCAGTATAGAGGGAAATCAGCGCCGATTCCATGTATTCAGGGACAAAGGGGGAAAGAAGTGGAGAAAAATGATTGACAACAAACCCATTACGCAATAATATATTTTTACGAAAAAACATATTCGAAGGATGCTGCCCTGATGAACCACGGATACATTGAAGAGACCTACCGGGTGGAAGATCCAGAACAAGCCGCCGCCCTACTTCATCCTTTACGGGGGGAGATCCTCACCCGTTTGTCGGAACCCGCATCCGCCGCAGAGGTGGGCCGGGCCTTGGGAGAATCTCCCCAGCGGGTGAACTACCACCTGAAGGCCCTGGAAAAAGTGGGTTTGGTTCGCCGGGTGGGAAGCCGGCAGGTGAAAAATCTGGTGGAAGTCCTATACCAATCCATCGCTCGCTCCTTCCTGCTGGCAGACACCTTGGGGCTGAGTCCACAGGCACTGGAAGGATTAAAGGACCGCACCACCCTTGCCCATCTCATCCACATGACCGAAAAGGTCCGGGGTGACGCCATTCGCCTGATCGAACAGTCGGAAGAGGAGGAACCGGTGCCCAGCGCCTCTTTGGACACGGAAATCCGGTTGGCTGATGAACAGGAGCGGGAAGCCTTTGTCCGGGATTATGTCCGACTGGTGGAAGAACTGGCCTCCCGGTACCAATCCGGTGCCGGCGGCCGGTCCTACCGCATGGTGATGACCGTTTACCCCCAACCGAAAAAGGAGGAGAACGATGAGTAAAAAAGGAAGATCTTCTCTCTTGGGAAAGAGTTGGAAGCTCCCCAAACAGGGGGAGTAACCCAGTAATTTCCCTCCCGACCTCGGAGAAATTCATAGAGCCCACCATCTCCACCTGGACCGTTACCGGGAATGAACCGGGCACGCCCCCTGTCACGATCCGGCAGGTTTCCTCCGGTTTCGGCACCCATAAACCACGAGCAGTCCTTTCCTCCCAAGGAAAGGCTGCCTGAAATGGCAATGGAAGATACCAAATCCCACGGATGAATTGCCGGATCATCTTCTAAAGGAGGAAGATCATGTGAAACTGCTGATCCTGGGCGGAACCTCCTTTTTGGGACGCCATATGACCGAAACCGCTCTCTCCAGAGGAGTGGAAGTCACTCTGTTCAACCGGGGGATCACCGCCCCCGGGCTGTTCCCGGAGGTGGAAACCATCCACGGAGACCGGGACGGGGAACTCTCTCCCTTGCGGGACCGGTATTGGGACGCCGTCATCGATACCAGTGGTTATCTTCCCCGTCTGGTCCGGGACTCGGCCCGGCTGCTGGCGGATCACATCGGTCATTACACTTTTGTCTCCAGTATTTCCGCCTATGCTGCCTTTGCCCAAAGCGGTCAGGATGAGACCGCCCCCTTGGCTGACCTGGGATCCCTGTCCCCGGAGGAAGTCACCCCGGATACTTACGGCCCCCTGAAAGCCATGTGTGAAAAAGAAGTGGAACAGGCTCTCCCCAGGAGATCCCTCGTTCTCCGTCCCGGCTTGATCGTCGGTCCCTTTGATCCCACCGACCGCTTCACCTACTGGCCTGCCCGGCTGGCAGAAGGGGGAGGAATCCTAGCTCCCGGGCATCCAAAACGACAGGTGCAATGGATCGATGTCCGCGACTTGGCAGACTGGATGCTGTCCCTCACAGAAAAGAGGAAAACCGGCATCTATAACGCTGTCGGCCCCGCCTCTCCCATAACCATGGAAGAGTTTCTGCTGACCGGCATCCAGGCCTTGAACAGCCGCGCTTCCCTCATTTGGATGAAGGATGCACTGCTGTATCGACATGGAGTCGAACCCTGGATGGAACTTCCTCTCTGGCTCCCCCAAACCGGTCCCTGGGTGGAGAAGAACGGTCCGATTCAAGGAATGCTGGAGATCGGGAACCAAAAAGCTCTCAGTGAAGGGCTTTCACTCCGAACCCTGGCGGAAACGATGCAGGACACCCTGATCTGGGACCAAACCCGTCCCCGTTCCCTCAAACGGAAGGCGGGAATCTCCCGGGAACGGGAACAACAGTTGCTGGCAACCCTGAAATCCTGAACCACCATGCCAATAAGCCGGCCACCGCTGAAGCGGAGACCGGCTTGTTGGCATAGGCAGGTGTGTTGATCATCCATACCGGGATGGTGTCGAAACAAAAATCCCACAATCGAAAGAGACAAAAACCGACTTGTCAGAATCGGGATTCGATGCTGTCCCATGCTGCAGGGGAGCCAACCAATATGGCTCCCACTCTTTGGAACGGAGACTGAATTCAGATACAAAAACAGCCGATTTCGCTGGCTGGAAAACGGCTTTTCTCAGGTCAAGCAAACAAGGATACAAAACTCCTGTCACTGTGGCTTTCGCCCCGCCAAACGAAGTGCATCGAGGAGATGGACAGGCTGTTTGGTTTGATCATGGTAGAGATGATTTCCTCGAATATGATCGATGAAAAGGACTCCGTTCAAGTGATCGATTTCGTGTTGAATACATCTTGCCAAGTGATTTTCTCCTTCGAGGAACCATGTCTCCCCATGTCTGTTCAGGGTTTTCACTTTCACATACTTCGCCCGTTTCACAATTCCGGTATATCCGGGATACGATAAGCAGGCTTCCGGACCGACCTGTTCGCCGTGACTCTCTTGGATCTCGGGATTGATCAGCTCGATTAATCCTTCGGCACCGTCAATCACAATCACTCTCCACAGCATCCCCACCTGCGGGGCGGCCAATGCGGCTCTCCCCGGCTTGGCATACAGCGTATCAGCCAGATCATCCAGCAGTTTTTCTATTTTAGGGGTGATCTGATGGACCGGTCTGGCCCTCTTTCGGAGGATGGGATCTCCAAACAGCAAGATATTTCTCTCAGCCATACTTTTTCTCCTCTCCGGTTGAATCTTTTATTGGAGTATGAACCCACAAATCATTGGGTGTACACTCCAACGCCGTGCATAGGGCATCCAAGGTTTCAGCCTTCATCTGTTTGGGTGATCCGTTCATCAATGCGCTGATCGATGGTGCGGATAAACGGTATCCTGCTTTTTCTTCCAACAGACGGGCCAATTCCGTTCCTTTCCAAATGCCTCTTTCTGCCATGACTTTTCGCAACATCCATATGAGCACCCGCTCACCCCCTATGTAAGCTACAGCCTAAATAAATTAGTCAATAGCTAAATATACCATGAATTCTCCAAAACGTGAAGTGGTTGTCATGATTACAGGACGGCTTCTATACCATCTTGGGGAAAATGCAATTGAACGCAAAAAAGCCAACGAATGCTCGCCGGCTGATGGAGTTCATTCTCTATATTGCCCGGTGTCTCTATTTGTCGGTGAGCCGCCGGACCACATTGGCCACCTTTTGGGCCGCGATCCGCACTTCTTCCTCGGTGTTCCCCATCCCGAAGCTAAACCGGATGGCGGAGCGCATGCGGTCCTCCGACAGTCCCATCGCTTCCAACACGTGGGAGATCTCCAACGTGCCGGAGGTGCAGGCGGAGCCGCTGGCACAGGCCACTCCCTCCAGATCCAGGTTCATCAGCATCACTTCCGTATCAACTCCCGGAAAGCTGAGGTTGAGAATATGAGGCAAATGATGCTCGGGATGACCGTTCACATAATACTGGATATCTGCGGCGTCCAGTTCCTCCAACATCGCTTTGCGGCAACAATGTGTCTGTTGCCGGTGTTCTTCCCGGTGAAGAGTGGCCAACTCCGCGGCCTCACCAAAACCGACGATACCGGGGATGTTCTCCGTCCCCGCTCGATGCCGCTTCTCTTGCATCCCTCCGTGTTGAAGGGGTTGGAGGGGAACATTCCTTCCGATCCAGAGGGCGCCCACTCCTTTGGGTCCGTTGATCTTGTGGCCGGAGACCGTCAAGAGATCCACGGGAAGACTTTTCAGATCGATCTTCTCTGTACCGAAGGCCTGGACGGCATCGGTATGGAAGAAGACCCCGTTCTCCCTGGCAATCTCCCCGATCTCCGCCACCGGTTGCAAGGTGCCCACTTCATTGTTTCCATACATCACACTGAGGATCGCCGTCTCTTCATCCAAAGCTTCCCGCACCCTTTCCGGAGATACCCGGCCAGTATCATCCACCGTAAGCCAAGTGACACGGAAGCCGATTCGTTCCAAAAATTTACACGTGTCCAAGACGGCAAGATGCTCGATTCGGGAGGTGATCACATGATCTTTCCCTTGTTCTCGAAGAGCGAGGGCGACACCGGTCAATGCCAGATTGTCTGCCTCGGTGCCTCCACTGGTGAAGATCAACTGCCCGGAATCGGCGTTCAGCCCTCGGGCCACCTGGTCCCGGGCCCGATCGACAGCATTGCGGATCTCCCGTCCAAAACCGTGAATACTGGAGGGGTTTCCGTATTTCTCACCCAGAAAGGGCAGCATCGCTTCTTTCACCCGAGGATGCACCGGGGTGGTTGCCGCATGATCCAGATATATCGCCATCCTTCTTCACCTTCATCCTTCAGATGTAAAACATATAGGAATCCTGATCCCCGTCGGAGGAATGGCTGTTCAGGTCCGCCAAGGTGGTGTTGTCCATCACCTCTGCGATCGCGTCCCGGATTTTACGCCAGAGCTCCCGCCGACCGGGATCTTCTTCCTCTGTAAATTCCACCGGACTGATCGGCCCTTCCAGGACACGGATCACATCCCCTGCAGTAATTTCCTCCGGTGAACGGGAAAGTTTATACCCTCCGTATGCTCCCCGTACACTTTTAACCAATCCTGCGTTTCTCAGGGGTGCCACCAACTGTTCCAGGTAGTGCTCGGACAGGTTGTGCCGCTCGGCTACGCTTTTCAGCGAAACCGGCTTCTCCCCGAACCGGGCCGCCAAATCCATCATGATCGTCAATCCGTACCTTCCTTTGGTGGATACTTTCAATCGCGTCACCTCTTCCCAACCACTGTTTCATCATTTTATCCCAAAATTGTATGGAAAGTTGCATCATCGGCCCAATCGACACCGAAAAAAGCAACGTCCCCGCTCCGACGGGACCACCCAACAACCAACCCGCAATCAACACCCCCACCTCCAACAGGAGGCGGACCCGGCTGAGAGGAGAGCCTGTCTTTTCCGACAGAACCAGCACCAGCGCATCCCTGGGACCGGCTCCTAAGCGCGGTGCGATGTAGAGACCGTTGCCCAGACCGATCAAAGCCAGTCCCGTCAGCAACATGATAGATTGGCCCCAAAGAGAATCCGGGGTTTCCAGCCAACCAGTCCACAACCAACCGTCCACAAACCATCCCATCAACATCATATTGATGATTGCTCCCCACCCCGGCAACTTCCAGGCAATGACCGCAGCAAGAGTCACCACCGCCACCCCGACCAGTTGTAACCACATTCCCACAGTCAACGGGGTGACAGAAGCCAGTCCCATATGGAAAACATCCCAGGGAGCCAGTCCCATTTCGGCTCGGATCATCACCGCGATTCCCAAAGACATCACCCAGAGCCCCGCCATAAAGGCACTCCACCGGATCAGAAAAGGCCGCCCCTTCGGGCGGATGCTTCGTACGCTTCGCTTCTCTTCACCTGTTGCCAATTTCAAATCATCAACCCTTCTATTCGCGTTGATCAAACCCTCCGAACAGGACATCACAGCTAGTGTAACACAAGTTGGCATAAAGGAAAGGGCAAAGGGGAGGGCACCGCCCACTCCCTTCAAAAGCCGGTCCATTCTATTGTACAATATCTTCAAACAGCACCCGGCTTTAAAAGCATAACAGAAAGGAGGAAGACGCCACCGCTGACCGCAGGATCCTGTGGTGACGGCAAGCGTCTGATCTTCCATGAATCTTTTCGATTACGGACAAGAACAGGAAAAAGAAAATACAGCTCCTCTGGCGGCACGAATGCGCCCCCGCACCTTGGACGAAATCGTGGGTCAATCCCACATCCTGGGACACGGCAAATTGTTGCGCCGATCCATCGAAGCGGACCAACTTTCATCTATACTTCTTTACGGCCCTCCGGGAACGGGAAAAACCACTTTGGCCAAAGTGATTGCCAATACGACCCAAGCCCGTTTTGAACAGTTGAACGCTGTAATCGCCGGGGTGGCCGAGATCCGCCGTATCACCCGGGACGCAAAAGAACAGCTGGGAATGTATAACTTGCGCACCTTGCTGTTTATCGACGAAATCCACCGTTTCAACAAGTCCCAGCAAGATGCCCTTCTCCCCTTCGTGGAAGATGGAACAATCATCCTGATCGGGGCAACCACGGAGAATCCCTCTTTTGAAGTGAACTCCGCCCTTCTCTCCCGCTCCCGCCTTTTTCAGTTGTATCCCCTGACTGAGGAAAACCTGAAATCCTTGGCCCGCCGCGCCCTCACAGATGAAGAGCGTGGTCTTGGGAACTTCCGGACTCAGGTGGAAGAGGAGGCTCTGGATCACATCGTCCGGGCCGCCGGCGGAGACGCCCGCAACATGCTCAATGCTCTGGAGTTGGCTGTCACCACCACTTCTCCGGAAGAAAACGGCATTCGTCGGATCACCCCGGAGGTGGCGGAGGAATCCATCCAGCGTAAAATCGTCCGTTATGACAAAGGCGGAGACAACCACTATGACACGATCTCAGCTTTTATCAAAAGCATGCGGGGGTCCGATCCCGATGCCGCCCTGTATTATCTGGCCAAGATGATTCATGCCGGAGAGGACCCCCGCTTCATCGCCCGGCGGGTGTTTATCCACGCCGCCGAAGACGTAGGCATGGCCGATCCCCGGGCTCTCCTGATCGCCTCCGCCGCAGCCCAAGCGGTGGAGCATATTGGCCTTCCCGAAGCCCAGATTCCCTTGGCGGAAGCGGTGATCTACATTGCCACTGCTCCCAAAAGCAATGCCGTCTATCAGGGGATCGCCCAAGCGATGGATGCAGTGAAACAGGAAGTCCGGGGAGAAGTTCCCCCCCATCTGCGGGACACCCATTTCAAGGGGGCCAAAGCCCAAGGGCGGGGAGTCGGCTATCTGTATCCCCACAGCTTCCCCAGAGGATATGTAGACCAGCAATACCTGCCCGATGAACACACGGGCAAAACCTTCTACCACCCCACCGACATCGGGTATGAAAAAAAATTGAAGGATTTCATCCAATGGGTGAAACAATCTCCACCAGATGAAAAATAAAAACCCGCCACCTATAAGAGGTGGCGGGTTATTTTTCCGGTAGAGGGCGGAGCCGACGATATAGGCCACATCTTGCAATTTCTCCTTGCTGATCTTGTCGATGGTGTCATCCGGGGAGTGGTACCAGGGCTCCAGAGGTGTATGGATAAAAAGCGCGGCTGGTATGCCCAACTCGTAAAACGGTACATGGTCACTCCGTCCCAGCATGCTGAAAGGGGGAATCTTCTGTGACACCCGCACGCCGGCAGAGGCAGCCAAGTCGGTCACAGTATTCTTCTGCCCATCCACAGTAAACATCGTCAAATTCCCGGCGTCTCGACTACCGATCATATCCATCTGGAACATGGCTGCCGTCCGTTCCACTTCGTCCTTGGTCAATGTGGATGCATAATGGCGGGAACCGACAAGACCCCGCTCTTCGGCACCAAAGGCGATAAAACGAATCTCCGTATCCGTCGGCATGTTTTTCAGGACACGGGCCATTTCCAACAGTACACCTGTGCCGGAGGCATCATCGTTGGCTCCCGGCGCATTGCGCACCGAGTCATGATGGGCACCGACAACGATGATCTGACCCGTGTCATGATTGGGGTGGGACCGCTTGGTGGCAATCACGTTGTAAGAAGTGGTTCCACCGGCAAAGGTGAAAGGTTGCACCTGCACATCATCATAACCGTATCGCTCAAATTCCTCCGCCAAATATTCAACCGTCTGCAGTTCAGCATCCGTTCCGGCCACTCTCGGACCGATCACCTCGGACAGATGGTGAATGTGACGGTAGATATTATCCACCTGGATCCTTTGATGATCTTATTGTCAAAGGCATGTTTGGAGGGATTGTCAGGTGCAGCCGCCTGTACTGGCGCCTGCACCAAGGTCAGAATCAAGGCGATACAGAGCGCCCATGCCGTAAATTTTTTCATGATGAAGCCTCCTTCAGTTTTTTGGGTAACTGAATGAACCTCCCGCGGATAAAGTATGCTTCCTTGATCCGATGCTTGTACTCCCCCCTTTTTCACACTTCACGCGGATTCCCCCGCCCGCCATTTCCAATCTTTAGGCAATTCAATTCACTATCATTGATAATAACGACATCACTGATTTTGGACAAGCAGGAATCTTCCGGTTGCAGGGAGAAATGTTGTATATCATATAAAAACCGCCTGTGAAAAGGCGGAATCAAAACAGGGACTAACCTTTCTCCATCAACATCAACTGTTCCTTCTGATTTTCTCCTCCATCTGCTCAATCAACGGTTCTGCTTCGTCCCAACCGGTGATCCGGGGCAGTTCATTCCGGTAATTCCGATTATAGGGCGCATCCATCACCACTGTAGGGATTCCCGCCGCTACCAGTCGGTCCAAATGTTGTGGTGCGTCTTCAAAAAAGAGTTCCACACCGAGCTTTTGGGCCACCTTCGCTTTGTCCTGTGACCCCATAAACAAGTTTTCGCCATCGTAAGGAAACCCGTGTTTACGAAGCCAATCCTCCGTCACCCGGGTGATCTCCGGAATCCCAGGACGGGCGGTGATGAAAAAGACTTCATGACCTTTTTCCTTCAGATCGCGGAGAACAGGAGCGGCATTTTCCAGGGGAACCCCAAGAGTGTAGATTTTGGCCTCCAATTTTCGCCACAGTCTTCTGCCCTCTTTCCGGTTCAGACCGTAGGCCCGATCCAGATGAAAATCCCGAACCTCCTCGCAACGGACAGAGCGGTTGAGTTCTTCGTTGAAGCAGCGGACAGCCGCTTCTTGCGTCCTTTTGATCGTTCCGTCAATATCCACACCAAGTTTCATGATCAACATCCTTCAAAAGTTTGTCCACAGACCGCTTCCCTTTAGTATCCAAGAAAGAGTGGGATTTTAAAACGAATAAAAAAAGAAGAGCCCCATTATGCCGTGGCTCCCTAAGTTTTGAACCTGCTCGTGGCAGGTGGGTGCCCTGCACCCGTGTTAACAAGTCCCGGAAAGGGCATTTGCGCTCACAGATGACACAGGCTCCCGTTTAGAAGGTGTTGGCTCAAAACTGTCGGTGGTTCACGAACATCTCAGGGCTCTTTTTGTGATTTTATATTACCACATGCGTCGGATCTTTATCAAGCGGAAGTTTGTGTCTGATTCGACCCATTTCTCACTGACGGGAAGTCTCCCGCTCCCTGTGGGTGATATGGAGCTCATCCAACTGATGTTTCGAGACCGGTGATGGAGCTCCCGTCATGAGACAGGTGGCGCTGGCAGTCTTGGGGAATGCGATCGTGTCCCGCAGGTTACTGCGGCCGGCCAACAGCATCACCAGACGATCGAAACCAAAGGCGATTCCCCCGTGGGGCGGTGCCCCGTATTCAAAAGCCTCCAACAGATAGCCAAACTGCGCCTTCGCCTCTTCCATCGTGAAACCCAAAGCTTCAAACATCATTTCCTGGATCTCGCGACGATGGATGCGCCGGCTTCCCCCGCCGATTTCATACCCATTCAACACCATATCGTAAGCTTTCGCCCGGACTTGGGAAGGGTCGGTCTTCAACAACGGAATATCCTCATCCACCGGACTGGTGAAGGGATGGTGTTCCGCATGATAGCGGCCCTCTTCCTCATCATATGAGAGCAGGGGGAAATGGGTCACCCAAGCGAATTGGTAAACTCCTGCCGGGATCAGATCCAGCTCCTTGGCCAGGCGGACCCGCAGTTCTCCCAACACCTCATTCACCACCCGGGGACGGTCGGCAACGAAAAGGAGAAGATCACCGGTCTCCGCTTCCGTCGCCTTCATGATGTCATGCCATTCGCGTTCGGAAAGAAACTTGGCCACCGGCCCCTTGGTTCCCGCTTCCCGGACAGCGAGCCAGGCCAATCCTTTGGCCCCTAATTGCTGAGCCACTTCTCCCCAGGAATCGATCACCTTGCGGCTCCAGTCGGCCTTTCCCTTCACATTGATCGCCTTGACCCGTCCCCCATCGGCCACAGTGGAGGCGAACACCTTGAAGGCGCTCTCTTTCACCATCTCGGACAGGTCCACCAGTTCCATGCCAAAGCGAAGGTCGGGACGGTCACTGCCAAACCGATCCATCGCCTCTTGATACGGAATCCGACGGAAAGGGCGTTCCACTTCGACACCGATGGTTTCCCGGAACAATTCCGCCACCATTTCCTCCATCATCGCCATCAGAGTTTCCGTCTCCAGAAAGGAGGCCTCGATATCGATCTGGGTAAATTCCGGCTGACGATCCGCCCGCAGATCCTCATCCCGGAAACAGCGGACGATTTGGAAATAACGTTCCAAACCTGAGACCATCAACAGTTGTTTGAAGATCTGAGGGGATTGAGGCAGGGCGTAAAATTCCCCTTCATGTACCCGGCTCGGTACCAGGTAGTCTCGGGCCCCCTCCGGGCTG
Source organism: Kroppenstedtia guangzhouensis (assembly GCF_014637345.1). Taxonomy (GTDB): domain Bacteria; phylum Bacillota; class Bacilli; order Thermoactinomycetales; family DSM-45169; genus Kroppenstedtia; species Kroppenstedtia guangzhouensis. The sequence goes on from NZ_BMEX01000002.1 coordinate 365,076, forward strand.
CTCTTGGTCAACATCGGGGTTTCCACTTCGATAAATCCGTGTGCATCGAGAAAGCGACGCACAATCTGCATCGCCCGGTGTCTGAGGAGTAGCGTCTCTTGCATCATCGGGCGGCGCAGATCGAGATAGCGATACTTCAGGCGGGTGGTCTCCTCCACATCAATCTCATCGGACACTGTAAAAGGAGGGGTTTTGGAAGCATTCAGGACTTCCACTTCCCGTGCCAGCACCTCAATCTCCCCCGTCTCCATCTTGGGGTTGACCGTCTCTTCCGATCGAGCCACCACTTCCCCCTGAACCGCCAGCACATATTCGCTCCGCACCTTGTCGGCGATTTCCGCCGCTTTTGGGGATACCTCCGGGTTGATCACCACCTGAACCGTACCGGAACGATCCCGCAGATCCAGGAAGATCAAGCCGCCCAAGTTCCTCCACTTCCGGACCCAGCCGTTAAGTATGACCGTCGAGCCCACATATTCCTTGGTCAACAAACCGCAGTCATGGTTCTTAAAACTCGACTCCATGGAAATCCCTCTTTTCTCAGCCTATCTTGTACATGCATTACGAATATAATCCGTCAGTTGGTCCAGCTGGATCGTCTCCTGTTCACCGGTGGCCAAGTTTTTGACCACAATCCGGTTTTCCTCCAGTTCATTCTCACCCAGAATGGCCACATGCGTCGCTCCGGACCGGTCAGCGGCCTTCAGTTGGGCTTTGAGTTTTCGATCAAGATAATCCCGTTCGGCGGAGAGACCCGCCTCCCGGAGTTGTTTCAAAAGGGAGATCCCCCGTTTTTTGGTCGCGGCACCCAAGGTGATCAGGAAACAGTCCACTCCCCGGCGGATCGGCAGATTCACCTCCTGTTGCTCCAGAGCCAGGATCACCCGCTCCAAGCCGAGACCGAAGCCGATTCCCGGCAGATCCGGGCCTCCCACTTCTTCCACCAGACCGTTGTAACGGCCGCCCCCACCCAACGAACCACTCCCCGCCTCTTCCAAAACGTATTCAAAAGCGGTCTGGGTGTAATAATCCAATCCTCGCACCAGCCGGGGTTGGATCTGATAGGGAACTTCCAGGAGATCCAGAATCTCTTTCACGCTATCAAAGTGAGGTGCGCATTCATCACAAAGAAATTGGATCATTTTCGGAGCATCCTCAATCAACCTGCTGCAGGTCTCGTTTTTGCAGTCCAACACGCGCATCGGATTCCGTTCCAGCCTGGACTGGCAATCCTTGCAAAGCTCCTCCCGGTGGGGGCTTAGAAACTCCACCAGTGCCTCCCGATGAACCGGCCGGCAGCGGGGACAGCCGACACTGTTTACTTCCACCCGGACCTTCCTCAGTCCGACAGCGGTGTAAAACCGGTAACCCAGGTCAATAATCTCCGCATCCGCTTCGGGTTCCCGCGTCCCGAACACTTCCACGCCAAACTGATGAAATTGCCGTTGCCGTCCAGCCTGGGGACGTTCATACCGGAACATGGGCCCCATATAATACAGCTTGGTCGGTTGCGGCCCGGCATACAACTTGTTTTCCACAAAGGAACGGACGACAGAGGCTGTCCCTTCCGGTCGCAAGGTCAGACTGCGTCCGCCCCGGTCTTCAAATGTGTACATCTCTTTCTCCACGATATCCGTGGTCTCCCCCACCCCACGCCGAAACAGCTCTGTCTGTTCAAACATCGGGGTGCGGATTTCGGAAAAGTGATAGAGACGGCAGAGTTCCCGGGCCTTCTCCTCCATGTACTGCCACTTTTCCACTTCACCGGGTAACAGATCCGACGTACCACGGGGGATCCGATAGTTCACTTACTCCCGCCTCCTCAAAAGCAATATAAAAAATCTCCCGCCACTGACCTGCTTGTCAGGGACGAGAGATTGGTTCACATTTTCCCGCGGTGCCACCCTTTTTGGAAACGGATTTTGCCTCCGCTTCCCGCTCAGGCCAGGTATCGTCCGGCTGACGTCCGAATCTACCAACCCCATCGGGTGTTCGGTCCGGAACCTCCAGGTGTCTTTCCCCGGGGCGGGACAGAGAAGCGCTTGCAGCCCATGGACGCTTCCTCTCTGGCTGCCCGGTTCCCGGGTACTTTTCCCATCATCGGTGAATCCTGCTCAAGTTGTTGTTAAGACAGGATTGTACGGGATGGATGGACAAAAGTCAAGGTGTTTGTGAAAAAAGATACAAATTCATCCCCATCATCATCTGGATCTGTCAGAAAAAATCAGAATGGACTCGGATTGTCGCCCCCCAGATGTGTATCTGTCGAGCTTCCGTGATAAAACGTGAAGAGACCGTTTTGTTATGGAACAAATCCGAAAACAGCTTCGCCTAAATTTAAATTTTGTTGTATCACAGATGTTTACTTTTCATAATCTGTTATAGTATAATAAGATCAACCTGATCGGGAGGGATTCCAATGCACACCAACCCTCAAACGCAGGACGTGTGCCCAGTTTGTGGGAGCGCCATTGAGGATAGCCGTGAAGTGGCATTGAACGAATGCTGCTCCAACCATTGGGTGAAGCAGCAGATCGACAACTGCTACTGCTGAGGGGTACTTTCCGACACTCACTCCTTTTCCTGTGATCCACCTTTTGAGCCTCCCTTGTGAGGCTCTTTTTGTTTTATAACAGAGTTAAAATCCTCTTATTTCACTATTGGGACTCTCCGCTATTAAAAACACTGTTCCTCTCGACTCCCCAAATGCGAAATGGTAGAATATACATCGGAAGGATATACAATTTAGGTGAACCAGGCTGCCACTTGACAGAATCCTTCAAAAAATAAATATAGTGCTACCCGTCGCGCAGATGTACACACCACAGAATTCACAGTAAATTTTAGCTCGATTCTTTTCTTGGAGTGGAGTAACTGCTCACCTGTCTCGGTCCTTCCTTACACCTATTATGGGGAGGGTAAACAATGAGCAACGTTACGAATGAAAAGGGCCATCGTACAGAGAGAGAAATGGTGTTGGATGTAATCGGCAAATTCCGAACCAAAATGAGTCCGGCTCTTTCCCGACTCGCCAAACAATCCGATCCCGTCGCCAAACAGTTTATTCCCAGTCCCTATGAAGCTTTGGATTTTGGTACGGAAAAACCTTTTGAAGAAGGAAAAAACAATCACGGGATCTACGGATTGGAGCGTGTATATGAAGACCGGGCAGTACTCACCCCGTACTTTGAATGCTCTGCTTATTGTCGGTATTGCTTTAAAAAATCGCGCACTCTGGCAGGTTCCGCCAAACGAATGAGCGATGAGGACATTGACAAGGCTATCCGTTTTATAGAGTCGGACAGTCGTATTCGCACCGTTTTGATCACCGGAGGAGACCCCTTGATGGATCCCCGATTACTGGAGAAGGTGTTGGATAAAGTTTTTCCGATTCCTCATGTCAGAAACATACGTATCGGAACCCGAAACATTCTGTTCGCCCCTGACAAGGTCACACCAGACTTGGCGAAAATGATTGCCCGCTATCAACAGATAGACTATGACGAACCACGTATGTCGAAAAATATTTCCATCGGTTTATCGCTGAACCATGTGGATGAATTGACACCTGAAGTAGTCCGTGCATATCAACGATTGATCCGTGAAGGAATTACAGTCCGGGGACAAGTCGTCTTGCTGAAGGGAATCAATGATTCTGTCAAGGCGATGCGCGAGTTATTGGAGGCCTTTCTCTGTACGGGTATTGTTCCATATTACCTGTTTCACTGCATGCCCGTGGTCGGTGCCAAACACTTCCGCACTTCGGTTCAAAAGGGACTCGATATATTGCAGGAACTCTCTCCATATTCCGGAACCACTACTTTTCAGTATGTATATGTTACCCCCATTGGAAAGCACCGCATCGCACCCGGACATCAGCTTGAATATGTGAAGATCGACGGTTCCCGTTACATTCGTTCCACAACTCCCTATAAGGCAGCCGATTTTCTCGAATTCTCGGACAACAAGGAGCTACCTCCTCTCCATGATATCGACGAAAAGGGATATATCACCTCCCATTACCTGGACGGTTATGATGAGGAGGAGATCCTGACATGAAAAAAGCCTTTCTCTTTATTGAAAACCAAGCCTTCAACACATTGCTGGAACTGGCGGTACGAACCAAAGAACGGGGGTACACAAACCTCCTCATATTCCGAAAGATGCAGCCTCATGAAAAGGAAAAGTTGAATGAATACGAACGGCGACACCAGCATCCCCTGTTTGAACAAATTTGTGAGGTGGAATGTTGGGACTTCAACAGTCTTCGGGATCTGGTCGAGGATATGGCAGGAAAGCAGCCTTTGGCCGGAATTTTGACCATCAGCGGCTTATTTACTCCCGACGGTTTACTCGGAGCCTCCGTCGCCCAAATCGCATCGGAAAAGGGACTCCCTTCCCAATCCGTTGACGGGTTGTACCGTTCCAACAATAAGTATCTGACACGAGACGCCTTGCGCCACGCGGGTCTGCAAACCGTCGATTTTGGATTGGCCACAGAGGAAACATCTCTGATCGAACATGCCCGACGCATTGGCTATCCCGTGATACTGAAACCGGTCAACGGCTGTGCTTCTCAGCTGGTGATCAAGTGTGAGAACGAGCAGGATCTCCTTCAGGGGTATCGGACAGCCCTCAAGAAACTCCCCCAATCCATTTACCGGAACCTGTATTCTTGCACTCACCAATTCACCGACAAAAAGGGAAATCTGATCACCTTTGATCCCCTGCGGACCATGCTGGTTGAAAAATATATTGATGGCCCTGAGGCCAGCATTGAAATTGTGGCCACAGAATCAGAGGTTATTCCGTTGTTGGTTCACGATAAGGTCTTGGTCAGCGAAGGGGATCGAGTGGTGTACGAGCATTTACTGGTGGTTCCGCCGGTGAGGTTTACCCCGGAAGAATTGGAAAACATGAAGCAGTATGCCATTGAAGTGGCCAAAGCAACCGGTATTAAAAACTCGCTTTGCCATGTTGAAATTCGATACGATAAACAATCAGGACCTCAACTTTTGGAGATTAACCCCAGAGTGGGCGGAATGCTGGTTACAAAAAGCTTGGAAACGATGATCGGATTTCATGCGTTGGACGCAATGGTCGATCTTGCGCTGGGATCATTTCAGCCCCGCCCATACCCTTGCGCTTCTGATCAGTACGGGATGTTTACCCTGTATCCGCCGCATGCGGGATATTTTGAGCGTGTGGAAGGGCTGGACAAGCTGAATCGCATCCCCGGAATTTTGTCCTCAACGCTTCTATTTCCGGAAGGAACCCATATTCACGGGGATGATGAAGAAGTATTTCTTCTCATGTGCTGGGTAAAAGCTGAAACTTATGAAGAAATACAAGACATATACGAGCAGGCAAAAAGGGAAGTCCGGTTTCATGTGAAAAAGGAAGCACCCGCCCTATAGCAGGGCGGTTTGCTTCCCCCATCCAAAGGAGTGGAGCAATCGGAATGGGCATGATCCTCAAACAGCGTTCGCCGAAATTCAACCTTTATGTGCTCGCCGCAGGTAAAGGGATCTCCGATATCGGCAATTTCTTAAATATGGTGGCTTTTAACCTCTATATCTTGTTTTTGACAGACAGCGCCTTGATTATGGGTCTTTTTATGGCCATTCGATTATTTGGAGGCTTTTTCTGCGGGTTTTTCTCCGGGATGTTGGCTGATCGTATGGACCGAAAGACCTTGATGATATCTTCCGATCTGATTCGATGTCTCGCTTTGATCCTGTTGGTGTTGGCCCCAGACACTTGGCAGTTGGCTCTTCTGATGATCACATCTTTTTTGTTGGGTGCTTTCGGACAAGTTTTTAATATCTCTCTACAATCCAGCATCCCTGTGATCTTCGGCCAAGAGCATCGGGTAAAAGCGAATGCGGTCCTTAATGCCCTGCAATCCATCGGAATGGTCATTGGAACACTCACAGCCAGTCTCATCATTGCTCTTTGGGGGTACAAAACCGTTTTTCTGATCGATGCCCTCACATTTTTGATTTCCGGCCTGGTTCTGGCGATCCTTCCGATTCAAACGAAAGCAGAAACGAAATCTCCTCAGGAAACGACCGCTAAGGATACGGGGTTTTTCATGGAAATAAAAATCCTCTCCCGATACTTGGGGGCTTTACCCATTCTGTCGAGTTTGATGATGATTCGTCTCATCGATACCTTTGGTTCCGCTTCACATAATGTGGGTATACCCGTTTTCTCCGACCAGCTGTCACCTGAAAACCCGTCCTTCTACGTTGGACTTATTTGGGCAACCTGGGCTGTCGGTAATCTGATCGGATCACGCGGAACGATCAAATGGTTTAAAACCAACAAAACTATAATCAGTGAAATCGCCTTCATCATTTCCACCTTCTTGATGTCTGCTTTTTTTATTCTTCTTTTCTGGGGTGAACACTGGCTAACCATTTTACCCTTTGCATTGCTGGCAGGCGTTGCGGACGGTGTATCCGCCATCTGTTTCAATTCACGCCTGCAACATGAGCCGGATCACATCCGTGGACGGGTATTCGGCATTGCTTCTTCCTTTCAGACCGTTGGTTTTGGTGTGGGAATGATTATTTGCTCCCCGTTGTTGGAAGTGATTTCCCCCTTTAATGTCGCAGCCATCATGCATGGCATTCCGATACTCTTATGCGGATGGTTCATCATGCGTCACATGAGCCGATGGAAATATACACTTCAGTCCGCTGATCAAAAACAGGTGGAACACGGATAATCATCGGAGGGTCATTTGAAGTATGGTAAATGCCACAGGGAGGGTTGGGTTTCACATGAAGCGTCTTGGGATCATCAGAACTTTGGCGCCGCAATGTGAAACCCAATCCCTACCGTTCAAGAACGATTTAAATCATCAAGCTTCTTTTAGAGGGGCCGATGTATCCACAGAAAAACTTCCTTCGCACGTCCAGATCCACACCGGCCCCGTCCTTTTCCTCGGCTCCATGCCCCGATAATAAAAGTGCACGGGGCATTACCACAGCATAAAGAAGTCCCGATACGCGGCTGTCTGTAACCATTTCAGTTAAACTCCGGCAATAAAAGGACTGAATCATCTGAAGGGGGGTGAACAGATGGATCCGGAAAAACCGGAGACAAATGAATCTCTGTCCCGCCTTCAATCAGAATTGTTGCGACAACTCATCCGTCGCAAAAAGCGGCTTCTCATCCCGATGATTCTCTTATTCGCTGTATTTTCCTTTGGTCTGCCCTTGTTCGTCAGTCTGTACCCCCGCCAGATGAGCCGTCCTGCCCCTTGGATCCAGGTCCCCTGGGGATGGCTTTACGCCTTTGCACAGATTTTTTTAACATGGTTGTGGGGATGGATGTATTGGAACTCCGCCAAAACCTTTGATCGGTTGGCGGAAGAGATCCGACAGAGAGGGAAGATATGAATTTCACCTATTTTCTATTATTTCTGTGTATTGTGGGAAGCACTTTGATTATTACCCACTGGGCCGCCCGGAGGAAACAGACAACCCGCCTGTTTTTTATTGCAGACAGCAGTTTGAGCGGTTTTCAGAACGGGATGGCCATCGCCGGTGACTATATCAGCGCAGCCTCCTTTTTGGGCATCACCGGCGCCATCGCTCTCGGAGGTTATGACGGTTTCTTGTATTCCATCGGCTTTCTCGTCTCTTATCTGCTCGTGCTGCTGGTCATCGCGGAGCCGGTGCGCCATCTTGGAAAGTACTCCCTTGCTGATGTGATCTGTGCTCGTTTCCCGGGCCATCGCATTCGGCTGGCAGTGGCTTGCGTCACTTTCACCATCTCGATTTTTTACATGATTCCACAACTGGTGGCCACCGGATTATTGGTTCGTTTGCTGCTGGGAATCGACTACTCGGTCTCGGTGCTGGTGATTGGCAGTCTGATGACCGTCTATGTGGTCTTCGGGGGGATGGTAGCCACCTCCTGGGTCCAGATTGTCAAGACCGTTCTCCTGATGTCGGGGATCTTTTTACTTTCCTTGATATTGCTGTCCCGTTTTGATTGGCAAATTCCCCTGTTATTGCAACAAGTGAAGGAAGGAACCCCCCTTGGAGACCGTTTTTTTGCCCCGGGACACCTCTTTTCCACCCCTCTGGAAGCCCTTTCCCTCCACCTGACATTGTTCCTCGGGACTGCCGGTCTTCCCCATATCTTGATTCGTTTCTTTACAGTGAAAAATGCCTTAGCGGTTCGGAAGTCGGTGATTACGGCCAGTTGGATCATCGGTCTCTTTTATGTGATGACCCTGGCCCTCGGTTTGGGAACGGTGGCGCTGGTGGGGTGGTGGAAATTGGTGAGAACAGACCCCACGGGGAATCTGGCGGCACCTTTGTTGGCCGAGGAATTGGGCGGAGATTTCCTGATGGCTTTTATCGCCGCCATCGCCTTTGCCACCATTGTGGCAGTGGTCACCGGACTAGTTATTTCCGCCACCACTTCCCTCTCCCACGATGTCTACAATCAAGTCTTGAGGAAAGGCAACGCCTCGGAGAAGGAGCAATTGCGAATCGCAAAGTGGACGGCGGGGGTGGTCGGCTTGATTTCCATCTTGTTTTCCTTGGGATTGGAAAACATCAATGTGGCCTTTCTCGTCTCTCTTACCTTCGTGATTGGTGCCAGTGCCAATCTGCCGGTGATCTTGTTCACACTGTATTGGAGGCGATTCAATGAAACCGGGGTGTTGATCGGGATGGCCAGCGGCTTCTTGGCTTCTTTGGTTTCTGTGGTCACCGGTCCCCACATTATGCACCCCGAACACGGCTGGATCGCTATGGAACCCCTCTTCCCCCTGTTAAACCCCGGTGTGATCGCAGTCCCCGTCGGCTTTGCAGGCGCTTTTCTGGGGACGGTTCTGTCCCGCCGGCCGGTGGATGAGGAACGCTTTTTCCGTGTGCTGGTACGGGCCCAAACCGGAATGGCTCCGGGGAATCCGACCGGGAGGAGGCAATCGTGAAAGTTTTGACGATGACTTTGTTTGAACGGTTGGGCCTTTTATTGGTCCTGGCCTTCCTGGTGACGCGGATCCCTGGTTTCCGTTCACTGTTGGACCGGGAACTGGATTTGAAGACCACCGGGATGCACGCGCTGATCTTCGGTCTGTTCGGAATCGCAGGGGCGCAAGCTGGTGTCGTTATGGAAGGAGAGACCTTCTTCTCTTCTTTTTGGGTGTTTCAATTGGAAGATCACCAGATGCTGGTCGGCTCCAGTCTCGTTGCCATGGTGATCGCCGGACTGCTGGGGGGCCCGGTTGTCGGATGGGGCGCCGGATGCATCCTCAGCCTCTACATGTTTCAGTTGGGAGGAATGGGAACTTTTGCGAACATTTTGGTGCATCCCCTGACCGGTTTTCTCGCCGGATGGACGGCCCGCTTTTTTTCGCAGGAACGGGTGATTGCCCCATTGAAAGCCCTGTTTATCGGAATTTTTCCACCGATCTTGCAGGGAGCTCTGTTGCTCGTGTTCAGTTCCCAACCGGAGGTGATGATTCCCTTGGTCGATCGGATCGGTCTGCCCCTGGTTGTCTCCAACAGCGTGGCGATCGCCATCTTCACCGCGATGATCCGGGTGGCTCTGCACGAGCAGGAACAGGAAGCCGCATATGCGACCCGACGGGCGCTGGCGATTGCCGAAGAAGCCCTTCCCTATTTGAAGAAAGAGTCCCAGGTGGAGATGGCCGACGATATCGCCGAACTATTGTTCAAGGAACTTCAAGTGGCTGCCGTTTCCGTGACCAATCGGCTAGAGGTGCTGGCCCATCGGGGATTGGGAAATGACCATCATCATCGGGGGGACCCCCTGACTTCCCCCCTGTTACAACAAGCCATTCAAAAGGGCGAGGTGACAATCGCCTCCATGCGGGAAGAGATCCGATGTCCATACCCCGGCTGTCCCCTAGAAGCGGCGATCATCGTTCCAATTGTACAATCCGGTGAAACTTCCGGACTGATCCAACTCTATTTCAGAAGATCCCAACAGTTAGGGGAAGTGGAAGTTGCCCTGGCACAGGGATTATGCAAGCTGATCTCCAATCAGTTGAATGCTGTCTCCGCGGAGAAACTGCGGCTCCTGATCCGGGATGCGGAGCTTCGCAATCTTCAGGCCCAGATCAATCCCCATTTTCTGTTTAACACTCTTCACCTGATCTCCACCTTGATCCGCGTTCATCCGGATCTGGCGCGGAAAACCACTGTTCAATTGGGAAATTACATGCGTTACAATCTCCGCCTGGCAGCCGCCTCACTGGTTCCTCTCGAGGAGGAGCGGAAACATCTTGACGCCTATCTGGAAATTCTGCGGACACGTTTTGCCGACCGCCTGACCCTGGTTTGCCATATGGAAGATGGAGTGGGTCGAGCGATGTTGCCTCCCTCCACCATCCAGCCCCTGGTGGAAAACAGTATTCAACATGGACTGAAGAATGCGGTCTCCGGAGGCAAAGTGGAAGTTGAGATCAGAAAAGTGAAAAGGGGAATCCGGATCATCGTACGGGATAATGGGTGCGGATTTCCCGCCGACATTTTGGAACAAGCAGGGAAGTCTCCCGTCACTAGTGAAAAGGGGAGCGGAATCGGCCTGTATAATGTGAATCAACGGTTGATCGGTCTGTTGGGGGCAGAATCACAGCTTGAAGTATGCAACCGGCGATCCGGCGGCAGTGAAATCTCATTCTTGATTCCGGATCAGGAGCCGGCGGAGGAGGGAATCAAATGAACATACGGGCCTTGATTGCAGAAGATGAATGGCCGGCGCGGGCGGAATTGGCCTGGCTTCTGCAGAGGGAAAAAGATGTCACCCTCTGTCCAGCCGCTGAGACGGGAGATCAATTGTTCACCTTATATGATCAACATCGGCCCGATGTGATCTTTCTCGATATCCAAATGCCGGGCCTCTCCGGCATAGAAGCGGCCCGGCATTTGTTGAATGGAGATCGGGGAAATGAAAGATCGCCATTACTGGTCTTCACCACCGCCTATGAGGATCACGCGGTGGAGGCCTTTGCCCTGGAGGCGGTGGATTACTTGTTAAAGCCCTATGACGAAAAACGCTTTAAACAAGCGATGGACAGAATCCGAAAACGGTTGTCCGATCGATCTCCAACCAGGGTTCAACCTCTTCGCCCTCCCCTTTCCCTTCACAGAGATCGGTTGTTGGTGAATCATGGAGAAAAGATGGTCGTTCTTTCTCCGACCTCCATCAGTTATGCAGTTCGGGTGGAACGATTCCTGGAGATTCACACGGAAAAAGAGATCCTCCGGAGTAAAATGACCTTGCAGGAACTGGAATATAAGCTGCGGGAGTTCCCTTTTTTCCGCACCCACAGAAGCTATCTGGTCAACCTCGATTACATCCAGGAGATCACCCCCTGGTTTAACGGTGCCTATAATCTGATGTTGAAAGACGAAAGCCGAGTCCCGGTCAGCCGCTCAGCTGCCAAACGGTTGTTTCAACTTTTGGGACGTTGATCCGATAATAAGGACGGTGGAATACTGTCCTTCTGTTTTTAACTCTGACAAACACCTTGACTCCACCTGCTCCTGTTTAAGTTATTCACCCCCGTTTTTCGACATTTCGGACACATAATTATGCGGTTAACGCCCATTTTTCAGAAGAGTGCACCAGAATCATCTATACTGTTTGCTGGAAGCGCTTACAACCAAAAGGGTATGCAAGAAAACCTGGAGGTGGGTGGATGGAAAAGTATACAGCGATCGCCCGTTCAAAGGAATTCAAGAAGCTTAAGCGGGCAAAGTTGGTTTTTATTTGGCCGATTGTGATCCTGTTTCTTCTCTATTATCTGACGTTACCACTGATGGCCGGTTATGCCCGTCCCTTGATGAGTTCTTTTGTCACAGGTCACATCACATTCGGCTATCTGTACGGGGTTTTCTTCTATTTGGTTGCCTGGGCTCTGGCCTATCTGTATGTCAGGAAAGCCCGGAAATTCGATGAACGGGCCCGGGCCATCATCGACCCATACACCCGGAAGAAGGGGGCCTGATCATGGATGTACATCTGTTTGGCATTTTTCTGTTTGTGGCAATCGTCGGTCTGACGATGTATCTCACCTACCGGGCCTCCAAACGAAACAAGAGCACCACGGATTTTTATGCAGCCGGACGCTCTTTGACCGGTTGGCAAAACGGACTGGCCATTGCGGGGGATTACTTGAGTGCGGCCTCCTTTTTGGGGATTGCGGGATTGGTCGCTCTCAATGGCTACGATGGATTCATGTATGCCGTCGGGTGGTTGATGGGTTATATCGTGGTGCTTTATATCGTGGCTGAACCCTTGCGCAACTCGGGAAAATACACCATGGCTGATGTGCTGGCATATCGGTTGAAGCCCATTCCGGTACGTACGACAGCGGCGATTGTCACCATCGTGATCTCCCTTTTTTATATGGTGGCCCAGATGGTGGGAGCCGGGGTGATCATACAACTTTTGGTAGGCATTCCCTATGAAGTGTCCGTTCTGATCATCGGGGTCCTGATGATTATCTATGTACTCTTTGGCGGAATGTTGGCCACCAGTTGGGTACAAATCATCAAAGCGGTGCTCTTGATGTTCGCCACCATCACGGTGATTCTCTTTTTGGCTTTTCTCTACGATTTCAACCCGTCGCAACTCTTTGGTGCTGTGGCTGAAACCAATGGTGTGAAATTTCTGCAGCCGGGATTGTTGTACAACAACCCGATTGACCTGGTCTCTCTCGGAATCGCTCTCGTACTCGGGACAGCCGGTCTGCCTCATATCCTGATTCGCTTCTATACCGTGCCGTCGGCCCAAGAGGCAAGAAAATCTGTGATCTGGGCGATGGTGTTGATCGGCGCCTTTTATGTCATGATCACCTTCGTCGGTTTTGGTGCTGCCGTTCATGTCGGTCCTGAAGTGATTCGAGCCGCAGACTCCGGCGGTAACATGGCTGCTCCGTTGCTGGCCCAATACTTGGGCGGCGGAGCCGGAACCGTGGGCGGTGAGTTTTTCATGGCCACCATCGCCGCCGTCTCCTTCGCAACCATCGTGGCCGTCGTGGCCGGATTGGTGATCACCGCATCCGGCGCCTTTGCCCATGATATTTACACCAACGTCATCAAACGGGGCCAAGCTGACGAGAAAAAGCAATTTCGTGTCGCCCGCAATACCGCATTGGTGGTGGGTGCTGCTTCCATCCTGATCGGGGTGCTGGCGAAAGGGCAAAATGTGGCGTATCTGGTGGCTCTCGCCTTCGCCGTGGCTGCCAGTGCCAACTTGCCGGTAATCATCTTCTCCATTTATTGGAGACGATTCAACACCACCGGAGCGGTGGCAGGAATGCTGGTCGGTTTGATCAGCGCTGTCACCCTTGTGATGCTGGGTCCCAGCGTCATGCAGGAGAATGCCATTTTTCCCTTGGCAAACCCCGGGATCATCAGTGTCCCCCTCGGCTTTGTCACATCTGTTCTCTTTACGTTGTTGAGCAAGCCGGATCCCCTGGATGACAAGTATGACGAACTTTCCGTCAAGGCCAACACCGGGCTGGGAACCGAGACATAAGATATATCTGTGGGCAGAGTACATTGATTTAAAGAAATCCCCTCGCCATTTTTGGAGGGGATCATTCTTTGTGATGATCACAACCCTTGTCACCCTTCAAAGGATGATTCTTTGGTCCGGAACTCTCCCATCGGCTGTTGCGTCGCAACCGCGTTTTTCAGGAGTCTCCGATAGTGATCGAAGGAGGTGATGACCGGAGGGGGAGTCGGGGATTGCCATGGCAGATACTTGAGAGCATGGGCAGTGTTGAACAGAACAACGCGTTCTCCTTTGTGTACATGTCCCCGGTCCAGGAGACGGAGGAGGCCGGCCCAGACCGCCGCCCCTTCCGGTGAAACGGAGATCCCTTCCCCACGCAGCGTGTTGCCGGCGGCGCTGATCTCTTCAGCTGTAACCGCCACTGCTGTTCCACCGGTTTTCCGGAGAATGGACAGAATCAGCTTGCCTGCCGGCGGTTGGGGAACACGAATACCAGTGGGATTGGCACAGGTGACATCCTCACTGGGAGTTACCTCCTCAGCACCCGCTTCCATCGCATCCACAATCGGGGTGCATCCCCTTTCCTGCACGCTGATCAAACGCGGAAGCTCTCCATGGACCCATCCCAGTTCTTTCAGTTCACATAAAGCTTTCCAAATCCCGATCAGTCCGGAGCCACCACCTGTGGGATAAATCACCGCGTCAGGCAATTGCCACCCCAATTGTTCAGCCAGTTCGAGCCCCATCGTCTTTTTTCCCTCCACCCTGCCGGGCTCCTTGGCTGTTCCTGTTGAGACCCACCCCATCTCCTCAGCCCCGTCCTGAATGATCCGACCGGCATCATGGATCAATCCATCAACCAAGCAAGTTCGGGCTCCGTATTGCATCGCCTCCTCCACCATCACTCCCGGACAGTCCCGGGGAATGAAGACGAATCCTTCCATCCCTGCCCGGGCGGCATAGGCAGCCAAGGCGGAGGCGGCATTCCCGTTGGAGTTCACCGCCACCCGGGCAGTCCCCTGCTCCTGCTGAAGGGAGATCGCCGCGGAGAAGCCCCGGGCTTTAAAACTGCCTGTCGGATTCTGTTCTTCCCGCTTCACCCAGATCCCGCCCAAATTCAACTTCTGCTCCCAGCGTTCCAGCCGAACCAGGGGTGTCCACCCCTCTCCCAAGGAGACGATGGAATCCTCATGTTTCAACGGGAGCAATTCATGGTAGCGCCACATGGTGGCCGCTCGTTCTTTCAACCTCTCCCGGCTCAGATTGTGCTTCACTTCCTCCAGATCGTAGCGGACCAGTAAAGCACCTCCACAGTCACAGATTCCCCCGTCATAGCGGAAGGGAACCCTACGGGAACACCCGGTGCAGACCATCCAACGTTTCTTCACTGATTCCACTCCTCCTCCCAGCCTCTCCCCACCGCCGGTCATATTTTGGGTCAAATGGCCCATTTGCGTTGTCTCTGTCTATTTTTCAGAATCCTCCGGTAGTCCCTTCGATCGGGAAGATTGGCGAAAGAGTGAATTCCGGGGGAGAGATTCACTTCAAATATCCACAGTCGGCCCATTTTGTCCATTCCGATGTCAACACCGTATTCCCGCCAGCCCGGGTATGCCTGATCCATCTCCGTTGCCGCAGCGATGGAGATCCGTTTCAATTCTCTTTTAATCTGATCCGCTTTTCCGGAATGCAACTTCAGATGTCGTCTCAGAAGAGACTTAATGGAAACCGGGCGACTGCCACTGCACACATTGGTCACAATCTTCTTTCGCTTCCCGATCTTGGCAAAGATCCCCCCGACTACCCATTGCTTTCCCAAACGTTGGACATGAACACGAAAATCAAAGGGATGGCCGTCAGCAGTCTCACTTTGGATCCCCTGTTGCAGGATATGTTTCCGGGGTTGTACGAAGTGCTTCAAAGCCCTGTATACCCCCTCGAGAGACCTTACTCGCTTCAATGTTCGGGATCTTCCCCTGATCATATAACCACTTTGGATCCGATCCACCCGAAAAATCCCGATTCCTCGCATTCCTCCATCCGGCTTGATGTAGACGCTGGAATAACGTCTCAGAAAATCTCTCAGATGATCCTTGTTGTAAGGGGCCGTCTCGGGAATGCAACGCGCTGTGACGGGATTTCCCCTCAACAACCGACTCTGTAACCATTTGCTTCGATATGCCAATCATCCCACCCCATCCACAATGAATGGATAGATTACTATACGCTGCACTTCCCTTTGAAAGTGCTGGATTTATAACCCAAAAGAGAAATGGACTTCTTCCCTGATCCATATCTCGCGAGGCAAGGCCGTCGAATTCCCCCAGAAAATAGTGATCCCGTGTAGAAAATCACAAGGGAGAGGAAGGGTGGACTTTGTTTTGACTTTTCACTCAGGGGGGTAAAAATCTCGTCGAGGTCGCTTCCACTCCGGTCACACGATGCGCTCCTTTCAAGAGCCCGGAGCGGCCCCACCCAGTTGAATAACAGACCAAAGTTGCCTGAAGGAGCAATAGGTTGGAAAGGCAGAGGCGTGTTGTCGCAGAGATTCTTGGACGACACGCCTAATTTGAGAGGAGTCCTCTTCAATTCCTTAACGAAATTTTACCAATAGGTTAAAATTGTATATACAAAAATGTCCCATAATTCAATTAAAAAGGTGGGAAGGGGAGAGTGCAGTTGAAGGTGAGGAAGGGCAGAGGATCTTTTTCGGTCCAACTGGGAGTCCTGTTGCTGGCAGTCGTTCTGACGTTGAGTTTGCATCCCGGTCAAGCAGCCGCCGATCCCCAGAATCCCCAGAGGCACACACCCTCCAAATTTATCAATGTAGCCCATCGGGGTGCCTCCGGGCATGCACCGGAAAACACCATCGCCGCTTATGATCTGGCCGTAAAGATGAAGGCAGATTACTTTGAGGTGGATGTACAGCGGAGCAAGGACGGCCATCTGGTGATCATACATGATACCACGGTGGACCGGACTACCGACGGGTCCGGATCCGTAAAAGACCTGACCCTGGCCCAATTGAAACAACTGGATGCCGGCAGCTGGTTCAGTTCTGCCTTTGCTGGGGAAAAAATCCCCACACTGGAAGAAGTGCTGGACCGATACCGCGGAAAAGGAATCAAGATTTTGATAGAGCTGAAAAACCCTTCTCTCTATCCCGGCATCGAACAGCAGGTAGTGGAGGCACTGACAAAGCGAAACCTGGACAAACGGAAGGACAAAGTGATTGTCCAATCCTTTGATCTGGAATCGGTCCAACGTTTTCACCAATTGTTGCCCACAGTCCCAATTGGCGTTCTTGCCAGCTACGGCGATTACAAGGAGACCGGGGTGACTGATGAACACCTGCGCTCCTTCGCCGCTTACGCCGATTATGTCAATCCAAACAAAGATTTGGTGGATGCCGATCTGGTCCAACGGGTGCACCGGCACGGGATGAAGATCCTCCCCTATACAGTCCGTGATCGGACGGCGGCAGATCTGCTGTTTGCAGCCGGTGTCGATGGGTTTATCACGGACTTTCCGGAACTGGGATACCCCCATCATCATCAATAAATCTGTTTACCTGTCGGGCACGGAATCCGTGCTCCATTTTTTTTGCACTCATCACTTTTCCCAACCATTTCATTTTCAGAAAAATGTGCTATAATAATTTTGAAAAATGAAAATTGGTTTCATTAGATAAAACGAAAGGAGCGATCAAATGGATGCTAGGCTGGGAGACTCCGGCACAGTGGCGGGAATGGATGGACCGGGCCCGGACACCGACTTCTTCCCGGGAACAGGCATGGAAACTGTTGCAGACTGCACCGGAGTCTGTGCAACAAAACCTTGGATTTGATCCAACCGCTGACGATCCGACCCTAATCCTCCGCAAAGGCATGTGGATCTGCCAAAAATAAAAAGCCTCTGAAAAGGGGCTTCACAGGGGGGGAGGTAAAAACCATGCCCATCGATTTTTTCCATCCAAAGAACAAAAACTCTTACGCTACCCGCACCGCTTCACCGGAGTGGAAACAATGGGTGCGGGCGATACTGGATCCCCGGGGGGTGAATGTGGCTGACATCGGATGTGGAGGGGGAATCTACTCCCGGGCGCTGGCGGAGGTGGGGGCCCAGGTGACAGGGGTGGATTCTTCTCCAGTGATGTTGGAAGCCGCCCGGGAGCAAAGCCAATCTTTTCCACGGACCCGCTGGGTTCAGGGGAGTGCGGAACAGTCGGGACTTTCCGACGGGAGCTTCCACTTTCTCCTGATCCGAGCGGTGACCCATCACCTGCGGGATCTCTCACCCTGCTTCGGACGGTAAGTGTTTTTAAAAAGCTGCCCCAGGGAGGGTTGGGTTTCACATGGAGCGTCTTTGGATCGCTAGAACAACGGAAGCGGAAGGTGAAACCCAATCCCGACCGCCCAGGAATGATTTAGATCACAACGCTTCGAGTCGGATCGGATCCTGCAACCCGGCTCGTCCAGGACCGTATCCCAGCAGACTGCCTTCTCCCCGCCTCTCCCGACCACCTGCGGGGATTCATCTTTGAGATGTTTCCCGGATTAAAAGAAAAGGAAATCGAGCGGCACCATCCCGCCCTCAAGGTCCGTCGGGCCCTGAGGGCGACGGGCTTCTCCCTTTCAGTGGAACAGTATCTGTGGGAGACCCGCTTGATCCACCGCAATTTGAAGGATATGGAGCAGGACATTCTGCGGCGGCGGGGACGCTCCATCCTCCACGAGCTGAATGATGAGGAGCTGCACCGATTGACTCGGCATATCAGCTACCGACTGACCACAGCAGGTGTCACCGGACCGGGATCGCTGAACCCTGTGGTTGGATGTAATAAGGATAACAAGGACATGTAAATGATCCATATTTCAGGAGAGAAGGGGTGGGATGCTAGAGCTTCGGTTCGCTGCACATGTCTTGCCAGGGTCGCTCCGTTCCCAGGTCTCACGATGCTCTCTGCAAGAAATCGGAAGCATCCCACCATCCTCGCTATATTTACAAGTGGCACAATGACCCGTTTCATTTTTGGCAATCTCAGTAAAGCCTGCAATCCCGATCCAGGCACCCAATATCAAACAAACCCGGCCGATCGGCCGAGTTTGGCGCTTCTGGCAGAGGTCTGTGAAATTGCTTCTTTGTTTTCTCCAAGATTACCTTAAATACTCGACCAATTGGTGGCTTTTTGAAGTTGTAGTAGGCAGAAACGAAGCGTCCTCTTCTCTGTTTGCATTTCTTCTGTATATACAATGTCAATCAGGACGATGGTGGGACGGCTCCGATAAAGCGCATAGAATGAAAAGGCGAACGAAGTCCCCCACTATCCCGCCCCTTCTCATCACCGACCTATGACATCCTCCGACTGTGAAAAACCCCCAGATTCAAGCTCCGGCAGACCTTTGGGGCGAATCCGCTCATATCGATACAGAATGAGCAAGTATGCAACAGCGATGGAAAGAGGAAGCACGATCACAGCGTAAGCCAAACCCAAGGGAATCCCCGCCACGATCGTCAACACGACAAATCCCTCATGAACCAAAAATTGCAACAGGATACAGAAGCCGATGATCAAGCCGGCGACGATCAGAAAAACCATATTGACCAGCAGAGCGGCAACACCGGCCAACAGGGTGGACAGACAGATCGAGCCCAAGGAAGAGGAAAAAAACAGGCGAAAGATCCGTTTCATCGATTCCAGCACCCGAAGATCGCCGCGGACCAAAATGGCAGGTGCATGTGAAAACAGCACCATCGTCAAAAAGAGAAACACCAGTAAAAAAGGAAGCAGGATCAGCAGACTCCAATCCCCGATCAGCTCAGCCGCGATCACCATGGGAACCACCAAGAGAAGATAAAGTGGCATCCAACACAGGCAGATCAGCAGGTATTGGCCCGTGAGGCGCCACATGTAACGGAAGCCTTGGGTGAAGAAAGTTCCGATATCCGATCTGTTTTCGAGAAGGATCTCCTTGCCCATGCCGAAGATACCGCCATTGATAAAGGCTTGCACCAGACAGGAAAGGGCCAAGATCACCAGGTACAGCAGGATGATCAGAATCACCCCGATCACCCCGAATCCGACCATCGCCTCGGGAGTGAGGGAGTCCTCAACAGAAGCCACCCCGCCGATCAACATCATGGGGCCGATCAACATCATGGGGAACAGGAACAGGATCAAAGCCCCCACATAAAATGCGGCATATGAAGCCACATAACCGAGAAAAGTGGCCAAACCCAGTTTCAACCCATGTTTACGTATCAATGAAAAAAAAGAAGCCAACGAAACTCTTCCTCCCTGATCCAGTTCTTCAATGTATAAAACAACTCTATTGTACAATAAAACACGGGAAAAGAAGGGGGATTTCACTTAAAAAAGCAACCGAATGATCGGTTGCCTGTTTCACATCCTCCATGATTTTCAATGACTTCCCCCTGCTTACTACTCACGGTCAGGATAGGGTTTCACAATCCGCGCAAAAGTTCTGACGAGCCAAAGACGCTCCATGTGAAAAAACCTCCCTGTGACGGAGTCTTTTACAACGCATCTACATCATAAGCACGATCCAAGGCTTCCAACTTTTCACGGATGTGTTCCCGGCAAATATCGATATAAGCTTGGGGCTCTTTCGGGTTGGGGAAGCGATGGATCCGATCCGTTCCCGGGGGAATGATTTTGCTGACCGCACCACAACCCAGGCCGATGATGGTCTGCCGTTCCTCCATGATGATAATGTTGTACAAGCTCTCTTCACCGGGAAAAGCATAACCCACATTCTCCTGATTTCCCAGGATATTTTTTTGACGGTACAAGTAGTAAGGAACATAACCCATCCTGTGGGTCCAGGCCCGGGCGTCGTTGACCATCTCTGTGATTTCGTCCCGGTCGGCAGTCTTGTATTTTTCCGGATTGCGGGTCATATGGGAGCCTCGTTTGAAGGAAAGGGTGTGGACGGTGAGAGACTCCGGTTTCAGTTCCTCCATCATCCGGAGAGATTGGCGGAAAGTGTCCGGCCCTTCCCCGGGCAACCCGATGATCAGATCCATGTTGATATTGTGCAACCCCATGGACCGGGCCAGTTCATATTTCTCCAGGGTTTCTTGAACGGTGTGGTGGCGGCCGATCAGTTTCAGGGTGTTTTCCTCAAAACTCTGGGGGTTGATGCTGATCCGGTCCACCTTCCACCGGCGAAGGAGATCCAGCTTCTCCCCATCCAGGGTGTCGGGGCGCCCCGCCTCCACGGTCAGCTCTCGGACTCCTTCATAACCGGGGATGGCTGTTTTCATCTTCACAAACAGGTCATCCATCTGACGGACGGTGATCGATGTGGGCGTTCCCCCGCCGAGATAGATCGTGGTCACCGGCAATCCCCGGCTTTTCAACCAAGCACCGACGGCCTCCATTTCCTCATGGAGGCCGGCCAAAAACTCCTCCACAGAACCGTTGCGCCCTCGGATCGCATAGGCCGGGAAGGTGCAATAAGCACATTTCGTGGGACAGAAAGGGATTCCGACATACAGACTCACCTCCCGATCCAACTCATACAGATCGGGCAACACCTGGGTCTGCCTGTCCACGATCTCTTGCAAAAGTTCAATTTTAAAGGGCATCAACCGGTAATCCCGTTCCAGGAGAGCGGCCGCCGCATCCGGGGTGAATCCGTCCAACCGCATGCGATGGAGCAATTTGGTGGGGCGGACACCGGTCAAAATCCCCCAGGGTTGACGGATTCCCGTCGCCTCTTCCAACACCTGCAACAGGGCGTAGTTGGCCACATGTTTAATCCGCTTGCGTCCTTCTTTCTCCGATGCAGAATCGACAGCGGGACGTTCATGAGTGCCATGCCAAGCCTGATCCCGGTTGGGGTCGGTCAGCGTCACGACCGCCCGGATCCGTTCTCCCCGCCCGATCTCGAAGTGGATGAGTGTATCCGCCACCTCCCATTCCCCCACCACTTTTGCCTTGGGAGAGAACAAACCGACGATCAGCTCAATATCACGGTAAAATTCCGGGGACACCCCCGAGACATGGAGCTTTTTCATAAAAAAACCGTGCAGGCGGTGCCGCACGTACCTCCCTTTGATCCACCTGATTTTCTTTCCCCAGTCTAACCGACTCCCCTTCCGATTTCAATGGAAATAATGGTTCAGGTCCGGTTTTTCACAACGCCTCCGACCAAGCTTCCGGGCCGTTAAAAAAACCTCCCCAAAACGATCGGGAAGAAGGGCCTGTCAGGGGTCAACAGATTCCTTTTGTATTCCTTTTCTTCTCAGAAAATCCTCCCCCCCTGCTCTGCCGAAAGGGGCATCCCCGTCCCGCCGGTCCCACAGATCAGTGAATCCGTACCCCGCCGACTGCATCATTACCCGCTGTTCCTTTTCAGTTCTACGCATCAAATCTTCCTCCCGCGAATTATTCTTTTTGTATTGTGTCCCACAGAAGGAGACGGAAAGCGGGAACCAGAATATTTTATTTATGTGAAATGGAGAAAAACCAAGGTGAGGTGATTTCAGATGGATCGAGACCACGATGCTGATTATGATCCCTTTGCCAATGTCTACGCCCGTCATTGGAACGATTTCTCAGATGGATCTGGCCGGTATTGGAATTGGAGGTGCTGGCCCAGTGAAGCCTGGTGACCGGATTCTGGATCTGTGTTGCGGCACCGGCGATTTGGCCAGGCAACTCAACCTGTGATAAACCGAGAGCATAAAAGGTTGCGGTTTTTAGATTCATCCACAGATTGACAGTTCATATTCCTGAATGAGTGTGGTATTTTTTAATAAGTTATATGTTTTATTTATTCGTCGCGAGGATTATCTATTCATTTGTGAGAAATTCCCTTATTATTCTATGGAAAATCAATTGAATCAATCTACAGTTCACTCTAAAATATGAAACGGGTGAATCCGCTTTCATCCTCTGGGTGATCGGATCCCGCCCTCAATTTTTGGATAAGGTGGCAAGCGAATGAACTCCCGTAAAATCTTTCTTTTATCATCTGACTATCTGAAGTTTCTCATTCCCTCACTGATCGGAATTTTCCTGTTTATGATCCCGATTCCCACCGAGGAAGGAGTCACGATTCCGGTGGCATGGTTGGCCGATCTGGTACAAAACCTGTTGGCCGATATGCTGCCTCACATCGTGACAGGAATCCTTCTCGTCGCAGTCATCGGCTCCCTGATCACCAAATGGGCCAAACCTGCCTGGGTTTTGGATCACTCCTTTCTGAAGGGTCTGCTGGATGTGAAGCCCCTGTGGCTGATCGCGCGGATTCTGGGCCTCGTCTTTGCTGTCGTCACACTGTACCAGGTGGGACCCGAAGGGATCTGGTCGGAGACTACAGGCGGTACGCTCCTGTTTGACTTGTTGCCGGTACTGTTTTCCGTATTCCTGTTTGCCGGCTTCTTTCTGCCCTTGTTGATGGATTTCGGTCTGTTGGAGCTGTTCGGTGCTCTGCTCACCCCGTTGATGCGCCCTGTGTTCAAACTGCCGGGCCGCTCTTCCATCGATTGCTTCGCCTCATGGTTGGGGGACGGCACGATCGGAGTATTGCTCACCAATAAACAGTACGAAGATGGATTTTACACCCAGAGGGAGGCGGCAGTGATTGGAACCACCTTCTCTGTGGTCTCCATCACCTTCTCTATTGTGGTCTTGGCCCAGATGAAGCTGGAAAACTTGTTCGTTCCCTACTACCTGACCATCGTTCTCGCCGGGCTGGTGGCGGCGATTGTGATGCCCCGCATCCCTCCCCTGTCCCGCAAACCGGATACCTACTATAACGGATCCACCAACCGATTGGATGAATCGATCCCCGCCGGCCACTCTCCCCTCCGCTGGGGTTTTCAACAGGCCGCTGTACGGGCTCGGAAGCAACAGTTCAGTGACGTCCTCAAGGGAGGCACTCAAAATGTCCTCGACATGTGGATCGGAGTAATCCCCATCGTCATGTCCCTGGGAACGATCGCTCTGATCATCGCGGAATACACACCCGTCTTCGCATGGCTGGGAAAACCCTTCGTTCCTCTGTTGACTCTGCTCCAAGTTCCGGAGGCCGGGGCTGCAGCTCAAACCATGGTGATCGGTTTTGCCGATATGTTCCTTCCTTCTGTAATCGGCAGTGGGATTGAAAATGAAATGACCCGCTTCATCATCGCTTGTGTCTCTGTAACCCAGCTCATCTATATGTCGGAAGTCGGCGGACTTTTGCTCGGTTCCAAAGTTCCGGTCAACTTCAAGGATTTGGTTGTCATCTTTCTGCTGCGCACCTTGATCACCCTCCCGGTGATCGTCTTGATGGCGCATCTCATCTTTTGAGCGACGAAAAACCCGCCTCTGTCAGGAGACGGGTTTTTCGTCATGGATATCAAGCCTGCAGTACTTTTTTCGCATGTTTGACCACATTTTCCACGGTGAACCCGTACTGTTCCATCACCACAGGCCCCGGGGCGGAGGCACCAAAGGTATCGATCCCGATCACAGCTCCCCGGTCACCGGTGTATTTCTCCCAACCGGAGGGATGTGCCGCCTCCACCACCACCCGTGCCCTCA
Organism: Kroppenstedtia guangzhouensis; assembly: GCF_014637345.1. Lineage (GTDB taxonomy): Bacteria > Bacillota > Bacilli > Thermoactinomycetales > DSM-45169 > Kroppenstedtia > Kroppenstedtia guangzhouensis. The sequence continues at coordinate 389,152 of NZ_BMEX01000002.1, forward strand.
CTGCCGAGGGAAGCACCGCTTCACGGTAGGATTCCGCTTGTTCATCAAAGAGTTCGCGACAGGGCATGCTGACCACCCGGGCCTGGACCCCCTCTCGGCCCAGCTCTTTCCGGGCTTCCACAGCAAGATGAACCTCTGATCCCGTGGCGATCAGGATCACATCAGGCTGGCCGTTTTCCGCATCGACCAGGACATATCCCCCATGGAGAACCCCATCCCGCCCCCGGTCCGCCGTTCCTTCCAGTACCGGAAGCCCTTGCCGACTGAGTGCCATCGCCACGGGTCCGTCGGTTTTCATCATGGCATAGCGGTAGGCGGCCACCGTTTCATTGGCATCACCGGGCCGGAATACTTTCAGGTTGGGAATCAGGCGCAGGGAAGGAATCTGCTCCACCGGCTCATGAGTCGGACCGTCCTCCCCGACAGAAATACTGTCATGGGTAAGCACATACAGCACCGGCAGACACGACAGAGCCGACAGACGCATCGCCCCCCGCATATAATCGGAGAAGACCAGAAAGGTCCCTCCGTAAGGACGCAGTCCGCCATGATAGGCCATTCCGTTCAGTACAGCCCCCATGGCATGTTCCCGCACACCAAACCAGATATTGCGACCGGTGTAATCACCTGCCTGAAAGTCCCGCTCCTCTTTCAGCATGGTTTGATTGGATGAAGCGAGATCGGCAGAACCCCCCACCAAGTGAGGAACCTTTCGGGCCAGGGCGTTCAAGGCGGCGCCGGAGGCGGCACGTGTGGCGATTTTTTTGCTTCCGGCTTCATAAACCGGCAAATTCTCCTCCCAACCGGCGGGAAGCTCGCCGCGAATGGCTTTCTCCAGCCGCTCCCCCAGTTCCGGATGGGCTTGTTTATAGTTTTCGAAGAGTCTCTTCCACTCCGCTTCAGCCTGTTTCCCCTTCTCTTTCAATGTCCGGAAATGCTCCTTCACTTCCCCAGGCACATAAAAGGGCTCATCCCATGGCCATCCGTAGGCTTTGCGCACCTGAGCCGCTTCCTCCGCTCCGATGGCTTTCCCGTGAACTTCGGAAGTGCCGGCCAGGTTGGGGCTGCCGTAGCCGATCGTGGTTTTCACCTCGATCAGGGTCGGCCGGTAGGTTTCTCTCCGGGCTTCTTCAATAGCGGAAGCGATCGCATCGAGATTGTTTTCCTCTTCCACCCGGAGCACCTGCCAGCCGTAGGCCTCAAAGCGTTGTTGCACATTCTCCGTGAAAGAAAGATTCGTCTCCCCGTCCAGGGAAATATCGTTGGAATCGTACAGGGCGATCAGTTTGCCCAAGCGGAGATGACCGGCCAAGGATGCTGCTTCTGCCGATACCCCTTCCATCAGATCCCCGTCACCGCAAATGGTATAAGTATAATGATCGATCACCGGAAATCCGTCCCGATTGAAAACGGCGGCCATGTGAGCCTCCGCCATCGCCATTCCGACGGCGTTGGAGATCCCCTGTCCCAAGGGACCCGTGGTCGCTTCCACACCGGGAGTGTGACCGTATTCCGGGTGGCCTGGGGTTTTGCTGCCCCATTGCCGAAAGTTTTTCAGCTCTTTCATGGACAGATCGTAACCAAAGAGATGCAACAGGCTGTATAAAAGCATCGATCCGTGGCCTGCAGACAGGATGAAACGATCCCTGTCGAACCAATCCGGGTGATCCGGATTGTGCTTCATGAAGCGGGACCAAAGTGTATAAGCCATGGGCGCTGCTCCCATGGGCATCCCTGGGTGGCCGGATTTAGCCTGTTCCACCCCGTCGATGGACAGCATTCGAATCGTGTTGACAGCCAAAGTTTCAAGCGACTGGCCGGTGTTGGGCATAAACAGAAAGTCCTCCTTGTCCTCTGCTTTCTCATTCAAGCGTATTATAGCACAGCCGAATAAAAAACCCCTCACGAATCCGCCGGATTCCAAGGGGTGGATTGCATATCAGTTCAATGGTCCGATGTCCTCTCCAGGATCAGGGTCACGGGACCATCATTAGTCAGCTCCACCTGCATCATAGCACCGAAGATCCCTGTTTCCACCCGGACCCCGTGTGACTCCAACTGCCGATTAAACTGTTGGTAGAGGGCCTCGGCCACCTCCGGCCGCGCGGCAGCCATAAAGCTGGGTCGTCTTCCCCTTCGACAGTCTCCGTACAGAGTAAACTGGGAAACAGACAGAATTGCCCCCCCCACATCCAACAAAGAGCGGTTCATCTTTCCCTCATCATCTTCAAAAATCCGCAGATGCACCAACTTTTCGGCAAGGTGACGGATCTCTTCCTCCCCGTCCCCCTCAGTAAATCCCACCAGGCAAACGAGGCCGTGATCGATGGCCCCGGTTTGCTCCCCTTTCACCGTGACACTGGCATTTTTGGCACGTTGCACCACAACCCGCACGTTTTCCCCTCCCAGACTGATTTACTGCATGATGCGCCGTACACTGTAGATATCGGGCACCCGTTTGATTTTGTCCACCACAGACTGCAGGTGATTGATGTTGCGGATGGAGATAGACATACTGATCCGGGCCATGCCCCCCCTGTCCGCCTTGCCGCTGACCGCAGACAGGGTGACCCTCATTTCGGCCACGGCTTGCAGAACTTCATTCAACAAGCCGTTTCGATCCAGCCCCGACACCTCTATATCCACCTGGTAGGACTGATCCTGTCCCCCTTCCCACTCCACAGGGATCATTCGGGCCTCTTCCACCCCTTCCAGGTTGGGACAGTCCGCCCGGTGCACCGACACCCCCCTTCCCTGAGTGACAAAACCTTTGATCTCATCTCCGGGAACCGGATGACAACACCGGGACAGACGCACCAGGAGATTGTCCACCCCTTTGACCCGAACCCCGCGATCCAGTTGTTTTCTTCGGGTGGGCATCGCTTTCACATCGGGAAGAACCGGAGGCATCTCCTCTTCGGGACGCATCCCTTCCGTCAACTTGTTCACCACCTGATGGGTGGAGATCCCTCCGTATCCGACGGCGGCATACATGTCGGTTTCATCGGGAAAATTGAAGTTATTGGCCACTTCCCGAACCCGATCGCCTCCCATGACAACAGAGGGATCATAATCCTGCTTTTTCAGCGCGGTCTCAATCATTTCCTGTCCTTTGACCACGCTCTCCTCTCTCCGCTCCTTCTTGAACCAGTTGCGGATTTTATTTCGTGCCTGGGAGGATTTGACCAGCTTCAACCAGTCCCGACTCGGACCGTAACTGTGTTTGGAAGTGAGAATCTCCACAATATCCCCTGTCTTCAAGCGATGATCCAAGGGAACAATTTTGTTGTTCACCTTGGCACCGATACAGCGGTTGCCCACCTCTGTATGGATTCGGTAAGCGAAGTCCAGGGGGACCGATCCCGAAGGCAACTCCAAAACATCCCCTTTGGGTGTGAAGACAAACACCGAATCGGAAAACCAGTCCACCTTCAGGTTTTCCACAAACTCCCGGGCATCATGGGTCTCTTGTTGCATCTCCAGAATTTCCCGGAAAAATTTCAACTTTTCATTGAAGGATCCTTCACTGACCTGGGCCCCTTCTTTGTACGCCCAGTGTGCGGCAATTCCGTATTCGGCAATCCGGTGCATCTCCCGGGTGCGGATCTGCACCTCGATCGGTTCACCTTTAGGGCCGATCACGGTAGTGTGAAGAGATTGGTACATATTGGCCTTGGGCATAGCGATGTAGTCTTTGAACCGCCCGGGCATCGGTTTCCAGATGGTGTGAATGATCCCCAGGACGGCATAGCAATCCCGGATCGAGTCCACGATTACTCGTACGGCCAACAGATCATAAATTTCATTGAACTGTTTGTGATCTTTCAACATCTTGCGGTAGATGCTGTAAATATGTTTCGGCCTCCCGAAGATGTCTGCAGACAGATTCATCCCATCCAAACGCTCACGGATCGTAGCAATCACTTCATCCAGAAACTTTTCCCGTTCCGCCCGTTTCTGCTTCATTAGATTGACAATCCGGTAATATTGCTGAGGGTTGAGATTCCTCAGGGAACTGTCTTCCAACTCCCATTTGATCGTTGAAATCCCCAGACGATGGGCTAACGGAGCAAATATTTCCAGGGTTTCTTTTGAAATTCGGCGCCGTTTTGCCTCAGGAAGATATTTTAAGGTTCGCATGTTGTGGAGGCGATCCGCCAATTTGATCAGGATCACCCGGATATCCTGGGCCATGGCCACAAACATTTTGCGGTGATTTTCCGCCTGGTGCTCAGCCGTGGATTTATATTTCATCCGTTGTTTCAACTTGGTCAGACCATCCACGATTTGAGCCACCGTCTCGCCGAATTCGGCCTCTATCGTTTCCAAAGTGGCCCCGGTGTCCTCCACTACATCATGGAGGATGGCGGAGATCAAAGTGGTAGCATCCATCTGAAGTTCCGCCAGGATCCCAGCAACTGCCACCGGGTGATGAATATATTCCTCACCAGATTTGCGGGTCTGACCCTTATGGGCTTCCGCGGCAAAGAGATAGGCTTTTTCCACCTGTTCCAAGTCTTCTTTTTTCAAATAATGACCCGCTCGATCCAGCAATTCCTCAATCGGCATATCCCACTCACCTAAAATCATGTAGTCAAATAATTTTTCCTTATATTATCTCCAATCCCCCTCGTGAAGTAAAGGAAAAAGGAAATATGAAAAAGCCCGGCGAAGCCGGGTAGCCTTGTTCCTCCTCGGAACCGAGACCGCAACGGGATCAACCGCGGCGACGGCGACGAAAACCGAAACCGCCTGTCTGATAACGAATATAAAGAAAGAGTGCTGAAAACAGGATGGCCAGAATCATGATTATGGTATATCGGGTCACTTCATCTTCTTCCGCCTTGTTCATCAAATACGGCGCCACAACCACTCCTCCATATGCCGTGATCTCAAAAGAGAACAGAAACATCTTCCAGACCCGGTAGAGATAAGCCCTCACTTGAATATCGCCAGGAGTGAACAACTCCTTAAAAAAGAGAATTACAACAAAGGCCATCCAAATCAAAAAGCCAACTACAACCAACGTGGCAAATGCGGCAACCAATTCGGTGAAAAAATCGCCGAACAAGAGGATTTCCCCCTTTTCTCGATGTCTTTTCCCAGATTAGCAAAAACAATTCCTGATCCAAAGGGGGACTCCAGCGAAAGAAAGGTCTTCAGCAACCGTCGCCCCCCTTCCCCTCACAGAAACTCAGTTCTTCCATTCATTCCATTTCTCTTCCCATTCTTTTCGCTTTTTCTTTAATTCATTTTCTATTTTTTCCTTTCTCTTTTCCCATTCCTTTTTCAGCTGATCCCCCAGCTTTCCTCTCTCTCGATCTTCCTCCTTCCCTTCATCCTTCTCTTTGCGCTCCTCTTCCGGCGGTGTCCGGTCAATTTTGGGAGGTGTCTTCCATTTGACCGAGGAAAGATCGAATTCCTTCACCGGACGGCCCCGAAGGGCACCGGTCATCAGCTCCCGAAAGACAGGGGCAGCAGTGCTCCCACTGGAGGTGGTCAGATAATGATTGGCATCGGTTTTGTCATAGCCGATCCAGACCGCTCCCACCAGTTCCGGGGTATAGCCGACAAACCAGTTATCCTTGGCTCCGTCCCGTCCGTCAGGTAGCTGGGTGGTACCTGTCTTCCCGGCAGTGGGACGACCCGGAATCTGTGCCTTCCGACCGGTTCCCTCTTGCACCACCCCCCGCAACATATAGGTGATCTGCTGAGCGACGACAGGTTGGGAGACGCGAACGGATTTCTTATACCATTTACCCAACACCTCTCCGTCCACCGTCTCCACCCGCCGAATCGCATGGGCATCCACCACAATGCCGTTGTTGGCAAAGGCGGAATACGCCTGAGCCATCTGAAGCGGGGAAACACCTTCCTGCAAACCTCCCAATGCCAGAGCCAACTGACGGTCATCGTCGGTCAAGGCGATCCCCGAGGTTTTGGCGTATCGGTATCCCTTGTCCACCCCGATTTGATCCAGCAACCAGACCGCCGGCACGTTGAGGGAATCGATCACCGCTTCATACATGGTGACCTCTCCCAAGTACTGTTGACTCTGATTTTTAGGCGCGTAATTACCAAAAGAGATCGGTCGGTCCACCAGTCGGGCATTAAGATCATATCCCTGGATGAGAGCGGGAGCATAAACCGAGATCGGTTTCATCGTCGATCCAGGCTGTCTCTTCAGCTGAGTGGCCCGGTTGAATCCCCGGAAAACATGTTCTCCACGTCCGCCCACCAAAGCCCGGATCCCTCCCGTCCTGGGATCCACCAGCACACTCCCGCTTTGTACCAAGGTATCTCCCTTCCCCTGGGGAAACAGATCATCCCGGGCGTACACCTTCTCTGCAGCCTGTTGCATCCGGGGGTCCAACTCTGTATAGATGCGCAAGCCCCCGGAGAGAACCTCTTTCTCCGTCAGGCCATAGCGATCGATCGCCTCCTGGATGATGGCATCCACATAAGAAGGATACCGTCCTTTGTAGTCATCAGATTCTTGTCCCTCTAAGACGATGTCTGTCTCTTTTGCTTTTTGAGCTGTCTTTTCATCGATAAACCCTTCCGTCACCATCTTGGAGAGGACGACATCCCGGCGAGTCATCGCCTTGTTAAAGTTTTTGAAAGGGGACAAGGCGGAGGGGGCTTGAATCATCCCGGCCAACAGGGCTGATTCCCCGACGGTCAGATCCTCAGGCTCCTTTCCAAAATAGGTCCGGGCCGCCTTTTTCAGTCCCCAGGCCCCTTCCCCGAAGTAAATGGTGTTGAGATACATTTCCATGATTTCATCTTTGGTATAACTGCGTTCAATCTTCTTGGCCAAGAGAACCTCTTTGATTTTCCGTTTGTAAGTGCGCTCATGGGTGAGGAATACATTTTTGGCCAATTGTTGAGTCAGAGTGCTCCCCCCCTGCACCGTATGTCCGGCCTTCAGGTTGGTGACAGCAGCTCGGAGGGAACCCCAATAGTCCACACCGGAATGGCTGTAAAACCGGTGATCCTCGATCGCCACCACAGCCTGAACCATATGGGTGGGGATCTCTTTCATCCCCACCGCCTCGGTTTTGGAGGCGGAGATTCTGCTGGCCACTTCCCCGTTTTGATCGATGATCACCGTCGGTTGGGGGGCTGCACGATCCAAGGCGCTCACATCCCGGGTTCCAACAAGAATGTTGAAAGTGATAATGAAGAGTAAGATCAGTGCAGTCAGGGTCCAGACCGTTTTTCGGACCCATGCTCTTCGCCACCAGGCGGCAACCACATCTTTTAAGGAATTTTTCCTTTTTGCCTTCATCTCAGACGACTCCTTCAAAAAAGGCCCCTCTCGGGCCGCTGTCGATCCGTATGAAATTTGCCGGTGAAGATGTTCCTATCATACCACAGAAGCCGCAGGGGAAGAGGAAAAGTTTACAACCCGGCTCCTCCCTCACAAATGTTGCGGAAATTGCAATAGTTGCATCGTCTTCCCGGGCGGAGCGGGAAATCCTCCATCTGTTCTCCCTGTTGCAATAAACGGGCGGAATCCCGGAGAGTCTCCTCCGCTCGTTTTATCCATTCACGATCCATCCGGTATTCCACACACCGGCCCGGTTTTAGGAAAAAGAGAATCGCTCGTCCAGCTTCGATTCCCCACTCTTCCCGAACAGCCAGGGCATAAAGCTGAAGTTGGGGCAGATACTCTTGAGCCACCTCTTCCACTCTTTCTTCCGAAATATCGTTGGTTTTATAGTCAACCAGCTCCCACACTCCATCCCGGGTGCAATGGATTCGATCCAGCACTCCTTCCACTTCCAGCCCGTTGGAACAGCGGATAAAGCGCCACTCGTTTTCCTTTCCGGCCAAACGCTCTTGCTCCAGATAGAAGCGGCTGTTCAGGTAGGATTCCATCAGCGGACGAATCTCTTCCAGGGCCCGAGGTTGCAATTTCGACGGTATCCGCCACTCCTCCAACAATTCCCGGCACCGGGCGATCCAACTTTTTTCCGCGGGAAACGGATGGACTTCCATCAGCCGATGTACAATCTGGCCTTTGATGCGGGGCTCCAGAACAGGAACTTCCGCCTCCCCCGGATTTTCCGGAAAAACGGGGTCCCCGTCCTCCATGGATGGCATCCCCACCACATGTTCAAAGTAGTACCGACGCGGACAATTGGTCAAAGTGACCAGGTCGGTCACACTCACTTCCAGCCGATCCCTGTCTGTAAATCCCCGGGGAATGAGCATCTCCTCCCCAATAAAGGATGTCCCCTTCGTCGGCGGCGGAGTCTGCCCCCCAGGGAGACCACCGGGGAGTGTGGAAGGTTTGATCCTCCCATCCAAGTCGCTGTCCCGGCATCTTTGAACAGCCACCTCGGAATTCCCGTCGGCAAAGTTCCAGATCCCCCGCTCCCAATCGATACGGCTGAAGCCCAGCACACCATCCATCCATTTCGACCAGGTGTTCGCCGACAGAATCTCCTCTCCTTTTTGAAGACCCTTGTGTTCCTCTGGAATCCCGCTCAAGATCAAACGCTGTTCCGCCCGGGTCGTCGCCACATAGAAAAGTCGAACCGATTCCTCCCGGGACAGTTCCCGCTCTCTGTCCATCACCAGCTGCCAGCGAAAGGGCTCCCTTTTTTCTCCGGTCTCATCCACCAGGCGGACCACCACTCCCGCCTCCCGGTCCAACTTGATGTCTGGGACATCGATGAGAGGTTTCCGCGCCAGATCTGGTACAAAGACGACCGGAAACTCCAGTCCTTTGGACTGATGAATACTCATCAGTCTGACACTGTTTTCTTCCTCGGCTTCCACCGGTGCTTCCGTTTCCCGGTCCTCCAATTCTGTCAGTCGATCCACCTTGTCCAGGATCGACTTCAATGAATTGGCATCCACATCCTTCCACTGTCGCAGAAGTTGCAAAAACTTCTCCAGGTTGGCCCGGGCCTGTTTCCCCCGGGGAGTCGACCAGATCACATGAATGTATCCACTTTGTTCCAGAAGGTCGGACAACAGATCAGCCACCGGAACCCGCCCTTTGAACTGCCGGAAACGCTCAAACTGATGCAGGAACTGCTTAAGTTTACGACTTTCCTCCGGGGAACAACCCTTCTCCACCCAATGTCCCCGGTTCTGGACCCACCCCTCCTCCCGGGCGAGGTGGAGGAGAGTCTCATCAGACACCCCGCAAAAGGGGGAACGAAGAACGCCCACCATAGCCAATGTGTCTTCCGGATCTTCCAAGATTCGCATGAAATTGAGAAGATCAAAGATCTCCTGTTGTGCGTAAAAACCGCTCCCTCCCACCACATGGCAAGGAACCCCTTCCCGAATCAGAACCTTCTCCATCTGTTTCACATGGGTCATGGCCTGAAACAGGATCGCCATCCCCCCGTAGGGAATCCCCTCTTCCGCCAATTCACTGATCCGTCGCGCGATCGCAGCAGCCTCCACAGCCCGCGGGTCCGCCTCGGCAGCATCCACCGCCAAGAACTCCACCCGGGGACCGTCACCACTGAGGCGGCCGGCCCGGGCAGGCTGATAGTGATTCGCTTCCCCCGGCACTCCCCGCATCAGCTTGCTGAAAAGCCCGTTGATAAATCCCACCAGAGCACCGTCAGACCGGAAATTGTCCACCAGGGCGACTTCCTTCCCCCCGGATTGGAGGATCTCATCCCGGGTTTGGCCGAATACTGTCACTTCGGCACCGCGAAAACGATAGATCGATTGTTTCGGGTCTCCGACAACGAAAAGTTTTCCCGGAATTCTCCCCCCGTCCGGTCCAGGACAGAGAAGATCGATCAGCTGTTTCTGCGCCTCATTGGTATCTTGAAATTCATCCACCATCAAATAGCGGATCTGAGAGCGCACCTCCCGACAAATCCGGGAATGTTTCCGCAGCAGGGTAACCGCCCGGAATTGCAGTTCGTCAAAATCCAGGCAATTCCGCTCTTCCTTTTTTCTCTTATACTTGGCATCCACCTGCTCCATCACCCGGATCACCCAGCGGAGAACCTCTTCTTCTTCCGGAGAGAAAGCGAGACTGCCGGCGGTTTGCAAGGCTTGTGACACCGCTTCTTTCATATGGTCCCGAGGGAGGATCACTTCCTCCTTCCGTCCCCAATTGCCTCCGAGCAAGCCCATGATTTCCTCCAAAAGGGAGAGCAATTCCGCCGGCGTCGTCTCTTCCGCCAGCCTCGCAGAGAGGTGGGGCCACTCCCTTTGGAAAGCTGTCGCCTTCTTCCCTCCCTTCACCCGCCGGAGAACATCTCCCGACTTCCGCACTGCCTCCAATATCCCTGGAAGTCCTCTCCGCAATTGATCCATCGTGTCGGAGAAATGATGAAGTGTCCGTTGAGACAAGGAGGCCGGATCCCAACCATTGCCCGCCATCTCCTGATAAGCGGAAGTAAAACGGGTTCGCAGTCCGTCAAGACCCCACAGAGCTGCCAGGGATCCGGGTGCATTCTTCTCCATCCCCTCCACAGCGGGAACGAGGATTTCTTCCACCGCATCCCGGAGCAAAAGCCCCGCCTCCTGTTCATTCAACACCCGGAAGGTGGGATCCACGTCGGCCTCCACCGGATGCTCACGCAACAAAGTCGTACAGAAAGAATGGATGGTGGAGACGCGGATGCGTTCCGCTGAAATCAGTAACCGATACCAGCAGCCCGCTCCTTCATCGTCACCCTGGGCACGGGCCGTCTCCATCCTCTCCCGGATCCCCTGGCGGATTCGCTTCTTCATCTCCGTCGCTGCCTTTTCGGTGAAGGTGATGGCGACAATCCGATCCACACACTCCGGCTCTGATCGATGGTGGTCGAGAATGGTGAGATACCGTTCCACCAAGACCCTCGTTTTCCCGGAACCGGCCCCGGCGGAAACGATACAATCCGTATCCAGGGAATGGACCGCTCGATATTGATCCGGTGTCAATGAAAGGGAGGTGCTCATGTCAGTTCCCTCCCCGCTTCACTTTTCCACACCAGCCGTTGTTCATCCACCCGGCAGACGGATCGGTGGGGACAATGGTCCGGACATGTTCCGCCAGCGGGATCTACGGCAAAATCCCCCTGTTCCAAAAGCTCCAGGCGTTTTGCCAACCCTGCGCGAATCCTCCCCAACACCTCTTCCCAGGCGCCTTCCTCCAGTACTCCTTTGACCCGGGACCCGATCCCTGCCCGGCGGGCCTCCTCTTTTCGCCAGATTCCCCGGTTGCGGTGATCCCCCGGTGACTTCCCCTTTCGGGTTCCAGGTGTGAAATATGCGGCTCCCACTGCCTTTGCGGGATCCATTCCGAAGGCTTCCTGAAGTACCCACAGATAGAGAGGAAGCTGGAGATGGATTCCCTGCAACACTTCCTTCAAACCGGGGGCAGAACCGGATTTGTAATCGTACACCATATAATATCCTTCCTCGTCCTGGTCCACCCGGTCCACCTTTCCCCGCAGGCGAAGGAACCGACCATTCCCCAGGGACAACTCCGCCGTCTCTTCCCTGCTGGAAGGGTCCATTTCCCGCCGATCGACCAAAGTCGAATTTTTGTCCATGCCGAAAGACAACTCCAGAAAACGGGGACGAATCTCCCCGTCGACATTCTTCCGCCACTCCAGATCATGGTCGAGGATCGATAGGAGCAACCGTTCCAGCCGTTTTCGCTCCACCCCCAACAATGCAGGTGGGCGGGTCTTCCCTTTTTCCCGGACAAATTCGGAGAAAACCGATTCCGTCACCGCGATCAGATGCTCCCGGGCACTCTCCGCACTGGATGACATCGGCGGCTGTTCACGATATCGGTCCCAAAACCGGCAAAGAATTCGGTGCATCAGGTTGCCCCTTTCCAGCGGCGACAAGGCTTCATCCTGCACATCCGGGGATTGTGCTCCCAAGATTCGCCCGGCAAAGTAATGAAAGCGGCAACGGGCCACCTCATTGAGCACCGAGGCACTCCAAACCCCATCCCGCAGTTTCACACCCAAGTCGGCGGGAAGGGAGGAAGAGGGAATCACTCCATCAAAGACGGTGAAACCTTCGCTCCCCCGTTTTCCTTCTGCCCGGACCCTTGCCGAGAAAGTGTCAAACCATGAGGGAGAATCCTCGCGTAGGCGATGTAAAACCCTCTCTGCCAAAACATCAGATTTCGACCCGCCGGCGGCCAAGGAAGCGACGGCTCTTTCCGCCCCCTGCAGGAGAAAAGTGCAATCTTCCCAAAGCAAGGGCAGACGATCTCCGATGCTCCTCTTCCGCTTCTGAACCCCCTCTTTTCCAAAAACCTGCAACAACTCTTGCAAATAGGGGGAGGCGAGTTGCCCCTTTCCCTCCGGTGAAGCCGATGAATAGGAGAAGACCAGCTTTTCCGTCGCCGCCACTGCACAGAAGAAGAAAGGAAGAAGTTGATGTTCTCTCAATTCCTCCGCCAAGGGAAGAGATAGTCCCTCTTCCCTCAGACGGAGCCGCTCCTGATCAGGAATGAGCCAATCCTCCCGGAAAAAGCGGGGCCATTTTCCTTCTGTGCACCCCAACACAAAAACTGCCCGATAACGGTCTCCCCGGATCCGGTTGGGTTCCAGCAGACGGATCCCCCCCCGGCGGGCAGGACGCTTTACCACCTTCTTCCCTCTGGCCGCCTGTTCCAGAACTGCGGCAAAGGTGGCCAGATTGCAACCTTCTTCCCCCAGACCGCCGCTCCTTGCAAACACGGCCGCCCACTCGTCTGCGATGGAACACAGGCTTTTCCACGCTTTCACCTCAACAGCCCAGAGCTCCATCCCTTCCGGATTCCCTATGACTTGCCTGGCCCGGGGTCGGGGATCCAAGGGGCGGATCCAATCGGTCATCCACTCCACCCATCCTCTCCAAGTCTGCTCTGTGGGGATCTCCTCCAACCATTGATAAAAACTTTGCAGACGGGCCAGGGATTCTTCCGTGCATCCGAAGTGTTCAGGATGGATTCCAGTGAGCCCTTGTCGGAGATCGACCCGATTTTGTGGGCGGCCTATCTGCCGCAAGATTTCCCGCCAAATCCGTCCCTCCCCTTCAACTCTGATCCAAGGCAGGCAGGGATGGTCCACCAGTTCAAGACGAAGCTCCTCTTTCCCCATTCGCAGAGCCAAAGCCGACCGGACCAGTCCCAAAAGAGGGTGTTGGCTCAAGGGAATCTCTTCCGGTCGGTCAAAGGGGATTCCCGCTTTTTTCAAGGAAGTAAACAGGAGCGGATGATATTCCTCCGGTCGGTTGGTTACCAGAGCTACATCGGAGAGGGCTGCCCCTGATTGGAGGAGCCACTGTTTCACTGCTGCCACCACCACTTCCACTTCGTGAGCCTCCCCCGGTGCGGACAACACTTCCACTGCTCCCTCTCCCTTCACCGTCTCGGGGGAAGGATGAAAGGCTTCCTCCTCCAGCTGGAGGAGCGCTCCTGTTTTACCTGTGTCCGGGGCGGGGGAAAATACTTTTCGGATGTGAAAGCCCCGTTGGGACAGACGATCGACCAAACGCCGCGTTTCAGAAAAAAGCCGGGAACGGCGGGCATCCCACCCCAGATGAAGGGAGACCGGAACTCCCGCACTGACCAATTGCACCAGGAGCTGCTCCTGGAGGTGGGAAAGATCTACAAAGTGTTCTGCCACCACCCGCTCCGGCAATTGGCACTCTCCTTTGCGCACCCGTTCCATGGCGATCAGGAAGGGCTCTTCATGATCCAGAAGACCGAATTCACGGAGCAATTCCTGATAGACTTCGTAGACCCGGGTCATCTCCCTGTACTTTTCCTCTGAAGCATCCCCCCATAACCGGCGAAGCCGGGGCGGGCGAACCCCCGCCCGTTTCAGCTCGCCGATGCTCACCTCCATCAGCTTCAGCCAGCCCGGACGTTCCGCCATCCGCCGGAAATAGCTGAACCCTCCCTCCTCAATGACACGGGATACTGCCTGTTGCACCAACAACTCCTGTTCCACCGGTGTCATGAGCCGGGCCGACTTCCCCGGCATCAATCCCATGACAAAGGAATCAAAGCTTTGCACAGTCACCTGCTTTTCCGGAATTTGATGCTTGTAGAACAGCCTCCGATAATCCCGTACCGTTGCGGAACCGGGTACCAAACAGACTGTCCCGCCCCGACCCAGAGGAAGATGGGTCAACCCCACTCCCCGGATCGCTCGGGAAACAGAATGCAAAACCACTTCACCGGCCATCTGTGTCACCTCCCCGTTCGCTAAACCTGATACATGGACTCGGGGTGTTGATTAGCCATATTTTGATTGGAGAGATCGTGTATGACCACGCTCCGATTGCACCCACAGGGCACCAGTCTCGCCGGGGTCGCTTCGCTCCTTTTCTCGCCATGGCAGCACACAACTTCCTTTCCACTTCCTATTTTCCGGTTAACCAACAGCCCTGACATGGATTTTCACTCCACCCGGATCCCCGCCGGTTCTGTTTGTGCCGCCGTTTTTTTGTGCCTTTCCATCACTGTGGTACAATAGGGATCATCCTGAGTGAGAGATATAAGGAATTTCCTGATCTCACTTCCACCTCTCAATTCCAGTATGGAGTGAAATGGCATGAAAGACATCGAAATCGATGCTGCTACCAAAGAACAAGGAATCCGTTGGATCGATGTCCGGTCCCCCGGGGAATTTGAGACCGCCACCATTCCCGGGGCGGTCAATGTGCCTTTGTTTGATAACGAAGAACGTGCCCGGATCGGGACCGTATATAAACAACAAGGAAAGAAAGAAGCCCTTCGGCTTGGAATGGAGATAGTCTCTCCAAAAATCCCCCGCCTGGTGGAATCGGTGCAGGAGCAGTCCCGGGGACGAACCCCTCTCTTATTTTGCTGGCGCGGAGGGATGCGCAGCCGGTCTATGGCTGTCTTTCTCGATTTGGTGGAGGTGCCTGCCCTTCGCCTGAAGGGCGGATATCGGGCTTACCGGGAATACGTGGTGCAACGCTTGTCCAACTATACCCTGAAGCCCCGCTTGATCGTTCTGCACGGGCTCACTGGTGTCGGAAAAACCGCCATCCTCCACCGTTTGCGGGAGTCGGGCCTGCCTGTGCTGGATTTGGAAGAATTGGCGGGGCACCGCGGCTCCGCCTTCGGTAGCCTGGGTGAAATTCGTCCACGTAATCAACGGATGTTTGACTCCCTTCTCCTCGAAGTGTTGGAAGCGCATCAGGAAGCGCCTTACCTCTTCATGGAGGCGGAAAGCAAGCGAATCGGCCGGGTTCATATGCCTGATTTTCTGGAAAGGGCAAAGGAAGTAGGAATCCCCGTTCTGGTGGAAGCTTCTATGGATACCCGGGTGCATCACATTCTGGACAGTTATTTGACTGATAGAGAGGATACGGAATCCTTCCGGCAAAACGTTTTGGGAGCTCTAGCCCGTATTGAAAGGCGGTTTTCTCCCGATATCCGCACACAGCTTTACGAGTGGGCGCGGCGGGAGGAGTACTCTCCCATGGTTCGAACCTTGCTCCGGGAACACTATGACCCCCGCTATCGGCACACCCAGGATCAATACGAGAAAAGCTTTGCCCTTCGCATCTGTTCCGACGATCTCGTCCGAGCGACTGAGAATCTAAAACTCTTTTATCAGCACCTACAACCGGCACAGACCCACAGTTAAGGGCTGGCCGGTTTCCCTTTTGGAAGGGTCTCCGACCGCCTCCTGTTCCTTTCGGGGATCGTCACTCAAGAAAGAGACTGAAGCACAAAGGGAATTTTCTCCTCCTCCAACAGTCTGCGTTCACGAATTTGACAGGTACACAGAATCACCTGGTGCTCTTCAGCCATCTCCCCGAGAATGCGAAGCGCTTCCCGGATCCGCTCCCCGTCAAAATGAACCAGGCTGTCATCGAGAATCACCGGAAGCGAGAGACTTCCATGTTCTGAAAAAAACCGAATCAAGGCCAGACGCATGGCAAAATACATCTGATCAACAGTACCACGGCTCAACCTCTCCATCGGTTGTCGTTCACCGGTTTCCGGAACAAAGACACTGAGACCGATCCCTTCGGCGGGGTCAATCAAAAGATCCCGGTAGCGACCTCCCGTCACCTTGCTGATCCAACGGGAAGCATGGGGGGCCAATCGGGGAGACAGATCTTCCCGGATCTCCCGGGTCGCTTCTTCCAACACTTCCTTCGCGGTCTCCAACACGGTTCGCTTCCGTTCCAACCGTTCCTTTTCCGCCCGGAACTCCGCCAGCTGTGTCTCTCGTTCTGCCAGGGAAGGAACTCCGGAGAGCAGGGTTTGGAGGCGCTCCTCCAAGCGAAGGACCTCAGCCTCTTTTTCCCGGTGCTTTCCACTGATCAACTCCAATTCCCGTTTTGACTCCTGAAGATCGTCGGCGAGCTTTGCCACACTCTCTTGCCCCTCGTTCCCCTTTTCCTCCAGTCGTTTCCGGACTTTTTCCAACTCCAGATCCCAGGCTTCCGCTTCTTTGCGTTCCGTTTCCTTTTTCAGAGCAGAACGGGCTGCCTCCAATCGATCATCCAGGCGACGAACATGCTCACTGGCTAACATCCATTCCGTCCACAGATTTGGATCGTCGCTTCCCAGCTTTTCTTTCCAACGGGCACGCTGTTGACTTCGGTATTCCATTTCCGGAATCAGACGGTGCAACTCCTTCTCCAGAGTGGTCGATTCCAATTTCAAGCTGTTCAAGTGATCCCGGGCTTTTTGTGCTTCTTCCCCGATCGCGATCCACCCATTCAGCCAGGATTGGAAATCAAAGGCTCCGAGGCGGTCACGGAAAACCGTCGCTCCTTCCTCCGCTTCCCGGCGAATCTCTTCGAGACGCTCCCGGTTTTCCCGGTCCTGTTGCCGTGCCTCTTCCCGTTCGCGGATCTTCTGGAACTGCTGATCCACCAACTGTCCCAACTTCACAGTGGAGTCTGCTCTCCAACGGTTCAGGAGAGCTTCCTGTTCCTGAATCACCATCGCCAGAGAGTGATGGACTTTATTGAGCTTTTCTTCTACTTTCGTCAAGCCCTCTCGCAGATGATCGGGATCGGAGAGGGATTCCCCTCCTGATTCCAGCTCCCGGCGCTCCCGACGAACCCTCTCCCGGTCGCGCTTGAGCTTCTCGTGGCGTTCTTCCCATTCTTGCCGAACTTGGCGATCCACCTGTCGCAGGCGCCAATACCGAACATAGGCAAAGATCGAAAAAAGCAGCCCTACAACGGAAAGTCCCGGGATCAAAAAGAGCATCAACAGGAAGAAAGCCAGTCCTGCCCCTGTCAGCCAAAGCCAACGAAAACTGGACCGGGCGGGTGGCACCTGGGCATCCACCACTTGGGTGAGAAATTTTTCCCGTTCAATCAGATCCAGTCTCATCCGCCAATTGCGACGATGATCCTCCAAAGCTTCCCGCTCTTTACGCAGCTTCTCTTCCCGTTCTTGGAGTTCAGTCAGCTTTTTGAAGTCCTTCTCCATCTGGATTCCCTTGACCCGGTCATCGATAGTTCCCTGGAAGTCCGGGGTCTTAAGATTCTCTTTCAATCGACAACCCTCTTCCAGATCGGAAAGTTGCTTTTGAAGCCATCGTTCATCGATACTGAGGAGTGAGGAATTCTTCTCCTCCCAGTCCTGAATCTCCTCCGCCAGGGACCGAAGGCGTTCTTCAATCCGGTCTGCCCGGTCTTCCGGTCGGTTATTTCCGTCGATCAAGCCTCGAATCTCTTCCACCTCTTCATCAGACAACAGATAAGGCGGTTTAACTCCTTCCCGCTCCCTTTCCAGCCGGGTCACTTGATCCGCCAATTCCGTCCAGCGCTCCTGAATATACTCCAGATGTTTCTTTTTTTCCAACAAAGCCTCCCGTTCTTTAGCCTGGTTGAGGGCTTCTTGCAAAGTTTTTACTCGGCGGGAAAGGTGTTCCTTTTTTTCGGACAGCTCCGCTCGCTCCGCTTTCATTCCGGCCAATCGGGCTTGGTCTTCCCTCACGCTTCGATAAGTCGCTCTCAATGCAGCCACTTCGGCTTCCAGTTCTGCACATTTGGCCAATATCATCCCATAGGGCTTGTTTTTGGCTGCAGTGGTTTTTCCGATCCCTTGAATCTCCTTTTCCAAGTGTTCCAGGGCGGGGCGGACATTCATTTCCTCTCCCTGATGGATCAGCTGTCGGATTTTGTCTACCACTTGATGATCCCCCGACAGAGGAACCGACCGGATCCAAGCCATCTGCTGAAACAAATTCCGGGACAGTCCCGTCAACCCTTCTATAAAATTCCGGTCTTTTCGTCTGTCCATGGAAAAATCACTGGAGAGATCCCTGCCGGTCCAAAGATCCACCAGCTGTTCCCGGTCCTCTTCCCATTGCAGAGTACGGATCAAGCGATACTCCCGCCCCCTGACGGAAAAATCCACTTCCCCTCCATAATCCTTTCCGTTCCAGGGCTGGTATGCTTCCAGCCAGTCTTCCCGGATCCGCCGGCCCACACCGTCCTTCTTGCCGCCGTACATAAGAGCCGTCAATCCCCGGATCAGAGTCGATTTACCTGATTCATTGGGTGCTTCAATCAGATTGAGGCCATCTTGAAACCGGAATTCTCGGTCCACCCAGCGACCAAATCCTCGGAAATATACACGTTTTAACTTCATGACCGACTCCCCTTCACCATGAGCGCATCCAGTCCTTTATACAGAGATTGACGCAGGAGATCGGCTTCCTCGGGATTCGCCCCATCGATCCGCTCTTCCATCTTGCGCACGAACAGACCTGCCAAACCATCCCTTTTCCGAATCTGATCCAAATCATAATCAGGGAAAGTTTCATCCTCAACCTCCACATAATGGAACCCCTCTTCCTCCAACCGGCTCAAAATCCACTCTCCCTGCAGAGAGAGATCGGCAGGCCGGCGCCCGCAAAGATAAATCCGGCGACATGCCTGCCGCTCCTCTCCCGGAGGGATTTTGTCAAGAATATGCCGGATCAACTGATCTTCCGTATCACATCCTTGCACATCCACCTGATCCACTTCATAGCGACGGGTTTGCACTGCAATGCGTTCCAGACTGAGCCCGTCCATTCCAAAGCTTCCCACTGTCACCGTCCGCTCTCCGGTCTCTTTCCAGCGCAGACTTTCCGGGGATCCGGGATAACAGATCCAGGTACCCCGATGATTGTCCAATCGATGAAGGGAGGGCTGATGTATATGGCCCAGGGCCACATAATCCAACTCCAGGGGGAGAAGGTCTTGATCGCACAAAGGGAAGTAGGGCGAATCTGCACGATAGGGCGAGTAGGTCCCGTGAACCAGCATGATCCTTCTCTCTCCCTTCTCCGGGAGAGGGGCGGCGGGAAAACGGCTCTCGGGTTCTTCATAATCCGCAAAGCCTTTCCCAAAAACCCGGAGGGAAAACTCATCGTATCCGAGCACTTCCCAATCCGAACCAAAGATGTGGACGTGGGAGGGCCAATCGAGGGTTTTGTAAAAGGAGTCCTCCCGCAATGGATCGTGGTTCCCTGGAGTGATCAATACACAGGTCTTTGGGATTTGACGAATTTGCTCAATCACCCACTGTGCTGTGGACCGGCTGGCGGTCTCATGTTCCAACAAATCACCGGCGATCAGTAAAAAATCGGCATTTCTCTTCTTCACCAATCCAATGATGGTCTCAAAAGTCCGTCTTTGTTCCTGCCGCCGCACCCATCCTTGGCCTTCTTTTCCCTTCCATCCTTGAAAGGGGAGGTCCAGATGGAGATCAGCGGTATGTACAAATGTGAATGATTTCATCTGAATCACCTTGACCCACTTGCCCACGGTGAGGCGTAGTATGTTCTGACATCGTTTTTCCCAAACTATCGTGGAATGAAAAAATACGAAATCAAAGGGGAAAGAACACATGATGCCATTTACACGATGGATAATCGCAGCTTGTTTCATCCCTTTTTTCCTTTGGCACCCTCTTCAAATGACTGAGGCCCATTTCCCCCTTCGTCCACCGGCAAAAATCTCCCAAGTGGAAGGCTACCGTGTCATTCATCAAAAGCAGATCCCTTTCCGGGTGAACCGGGGGATGCAGGAAGAGTTGGAACAAGTGCTGGCCGGAATCCATCAGATGGCCGGGATGCGGTCCTTCAACCTTCCGGACCAGTATGTATTATTTCGGTTTCCGAACCCTGTCGTTCTCACTTCCTCACCTCCCGGTCATCCAATCCGGGAGATGATTGTCACTCCCCCGACCCACCACTGGGATCAGCCGAGGTTATTATTGAAAAACCCGCAAAACCAGTGGGTGGAGTACAAAAGCGATCGAACGCTTCTGCCGTTGGCAAATCAATTTAAGGTACGGATCAAGCAGCGCAGTCATTGAAAAAAGGGCGGCCCCCTACGGGGCCGTCTGTTTGTCGGGAGACTGTCACAACATCAATTCCTTGCTTCTTCCGAAATTTGCACCGCTTCCCCAGGTAGGGGAGAGAGTGTTTCCGGCCGAACTGTCCCGCCGACGGAAACGGCAAACAAAACGGCTTCCCCTTGCCGTAAATATTCCATAAAGATGCGCCACATCTCGTCCCTCCACACTTCTCCCTCACACACGATTTCTGACCCGGTGGCTATCGACACTCGAAGATCCCCCTCCGGGGTCGATCTCATCTGCAAAATGAGCCTCTCTTCTCCCGACAACCATTGACTCGCCTCCCAAGCTTCCGCTTCATTGGCAAAGTCCATGGCCACCAAAGGATGAGGTTGCCTTTCTTCATGTTCATAACCGCCGATAAAAAGACTGGCGGATGGATAACGTGCAGACACGAACATCCCTCCCGATCCATTCCCTTTCCAGAATACCACAATTTCCGCAACCTGTGGTTTTCCCTGTCACATTCTCTCGTCGATGGACAGAGAAAGCTGCCACATCGGAAATGGCAGCTTTCAGCTCAATGGATGGATATGATTTTGAATTCCAAGGTTCCCGAAGGAGCGGGAACCTTCACGGTCTCACCTTCCCGTTTACCGATCAGTTCAGCACCGATCGGGGATTCATTGGAGATTTTGCCGGAGATGGGATCAGACTCGGCGCTTCCCACGATGGTATACGTCTCTTCATCACCATCAGGCAGCTCCTGAATGGTCACCTTGGCACCGACACTGACAAAATGTTTGTTTTGCGTATCCTGGTCAATAATTTTGGCGTTGCGGACCATATTTTCAAGGGTCATAATCCGGGATTCCACAAAGGCTTGTTCCTCTTTAGCCGCATCGTATTCCGCATTTTCACTCAGGTCTCCCTGAGCGATGGCCTCCTTCAACCGGTTGGCCACATCTTGACGGCGCTTCGTCCTGTAAAGCTCCAGTTCATCTTTTACCTTTGCCAGACCCTCTTCGGTCAGAAGGACTTCTTTTTTCTGTGCCATACCGATTCCTCCTTGGAAGACAAACGGTTTTTATGACTTCACCGTTTTTTGTAAGCCCTTTCACTCCAATACTTGCGTAAAAGAGGCAAATTTCATCTGAATAGGATTGTATGCCGCTCGATGTTTGGTCAGCACAGCATATGTGTAACAGCGGCCGATCTCCACATCCGGAGAGGACTGAGAGATATATTATCACAAATCCTTCCACCTTAAAAGGGACTCCCGAAGCAGCTCTCTTCGAGGGACATTTATATGTAAGCCAGTCAGAGCAAATGTGTCGATTAGACATATTTTAGATATTCGTGTATGACCAAGCGGCAGTTGCACCTTCGGAGCGCTGTTCTCACCCCAGCTCGCTTCGCTCCCGGTCTCGCTGCGACAGTACACGACTCTCTGGTCAATCAACAGCCCTGTAAACCGGTATCTCCCCACACTTCAGTTTGTTTTGGCCGATGAAGATGGGATCTGCCTTTCTCCCGATGAATTTTTCGATGCAAAAACCTTTCATTACAGAGCGGGTTTCTCCATAACGGGATTATAGGGAATTGACGCGTTTGGACACCCCGATGCCACATAATTCCGCAACTACATTTTGGGCTGCCGTCACAGCCATCCGGCCCCGGGTTTCCCGGGTGGCACTTCCCAGATGAGGAGCCAGCACCACTGAATTCAAATGGGCCAGTCCGGAAGCGAGCCGGGGTTCATCTTCATATACATCCAAGCCGGCACCGGCAATTTCCCCCTGTTGCAGGGCTTTCACCAACGCGGGTTCATCCACCAATGCTCCCCGGGAGGTATTGATGAGATAGGCACTCTCTTTCATCAGAGAAAACTCCTCCCGGCCGATCAGATGATGGGTGTTGTCATTGTAGGGGGCGTGGAGGGAAACAAAGTCTGATTGTCGCAGCAGATCCCGAAATGGAAGATAACTTACACCCAGTTTTTTTTCTTCCTCCAGCGGGAGACGGGTTCTGGAATGGTAAAACACCTTCATGTCAAAGCCTCGGGCTCGTTTGGCCACAGCCCGTCCAATCCGGCCCATCCCGATAATGCCGAGGGTGGATCCCGATACATCCTTTCCCAGATGAAACAGAGGAGCCCACTCTTTCCACCTCCCCGCCCGGGTGAGCCGATCCCCCTCGGTTACTCGGCGGGCCACATCCAGCAGCAAAGTGAAGGCAAGATCTGCCGTCGCATCGGTCAACACTTCCGGCGTGTGGGTCACGGCAATCCCCCGACGGGTCGCTTCCTCCACATCGATATTGTCAAAACCGACAGCAAAGTTGCTGACCACTTTCAGACTCGGTGCGGTCTCCATCAATACCCTATCCACCTGATCCGTCAACATGGACAACAAAGCATCTTTTTCTTTTACTAAACCGAGGAGTTCTTCCCGACTCAACATCCGATCCCGGGCACCCACTGTCACTTCGCAATGTTTGTTCAACAAATCGAGACCTTCCGCTGGAATCTCCCGGGTCACAAGGACCTTGGGCTTTTTATTTTTCAATTCGTTCACTCTCCCTGACCACAGAGTCAAAATAACCGGACTTGTTTTCACCCGCGAGAAAAATTTTTTCTTCAGAATTCCTGTTCCAACAATGGAACCTGGCGAATGGCCAGCCAGGCAAACAACTGGACAAAGCCCACGGGCAAAACCAACCATCGTAATTCAGACGGCTCGGAAATCCCCTGCACCCACCATAGAAAAGCGGTGACGCTCAAAATCCGGCCCACATTGAGAGCCAATTCCCTGGCCACCACATATTCGACACGGAGGCGTGCAGTTTCCTGGTTTTCTCCGATGACATCAAACACTGCTGATGTCAAGGGGACCATGTAAACCGGATAAAAAAGGGCCACTCCCATCCCCAACACCACCAACGTCCAGGTATTTACATCCCAGATGAGGGGAAGGACTGCAATCCCCAGCATGACCGCTCCGATCAAGATACTTTCATCCCTCCAGTTGACCCTCATAAACCGGCCCACGACAAAATACGCGATCAAGGCCACCACGGAGGAAGCAGTCAGATACCCGCCCAAAGACAATTCATTCCCTGTGGCCACATAGATCAAGAGACTGATCAGAAAAGCGAACAGTCCTTCCCGGGTTCCCTGGGCAATCATCGCCAGATTCACCCAATACCAGTGGTTTCCCCGATCCAAAGCCAACCGCAGAATTTCCTTCAGCCGGTAGACTCCGTTGGCACTTCTCCGTTTGAGCATAAAACTGACAGCAACCGCAGCCAGAAAAACCGCCAAGGACAAAGCGAATATCAACCGGTAACCGGTAAAATGATCAATCCGGGTGATGATCCAGCCGGAGATCACCGGTGCCAGAATCCCCGCCCCCGATGTGATCAGTCCGTTGAATCCATTATAGATATCCCGGTTGTGCCGTTCAGTGATCTCAAAATAGAGAACATTGTAGGACAGCCAGAAAAACCCGGAACCCACTCCCAGAAACAACCCAAGCAGAAAGACCAGCTCCACCGAACGGCCTCCCAACAGAAGCACAGCCAAATAAAAAAGGGCCTGCAACGCCACCCCGATTC
Organism: Kroppenstedtia guangzhouensis; assembly: GCF_014637345.1. Classification (GTDB taxonomy): domain Bacteria; phylum Bacillota; class Bacilli; order Thermoactinomycetales; family DSM-45169; genus Kroppenstedtia; species Kroppenstedtia guangzhouensis. Next base: position 413,045 of record NZ_BMEX01000002.1, read on the forward strand.
GGATCGCAATCACCCGGTCCACTTGTTTGGCCAGACGACCGGCCAACACAAATGTAACAGCCATCGCCAGATAGTTGGCCAGGTTGTAATAACCGATGACCGCGAAATCCTCCTTCAGTTTCCACAGATAAACATTGACAAAAGTATTGGACAGCGCGGTGGATACAGCATATAATCCGCTGATAACCAAAAGAAGCCATGCCGGGCGGTCCAAGCGATCGATATCCCCCAATAAGCGCATAAGACCTCACCAAGCATAGCTTAACCAAACCCACTCTTAATTTTACTCCGGCAACCGAGGTAAAAAATGTCCCTTACATTTTTCTACGAATCAGCGGTCCCGCCAGTAAAAAACCTGCAACCAGCCCTCCCAGATGAGCCATGAGATTGATTGTGGGCGTAAGCAAGCTGATCACCAAGTTAATCGCCACCAATGCCAGCAATCCTTTTCCCGTCTCCGGATCCATCGACCCCCTGCGAAACCAAAACAGATAAACATAAACCCCCAACAAGCCGTAAATGGCACCGGAAGCTCCGGCACTGATTCCCACCTCACCCAGATAGACAGTGGCCAAATTCCCCATGATTCCGGTCAACAAATAAAGAATGATGAACCGCAACCGTCCGAATAACCATTCCAATTGGGGACCCAACAGGTAGAGGGAAAAACTGTTGAAAAGGAAATGAGTGATTCCAATATGCAAAAACACGGGTGTAGCCAGCCTCCACCATTCCCCCTGGGCCAACAATGTGTTTTCCAAGGCTCCAAAACGCAACAAAACCACTGGATTGGTCGACCCTCCGCTGATGGTCATCAGTAAAAAGAGGAGGGTTTGGATCGCCAAGATCCCGGTCACCACCGGGAAATAGGATTTAAAGCGCCTGAAAGGAAGTTGCGTATGTTGAAACACCGGGACTCCCCCTTTTTTTCAACCTGTCTAACCCCTCCGGATACATGCAATCGGCTGTCCCATTCGGATCATGGTTCCCGGGGAAAGATCCCCGATCCAATCGATGCGATTGGCTTCAAATAGGAGAATCACGGTGGAGCCAAATTCAAAACGGCCCAGTTCCTCTCCCTTTTCCAAAACTTCCATACACGGATAATTCCGGCTGAAGATCTGTTTTCTCCCACGGCAGTTGGTCATGATTTCCCGATCGTATACCACCCGGATGCTCCCTACGTTGGTCGCCCCCACTTTAACCAAGGCAACCTCTCCTGCAGGACTGTCTAAAAAAGTGATCAAACGTTCATTTCTTGCAAAGAGTCCACGTACCCATTGGACTCCCAGGGGATTGACCGGAAAGAGAGATCCCGGGATATAAGTCAGTCCGGTCACCCGCCCCTGAATCGGTGTATGAATCCGATGGTAATCCCGCGGACTGAGATAGAGGGTGATAAACCTTCCTCCCTCGAACTTCCTGATTTTTTCCCCTTTTCCTCCAAGAAGAGCCTCCAGAGTATAGGTTACACCCTTCGCTTGGAGGATGGTACCCTCATGGATTTCCCCCATCTGGGAAACAGTGCCGTCCACCGGACTGACGATCCGTTCGGGATCAGGATCTATCGGTCTTGCTCCTTCCTTGAGCCCTCTCACAAAAAAATCGAGTAAGGATTGATATTGGGATACCGGCTTTTCCACCGGACTCAAATCCACATCAAATCGACGGATAAAATATGGAATCAGCCTCCGGCTGTGAGGGGACCGGGCCAGACGCCCCATCCAACGGGATACTGACTTTTTGGGCATGCAATTGAGCATTGCTATCAGGATACGTTCTTTCATGATACCTCCTCAGGCAATAAATAGTACATTTCTCGGGGAGTGAATCACCTGTTTCCGGACACACTACATATCACGGAGGTGATATAAATGGCTTTCCAACCCAAAGGCCCTGCCAAAACCAATGCCCAACGAATTCGACAGCAAAACCAGCAAGCTGCCCGGGGCGCTCAAGGTCAACAATTCGGAACTGAATTTGCTTCCGAGACGAACGCTCAGCGAGTTCGGCAGCAAAACCGGCAAGCTGCCCGAGGCGCTCAAGGCCAACAGCAGTTTGGAACCGAATTTGCTTCCGAAACCAACGCCCAGCAAGTTCGGCAACAAAACCAAAAGGCCGAAGCCCAGAAACAACAAAACCAAAAATAATTTCCAGCATAACGGATCCCATCCTGTTGAGCAGGATGGGATCTTTTTAGGGCTGACGTTTCCACAACGCTTCTTCCCCGCCACCTGCGGTCCATTATATCGGGGGTTCATCGCCTCTCAGTTCCCGGCAAAAATCATTTCGTAACCGAAATGATTGCAGGAAACCGCCATTCACACATTTTTACTCATAAATGGCGGTTTAATAACCAAGCTCTCTTTCATCCTTTCCAAAACTGCCTTTCCCGGTTGTTATTCCATAAATTCCCTTTGATATAACTCCACCATCTTCTCCGCGATCGGTCCGGCCGCAACACCCCCGTAACCGCCTTCAGGCACGATCACCGCCACGGCAATCTCGGGATCGTCAGCAGGGGCATAGGCGACAAAAACCGAATTCTCCACCCGCCCCCGTCCCGGGATATCCTGTTCAGACGTCCCTGTCTTGGCTGCCACCTGAAACGGAAGTTTTTTAAACAGATGAGACGCAGTTCCCCCGGGTTGGGTGACTGAGATCATTCCCCGCTTCACTGTTTGAAAATGCTGGGGAGCGATTTTGCTGCGATTCAGCACTTCCGGTTTAAACTCTTTGATGACTTTTCCGTTTTGATCCTGGATCGCCTCTGTCAACAAGGGCTTCATCCGTCTCCCGTCATTGGCCAGTGTCGCGGTGTACTGAGCCAATTGCATAGCCGAGTAACGTTGGGCTTGACCATAGGAGCCCAGAACCATCGCTCCCAGTCCGGAAAAGTTGCCCGACATGGAAAGATAATCTTCCGTCCCATCCTGTTCCCCTTTTAGCGGAACCCCTGTTGGAACCCCCAGGCCGAACTGATGGGTATACTCTCTATACCGCTTGACACTCTTTTCTCCTTCCTGCCGATACCAACGGTTGGCTGTCCAAGCGAAAAACGTGTTGGCCGACTTTTGCAGGGCCCGATTCAGATTTAACCGACCATAGTGATGATTGCCCGAATTCCTTACCGGTGGGGTTGCCCGCGCATAATAATAACTTCCGGGATCCTGAAAACCGGTGTATGGATGGATGATCCCTTCATTTAATGCCATCAAGGCCATCATCGGCTTAAATGTGGAACCCGGCGGCAAAACTGAAAAGGGATGCCGTTGGGATTCTTTTTCAGGGTCTTGCGAATGGCGGGCATCATAAGGGGCTTCCATGATCGTTCCATTTCGGATGGTATAAATCAATTGTTGGTAATCTTTGGAGGTGACAGTCCCATTCCAAATGTTTGGATCGTAATCGGGGTAACTGACCATGGTGCGGATTTTTCCCGTTTTTACTTCCATCGCCACAGCGTATGCGTTTCGCGCATTGGGGGCCCGATCATTGCCTGCTTGGTTTCTCAGTCGCCGTAGGTGCTTTTCCACAAAATCCTCTGTTTCGAGCTGCATTTTTTCATCCAGGCTCAGAACCAAATTGTCCCCCGGCCGGGGTTTCACATCCTTGATCACTTCCACAGGTTTACCGGTGGAATTGACACGGACCAATTTATATCCGTGCCGCCCCCGGAGGTGATCCTGGAAACTGTATTCAATCCCATCCATGCCCACTTGTTCCCAGTCAAGATATCCCCCGTCTCCGGTTTTTGCAGCAGCCTTTTTATATTTTTCAAGGGATGTTTTGGCTCCGGCAAAGGGACGAACATAACCGATGGTTTGAACCGCAAAGGAATCTTCCCGGTACTTTCGGAGCGGTTCCAGAAATACGTTCATTCCTTTATAATCTGAGGGATGCTCTGAAAGCTGCACCACTTCTTTTTCACTCAGACGATCCTTTATTTTCTTGGGATAATAGGGAGGCTGCTTCCGGGGAACGGGTTCTCCCTTTTTATTCAGTCCTACATCCATTTTTTCCAGAACTTCCTCCACTGGAATGTCCAGCAGCTTGGAAAGTTTCTTCGCAGTGGCCAATTTTTCCTCATCGGTTTCGTCCGTCTCCAGGTATACCGCCGTAAACAGGGATTCATTTCCCACCAGAAGCTTGCCCTTGGTATCAAAGATCTCTCCACGGGGAGCCACTACGGGAATCTGTTTGAAATTATTTTCCTCGGCCAGTCTCCGATATTTTTCTCCTCCTCCCAATTGCACCCAAGATAGGCGGAGGATCAGTGCCACAAATAACAAAAAAACGATCAGCCACAAGACATACAAGCGCTGAAAGGTAAGTTCTCCATGTCTGACATTCCGTTTCCGGGGTTTGATCATCGCTTTTATTCCAACCTTTCACCCGATCCCTATGAGTGATTTGCCCTCCTCACGTCCACGGCGGAATTGGCTTTTCCCCTGCGGTGTCAATTGATTCCAGGCAGGCACTCCGCGAAAAAAACTGTTTTCCATTCCAATCAAGCAGCCCCCGTTCATACTTTAAGATACCAAAAACTTGTCATAGTTGCGAGAGGGTTGCCCTCACTGGTATGCAGGATGATTCGTTCATTTTCAAAGGGTTGAGAGGACCTGCTTTACCCACGATGACTGTGACACAAAAGCAACTTTTTGATCCCGGAAAAAATGTCAAAATGGTTTTCAAGAGTTGGGCCACTGTGGTGACCTCTTGTTTCTATGAATCATATTTTACAACAAACTCGATTTCATAGAGGAGAGTTCAACCATGTCCCAAACCCCATACCGTTGGATTCGGGAATATGGACGTCGAATGGATTCCAGCCTCAGAAGTTCGCTGATCCAACGTCTGCAAGTGCTTCGATATGTCCCCTGTCTATTCCATCGGACCACATTGTCCCTGATCCATCGCTTGACACGGGTGCCTGTCTTGGTACAGCTCGACCGAAATCTTCAGACCGACAGTCTCTTGGGAAACACCCTGTTCGCCATGCAATCCCCCAGGGATTATTTCAGTAGTATCCACGCTTTTCGTATGAATCTCACCTTATCCCAACTAGAAAAAATGATTTCTTTTCCCGAGGTGAAGCGGATCTACCTCGACCGAAAAGTTTATGCGCTTTTGAATACAGCCGTTCCCGCCGTCGGCGCCCCTTTGGCATGGTCAGCGGGAAACCGTGGGGAAAATGCCACCATTGCCATCATTGACACCGGCATCCATACCCATCCTGATTTGGTGAATCCTCAATCCCGAATCCTCGCCTTCAAAGATTTTGTCAAAGGAAAAGCCAAACCTTATGATGATAACGGACATGGAACCCATTGTGCAGGTGATGCAGCCGGCAACGGCCACTCCTCCGGCGGAAAATATAAAGGCCCCGCTCCAGAGGCAAAACTGGTCGGGGTAAAGGTTCTCAACAAAATAGGGGCTGGAAATCTTTCGGATGTGATTGCCGGAATTGAATGGTGCATTACCAACCGGAATAAATACAACATTCGGGTCATCTCCCTCTCTCTGGGCAGCCGGACTCCAACCTCCTATCGGGACGACCCTGTCGCCCAAGCCGCCGAGCAAGCTTGGAAACAAGGCATCACCGTAATCGCAGCTGCGGGAAACGACGGATCTGAAGCAGGAACCATTTCAAGTCCCGGTATCCATCCCTGTGTGATTACCGTGGGAGCTTCCGATGACAAAGGGACAATCACAATCTCTGATGATGATGCCGCTTCTTTTTCCAGTCGCGGGCCCACCATCGACCATATCAACAAGCCGGATATACTCGCTCCCGGCACCGGGATCACCTCTCTGCGCGTTCCCGGTTCTTATATAGATAAGACAGCTCCTGACAGCCGGGTCAACCGGTATTACACCACCCTTTCCGGTACTTCGATGGCTACCCCGATCGTCGCTGGTATGGCGGCTGTACTTTTGACCCGTCATCCGGAATGGACGCCGGATCAGATAAAAGAGGAGTTGATCAAATCCGCCAAAAGCCTGGGACTGCCGCTCAACGTGCAGGGAAAAGGTATTGTTCAAACCAGTTCCCGTTTGTTTAAGGAATAAATCGTCCCATCTGGCGGGCAAGAAATTGAACCGACTGAAAAGAGCTCACCTTCCCATAGTTTCGGTTTTCCTGAATGGGAATCGTTGACTCCACCATGATTCGCCTCATGTGATCCGGCTTGAGATCCCGCCGAAGATAAAGAAGAAGGGCCGCCGTCCCGCTGACATGAGGTACAGCCATGGAAGTTCCGCTCATCTCCCGGATGGTTCCATTCAACCAGGCCGATGTGATTTTGTCCCCAGGAGCAGCCAAATCCACCCCATCCCCCACATTGCTGAAGGCAGCCAACCGTCCATCCTTTGATACTGCAGTTACTCCAATGGTCTCATCAAATCGTGCCGGGTAATCCACGTTCCCGGAGTTACCCTGATTTCCTGCTGCCGCCACCATCGTGATGCCTCGTCGATGAGCGACCCGGATGGCTTCATGGAGTGTGTCACTCACTTTGGGCATTCCAAAACTCATATTGACCACGTCCATCTTGTTCTCGATGCACCAATTGATCGCACTCAGTAAATCTGACAGGTTGGCACTCCCTTTCCGGTTAAATGCCTTGACACCGTAAATGTGCACTCGTGGAGCCACTCCCACGATATTTAAATCAGTGGCCCGACCGGCGATCGTGGCCGCAACATGGGTCCCATGGCCGTTATAATCATAGGGGGTGAACATGGGTGAGAGGATGTTGACACCACCGCTGTAGTTCTTCTGAATGGCCGGATGATCGTCTGCAATTCCTGTATCGATCACCGCCACTTTAATCCCTCTTCCCTTGGTATAGGGCCAAACCCTGGAGGCCTCCACATCCTGGATCCCCCAGGGAATCCCTTCCATTGTCCCCTCAGTGATTTCCCCAGCGATCGGATCTGTGATCTTCACTTGGGAATCATACTCCCAATGAGCTACATCGGGATGTCCTTCCAGACTGTATGGACCTTCTTTTCTCACAAATTCACCAACGATAATCCCCAGATGGGGCAAAAACCGCACGGGTCGTCCTCCGCACCGGTTGATCTCACGGATGCAACTCCTGGGATTGCCGTGGTTTCCTAAATACATAATCTTACGGATATATTTCATCCTTCGGCTCACCATTGGCAGTGGTCCTGGAAACCATTCCGGTCTAGACATAATTGTCCCAACTCCTTCTCTCACTGACCAACCCCGGCCTGAATATATTGAGCAAGACTTCAACCCCAAGGAGCGAGTAAATTTGAAACCACCCAGGTATGATCGCCGACATAACAGACGAAATGCTACCCGTCCGCCTCAGTCGACCCCTTCTTTCCACCCCCGACAAATAGAAGAAATCCGCAATCTTTCCAGGGAGATCACTGCCGCCACTTCCAAGATGGAGCGGTGGATGGAGGCAATGACCAAATTGAGCCATGCCATGGAAGATAAAAAAGCCTTGCAGGAGGTGATTGGGCTCATAGCCAACATGAAATCAAAAGCAGATTCCAACTCCACAAACTTCACCGGAAAAATCGCTGCGGAAAAAAAAGAGAACCAGCCCGATAAAGGTGAAACACTCCATCCTAACAACAGAGGTTCCGAGTCCTCCAAATCCTCCGGAAAGGGGAAAGAGGGAGGCGCTTCCGACGGACATAAGCCCTTTTCCCAGGACGGTGATAGCCTTTATGATTTGATCAATGCACCGGGGATGACAAAAATCGTGGACAATGTGATGAAAGTGAGGCAAGCTAGACAACAGAGCAGAAGAAGAAACCGGAACTGAATACTCCGAACCGGGCTGCCCCTGCAGCCCGTTTCTATCGTGAACGCTTTTTCCTCCTCCCTTTCCCCTGGGCTCTTTTCTCCGGCGATGTCCCCAATCCTTGGCCGATCAAGCGTGCCTGCTCTTTCGAGATCCACTCCCGGTCGATCAATCCGGTTAAAGCTTTCTCCGGACGACCGGCACCGATAATCGTATCCAACAGCTCTTTCATTTCTTTGTTTCCCAGAGGGATACCGGTCAACCGGCGAATATATTCAAAAAAGCCATCCAACCCTTGACGGTGATAACTTTCTTTCGCATCTTCCAAAATTCCGTCCAGTATTTTGTCATTCACCACTCGATGACCGACCAAGCCGTTGATCAGGTCGGCGAAATCTTTCTTTGAAGGACCCGTGGCTGTCAAAGATGCACACCTCCTCTGATTGATGCAATCCGTGTGCCGGCCTCCCATATATCATAGTTGTATGTGGAGATGCGGGCTTTGCACATGACAAACACCCAGCGCCCGGTAAAAGGGGCAGATGCCTAATAACAAATTTCGCTAATGAAAATTTTCAATGTTGAGCCAAAGAGGATGCAGACGGTAACGATTACATCTGGAAGCGTTCTGCGCAAAAGTTCCGACAAGCCAAAGACACTCCCTGTGACAAGTTTTTCACAACGCTTTTCGTGCGTTCTTTGAACAAAAGATCTTTCTCCCCTCATGTCGACACCCAGTCCAATATAAAAAAGCCGTCGGCATCCAATAGATGCCAACGGCTTTTTTATCACTCGGATCTGTCGGGATTGAGCTTCTCTTTGAAATGGGGGGGAATGCTGCAACCTCCCCCGGTAAATTCAACATCCCGCCCCACATCACCCGCCTGCTCCCAGAATTCCACCACACACTCCAATGGGGTGGGCACCTTTTGCGATGGAGCTAAAAACAGAGTGACCTCCGGGGATTGCTCCTCTTCTTCCTCAAAGGTGGCATAATAAACAGGGTAACGAACCACTTTGTCTTCTTCCTGCCCATCCACCTCGATATCAAAGCGCATCTCATGGCTGATTACCATCCTGGAGAAAGGTCTGGCAAAGGATTGCAGTTTTCCATCCTCGGAACGGGCAATCACCTCCACCTGGTCCCTTTCCTCATTCACCCTGACAGAGTCTGCTGTTCCGTAAATATACACCGCTTCCTGGAACGTATCCAAAATCCCCGCCATCATCGGGGCTTCATCCGTCATCATCTTTTTCAATAGACGTTCCAGTTCGGGAGCGGTCATCTCCCGTATGGAAGCCTGAAAATTGACTACGTTTGCATGGGGAAAAATACGCATGGGTCTACTCCTCTCTGCGATTCCCCCAGATTATACCGCAGCCGGACATCCCGTTCAAGATTGCCTGCGTTTCCGCTCATATTCCCGATTGCGGAGTTCCACCCGCCGAATCTTGCCACTGGTCGTTTTGGGAAGATCAGTGACAAAGTCGATTGCCCGCGGGTATTTATAAGGGGCTGTCACTTTTTTTACATGTTCCTGCAACTGGTTCACCAGTTCATCGGAAGCCTCCCTCCCCTCTTTCAAAACGACGAAGGCTTTCACAATGGAGCCCCGGACCGGGTCCGGACTGGCCACCACGGCGCATTCCCGGACGGCGGGGTGCTTGACAAGGGCATCCTCCACCTCAAAGGGACCGATGGTGTAACCGGAACTGATAATGATATCATCGGAACGCCCTTCAAACCAAAAATATCCGTCCTCGTCTTGTCGGGCTTGATCTCCGGTCAGGTACCATTCACCGCGGAAAGCCTTGGCTGTTCGTTCAGGGTCCTGATAATACCCTTTGAACAAGGCGGGGGAATCCCTGTGAACGGCAATATCCCCCACTTCCCCCACCGGAACCGGACAACCTTCCTCATCGATCAGGGCAACCCGGTTTCCGGGGGTGGGTTTGCCCATCGAACCCGGCTTGATTTTCATACCTTCCAAGGTGGCCACGAGAAGTGTGTTTTCCGTCTGTCCATATCCATCCCGGACGTTAACGTTGAAGTAGCGCCGAAAGGTGTCGATCACCTCCCGGTTCAGGGGTTCCCCCGCACTGACGGCACTTCGCAGACTGGTCAAGCGATACCGCTCCAAGTGATCCGCCTTGGCCATCATCCGATATTCCGTCGGAGTGCAGCAAAGTACATTGACTTGATATTCCTCCATCAGAGACAGATACTTGGAAGCATCAAATCTCCCTTGATACACCAGCCCGGTGGCACCACTTCCCAAGGTGGAAATAAAAGGGCTCCACACCCACTTGGCCCACCCTGGACCCGCCGTGGCCCAAACCGTGTCTTTCGGCCGGACACCCAGCCACTGCCGGGCGGCGGCCGCCTGATGGGCAATAGCCCAGCTGTGATGGTGAATCACTCCCTTTGGCCCCCCCGTGGTGCCCGAGGTGTAGGAGATAAAAGCCACATCATCACTTCGGGTTTTGGGCAACTCCACATCGGTCACTCCAACACCCAACTGCTCAAAAGCATTCCAATCTCCCCGGTCTTCTCCATGAACCCATCCGTACCGGAGGCTGGTGCAATTCTCCCTCGCCATCTCCACCCGTCCCCGCAGAGACGAATCAAAAATGACCGCTTGGGCTTGAGCATGGCGAATGCGGTAGGATATATCTGATGGCTGAAGCATTTCCGATCCTGGCAACACGGTCAAACCCGCCTTCAAAGCACCCAGATATGCTGTATAAGCCTCGGGAATCCGCGGGAGCAGAATCATGATCCGATCTCCCTTTTGCAGGCCAGAAGCCAATAAGCCCCGAGCGATCCGATCCGACTCTTTCTTCAATTCCGAATAGGATACGTCCCGTTTCTCACCCCTGTCATTCTCCCAACGGATAGCCACCCGGCCGGTCTCCGCGTGACGGTCCACGTCCATTGCCATGTTGTAATATTCAGGAATAATTAGTTGCATATCTGTTCCCTCCCAGAAGCGGTTTGTCCATTTTTTCGACATCCACTCCCGTTATCCTTTTTATATATATTGGAAAAGGCAGCGGTTTTACCGCTGCCTTGAACCTCATACCAGTTATTCAGTTCAAAGATTACTTTACACCGCCACCCAGTTGTTGTTCAGCCAGGGCAACCAGTCGTTTGGTGATTTCACCACCAACGGAACCGTTGGCACGGGAGGTCGTATCGGCACCCAGTTGAACGCCGAATTCAGAAGCGATCTCAAACTTCATTTGGTCAAGGGCCTGAGCGGCACCGGCAACCAACAGTTGGTTGTTGTTACGCTCGCGGTTGTTTTGTTGTTGTTGCATCCTCGGTTTCACCTCCTTATGGATGGTACTCTTATATTGCTTAGAATCGGAATTTGAAATGCGTGTGAAAATCTGGAATGATAGGCGGCGATCCAAGGATCAATACGGGAATTTTTCGCATAGGATATCCTAAAACTTTTTGGAATCCGGGTCTTATAACCCCTCTCTTTACCAATCCCAGCGAGGTGTTGTCCGTTGACACATGATTATTATCGGTTACTCGGAGAACTTCAAACCATCGATTTTTTTCTGGCGGAAATCAATATGTACCTTGACAGCCATCCTCAGGATGCCACTGCCCTTGAACGTCAACAACAATACCAGCGGATCCGGCAGGAACTCGATAGGGAATACCAGGGATGTATCCGCCTCTTACATTCTGCACAACAACAATTGGCCGCCAAAAAATGAATATGGCGCCACTTGGCGCCTTGCAATAGTTTTTTGATGCACTGATTAAAACAGGCAGTCCACCTATGGACAGCCTGTTTTTTCTTTATTTTTCTTCATCCTGAAAATGACTTCTCCTCAGCTCGCGAACCAGGACCGAAGAGCGGAAGATCCGGTACATCTGACCCGCATCCACCGCAGTCCACAACCTTGTACCAGCAAGAATTAAGCTTTTATTCTCAGCAAAACGAATGTAATCGTATGTCTCCAGACGGTACAGCACTTGTTTCCATTGAGACACGTTTCCCAAATGTTCATTGAAGAGACGGTAAACCTCATCCAATTTCACCGTCCCGGAGTGCTCCATACTGGGATCCAACCGGGGATAAACAAGCAACCCCCACAAAATGACGAGAGTGGCTCTGGAAATTTCATCCCAGTCTTTATGAATGGCTGATCGGGAAAGCGGGTTCGGCCCCGGACCGGCAGACCGGGAGATCAACAAAGAACTGAATTCCTTTGCGGATGATTGGGACATTCCCTTTTACACCTTCTTTCGATCCCGACAGTTCTTTATGCTCATATTCTCTTTATGACCATCGATAAGTATGTTTATACTAAAAATGGTTAAAATAAGTCAAATATAGCTAGTGCCCCATCCGGAAATTTAGTTTGGTAATGGAGGAAGGATTTACACTTGGTTTTCTGGAAGGTAGAGAATCTACCACGGAAACAGCAGGTGAAAG
>NZ_BMEX01000003.1 GCF_014637345.1 Kroppenstedtia guangzhouensis
CATCGCCTTCGGGGGGAACGATGCGAATGCCCTCAATGGCTTGGGCAATTCGTTTCTGAACTCCGGGTTCTTGCTTCATCAGGAATTTGTTGGCCTTTCGTGAAAGACGAAGGTCATATTTTAAGACCACGCTTGACCGCCTCCCACGAAACAAACTCCTCATCGTGGAACTGCTCCAATTCTTCCTCGTTCATCGGCACATCATCGGGCTCGCGTTGATTAATCTCATAATACGGGTCTTTCTGTCGGTCGATCAGGTAGCGGAGAAAGTCGTAGGCACTTTTTTTGTCCTGTTCGCGCAGGCGATCCACGAGCTTGTGAAGGTCGTCCTTTTCAATGCTCAATAGGGGCTCCTCCGTTTCGCTTGGAGATGTCCGCTAATTGAAATTAGCGGCTATGGTTTCGCTGAAATCCCGCTCTTGATGTCCGCTAACGGTTCGGATAAGCTAAGAATATCATGTCCACTAATGTTAGTCAAATCTCAAAGGAGGCGTGTGTATGAGTCGATCCCCTTCAATTTCCGACCAAGCGGAACATTGGATTGACCGCTTCATCGATGACCTAACTACCCATGATGACCTGAGCCCCAAGACGCTTCGAGAATATGCGGGGGATCTGCGGCTCCTTGCCGAGTGGATGGAAACCAGTTGGAGCACCCACCAGGAAGAAGATCGGAACTTTCATCCTGCGAAAATGACCACACCGACGCTGATCCGATACCGGGAGTATATGCAAACCGTCCGATCCTTAAAGCCCGCCACGGTCAACCGTCGGCTGGTGATCATTAAGCGCTTTTTCGACTGGGCGGCGAAGCAAAACATCGTGGCCCTCAATCCCGCCAAACCGGTCAAGCTTGTGCCGGTGGAAAAAACCAGTCCGCGGCAGATGACTGATCAGGAGGAAGCGGCCCTGATGACCGCCGTTCAACGGGACGGGACGATCCGGGACCGGACGATCCTTCTCCTGATGCTCCATACCGGCTTACGGACCATGGAGGTTTGTGACCTTCAGTACCAGGACGTGATCCTTGGCAAGCGAAGCGGCCGCCTTTTGGTTCGTTCTGGGAAACGGAACAAGCAACGGGAGGTCCCGCTTAACATCACCATTCGGACCGCGCTGGAGGAATATCTGGCAACGCTGGACACCCAGAGTGACGGTCCCCTCTTCCGTTCCGAAAAAACCGGCGGACGTCTGGGAGAGCGGGCCCTTCGTCACCTGATCCAGAAATACATGCGCCGGGCAGGGTTGGAAGGGTTAAGCGCCCATGATCTTCGACACCGGTTCGGGTACGTCATGGCCGATAAGACACCGCTTCACCGATTGGCCCAAATCATGGGGCACGATAGCCTGGACACCACGATGATTTATGTGCAGGCGACCCGTTCCGACCTCCAAGCCGAAGTGGAAAAGATCGCATGGCAATAGTGGACGAGTAACAAGAATCCTTTGGAGAGAACAGAAGGGAGAGCCAGATTTGCCTACATACGATCTGTTGTCACCGGCTCAGCGCGCTCAGTTTACCGAGGTTCCCGGGGAGATGAGTAATCGGGAATTGACTCGCTACTACACGTTGTCCCCGGAAGAGATCGAGGTCGTCAATCGCCGCCGGGGAGCCGCCAACCGGTTGGGATTTGCGGTTCAGCTCGGATACCTTCGGTTTCCGGGGCGTCCGTTATCGCCTCAGGAGAAAGTTCCATTGCCCATCCTGGCTCACATTGGCCGTCAGCTTGGGATCTCACCGGCCGTGATGCAAGACTATGCTCGTGGCCGGGATACCACTCGGCGGGAACACTTAGCGGAAATCCGCCGAACCTTTGGATACCGGTCCTTCACGTTGCGGGAATATCGCGAACTCAGCCGATGGTTGTCGCCGATCGCCATGGGAACCGACAAGGGGATCGTTCTCGTCGAATCTCTGATCCAGGAGATGCGAAACCGGAAAATCATCATTCCGGCCATGTATGCCGTCGAGCGGCTGGGCTGGTCGGTGCGCCGCAGGGCAGAAAACCGAGTCTATAGGCAACTAACGGAAGACTTGACGGCGGAACAATGTATCCAACTGGATCAGCTTTTGACAGTCCGGAAAGGCGGAAAACAAACCTACCTTACCTGGTTGCGACAGCCACCCGGTAGCGTCTCCAACAAAAGCTTCCACGAGATCATGGACCGGCGGGATTACATCCGGGATCTGCAACTTCCTCTGGATAACGCCCGACAGGTTCACCAGAACCGACTGACCCAGCTGGCCCGGGAAGGCTCCCGGTACTCCGCCCAACACTTGGCCCGTTTTAACGAGCGCCGACGTTACGCCACCCTGATGGCCTTCCTCTATCACACCTATGCCGCCCTTACGGACCAAGGCCTGGAGGTTCATGACAAGCTGATTGGACGATTGTTCAACCGCGGAGAGCACACCCACAAGGACCAATTCCAGCGAGACGGAAAAATGATCAATGAAAAGGTACGCCTGTACGCGAAAGTAGGCAAGGCACTCATTTCTGCCCGGGAGTCTGAACAAGATCCCTATGAGCTCCTGCAGTCCATCATCACTTGGGAAAAGTTTATTTCCACCGTGGAGGAGGCGGAACAACTCGCACGCCCGGCGGATTTTGATTTTCTGGACCTGCTGAATAGCCGTTATCATCAGCTTCGCAAGTATACGCCGCGGTTGTTGAATAGCTACGACTTCCGGGCTTCTGCCGCTCCCAGTGCTTCTCTTTTGGAAGCCCTTCAGCTATTGAAGGAGATGAACGTGACTGGCAAACGAAAGCTGCCGGATGAGGCTCCGGCAGCCTTTGTCAAACCCCGTTGGGAAAAACATGTGCTCCGCGAGGAGGGAATCGACCGGCATTATTACGAAATGTGTGCCCTGTCAGAGCTACGAAACCACCTTCGGTCCGGGGACCTGTGGGTGACGGGCAGCCGCCAGTACAAGGATTTCGATGAATACCTTTTGCCATTGGAGATGTGGGCCAAGATGAAGGGGGATCCCTCCCTGCCGATTGCGGCCCCGGTGGATGTCGATCGGTATTTGGAGGAACGCTCACGAAAAATGGAGGAGGAGCTGCAGAAGGTCGGCGAGTTGATCCGGAAAGACCAGTTGCCAGACGTTACTCTAACGAACGGGAAGCTCCGGATTACCCCCCTGAAAAAAGCCGTTCCTGACGGGGTGGAAGATTTGACCCGGCGCGCTTACGATCTGCTGCCACGAATCAAGCTGACCGATCTGTTGGTAGAGGTGGACGGCTGGACCCGGTTCCGGTCGGTTTACGGCATCCGGGGAACAGCCAACCTGGAGGAAGTCCTGGATGAGATTCTGGAAAACCATCGCAAAATCAACGCGATCACCGGCAAGCAACCGGAATTTTTCCGCTCCGGCACCGCCCACTATGATGACGTGGCGGTCAAAGCGGCCGGAGAACTGGGAATCCAAGTGGTCAATTATGACATTCTGGGTGATGCCGGGGGCACATACAACTCATATCAAGTGAAACAGGCTCTCCTCCGGTCCCGGGCCGGCTCGATCGCTCTTCTCCACATGAACCAACCCGGAAGCGGAACCTGTGCAGGGGTGAAAGAGGCCATCCCCATCTTGCGTGAACAGGGCTATCGCTTCGTCAAACTGGGGGATTATAGTCTGAGATGAGGAAAACCCGGAGACGCCTGTGGCGTCTCCGGGTTTTAGCTGATCCCTTTTATCCTTGCATTCCCTGTTTGATCCAACCTGCAACTGTGACCGTCCGTTTTGCCTGATGCATCACCGCGTCCTTCACATCTTCCTGCATGTTTCCTTCCGAATCCACCGTGACACTGGTTCCATAGGGGTTGCCTCCGCTCTTGTAAGCTGACTCATCTGTGTACCCCGGTGCCACCACGATCGCTCCCCAGTGGTACATGGTGGTATACAGGGACAAGACAGTCTGTTCTTGTCCGCCATGAGCGTTGTTGGCCGAAACCATGGCACTGACAGCCTTGTTGGCAAGTTTTCCTTGGAACCAAAGACCTCCAGTCGTATCCAAAAATTGTTTCATCTGAGAAGGGACATTTCCGAACCGGGTCGGAATGCTGAAGATGATCGCATCCGCCCATTCCAAGTCATCCAAGGAGACTTCCGGAACATCTTTAGTTGCTTCATAATGAGCCTTCCAAGCGGGATTGGATTCAATCGCTGACATAGGTGCGAGTTCCGGCACTTTTGATACCTTCACTTCGGCACCTGCCTGTTTGGCCCCCTCTTCTGCCCATTTGGCCAGCTTGATTGGTTCCTGTGGAGCTGTAATAAATAATCGCCAATTTAACGTTTGACATGGTCAATTCCCCTTTTCGTGTAAGTTATGTCTTTGTTTTTTTGATTTCTTTAATGAGTCTGCAATGGCTGTAACTTCGCCTCAATACTTTTCCGATGCGGTTCCAGGAAAGGAGGCAATGCGAGTGTTTTCCCCAGTTGATCCGGGGCTTCATCTGTCGCAAACCCGGGCCCATCGGTCGCCAACTCAAACAGAATTCCATTCGGCTCCCGGAAGTATATGGATTGGAAATAATAGCGATCCACCAGCCCCGACGTGACAAAACCGGCGGCCTCCAGGTGTTGATTCCACGCCTCATACTCCTGTTGATCGGGAACCCGGAACGCCACATGGTGAACTCCCCCGCGGCCCAATCGTTCAGGGGGAAGATCGGAACGTTCTTCCACGTGAACTTCGGCGCCGGCCCCTCCGGCTCCGGTGGTAAAAATGAGAATATCCGGCTGTGATTCAATCTGTGCCGGGATTTGTCCCACTTCCCGGAATCCCAGAATATCGACCAACACCCGTGCCGTCGGTTCAGCATCCCGCACCGTCAGCGTAACCGGCCCCAAGCCGCGGATTCCCCATCTGACAGGCACGGGACTCTTCTCCCATGGTGTTCCTCCGGGCACTCCCGGCGGATTATCATCTGCCACGAGCTGGAGACGATGCCCTTCGAAATCACGAAATGGAAGTGAGGCACGGCCTGCATGAGATCGGATCCCGTCATGATCCACTTGCAACGCTTGGAACCGATCCTCCCAATAGCGGAGAGCTTCCTGATTCGACACCCGGAGTGAAACGATGGAAATGCTGCTCACACCGGGAGAATTGGGTGCCAGGTTTGGAATATCGAAGAAGGTCAAGGTGGTACCCGGATGACCCAGTTCGTCTCCGTAATACAAGTGGTAGGAAGATGTGTCATCCTGGTTGACTGTTTTTTTAACCAGACGCATACCCAAGTTTTTTGTGTAAAAATCGACATTTCGGGACGCTTGTGCGGTTAATGCGGAGACATGGTGAATCCCCATCAGTTCCAATGACTTCACCTCCTTGTTAATTTGTCCATCGTTGATGCTTGCATTCAAAGCTATAATAATTAAACCAGCTTACTTTTGTCAAGTAACTATACATAAATAATAAACCCTCTGTTCATTGACAGAGGGTTTATTATTCAGGATTGGGTCACAAATTGTTCAATCCGATCCATCGCTTTTTGCAGTTGATCCATGGAAGTGGCATAGGAAAGGCGGACATGAGCAGAGGAACCGAAAGCGGATCCCGGAACCAGTGCCACCTTTTCCTGTTCCAGAAGAGCCTTCGCCCAAGCATCTGCATCGTCATAACCTGCAGTTTGTGCGGCTTCTGCTACATTGGCGAAAATATAAAAGGCGCCTTGAGGAACATCACAGTGAATCCCGGGGATCCTCAGCAAACGGTTCGCTACGTAATCCCGTCGTTTTCTAAACGCCGACAGCATTCTGTCCACCGGCTCCTGGGTGCCGGTCAAGGCCTCCAGGGCAGCATACTGGGCCACTGATGTCGGATTGGAGGTACTGTGACTGGATAACCTGGACATCGCTCCGATGATCCGGGCATCTCCCGCAGCGTAACCGATTCGCCAACCGGTCATGGAGTAGGTTTTGGACACTCCATTGATCACAACTGTCTGGGCTTTCAGCTCGGGACTCAGGGAAGCGATGCTGACATGCTTTTCGTCTGTGTAGATCAAGAGCTCGTAGATTTCATCAGAGATGATCGTCAGGTCATGCTCAAGACAAATGTCACCCAAGTTTTGGAGCTCTTGTCGACTGTACATGGCACCGGTGGGATTGGAGGGACTGTTGATCAAAAAGGCGACGGTTTTCTCCGTCACAGCATCTTTCAATTGATCCGAAGTCACTTTGAAACCCGTCTTTTCTGTGCCTTCAATGATCACCGGGGTTCCTCCGGCCAACTTCACCTGCTCGATGTAGCTGACCCAGTAAGGGGAGGGAATGATCACTTCATCACCCGGATCAAGGATGACCTGGAACAGATTGTACAGGGCGTGTTTGGCACCCACGGTCACCACGATCTCATCCCGGTTGTATTCAAGACCTTGATCCCGTTGGAACTTGGCCCGGATGGCATCTTTCAATTCCACCACTCCACCGGCGGGAGTATATTTGGTCAATCCTTGAGTCATCGCCTTCGCGGCAGCGTCCAAGATGTGCTTGGGTGTATTGAAATCCGGTTCTCCGGCTCCCAGCACGATCACATCGTGCCCCTGATTTTTCAATTCATTGGCCATGGTTGTGATTTCGATGGTTTTTGAAGGGGTTAACCGTTGAACCCGTTGGGACAGTTTCATCCTGGTGCTCCTCTCTTCCTTCCGTTTCATCCTCATTTTAACACAGCCCCAACCGGTTTGCTTACATTCGATCGCCATGGAGATCAATCGACAACTGGCGAATCTTCCGAAATAGACGAGTGACGGTTTCATCAACATATGGCCCCACATTAGATATACAAACTCAACCATTTTAACAGAACAGGAAACCTTCGGTTAACAGGTCCTCCCCTTCGGCCATCCCCGGATGAACAAGGGCTGAAGGATACCGTCCGGGCCACCCCGGGGCACGTCACACGGATTATTCCCCGAATGGGACCCTTTACAGGGGAATACGTCTGGCACTGTCATATCCTGAACATGAGGATCACGAAATGATGCGACCTTTTCTTGTTATCAAAAGAAAACAGTCTTAAGAAGCAGCCGGCCAAAATCCGGCTGCTTTTTTGGGAGGGAAATCCCCCGTTCAACCTCCGATGCGTACCGCATCCGACGATGAGGCAGTATATTTGAGGAGTTGACGGAACTGATCCCCTGACAACACTTCTTCCCTCAGTAACACATCCAAAGCTTCTTGAAACACATGCGAATACTGTTGAAGGAGATGCTCGGTCCGTTCATACAGATCTTTCAGGATCTTGGCCGATTCGGCATGTAACATCTCCTTGCCCACCAAGTCCTTGTCGATGATTCCCAGATCGGACAATCCCGCTTCCATCAAAGTCCGAATATAGCGGGTAGCCTGTTCGTAATCATTTTGGGCACCAGTGGATCGGTTTTTGTAAATCATCTGTTCTGCTGCTGCACCTGCCAAACAGATCATCACCTGATCCTCCAATTGTTTCCGGGTATACAGATAACGATCCTGTCCCGGATGATGCCGAACATACCCCAGTGCTTGCCCCCGGGGCGAAAGAGAGACTTGGGAGACCGAGCCTGAGCGAACCCATTCGGAAACCACCGCATGGCCCAGTTCATGAATGGCTACCCGTTCCCGTTCTTCCCGGGTGGTCTCCCGGTCCGTTTTCTCTCCCATCATGACCTTATCGATGGCCCGGGACAAATGTTCGTGACCGATCAGCCGGCTGTTATCCCTCAAGGCATAGATCGCCGCTTCATTAGTCAGACTTTCCAACTGGGCTCCGGAGAATCCGAAGGTTTCCAAGGCGATTCGCTCAATATCGGCATCCTCGGCCAAAGGCTTGTTCCGGGTATGCATCTTCAATATGGAGACCCTTGCTTGTTTATCCGGCAAATCAACCGAAATGTGACGATCAAAGCGACCCGGGCGTAACAAGGCGGAATCCAGCATATCTTTGCGGTTGGTGGCCGCAACCACCAGTACCTGTACTTCCTGATCCGAAGTGATTCCGTCCATCTCCGTCAACAATTGGTTGAGAGTCTGGTCATATTCCCGATGCTGGGAGCCTTCCCGCTTACCTCCGATCACATCGATTTCATCGATAAAGATGATGGCACTGTTCTTTTGATTCTTCCGCGCTTGGGTTCGTGCGTCCCGAAACAATTCCCGGATCCGCTGCGCCCCTACCCCCACATACATCTCCACAAATTCGCTTCCGCTGGTGGCCGCAAACACGGAATCAGTGTAGTGTGCCGCCGCTTTCGCCATCAATGTTTTCCCGGTCCCGGGAGGGCCGGACAACAGAATGCCTTTAATCGGACGGATCCCGTACTGCTGGATCCGATCCCGGTGAATCAGAAAATCCAATGCCTCTTTCAGTTCTTTTTTGGAACGGGCATGTCCCCCGATCTCCTCAAAGGAAACATCGGGAACCGAACTCTTGCGTTGTAGCCGTTTGTTCTGACCTACCCCGATCTGCGCGCCTGAACGGGACTGAAAAAAATACCAGGCCATCCCGACAATCACAGCCAAAACCAACAGGGGCAATGGACTGAATCCCAGATAGAGAAGGAAAAGGAGGATCGACAGGGTTACACCGATTGAGATTCCTTTACCCATGATCCTTCACCTCTCTTTCCGGTTGACTCAGGGGCAGAATCTGATACAGATAATGATCGCCCCGATGAAGTTCCACATAGACAAAATTTTTATCCATTCCGAGGCGGTATTGAATCCCTTCCCTTTCAGCTACCTGTTTCACTGTTTTGGGAATCATGGTGAACCGCCCATGAGCTATTCCTTCACGAATCCCGAAGACCATCCGATTCCATGCTTCAGTAAGGGTCGCATCCGGTCGGTCGGAAAGTCGAATCTCCACCTTGCGACTGCCCCCATGGGTCAGGATGGTTTTTCTTAAAGGGATATAATCTGAAATCAATGAAAATTGGGCATCCGGTCGAAGTTGAATCGTGATGCGGTCCGGTGCCACGTCCATCTTCTCTAATTTCACATGAGCCGTCTGTTGAACTGTCTCCCGAATCGGTTTTTCTGTCTGAAACCATTGAAAACCGAAGTATCCACCGAATAATACAAAGAGGCTGACAAACAATGCCAAAACGGCGACGGGCCATCGAATCTGCATCCTCCGTCAACCCCCCTTTCTACCAGCTTCTTAACGCATCGATAATAGTATATCATATTATATATACTCAAGATGTTAAGGATGAAAATGGTAACAAAAAAGAAAACCATGGTTCCTTATGGTTTTCCAAAATGATAAATCATCTTCTCGCCGGGCTGCCCCTTCACTTGCGGATAAATCCCCATTCTCAGGATGGAAAGCCCATCTTGATTAGGTCGATACCACATGTGGTATCGGATCCGGAATTTCCGGCTAGCCTGGTTGGCCGCCCCCTGTTCAAAACCCTCTCCCATCCATGCGCCCAATCGATCTCCAATTTCCTCACTGGACAAAACCGCTTGCACCCCGATTAAACCCTTTTTATTCTCCGGCAGCGGCTGAATCCGCAACACCGTTGATTTGATCAGAAGAAGATGATCCCTGGGGGATAAAAGGCCAAATTGTCGGGTCTTCAGTTTTTCCGCTTGCTTTCCCCGACTCAGAAAGATGGTATTCCCTTCTTTTCGAATACGAATCCTTTTCTCTCCATCCGGATCCTGGCTTTCCAGAAACCAGTTCACTCCTTGTTGTTTGCCGTTGAATCGCAGGGAGTGGACCGAAAGGGTAAAGGGATAGCGCGATTGATTCAACTGGCCATCGATATGCCGGAACAAGTGGAAGCGGGTCGCTTGTTCCTCTGATCCTTTCTCATGCTCCCCGTGACACCCGGAGAGTAAAACCAGGGCCAAAGTCAACAGCCACCCGGTCCAGTATCGAAGATGCAAGTGGCTCCCTCCCCCGCTCTTTTTTCCATTTTACTTGGCACCGATGCCAATTATCACCCCAAAGTGAAAAAGTGCATGGATAACTGACGTTGTGATGGTGATGCGCAGCAGGAAAAGCCTCATCCATCCTCAAAAAGAAAATCCCGCCGCATGTTTGCAATTTGTTTGCAAAACACGAACGGGAAAAACTTCCTAAACCAACGGTCTTAAAGACGTGATACGTGAAAAAATGTGTTAACATAACGGAATTCCCCGGGGTGATACTATGTTTACACAAGGAGGTGAGCCAATTGGAGGCTTCCCTTCCGTCCGGATGGATCCGCGATTGCTTGCAACACCAAGTATCCGGCGAAGAACTGGAGAAGATCCAAGCCTATATGCAAGCAGAATCCTGGGCCTCTCCCGCCTTCAGGAGATGGAGAGCTTCCGTTGAAGAAGAGTCCAGGATTCCTTTGCGTTTCCACCTGGAAATCGATTTGAAAATGTAACCTATCCAGTATTTTAACGAATTTTCTCCTGCCTATACCCCCCACCATGATTTCCCTGCCGCCGATTGGCGGCTTTTTTCTAGGGGGCCACCTTTGCAAAAGCACGGTTGGCTTCAAACCGGATTTTTTCCTCATCCAAAGTGAGAAGTTCCCGGTTGCGCATCAAGGGACGACCCGCCACATAGACATCCTGCACATCATCCCGGCTCGCAGCATAAACCAGATGGGAAACCGGGTCATGTAAGGGCTGAAGATGGGCACCGTTGAGATCGATCGAGATCAAATCTGCCTGTTTTCCCGCCTCCAGTGTTCCGATCTGATCTTCCAAAAACAGAGCTTCTGCTCCGTATAGAGTTCCCATCCGGAGTGCGGTTTCAGCAGGGACGGCCTCCGGATCCCTCCGAACCCCTTTATGGATCAGTGCGGCCAGACGGACCTCCTCCATCAGATCCAGATTGTTGTTGCTGGCCGCTCCATCCGTTCCCAAGGAAGGGCGGATACCCGCTTTCAGCATCTCGGGGATGGGGGCAATTCCACTCCCCAACTTCAGGTTACTCCCCGGATTGTGGGATACTTTCACATCCTTTTCGGCCAGAATCCCGATCTCCTCAGTTGTCAGGTGGACTGCATGGGCCACCAGACAGGGACGGTCAAACACTCCCAATCTCCGGAGGTGAGCCACCGGTCGGGCATTGTAATCCCGCAGGTTTTGCTCCACCTCCGCCTGCGTTTCAGACATATGAATATGAATCGGAACCCCCAGCTCTGCAGAGTCGGCAACCAATTTTTCTATATAATCAGGTGGACAAGTGTAGGGAGCATGAGGTGCCATCATCACCGAAATGCGCCCCCCGGCGCCCCCATTCCAATCCCGGACAAAGCGGATGGCCTCCTGTCGTTTCGCCTCCTGCTCCTCCCGAGAACCCAATCCGATCACTCCCCGACACAAACTGGCCCGGATGCCGGATTGTGCGACCACATCGGCCACATCATCCATATGGTCATACATATCGGTAAAGCAAGTGGTACCGCCGCGGATCATTTCGGCCACTGCCAGGGAGGTTCCCCATCGGACCTGGCGGGGGCCAAATCTCTCTTCCATGGGCCACATCTTTTCTTCTAACCAGATTTTCAAGGGCAGATCATCGGCAAACCCTCTGAGAAGCGTCATCGCCGCGTGCCCATGGGTATTGACCCATCCGGGAAGAAGCAATCTCCCTTGCATGTTCACCACTTCGTCCGCATCAATCTCCGGGTTTCCCGTCCCCACCTGAGCGATGATTTCCCCGTCGATCAGCAACCAGGCGTTTTCCAGAGGGCGGGACTCTTCTTCTTTCATGGTCAGAATGCGGGCATGGGTTAAGAGCCGTTTCATGTTTTTCCTCCTTCGGTTTTGAGTCCTCACCTCCTCAACATACCCCACTTCTTTTTTCCGGACAAGGTGTTGGATTCATGGCTGCTCGAGAGGGGTACCTCTGGAAGCAGCATTGGAAGCATTGTGAAAAAGCCGTTCACAGGGAAGGTTGGGGTTCGTTCAGAACAACGAAACAGCCATGTGAAACCCCATCCCGACCGACCTGGCTGCCACTCATTCACAACACTTTAGTTCTGAGAGATAAAGGATAAGATCTCTGACAGATCATAAGGATTGGTAGGGCGGCTGATCGGTGCAAAAAGATCTCCTTCCTCCTGAAGACGATGATGTACGGTCTCCAATGTAAACCGATCCGGTGTCAGCCCCGGTTTTAACTCTTCCCACCGCAGGGGGACAGAAATGGTGGCCTCCCGCCGGGCACGCGGAGAGTATACGGTGATCAAGGATTTCCCCTTCCAATGCTGCAGATAATCAAAGTAGACCCGACTCCCCCGCTTTTTCACCTGACGCTCGATGGTGATCAAGCGTGGATTCTTATCCTTGAGATAACGGGCCACAAATTGACTGAGAATCCGGGTCTCCTCAAAAGTATGCTTGGGTTGGATCGGAACATACAGCTGAAGTCCTGTTGCACCCGAAGTTTTGACAACTCCGTCCAAACCCATGGACTGAAGAACCTCCCGAGTGAGAAGTGCCGTCTCCATCACCGCTTCAAAGCCCTCCACTGACGGATCGAGATCAAAGACAAGCTCCGTGGGATAACCCGGTCGGTCCACCCGATCGAAGGAAACATGAAATTCCAGACAGGCCAGGTTTCCCAACCAGATCAGAGTCGGGGCATCCTGCAAAAGGATGTGATTCACTTCACCGGAGCGAGCAGTCTGAACCCATCGGGGTGCATGGTCCGGAACGTTTTTTTGGTAAAAGAACTTACCATCCACCCCATCCGGATAGCGAATCGTTGTCAGATACCGTCCCCGGGCATAAGAAAGAATCTGGGGCGCCAATCGGCTTAAATGCAAAATCCAGTCCCATTTGGTGATTTCGGGAAATAACTTTTTATCCGGGTTCGTGATCTGAATCTTCTTTCCTTCAACTTGCACAATCCGGTTCATTGCCACTCTCCTTTATCGAATCAGCCCAAATTAACCGGGACAAATGACCAGAAATTGATTCCGGACATATAGTGCCTGTAGAGAAAAAATCAACTCAAGGAGGAAATATCATGATGTCCGAAGAGCAGCCACGCTTGGAGGGAACCTCATCCCCATTGTCACCTCATGTCTCTAGCGGTGTCCCGGGTAACTTCTACGGCACCTACGGTCTTCCGGCGGATGCTTACAATTATTCGCCTACAACCTACGATTCGGGGAATCTGCAAACCAGCCAATTTTTTCCATTTTTTGGATTCCCTTATGGTGGATTTGGCCCCTTCTACCGCCCGTTTCCCTTTTACCGTCCCTTTCCCTATCGTCCTTTCTTTTGGTGAAACGGTTGGGAAGACCCGGTGAAAACCGGGTCTTCCCATTTTCTCATGAATCGGGGAGACGAAAACCGATCACCGCGGGGGAGCGCAGCGTCCCCTGGGGGGTCCATTCCATGTAACGTACTTCCACTCGCAACACCGGCTCCATCCAAATAGCCTGAAGACGGGCGGGAGGCGGATTTACCACAACTGGTAACTTTCGTTTCAGGCCGGGAACAGCCTCAGTCAACAACCTCCGCTCTTTTTCATTCAACCCGGAGCTCACACGACCGATATATGTCCATCCGTCATCTCCTTTCAATCCCAATAGAATAGACCGTACCAGACTGCCGCGGGTTAACACGCCCACAACAGTGGCTGTCAGGGTTTGAAAATGCTTCACTTTTTGCCAAGAAGGGTGTTTCTGTCCGGGGTGGTATACACCCTTCCGTTCCTTCATCACAATTCCTTCCAACTGTTGCTGACGGGTGGCTTCCCACAAACCCGGACCGTCACTAAAACTGTCACAAAGGTGCAGGGTGGTTGAATTCGGAGGGATCAATCCGGTCAGAATCTCCAATCGATGAGTCAAAGGCTCTTTCATCAAATTACGTCCGTCCAAGGACAAAAGATCAAAAACCATGTATTGAACAGGAATCTTGTCCATGATGGATCGGAGCCTGTTCAGGTCCGACAAGAGTTCTCGCTTTAACACCCGAAAAAAATCCGGTCGTCCCTCTTGAAGTACGATCACTTCCCCGTCCAAGATCGTCGATTTGCAAGAAAGTCCGGCCATCTCCTTTGTCAGTTCAGGGTACCAGAGAGTCCTGCACCGTTGTTTCCGATTGAAAAGCTCAACTTGGCCCCGTTCCAAAAAAGCCAGCATTCGGATCCCATCCCATTTCACCTGATACAGCCAATCTTCGGATGCAAACACTTCTCTTCGGGGAACCGGTTCCATGGGAGCGATAATTGTCACTTGGGTTCACCCGCCTTTTTGATTCCAGCATGCCTCACATCGGAATGGAAAAGCCCTCCCACCGAATAGGCTTTGAATTGGAGGTGATGAAAAGTATGCCAACACTTCTCGTCCAGATTGCCCTGATTGTGATTTTGGTCCGGTCTGTATACCGGGTGATCCGTTCCTTCCAGGCGTCCAAACCCGATTGGATGGAGGTGGCATTCAAACTGGCAGTGGCGATCGTCGCTTTGTGGTGGTTGATGGACTTCTTTTAGGGCGAGTCCCGTGTTTATTGGACCCCACGTATGAAATAGACACTCGGACCATAGACATGTATTATCCGGGAGGCGGAAAAATCATGGATTTATCATGGAAACAAACCCTGATCCAGACTCTGCTGGTAACGGTGATTGCGGTGAACATGATGTGGGTGGGATTGTTGGTCGCCCGCAGCCAGTTGGAGCCTGCCGGGACAGCACCTGTCGTGGGCCAACCCGGTTCTCCGGCTTCCCAAAAAGAGTTTCGCCTGAGATATGAAGGAGTCACCAGAGAAGGAGCGTGGGAGGTGGAGCATTACCGGATGATCGAAATCATTCGCGATGCTAAGGGCGAAAAAATCCGGACGCGTCCCGCCGGTGAAGAGACCCACCTTCGGTATTGGAAAGGGGATTCCTCCTGACAGTCGCTATCTCGCGGCTGTTTTCTTTTTTCTTGGCTTCTTTTTCTTTTTCCCGGATTGTTCCAGACTCGCCTTTAAAGCCTCCATCAGATCGACTACCCGCTCCGGTTGACGCTCGGGAGCTTCCACAATTTCTTCTCCTTTGATTTTTTTCTCGATGGCCTCTTCCACCGCCTGCCGATACTCATCCCGATATTTTTCAGGATCAAATGCTGTCGTCAGCTGATCAATCAGCTGTTTGGCCATTTCCATCTCCTTTTCCGGCAATTCTACCCCTGCGGGAACCTCCGGCACTTGGGCAACATCCCGGACCTCATCGGGATAAAAGATGGTTTCCATCACCAGGCAACTTTGATGAACACGCACCACCGCCAGGGATTGTTTGGATCGGATCGTGATTTTGGCCACCCCGATCTTTCCCGTTTCGGCCATCGCGTCCCGCAACAGCGAATAGGCGTGATTCCCGTGATCTCCGGGACCGAGATAATAGGATTTATCATAATAAATGGGATCGATCTCCTCCAGTTTGACAAAATCCAGGATCTCGATCGCCTTTCGGTTTTCCGGCAGGATGGCTTCCATTTCCTCTTTTTTCATCAGAACAAATTGGTTATCAGCGTATTCATACCCCTTGACCACTTCCTCCCAGGGAACCTCGGTATCACAGGTGGGGCAATACCGGGAATACTTGATCGGGGTTTTGCACTTTTCATGGAGACTGCGAAAGGAGATGCTTTTATCCTGAGTGGCCGAAAACAGACGGACCGGAATATGGACCAGACCGAAGCTGATGGCTCCTTTCCAGATGGTGTGCACGGATGATCCCCCCTAACGGCCGATGGCATCAGCCTTCGGCAGAATTCCTTCCCAACATTGACGGGATTCTTCTCTCCGCCCCTTCAACAGATGACAGAGACCCTCAAAGAAAATAGGTTCTTCCCACTTGGGAGAAAGCTCCCGGGCGTTCTGAAAGGCGATCCCCGCTTTTTCGGGATCCCGTTTTTCCAGGAGAACCCGCCCCAACTGGTAGTATCCCAAGGAACGGGCCACAGTATCCCGTGTTTCGATCACCTGGCGGGCAATGGCTTCCGCTCCATCAAAATCTCCGCTGTGGACGGACAATCGGGAACGGAGAATTAACCACAAGGGATCTTCAAGCAGACTTGTGGGAAGACCGGACCATACCTTTTTTACCTGATCCGAGTCACCGATTTGCAAAAGGTACCAGACGTAAGTAAACAGGAGGTCCCGATTCCCCGCTTCCAGTGTCAAACCCTTTTTCAGGTATGCCATGGCTCTTTCCCTTTGCCCCAAAACCCACAGGTTCCAGCTCAACCCGTGATACGCCCTGACGTTTTTCGGATCTGCATTTATCAATTTCCGGTACCATGGGATCGCTTGCCGGGGTTCTCCTCGCTCCTCAAAGTGACGGGCGATCGATTCCACCACCACCGGATGCCGGGTTTTCTGATATGTGGCCATTCTCCAATATGAAACACTGTCATCATGTCCCAGCTTTTCATAACAACAGGAAAGGTAATACATTGCCTCCCAATCTTCCTCATCAACCCGCAAGGCATGGAAAAAAATCGGGATCGCCTCATGATAATAACCCAATCGATAATGACAAGCCCCCAGGTTGAACCAGGTGTCCCCCCTCTCCTCATCCAGATTCAACGCCCGCGTGAATTGGCGAATAGCAAGTTCATCCTCTTCCTGACGGACATGGATGCACCCCAGCATGTGATGGGCAAAAGCGTTGAATCGGGGGATCTCCGAGGTTTGGGTCACCAATTGAAATTGACGGCGGGCTTCCTCCAGATTTTCCTGCTGAAAATCACTTAAGCCCAAGTACAATCGACCCAACAGAAATTCAGGTTCCTTTTCAACCACTTCATGAAAGTAAGGCCGGGCCTCCCCGAACATTTTCAGCTGGTAATATCCCTGTCCTTGACGGAAGGTTCGCACCACCTGACTGTCCAGAAAAAACTCACCGCTGATTTCCTCTTCTTCCTCCGCCAATTCCGGATGTTGTTTGAGAATGGAGGCCACTTGTTCCTCCAATACAGCCCAACCTTCCAATAATGAATGGGTATGTTGATGGATTTTTTGAAACTCCGTCCGCAGTTGGCTGCGCTCCTCCGGGGCGGAGTTCCCAAAGGTTTCAGCAATCTGGGACAGGTGTTTTTGCATTTCTTGCAACCAGGGTTGTAACATCTTTTCACCTCCTTTTCGATTGGTTTGGCTTTTAAGTAGTCTCTCCACAGAAACTAAAAAAATGATCCCTTGTCATCCTCGGATGGGGATTTGCCTCCATGCACAAAGCCCTTGCCATTGGGCAAGGGCTTTGTCTTTAATACAAACTGATTTACGATTCAAATAACCACACCGTGAGTTTCCTCCCCGATCATTTCCTGCACTTGATTTCCTTCACCCATGATGGCCACTCGGGGACGGTGGCGTTCTGCTTCTTCTTTCGTCATCATCGCATAGGAGATGATGATCACTTTATCTCCGGGCTGGACCAGCCGGGCGGCGGCTCCATTGAGACAAATGGTGCCGCTACCTCGGCGACCGGGAATTACATACGTTTCCAGCCGGGCCCCGTTGTTGTTGTTAACAACCTGCACTTTTTCATTGGGTAAAATATCCACTTGTTCCATCAGATCTTCATCGATAGTAATGCTGCCCACATAGTTGAGATTGGCCTCTGTCACGGTGGCCCGGTGAATTTTGGACTTCATTAGGGTGAGGTACATCTTGTTCCCTCCTCTTGTGGCCAAATCACATTGTCGATCAGGCGGGTTGAGCCCAGACGGACGGCCACGGCCGCAATCGATCGGTCGCCGTCCAGTCTATCCAGGGGTTCCAGTTCCGGGTAGCTGAGGACTTCCACATAGTCAATCAAGAGACCCTCCGCCTTTTCCAGCCTTTCCCGGATAAACTGAACCGCTTCCGCTGCCCGGCATAGCCGTCCCGCCTCCCGTTCACGGGTCGCTTCCCGGAGGGTTTTGTACAGGATGGCTGCCTGTTTCCGCTCTTCTGGCGACAGATAAACATTCCGGGAGCTCATCGCCAGACCGTCCGCTTCCCGTACCGTCGGGCAGGAGACCACTTCCACGGGGAAGTTGAGATCTTGGACCATCTGTTGGATCACCGCCACCTGCTGCGCATCTTTTTGACCAAAGTAGGCTCGGTCCGGTTCCACGATATGGAACAGCTTGGACACCACAGTGGCCACACCGTCGAAGTGGCCGGGGCGGGAGGCTCCGCACAACCGGTCGGTGAGACCGGTGATTCGGACGGTGGTCTTCGCTCCGTTTGGATACATCTCTCCCACCCCGGGAGTGAACAGAATATCAGCCCCCGCTTCTCCCGCCAATTTTTGATCCCGTTCCAGGTCCCGCGGATAACGATCCAGGTCCTCTCCGGGACCAAATTGCAAAGGATTGACAAAGACGGAAACCACCACCTGCTCACACTCCTTGGCAGCCTGTCGGATGAGGCTGAGATGACCCTCATGAAGATAGCCCATCGTCGGTACCAAGCCCAGACGCCTCTCCCGATGTGGGCGGAGAAAGTCTCTGAGTTGGGCAATCCTCTCGATCTTCTGCATTAATCCTTCTTCCTTTCTCCACCATAGAGGTGATCCACCACACCCGGAGCTCGGAAGGTGTGTTCTTCTCCGGGAAAGATCCCATCCCGAACCTCTTTCACGTAGGCTTGGATGCCCTTGACGGCCATCTCCCCCATATGTCCATAAGACTTGACAAAAGAGGGCTGAATCTCACTTCCATACTGAAGCACATCGTGATAGACGAGAACCTGTCCGTCACAATTTCTTCCGGCACCGATCCCGATCGTCGGAATCGAGAGGGAACGGGTGATCCTGGAAGCCACCTCATCCGGGACACACTCCAACACCAGTGCAAATACACCTGCCTCTTCCAGTCGCCGGGCTTCCTCGAGCAGTTGTCGGGCGCTTTCTGCATCTTTTCCTTGGATCCGGTATCCACCCAGTTGGTGAACCGCCTGCGGTGTCAAACCAATATGGCCCATCACGGGGATCCCTGCTGCGACACAGGCGCGAATCCCGGGAAGAACTGCATCACATCCTTCCACTTTGACTGCCCGGGCCCCTCCCTCTTGCATCAGACGTCCTGCTACTTTTAACACTTTCTCCGGGGTGAGGTGGGCGGTCAAAAAGGGTAGATCTGACACCACCAGGGCTCTTTGGGATCCGCGGGTCACTGCTTTGGTGTGATGAACCATATCCTCCAGTGTGACCGGAACGGTGGAATCATATCCGAGCACCACCATTCCCAGGGAATCCCCCACCAGGAGGAGATCGGCTCCCCCCGCTTCCGCAAGTTTCGCCGATGGATAGTCGTAGGCGGTAATCATGGCGATTTTGGTGTTTTCAGCCTTCATTCGACTGAGTGTCCGAAGCGTCACGCTTTTTCCGTGTGCAGTCATGGAACAAACCTCCTTGTGATGCTCCGGAGTCAGAGGCGGGAACATTAAAAAACACCTTATCAGCCCAAACAGGAACAGACAAGGTGTCGGCTTATCAACCATACCTCTGTCTCCGTCCCAAAGGCTCAGAGCAGATTTATCGGGTGACAAAAAAGAACGAACAAAGGTGGCACGTGCGGCTCCGGGAAGGATGCCGCCGCTGCCACCTTTAAGGGTAAACGAAAACCGATCGCTTCTCAACAGTCGATTTCCGCGGAAAAAACCGGGCTCACTTGATCTCCCCGCTGAATTAGAAGCGCTCCGGATCGATCCAATCCCACCGCCGTACCTTTGACAGGCCCTTCGGGAGTGAGGGTTCGAATCTGCCGCCCGAGCATTCCGGCATATTCTTCCCACAGAATTCGGATGGGTTCAAAGCCATGAGCCAGATAAGCATCGTACAATCCTTCCAATTCTTCCAGGATCTTTGCGATCAGTTTCGGCCTGTGATAAGTCGTGTTTCCTTCAATCGCCAGGGATGTGGCCGTTTCTTTCAATTCCTTGGGCCAGCAGGATGCAGTCACATTCACATTGATTCCCATTCCCAGCACCACATATTGGACTTGATCCTGTTCTCCCCGGGTCTCTGTCAGGATTCCGCATACTTTTCTCCCATGGATCAGAAGATCGTTGGGCCATTTGATCCGGATTTCCAGCCCCGTCTCCTGCCGAAGCGCCCGGGTGAGAGCCACCGAAGTGAGTAATGTGAGTTGGGGAGCTTGGATGAGAGGGATCGGTGGCCGTAGAATCAGGCTCATCCAAATTCCGCTGTGGGGTGGGGAGACCCAAGTGCGGCCCAGCCGCCCCCTGCCTTGCACCTGTTCCTCGGTGATGACCAGTGAGCCTTCCACGGCCTCCTCCCGGGCCCATTCATGAGCCAGCAATTGCGTGGAACTCATTTTTTGTCGATAACGGATCTGTTGACCGAAACGATCGGTGGACAAATGGGGCTTCAACTCCTCAGGAGCCACCCGGTCCGGACGGTAGATCAGTCGGTAGCCTCTTTTGGGGCGGGCTTCAATCTGATACCCCTCTTTTCTGAGCTCTTCAATCTGTTTCCAGATGGCGGTCCGACTGCATTGCAAATGCTCACTGATCTCTTCCCCGGACAAAAAATCATCCTGCCTTTCCAGAAAAAAAGAGAGCAACTGTTCACGAATCCTGCTGGACAAGTCGACATCCCTCCTCGATCAGCGCCTCAGCCTCATTGGGGAGTTCTCCGAGAGCCACTTTTTTCAACAGTGTATTCAACACCCGTCCCGTCCAGGGGCCCGGCTTGCGTCCCGTGGCTTCCATCAGGCTCCGTCCATTTACGCGCAGCTCCCGGAGATGATGTACCGGCATCTCCCGTTGCCACCGGATCAGGGCCTCCCGCATCCCCTCTTCTTCCTCTGCGTCCCAACGATGGATAGCAGCCGCTGTTTCCAAGGCGGACTCCAGTTTCTCTTTTCCATGAGTGAGGAGAAACTGTTTTCCGGTGCGGCCATCTATGGGAGTGAGCTGCCACTGAAATCCCAGCCGATACACTGAAGAGACGATTTCCACGTCTTTAGCCGGCAGGCGAAAACTTCTCAGATGTGGTTTGGACTTCTCCGGGTGAACACCACACAGGTGAAGAAACAGAGCCCAACGGGCCCATCGTCCTATCCGACGATCCATCTCTTCCACGGGAATGGCCGGGTCACCGACGACACGACCCCAACGGGTAAAGGGGGGTAAATGGGGGAACAACCCCATCTCCCATAGGGGACGGATTCCCCGTGACGGTTTTTCCGTTGCCCACAATTTTTCCAATTCCTGCGTCACCCGTTCTACCACCAGGTAACGCAGGAGGGATTTTTGGCGGATCAGAGCCACTTTCGTCTGTTCATCCAGCCGGAATCGAAGTTGGGCACAAAATCGCAGGGCTCGCACCATGCGCAAAGCATCCTCCTGAAAACGCTCTTCTGCTTCCCCTACCGCCCGAACCAATTTGGATTGGAGATCCTTTTCCCCCCCGAAAGGGTCGATCAGGCACCCCCGACGGTCCCGAGCCATTGCATTGATCGTAAAATCCCTGCGGGCAAGATCCGTTTCCAATCTTTTTATAAACTGAACTTGCCCCGGGTGACGGTGATCTCTATATCCCGTTTCCTCCCGAAACGTGGTCACCTCCACCGCCTGTCGATGGATTAGAACGGTCACAGTCCCATGCTGGATGCCGGTCGCCACTGTCTTGGCAAAGAGAGATTGAACCTTCTCTGGCGGTGCATCCGTCGCCACATCATAATCTGTCGGTTCCCGGTTCAGTAGCTCATCCCGGACGCACCCCCCCACCCAGTAAGCCTGAAATCCCGCCTCTTCCAGCCGTTCCAGCACCTGAAGCGAGGCCTTTCGGGCCTCTTTCATTGCTGAATCACCTTTTGGTAGAGGGATTCATACTGATCCGCGATTTTTTGGGCACAAAATTCCTTCCGAGCCCGTTGGAGGCCGGTTTCCGAGAATCGGTCATACAGATGGGGATCAGATAATAGTTGGATGGCATAGCGGGCCATCGAATCCACCTCCCCGATCGGTGCCAAATACCCCGTCTCTCCATGAATCACAACTTCCGGGAGCCCGCCGGCATTGGAACCGACAGTGGGCACGCCACAAGCCATCGCCTCCAGTGCGACTAAACCGAAGCTCTCCTTGGAGGACGGGAGCAGGAGAAGATCCGCCAGAGAGATCAGCCGGGCCACTTCATTCTGTTTCCCTAGAAAATCGATCCGTGACTCCATCCCCAACTCCTTGGCCATTTTTACCGCCTCGGACCAGTCAGGCCCTTCCCCCACCAGAATCAGGCGTGAGGGGATTTCCCGGTTCACCTGTTCAAAGATCCGGATCACATCGAACACCCGTTTCACCGGACGGAAATTGGAGATGTGCAACAAGATCTTTTCATGGGGGGCGGCATATTCTTTCCGAAGATCCGACACATCTGTGGGTTTGTATACCCGCTGATCCACAAAATTGTAGATTCGTATCAGGGGGTTGTCCACACAGAGCAACTCTCTTGTCTGATGGATCAAGTCCTCGGAAACCGCTGTTACCGCATCGCTTTCACGAATTCCAAAACAGATAATATCCTTGAGGGACGGATCTTCCGCCATCACCGTGATATCCGTCCCGTGCAAAGTGGTGACCACCTTCAACGAGTTCCCCACCATCTGTTTGGCGAGATAGGCGCAAAGGGCATGGGGAACCGCATAATGTACATGGATCAGGTCTAGCTTGTGTATTTTGGCCACCTGGGCCATCCGGTTGGCAAGGGCCAGATCATAGGGCGGATAACGAAACACTGCATAACGGTTGGCCTCCACTTCATGATAATGAATATTATGATGAAACCGCCCCAGGCGAAAGGGCATGTCATAGGCGATAAAATGTACCTGATGTCCCCTCTCGGCCATCACTTTTCCAAGCTCCGTCGCCACCACACCCGATCCTCCGTGGCTTGGGTAACAAGTGATTCCGATGCGCATGATTCTCCTTCCCTCCCTCTCAAATCAGCAGATCCATGGGGATGGCACCTGCCGATACCAGCCCCTCGGCATGACTGGTCCCGATCTGGTGTCCCCAAATCTGATCCCGTCCTTCCACCATTGCCAGATAGGTGGGTCGGTTTAAGGGTGTATCCGCCCGTTCCGGACCGGGAACAAACTGACTTTCAAAGGCCAGGATCGCCTCTTTTTTTCGGGAATAGACATCGCTGACATCGATGATCACATCTGCTTGGCCGGTATGATTGATGAAATAGAAAAAGAGTTGCCGAACCCGGTGGGGAGCCTCTCCTTCCTCCGCAGCTTTCTTTCGGATCCCTGCATCAAACACCGCTTCTCGAACCAAACGGCTGCAGGCAGTATGATCCGGATGTCTGTCTTCCCAGTGAGGCGCCAGCACCACCTGGGGTTTCAGACGGCGGATCAGCTTCACCATCTCAGCCAATTGTTCCGGTGATCCATTCAATCCCCGATCGGCAAATCCCAAACGATAGCGGCCTGCCAATCCCAGAATTTCCGATGCCCGGTCCGCTTCCTTGCGACGGGTAACCACATCCCCATTGGAGGAAAGCTCCCCATCAGTCAGGTCACAGATCGCCACGGGGATTCCCCGGGATGTATGGCGCAGAACAATCCCAGCAGCACCGATTTCCACATCATCGGGGTGAGCTCCAAAGGCCAGGATTTCCACATGGTCTGATTTTTCCATAGGTTTTATTCTCCTCTCTCCTTGCGCTGGTGCACAATGTGTCGCCAATCGAAATCCCCTTGTTGTAACGAGCGGATCAGCACCTCCGCCGCCGCCAGGTTGGTGGCCACCGGGATATTGTGCACATCGGCCAACCGCAACAGTGCCAGGATATCCGGCTCATGTGGTTGTGCAGTCAGCGGGTCGCGGAGGAAAATGATGCAGTCCAACTGATTTTCCGCCATCAGCGCCCCAATTTGTTGATCCCCTCCCAAAGGTCCGGATAAAAACCGATGAAGATTCAACCCCGTGGCCTCCCTGATCCGTTTTCCGGTGGTTCCCGTCGCATATAGGGTGTGCTCCTTCAAAATCTGCTGGTAGGCAATTGCAAACTGAACCATCTGCTCCTTCTTAAGGTCATGAGCAACCAGCGCGATCTTCAAATGGGTTCCCTCCAAGTCCTTAATCGTGAAAAAACCCACCCGGTAGTGGATCTCCTACCGCGCGGGATATCGACCGGGAATCAGAAGTTGACACTGGTTCAATTGATTTCATTATATTCTAATCCAAAAACCGAAATCAAGGAAGTGGAAACCGTGGTTTTTGTAACCCATGGTTTGTATGAGAGTTATTGTTGTCTGTGATACAAACTGGTCTGAAAATTATCGAAGGGAGGAATCCTTTCAGTGGGTCGCTTTTTCTGTCGGTTTCCAATGGTTGTATTGACAGAATTGTTTATGGGTTCTATCATGGAAAAAGACTTCCTGTGTGAGGATTTCCGGATGGTCCCGCAGTGCTTCTTCCTTTGGATGCAAGTATGCTGGAAGTCAATCTCGATACTTTCTCGAGACCTTTTTGGAACCGTGAGGTCGGAGGTTCGATTCCTCCATCGCGACAGCGATTAGCTCAGAGGCAGAGCACACGGTATGATGTGAGGTTCGATTCCTCAATCGTCTGGGGGACGATGCTTGGTAAGCACCTTATTTTGTGGGCTGTTGGGGAAATCCTCCGTCCTCCCGGCGGGAGTGCACCCGCCGGGAGGACACCGGGGGAAGCGGCCTTGAAGGTTGGTTGATCCGATGTGGTGGATTTCATGACACTCGGGCTGCGGGGGCCTTGATTGGAAGTGAAATGCCGGCTTCCCTTCTTTGGCTCATCCATCCCGAATGATGTAAAAAAGCTGCACCTGAAACCAAGCTCCGCCGTTTTCCGCGGGAGGATTTCAAACAGCGCCACATCTCATGAAACGAGGATAATAATGATGATACACATTCAAAAAGATCAGAGAGGCTTGTTGTTTAAACGGGGGGACTATGTCAAGCATCTGAAACCGGGAAGCTATTTTTTCCCCCTCTTTGCAAACAGCTTCGTAAGTTCATATCGGGTGGTCATCATGAATTTGGACGAGCCCTTCTCCCCCCCGGATCAGGACCTTCATCTGTTTCTGCATGATGAAGAACTGTTGAAGGAATTGACGATCTTGGACGTCCGGGACCATGAGCTCGCCCTTCACTATGAGGACGGAAAGTTTGTCGATGTCTACCCATCCGGTAAATACGCTTTCTGGAATTCATATAAAGAGCACACTTTCACTTTTGTGGATCTGAAAGAACCCGCCGTTTCCGACACGATCGACCGTTCCATTTTCATCCATCCGGAGCTGAATGGATTTTTTCAGGTCCTTAAGGTCCCCCCTCATCACCAGGGCCTCCTCTTCTACGATCATCAATTTCAAAAAGAATTGCCTCCGGGAAACTATTATTTCTGGAATTCATCCTCCGTCGACGTCCAACTGCAGACCGTCGACCTCCGTCGACAACAGTTGGATCTGACCGGACAGGAGATGATGACGGCCGACAAAGTCACCCTGCGCCTCAACTTTGTCTGTCAGTACCGGGTGACGGATCCGATGAAAGTCTTGGAAGTCCACTCTTTCAAGGAACAGGTCTACATCCACCTGCAGCTGATATTGAGAGAATACATCGGAACCTACCGTTTGGACGACCTGCTGAAGCAAAAACAGGAGATCTCTTCCCAGGTGTTGCATCGATTGCAAGAAAAAGAAGCCGAATTTGGTGTTCACTTCATCGACGCCGGAGTGAAGGATATCATTTTGCCCGGCGATGTCAAGGAGATCCTCAACACCGTCCTGATCGCAGAAAAGAAAGCCCAGGCCAACATCATCACCCGCCGGGAAGAGACCGCCTCCACGCGCAGCCTGCTGAACACCGCCAAGATGATGGACCAAAACCAAACCCTGTACCGTCTGAAAGAGCTGGAATTCCTGGAGCGCATCTGTGAAAAAATCGGTACCATATCCATCACCGGAGGCGGAAATCTGATGGAACAACTGAATGACTTGCTGGTCCGTCCAAACCGGGAAAAGTGATCGATTCAACTTGCCATACAGGCACAAAAAGACCCGCTCCCTGTGCGAAGGAGCCGGTCTTTTTGGATGATTCACCTATAGATGCGATCCGGTTAAAGGAATCAACTGAATTCCCAAACTGTTGCATCTATTTATATCGTGGAACCATCCAAAGGTGGGTTGATATAAGAGAGACCGTCCTCGATGGCCGGTCCTTGTTTATTGGTTTCCAAAGTCGCATGTTACCGATGATTCAATGTCTCTGCCAAACGTTGATATGCGGTTGATTAAAAGTCAGTCAACCAGAACGACACATCATCAGTATAACCTGAATGATGTGGTTATGTTTGGAGAAAGATATTGGGGCATAAATGAAAGGAAGCGATGAATAGATCCTACTATCGAATCGATGGAGGACAGGGAACAGGTTCTGCTTAAACCAAGGAAAATCATTTAAAAGGAAGGGAGATTCAAATGAGCAAATGATTTGACAGTAAAGTGGTGTTAATTACAGGTGCGGGATCCGCTGTGATTTGATTCCATAAAACAAAAAGAGCCGAAATTCCCCCTCCTCCCGGGGACTCGGCTCTTTTCATTTCACAGATCCATCACATTTTCCAAACCATAGATCAGACCGGTGTGCTTCATCACTTCTTCCACTGCCAGCTTGACACCGGGCATAAAGGATTCCCGGTTCATGGAGTCATGGCGGAGAGTTAAAAGTTGACCCGGACCGCCGAACAGGACTTCCTGGTGGGCGACCAGCCCCGGCAGACGGACGCTGTGGATGCGGAAGCCGTCCCGATAGCCGCCCCGGGCCCCTTCCAGGATCTCTTTCTCCTCGGGGTGTCCCTGTTTCTTCTCCTGCCGTTCCCTAAAGATCAGCTCCGCCGTCTTCAGGGCCGTACCCGAAGGGGCGTCCAACTTTTGGTCATGGTGCTTCTCAATAATCTCCACATCGGGGAGATACTTGGCCGCCTTGGCTGCAAAAACCATCATCAACACCGCCCCGATGGCAAAATTGGGGGCGATGATCCCGCCGATCCCCCGTTCCCGGCAGCGCTCATCCAATTCCCGCATCTCCGCCTTCGTCAGACCCGTCGTTCCCACCACCGGGCGGACACCGGCATCGATCGCCAACTCCATATGTTCCCTGACCAGGGAGGGAGTTGTGAAATCGACCAACACATCCGGCTGTCCCAGTTCCAGAGCCTCCCCCAAGGAGTTGGTCAAAGGAATCTCCTGTGCACCGATGCCGATCACTTCACCGATGTCTTCTCCAGTATGTGTTCGGGCTACTGCACCGGTCAGCTTGAAATGGGCTTCCCCGGCGATCATCCGGATCGCCTCCCGCCCCATGCGCCCGGTGGCTCCGGCTACAACGATATGAATGGGATTCATCCCGTGGCACTCCTGACAGTTTTGGTCAGGAGCACTTCCCTCCTTTATCCGCCTCTATGTAAAGTTATGAATCGATCCGGGTCCAGCGATCCGCATCCCGGCTATTGTATTTTTGCATAACCATTTGAAACGCATCTTCCAGATTGATTTCCAGGGAGTTGGCAAAACAGATGACAATGAACAGCAGGTCCCCCAGCTCCATCTCCATACTGTTTTCCTCTTCCTCCGCTTTTTTCGGTTTCTCCCCAAAGCGGTGGTTCACCTCCCGGGCCAGCTCCCCGACCTCCTCTGTCATGCGGGCCAACATGGACAAGGGGTGGAAATAGCCCTCCTTGAACTGGGAAATATAAGCGTCCACTTCCTGTTGCATCTCCTTCATCGTCTTACCGTCCATCTTCTCCCTCCTCTCAGGCCTTTCCTTATGGTAACCCATCTGTTAAGGGAAGACAAACTTACCCGTGAAATCGACCGGAAAGATCTAAAAAAGATGCCTTTTGCCCGGTTATTGCCCGAGGCTGAGGAGGTCGCTATAATAAATCGAGGGTCTTCAAAATAATGAGAGGAGAAAGGAGGCAACACTGTTGTACAAACACATCAAACCTGTTCTGATGATCCTGACCGGGGCATTTTTATTCTCGATCGCCATCAACTACTTCGCCATCCCCAACAAACTGGCTGAGGGCGGTTTCACCGGGATCGCTCTGGTGCTTCACTATTTATTCGGCTATTCCCCGGGAACCGTCATCCTCGTCATGAATATCCCGCTGTTTTTTATCGGATACAAGGTTTTTGGAAAAAGGGCTCTCCTTTATACAATCCTGGGTACGGTGTCCGTTTCCGTCGCCGTATGGTTGACTGCCGGGGATTATAAACCCGTCGGCGACCCCCTCCTCGCCGCCCTTTACACCGGTGTCCTGATTGGAGGTGGACTGGGACTGATTTTCCGGGCCGGGGGAACCACCGGGGGTGTGGATATCATCGCCCGAATGGTTCACAAGTATTGGGACTGGAGTATCGGTCGAACCATGTTTCTCTTTGATCTGCTCGTCATCGTCGGCTCCACCTTCATCATCGGCCGGGAAAAGGCGATGTACACAGTGGTTGCCGTATTTGTGGGATCCCGGGTGATCGACTTTGTTGTGGAAGGATTAAACACTTCCAAAGCGGCCACTATCATCTCGAGCAAGGCTGTCTCCATCTCCGAAAAGATCACCTGGGAGATGGAGCGCGGTGTCACCCTGCTAAAAGGACGCGGTGGATATACCGGAACAGATAAGGAAGTCCTGTATGTGGTGGTCAGCCGAAACGAACTTCCAAAAATGAAACAATTGATTCATTCCATCGACCCCTATGCCTTTGTCGTCGTCCACGATGTCCGGGACGTACTGGGTGAGGGATTCACCTACGACCGAGAGTAACCACTTCATGACGATCGACACGGTATTTTCTCCATCCGACATAACCGAGAGCCAACAGGAGTACCCCACCGACAATAAAAGCCGGCTTCATCCAATCCGGACCTTCACCGGCGCCGGCCAGCACACCCTCTTCTTTCCCGAGAAGTGACGGTCGAATCATTTTCTCCCATTGCTCCAATGCAGATTGCAGAGGTACCATGGGCAACGGCTCCTTTCCCGCCTGCCCCGCAATCGACTCAACATAGGATTGGACCGCCCCCGCGATTTCCGGTTTACGGGAGACCCACAAGGCCGGTTCGATCTGTCTGAAGTCAGCTTTCAATCGGTTCGCCGCAGAAAGGACTGTCTCCGGAGAATCCTTTTTTATCCCCCTCTTCATCTTCCGGATCTCACCCCCCATCCGGAATACATAACTCTGCCACAAAGGTTGGGCGGGATGTGCCAGCGCATCAAAAGCCAACCTCATCCGTTTTGAAGCTTCATTCAATTTTTCGGGTTGCGTCATCGCCCGAATCAACTCCCGATCCAAATCCACCAGCGTATCTGACAGCGCACCGATGCCTTCCACAGATAGATGCACATTGGAAAAATCCCCCTGCGAAAAACTCTTCGCCAGCTTGGACAATTCCTCCCGTGCCTCTTCCCGATTTCCTTCCCTCACCAACTGATCCACCCGCTCAGCCTGCTGTGACCAACTTTCCATCAGCTCGCTCCCTTCCGCCCGGGTCCAGCCACTCCCTCCGATCAAAAAAAGAACTGTCCATAACCCAATCATCCATCGCATTCCCATCCCCCCTCCACCAGCAAGCCGTCCTCTTTACTCCATCCTATGCACAACCTGTCCAAACATGAAAGGTGAACTGAAAGAGTCCCAATTCCTGTCCGGCTTGTTAGCCGGTGATTCGATAAGGAAAGTAATAGTTTGTAATACAAACCAGTTTATTTTATGTAGTCAGAATGAAATCAATAATACTAGAAGTATTTTTAAAAAAAGCCGTTTGCAGGGGGGTGGATTTCACATGGAGTGATTTGGGCAGTTCAGAACAACAAAAAGGTCATGTGAAACCCAATCCCGACCGCTCCCCTGGCCAGCACAAATTCACAACGCTTCCAGACGAAGGGCTCCTTAAATAAAGCCGACATCCCCGAAGGGTTGCCGGCCTGAAACCAGTTATTTTCCTTTGAACCAAAGCGGGAGTTCTTCTTTTCGTTCCGGTCTTGGCGAGAAGACCAACCAAGTGAACAGCAGCAGACTGACCAGACTCAGGCTGAGGGTGAACAGCGCCACAACAGGCTCAGTTCCCGCCATGGAAAGGGGCAGCCACGGATGGATTCCCACGCCATAATCCATGACGTCATTCAGCACGGTCCACCCTCCCACCAGGAGAATCTCTTTTCTTCCAAAAATGAAGAAACGACTGTAGAGTATACCTTCCACTGCCATTCCGAGATGAGAAACCATCAACATCCAATCCGTCCACACCAGCGATTCCAGAAAAGGTTTATCCGACAACACAGCCCCGGCCAGGATCATGGACACCGCCCAAACCCCATACTTAAACAGGGTTACACCAGCAAAAGCCTCCCAGAAAGGACTCCGCTTGTTGAAAAGATAGAGAAACAGAACCAAGGTGAAGGCGGCACTGGCTGTTGGACTGTCCGGGACAAAGGGGAGCCAATAAACAGGAGTGGCTTCCAATTGATTTTTGTACCAATAATACCCGTAGATCGATCCTAGAAAATTGACCGTCAAAAGCACATACAGAAAACAGCGCCGATCCAACTGCCGGACAAACCATTCCCACCACCACCATCTGTTTCGCAATCGATTCCCTCCTGTCCAGGTGGATAAAAAAACCGGCCCATACCGGGGCCAGTTTTTCGGGGGAATCCCCCTCACTGTTCAGATTCTTTCTCTTCGGGTGGGTACTGCTTGGCCAGCCATTCAGCCAATTGCCGTTTTTCCTGTTCATTCCCCTGGAACATTCCGGCCGGCATCGTGCCTTTCCCCTTATCCATAATGTCAATGAGCTGCTCCGGAGTATAGGCACCTCCGATCCCCGTCAGAGCGGGCCCTTGCAACCCCTCCAACTTTTGACCGTGACAGTTGACACAAGCATTGTTCTTATAAATCTCATAGGCAGGATTTTGTGGGTCCACGATTTTAGCATCTTCACTGGAGCCTTTCGGCTGGGCTGCCAGTTGCTTTTCGTGTTCATCCCAGGCCACCCAGGTCAAAGTCACGATTGCAACCAGAGTCAACAGAGCTATACCCGTCGCGGTCGGCCGTTTCATGGGGCGGCGGTCCTTCCCCCGATCCAGCCAGGGCGCAAGAACCAGTCCTCCAACCATCAAGCCCGGAATCACCACAGTTCCCAGGACAACAAAGGGGCCGGATGCCCACTTGAACTTCAGCAATTCATACAGGAACAGAAAGTACCAGTCTGGCACCGGAAGGAATCCGGTATTGGTCGGATCAGCCTGCTCGCCCAGAGGCGGCTCTTCCGCCATGACCAAGGCCATGAATCCCACCAGTACGACCACTGCCACCATCCATTCCTTCAAGAGGAAGTTCGGAAAGAAAGCCTCTGTTTTGCCGGGAAACTCGGAGTAGTCTTTGGGGAGAAGCTTTTTCTCCCGGACCCGGACCCGCGAATCGCCGACGTAATGTACTTTACCGTTACCGTCGTTGTGTGCCATGTGTTATCCCCCCTTACCCTCGGCTTATAGCGGCCCCGAGATCCCTTGTTTCCGGATCAGGAAGAAGTGAGCGCCCATCAGGCCCAACAAAGCGGCGGGGAGGAAGAAAACATGTAAGGCAAAAAACCGGGCCAGAGTCTGGGCTCCGACGATTTCTCCCCCCTGCAGGAATGTAGCGATGGCGTCCCCGACCACCGGAACGCTGGCTGCGATTTCAATCCCCACCTTGGTGGCAAAGTAGGCTTTGTTGTCCCAGGGCAGGAGATATCCCGTAAATCCGAGACCCACCATGACTCCGAACAAACCCAGACCGATCAGCCAGTTGAATTCGCGGGGGTGTTTGTAGGAACCGGTGAAAAACACCCGCAGGGTATGCAGGAACAACATCACGATCGAGACACTGGCACCCCAGTGGTGCATTCCGCGAACAATCTGGCCGAATGCGATCTCATTCTGGAGGTAATCAACACTCTTCCAGGCGTTCTCAATGTCCGGAACATAGTACATCGTCAGGAACATCCCGGACAAAATTTGGATCACCACAATAAAAAAGGTCAACCCACCAAAGCAGTAGATAAATGCTGAGAAGTGGTGAGCCGGGTTCACATGTTCCGGAACCTCATGATCCGCAAGGTCCCGCCACATCGGGGTGATGTCCAAGCGTTGATCCAACCACTCATATGCCGCTTTCAGCATAATCAGGCACCTCCCCCGCGCTTAGTGATGGGACCCAAAAGAAGTCTTCCGTTTTCCACCTTGTAGGCGTAAG
This sequence comes from Kroppenstedtia guangzhouensis, assembly GCF_014637345.1. GTDB lineage: Bacteria > Bacillota > Bacilli > Thermoactinomycetales > DSM-45169 > Kroppenstedtia > Kroppenstedtia guangzhouensis. The sequence goes on from NZ_BMEX01000003.1 coordinate 32,235, forward strand.
TATCCAAGGGTCCGTTGGGCGGCGTTCCGGGAACGTTCACCCCGTCTTTGGTGTAAAGTCCGCCGTGGCAGGGACAATAAAAATGGTTCAAATGGCCTCCGCCCTCCCAATGCACCGTACACCCCAAATGTTTGCAGATCGGGGAGAGAGCCAGAATCTCGGCACCGTGTTTTGCCACCCAGGCCGTTGCCTTTTCCCCATCCTCTTTCATGTACCAACCATCTTTCCGCTTAATGCGAAATTCCACCGATTTCGGCTTGCTGCCAAACTCATCCACCGGTCCGACATCCACATACTTCGTATCCGTCCCTTTTTGCAGGAGCGGATCCACAGCAAAGCGGATCATCGGGAACAACACACCGGAAGCGAGAAAACCGCCGGTACTCGCAATCGTGTAGGTCAAAAACCGCCGGCGTGACATCCCCGGCTTTTGCTGCTCGCTCTTCTTTTCGCTCACGACTCTTCCGACCTCCCTCTATACGGCATAACGTCCAACGGACCGGAACCTATGGATTACTAGGACATACTCATGATAGCCAACCCGTTTGAACAATGTCAAGGACGGGCCGGAATCAACGGATCGGTACTACTTTTTCCTCAAACCCTTTTCATCATTCCTCTAAGTTTCATTCCAACGTGTCACAATCTCGTCACTGACTTTCATAGCCAGCTCCTCCGGCTCCAAATCCGTTTTCCCGGGGAGGAACATCCATTCCCAATTCCCTTTGATTCCCGGATCAAGCCAAGTGCGGTAAGCTTCCGGAGCGAGCAGAATGAAGTGATGAAAATCTCCCTTTACTTCATCCGCCACATGTTCCACATATTGAAGCAATGAGCCGGGGTCCGCTGTCGCGTATGGGATTGCCGGCAGCAACAGCAATCGTCCGGTCAATTCCCTTTCCACCCGACTGGCCACCTCCCGAACCCGTCTCGCCTCTCCCAGAACAGGCTGCTTTCCTGAGATCCGGATCCGGTAAAGTGGGAGAAGGAGTGTGTCCACATAAGGGGCCCACCGGATCCAATCTTCATGATCCAAGCTGGAAAGCCGCATCGCCACCCCTCCCTGATTAAATTAAAAAGCCCGGCATCTGCCGGACATTATATCGGAGTTAACTTTCCTTTTCCACGAATTTCAACCATTGTTCGGTTAATTGTAAGAATTCCTTTTCGTCCCCCCGTTCCAAGGCTTCGTCAATCCGCCGATACAGATCTTTTTTTCTGAACTCCCGGACCGATTCATCGAGGATCATCTCCGCCATCAGACTGAACAGGGTATCCTGTACAAGGTCTTGTCTCTCCATCGGATTTACCTCCAATACGGCGGCATATTCCGGACAAGTGGCTTTGTCTTTGAAACAAAGGCTGACATAGAGATCCTCAGTTTTGTTTGTACGGAGATCGTAAAATGCCGATTCCACATCTGCACTCACCCGCTGGTTTTTCATGAATTTGAAGGGGGTCATCCGTACGCAGCGGGTGGAAATCAGGAGTGTTTTCGGCAAGTGACAAAGACTATCCACAAAATGGGTTCGTTTGAGCAGTTGATCTTCGGAACAGAGATAATTCAGCAGCCAGGCCGCTTCCCGTTTCTGCAATTCATAACGGCTCAAAAACCACTGGATAAACTCTTTCTTTTCCGAGACCGTTACACACTCGCCCATCTCGATCCCCCCACCCAGGATGGATTTGAATATTTAGACATCTGTTGGTTATGTTGATGTATCTGAATACTATGAGAGTGGCTTTTGTCTTTATTCCACAAACCGGCCGACATTTCCTGCTGAAGGGACAAATTTATCTCCGGGATTGAACCTCCAAATATTTCACATCCAGCTCTTTATCGGCGAACCCGGATACACCTGAGACCCATCGGTGTCCCGTGACATTCATTCGCACCACCTGCTCCCCGGAGGGGGTCTCCCCGATTCGGATCAGCCCCAGATGCAACATCAGCTTGAGGGTCCGTTTGAACAAATCCTCTCCCGTCTCATAGTAATAAGAGTCCAGCCAGTCTCCGACCACTTTTTCCACCTCACGGGATAAATACCAGCCACCCTCTGCCAACAGATCAATCCACTTGACAATGAGGGCGATTCGCGGGATCGGTTTCCGGTACAAGCGAAGCCAGAAACGGTACATTTCCCGTCCTTCGTCCCCGTCGTTGTTATGAATTTTTCCCAATCCCAACGCACTTAAACGGAGCACTCCCTCCGTCTCTTCCTCCAGGATATATCCCTTGTAATAGGCATAGTCGTACAAAAGGGAGAAGCGGTCGGGATATTGATGGTATCGACGCCCAAACCCAAATCTCCATCCTTTTCCCTCCACCGGCTCCTCCTCCACATGGAGGGTTTTCAGGATTTGTCGTTGTTGTTGCCGGTAAATCGCCCCTTCTCGGGTCAACCGGACCTCCTGTTGCGCCAGAAACAAGAGAAAACTGTGAAGATCCTCTGCCAACAGCCCTTCTTCATTCCGATATACCGCCGGTTCAGACACCTCTTTCTGCCCTCGGTACATTTGGGCAAAAAGACGGAGGTACCGTTGACGCAGATCCTCCGGAACTTCGAACAACGTGCGATTACGTCCGGTGACATCGGGAAAAACCCAGCCTTTTCGCAATCCGATAATCAACAGATCCCGGGGCGTCTCCTCCTCATCATCGATTGCGGCCCGCCCCTTGCTCAAGAGATCTTCCCTGCTGAACAATTGGCGGGAATCGAAACAGAGCTGCTGCAAAAACCGGAACTGGGCAGGTGTCAGCGAATCCAATTCCCCCTGTAACCTGGAAGAACCTCCAAGATGGTACAAAAGAGACGTGATCAGGCCGTTTTTCGAATGACTCTCCCTCCCGCATCCGTAGTGGGAAGCCATCCTTTTCAAATGATCGATATCCGCATAGGTGAGCAAATCCGCAAAATTCATCTGGAAAGCTCCTTTGAAACATTTTTGGTTCTTAGGTTGCCTGTTTGAAGAGAGATCCATACATTTCCAAGCTCACCCTGCGAAAGACGTCCATTATGTAAAAGCTGCTCATCCTTTTGATGGAATCAACAGGGGACCTTTATGACACATCGACATCAGAGATGAAAAATTAAATTCCCCCGAGGGGGAATATCAGCACGAAGGCTCACCGGATCTTGGACCGGCACCACCCAAATAATATAAATCTTTGATCACGGTTTCTCCCACACCTTCCTCCCACGGCTCATTCGGCGAAATCTCCGGGACTCTCCCTCGGTCACCCGAATCCTCCTTCCCAATAGGAACAACAGGCAGGTCAGCCCCCCCAGAGTGACAGGGTGAAAAGTCCAGCGGGCGGGATTGAAAAGACGGAGACCGTCCCCGATCAATCCACTCCAGACATCAGTAAACACTATCCCGGGAACGGTCGACAGGGCGGGAAGCAACAGGGGAAAATGGACGGCCAGAAAAACCGCCAGGGAAGGACCCACTTTCAAACCATGGTGATTCCAGGCGGAAGATCCCAAACCGATATAGATAAAACAGGTGATCACCCCGATCACGAGGAGAATCCACTCCAGCATCTGTGATGCGGTGTCAGCTTGGGGAAACCACTGGCTGATAAAAAAAGGGAACACCCACTCCTTCAACAGGATCACCGAAGCGAGTACAAAAACCATTTCCACAGCCATTGCACCGGCTCTTCCCTTCATTGATCTCCCCTCCTGTTTCTACAGTTATGACAAATTGGACAAAAAAAGAACCGCCCTACACACGGGCGATTCATATGGATAGGAGTGGAGAGAAACCATACTATGTGTATAGTATAAACAAGCGAAATTGTGAGGTCAACAGGTAATTTCAAATTTTCTGATTGGGCTGTCTTTTCACAATCCCTCCAGCAGGGATGCAAACTCCGGAAAAGAGACATCGATGGCTTCGACCCGGGTCACAGTGGTTCTCCCTGCGGCGACCAAACCCGCCACTGCCATTGCCATCCCGATTCGGTGATCCCCGTGACTGTCACATGGGCCGCCGGTCAGGGGAGTTTTCCCTTCGATGACCAGACCATCATCCGTCTCCTCCACCCGTCCCCCCAACTTGCGCAGCTCCTGAGCAGTTGCAGCGATTCGATCACTCTCTTTCACCTTCAACTCCGCTGCATCCCGGATGACGGTATTACCGGCGGCCTGGGTGGCAGCCACTGCCAGTACAGGGATCTCATCGATCAGGCGCGGAATCGTATCCCCTCCAATCTCCACTCCTGTCAAGGAACTGTGGGAAACCGTGACATCCCCTACCGGCTCCCCATTCCATTCTCCCGTCTGGATGATCTCCAGTTCACCGCCCATCTTTTGGAGGACATCCAAAATTCCCGTCCGGGTGGGATTGAGGCCCACGTCCCGGATCATCAGCCGGCTCCCGGGGACGATCAATGCCGCCACAATCAGAAAAGCCGCTGACGAGATATCTCCCGGCACACGGATTTCCCGGGCCCGCAAGACTTGCCCTCCCGAAACCGACACGCCCTGGGAATCACAATCCACCTTTACTCCAAAAGCCCTCAACATCCGCTCCGTGTGATCCCGTGACAGAGCAGGTTCTTCCACCCGGGTCACCCCCTCTCCCTGCAACCCTGCCAACAGGAGAGAAGACTTCACCTGGGCACTGGCCACCTGACTACGGTAGGTGATCCCGGTGAGTTGACCTCCCCGCACAGACAGCGGAGTGAATGAGCCTTTGGAGCGACCGTCCACTCTGGCTCCCATCAGACGAAGGGGCTCCACCACCCGGTTCATCGGGCGGCGTCCGATCGATTCATCCCCCAAAACCGTAGCATGGAAGGGACGCCCCGCCAACACCCCAAGCATCAAGCGAATCGTCGTTCCTGAATTCCCCACATCCAGCACTGTCTCCGGCTCCCGTAGTCCTTCCCACCCTTGTCCCTCCACAGTCAATGTTTCAGAGCCGTCACGATGAATCTTCACTCCCATCCGCCGAAAGCATTCAATGGTGCCAAGACAGTCCGCTCCGGGAAGAAAACCTTCCACCCGGCTTGTCCCTTCAGCAACAGCCCCCAACATCACCGCCCGGTGAGAAATCGATTTATCCCCCGGGACCCGGATCTCCCCACGGAGATCCCTTCGCTCATGGATCTGTAACACTCCCATGCCCTCGCCTCCCTCTCTAATCCAAATCCGGATCAAACACCTGATAACCCGAGACCCTCAGACAGGCCACCGCCTTTTTCAACTCCTCTTCGTTATCAAAGACCAAACGGAGCACTCCTGCCCGGTCTTCACGGTTTTCCATCACTCCGATATTTCGGAGATTGATTTTCTTCTCCCCCAAGAGTTGAGCCACCCGGGCAATCTCCCCGGGAATGTCAGGGACATCCACAGTGCATTCATATACGGGAGGAAGCACTCCCTTGCGTCCTTCGGGAAGCCCTTCCCGGGACTCCTTCGCCTTGCGAAAAAAAGCTTCAATCGCCCGGGCATCCCGATCCTTGACTGCCGATCGGATCGCCTCCACCTCCCGTGCCCAGTCTTCCAGCAGTTCCAGCACACTCTCCCGGTTACTCAACAGAATATCCCGCCACATCACCGGATGGCTGGCCGCCACTCGTGTCAGATCCCGAAAACCACCAGCGGCCAGACGATGAAACCATTCGTTGGAACTGTTGTAATCTGCCACCTGGTTCACCAGAGATGCCGCCACTATGTGGGGAAGATGACTGATCGCCCCCACCACCCGATCATGATGTTCCGGGTTCATAATCACCAGCCGGGCCCGGGTGGCCCGCTCCAACAACCGGCTGAGCCGTTGCACTTCCGGCAACGGAGTTTCCGGTAACGGAGTCAACACATAATAGGCGTTTTCAAACAAGAGCGGTCGTGCGGCCTGCACTCCGGAACGGTGAGATCCGGCCATCGGGTGGCCTCCGATGAAGGTTCCCCGAAGGTTGACCAAGCTTTCGGCATATCGGACAATCTCCCCCTTGGTGCTGCCCACATCGGTGATGATACACCCCCGCTTGAGTGGGAGAGCCGCCAATTGTTTCAACAGGCGAGGGGCGGCTCCCACCGGAACGGCGAGAAAGACCACATCGGCATCCTCCACCGCTGATTCCAGGCAAATGTGCCCCTTATGAATCAATCCAGCCGCTTTCGCCAGCGAAAGAGATTCCTTTGACGCGTCAAAACCGTGGACTTCCAAGTGAGTCCGTTCCTTCAGGCAGAGAGCCAGGGAACCCCCGATCAAGCCGATCCCCAGCACCGCCGCTTTTTTCATCATGTCATCCCCGTTCTCTGAAGGGTTTTTTCAGACAGGCGGCCAACTCTTTCAAAAACAGCCGATTCTGCTCTTCACTTCCAATCGTTACCCGAATGTGCGTCGGATAGCCCAGGGCCGCCCCCGACCGAATGATAATCCCTCGTTGGAGGAGTGCATGATACACCTCATCTGCAGAGCGGCCAGTGTCGATTAGCAGAAAATTGCCCTGGGTGGGAAAAGCGGACAGTCCCCAAAGATCCAACTGTGCTCGTATTTGCTCTTTTCCCTCCCGGTTGACCTGCTGACAGCGACGGACGAATTCCTGATCGGTGAGAGCTGCCCGAGCGGCCCGCTGCGCAATCCGATTAGTGTTAAAGGGCTCCCGCACCTTGTTCAGCTCTCCTACGATCGCCTCCGAGGTTACACCGTAGCCGATCCGGAAAGCGGCCAAACCGTAAATTTTAGAGAAAGTGCGCAACACCAACAATCGGGGATCTTTTTTCAAGAGGGACAATGAATCCGGATAGGAAGGCGCGTCCACATATTCAAAATAGGCCTCATCCACCACCACCAGAACATGTTCCGGCAGCCGCTTCAAAAACGCCTCCAATTCCTTTCCGGATACCATCGTTCCCGTCGGATTGTTGGGATTGCACACCCAAATCACCCGAGTCCGTTCAGTCACTGCAGCGGCCATTCCTTCCAGATCGTGCACCCCGTCCTTCAGGGGAACCTCCACCGGAATTCCCCCTTCGATCACCGTCTGAGTCTTGTATCGGGGGAAGGTGGCTTCAGCCATGATGGCTTCATCCCCCTTGTCCAGGTATGCCCTGGCGATCATCTGTACTATCTCGTCAGATCCATTCCCAAAAACCAGAGATCCCGGGTCCACCCTGAGACGTCGGGCCAACTCCTTCCGCAATTGTGGGGCCTCCCCTTCCGGATACAGGGAAGTGTAGGCCTGTTCTTCCCGCAAAGCCTCCCACACCTTGGGGGAACATCCAAAGGGATTCTCATTGGAGGCCAGCTTCACCACCTCAGACAACCCGAATTCCTGTTTTACTTCTTCCAGCGATTTCCCCGGCTGGTACACTGGTAAGTTCCGTAGGGCATATTTCGATTCCATCAAGGCTCCTCCCCGTTCTTTTTCTCTCTATCTTACAATATTGCGGGTAAAAGAAAAATCCCGTGCCCGGTGCACACGGGATGGAAGTCGTTTATCCTTCATGGAATGGAACGGTCAGTGCCGTCAGATCACGAATAAACTCCCGGATCTCTGCCAAAGCCTGCCCCTTGCGATTGGAATCCTGCAACCGATCCTTTTTGGCTTCGATGAGCCGGATCAAAACACTTCCCACCACAACGGCATCCGCATGGTTGAGGAAATGTTGGACATGTTCGGCACGGGAAATCCCAAAGCCCACTGCCGTCGGCACCGGGCTGTACTCCCGCACCACATCGAGGAATCGGTCCACTCCCTCAGAAAAATGCTGCCGTATTCCAGTAGTTCCTAGGGAAGAGACACAGTAGACAAACCCTCTGGCATCAGAGACAATGCGGCGGATCCGCTCCCGGGAAGTGGGTGCCACCAGAGGAATCAGATCCACTCCACTTTTTGCGGCCAGGCTGGAAAACAATCTCCCTTCCTCCCAAGGGAGATCCGGGATAATCATCCCGGTCAGACCCGAAAACCGGGCCCTTTCCAAAAAATACTCCTCACCGAATCGAAGGATCGGGTTGTAATAGGAAAAAAGAACCAAAGGGGTTGTCACTCCGATTTCCCGGGCCGTCTGCACCAGTTCCAACACCCAGGTCAGTGTCACCCCTTGTGACAACGCACGTTCCGAGGCGGATTGGATCACCGGGCCGTCAGCCAGCGGATCGGAATAGGGCACTCCTAACTCAATGGCGGTCACCTTTTCCTCATCCAACAACCGGATTATATCCAGTGTTACCTCCAAGGAGGGATCCCCCGCCGTGATAAAAGGAATCAACGGAAGCCTGTCCCCGCTGCTGAAAGCTGCTTCAATCCTCATCACAATCCCTCCAGACCCTGCCGAATCGAATCTACATCTTTATCTCCCCTGCCCGACAGACAGATCACCACGATCGAATCGGGATTTCCCTTCTTCGCCAACTTGATCGCCTCGGCAACGCCATGAGCCGATTCCAAAGCCGGCAAAATTCCTTCCGTCCGGCAGAGCAGACGGACCGCTTCCAGGGCTTCCCCATCCTCCGCCGTGGTGTAACGAACGCGCCCCTTCTCCTTCAGATAAGCGTGTTCCGGTCCCACTCCCGGATAATCAAGACCCGCAGAGATCGAATGGGCGGGCAAAATCTGGCCGTGTTCATCCTGCAGCACGTAGGTGAGGGAACCGTGAATCACCCCCGGCGACCCCATCGTCAGCGTGGCTGCATGATGGTCGGTGGTGACCCCCTCTCCCGCCGCTTCCACACCGTGCAGGCGGACCGAAGGATCCTCCAGAAAAGCGGTAAACATCCCGATGGCATTGGAACCACCCCCGACGCAAGCCACCACCTCATCAGGAAGGCGCCCTTCCCTTTCCAATATCTGACTCCGGGTTTCATCTCCAATCACCCGTTGAAAATTGCGCACCATCTCAGGATAGGGGTGCGGACCGACGACCGATCCGATCAGATAGAAGGTATCCTCCACATGGGAGACCCAATGGCGGATCGCTTCATTGGTGGCATCCTTCAGCGTACGGGTACCCGAAGTGACGGGAATCACCTTCGCCCCCAACAGCTCCATGCGGAACACATTCAGTTGTTGCCGGCGAACATCCTCCTCCCCCATAAACACTTTGCACTCCATCCCCAGGAGAGCTGCCACCGTGGCTGAGGCCACCCCGTGTTGACCGGCACCGGTCTCCGCGATCAGCTTCCGCTTCCCCATCCGCTTGGCCAGCAATCCTTGCCCCAGGGTGTTGTTAATCTTGTGGGCACCTGTGTGATTCAGATCTTCCCGCTTCAGATAGATGCGGGCCCCTCCCGTCAGCTCGGTCAGACCTTGTGCCAGAGTCAGCGGAGTCGGCCTCCCGGAATATTCCTTCAGGAGGCCTTTCAACTCCTCCTGGAACTTTGCATCCGCCAACGCGGACCGGTACCCTGTCTCTAATTCAGCCAACGCCGTCATCAATGTCTCGGGGACAAACCGTCCCCCGAAATTGCCGAACCGGCCTAAGGGATCTGCCGATCGGGATTCAATGGACTTGACGGTCATATTGCCTCACCCTCTCTACAAAGGCACTGATTTTTTTCCGATCTTTCCTTCCTCCCGTCTCTACCCCGCTGGAGACATCCACTCCATCCGGAGCATACCCTTTCAACAGCGAATCCACATTGCCGGGGGAAAGTCCTCCCGCCACCCAAACCGGGAGCTTCCACCTCCTCCATCGTTCTTTTTCCCCAGGAATCCGTTCCCAGGGAAAGACCCTGCCCGTCCCCCCCGACGAAGAATCGAGCAGGACAGCATCAATCTGGGAAGCATAATCACCGGGGGAGACGGGAGATCTTTTTCCCATGTGAAACACCTTCACCACGCGAATCTTCACCTTCTCCTTCAGCCACTCGCAGAACTCCGGTGACTCCTCCCCGTGAAGCTGGATCAAGTCCAGGGGAACCCGATCCAACACGGACAACAATTCTTTTGGGGTCGGATTGACGAATACTCCTATCTTCAGCACATCCCGGGGGAGGTGAGCGGCGATGGCCGTCCCTTGTTCAAGGGTCACCCGACGACGGCGGCCGGGGACGAAAATCATCCCGGCGGCGGAGACATCAAGCCCTTTCAATTTCTCGGCATCCTCCGGTGAACACAGGCCGCACACTTTGACAAAAGTGGTCCTCATGCTCGGACACCCGCTGTCAAATTTTCCACCGCCTCCCGGGGAGAGGCGTGGCGCATCAGATATTCCCCCACCAGGATGCCGTCCACACCTGCCCGGGCCAATCGTTGAAAATCCTCCCGGGAGTGAACCCCACTCTCCCCGATCACCGGAATACCGGCAGGAACCCGGCCCCGCAACCTCTCCGTGACCGACAAGTCCGTCTCAAAAGTGTGCAGGTTCCGGTTATTGATTCCCAATATATCAGGACCTGCCGCCAACGTTCGCTCCAACTCCTCTTCCCCATGGACTTCCGCCAGCACCTCCAAACCGAGGACATGGGCCTCCCGGATGAGCTTTCTCATCTCTTCTGCAGACAACATTGCGGCAATCAGCAATACCACATCAGCCCCTGCCAGCCGGCTCTCCACCAATTGCAGCGGATCCAGGATAAAATCCTTCCGCAGAACAGGAAGCCGGACGCTCTCTTTCACCTGGATCAGGTTGGCCAAGCTCCCTTTGAAGTACGTCTTTTCCGTCAACACCGAAACCGCTGACGCGCCCCCGGCCTCATACTCCCGGGCTGTCACCGCCGGATCCACATCCAGGCGGATATCCCCTTTGGAAGGGGATGCCGGCTTCACCTCAGCAATCAGTGCCGGAGGGGAAGCTTGCTTTCCCAGGGCTGTCACCAATGAACAGACTGGTGGCAGATGGCGGGCCTCCCGATATTCCCTCTCCCCCAAACGCCCCTTCAGCGCTTGAATCTCTTCTTTCTTTCCATCCACGATCTGTTCAAGAAACATGGGAAACCTCCGCTCCTCTCCGTGCTGCCATCTCCTCCAACTTGGCCTGTGCCCGTCCCTCATCCACGGTTTCCCTGGCGAGATGGATGCCTTCCTGCAAGCAGCCCGACAGACCGGCGATAGTGAGCACCGCCCCGGCATTGGCCAGGACCACATCCCGGCGGGGTCCCGGCTTCCCCTGAAAAATTTCGCGGATGATCCGTGCATTGACGACGGCATCTCCCCCCGACAGCTCCGTGGGATGGCACCGCTTCAGGCCCACTTCCTCCGGTGTGATTCGATAAGTGTGAACCTTGCCGTCGCGGATTTCACTCACCTGTGTTTCTCCCGTGAGGGTAATCTCGTCCACTCCGTCCAAGCCGGACACCACCATGACCCGCTCCGATCCCAGAGAGAGGAGGACCCGTGCCAAAGTTTCCGTCAACCCGGGATCAAACACTCCCACCAGCTGTCGCCGGACTCCCGCCGGGTTGGCCAAAGGTCCGGCCAGATTGAAACAGGTGCGAAACCCCAGTTCCTTCCGGATCGGCATCACCTGTTTCATCGCCTGGTGGAACAAGGGAGCGAACAGAAAACAGATTCCAGTCTCCGCTAATGTCTGCTCCGCTTCTTCCAAAGTGAGTTGAATCCCCACCCCCAGTGCTTCCAGAACATCGGCACTGCCGCTCTTCCCGGAGACGGCCCGGTTTCCGTGTTTGGCCACCGGAACACCGGCAGCGGCGGCCACGATGGCGGCAGCGGTGGAAATATTGAAGGTTTTGCCCCCATCACCTCCGGTACCACAGGTATCCACCGCTTCTGGAGGGACAGCGGTTAGTTGCTGTGCCCTGGCTCGCATGGAAGCGGCCATCCCCGCCAATTCCTCCACCGTCTCCCCCTTGATCCGCAAGGCCGTCAACACTGCAGCCACCTGCGCCGGAGGGAGTTTCCCCTCCATCATCGCCCCCATCAATGTCTCTGATTCGGCACGATTCAAATCTTCGTTTGCCATCAGCTTCGCTAAGCTCCGCTCCACCATGCTCCGCTCTCCTTTCATCGCACCGGGGTGAATAACTGCTCCGCAAGGGTAAGGGCGCGGATCAATCCCCGGGCTTTGTTTCTGGACTCCTCGTACTCTCTTTCCGGAACCGAATCGGCCACCACCCCGGCTCCGGCCTGAATATAGGCAGAACCTTTCCAAAAATGGATCGTCCGGATAGTGATGCAACTGTCCAAGCTGCCATTGAAACCGAAATATCCGATAGCCCCGGCATAAATCCCCCGACTCTCCGGTTCCAGCTCGGCAATCCGTTCCATCGCCCGGATTTTGGGTGCACCGGAGACAGTTCCTGCAGGAAAACAGGCCAGAAAACCGTCCAAAGGATCCACCCCCTCTTTCAGTTCCCCTGTGACATGGGAGACCAAATGCATCACATGGGAGTAATGTTCCACGGCCATCTCCTCCGTCACCTGGACTGATCCGTATTTGGAAACTTTACCTAGATCATTCCGACTCAGATCCACCAGCATGACATGCTCCGCCCGTTCTTTCTCGTCCTGCATCAACTCAGCGGCCAAAGCTGCATCCTCTGCAGCATCTTTACCCCGGGGACGGGTCCCGGCGATGGGACGTGTCTCAATTTTTCCGTCACTTACCCGGACCAGCAATTCCGGGGACGCACCCACCACCTCCTCATCTCCCAGGGAGAGACAATACATGTAAGGAGATGGATTGAGCAAGCGCAGGACGCGATACACTTCCCGGGCCGGGGGTGGATTTCTCCACTCCCATCGCTGGGAGGGCACCACCTGAAAGAGATCCCCCTTCCGGATATATTCCTGAGCCCTGACTACCCGGTCACAGTACGCTTCTTTTCCTAAATTGGAAACCACCCGATCAAAATCCGCCGCACTGCCTTCCACCACCGACGGCAATGATGCAATGGGAAACTTCCCTCCTGTCAACTCCTCCTTCCACCGATCCAGCTCTGCCAAAGTCTCCTCATAAGCGCGATCAAGCGCCTCTGCCTCCATCCCAGGTTCCACATGCAGATTGATCACGAGGACCCACTCCTGCCGTAAGTGGTCCACAATGATCAGCCGATCGAAAAACATCAGATGAAGATCCCTGGAGCTGGGAGGCTCCTTGCGGGGGAGGATCGGTTCCTTCAGTGCAACCGCTTCATAACCTACGTAACCGACCGCCCCACCCAAAAACGGCGGATAACCGGAATATCGGGGAGAGCGGTACCTTCGGAGGAGTTCTTTCGCCATTTGGAAGGGATCCTCCGCTTCAAACCTTCGTACTCTTCCATCTTCCGTGATTGTCACACGATTGCCTATGCTTTGAAACACAAGGAAGGGATCTGATCCGATAAATGAATAGCGACCCCATCGTCCCTTGCTTTCAGCACTTTCCAACAAAAAGGAATAAGGTCGCTTTCCCAACCGTCGGTACAGGCTGATGGGTGTCTCCATATCGGCAAATACCGTTTTGCAAACAGGAATGCTTGAAAAGTGACGGGCATAGTCCCGCACTTCATCCAGAGTGGGGGTATACACAGATAAGGCTCCCTCCTTTAGGTGGAGATCTGTTGGAGCCAGAGGAAAAAGGGGAAAGAAAAAGACCGAAGCACAGTGGCTCCGGTCGGGGTTTCCGTACACTCCCGCTCGGCTCTCCTCTGCTCATCTCGTCTCATCTCATCTCTGATCCTCATCTCTGCTCTCGGCTTATTCCTACTTTACTGAAGAGAAGGGTTGGTGTCAACCATGGAAACCTACTGATCCGTCAAGTCCGGACGCAGTTGCCGGGCATCACGCAGATAAACGTGCCGGATTCTGGAAGGATCCCGGTCGGTGTTGGCAAGGACCAGCAGGCGGATGCATTTTTGCAAAGCACCGGGTACATCCACCTCGGTGGCACACATTAGCGGGACTTGTTTCCAGCCAGGCAGAGTCCGAATCCCACGGGCTGGAAAAGTGGCATTCAAATCGGGACTCATCGTGACAAATACACTGGCGATATCCTCGGGACAAACCCTGTTTCTCTCCACCACCACTTCCAACAATTCCCGGGTGGCTTCCAGGATCGCTCCCTCTTCGTTATCGGAAACCGTCGTCGCTCCCCGAATCCCACGCAGGCTCATCCCGCTTCTCCTCCTCTCAGCCGGTTGAGTGCCCGGCGGATTACAGACTCCTCCAACCCGTCCACCATGTCCACTCGGCCGATACCCCGGGGAAGCGCAAAGGTGAGCTTCCCTTTTCTCACCTTTTTATCCCGGCGCATTCTCTCTAGGAGCTCCTCATCGGTGAGCTCTAAGGTGAGGCGGGTCGGAAGACCGAAGGCGGACAACAGACGGGCGATCCGCTCTGACACCGGGGGACAGAGCCCCGACTCTTCTGCTAACATCGCTTCACCCACCATTCCGAGCGCCACCGCTTCCCCGTGGGTCAAACTGCCATATCCCGCCGCTGCCTCCAAGGCGTGACCGATGGTGTGACCATAGTTGAGGATCGCCCGCAACCCGGATTCCTTCTCATCTTGGGACACCACTTCCGCTTTGACGGCACATCCTTTCCAAATCGCTTCTGAAACGGATTCCGGGTCCAACCGTTTCAGGTCCTCCACCTGCCTCTCCAACCAGCGAACAAAACCCACATCCCGGATCAGGGCATGTTTCACCACTTCGGCATAACCTGAAGCCACTTCCCGCTCCGGCAGTGTGTGCAATGTTTCCACATCAAACACTACCATCGAGGGTTGATGAAAGGCGCCGATCATATTTTTCCCGAGGGGGTGGTTCACCCCCACCTTCCCACCCACACTGCTGTCATGGGCCAAAAGGGTGGTCGGCAACTGAACAAAGGGGATTCCCCGCATATAGGAAGCGGCCAAAAAGCCGGCCAAATCACCCACCACCCCACCGCCCAGGGCCAGGATGGCGCCAGTTCGGTCCAGTCCGGCCCGGATGCAATCCCCTGCCATCTCTTCTAACAATGATAATCTCTTGGAACTTTCCCCCGCTGGGATCGTGAGATACCCCACCTGAAAGCCATGATCGGTCAAATCCCTTTTTACATCCTTTCCATAAAGGGCGCCCACCTGATCATCCGTCACCAACATCAACGGGCGTCTCCTGCTCCAGCCGATCTCCCGCAGCAAATCCGGCAGGCGACCGTGCAACCCGGAACCGATATGGATGGGATAGCTTCGTTTTCCAATCTGAACATGAAGTGTCTTCATCAGAACCTGCGAGCCTCCTCCCGGCGACGCACCACATCCCGAAGGAGGTCTTCGGCGGTATCGGAACTGAATGTCTCCAACAGGGCCCGAGCGACTTCCCAAGCGACCACATTCTCCGCGACCACACTGGCCGCCGGCACCGCACAATTATCCGAACGCTCGATACTGGCTTCAAAAGGCTCCTTAGTGTCGAGATCCACACTGCGGAGGGGTTTGTACAACGTGGGGATCGGCTTCATCACCCCGCGGACCACGATCGGCTCCCCGTTGGTCATTCCTCCCTCAAAACCACCCAGACGGTTGCTTGCCCGATGAAATCCCTTCTCCTCGGACCAGAGAATCTCATCATGCACCTGGGAACCTTTCAGCTCACCTGCCTCAAAACCGATTCCGATCTCCGCCCCCTTGAAGGCGTTGATGCTGACGACGGCCTGGACGATCCGGGCATCCAGCTTCCGATCCCAGTGAACATGACTGCCCAGCCCGACCGGAACATTTTCCACCACCACCTCGACGACACCGCCCAGACTGTCCCCTTCCTGCTTCGCCTCATCGATCAACCGGATCATCTCTTTTTCCGCCTCGGGATCCAGGCATCGGACCGGAGAGGCTTCCGACTTTTCGGCGATCGCTGCCGCCGTCCATCCCGTGAGACGACGAGCTCCCACCGAACCGATCCGAACCACATGACCCGCCAAGCGGATTCCGCAGTACTCCAGCAACTGGCGGGCAACTGCCCCCGCCGCCACCCGGGCGGCAGTCTCCCGGGCACTGGAACGTTCCAAGACATCCCGCATGTCCCGGTGATTGTATTTGATCGCTCCGTTCAAATCCGCATGCCCTGGGCGCGGTCGCGATACCCGGCGTTTGGCCGCTTTTTCCTCATCCGGATGGACATCCATAATATCCTTCCATTTTTTCCAGTCTTTATTTTCGATGGAGAGAGCCACCGGTGCACCCGTTGTCATTCCAAAACGGATTCCGGACAGAATCCGGATCTCATCGGATTCAATCTGCATCCGTCGTCCCCGGCCGTATCCCTTCTGGCGCCGGGCCAGTTCATTATCCACCTTCTCTTTGGAAATGGGCAACCGGCTGGGCAAGCCCTCGATGATCAATGTCAATTGGGGCCCATGGGACTCCCCTGCCGTCAAGTACCGCATACCGATCCCGTCCTCTCCTGCTGTTGCTGTTTTTGCCGCTTCACTGTATTCAAGTAAAGTTAGCAGTATGATAACACAAGGAGCCGCTTCGGAAAAAGGGCGATTTGTTTTGATCCCTTAGAGGTTTGTTATGCAAACTTGTCTGAATATCTGGATCTTGAGGAAACAAATAAACCGGACAGCACCGCCGTCCGGTTTATTTGTTTTATTTTCCTGGCACGGGAACGACCGGGATAGGTCCCTCCACTCCTTTCCCTTTGCCTTCACTATTGTAGTAAAAATAGTTATCAGGGACCTCCCCAGGAAGGATGATCGAATGAAAAGGATATTGATAATCGATCTTCATCCCGCTGTCGTGATTTGCCGGAATCACAATATCCATTTCATTGGTAACCTTTAAATAGAGCGTCACTTGAACCGTATTGATCCCCTTTGCTTCCATTCTGGGTACCAAATCAACTTTTGTGGCACCCTTGGGCCAAATTTTCAGGGGAATCTCAGGACCCACATCGGACAACAAACTGCTTTGAAATATCGCTCCCAAAGGAATTCCGTAGTCTCTCCGTCCCAATTTTCTCAGTTCACTCTCAATCTTTTGACTTGCAATCGCATAAACCCTTGCTGAAATTTCCGGACTCACGTCGACGTATTCAAGGGCTCCCCCCTCTGCCTTTTTCAGAACCATCAGCTTTCCCAAATCAGGTCCCAAAGCGGTCCGTGTTTCATGAATCCCTTTCGTCACCGCTTCCTGGGAGATATTTTTCACCCTGGCTTTTGCCAGCTTGATTAACGTCGTCTCCGCTTGTTGATTTAACACATAGACCGCTCCAATAACAATGATGAGTGCAGCGATCAAAATCCAGTGGCGTTTTTTTCGCGGACCACGAAGGCGCTTGTACTTGGTAAACACATTTTCACCTCATTACCTTCATGAACCTGAAACAGTGGATGGACCCGACTGATTTCATCTTATGTCCCAGTTCCGGATCCAAGACCCCGATGGAAATAACCCAACATATATAAAAAGCCACCGGCTATCTAAGAAGCCGGTGGCTTTCGGGGTTTAATAGATCCAGCGATGGATCAATTTATCATAGGAAGAGAGTTCATCTCCTCCAAACCAAAGCTGGATTTCCCGTTGGGCACTTTCCGGTGAGTCGGATCCGTGAACGATATTTTTGCCCACGGTCAGGCCGAAATCACCACGAATCGTTCCCGGTGCCGCCTCCGAGGGTTTCGTTTTCCCCATCATATGGCGAGCAGTCGCGATCACATCTTCACCAGCCCACACCATGGCAAACACCGGACCGGAAGTGATAAAGTCGACCAGTTCCCCAAAAAAAGGCTTCTCCTTATGTTCAGCATAATGTTCTTCGGCCAATTCTCGGGAGACGGTCATCAATTTCCCGCCCACCATCTGAAACCCTTTTTTTTCAAAGCGGGCAACGATTTCCCCCACCAATCCCCGTTGAACTCCGTCAGGTTTCACCATGATAAAAGTTTGTTCCATATGAACCTGCCTCCATCTCACTATGTAGAAAAGCGGACACAGGTCTCCCAACACTGGAAGACCCGAAAACCCACCGAAATTTTAACAAAACGAAAAGAGTAAATCAAACCTAATAGGAACGACCTGCCACAAACTCAGCGATCAGACGCAAAGATTCCCTGGTGTCCCCTGCAGGCAATCCCTCTAACACCCGGAGGGCTTTGTCCAGATACCGGCGGGCCAATCCTTCAGCATAAGTGATCCCATCTGATTGACGAACCCGCTGGAGAATATAGGGAAGCGCTTTTTCATCCCCCCGGCTTCGGAGATATTGGAGAATTTGTTCCCTATCCTCCTCCGGACCCTTTTTCAATATATAAATCACAGGCAGGGTGATGTTTCCTTGGCGAAGGTCGCTGCCGGCGGGCTTGCCCAGTGTCCGTTCATCTCCCGTCAGATCCAGGATGTCATCGGTGATCTGAAATGCCATACCCACAAAATATCCGTACAGGCGCAAGCGGCGAACATCAGCCGGTGCCGCGCCACAGACCAATGCCCCAAGCTCGCAACTGACAGACATCAAAAGGGCGGTTTTCCGTTTTATGCGGTGCAGGTAGCGGATAAGCGACGGATCCGTCTCAAAGAAATCCCGGATCTGCTCAATTTCCCCCCTGCACATCTGATACATGGCCGGGGACAGAACGCGATGGATCTTTGGGTCGCTGATCCGACTCACAATGGTCAGGGAGCGGCCCAAAATATAATCCCCGGTGTACATCGCCACTCGGTTATCCCATTTTGCCTTCACTGTGGGCCGGCCCCGCCGGGTGGAAGCGTCGTCAATCACGTCATCATGAACCAGGGTGGCCATATGGATCAATTCCAGAGGAACCGCCACCTGCTTCAGCTTGTCCACATCATATCTGCCGAATTTTCCCGACAACAAAACGAAAACCGGCCGCATTCGTTTGCCTCCGGCTTCCAACAGGTGGGCCGCTGACCGGTTCAAATCCCGGTGATCCGTCTGGATCGACTTTTCAAGCTCCCGCTCCACTTCCCGCAGGTCTTGTTTCAGGCTGTTGTAGATATCCGCTAGCTTCATTCCATTTCACCCTGTTTGAAAAAGACTTACTCTCCGGCCAATCCAAGCCTTGCACAACATACGGCGAGAGCTCAAGATTTGACCGTTCCGATGTGCAACGCGGCAATCCCTCCTGTCAGCGGATAAACCTCCACCCGCTCAAAACATCCCTCTTCCTCCATGATATGTGCCAGCTCTCGATAATCAGGAAATTCCACAAGGGACTCAGGAAGCCATTTGTATTGTTCGTAGCGATTGGCAAACAGTTTGCCCAACAGCGGAAGAATCCGCTGGAAATACAAGTAGTATACAACGCGGAAGGGAGCCCATGTCGGTTTTGATAACTCCAGAGAGACAACTTGGCCTCCCGGCTTCACCACCCGCGCCATCTCCCGAATCACTTGGCGGTAATCGGGAACATTCCGCAAAGCAAACCCGATGGTGGCGTGATCAAACCGACCATCCTCCAAGGGCAGATTCATCGCATCTCCGTGGATCAATTCCACCTGTGTCCCCAGTTTGCGATTCGAGATCTTCTTTTCCCCCACTCTGAGCATGTTTTGACTGAAATCCAGGCCAATCACCTTTCCCACCTGAGAGGCTTCGGCCAAGGCAATCGTCCAATCACATGTTCCGCAACAGACATCCACCGCCGTGTCTCCGGGCCTTACCCTCATTTTTTTCATTGCAAACTTTCTCCAGTTTTTATGACGGCGAAAACTGAGGAGGGTGTTCATCCGGTCATAATCTTTGGCAATGCTCTCAAACACCTGATGAACAAACTGCGACTTGTTTTTCTTATGATGGCTGTGATCAACACCATTCAATGTTTCAACCCTCCATCACCGGAGACTCACTCCACAAGGGAGGGATCGTCTCCCGGATCAGATCAATCAGATCATGTCGGACATCCAATGGACGGACCTCTCTGACTTGTTGCAAGGTCTCCACGAACAGGGGACGAAGCGCCTCTTCGGGAAACCGCATCGCCAATTCAGCGACCGGTCGGGGCGGAGAGGACCAAAAGATCATCAGCAACAGATTTTCTGCCAGTGGATCCCAGGGATTTTCCGAAGAATCATCACAAAAAAAACGGGATAAGTGCGTCACTAATCCCCCACAGATCCTACGTGCCGGCCGGATGAAAACAGACCAGGAAACCTGGGATTGATCCTGAAGTCCATAAAGTTCCATCTTTGCTTCATTGATTTCGGAGATTGCTTGGGACAGTCGATGGATTCCATCGATTTCGCCCCGTTCAGACAGGTTTTTGTAGAAAAGACTGCTCATATAATCCCCCGCCAGCACAGCCAGTTGGCGGGCTCGCATCTTCCCTGTTCCTGTCTCCCGATTGTTGGTCACAGTTTCATGGATCTCCAAGCCCATTTGCAGCAGGGTTGCAGTGACACAGTACAGCCGGATCCGTTCCTTGGAAAGTGAAAGGGAGCGCAACATGGAATGGAGAACCCGCACGAAAGAGACCGGCACTTCCGGGCGGCGGATGTGGCGGTCCATGAAGGAATGGCGGGTTTGGCATTCAATTTCCGCAACGATCCAGTTCAATTCATCTGAGAATATGGTCATCAAGACACGCCCCCCCGCTGAAACTGTCCAACACAATCCTTATCTTATAACTGAGTCCATGACCTAATAATACCAAAGTTTCACCGACCTGGCGAGAGGGCAGCAGTTCTCCCCCGAACCTGCTCAACCTCATTCACCCCAGGGTCCCTTCAAGCGAAACATCTGTCTCAGGTACTCCTTTGCCGTCAATTCCTTCATCCTTTTCATTTCGGGATCCGCAGCCAGATCAGATCGGGTCGCGTATACAGTTAGCAAAGGTTGATCCGCTCCAAGCACAGACAGCGTGACGGATTCTACGTTACTTGTGTGAACCAGTGCACCCCGGATCATGTGAAGAGTTCCTTGATAGACGGATTCCCGAGGGCCGCCCGCTCTCTTTAATCGCAACCGAAGATCTCCCCTCTCCAGATCCGCATGAATCACACGGAGACCTTCCGGTTGTCCTGAGAGAAAATCTGCCAGTGTCTCTTCCGTGAGAACCTTTTGTTTTGTCGGACCGAAGGCGGGAACTCCTTCCCCTTCCCCGGCCTTTTCCCCCAAGGCTGGCAAGAGTGATAACAATGCCGCCGCCATCAGGGAAACAAACACCGAGGCGAACAGCCGCCGGGCCAATCCGTTCAATGCAGGCCCCCTCCTTCCGCTTTCTGTCATCATTGTATGGTGAAAGGAGGAGAACATGCTGATGAAATTATTCATCCACCTCTGTGTCCACCGTTCCAAAGGGGGTGATCACCTGGGCTTTTCCCCGGATTTTTACAGCTGACGTGTGTTCAGTGAACTGAGCCACCATCACTTCACCTTTATCCAGTTTCTCCGAATGGTGAAAACGAGTGTCTTTCCCCCGGGTCAGACCGATCACATTGACTCCACTTTCTTTAGCCTTGACTACAAAGAAATCCCCGTTTTGTCCCGCCATGGAAATCCTCCTTTCAAATTGACCGCATAACGGAAAAGGCCCTCCAAGCTTGGAGAGCCTTTTGGTTCTGGTCGGGCTAGCCGGATTTGAACCGACGACCTCTTGCGCCCCATGCAAGCGCGCTACCAAGCTGCGCCATAGCCCGACATATTCCCGATGTGGTCGCCCGTTTAACTTGAAGCGACAATACTTATTGTATCTGGATCCGGGATACCTGTCAAGGGGTTATGTCGGGTTTTATGATATTTATTTTCCGAATCCAATCAGACTGAAGGCCTCGGCACGGGCAGCGGAATTTTTTTCAAATATTCCCCTGACAGCAGAGGTCACCGTCCGGGAACCGGGCTTCTTGATACCGCGCATCGTCATACACATGTGTTCCGCTTCCACCACCACGATCACTCCATGGGGTTGGAGGGTTTTTTCCATGGAATCCGCCACTGTGTATGTGATCCGCTCCTGCAGCTGAGGACGACGGGCCACTGTGTCCACAGCACGGGCCAATTTGCTCAATCCCGTGATCCGGCCACTTTTTGGAATATATCCGACATGCGCCTTTCCAAAAAAAGGAACCAAATGATGCTCACATAAGGAAAAGAAGGGGATATCCTTCACCAACACCAGTTCTTCGTGATCTTCACCGAAAACAGTGGAGAAATACTCATCTGGATCTTCCCCCATCCCGGAAAAGATCTCCTCATACATCCTGGCCACCCTTGCCGGAGTCTCCTTTAAACCCTCACGATCAGGATCTTCCCCCACTGCTTCCAGGATCATCCTCACCGCCCGCTGTATCTTTTCATGATTCACTCCCATATCCTGTGTCGCCTCCCTCTGGCAGATCTTTTCCTTTGTTGGAAATGCGGATCCGCAGGAATTTCATGGCTTGGCACTCCTCCGGGATAAAAAACAAAGGCCCCGAAGGGCCTGTGGGCACAAAACGTGAGAGGGTCCTCTTCCACACCCGACTGTACCCGGGTCCGTAGGCTTTACCTCGTGTCACCCCAGGTGAGGAGTATGTACCCGTCCTTGCGTCAGTGGTTCACATCGTCTTTCAACGCCTTACCCGGTTTGAAAGCGGGCACTTTACTGGCGGGAATATCGATTTCCTTGCCGGTCTGCGGGTTGCGGCCTTTACGGGCGGCGCGTTCACGCACTTCAAAGTTTCCGAACCCGATCAGCTGCACTTTCTCCCCTGCTTTCAGTGCTTCCGTGATCGTGTCGAGAACGGCGTCTACAGCTTGAGTTGCATCCTTCTTGGTCATGTTCGTTTTTTCGGCAACTTGAGAAATCAGTTCTGTCTTGTTCACAACCCTCACCTCCTCTCCGGATGTGTTGGTTTAACTTCAATGTTTCACTGTTCCTGTCCGACTTATACAGTCCCCGGAACTCGCCTGAAGGGACAAACCTATAGTAATACAGAAAACCGGTGAATATCAAGTGTTTGAAGCATCCCCGGTTAAAAAAAAGAAATCGGTCCTTTTTTCTATTTGGTGATAGCCAAATGGAATAAAAATATCCCCTTCAGGGGACATCGGGCTTTACAGAAAGAGGACTGAACTAGGTTTTAACAGCTCTCTTTATCTACAAACAAAAAAAAAGCTTGTTCTGACATCCCAAAGGGGATTTGAACCAAGCTCCTATCATGATACCTGCGCATGACATGCCTCCTGTGAACCCATCCCCATCCCAAAGTTGGACGTGTCTTTTATAAGATGATGGCGATAAGCCCACCTGAGCCTTCATTGATAATTCTCTCCAAAGTTTCCTGCAGTTTATAACGGGCATTCTCCGGCATCATGGACAATTTCGCCTGAATTCCTTCTCGTACGATTGAATGAAGGGACCGACCAAAAATATCTGACTCCCAGATGCTCAAAGGATCCGACTCAAAATCCCGCATCAGATAATTGACCAATTCTTCACTCTGCCGTTCGGACCCGATAATCGGCGCAAACTCCGAATGGACATTCACCCGGATCATATGGATGGACGGAGCGGACGCCCTCAACCGAACGCCGTAGCGGGGTCCTTGTTTGATCAACTCAGGCTCATCCAGAGCCATCTCTTCCAACGTCGGTGCCGCCACCCCATACCCGGTCGTTCGAACCATTTGAATCGCGTCGGACACTTTGTCATACTCCCGTTTGGCCTTGGAAAATTCCTGCATCAGCTGAAGGAGGTGATCTTTTCCCTGAATCGAAACCCCCACCACTTCTGTCAGGATCCGATCATACAATTCATCCGATGCATACAGGTCGATCTCCGCAACTCCCTGACCCATATCCATCCCGGAAAGAGCCGCCCGTTCAATAAATTCGTATTCAGTAAATTGTCCCACCACCTGATCCACATCCCGCAGGCGGCGTATATCCTGAACCGTTTCCCGGACCGCAGTTTCAAAATCCTTGCGCAGCCAATGATCCTCGTCCAAAACCATGACCCAGCTGGGCAAGTTGACATTCACTTCGTGAACCGGGAATTCATACAGGACTTCTTTCAGAACCGAGTAAACCTCTTCTTCACCCATAGTGGCCACACTGATGGCCAGTACGGGAATATCGTATTTTTCCACCAGGTCTTCCCGTAATTGCTGCACCTCTTCGCTGTATGGACGCGTGGAGTTGAGGACCAGAATGAAGGGTTTCCCAACCTCCTTCATCTCTTCGACGATCCGTTCTTCCACCTCTTCATAGTCGTGACGCGGAATATCGGTGATGGAACCGTCGGTGGTCACTACCACACCCAGAGTGGAATGTTCCTGGATCACCTTTCGGGTTCCGATCTCCGCTGCTTCCTGAAAAGGAATCGGTTCATCGTACCACGGGGTGTTAATCATCCGGGGACCGGCCTCATCTTCATACCCCCGGGCCCCGTTGATCGCATATCCGACACAGTCCACCAAGCGGACATTGATATCGATTCCTTCAGTGACATGCAATTGGACAGCCTGATTGGGAACAAACTTGGGCTCGATGGTAGTGATCGTCTTCCCCGCTCCACTCTGTGGCAACTCATCGGTGGCTCGGGCCCGGTCTGCCTCGTCACTGATGTTGGGGATGACCACCTGCTCCATAAACCGCTTGATAAAGGTGGATTTTCCGGTGCGCACCGCACCGACGACACCCAGGTAAATATCGCCCCCTGTTCGTTCCGCAATATCTTTGAAGATATCGACTTTCTTCACGAAAACCCCTCCCTCGAAAGTTCCGACTCCCACGGACGTGCTGTCGGCGCGAAGGCGAACCGCCTCCTTTATCTTGATCCGATGGATTTGGACACTATAAATATATGAGGCGAGGGGCCGGTTATGAACCTTCCCCGACAAAAAACCGAGGACTGTCCACTCAGACAGTCCTTCTTGGGGAACGGGCTTGTTCATCCGATGAATTCTCCCGGCCAACCATTCTGACCCGAAAGCCGGTCACCTTGACTGCAGAGAGCCTTCCCAGCAGAAAGATCGCCGGAATGGCAATCAAATGCAGCAAAAGATTTTCCATCACTCCCAAGAGGGATCCCCCGCTTTCCATTTTGGAGACTTGTCCATTTCATATGTGCGGGGGACCGATTTTATTCTTCCTTCAACACGGGATCCCCGTTCTTCCACTCCATCGGAAGGGAGTGGGCGGGGACAAATAGCGAGTCCCGGTACAAAATCTCCCTGAGATCCTGCCCTTTGTCCGGCTTTTGATCGGATTCTTCCAGCAGCCTCATCACATCTTTTCGATAATCCAAATACACCGTCCCTTTGCTGTTAAGCACCGGAGAAAGAGTGAGCTCGGAATGGTAGGGACTCGGAAGGGTGACCGGATCCGTCTTCAATTCCCGATAATCCACATCATAAATCCCTTCTCCCTGCTGTGATCCCTTGGGCAGCTTTCCGTGCCGTTCCTTGTATACATCCACCCGGCCCTGCAACTCTCGCAACTTTTCCGTCACTCTGAGATCCAGAACACGAACCTCTGGATTTTTCCCGGGATCCACCACAACAAATACAAAATGGCCCCCTTTTTGGAAGGAGTTGGACGGAATATTCGAGAGATAGGAACTCATTTTGGAAAAATCGAGAATGTACTTCTGGTACAAAGTGGGACCCTGGGGAGGTTTGAGGGGCAAGACATTATTGTGCTCTTTCCTGTATTGGTCCACAGCCATCTGTACCTCTTTCACTTCCCGGGGCAGATCTTTCGCGATACGCTGATCAAACTCATCGGTCCGCATGCAACCGGTCAGCAGGATCAGCACTGCCACCAACCAAGCAGACGTCAATTTCCATCGGTTCATCTGGCTTCCTCCCGTCCATGGTGATCACATCAACGCCCGAAATCCGAAAAGGAAGGCCGGGACCAGAAGCAGGACGGCGAAAACAGACAACAAAATCCGGATCCATCCCGTACCCAACTGACGGGTCCATGAAATCGTGAAATTGGCAATCAACAGCAACACAATGCTGATCATGGCATCCAAGTCAATCATCTTCCTTCTTCAGCATGTATTCAAACACCAGTATAGCAAAGTCCACAGGCGCCCACCAATCCACCGGGCTTCCGTCCAATCCCTTCCAGGTCATTGGCATAGGATAGAGAGACAAATGCCCGAAGTGGAGGAGATCTTCCATGCAAAAAAAAGCCTTGCAAACCAACCGGACCAACAGTCCCCCCAGACGTCGCCGGCCCCGGCAACAGAAACGTCTTCCCCCCAGGGAGACCCCGTCGGACTCTGCCTCAAACGGTCTGACCAAATTGATTACCGGATTTTACACATTTCGAACCACCTTGAAAGAATTCAGCGAATCCTTGCAACGGATGGAGAAAATCATGGATAACGCCTATCAGATGTTTGAAATGGCCACCCAATTCATGAATCAGAAACAATCCATCCCGGGACGCCCCCCTTTGCGTTTAGTACAGCCCAGACGGGAGGAGGAAGAGGAGGACGAAGAAGTGATTCCCCGTCTTAACCTGCCTTCGCTGGATGGCAATCCGGATTCCGATACCCCCTCATCCTCTCCTCCATTCCAGAATTTTGATTTCACCCAACTTCTCAAAATCCTTCAACTTCCCTTTGTCAGACGTTTGATGTCCGACTTGATGCAGGCGGGCCCCAGACAGAAGGGAACACCCCGCAAACGGAAACAGGGGTGACGCCTGCAGGCGCACCCCTGTTTTTCCGGTTTGGTCGCCCAAGCATCCACTGGTCCCTGTTCCCCCTGGCAAGAGCCGCATTGTTGCACAGCAGCCAAACCGGATGTACTAACAACGTATGTGGGAGTTTGACGCTTTGCAACGAATCATGGATACATTAGGCGGTCGGGCCTGACGAACCTCGCATCATCTCTTCCATCTCATCCGTCTTTCCCCGGGCCATCAAATCTTCCACTGCCTTTCGGGGTGGTTTTCCTTCAAAAAGGACCGCATGAAGTTCCTGGGTGATCGGCATCTCCACTTGATATCTTCGGGCAAGCTCCCGGGCCGCTTGGGTCGTTTTGATCCCTTCCACCACCATTCCCATCCGTTTCAGCACTTCCTCCATCCCCAGGCCACGGCTAAGCAGATGGCCCGCCCGCCAGTTCCGGCTGTGACGGCTCGTACAAGTGACCACCAAATCACCTACACCTGACAGCCCAGCGAAAGTGATCGGTTTGGCTCCCATCGCCATACCCAGGCGCGCCATTTCCGCCAGTCCACGGGTGATCAATGCTGCTTTCGCATTATCCCCAAAACCGAGCCCATCGGAAAGTCCCGCACCCAAAGCGATAATGTTTTTCAGAGAACCGCCCACCTCAGTTCCGATCACATCGGGATGAGTGTAAACCCTTAAGTAGGAATTGATCAATAATCCTTGTGCCTCTTTAGCGACAGAAGAATTATTGGATGCCACCACCACCGTCGTGGGAGATTTCCGGATCACCTCCTCTGCGTGACTCGGACCGGACAACACAGCGATCCGTTCCGCCGCCATGGGCAACTCCTCCTCCAGCACCACGGACATGCGCTTCAGGGATCCTAGTTCAAACCCTTTGGCCGCATGTAACACCAGTGTATCCTTTCCCAATCGGGGAGCCATACTCCGGGCCACCACCCTCATCGATTGGGAGGGAACCACCACCATCACCAGATCTTTACCCGTCACCGCCTCCTCCATGGAATCCGTGGCCTGAAGTGTTTCCGACAATCGGACTTCCGGCAGATATTTGCTGTTACTATGATTTTGAGTGATCTCCTCCGCAAGTTTCCTTTTGCGGGCCCACAGCGTCACATCGAGGCCGTTCTCGACCAATACCGAAGCGAGAACGGTTCCCCAACTGCCTGCACCGAGTACAGCCGCACTTTTTTTGGTCATAAAAACCCTTCCCTCCGCTCTAACTCCGTTGTTCTCCGGCTGATCCCAGTTTGCTCTCCGTTCCTTTGAGAAGGCGCCTGATATTGGTGCTGTGTCGGATAAAGGCCATCAAGGTGATCACCAGACTGAGATACACATAGGAAGCGGGATAATCCAAAAAGGCAATTATCAGAGGCAAACCGGCGGCAAAAATTAAAGAGCCGAGGGATACGTAACGGGTAAGAAGAATAACAAAAATAGCCGCCACTCCAGAGATCAACGCCGCCGCCAAGGTGAGCAGAGCTGTGACACCGATGGTGGTCGCAATCCCTTTTCCCCCCCGAAAACCGAGAAAGACAGGCCAGTTATGCCCGATTATTGCCGCCACTCCTGCCGCCATCATCAGCGTCGGATGATCAGTCACTGCAGCAGCCAGTCCCACAGCAGCCATCCCTTTCAAGGCATCCAGGATAAAAACCGCAGCGGCAGGCCCTTTGCCGACCACTCGTAACATGTTGGTCGCACCGGCATTGCCACTGCCGTACCGACGGATGTCAAACCCCTTCATAAAACGGGTGATCCAATAGCTGAAACTGATCGAGCCGATTAAATATGAGACAAGCAAGATCCATACGAATGTCCCCATCCTCCTCCCCCTCTCTTGTTTAGATCTCTTTTTTCTTTTGGCGCAAAAGAATCCGGATCGGGGTTCCGATAAAACCAAAAGCCTCCCGCAGCTGATTCTCCAAATATCGTTGATAAGTAAAATGAACCCGTTCCGGATCGTTGACAAACAGCACGAAAACCGGCGGCTTCACAGATACCTGTGTTCCGTAGTACACCTTGGTTCGCTTACCGTTCACCGTGGGAGGCGGAGTCGACATAATTGCATCCTGTAACACCTGATTGAGAACAGAAGTGGACACGCGCATGGCATGCTGCTCGGCCACTTCTTTTACCACCGGCAAGGTTTTCGTCACTCGTTGCCCGGTCTTTGCCGATGTAAAGAGGATGGGGGCGTAATCCATGAAAGCAAATTCTTGGCGGACTTCCCCGATCATGTTATTCATCGTTTGATCGTCTTTATCCACCGCATCCCATTTGTTTACAACTAAAACCGCCCCTCTTCCCGCATCGTGGGCGATCCCGGCCACCCGTTTATCCTGTTCGGTCACCCCTTCCGTCCCGTCCAACACGATCAACACGACATCGGATCGTTCAATCGCTTTCAACGCTCTCAGAACACTGTATTTTTCCGTGCTTTCGTACACCTTTCCCCGCTTTCGCATCCCGGCCGTATCAATAATGACATAATCCTGCCCCTCATGAGTGAAAGGAGTGTCCACGGCATCCCGAGTGGTACCTGCGATGGGACTCACAATCACCCGCTCCTCCCCAAGGATCCGGTTGACCAGCGAGGATTTTCCCACATTGGGACGGCCGATGATGGAAACACGGATGGTATCACTGTCATATTCTTGCTCTTTCCCATCCGGTAGACGATCCACCACCGCATCCAACAGATCTCCCGTCCCCGTTCCATGAAGGGAAGAGATACCGATCGGTTCATCAAAGCCCAATTGGTAAAACTCGTAGACGTTCTGATGATGTTTTACATCGTCTAGTTTGTTGACGGCTAGAACTACCGGTTTATTGGAACGATGCAAAACATGGGAAACCTCTTCATCTGTGGAGGTCACCCCATCATTCCCATCCACCACGAACAGGATCACATCCGCCTCTTCGATCGCCAATTCGGCCTGATGGCGAACATGTTCCACCACTTCATCTTTTTTTCCGAATTCTAAACCGCCGGTGTCGATCACATGAAAATGACGTCCCGACCAATCGCCGCGACTGTATATCCGATCCCGCGTGATCCCCGGTCTGTCCTCTACAATCGCTATCCGTTCTCCGGCGATCCGGTTGAACAGTGTGGACTTTCCCACGTTGGGGCGGCCCACGATGGCTACAATTGGCAAACTCATGGGTCTGAATTCCTCTCCTCCATATTCCAACCGCAGATCCCCGCCACGAAAGGCATCACATCCCGGCGGCGGATTATCAGTTAGATTCTAACACAGAAGGACCTTTTTCGCCCATACCCACGAAGCGATGTGCTCCATCTGAACTGGCGTGGATTTCACCGACCCCTCAGGTCCTTCGAAACTGGCGAACCCAAGCCATCATAAAACGTATCGCATAATGGGAAACCAAGATGGCGGCCCATGTAATCCAAAAAACATCCAAAGCTGACGGCGCCCCAAACACGACTGGATTCAATTCCTTCCTGTGCAAGATCAATGTCATCCACTCCGCCATCCACAGTCCCCCGGCAGCCACGATCAGTCGGATATGAAGCTGACGGGAAGTGAAGAGTGCCATCCCCCCAGCAACCCCGGTTCCCAAAACACGGAAACCGCTTTCGCTGATCGCTGGAACCCACCAATACAACTCATGAAGAAGAAACAGGATGGAGCCTGCAAGGGAAACAGCGGGAACCCAATCCGTCATCATAACCCGCTTCATCCTTATCAATCGGATCAGAAAGGGCAGTAACAACAACATCCCTCCCTGAATCTTCAAGACTTCCCCGACCGGAACTTCCACTCTCAGCAACGATGTTACAGCCAACAACCCGAGGACCAGCCCCGGTCTGCTCCATTTCAGTTGCTGCTCCAACCCCGGAAACCAACCGGTCTGAATCAATACCGCTATTGATAGGGACGACAGTAATGCCAATGTACCGTCAACCACGGGCAACTCCCTCCGAAAGAACCCCGTTTCACGGTAGTATGTCTGTTTCCTCTTTGGTTCAGCCAAAAAAGCCCCCGGACATGGCCGGAGGCTTTTTACAATTACTTCAATCGGCGGAGTTGATCACCGAAAACATCACCCAGGGTCACATTCATCCCGCTGTTGTTACGGTCCAAATTTTTCATTTCCTCGCGGGTTTCTTCCTGTTCCACCTCTTTGATGCTGAGGCTGATGCGTTTTTGTTCCGGTTGCATATCCAATACTTTTACCCGGACTTCCTGTCCCTCTTCCAGCTCCTCAGAAGGAGTGGCGATATGGCGCCGGGAAATCTGGGAGATATGAACCAGACCCTCCACTCCCTCATACACTTCCACAAAGGCACCAAAGGAGACCAGCCGCTTCACTGTACCCGTCACAATATCCCCGGTCTTGATCTCTTCGGAGACTTTCTCCCAGGGACCCGGTTGGGTCTCTTTGATACTGAGGCTGATGCGCTCGTTTTGTTGATCCACTTTGAGGACTTTCACCTGAACCTGATCCCCTTCGGAAATCACTTCAGAAGGATGTTCCACCCGGTTCCAGGCCAGTTCGGAAACATGGACCAGACCGTCGACTCCACCGATATCCACAAAAGCACCGAAATCGGTCAACCGTTGAACTGTACCTTCCATCACCTGACCCGGTTCCAAGCTCGCCAGGATTTCCTGTTTCCGTTGCTCAGCTTCTTCATCAAGAACCGCCTTGCGGGACAGAATCAGTTTGTTCTTGGCCGGATCGATTTCAATCACTTTAAGGGGCAGAGTGCGTCCTTTATAGTCGGAGAAATCCTCGACGTAATGGCGTTCAACCAGCGAAGCGGGAATAAATCCGCGAACTCCGAGGTCCACCACCAGACCGCCTTTGACCACATCGGCAACTTCCGCTTCCAGGGTTTCGCCGCTTTCGTATTTTTGTTGCAGCTCTTCCCAGGCACGATCTGCATCCACCGCTTTTTTGGAAAGTACCAGCTTGTCTTCCTCATCGTTGATCCGGAGCACTTTCACTTCCACCTCGTCCCCTTCTGACAGGACATCGGAAGCTTTATCCACATGCAGACTGGACAGTTCCGAGATCGGGACCACACCGTCAAACTTGTAGTTGACATCCACCAAGACCTGATGATCTTCAACCTTGGTAACTTTCCCCTTGACGATATCTCCGCGGTTCAACGGAGTCACCTCTGCCATTTCAGATTTCATTTCTTCCACCATGACGACAACCTCCTCATTTACCTGCGACAGAATAACCTGATTTATGATCTCCCCGGGAGTGGAGAGATGAACAATGAAATTAAGAAAGCCAGCCCCTTAATTTCATTAATCCTGTGATTGTGGCACCACTCAAAATCAAAATGCCCGCTAGGGCCGTAAGGCCTCCCAGCCATCCGATTCTCAGCCCTGTAAACAGAAGAGTGAGACCGGTAAAGACGAGGAAAGCGGAAAAGAGGAAGCGGCGGGAGCGACGCCGGATCTCCCTGATGTGGATTCCATGGTCTCTGCCCCGTTTTACAATAAAGTTGCGGAAATAGAGGACTCCCGCAAAAAACAAGACCAACGGAAACAACCATTTCATGACAGTTCACGACTTTCTCCAAGGAGAGTGTTGATCTCTCCCATGATCCGGTCGGTCACATCTTTCAAAGTTTGGGATGTCCATTTTTTCCCCCGGTACTCACTCAGATCCAATGGCGGACCAAAGATGATCGTAACCTTCCGGAACAGCCGGTATGGACCGACAATCGCTGCCGGAACCACTTCGGCCTCTCCCTTGAGGGCGATGAAAGAAGCTCCGGTATGGGCTTCACCGAGTTTCCCCGTCTTGGAACGGGTTCCCTCCGGAAACACTCCCAGGACTTCCCCCTGTTTCAGAATCGACAAAGCTTTTTTTAAAGCCCTTTTGTCCGCGGATCCACGTTGCACCGGAAAAGCCCCGAATTTGCGGATCAGAGAGGAGAAGACGGGGATCCGGAACAACTCCTCCTTGGCCATGAACCGGATGGGACGACGCATGGCCGAGCCCAAGAGTGGTGGATCCAGATTGCTGATATGGTTGCAACAAACCACAGTCCCTCCCCGCTCGGGGATATGTTCCTGGCCGCGAACTTCCCAGCGATAGAAAACTGTAAAAAAGATGCGGAAAAATACCCAAAAGCTTTTATACCACAACTTACTCACCGCCGCCCACGCGGGATTTACAAAGGTTGAGGATGGATTGGACCACTTCTTCGACCGATAACCCTGTGGTATCCACATGAACGGCATCCTCAGCCGGGCGTAAGGGAGCATGCTCTCGGTTCCGGTCCTTCTCATCCCGATTCCGAATTTCTTCCTTGAGTTGTTCCGGGTCCACTTCATATCCCCGTCGAACCAACTCCAGGTGGCGACGTTGGGCCCGTTCTTCGATGGAGGCAGTCAAGAAAACCTTCACATCGGCATTCGGCAACACTTGCGTACCAATATCGCGGCCATCCATCACCACCCCTCCCTGACGGGCTATCACCCGCTGTTTATCTGTCAATATCTTCCGAACCCCCGCCTGGCCGGCAATCCGGGAAACTTCGGAGGTGACTTCAGGTGTCCGAATCGCCTCTGTCACCCTCTCTCCATCCACCCAAACATCGACTTCACCTTTTCCGGCTGTCAGTTGCAGGTCGGTTTCCCGGGCCAGTCGTGAGACAGAAGCTTCATCTTCTGGATCTTCATTTTCTTTCAGGATTTTCCAAGTGATCGCCCGATACATGGCGCCGGTATCCACATAGGTCAACCCCAGCTCGGCCGCCACTCTCCGTGCCACTGTACTCTTACCGGCACCGGCGGGACCATCGATCGCTACAGATAGACAAGTCATGCCAGATCCTCCTGACAAAAACATAAAGAGCAGGGCATGGCCTGCTCAGCGGATGAACGGTATTTGATTCATCTCGAGTTGGATGATGATTTCCCCTCGGAAACCTTGGCCAGCGACATACCACGAACCCTTGGGGTTCGCTATGTATTCCTTTGTTTGAATTCTTTATAAGGATACCACAAACATATAAAGCTTGCAACGACTGAAACCATTTTTTCAGGCGATTTTGTCAAAATATCAGGCCGGCTTGGCTGCCGGCCTGTGTCCATTTCAAAGTTCCTTCGTATCGGCCTTTTTGACCTTCTGAACAAACTCTTCATCACCGGTGTCCGCATTGATGAATATACGATACTCACTTTTTCCCAATTGTCCCAGAAACTCATGGCACAGCACTTCTTTCCCCTTCTCCCCAAAGATCACTGCTGGATGCGACTCCTTCACCTTCATCCGGGGACTGGCGTATTTTCGAGCTTGAGCTTGGGTCAGACGGGGTTTCAGGTTTCGCTTTTCTTTGTGATTATACACGTAGTTTTCCGCCTGGAACCCAATGATTTCTCCGTTATCCAGAGCCACTTTGACCACAACCGTCTCGGGATAAATCAATACATTCCCCTCTTTCCTGACAAAACTGAAGGAAGCCATGTTCCCCGTTTCATCAAAGGAAGTGGTCTCCATCTCCGGATATCCCAGGCCATCCAGGAACTGAATGGCCTCTCCTTGAGCCCGCTCCAAGCTCAATTTCCGTTTTTTCACCGGGCGGTCATAATTAACCCAGAGAACATGACCACCTTTGGCGGTTACATCGGCATTCACTTCCCTGCCTTTCGGTTTCTTCAATCTGGCACTGTAAGTCTTTACATCCCCCTTCCGGTTGGACACCACTTCAATCCCCTTGGTGTCCGGACGGTTCAGAATATCGGCGATTTTCTCCTTCACATCCTGGGGCGATACCGATTTTCCTGTCAGGTTCACCGGTTGTTTCCGCTGTTCAGCCTCCAGATTGTTAACGGAGGGACCCCAGTCCACCTCGGTATATCCTTCTGAAAGTTTATCCACTTTTTTAAAACCGTCAATGATGGTGTTATTCATCACCTTGTCCTCAGAGGCCATCGCCTGCTCCACATCCATCCAGCGGAGGTTTTTGCTGAGGACATGGGACTGCACTTTCTGCAGGTCTTTTTGGATGGCATTGGAACGTTTGTATAAATCCCTCAGAGTATTATATTCCCTGTCAGTCAAAGGTTTTTTATCCAGATCCCGGACTCCCACCCCGTAACTGAAGTTGCCGATCCGGGCGAGAAAAGATTCCGTTTTGTCAAAGGGCATAATGGACAATGGAAGTTGACCGAGATCGTTTTGGGCGGCAAAACTGAGTCTCCACACGTTGGTCAAAGAATTGGATAACTGTTTGCGCGAATTCAAAGCAAGGGTCTTCCCTAATTCATCCTGCAGTTTGTCCATATGAAAGTTGAGATCATGGAAAGCTTTTTGATACTGGTTCTCTGCTTTAATGAGCAAACTGCTTTTTTCCTGGTTTTCTTTGTATCCCCATACGGCGGTGCCGATCAAGGCTAGTACGGCAACGGGGAACAACACGGCGGCAATCCGTCTGTACACGGCTGAATCACTCCTATCTGCAAAAAATATGTTTCCCGATTTTTTTACTTGCGGACGGGACAGATCCATCCGGAGGCCGCTGCTTCCGGATGGAAATTGTACAAAGTGCCGCTTCCCGCCGGATCCCATCCTCGGATGGCATCCTGTACCGCTTTTTTCGAGTCCTCATTGAATGACAGCCAATATCTGCCCGTCGGCCACGGCGGTAAAGGTTCAGGATTGAAAGATCAAACCGTCCGCTCTCGATCCGGTTCAGAATGACAGCCGCCACCGCCACCTGTCCAATATAGTTCTCCCCCTCCGTGCACGGCATTGGCCATCAATTTGATTTCTTTGGGGGAGAAGGGGCCACTCCCCCGTCTTCTGCTCCGCCCGCAATTCTTCGGTTCCGGTGTGCGGGATGAGTGTCAGCAGAATGACACCGAGGATCAGGGATCTGCGCAAGGGATTAACCCACCGAATCAAATTTCCCATCCCTCCCCTGGATTTCTTCGCAGATAGTTTAAACGCCTCATCCCATCTTTATACAATTAAAAGACCGACCCGTGCAGGTCGGATGACTTACAACCTCTCTGATGAAATCTCAAACCTTGAAGGGCTTCGGTTGTCACAGAGGCATTGTTTAAAACCTGTTTCCACTTTTCCCTTTTTCATACTGCCTTTCAACAAAAAATACTCTCCGCATTCCTTACATCGAATTTTCACCAAATACCGGCGACCGTCCATCGCCTTTCACCCCTCAGACAGGTAGGTTCATCTTCATTATGAACAAAACAGGTGATCGATAATCACCGGCTCTTGTTATAAAATGAAGATCAAGGCCCGTTAATGAACCGGAAAATGGACAGGAAAAGGAAGTCGTCTATTACCTAAGCGACCTTTATACCACAGCATTCCAATTCAGATCGGCTGAAGCCCCTCCTCACCCAAAATATAGTTAATCAACACGCCTGCATCCAAACACCTAAATGAAGATATGTTCATCATCATGTAGCCGCCCCTTCCCAAAAGAGGAGGAAATTCATATGGAGGAGACACCACATGAGACAAATCACGATCATCACCACCGGCGGAACCATCGCCATGGCAGAGGATGAACAGACAGGAGATGTGAAACCCCTGGGTTCCGAAGGTCTGAAAAGAGTTCTTCCCTTGCTCTCCCGCTATGGAGTTCAGGTGAACATGGATCACTTCTGTAACTTGCCCAGTCCCCACATCACCCCCCAGTGGATGCATCGAATCGGTCAACGGGTCATCCATCACCTTTCCAACCCCGACGTCGACGGGGTGGTGATCACTCACGGCACCGATACACTGGAGGAAACTGCCTATTACCTGGATCTGACCCTGCCCGGCGACCTCCCTGTCATAATGACCGGAGCGATGCGCAGCCAGAACGAACTGGGAGCGGACGGCCCCCTCAATCTCGTCAATGCTGTTCGCGTCGCCTCTCACCCCAGAGCCTGCGGAAAGGGAACATTGGTGGTTTTCAACGACGAGATTCACGCCGCCCGGTGGGTCACCAAAACTCACACCAGCAACGTGGCCACCTTCCAATCGCCCTCCCAGGGGCCTGTGGGAACAATCACCAAAAAAGATATTCTCTTTCACCAAACCCTCGACAGAAGACGAGTCTACCCCCTCCTTCCTCCGGTGGAAGGAGTTTACCTTGTCAAAGCGGCAGCAGGCACCGACGACCTGTTGATCCAGGCAGTCTTGCAGGCGAAAGCCCGGGGCTTGGTCGTGGAGGCCCTCGGCCAGGGAAATCTCCCCCCGGCCATGCTTCCTGGTCTGAAAAAAGCAGTTGAATCGGGCATCCCCACTGTCCTCGTTTCCCGTTGTCATCACGGATTTGTTGAGGACACCTATGGTTACGACGGGGGTGGAAAGCAACTCAAAGAATGGGGCATCATCTTTGCCAACGGTTTAAACGGACAAAAAGCGCGGATCCAATTGATGGCCGCGCTTCATGTGAGTCGGGACCCCGCCCGGTTGCAAACTTTTTTCAAGGAATATCCCCACGGCTGACACTCGATCAGGGAGTCGTCGCTCCCATCTCCTTTTCCATGTGGGCGACGATTTTTCCACCGTGGAAACGGCCGTTCTCAATGAAAATGGAATTGGCGTCATTTCCGGCGGCAATCACCCCGGCGATATACAGACCGGAAACTTCCGTCTCCATCGTCTCCGGGTCATGGACCGGGGCCCCTGTTTTCGAATCCAAGCTCACCCCCAGCTGTTCCAGCATCCTGGTTTGGGGACGATACCCTGTCATCGCAAACACAGCATCATTTTTAAGAGTGAACAGCTCTCCCTCTTTTTCAAGAAGCACCTCTTTTTCTCGGATCTCCCGAACCACCGTGTTCCAGTGCATGGTAATCCAGCCTTTTTTGATGGCACTTTCGATCACCGGTTTCACCCAAGCTTTTACACTGTTTGTGAAAGCTCCCTGGCGATAAGCCATGGTCACCCTGGCTCCCGCCTGATGCAAATCCATCGCCGCATCGACGGCGGAGTTCTTCCCGCCGATAACAAGTACGTCCAGTCCGTAGTAAGGATGTCCATCCTTATAATAGTGGTGAACCTTGGAAAGCTTCTCCCCGGGAATGTTCATCAGGTTGGGAGTATCATAATACCCCGTGGCCACCACCACCCGGCAGGTGACATAGCGTTGTTTTCCGGCGCTGTTTTCCGTCCGGACAACAAACTTTTCCCCTACTTTGTCGATACGGGTCACCTTCTCATAAAGATGGACTCTCAGGCCATAGGCTTTGGCCACCGACCGGTAATATTTGAGAGCTTCCAGCCGGTTGGGTTTTTCACCGGTTGAAATAAAAGGAACCCCCCCGATCTCCAGCAGTTCGGGAGTGCTGAAAAATTGCATGTGGACCGGAAACCCGTAAACAGAATGGAGGAGACAACCTTTTTCGATCACCAATGGGTTAAATCCCCGCTTCTTCGCTTCAACAGCGGCGGACAAACCACAAGGACCTGCCCCGACAATTATCAGATCCTCCATGCTTACCAACCTCCTGGTGACAAGAAAACAGAAAAACACCCCCGCACTGCCGGGATGTCTTTCTGTATGTGATCCAAATTATACCCAACCACGGAATCGGGAGGCCTCCGCCATCTTGCGGACACCTACCATATAAGCGGCCAACCGCATATCCACTTTCCTCGTTTGGGAAGTTTGATATACGTTTTCAAAAGCCGTCACCATAATGTCCTCCATTTTTTGGAGTACTTCCTCCTCGGACCAGTAATAGCCTTGGTTGTTTTGAACCCATTCAAAGTAGGAGACGGTCACCCCTCCAGCGCTGGCCAACACATCCGGAACCAGCAAAATTCCCCGCTCACTCAGAATCCGGGTGGCATCCAGAGTGGTGGGACCGTTGGCCGCTTCGACCACGATATCTGCTTGGATCCGGTGGGCATTGGACGCCGTAATCTGATTTTCAACTGCGGCGGGAACCAGAATGTCGCAATCCAGCTCCAGGAGCTCCTGGTTGGTGATGGTATCCTTGAACAGATTGGTCACCGTTCCAAAAGAGTCGCGGCGGTCCAGCAGATAATCGATATCCAGACCATCCTCGTCGTGCAGGGCTCCGTATGCATCCGAGATCCCGATCACTTTTGCCCCGGAATCAGCCATGAATTTGGCAAGAAAACTGCCGGCGTTTCCAAATCCCTGGATGACGACCCTGGCCCCTTCCAGAGGCAGATTGCGCTTCTTGGCCGCCTCCCGGATCATGAGGGTCACCCCTTTGGCTGTCGCCGTCTCTCTTCCCCGGGAACCCCCGAGGACGAGAGGCTTCCCGGTGATGAACCCGGGGGAGTCAAATTCCCTCATCAAGCTGTATTCATCCATCATCCAGGCCATAATCTGGGAGTTGGTAAATACATCCGGTGCCGGAATATCCTTCGTCGGTCCCACAATCTGACTGATCGCCCGTACATATCCCCGGGAAAGGCGTTCCAATTCTCTGAAGGACATCTTCCGGGGATCACAGACAATCCCCCCTTTCCCCCCGCCATATGGGAGGTCCACAATGCCGGCCTTCAGACTCATCCAGATTGAAAGCGCCTTCACTTCCTTTTCATTAACGTCCGGGTGGAAGCGGACACCCCCTTTGGTGGGGCCGACCGCATCGTTGTGTTGAGAACGATAGCCGGTGAAAACCTGAACCGAACCGTCATCCATCCGGACCGGAATCCGAACGCGCATCATCCGCATCGGTTCTTTTAACAACTCATAAACCTGTTCGGGATACCCCAGCTTATCCAGGGCACGTTTAATCACAGTTTGTGTGGATACGAGGACATCCAGATTTTCTTCCTTTTGCTCCAGATTGGAGGCTTCCGACTGTTGTTCCATCCCTGACCACCTCAAAAAAGAATAATTCCCGTCAATCCATATCCAAGTATACACCAGTTCACTCCAGAAAGGTAACATCATTTCCTGTTCCGACTTTTTCCTCTTTTATTTGTTATAATCAATCATAAAGGAGGAACGTCCCTTGAAAAGAAAACTGATGTTCATTTATGCCCATCCCGATGATGAAACATTCGCTTCCGGGGGAACGATTGCCCGATATGCCCTGCAGTCCGACTGCGAAATCGTCCTCTTTTGCGCAACGAGGGGCGAAGCGGGCAAGACCGGCAACCCTCCTTTGTGCACCCAGGAAGAGTTGGGGGAAGTTCGATCCCGGGAACTGAAGGGGGCCGCCTCCCTTTTGGGAATCAACCGGGTCATCCTAGGGAATTACGGTGATGGACGGCTGGCCGAGGCCCCTTTCCAGCAATTGGTGGATGAAATAACCCGTCAGATCCGGTTGGAATCCCCCCAAGCTGTTGTCACCTTTCCACCCCACGGAATTTCAGGTCATCCCGATCATCAGGTCATCCAACGGGCCACTTTTGAAGCGCTCAGCCGTTTGGATGCCGAATTGAGGATCCACCTGTACTATATTGTAATCCCAGAATCGGACTCCACCCCCGGAGTGCACACCACTCCCCTCACGGAGGTCACACACCGGATTGACGTGGCACCTTTCCGCAGGGAAATAATGGGTGCCTTGCGACAACACAGAACCCAGCACCTGTCCATTCAACGAGTGTTCCCGGGAGTATGGGAAGGAAACTGGAAAAACCTGCGGACAACGGAATATTACCAGATCGTCAATGCTCCTGCTGGCATAACCGGAACCGAACTGATATAAATATAAAGCGACCGCGGTTTTCCGCGGCCGCCAAAACCGGTATCAGGAAAAATAACGGACGATCTCCCCGATCGCATCCCGATCCCAGATGGTTTTTCCATATTCCTGCAGTACATGCCCGGTATAGGTGGATGCCTCTCCGTATTCAGATAGTACAGCGATCCCTTTCTGGAGGGTTTCCGCTTCCATCTCCGTGTCGAGAACGAGATAGTAGTGATCACGGTATGCATAAACACTACCACCGGAACCGATCAGCCGATAAGAACTGCCTGCCGCCTGCACCAAATCTTCAAAGTCCGCAAATTGGAAGACAACCTGATCACTTTCCTCCAATGTCACTTCCAATTCATACAGCTCATCGCCATCCAAATCATCCAATTCGTCCCGAGAAGGAGTTCTTCCTCGTGAGACCACCACCACCATTCCCTGGGCTGGCAGCGCAAACACTTCCACAGCGACAGGACCGGAGATCTCGAAGCCAAGTTCCCGGTAGGCTTGATCCATCATATCGTTGAACAGTTCATGCACCTTTGGAATGTCCTGCCACATATCCTCTTTCTCAATTCCCCGTTCCATCAGATCATCCATAGATAAAAAAAAGCGGATTTTGTCTCGACTGAGACGCTCGACACGCATGGTTTACCCTCCCTCACTGGAGACCCGCATATTACAGCGTATGAGGGTGAAGCACTGTTCGTTACGCGTTTTTAGGTCTCCATATTCTCATCCTCTGTTGTACATCAACCAACTGTACAAACCTCCCTGAGGTTAGGTGTATACCATCCGCCTCCGGGAGGGCCCGTTCACTCCGTGCATCCATCATATCAAAAACCGGTCGGACTTGCGAGAGTCTCACCCGGTTTTACTGCCTATAAAAAAAGAACCCGGGCGACCGGGAGCTCGTCTTTCTTATCACCCAAATGGCGGAGAGAGCGGGATTCGAACCCGCGCGGGGCCATCCAGCCCCCTAACGGTTTAGCAAACCGTCCCCTTCAGCCTCTTGGGTATCTCTCCTCAAACCAATGGCGGAGAGGGAGGGATTCGAACCCTCGAGACGGTGGTGACCGCCTACACGATTTCCAATCGTGCTCCTTCGGCCTCTCGGACACCTCTCCCCAAAACAAATGCTATTCAATGATATAACAGAAAACCGGTCATGTCAAGGGATCCGACGGAAGGAATCCCGCAACGTCCTCTGTTTTTCCCTCCAGATCATCGCTTCCCTGCCCGCAAAAAACAAGAGGGTGACCCATCCGACCACCGGAATGTACAGAATGAGAAAGGGTACCGCCCCCCAAGCCGCCGCCAATGGGAAAAGAGAACGCCAACGCACCAGGGATTTGACAGGCAGCGGGAGATACAAAAAATAGGAAAGCGATTTGGCGGACACCTTGACCACTTGCCGCCCCGCCAAGAGGACAAGCCCCACGGCAAATAAGGTCTCCAGGTTGACATATCCCCAGAAGGAAGGAACCGACCGGGAACCATCAGGCACCAGGAAAACAACAAACCCGGAGAGTCCCCAGATCACCATCACCTGTATCCAAAGTCTGATCAGATCCATCCCCCCTTAATTCAATATATCATTCATTCCCCGAAAAGATGCCCGTCATGAATCTCTTGCAACTCGGATGGACAGACCTAGGATGAAGTCCACTGTGAAATGAGCCACCACGGCGGGAATCAAACTTCCGGTCCACTCCGTCAGCCCACCGAAAAGACAGCTGATGCCAAAAACCGCCCCCACCAGAATCCATTGTTTCAGGTACCGGAAGTGGAGCAGGGTAAAAAGCAGACTGGTACCGATGATGCCCAGCCAGTGCTGAAGGGCTCCCCGAAACAGCATTTCCTCCCCCAGCGCCACCCAAGCCGTAATCCCGGCAATTTCCACATAGGACAGGTTTTGAAACAGCAGACGATTGAACCCCCCGTCATCCAGCCGCTTTTCGGAAACCAGCCGTTGAAGAATCCGGTCGAAAGCCACTACCGCCAATCCGGAAGCGACGCCCGCCCCCCATATCTTCCACCCAGCAGGGATCCACAGCCCTGCCGTCAACCGACCCTGAAGCTGGAGGAGAGCTAAAGCCACCACAAAAACCAACAGTTGAGTGAGATATAGGTTCCAACGCAACAGACGGACTTTCCGGTATGACTCCCCTTCCACCTTTGATTCCTCCTCACCCGATCGCCCCTTTTCATCCCCTTCTCTTGCAAATAACCGGAAATCATTCTAAAATGTTTGTTGGAACCGGCTCAATCTTTGGATTCATATATATGGAAGGGGAAAATTTATGCGCACTTGGGTAGATAAAGATACTTGCATCGCCTGCGGAGCTTGCGGTGCCGCTGCTCCCGACGTTTACGATTATGATGATGAAGGGATCGCATATGTGATCCTGGACGACAATGCCGGAACCGCCGAGGTCCCCGAAGAGTTTCACGAGGATGTTCAAGATGCCTTGGAGGGCTGCCCGACTGATTCGATCAAAGTGGAAGAATGATTCATTTATAGATATCATTGCTGCCTGATCAGGCAGTATTTTTTATGATCCAGATACAGGTTCACCCGGGCCAATCCATCCTCCACGTTGATCGCATGACGGCATCCCGTTCATACAGAAAACGGGTCGCATGGTGACTCCGAACTCCCATGGCGCAGAGCACACAAATTTCCTCCTCCAAATCCAACCTCTTCCATTTCAAGGGGAGATATCAGAGCGGGATCCAGATGGATCCCTCCAAACGCTAAACCTCCCATTCATGTTCTTCACGGACACGCAACAGAATCGAATCCTTCATATCCCTTGTTTGTATCTTTGCAAAGGAATCAGCAGTGACTTATTGGTCTTTAACATATTTCATGATTTTGTGTTCACTGATCCCCACCGAGATTGACATCAATGTACCATGATGACCCGAAAAATATGCACCTGTGGATTGATTAAGCGATCCACAAAGAATAAAATGAGCGGTAGGGTTTTTTCCCTTCCACAGATACATACAAACTTGGAGGAGGTTCCTGAGATGGCGCAAAAGACACTCACAGTGGACGCCTTTATCGAAATCCCCACCGGAAGTCAGAACAAATACGAATATGACAAGGAAAAAGGCGTGTTTCGCCTGGATCGGGTACTGTATTCCCCGATGCACTACCCCACTGAATACGGCTATCTGGAAAACACCCTGGCGGAAGACGGTGATCCTCTCGATATTCTGGTGTTGACCACCTTCCCGACCTTTCCCGGATGTGTCATCCAATCCCGTGTGATCGGCGTCCTCCTGATGTCTGATGATAAAGGGAAGGACGAGAAATTGTTGGCCGTTCCCGTGGATGATCCCCGTTGGGACTCGGTTCATTCCCTCGAAGACATTCCGGCCCACACTCTGCGGGAAATTGAACATTTCTTCAAAGTGTACAAAGATCTGGAGAAAAAAGAGACCCGGATCGAGGGCTGGAAAGGTGTTGACGTCGCGGAACGGCTGTATCGGGAAAGCCTGGAACGGTATTCGGGTTAAAACTAAAAAACCAGCGGGTCCAGCCTCTGTTGGACCCGCTGGTTTTTATTGCCCCTCTCCCCTTTCCAGCAACCCCAACTGTCGGGACAACTCATAATGCAGGGTGTGTATTTCATCTCCAAAGCGCACCGTCACCTTGCGACCCGGCGCCGTTCCCTCAAGGGACTCCACCTGAATGACCGCTCCCTCTCCCCAGCGGGAATGAAGGAGAGTATCTCCTTCTGTCAAGGATTCCCCCACATAACGGAGTTGAGGCTGTTTTGGGTCAGGTCGACTCCGGGAAACAGGCTGCACCATCGGCGCTTCCTCTTGGATGGTGTACCCCATCTCCTTTAGAAAGGGAGATGGACCCACCCGTTTACCCTGGCGGGTTCGACTGACAGAGAGAATCAGTTCCCGGCGGGCCCGGGTCAGCCCCACATACAATAACCGCCTCTCCTCCTCCCAAGCCCTGCTTTTCATTTTATCCGGCACTTGCAGGCTCCTGTGATGGGGGAGCACCATGGCATGGAGGCCGATTAGAAACACCCGATCAAACTCCAACCCTT
This sequence comes from Kroppenstedtia guangzhouensis, assembly GCF_014637345.1. Lineage (GTDB taxonomy): Bacteria > Bacillota > Bacilli > Thermoactinomycetales > DSM-45169 > Kroppenstedtia > Kroppenstedtia guangzhouensis. The sequence continues at coordinate 76,448 of NZ_BMEX01000003.1, forward strand.
TCGACTTGTGAAGGGTCATCAACCGAACCCTTGGAGACGGCGGTTGTTCCCTTACCTTCCGATCCACCTGTTCAATATGATCCAGAAAATCTTCGATCTTCCCATGGGCTCCGGCTGCAATCGACAGCTCATCCACCGGTTCTGACAGTGTCTGAAAATCATGACCCAAATCCTTCGCCATCGCGGAAAGAAAGCTGTCATACCCGATCTCCCGCCGAACCCGGTTTACCGCCGCCGAAGGTGAACAACCCTTCAAAGCTGTCACTTGTTGCACCATCCGTTCCAGGTATTTGGTTTGATATCTTTCCAATCCTTTCAGTTGAGGCAAGCACTGGAGCAAAGGGAAATTCCTTTCCCGGGATATCCTTTGGAGCCCGTCCAGCCACTCCTCCCCAAAAAGATACCGCTTCGGTCGATTGACCACCCGCACAAGGGCATCCAGATCATCGGGATGATTCGCCAGTTTGAGATAACTCAGTACATCCGCCACCTGCCATCGCTGATAAAAAGCGGCATCTCCAGGTGAAACAGCAAAGGGGATATCCGCTCGAACCAGTGCATCGATGATCGCGCGGGCCTGGGTGGAAGTCCGGTAAAGAACGGCTGTCTCCACCCCATCCGTCAGCATGTCCAGGATTTTACCGGCCTCATCCTCTTCATCCTCCGGTTCCCACCAGCGGGGAGCCGCCCCTACTTTTCCGGTTCCCTCCACTCTCTTTGGTTGCCGGAAACGATTGTGGGCAATCAGTTGCTGTCCAATCCGGATAATCGGCTCCGTTGACCGATGATTGATGGTTAGTACGATCCGGGTGCATTCCGGAAGAGTGCGGGGCAGATCCAACATATATCCCGGATCGCTCCCCCGAAATCCGTAGATAGACTGATCATCATCCCCCACAGCGAAGAGACATCCCCCTTCAGGAAGCAGAAGACGAATCGTTTCCATCTGAACCCGGTTGATATCCTGAAATTCGTCCACCAGAATGTGAACAAACCGCCTTTGGAACGGCTGATTGTTACGGAGCAAATCATGGAACCGGAGCAGGATATCGTCGTAATCCCAAATCCCCCGTTGCTCCATCACCTGTTGATACTCCTGAAACAGTTCCCGGAAAGCGATCTTTTTTTCTTGTTTCACCTTCATGCGCTCCGGCAATATCAGATTTCCTTTACAATACCCGATTTGGCTCAAGGTGTTGGAGATCATCTCTTCATCGGCGGGCCTGCCTGACTTGATCAACAATTCCCGGATCAATCCGGCCTGCTCCCGCTCCCCGGCCAGGCGGGGAATGGACACACCGGAGTTCCGCAGCAACCGAAGAAAAACGGAATGGAACGTGCCGATGGTCATCCCGGTCGAACTGCCGGTCTGTTTCAACAAACGTTGCTTCATCTCCTGTGCCGCCATCCGGGTGAAGGTGACAACCATGATCCGGTTTGCCGGCACTCCCCGTGAAAGGAGCCAAGCTGCCCGCCGTGTCAAAACCGTTGTCTTGCCGCTGCCCGGACCCGCGAATACCACTGCCGACTTTCCCACCAAGGTGACAGCATCCCGCTGTTTGGGATTCAAGCCTGACAGGTCCACTGTTTCCACCGACTGCAATCTGCCCTCCCCTTTTCTCACCGAACTCCGATATAAGTGCACTGCCATGGTACCACAATCCACCTTTTCGTGGGACATCATGTTTTCACCGGTTGACACCTCTACTTTACCGTGCTAGAGTAAGTAACAACATTTTGAATGAAGCACAGACCATGACGGAGCCAAATTGCGAAAAAAGGAACCCCAGAGAGCCGATGGTTGCTGCGAATCGGCGTTCCGGACGCAATGGAGCACTCCTGAGTCATCCGGTTGAACATCAGTAGGCCGGATCGGTGGACCCGTTATCCCGGGGTTCTTTTGAACCCGCTGAGACTCCCGCTGCAAAGCCGGAGTGAATGAGGGTGGCAACACGGCCTTTCGTCCCTCACCTGTTTTAACGTCAGGTGCGGGAATGAAAGGCCTTTCTTTATGAACCAAAGGAGGAGAGAAACTGTGTTAAAAGACAAATTCCGTCTGCAAATTCCTGGGCCGACGCCAATTCCGCCCCGGGTGCAACAAGCCATGAATCGCCCGATGGTCGGCCACCGGGATCCCGACTGTTCCCGGTTGGTTCGGGACCTCAGTTTACGCCTCACACCCGTGTTCGGAGCCCGAAATCCTATTTTACTCCTGGCCGGAAGCGGAACTTCCGCTTTGGAGGCCACTGCAGTCAACACCCTGTCCCGGGAAGATGAAGCCGCCGTAGTGGTGACCGGCGCCTTCGGAGATCGGTTTGCCCGCATCCTCTCTTCCATGGAAGTATCCGTTCATCGCTTGGACATTCCCTGGGGAAAATCCTGTGGGCCGGAAGAACTGACCGCTTTTCTGAAAAAATATCCCCAGGTGAAAACTGTATTTCTGACCTATTGTGAAACCTCCACCGGGGTCCTGAATCCCGTGCAAAAACTGGCTGCTGTCGTTCGTGAACATACCGACGCCCTCACTGTCGTCGATGGAGTAAGCTGTATCGGCGGCGTCCCCGCGAAGGTGGAAGATTGGGAAATTGATATCCTCGTCTCCGGGTCGCAAAAAGCACTGATGCTTCCAGCAGGACTCGCCTTTGCCGCCATCAGCGACAAGGCTTGGGAACGGATTGAATCCAATCCTCATCCCCGGTTTTACCTGGATTTCCGCAAATATCGCGACAGCCTGCAAAAAGAGACCACTCCGTTTACTCCGACGGTCTCCCTACTGTTTGGAGTGGAGGAGGTTCTCAACATGATCGAAGAGGAAGGACTGGAGGCCGTCTTTACCCGGCACCGCCTGATGCGGGATATGATTCGGGCAGGGATGCGGGCTCTCGGCCTTGCGCTGTTGACCGATGACAGGGACGCCTCCCCCACGGTGACCGCCGTCCGGGGTGGAGACAGCTGGTCCTCTGAGGCACTGAGGCAAGAATTGCGCCGGCTCGGTCTGCGGGTCGCCGGGGGACAACAACACCTGAAAGGGGAGATTTTCCGCATCGGTCATATGGGATATTCCGATCCCCTGGATATGCTGACTGTCATCTCTGCCATAGAGGTGGCCCTTACCCGCTTGGGAGCGCCTGTGGACCCCGGAGCCGGAACCAAAGCAGCAGAGGAGGAACTGATTCATGTATCAAGTGCTGATCACTGATCCCGTGAGCGATCAGGGAATCGAAAAACTGTTGAAAGCTCCTGATGTAGAGGTGATTCGAAAAACAGATCTGTCCTTGGATCAACTACTGGAGGAAATATCCACTGTCGACGCCTTGATCGTTCGCAGTCAGACCCAGGTTACAGACAGAGTGATCCAAGCGGGGCGAAAGCTGAAAGCGATCGGCCGGGCCGGAGTTGGAGTGGATAATATCGACATCTCCGCCGCCACCGCCCGTGGCATCATCGTGGTGAACGCCCCCGATGGCAATACTGTCTCCACCGCAGAACACACTTTCGCCATGCTGCTCTCTCTGGCCCGGAACATCCCCCAGGGTTACCGATCCGTCATTCGGGGAGAATGGAACCGAAAACAGTTTGTTGGTGTGGAGTTGAACCACAAAACCCTAGGCATTGTCGGTTTGGGACGGATCGGGACCGAGTTGGCCAAGCGGGCCCGTGCATTCAACATGAAAGTGATCGCCTTTGATCCCTATCTGACCGAAGAACGCGCGAAAAAAGCCGGTGTTCAACAAGCCACGCTGGAGGAAGTGATCGCCGGAGCGGATTTCCTCTCGGTTCATACTCCTCTGACCAAAGAGACCCGTCATTTGATCGACGCTGATGCTTTTGCCAAAATGAAAGACGGTGTCCGGGTGCTTAATTGTGCCCGGGGAGGCATCATCGACGAAAATGCCCTTGTAAAAGCCATCCAAAGCGGAAAAGTGGCAGGAGCCGCACTGGATGTGTTTGAGACGGAGCCACCTGGGAAACATCCGCTTTTCACACTCCCCCAAGTGATCGCCACGCCTCATCTGGGCGCATCCACCCGGGAAGCCCAGGAAAATGTAGCTGTCGATGTATCAGAAGAGATTCTTCATATTCTGCGGGAGGAACCCTTTAAAAATGCCGTCAACCTCCCCTCTATCCCGGCGGAATTGCAAGAAAGACTGCGTCCCTATCAAAAACTGGCTGAAAAACTGGGCAGTTTTGCCACCCAAACCACCGACGGTGCCCTAAGCGAAATCATTGTCACCTATTCCGGAGAATTGGCTGAGGTGGACACTTCCCCTTTGACCCGAATCATTCTGAAAGGGGCGCTTTCCCATTATCTTGATGAAGTCAATGATGTGAATGCCCCCCATCTGGCCAAAGAACGGGGTGTCCGCGTAACAGAGCAAAAAATGTCCCAAAGTCATGGCTTCAACCAGTTGATCCATTTAAAAATCCAAACCAACCAAAGTGACTTCTCAGTGTCCGGCACTTTGTTGAACGGATTGGGTCCCCGCATCGTCAAGATTGACTCCCACTCTGTCGATGTTCAACCCTACGGACATTTGCTCCTCATCCGTCACCGGGATCAACCCGGTGCCATCGGACAGGTGGGAACGGTTCTCGGCAGCCGGGATATCAATATCGCCACCATGCAGGTGGGACGCCGCGATCAAGGTGGATCGGCGATCATGATGCTGACCGTCGATAAAAAAATACCCGAAGATCTGCTGAAAACCCTGGAGGAATTAGAACAAATCCAACAAGTGACCGCCATTGATTTATAACGATCAAAAAGAAAGCACAGCTTCATCGGGCTTGGAACTCCCTTCCCGATGAAGTAAAGTGAAAGTGTATCCAACCGTACGGACCAAGGAGGGTTTTCTATGGCGGATCTACAAGAAAAAACAGTCATTGTCACTGGTGGCAGCAAAGGACTGGGAGCCAGCTTGGCACGCCGTTTTGCCCAAGGGGGCGCTCAAGTAGTGGCTGCCGCCCGCAGTACAGCCGCACTGGAGAAGCTGGCCGAAGAATTTCCCGGTCTCATCCTCCCTTTCACCTGTGACATCACACAAACCGACCAGGTGAAATCCCTGATCGACACCACCGTGGATCGGTTTGGAAAGCTGGATATCCTGGTGAACAATGCCGGAGTGGGACGTTTTGGCCAGATTCCGGAGTTGTCGGAAGAAGACTGGGATCTGATGATGGCAGTCAACCTGAAGGGGCCTTTCCTCGCATCCAAATTCGCCATTCCTCATCTTATCCCAACCAAGGGGCATATCGTCAATGTTTCCAGTGTTGCGGGAACCGTTACCTTTCCCGGCGGCGGAGGCTACTGCGCCTCCAAATTCGGATTGATGGCCCTGTCCGATGTTCTCACCCAGGAATTGAAGAAGCATGAAGTCAAAGTCAACACCATCTGCCCCGGATCGATCCAGACGGAGTTCTCTGGGAATCCGAAAGCGTACGCACTCACTGCAGAGCAGGTGACGGAGGCAATCTGGCATATGGTGACCGCACCGGAGGGTGTGATTTACAACCAGGTAATCATGCGACCCCAAGTACCACCGGAGATACAGAAGTGATTTCCTTTCAAGCACTGGAGCGTTTGAGTCACAGCAAGGTATCAAACCTTTGGGGAAACAGGATTCCTTGCGGGATTATACCCATGTAGGTATTATGGTATAGAAAGGAGGGACCATTGTGCCCTTTTATGATCTAAAATGCAAAGACTGCTGCCGGGAATTTGAAGTGTACACATCCTTTTCAAAACTGAAAGAAGCCACTTGCCCCAATTGCAGCAGTAGGAACCACGAACGCATCTACAAAGCAAATATCAAAGGCCCCGTCACCCGGGGAGGCTCAAGTCCCTCAAGCGGGTTCACATGAGCGGGCAACTGCTGAACTTGCGCGGGTCGCAAGTAAAAAAAGCGTCCCTTTTTACGGGACGCTTTGTCATGATTTCTCCTTCTCCTGCGGAGCTTTTATAGGAAGCAACACCGTAAAACGTGTTCCCTCCCCTTCCTTGCTTTTGACGCTGACCGAGCCGGCATGAGCCTCGACAATATTTTTGACAATTGCCAGTCCCAGTCCTGTTCCTCCCTGTCCGCGGGTCCGGGCCTTGTCCGCTTTGTAGAAGCGTTCAAAGACGAAGGGGAGATCTTCTTCCGGTATACCACTTCCGTTATCCTCCACAATCAATTGAACGCCCTTTGCGGTGGGCAATGCTCTCAAAATGATTCGACCCCCCGCCGGTGTGTGCCGGATGGCATTGTCGGTCAGATTGGTCAATACCTGTTCCACTTTATCCTCATCCCACCGAACGGGATCCATCCTGTCGGGAAGATCAACCTGCAGGACCACCTGCTCTTCCCTGGAGATCGTCTGGAATTTGCGATACACTCGCCGGATCAATTCCGGAACATTCACCGTCGAGGGCTCCAAACGAATATGACCTGCTTCCATCCGGGCGAGATCCAGCAGATCTCTCACCAAACGGCCCATGCGGAGGGACTCATCGTGGATCACCCGGGCGATCTCCCGTTGGTCCTCCGGAGAGGCGGCAATATCATCCAGCAAAGCCTCACTGTACCCTTGCAACATTGATAATGGGGTTCTCAATTCATGGGAGACGTTGGCCACAAAATCCTTTCGCAGTTTATCCATCCTTCGCTCTTCGGTCACATCCCGTAATACCGCCACTGCCCCCCGGATCTCCTCAGGACCGGCATACAGTGGGGCCATCACCAGTGCCCAGGTTCTTCCGTGTACATCGATGTCCCCGAAAACTTCCTTCTCTCCTTCGAGAACCTGGCGGAAAAACTGATTCAGAGGGGAAAGTAATACCGATTCACCTCCCTCTTCCCGCCAATCCGATAAAAATTTCTCTGCAGGAGGGTTGGTGACGATCACATGTCCCTTGGCATTCAGAGTGATCACCCCGTCCGCCATACTGCGAAGGATACTGGCCAGTTGCTCCTTTTCCCTGGATAGAGCCTGAATCGACTCTTCCAACTGAGCCGCCATCCGGTTGAACGCCACCGCCAGATCGCCGATCTCATCCCGTTCATGGGAACGGACGGGAACCCGTGCCGAAAACTCCCCCCGAGCCATTCGTTCCGCTCCCCGCTTCATCTGGATCAGCGGCTGGGTGATCCGACCCGACAAGAAAAAGGCAAAGATCGTGGTTAAAAAAATACCGATCAAGGCCGAATAGAGGATCACTTTCTTAATCTCGTTTTCCGATAACTGACTTTGGGTCCGGTACACCACCACCGCTCCGCTCACCTTTTCCCCTTTTTTCAGAGGGAGAGCCACCAGCATCACTTCGTCTTTAAACAGAGGAAAGGGGGAACTCCCTTTATCACCAACAATCACCCGCGTGCGCAGGGAGGCGGGTTCCCCGCGAAACACTTTATCCATTTCAGTCTGTTCCAGGATGTCCCGCCACGGGATATCGGGAACATTGGGGGAGGCCAGAGGTTGCACCGAACCGTCGGGTCCGAGAATGATCGTATAGGTCTCATTCAGCTCCGCCACTTTTAAAACTGAGCGAAGATACTCCTGGCGGCCATGGGTCTTTGGCCCCTGCAAAGTGTCGTGAACCTCCCGGGCCAGCGAATTCATGTTATTCAATTCCGCCTCATAATACGTGGACAAAATCTGCTCCATCAAAAACAAACTGAGGATCAGAAGCACCAAAGTGACCAAGCCGATGATGGTCAACCACAACTTCCCGACTACACTGCGCCAGATCAATCTTTGGGTACCTCAAGCTTATAGCCGACTCCCCAAACCGTATGGATCATGGCTGCTGCTTTGGGAGAAGCACGGTTCAATTTTTCCCGCAATCGCTTAATATGGGTATCCACGGTCCGCAAATCACCAAAAAATTCATAGTTCCATACATCCCGCAACAACTCTTCCCGAGTGAACACTTTATCCGGCGAAGATGCCAGATAATGGAGAAGTTCATACTCCTTCGGAGTCAGAGAGACCTCCGTCCCACCGGCCCGTACCTCATGGGCGTCGTGATCAATGGTCAACTCGGGAAAGACAATCACATTGTGGGTCTCCATCTCCGTGGACAAAAAAGCCGTCGCTGAAGAGCGCCGGAGGACCGCCTTCACCCGGTGTACCAGTTCCCGGGGACTGAAGGGCTTGATCACATAATCATCGGTGCCCGCCTCAAAGCCTTCCACCCGGTTGGTCTCCTCCCCCCGGGCGGTCAACATAATCACTGGTGTCGCCTTTTTATTCCGAAGCTCCCGACATACATCCAAACCATCCATACCAGGCAACATCAAATCCAATAAAATCAGATCGTAATCGGTTTCCATTCCTTTTTTTAGGGCGGTCTCCCCGTCCTCCGCTTCATCGATCAAGTAACCTTCTCGTTCCAAGTACATGCGAAGCAAACGGCGGATCCGATCCTCATCATCCACAACCAAAATACGTTCCTGTTTTTCCACCTGATTCACCTCACAGGGCCAACCAACCTTGGATTCCCTTTTCTATAGGATACCATATCCGGCTCATTTCTTAGTCACACTTCCGGGGAGTGTTGCAATAAAATCGCCAGTTGAACCTGCAATCCCCGTGCATCTATCTTAACAAAGTCCTTAACCCCGCGTCATCTTTACGTAGAATTGTTTACAAATTTGTTGGCAAAAGTGCCGTCGGAAATTAATTTATATGTTTTTCTAACCAGTTGATCACATCTTGAACCACTTCTTCTCTGTTCAATTCATTCAGCAACTCGTGACGGGCACCGGTATACAGCTTGCACCTGAGATCCTTTATTCCGGCCCGTCGATACCGTTGAACCACCCGGCGCACCCCTTTCCCAAAATCACCCACTGGGTCATCCTCCCCGGAGATCAACAAGATTGGAAGGTTTTTCGGAGTCAATTGAATATTTTCCTCCCGATGAATCATGATCAGACCTTCCAGCAAATCACGATAAAAACCGGCAGTGAGAACACCGCCACAGAAGGAATCTTCCAGATATTTGTCCACCTCCCTCTCATCCCGACTCAACCAGTCCACCTCCGTGCGCCGGGGACGAAACCTGCGATTGAACCCGCCGGTAATCAGTTTGGCCATCATGGGACTGGGTGTTTGACTCCCCTTTTTTTTCACTTCCCGTCTGGCGATTCTTAGCCCAAGCCTCCCCAACCATCCCGGGTCCCCGCCGGTTCCGCATAAGATGACTCCCTGATATTCATCTCCGTGAAGCTGGATGATTCGCCGGGCCAAAAAAGATCCCATGCTGTGCCCAAACAGGAAGAGGGGAAGCCCCGGTTGCTCCCGGCGAATGATCTGTGTCAATCGGTACAGATCTTGCACCACCTGTTCAAATCCCTGATCCTCGGCAAACCACCCCCGGTTTTCCTTACCGGCAGTCCGACCATGCCCCCGGTGATCATTGCCGTATACAACCAATCCGCGTTGTATAAGAAAGCTGGCAAACGCATCATATCTGTTAATATGCTCCGCCATCCCATGGACAATCTGCACCACGGCCCGGGCCGGTATATCCGGTTTCCACCGGTTTGCAACAATCTGTAACTGATCTTTCCCCTTTGAGGAAAAAGAGAAGGTGGTCAGATTCATAGGTCTCATCCTTTCAAAGGATCAAAATTTTCCTTCATTTAATGAAGTTTGTCGCACCGGGAAACAGACAGGGGAAAGAGAGTCCTTCGGACTCTCCAACCAGATATGGCAATCCCACACGACTATCCATTTCCATCAGAAAGAAGGTTAAAAAAACCGGTGGTGCAAGTGAACCACCGGAAACATCAAGCATAAGAGTGAAGTCCTGCGAACACCAAATTGATGGCGACCAGATTGATCATGATTACCACAAATCCTCCCACTGCCAGCCAGGAAGATCTCAATCCGTGCCATCCCCGGGACAGGCGGAAATGAAGATAACCGCTGTAATAGAGCCAGGTGATCAAAGCCCATGTCTCTTTCGGATCCCAGCCCCAGAACCGCCCCCAAGCTTCATGAGCCCAAATCATGGCAAAGATCAAACCACCCAAAGTGAATATCGGAAATCCGATGGCGATCGCCCGGTAGCTGATTTCGTCCACCTTCTCCAGATCGAGGTTTTTCACCATCGGATACAACAATTCATAGACCCGTTTCCTGAGGAGCAACCGCAACAAAGCGTACAAGACCAGTCCTGAAAGGACCGACCACAGTACTGAGTTGAATTTTCTGGCCGCCTCCTCCCCCTTCATCCAGGAAGGGGCTTCAAACAGCGGACTGTTCATGCCGAAGAAGGGATCCATCTGCACGACCTTACCATTATGGGGACCCACAATCGGCGGTAAGTCATACTCCTGAACCAGCGGCTGCCCCTCCACGGAATGTTGGATCGTTGCCTGGTAGTCTGGGATCGAGAAGGTAAAGAATGTGATGACAAAGCCTGCCACCATCAAAATCGTAACCATGATCACTTCCAACCAGACGGCTGACTTGCTGTTTCGATCCATCCCCACCCAACGGACAAGATAGATCAAGCCCGCAACAAAGCCGATGGCCAAGGCTCCTTCCCCCACAGCCACGGTGGTGACATGGACATGCAACCAATAACTTTGCAGAGCCGGGATCAATGGTTCCACATCTTTGGGGAAAACTGCGGCATAGGCCACCATCAACATAGCCACCGGCATCACAAAAGCTCCAAGGGTCACACTTCGATAGATGAAAAAAATCACGATAAATACGGCCACAATCGTAAAGCAAAGGAACGCCGTAAATTCAAACATATTACTGGTAAAGTGACCGCCCAATAACACCCGGGTCACGATAAACACCAGGTGCAGAGCCACCCCGATGATGGTCAGGACGATCCCCCAGTTGCCCCACAACCGGGTATGAGCCTTTTTACCGACCCGCGAACCCTTCCCTGTCACCGCCGTCACAAAAGCGATGGTGGAGAACAGATAGAAGACGAAGGCTCCCAGGAGAGCGTATTCCATCACTTGTACCATGTTCAATCAACCTCCTGACGTCGATCCGGACTGAAAGACAGCGGCAGGTCCGCTTTTTCCGTAGCCTGCTCCAGCTCCCGCCTCAGACCGAACCAGTTCTTGTTTGTATGGGCTCCGACATGAAGATGTCCATCCTGCCAGCGGATCCACACCCTGCGGTGGTTCCAGAAAAATCCCATCACCAAACCGATCATGGAGATGATTCCTCCCAAGAAAATGATCGGCAACCCTTTATCCACCCGGACCATCAATCCGGACACATTCACTGTCTCCATGCTTTTCAATTCCATGGTGTAACGGTTTTTCCGGTTGATATCATCCAGATTGGTCCCGGAGATCATCCAGGAGACCTCCGGTTTTTTCAAATCCGGAGCATCCACGGAAAAGATGAAGGCAGGTCGATTGGGGGTTTCCGATTTGGTCGCAGGACGGTTCCCCTCCATGACAAAGTCCGGAAAATAGTCGAGAATATCGATATGGATTCCGTTTTTCAGCTTGTACTTCTGTTCCGGATCAAACAGATCCACCTTGAACGTATCCAGATTGCGATTTTCTTGCTTGTCCTTCACATTGAGAAGGATCGCCTGAGTTTCAGTGGTGAAATCTGATTGAAAAAGCTCCAGATCCTCGTGTTTGAAGGAATCGTTGACAATGGCCGTCCCCCGCTTCAGCTCACGGAGCTTACCAGTCTCATGATCCTTCTCATACAGGATAAGACGCGTTTCATACTTTTTCACGGTGGGCTCGCCCTTGTCCGACTGTGGCATCTCCTCCGGATCATACAACTCCGCCGTCGCCTTCACATTTTTTACATAATAGTTCAGCTCCGGCAGCTTTTTCGTCTCCCCTTCCCGGAGATATACATAGTTATCCAGATACCAACCCGGAACGGTGTGCCGCAGAAGGATCCCCACCAGGAACAAAATCAGGCCGATGTGGTTGATATAGGGACCCCAACGGCTGAACCGACCTTTCTCCGCCAGGATGGACTCCCCTTCCCGACGAATCCGATAATGTTTCTGACTCAAACCCTCCGCCAGTCGATCCAAGAGGGCCTCCTTGTCCGAATCGGGTACGGCCTCCGTCCGGCTCACCCGCTGCCGGTTGATAAACCGGATGTTTTTGACCACCTTCTGGTTGGTCAAAGCTTTATACAGAGGAATCACCCGATCCAGGCTGCAAACCACCAATGAAATGCCGATGCTGGCCAACAAAGCTATATAGACAGGGGACTCGTATAAATTGGACAAACCCAGCTGATAGAAAACTTCCCCCCAGAATCCATACTTCTCAGGATAGTAGATCTCGGGTCGGTTGGACGGAATGTACTGCTCCTGGGGTAACAACGTGCCCAGAATGGAGACGACCAGGGTAATCAGAATCAGCCAGATAGCCACCTTTACCGAAGAGAAAAAGTTCCAGATCCGATCAAAGAGTGTGGCCTTCTGTGTCTGTGATCGCCGGGCTTTCCCTTCGTAACGCATCTCCAAGGGACGGTCGGAATCCCCCTTTTCCAGCGGTTTCCCGCAATGCTCGCACAAAACCGTACCGACGGGGTTGTTATGTCCGCAATCACACTTGGTATTGTTGATCAAATGTTCCACCCCCCGTTTCGGAAAACCACTCGCCTTTTTACAAATACCCATGTTTATTATAACTTCGCGGGCTCCCCCGAAGAGCTTCCGGTTTGAATATTGTTTGAAAGCTGGCTCCCGTTACAGAAGTTCTTTCAACCGTCGGACTTCTTCTTGGCTCAACTCCCGGTATTTTCCCGGTTGGAGCCCTGACAGAGTGAGAAATGCCAATTGAACACGAACCAAGTGCACCACGGGATGCCCCACCGCCTCACACATTCGTCTCACCTGCCGATTTCTCCCTTCATGAATGGTCAACTCCATTTGGGCCTGATTCTTCCCGGTCCACAGGATACGGACTTTGGCGGGAGCCGTCCAACCGTCGGTCAGTTTGACTCCCGTCTGCAAACGGCGGAGGGAATTTTTTGCGGGAATCCCCTTTACCGTCACCTGGTAGACCTTGTCCACTTCTTGGCGGGGGTGAGCCATGCCGTGGGCCAACTCTCCATCGTTGGTCAACAGAAGAAGTCCCTCTGTATCATAGTCGAGGCGTCCCACGGGGTATATCCTCTCTCCCACATCACGAAACCAGTCCACCACCACCGGTCGCCCTTTCGGATCGGACAAACTAGTGATCACACCCTTCGGTTTGTAAAAGACGAAATAACGCTTCTGCTCCGGTCGAATCAGACGACCCTCCACTTCGATCCGATCCCGATCAGGATCCACCCGGGTCCCCAGCTGAGTCACTGTTTCCCCGTTCACCCGGACTTTTCCTCTGAGGATCCACTCCTCACTCTTCCGTCGGGAGGCAACCCCTGCCCGGGCCATCACTTTTTGCAACCGTTCCATGTTTTCACCTCATTGAACATCTTATCCATCCCGCGACTCAATCACAAGCGCAGAACTGAGATTTACACCAATATGAAAAAACGCACCTTGTTGTGTGCGTAACGATCCACCGTTCTATATAATTGTCCATGATTCAGAAAATGGGTCCCATCCAACACTCCATCACATCCCGAACACCCAAGTCACAACCCACCAAGAGGCCACCAGCCCGCACAAATCGGCGAACAGGCCCACTTTCACCGCATAGAGGGAGCGACGGACCCCCACTGCTCCGAAATAGACTGTCAGTACATACAAGGTGGTATCCGTACTCCCTTGCACGGTGGAAGCCAGCCGACCCAGATAGGAATCGGGACCGTGAGTGCGAAAGATACTCTCGGCAAAAGCCAAGGATCCGGATCCTGAAATCGGTCGCAACAGACCGAGAGGAAGCGCCTCTTCCGGAAAACCGACCCATGCAACCAGCGGTTTAAACAGCCCCAGATAGAATTGAAGAGCTCCTGTTTCTCTGAAAACGGATACCGCCACCATCATCCCGACCAGGTGGGGAATCAACTGGATCGCAGTGGGAAACCCCTCCTTGGCCCCTTCGACAAAGCTTTCATATACAGGGATTTTGCGATATGCAGCGTAGAGAGGGATAAAGGCCAGGATGGCCGGAATCATGATCTTTGACAAAAATGAGATAGTTTCCAGCACCCTAACCCCTCCTTTATCTCTGTATGTTCATTCGCGAAAGTTCGTATATGACCAGGTCAATTCACTTTTATGTACGTTTTATCAGACATGCCCCAACTCGACCGATGCATCCATAGAGCACAAGTGATTTCCTGGTCACTACACTCCTTGGGCACACCAATGCCGCACACGACTCCCTTTCCATCACCTGTTTTCTCGTAATCTGACAACTCTGATCCCCAAAATCCCTATTCTTTCGCTGTCCATCGGGTCCGATACCAGCGATCCAACAGAATGGCTGCCAATGTCGAACAACAAGTAGCAAAAATCGTCGTTCCGATGATCTCTGTGGGGTTTGCGGAACCATGCTCCATCCGAATCCCAATGATGGTTGTCGGGATCAGAGTCAAGCTGGATGTGTTTAAAGCCAACAAGGTGCACATGGCCGGGGATGCGGTCTTAGGATCCGGATTCAACTTCTGTAATTCCTCCATCGCCTTCAGTCCCATGGGAGTGGCCGCATTACCCAGACCAAACAGATTGGCGCTCATGTTGGACAGGATATATCCCATGGCGGGATGATCCCTGGGAACATCCGGGAACAAAAACCGGGCCGCAGGTCCCAGAATGCGGGCCAGTTTTTCCAAGAGCCCCGCTTCCTGGGCGATTCGCATCATCCCCAGCCAAAAGACGAGGATGCTGATCAAACCCAGACAGACCGCCACTCCATCCTTCGCACCTTTCAATGCGGCCTCGGTCACCGTGTCCACATTTCCCTGAATCACACCGGCCACGACACCGCTCACGATCATAAACAGCCAGATATAATTGACCAATCCCTATCCCTCCTGTTCATAAATGGATGCCAATACTGTGAACCAATGCCCCCATACAGTCTCTTCTCCTTCATCTTGGGTGATTAGAGGGATGGAACCGACGGGCTTTCCTTCCACGAAAATCCGGGCTGTACCCACACGGATCCCTGCAGACTTCACCTTTTTCAGAGGAAAGGTGATCATGGGGCGCACTTCCACCCGGTCTCGCTCCTCCTCAGTCAACGGGTAGGTGAAGGAACGGGAAGCCACGATTTCCATTGGAGCCCGCCCTTTCTGGCTGGGGGAGAATTCTTCTCCTTTTTTCACTAACTGCACTCTTTGAAAGTGACGAAACCCATATTCCAAGAGTTGCATGGAATCTTTCCAATCGTCCGGCGCATTCAGTGTCACCGTGGCAATCTGTCTTCCCTCCCTTGTGGCCGAGGAGACAAGAGTGCGCCTGGACAGTTTGGTGAAACCGGTTTTCACCCCATCCCCTCCCGGGTAAAGACGGAGCATTTTGTTTTTGTTGTACCATTTTCGATGCCATTGTTCACCCGGCCAGGGAACTGTTTTCACTTGGGTGGAAACAATTTTCCGGAACACGGGATTTTTAAGGGCATAAGCGGTCAACCGGGCCAAATCCTCAGCCGAAGAGTAGTGTTGCGGTGCATCCAATCCATGGGGATTTCGGAAATGGGTATTCTCCAATCCCAAATACTCCGCCTTTTCATTCATTTTGTATACGAACCCTTCCATCGACCCGCCGACATGCTCCGCGATCGCCACTGCCGCATCGTTCCCTGAACGCAACATCAACCCGTACAATAAATGCTCCAGCGGAATTTCCTCCCCCGGTTTCAGATAGATGGAGGATCCCTCCACACCCACTGCCCTGGGTTTCACCTTCACTTTTTCTTTCAAATCCCCGTTTTCTATGGCCACAATCGCGGTCATGATTTTGGTCAGACTGGCAATCCGCATCTGTTTCCCAGCATTTTTCTCATACAGGATGCGTCCGGACTGGACATCGATCACTGCCGCCGCCTTCGCACTCAATTCCAGATGCTCAGGCCGATGAAAAGCCAAGGATTTCGCAGGGAGGAACACCAGGACACATCCGATCCACACTGTGAGTAACCATCGTGTCAACCGCATTAACCCTCCACCTCGGGCTTGTTTTCTAAAAATTATATGCCGGTGGGACAGGGTTATGAAAAAAGAGACAAAAAAACACCGATCCCTATTTTTAGACGGACCGGCGTTTTGAGGGGATTCAGATGTCGGTTCCAGGTTCCTCAAAGGATTCCGTTTTACCTTTAGTCCATTTCTGCAACTTCTCCATCATGTTGGGCGTCAAATCCAACAACCGGTCGAACAGATGGGTGGAACCTTCCATGTTCAACATCCGGATTCCTGTTTGGGTGACTACCAGGAATCCAACCGGGGTGATGGAAACTCCGCCCCCGCTGCCTCCACCAAAAGGAAAGCCGGGGGAATCCCCACCCTTTTTCTCCGGACCCTCTTTCCCTACCGATGGGTCCGGCTTCGACCCGTTAAATTCGCTTCCGCCGGCGGCAAAACCGAACCCCACCCGGGATACAGGGATGATGATGCTGCCATCGGGCGTTTCAACCGGCTCTCCCACGATTGTATTGACATCCACCATCTCTTTGATATTTTCCATAGCAGTCGTCATCAAGCCTTGAATTGGGTGTTCTGCCAACTTCCTTCACCCCCTTTTTGATTCTGCAACAAGCGTACAAGCAGGCAAATGACAGCAAGGATAGCGTGTCCAATTCGGAATCGGAATATACTTTCCAAGCAGGTCTCGATCCGTTCACTGTTAAACAGGGGTTGAACCTCAATCTGGGGAGCTTTCTCCCAACGAATGTGGGAACCGGCAAAACCGATCAAGGTGTATTTCACTCCCCATACGATTCCCGTCACTATACCCGTCGACGCCGCATCCCCTGTCCCGATAAAAGTCTCCCACTCCAATCGCTCACATACCACCCGGCTCATAAACCGGCGGCCGGTCTCCAGCAACACCTCATTCAGCTGTACGATGCGTTGTTGGAGTTGGGCAAACTTGTGCCGCATCTTACGGATCCCTCGCCAGGTGATTCTTGACTTTTGATGTCGTGTACCGCTTCCCGGCACATTTCCTTTTTCCTTGGAACGGACAGTCATTTCCGCCCCCCTCAGCTGAAGTGAAGGAACCCTGACCCGAAATCGGATCCATCCGAAAAACAGGCGAAAACGGAACTCCAGGTGATCCCTTTCCGCCTTTCTTCGGTAGATCAGATGAATCCGGACTGATGTGAACGGAAACAGGATCAGGATGATCAGGATCACTCCGAAGAGGATCATCCAGACCAACACCATCACCACCCGACGCCCAACATCTTCCAATGATGATAGTATCGGCCCCCTTTCTGCAATTCATACAAAAAACCGCGGGTCTCGTCCCGCGGATATTGTCTGAAACCGGTCAATTTTCCCGATTGGAAGTTTCAGCGACGCACGTTTTCGCCTCGGAATCGGAATCCGGCAGCTTCTCCTCTTCGGAGGGGGGATCCACTCCCAGGCGTTCGTACAGTTCCTTTCGTTCCCGTTCCCACTCAGCCCACTCAAAGATGGAATCCGCCGGGGGAAGCTGATCCAGGCTGCGCAGCCCAAAATACTCCAAAAACTCCCGGGTGGTTCCATACAGGATCGGACGGCCCGCTCCTTCTGCCCTCCCCACTTCCCGGATCAATCCTTTCCGTTTCAGATAATGAATCACTTTTTCACTTTTCACCCCTCGAATCTCTTCCACCTCCGCCCGGATGATCGGCTGACGGTAAGCAATCACTGCCAATGTCTCCAGTGCCGCTCGGGAGATCTGAGAGCGTGAAGGGGATTTGGCGAGACGTTCGAAGTACTCCCGATGTTCCGGGAGTGTGGTGAGCTGATAGACTTGGGCTACTTCAACAATTTGGATACCCCGGCCTTGTTTTGTCCATTCCTGAGCCATTTCTTTCAGGATCCGGCGAAGAGTTCGTTTATCCGTCTCCGTCACCTCGGCGATCTCCGCCACCCGGAGTCCGTCTTCTCCCGCTGCAAACAGAAGTCCCTCAATAATTGGCTTTAACCGTTGTTCCTCCAGACGCGTCTCCTCCCTCCGATATAAGGGCTTCAACCCGGATATCATCAAACAGCCCACCCTGTCGGATCCGAATCCGCTTCAACTTCAACAGTTCCAGCAAAGCCAAAAAGGTGGTGATCACCCGCTCCCGGGTGATCACCTTCCAATGAAGCAATTCCGAAAAATGCAGAACCCCTCCCCGGCGGGCCAGAAAATCATGAATCTCTTCCATGCGGTCGCTCACCGAAATCTCTTCCCGCGTCATTTTGGTCGGTGCCTCTTCTTCCTCCTCCTCCTCTCGGTTGTTCATCACATCGACAAAGAGCTGCAACAGATCGTCCGGTGTGATCCCTTCCAAGGGATTTTCATCCGGAGTGTATTCTGTCAGGTTCATCGGCATCCGGGTATAAACCTGGCTTCTGGCCGCTTCCCGCTCACGAAGGACATCAGAAAGTCGTTTATACCGTTTGTATTCCAACAGTCGCTGAACCAGCTCTTCCCGGGGATCCATTCCGTCTTCATCCTCCAGTACATCGGACAGATCGGCGGGTTCCGCGCGGGGAAGCAACATCCGACTTTTAATAGACAGCAGGGTAGCCGCCATGACCAGAAATTCACTGGCCGACTCCAGCTCAAAAACTTGCATCGCCGATAGTGACTCCATATATTGATCTGTGATTCGGGCGATGGGAATCTCACACACATCCAGCTCCGATTTATCGATCAGATGGAGAAGGAGGTCCAAAGGCCCCTCAAACATATCCAGCTTGATTTTCATCTCCAATCATGGCTCACTCCCTTCACTCGCCCGCTTCCTCTTTCCAAGCCCGTGTCAAAGCCTTTTGCAGATTGACGGTTTCAATGGCGGCCATCGCCGCATCCCACCCTTTATTTCCGGCCTTTGTACCGGCACGTTCAATCGCCTGCTCAATGGTATCCACTGTCAAAATCCCAAAAATGACTGGAAGACCATGTTCGACAGCCGCGGCACTCACCCCTTTGGCCGCTTCAGAACAGACATAATCAAAATGGGGAGTGGAACCCCGGATCACCGCTCCCAGTGCGATGATCGCATCATATTTTCCTGACGCTGCCATCTGATCAGCGATCAAAGGGATTTCAAAGGCTCCCGGAACCCAAGCCACATCGATCGCCTCCCGGTCAGCCCCATGCCGCGACAATGCGCTTTCGGCCCCTTGCAGCAGTCTGGAGGTGATAAATTCATTAAAGCGTGCAACCACCACTCCGAAGCGAAGATCGCCTGCAGTCAGGTTTCCTTCAAATGTTCTGGCCATGTTGGAAAAACTCCTTTTTAAAAGCGTATATTCATCCCATTTTGCATGGGGAGACCGTGTTCCACCAAAAAACGAAAAGGCGAATCAAATTCCCACCATCCTAGCTCACAATTGCTGGAGGAGGCAAGGGAGGGTTGGGTTTCACATGGAGTGATTTTGGATCGTAAGAACAAGGAAAAGGTCATGTGAAACCCAATCCCGACCGACCCGGCCAGTACGAATTCGCAACGTTTATGGACATCCTGATCAACTCTCCATCCTTTTCTTTCAATCACAGGTGGAGCATATGTCCCAATTTGTTCTTTTTGGTTCGTAGATATTGTTCGTTATCGGGCAAGGACGGCATTTCGATTGGCAATACTTCCGTCACTTCGAGACCATAACCTTTTAACCCTGTGATTTTTCGGGGATTGTTGGTTAACAGGCGCATCTTCTTTATTCCGAGATCACGCAGGATCTGGGCGCCGATACCATACTCACGCAAGTCAGGCCGGAAACCCAGCTTCAGATTGGCCTCAACAGTGTCCATCCCCTCTTCCTGCAGTTTGTAGGCTTTCAATTTATTGAGAAGACCGATTCCGCGCCCTTCCTGGCGCATATAGAGGAGAACGCCGACCCCCTCTTCTTCGATCTGACTCAAAGCGGCATGAAGTTGGGGACCACAATCACAGCGGTGAGATCCAAACACATCCCCTGTGAGGCATTCCGAGTGAACCCGGACCATGACCGGCTGTTCCGAATCAATCTTCCCCTTAACCAAGGCGATATGTTCCTTCTCATCCACATCATTTCGATATCCGTATGCGGTAAAATCACCGAACTCCGTTGGAAGTCGGGTCGATACCACCCGTTCCACCAATTTTTCTTTACGATTGCGATAATGGATCAAGTCCTGAATGGTGATCATTTTGAGTTGATGCGCTTCGGCGATCTTCATCAGATCCGGCACACGGGCCATACTGCCGTCCTCTTTGATCACTTCACAAATCACGGCAGCGGGAAAAGCCCCGCACAGACGGGCCAAATCCACTCCCGCCTCCGTATGGCCTGCACGGCGGAGCACTCCACCGCTTTTGGCGATCAGGGGAAAGATGTGGCCCGGGCGACGGAAATCACTTCCCCGGGTCTCAGGATCGATCAATGCTTTCACCGTCGTTGAACGTTCATGGGCGGAAATTCCCGTGGTGCTCGAAACGTGATCGACAGACACAGTGAAAGCGGTACCGTGGGTATCTGTGTTCTGACGAACCATCAAGGGAAGATGCAACTTCCGGGCCCGTTCCTCGGTGATCGGGGCACACACCAGTCCCCTCCCGTGGGTGATCATAAAGTTGATCACCTCCGGTGTCGCCTTTTCGGCGAGGGCCACAAAATCCCCTTCATTCTCCCGATCCTCATCATCGACCACGATGATGACTTTACCTTGCTTCAACGCATTGATAGCTTCTTCGATTGAATCGAAACCTCGCATCATCACCCACCTCTTTCAACTCTTTTCCTACAAACGCATGGCTTGCTGACTGGCCAGTTTGACTACATATTTTCCGATCAGGTCACACTCTATATTGACCGAATCCCCCGGTTCCGTCTCCTTTAATTGGGTCAACTCCAAAGTATGGGGAATGATGGAGACGGTAAAAGCTTCCGGTTCGACCGTCACGATGGTCAGACTGATTCCGTTCACCGCCACCGACCCCTGATTCACCATCCACCGTGTCAACTCTGCGGGAACTTCGATCCGAAACAGAACTGCGTTTTCTCGGGGAGTACGGGTAAGAACACGTCCCATTCCGTCCACGTGTCCCTGGACAAAATGTCCTCCCAATCGATCCCCCGCTCGCAATGCCCGCTCCAAATTGACCGGACTTCCAAGGGCAAGTTGGCCCAGGTTGGTTCGGTTTATCGTTTCCGGCATCACATCGGTCCAAAACTGATCGGCATCGAATCCGACCACAGTCAGACAGACACCGTTCACGGCAACACTGTCCCCCACCTGCACCCCTTCCAACACCTGTTTACAGGAGATGGACAAGCGCATGGCATCCCCCTCGCGGTCCATCGAGCCGATCCGACCCACCTCTTCCACTAATCCAGTAAACATGGAATCCCTTCCTTTCAATCAAGGCTTGCGGGGAATCCCCGTCACTAGGATGTCCCGGCCCAAGATATCAACCGATACATCTTTCAGTGAGAGAGCATTTTTCATGTAATCTGCTGACGCCCCCCCAACGGCGGTCAGACTGTCCCGGCCTCCTAAAATCTTGGGTGCAATAAAAAACATCACTTTATTCACCCAACCTTCCCGCAACAGGGACGCGTTTAATTCCCCCCCGCTCTCTGTAAGGACCGAGACGATCCCCTCTTGACCCAAACGACGAAAGACCCGCTCCAGCCTCACCCGGGGGCCCGCCCCTGTTCGAAACACACGAACCCCCCTGGCGGTCAGAGCTTCTTCCCGTCCGGGAGCCGCCTCGTCAGTACAGAATACCCAGGTGGGAGCGGATTCCACATCTGCCAACGGGCTGTCCAGTGGAACGCGGAGTTTACTGTCCACCACGACCCGCAACGGATTCTTACCACCCCCCGGCAGCCGGACCGTCAACTGCGGCCGGTCGTGCAGAGCCGTTCCGGATCCGATCAAAACCGCGTCGTATTGGTGACGCAGACGATGCACCTCTTCCCTGGCCTCCTCCCCCGTCACCCATCGACTGTCCCCGTCAGAGGTGGCAGTCTTTCCATCGAGCGTGACCGCTGCTTTCAAGGTGATGAAGGGCAATCCTGTTCGGCGATGGTGAAAATAGGTTTCGTTCAACTGGGTACATCGGTCTGCAAGCACCCCTGTCTTCACCGACAAACCGGCTTCCTGCAACCGTTGCACCCCTTTTCCCGACACCAAAGGGTCCGGATCGATGCTACCCACCACCACCCGTTTCACTCCGGAGGAGATGGCTCGCTCAGTACAGGGAGGAGTTCGACCATAGTGATTACAAGGTTCAAGAGTGACATAGAGGGTGCTTCCCTCCGCCGACTCCCCCGCCTGTTCCAGGGCATGCACTTCCGCATGAGGGCCTCCCGCCTTTAAATGGGCCCCGGAACCCAGGAGCTGTCCATCTTTTACCACAACAGCACCCACCAATGGATTGGGGGATGTCTGTCCACGAGCCGCCTCCGCCAACCGGAGTGCCAACTCCATCCATCGTTCATCTTCCGTCAGGCTCATGCTCTTCAAGGATGATCTCCTCTCTGCAATCAAATAAAAAAAGCCCTTCCATCAGGGCTTTTGAAAACAGGGACACAGGAAATGAGAACGCAGGAATACCTCCCCGGATCCCACAAAGGAAACCGACTTTGGCAGGGCTTCGACAACAGCAGACACAACAAAAAAGCACCGCTGCCACAGGAGACACCCGCATTCCCTTTCATCCTTCTCCCATCCAGACTTTAACTGTCGGCCCCGGAGTTTCACCGGATCCACCGCAAAACGCGGGTCACGGACTGAGGAAGGGATCCCCCTCCATCACCGCCGGTCGGGAATTTCACCCAGCCCCGAAGGATGTTGATCAGCTGATTCAATTGGATCGTATGCGCGATCACGTTTACATTGTATCATACCCCAATCCGGTATGGGAACCGATGCCCTCCGTCACGGGGTCAAGGGATCACTTTTCCTACCTTGGAGCAGAGAGGGATCCCTGTGGTCCTTCCAGGGTGGACCCACTTGCAAGCAAAGGTAACAGACCGCAGAAAAGAAGAGGCAGACGAGGGTTGCGTGGCCGAGGGCCACCATCAACTCCAGCTTGGTCAGAACGATTGCACCACCGGTCAACACTTGAAGCACAGTTAAAATCAAAGACCAGCGGGCCCCCTTGTTCAGATCTTTCCGATGGGGATACTTTTTCCTGACCGCCCACCATAACCAGACGGCAAACAGGAACAAGAGACCAGCAAACAGACGGTGGGTCAATTGTATTCCCCCCTGGCTGAACAGATCTGGAATCCATTTGCTTCCACACAAAGGCCAATCGGCACAGCCCAGACTGGAGCCCGTATGCCGTACATAAGCACCGGTGTAGACGACGACATAGGTGTAAACTGCCAAACCCCACATTCCATATTTCATCGGTCGGGACACAAAAGAAGCTTTACTGCTTTGGGAGCGTCCCTGACGATCCATCTGAAACAGAACCACCGTCAACAGGAGCACACTGGCAAAGGATAAGAGGGAAAAACCGAAGTGAAGAGCCAGTGCAGCATCCGACTGACCCCAAACCACTGCCGCCGCTCCCAGCAGGCCCTGGAAAATGATAAAAAACACACTGTTGAATGCCAAGAACTTGACAGTGAAGTTTTTCCTGTAAAGAAGCCAGGCCCCAACCGAAGCCGCCACCACAATCAAACCCACCAGTGCGGAGACGATCCGGTGACTATACTCGATCCACAGCTCCAGAGTGTGGTAGCTGGGAAAAATTTCGCCGTGGCAGAAGGGCCAAGTATTGCCACATCCGTCTTCGGAACCGGTTTTGGTGACCAATGCCCCCATCAGGGTGATCAACAGCGTGCCCGCCGCTCCCAGAATGGACATTCCCCGAATCGTTCGATTCATCTATGGAGTACCTCCTCTCTGTACACCTTGACATCCATTATTCTACCACACTACCGGTACCCCTAATGCCTTGGCTGCTTAACGGGCACAAATTCTCCATACTTCAAAAAAACCCCTCCGGAATGGAAGGGGATGAAAACAGAATTCACTGCATATATTTATATGGATTGACGTAGTTCCCTGGTCGCCCTTCATGCACCTCAAAATGAAGGTGGGGCCCCGTAGAGCGTCCGTTGTTCCCGATTGAGGCGATCCGTTGCCCCTTTTTCACCACACTTCCCACCGACACCTGGGATTGCCAGGAATACATGTGGGCATAGAGACTGAAGACACCGCCCCCATGATCAATCATGATATAGTAGCCATAACCGCAATTGCAACTTTGAGCACGGATCACCCGTCCGTTGGCAGCTGCGTAAATCGGGGAACCTTGACCGTTTGCAAAATCGATCCCCGTATGGAATTCACTCCCGCGATATCCATACCCGGACGAGACCCGTCCTCCTGCCGGCCGACTCAGGGGGCCCTGATAAGGAAAAGAGCCTGACTTCAAATGTTCCAAATTCAGTTGGGACAGTTCCTTCCGGTAATCCCCCTCTTCATGCTCCAGGGAACTCAGTTTATCCTGGTTTTCCTCCATCAAGTCAACCATTTTGTCATACTCTTTCCGTGCCTTTTCCGTCTTTTTTTCAACTTTTTTTCTGGCCTTTTTCACTTCCTTCTCCGCTTTCTCCGCCTTGTCCTTTCGCTCGTAATATTTCTTCACTTCATCGTAATTCTGCTTGAGGATCAGGCGGAGAACTTCATAT
This sequence comes from Kroppenstedtia guangzhouensis, assembly GCF_014637345.1. GTDB lineage: Bacteria > Bacillota > Bacilli > Thermoactinomycetales > DSM-45169 > Kroppenstedtia > Kroppenstedtia guangzhouensis. The sequence goes on from NZ_BMEX01000003.1 coordinate 101,180, forward strand.
CTGGCCAGAAATTCTCCTAAGGATTTCGCCTTCAGCAAAACCTCCATCTGATTGGTTCCGCTGTTGATGTACATGGAACGGACGCTTTCCTTGTATTTGTCATCGTATTTGTCCAGTTCCTTTTTGGCTTCCTTCAGAATCTCCTTTTTCTTTCTTTCCTCTGACTTTGCCTTCTCCAGCTCTTCCTCCAAGGAATTCAATTTCTTTTTGTGCTCATCGATCTCCTTTTTCAGTTCCGCGATCTCTTTCTCTTTTTGGGCTTTGTTTTTCTGGACATCGTCCAACTTCTTTTCCAACTCGGACTTCTTGTCGGCTTGGACAAGACCCGATGGCCAGACGGAGAAGGCTAAACTCAAAGCCACCACAGCAACCGCTGTCTTCTTCCACGCGCCCTCTCCCATCATCTTCAAAACAGGATCACCCTTTCCACCATATGAATCCGGTGTTTCCGCTAAAACGCAAAACATCCTATGGATGTTTCAAAGGGAGAAACCTCGCATCGATTGTTATAAATCAGTTCACTTCAAAAGTCAGTATACTAGAGCCTCCTTTGAGTGTTCAAGATGAAAAGAGGAGATTTGACGAAAAGCCTCCCGAAGGAGGAGTCCATAGTTCATAGAACCTATACCACTTATTCTGATCGCACCAATTACGTCTGATCCAGCTCTTTCATTCTCCCGGGGATCCGGTCATTCCGGATCAGATCCTCCAGAGTCTCCCGTCGCACCACTTCAAAGGCTTCACCACCCCGGACAAAGACAACCGCCGGGCGGCGGAGCCGGTTGTAGTTGTTCGCCATCGAATAATTGTAAGCTCCGGTACAACTCACAGCCAACAGATCGCCGGTGTTCACCGGGGGTAAAGCGATGTCCCAGATCAACATATCTCCGGATTCACAGAGTTTTCCTGCAATAGAAACTGTTTCAGTCGGCTCTTCCCCCACCCGGTTGGCCAGGCAAGCCTCATAGGAGGCATGATACAGCGCCGGGCGGGGATTGTCATTCATCCCACCATCCACGGCGATATACTTGCGAAGGCCAGGAATCTCCTTCACAGTTCCCACCCGATATAATGTGGTGCCAGCCTCTCCTACAATACTGCGTCCCGGCTCCAACCAGATTTGAGGAAATTCCTCACCGGCAAACCCATGACGCACCTCCTCGGCAATGGCCGCGATATACTGATTCACTGGCATCGGGTGATCCTCTTCGTTGTAACGGATCCCAAATCCGCCACCCAGATTGAGGATCCGTGTCTCAAACCCCAGGGATTGCCGACACTCTGTAGCCAACGCCGCCATTTTACGAACAGCCAGACGAAATCCATCAGTTTCAAAAATCTGAGATCCAATGTGACAGTGAAACCCTTCCGGCTCCAGCCCCTCCGATGTCATGCATTGCTTCAGGGCTCGGTGAACCTGGCCGCTTTCCAGATCAAAACCGAACTTGGAATCTTCCTGACCTGTTTGGATATAGTGATGGGTGTGGGCCTCAACTCCGGGAGTGGTTCGCAAAATCACTTTCACCCGACGTCCCCGTTCCCGGGCGAGCTGATCCAGCATCGCCAACTCCGTGAAATTATCCGCCACAAATCGGCCAATCCCCGCATCCAGCGCCATTACAATCTCCTCCAATGTCTTATTGTTGCCGTGGAAATAAATCCGCTCTGGAGGAAATCCCGCTTTTAATGCGGTATAAAGCTCCCCGTCGGAAACCACATCCAAATAAAGTCCCTCTTCAGCCACCAACCGGCACATCGCCAATGTGCTGAACGCTTTGCTGGCATAGGCCACCCGATAGGAAAGTTCTGTCCTTTCAAAGGCTTCCACATAGGAGCGGATCCGTTGCCGGATCATCGTTTCATCCATTACATAAAGGGGAGTTCCAAAACGGTTTGCCAATTCCACCGTATCACATCCCCCGATCTCCAAGTGTCCTTGATGATTGATTCGACTGGTTCCGCGTAGTTTCATCCCTTCCGCTCCCCTTTCACAACTCAAAAAGCAACGGACGACAGACGCGCCTGTTGCCTCCCCCAGTCTCCCTCCTGATTCATCCTGACGATGGCAACAGCCGATTCGGGGATGATCGGTCCCGGACAAATCGACACCCCTCGCCCTTATTCCGTGGCTAAATAAATTTAGATCAGAGTACCATATTCCTTTTTTCATGCCAAGGGTTGATATCCTTTAAGAAGACATCCAAAAAAGGGGGTTGACTTGGCAGATGAAGTTCATTAGGATTTTGATTAGATAATTAGAAAATTAGCTAATTGTTGAGGAGGTATTTCATTGAAACAAGGCCGGTTGATATTTTTACTCACCTTTCTCTGTTTTATCGGCGTGGTGGGAGGAATTCCATATGTAAACGAGTTGATCCGGGAGGAAGGCAATCCCGATCTGATATGGATCTTTTTGGTTCAATCCACGATTCTTGCATTTTTGGCCAGTTGGATCGGAGTGCGATTGTCCGCTCAAACCGGGTTGGATGTACCAGTGATGCGTTGGCTTTTGTATCGGAATGCCAAGCCGGAAGGAATGACCCGAAAATTCTTTCATTCCGTGTTGCTCGGTCTGGGAATCGGATTACTTATTATAATGGCGGATACATTTATCTTCAGCTCCTTTCATTCCTCCTTGGGGGATTCCCCCGTCATTTCTCCCTGGAAAGGTTTGGCGGCAAGTTTGTACGGGGGGATATTTGAAGAAGTTCTTTGTCGATTCCTTGTGATGAACCTGATCGTCTGGCTTTTGATTAAATTATCCCGTAAGCAAGCCCGATCTTATCATTATTGGATGGGAATCATCTTTTCCGCTCTTTTCTTCGGAATTTTCCATCTGGAAGCCACATCTGCGGCTTTCGGCTCTTTGACAGTGCCTCTGATCCTTCGGGCCACTATTTTAAACGGCATACCCGGAGTGTTGTTTGGCTGGCTCTTTTGGCGATGGGGACTCTCTTATGCCATGCTGGCTCATCTGTGTACTGATCTTTTTCTTCATGTGATATGGGTCGCTCTCATCTGATCCCAATCAACTGTTTTTTTCGGAGGAAACAGGAGAGAAGCCGGCTTGCTTTAAAATCAACTGAACCGCTTTCGTAGTAATGGGAGCTCCCCACAACGGATCATCATAGTTCTCCATCTTGCCCACATCACCGATTCCCACCACCAGCGGAAACTGATACTGATTCAATACATCCACCGTGTCTCCGTAAATTCGTAAAGGGGCTCCGTTTACCACCGAACCGTCCTTGTCCACACCATGTTCCACGCAATGGCCCTTCTGATCCAGGGCCACATCCACCTGAACCCCCGCCGCAGCATAGCAATTGGAAGCGACAGCAACAACTCCCAGTACCTCCACCCCGGGGTGATTCACCACGTGCTCCAAAGCGGTCTCCCCGGGTCCCTTTCCCTGGGAACCGCAATCATCAAACATCACCAACACGGGATCATGGGCGGCTTCCTGAATCAATCTCACCAAGTCAGGTCCGGTCAACAGCGTCGGATTCCCCGCTGACGCCGAAATGCATCTTCCTCCCACTCGCCGGGCCACCTCTTCCACGGTTTCCCTGGCGATCCGGTCACCGTCGGTAATCAGGATCACCTTTCTCTTTCCCATATGCCTCACCCCTTGAACGGGCTCACCCGAACACTCATCAAAACGGAGATACCACCATTTCAATCGGAGATAAAGACGATCCATTGAAACAATGAGCCCACCACTTTTCCCAACATCATCGCCAGCAACAACCAAAAAATCCTGGGTTCCATCCCGATCCGCTTAGCAAGAATGGGCAGGACATTTACCACCTCTGTCAGTGCGGCCGCCAGCAGCCCGACAAAAACACCCGACAAAAGTCCCATCCACACTGTGCTGACTGGAGGAAAAAAAGCGACCCATTCCCGAAAGTCCACCCAGGTGAAGACGACTGCCCCCACTACGAAGGCAATCTCATACAGATGGACCTGTGTTCGGCTGTTGGTGAGAACCGTCAGCCGCGGAACAATATCCAACACGGTCAGAAACGCAACCAGTCCGCTCCCCACCGCAACTCCCCCGGCCAATCCGATAAAAATCAGTGCCAAGTCAACCAGAAGGGACACGGGAACCCTTTTGTCCTTTCGTTTTCTCATGATCGATCACATATTGATCGATACTCTCCTGATACATAAAAACTTCCAGTTCCAGCGGACTGGGCTCATCATTAAACTTTTGCTTGAAAAGGTGATTAAAAAACAAGACCATGCCCAGTCCGATCCCCAAAGAATACGGGATTTGCAGAATCAGCGGCCGAGAGTGGTGCATTCCGGTCATCAGATAATAGATACGTTCATGCACCTCTTTCATACTCACATCCGTGTGGAAATTCATAATGGCCAGCCCCGACCCCACAAACAGCAATAACCACACTCCAGCCACGGTGATCCATCCAGGCTTGGGACCGATTTTCTTGAACTCGATCAGAACCTGGGGATTCCCCACTGTCCGAATATCCAAGGTGGGATACTCCCTGCGGATGATCCGAACTACATCCATCAGTTCGACAACTGCCATGTTTCCTTCTTCCGGGCCAAACCGGGTGACGGGAAGACTTTCGATCTGTTCCCGATCTTCCTCCGCCAACACCCGGGAGACGTCCCCCACCCGCAGGATTTGTCCGGGTCGAGCCAGTATTCTTTTTTTCATCTGTATAAACACTTGACTGGAAGTCATGGCACTCCCTCCCGTATGTAGTATGTAACGTTCTCGAAAACTCCATACAAAAAAAGGCCACCCTCTGGAGGGTGCAAGCCTTTCCTCAAACTTCGCCGTCATCGATGGCATCCCGCATGCGGCGAATGATCTTTTTTTCCAAACGGGAGACCTGAACCTGGGAAATTCCCAGCCGTTGTGCCACTTCCGACTGAGTCTGATCCTTGAAGAACCGGAGATATACGATCAAACGCTCTCTTTCTTCCAACTGACGGATCGCCTCTTTCAGGGCCATTCGGTCAAACCAGCCTTCTTCCTCATCATCGGCAATCTGATCTATCAAAGTGATCGGATCCCCGTCATTCTCATAAACTGTCTCATGGATGGAAGTGGGGGTACGGCTTGCTTCCTGGGCAAAAACGATCTCTTCCGGCGTCACCCCGATCTCATCGGACAGCTCCTGGATGGTCGGGGAGCGACCCAACCCTTTGGTCAATTCATCTTTGACTTTTCGAATTCGGTTAGACAGCTCCTTGAGAGAACGGCTTACCTTCACCATGCCGTCATCCCTCAGAAAACGTTGGATCTCTCCGATAATCATCGGCACAGCATAGGTGGAAAACTTTACATCATAAGCGAGGTCGAATTTATCCACGGCTTTCAAAAGACCGATACAACCGATTTGAAATAGATCTTCCGCTTCATAGCCCCGGTTCAGAAAACGTTGCACCACGGACCACACCAGCCGGATGTTATGCTGAACCAGTCGATCCCGTGCCTCCGTGTCCCCTTTTTGACTTTTTTGGATCAGGTCTTTCACTTCTTTATCCGACAGATGCTTATGGCGGGAATTGCGCACATCAGACTCCATAGTCCACCCTCAGTTTCCAACAGCCTGTCGGTGGGTTTTCAAATCTTTCACCATACGGACACTCGTTCCCTTCCCTTCGGCAGAGAGGACTTCCACTTGATCCATAAAATTTTCCATGATAGTGAAGCCCATCCCGGAACGTTCCAGTTCCGGCTTAGAGGTGAAGAGAGGTTGACGCGCCCTGTCCACATCCGCAATGCCCACCCCTTGGTCCTCAATCTGGATGCTGATCCGGTTCCCGTCGATTTCAGTCCGGATCGTAATCTCACCGTCTGTCCTCTCCTCGTAACCGTGAATAATCGCATTGGTAACCGCTTCGGAAACCACAGTCTTGATATCGGTCAACTCTTCCATGGTCGGATCCAGTTGGGAGACAAAAGAGGCCACCGCCACCCTGGCGAAGGATTCGTTTTCCGATCGGCTGGCAAACCTCGTCTCCATAAAATTGGTATGTATGGTGCTCATGATGCCACCCCACAGACATTGAGAGCTGTTTGCTCATCTTCGCAAAAGGGCAGAATTTTTAACATCCCCGATAGCTCAAACAAGCGGTGTATGGACGGTTGGACAGCACAGAGAACCATTTTTCCATCCATTTCGGATATTCTGCGATATCGACCCAGGATCACACCAAGTCCCGAACTGTCCATAAAGGTGAGTTTGGATAAGTTTAACACTAGATGTCCATAAATTCCTTTGGACCATTCCCGGTCAATTCGCTCCCGCACTTCTGTCGCGGAGTGATGATCCAACTCCCCGTCCAGACGCACGAGAAGTACATCTCGCTGATGTGAAATCTCCACATGCAGGCTCATCTCTTTTCCCCCCTGTCCTTCTGTAAAACACCGTTGCTTTTCATTTCTACGTTTCCAAAAGGGGTTCCTCCTAACTGACAAAAATAGAAGAAAACCGGGAAAGACCGACAAAACCGATTCCGCCCATCGGGGCGGAATCGGTCTTAAGTTCCGGGGTCTGCGGCAGGTGTTTCATCCGGAATAAAAAACATCTTCCTGGCAGTTCGCTTCATTATGGTCCATATTCCCGCTTTGGGGATCTCCCGGGCGGAAACCAACTCCATCCGGGCCACTGTTTTTCCGTTTTTCTCCACTTCCACAGCTCCCAAAAACTGCCCTCTCCTGACCGGTGCCTTCAGCTTTTCCCATCGAATTTTCGTCCGATAATCGCCGGGATTCTCTCCTTTTTTCATCAACACGCTGAACTGTTGGGGGGAACGCACCTCGATCATGTTTTTTTCCCCTTTATCCACCTGAAGTCTTCCGATCAGTTGACCCGGTTTGTAAATCACCCGGTTGGCGTATTGATTGAATGCAAAATCCAGCATGCGGGTGATTTCCCGGTTTCGAGCCTTGACATCCGGTTCACCCATAACCACAGCAATCGCCCGCAAATCCCGGCGCTTGGCAGTGGCAGCCAGACAAAATCCCGCTTCCCCTGTATATCCTGTTTTAAGACCGTCCAATCCTTCGTAAAACTTCACCAGTTTGTTGGTATTCACCAACCAAAAAGGCTTTTTACTGTCCTTGCGCAAATAATCCTCATAGATTTTTGTAAATCTGGTTATTTCCCGATGTTTGAGCAACTCGCGGGACATGATCGCGATATCCTTCGCCGTGGAATAATGATCAGGTGCTGGAAGACCATTGGGGTTTTGAAACCGGGTGTCTTTCATGCCCAACTCTTCCGCCCGCCGGTTCATCATTTCCACAAACCGCCCTTCCGTACCCGCCAAATGTTCGGCGAGGGCCACCGAAGCATCATTGGCACTTCCGACCGCCACCGCTTTTAACAGATCTTCCAGTTTCATAACTTCGTCTGTTTCCAGAAAAATCTGGGACCCTCCCATGGAGGAGGCGTATTCACTGGTACGCACTTGATCTTCATAGGAGATCTTGCCTTTCTCCAACGCTTCCATCACCAACAGCATCGTCATGATTTTGGTGATGCTTGCCGGCGGCAGTTTTTCCCGGCTGTTTTTTTCATACAACACGGTTCCGGTATCCGCATCGACCAAAATAGCCGATTTTGAACTGGGTGCCAACCCATCTTCTGCCGCCCACACGGGGGTGGGACTTGCCACAATGGGCAGACACAACAACAGAACCCACACACACAAACGTGCTCGCATCGAGGCTTCCCCTCCTTCTCTACCTTTATTGTGAGCGGAGGGGAGGATGATTATTCCATATATGACAAAAAGAAAAACCGGGCAAATACCCGGAGAAAATTAAACTTATTCAGCCTTCACATCTGTAACCAATTCCCGAACCAGGAGTGGAGGCGTCACTGGTTGATTTCCAAGAGTGACCGCGTTAAGGAAACGTTCCCGCACGGTTTCTGCCTCTTCTCTGTTGTTGGCGTGAAGGATGGCCAACGTTTCCCCTTTATGCACGACATCCCCGATTTTCTTACGCAGAAGCACCCCGACACCGTAATCGATGGGAGCATCTTTAGTCTTTCGACCGGCACCCAGCTGCATGGCACACAAACCGATCGCCTCCGCATCCAATGCTGTCACTACCCCGTAGTCGGGAGATTCCACGGGCAATTGCACCGGAGATTGCGGAAGTCGATCCGGCTCATCCACCGCCCGGGCGTCTCCTCCTTGCGCCTTTACAAACCGGCGGAAATACTCCAGAGCCGAACCATCATCGATGGCTGCCTTGAGCTTCTCCTCAGCCTCCTTTGGTGATGCCGCCCTTTGAGCCAAGGTCACCATCTGTCCCCCCAAGGTCAGACAAAGTTCCGTCAGATCCCGGGGGCCGTCGCCTTTCAAAGTTTCAATCGCTTCCTTCACTTCCAAAGCATTTCCCACCGCATATCCCAACGGTTGACTCATATCACTGATCACTGCCACGGTCCGCCGCCCGATTCGATGGCCGATTTCCACCATCGACCGGGCCAGCTCAAGTGCCTTCTTTTCCTCTTTCATAAACGCCCCGCTTCCGGTTTTAACATCCAGGACAACAGCATCGGCACCGGCAGCGATCTTTTTGCTCATAATGGAACTGGCGATCAGAGGGATGGAATCCACCGTGGCGGTGACATCCCGAAGGGCGTACAGCTTCTTGTCGGCCGGGGTGAGATCAGCAGTTTGTCCCATCACAGCTACACCCAACTCATTGACCTGCCGGACAAAGTCTGTTGTGGATAAAGCTGTTTCAAACCCCGAAAAAGACTCCAATTTGTCTATTGTTCCCCCAGTATGACCGAGACCACGCCCGGACAGTTTGGCCACCGGCACCCCGGCCGCTGCCACCAGGGGAGCCAGCACCAGCGTGGTGGTGTCCCCCACACCCCCTGTGCTGTGTTTGTCCACTTTGATTCCTTCAATCGCAGAGAGATCAACCTCCTCGCCGGATCGAACCATTTCCATGGTCAAATCCACCGTCTCCCGGGCGTTCATCCCGCGGATCCGGACAGCCATGGCCCAGGCGGACATCTGGTAGTCAGGGATGTTTCCTTGGTGATATCCCTGAATCAGAAACCGGATCTCCTGGGAAGTAAGCACCTGTCCATCCCGCTTTTTCCGGATCAGTTCCACTGCCTCCATCTTATCCCTCCATCCGGGCCAGGATTCCTTTTACCAACCCGATAAATCGGGGTTTTGTTCGGTTGGCCACCTCCACCACCTGTTCATGAGTCAGAGGTTCCAGCTCCTCTCCAATGGCCATATCCGTGATACAGGAGATCCCCAGCACCTTCAGACCTGCATGACGGGCTGCAATCACCTCCGGCACCGTCGACATACCGACGGTATCCCCTCCCAGGTTGCGAAGCATGATCAATTCGGCCGGGGTCATATAGGAGGGCCCGCTAACCCCTGCGTATACTCCCTGTTGCAGACGGATTCCCTGCTCCTCAGCCACTTCCCGGGCCAATTGGATCAATTCCCGGTCATAGGCCTCCGACATATCGGGAAAACGGGGGCCCAAGCGATCCTCATTGGGACCGATCAGGGGATTGGCTCCTGTGAAATTGATATGATCCTCAATCAACATCAGATCCCCTGCCTGAAAGGAAGCATTCATCCCGCCACAGGCATTGGTGGCCACCAAGCTTTTCACACCGAAGGATTTCATCACATAGATGGGAAATACCACTTCCTGCTGGGTATATCCCTCATAAAAATGGAAACGCCCCTCCATCGCCACCACCGTTTTTCCGGACAGACAGCCGATGACCAATCTGCCCGCATGACCTTCCACTGTGGATTGAGGGAAGTGAGGAATCTCGTCATAAGGAATATAGTCAGCAGCCTCGAGATCCCGGGCCAAATCCCCCAGTCCGGAACCCAGGATCATTCCGATGGTCGGACGGTGATTCGTTTTTTTCTCAATGGTTTCCTTTGCTTCTGCAATCCGTTCCATTTTTTGCTCCAATGTATGGATCCCCTTCCCTTTGTTTTTGATCCCCTTCAGACCGATCGAATCTCCTTGATCAACCCTTTCACCAGCCGGGTGAAGCGGGGCTTTACCCGTTCAGCCGTCTCCATTACCTCATTGTGACTGAGAGGTTGGGGCAGGATTCCCGCAGCCATGTTGGAGATACAGGAAATACCGATGACCCGCATCCCCCCGTGTCTGGCCACGATCACTTCGGGAACGGTAGACATGCCGACGGCATCCGCTCCCATCTTTCGGAGCATGCGGATCTCGGCGGGCGTTTCATAGGAAGGTCCGGTCAGTCCGGCATAGATTCCCTCCCGCAAGATGATCCCCTGAGCCTCCGCCACCCGTTTGGCCAATTGCCGGTACAGGGGATCATATGCTTCCGACATATCGGGGAACCGGACACCCCATTCGGGATGGTTGGGGCCGATCAGCGGATTGGTAAACATCAGATTGAGATGATCCCGGATCAACATCAGATCCCCCGCTTCAAAGCCGGTGTGGATGCCGCCGGCGGCATTGGTGACGACCAACGTCTCCACCCCCAGGGATTTCATCACGCGGATCGGAAAGGTCACCTCCTGCATCCCATACCCCTCGTAAAAATGAAACCGCCCCTGCATCGCCACCACCGGTTGGGATTCCAAATGACCCATTACCAACCGACCCGCATGACCTTCCACTGTGGAGACTGGAAAATGGGGAATCTCCCCGTAACCAACGGTTTCCGGACTTTCGATCTCCTCCGCCAGGATCCCCAGACCGGAGCCGAGTACCAACCCGATTTTCGGCTTTTTACTGATCCGTCTGCGGATCATTTGTGCAGCCTGTTCCGTTTTCTGCAGCATGGATTCCATCTTGAGATCTCCTCTCTCCTTATCTCCGGTATTGTAATTCGGACAGAAATGAAGTTCCGTAATCCGGCATCTGCACCCCGAAATTGTCCGCTATGGTGGCCCCCACATCGGAAAAAGTTTTCCGAACCCCGAGGGACCTTCCTGTCTCCGACAACGACGGCCCCCATACAAAGAGAGGGACATATTCCCGGGTGTGATCGGTTCCGGTGTATGTGGGATCATTTCCGTGATCTGCCGTGATGATCAGGAGATCAGACGGCCGGATCAACTCCAGAATCTCCGGCAACCGACGGTCAAAATCCTCCAACGCCTGTCCGTATCCCTCCGGATCCCGTCGATGTCCGTATTTGGAGTCAAAATCGACCAGATTGATAAAAGCCAGCCCGGTCCAGTTTTCTTTCAAAACCTCCGACAGTTTGTCCACTCCGTCCATATTATTTTCAGTTGTAACGGAGCGGGTGATCCCTTCGCCGGCGTAAATATCCGAAATCTTGCCGATGCCGATCGCATCCAGACCCGCCTGTTGCAAAAAGTTCATCACTGTCGGTCGCGGTGGTTTGACGGAATAATCCCTCCGGTCGGCGGTCCGTTCAAAACTCCCCGGCCGGCCGGTGAAGGGACGGGCAATCACCCGGACCACGGCAAACCGTTCATCCATGGTCAGTTCCCGTGCAACCTCGCAAATCCGATACAACTCATTCAGGGGGATGATCTCTTCATGGGCTGCAATCTGAAAGACACTGTCTGCCGATGTATATACGATCACATCCCCCGACTCCATATGTTTCTCTCCCAGCTCCTCGATGATTGCCGTCCCGGAGGCCGGTTTATTTCCCAACACTTTGCGTCCGATCCGTTGTTCAAAGGCTTGGATCAACTCTTCGGGAAAACCTTGTGGGTAAGTTTTGAATGGGATCGAAGTATGTACACCCATCAATTCCCAATGTCCGGTAGTCGTATCCTTGCCGGCGGAAACCTCCGCCATTTTTCCATAATGGGCCTTGGGCCGGTCCGCTGGACTGATTCCAGGAATCGGTTCAATATTGGACAACCCCAAACCGGCGAGATGAGGAAGATTCAGCCCCCTGACTTCCGCGATATGGCCCATGGTATGAACTCCCTCATCACCGAATTGTTCCGCATCGGGCAAGGCTCCGATGCCCACGCTGTCCAACACGATCAAAGCGATTCGATCAAATCTCTTCACGCGTCTCACCCCTGTCATCCGTCTCAAAAAAAAGGCCGCTCAAGGGATCCCCAAGCGGTGAAGAAAAGGCTTATTCGCCCAACCAATAAAACATGCGGAGGCGATCCGTTATATCTGCCAAATCCCCCCGTCCACTCGGTTTTTCCGAGGGGGCCATCACTTTGACCGCACGTCCCTTCGGCTCCCCGTATCGATGGGTTGGTTGCATCCATTGTGACAGGATGGAAATGGCTTCATACAAAACCAGGGTCAGGATCACAAAAAGGATTAAAAACTTGGCCCATGCCGCCAACCGACGGAGCGGGATAATCATCAAACCCCGTCCTTTCCCATCTCTTTTACCTTTATCTTATGGGAAGAGAGACGGCCCTATGTCCACTTTAACCCAGAATGGCCCGACCCATCAGCTCATCAAGAGATTGATATGGAAGGTTCAAATCCTCCGCAACCGCTCGATAGGTGATGATCCCGTCCATCACATTGACCCCCCGGGCAAGGGGATGGTTTTGCTGCAGAGACTTCTCCAATCCCCGGTTGGCAATCTCCAGCGCATAAGGAATCGTCACATTGGTAAGTGCATAGGTGGATGTACGAGCCACTGCTCCCGGGATGTTGGCCACGGCATAATGAACCACACCGTGTTTTACATAGGTCGGGTCACTGTGGGTGGTCACCCGGTCGCTGGTTTCGATGGAGCCGCCTTGGTCGATCGCCACATCGACGATCACGGAACCGGGGCTCATCTCCTTGACCATTTCTTCCGTCACCAAGCGCGGGGCACGCCGACCGGGAATCAGGACCGCCCCGATCAGGAGGTCGGCTTTTTTGGCAGCTTGTCCGATATTGAAGGGATTGGACATCAATGTCCGAACCTGCCCATGAAAAATATCATCCAGTTGCCGCAGACGGTCCGGGTTGAGATCGATGATTGTCACATTGGCCCCGAGACCCAGGGCGATCTTGGCCGCATTGGTTCCGACGATTCCACCCCCGATAATGACGACCTCACCGGGAAGAACACCCGGAACCCCGCCGAGAAGAACCCCTTTCCCACCTTTCGGCTTTTCCAGGAATTGTGCTCCGATTTGAACAGACATACGTCCTGCCACTTCCGACATGGGAGTCAGCAAAGGAAGGGCCCCGTTATCCAACTGAATTGTTTCATAGGCGATCGCGGTCACTTTTTTCTCCATCAAGGCCCGGGTCAATTCCGGTTCCGGAGCCAAGTGAAGATAAGTAAACAGGATCAACCCCTCACGAAAATATTGGAACTCCGAAGCTTGGGGCTCTTTTACCTTCAGGATCATCTCCGCAGAACCCCAGACCTCTTCCGCGCTGTCCATGATTTTCGCTCCGTGTTCCGAAAGGGCCTCATCCGGGAAACCGCTGCCAATACCGGCCCCTTTTTGGATCAGAACCTCATGACCGGCTCCCACCAGTGCGTCCACTCCCGCAGGAGTGATCGCCACTCGGTTTTCGTTATCTTTTATCTCTTTGGGAACTCCAATAATCATGATGCACTCCTCCTTTTCCAATCATATCATACCACTTGCCAATCCAACTTCATACCGCTTTCGGTTTTGGGCAACAAAAAACGCGAGATCATCCCGGATCTCACGTCACCTTGGAACCAACCAACTTTTTGGGATCCTTGACTTCGTTTTTGCACCGGTGACAGACCCCGTGAAAAGTCAACCGGTGATCCACTATCTGAAAATTAAACTCTTCCTCCACCCGCCTTTCAATCGGACCGAGCCAATCATCGATGATTTCATCCACGGTGCCGCAATGGAGGCAGATCAGGTGGTGATGATGATGTTCAGCCCCCTCGGCACGAAATTCATATCGGGTGACGCCGTCACCGAAATTCAACTTGTGGATCACCTGGAGATCGCTGAGGAGCTCCAGGGTACGATAGACTGTGGCCAGGCCGATCTCCGGCGCCTTCTCCTTCACCAACAGGTAGACATCCTCCGCGCTCAGATGGTCCTCTTCGTTCTCCAACAGAACACGGACCGTTGCTTCCCGTTGGGGGGTCAGCTTGTAATTGTGAGCAGAAAGCTGCTGTTTAATCTGTTTTACACGCTTTTCCATCTGGAACACCCCCCTGCACTCCTGATCTCATTATAGAAGAGGGAGAACAAGGAAGTCAATTCAACCGATAAAAAATATCATTTAATAAAGATTTTAATCTGTCAGGGATGGGGCACCGCCATTCGCATCAGCACGGGAGATACATAGGCCTCAAACAGGGAGGCCACCACCAGAATGCACGCCATGAGCGTCACCAAGATCGAGTAGGATAAAAATTGCGGGTAGATCGTTCCTCTGCGCTGAATTAACCGATTTTTGGCCAATAACACGGAGAAAGCCGTTCCACTTACCGCGACCACCGTCAGTGCCGGGACAACCAACAGATTTTGCGGCACCACTGCAGACAGTGAAAACCACAGCCCCTCCCAGGAAAGCTGGTTCACCAGAAAACCGACAGTAAAACCGATCACCAAACCCTTCAAAAACATGAGGACGAAGACAAAGGGGATCCCGATTACGGATATCCCCAGGATCCACATCAGTCCCAGGGTTTTAAAATGTCCCCCGAGTGAGTGTTGAAAGGCGATTTTCGGATCGGAGATTCCATTATCATCCAGTCCATTGAAAAAGTGTCCCAGATAGCCGATAAGGTTTTCCTTTTGAACCGGGGACAGTGTGTTGACGATCACCGCCCCGAAGATCACACCCATCATAAACAGCACGCCCACAAACAGATACAGAGACATCTGGCTCTCCACATGCAACCGCAACGTATGGCGGATTCCCTTCTTCCTCATCTCGGATCCCTCCTTGTCCACTCACTCTATCTCTATGAGTGGATCAGGAAAGATAGACTAGAAGCATTGAGAATGAGTGCCGGCCGAGTCGGTCCGGATTGGGTTTCACATGACCTTTTCGTTGTTCTGAACTGCCAAAATCACTCCATGTGAAACCCAACCCTCCCTGTGAACGACTTTTTCATAACGCTCCTAGTACTGCTTTGAGTGTTGATGAATTTTACTCAAGAAAATGTCGAATGTTGTCCCGAGTCAATTGAAAACAGACAGTGATTCTGCTTTTGGAGCTCGCTCCACACCCACAATACAGACTATGTTCGACATCGATTGACACTCTTAAAGTAAGGCTCAAGGTAGTACTAGGAGTTGTCTGATAAATCATATCCCGGGCCGGGCCGGTTTTGTTTGGGGTAGACCGGATGATACCGCATATCCTTCAGACACTTGAATCACCGGACACACCCCGATCTTTCCCTAGCGACCGGATCCGGCCGTAGGTGCCGCCGCCTCCTTCTTCAAACTCCAGACGCCGTTCCCTGGCGAGGCGGATATAATTCGCCACCGATGCTCCCGCCAATTCCGCAATCTCCCCCAGCGGGGCCCGGTGCAGGATCTCCATTTCTGTCCCGAACCGATTGAGCAATTTTTGCAGAGTCTTGGGTCCCAGCTTGGGGATGAATTCCAAAGGGACCTGATAAATATAGGGAGCCCGGTGATCCGGGTGGTGTGTCGGACGGTCGGCCAGCTGATTGATCCGGTCCGACACTCCCCGTACCACTTTGGTGCTTCCGCAGTATTTGCAACGGCCGGAAACTGTCAGGGAAAGAAATTCTTCGCAATTGAGACAACGCGTCCGATGATATTTCCCCAACTTGGGATCTAGTCCGTAATTGGCCAGTACCCGTCGCCCCTCCTGACGGTAGAGAGCCCGTTTCAGTTCAAGAAAAGTAGGCTCAGAAATCAGGAGCTCATTGTACTCCCGACCGATTTTCGGAAGTGAATGGGCATCGGAGTTGGTAAGGAAGGTAAACCGTTCCAGCTCCGAAATCCGGTCGGCCATGTCGGAATCAGAGGATAAGCCCAGCTCCACTCCGGCCAATTGGTCCAGATCCAACAGATCGGACATCCGGTCGACCGCACTGCCGTACACACTCTTAAAGGGGGTAAACACATGGGCCGGCACCAGCAGCCCGCCCAAGTCCGCCACTTTTCCTTCCAAATCCCGCAGAGATCCGTGAAAGCGTTGAGTGGACAACTGCATGTTTTTTACAAAACGGGACATCCAACCGCTGAAGGCACGCATCGTATCCAAGTTCGGAAAATAAGCGAGAAGATGGGCCGCACCTTCTCCCCTCTCCCTTACTTCGATCTCCACGCCGAGAATCGCGGTGGTATCCCGGTAACGGATGCCTCCTCCGGCCAGGGATTCATAACGTCCTTCATCCAGATTGCGGGCGATCTCTTTTTGTACCGGCGGTGAATGAGCGTCGATGATGCCGATCATGCGGATTCCTTTGCGGTGAGACGCTTCTTGAACAATATTGTCAAAGGTGAGATTGCGGGCACCGGTGATTTTCACAGGGAGTCCATCTTCGGTTTGGCCGATGTGGATATGGAGGTCGGCAAAGATCGGCTTCAGGTTCATCGGGTACTCTGCTCCCGGCCTTGCAGTATATAAAGAGCGGTCACGGTCTTGGCATCACAGATCTCCCCGGACTCCATCCGCTCAAAGGCTTCTTCCAGAGTCAGCTCTACCCGTTCCACAAATTCATCCTCATCGGGTTGAAAGGTACCCTCTGACACCCCCTGAGCCTCATACAGGTGCAACAGCTCGTCCGCAAACCCGGGAGAAGTGTAAAAGGAGACCAGATGTCTCAATGCCTCCGCCCGGTATCCAGTCTCTTCCTCCAGCTCCCGCAGAGCGCATTCTGCGGGATTCTCTCCCGGCTCCAGCTTGCCTGCGGGTAATTCGAGAATCTCCTTTTCCAAGGGTTTCCGGTACTGCCGCACCAAGACGATCTTCCCTTTCTCCGTGACAGCCAGCACTGAGACCGCCCCGGGATGCCTGACCAATTCCCGGGTGGAGGTTTTACCGTTGGGCAGTCCCACTTCATCCAGCTCCACCCGAATCACCCGGCCCTCAAAGATGGTATGACTTTGGATCGTTTTCTCTTCCAGTCTGCTCAACTTCAGCGCCTCCTTTGTCCTCCGCATCCATTATACACGATGTCGTCATCGCCGCCGAAAATAGGCAGGTATAATCTTCCTTCTCCCCAGATAAACTGGTGGCAAATCAGTGAACCGGAGGTGGGAAAATGAAAGTGGAGCTGGGGGAAAGACAGCTTCGGATCATAGGGAAAGGCTGGCAGGTACGGGCCTGGCTACGGCAATGGTCTAGACACCAAGGGACATTAGATGAGCTGTTGCGTCGGCGGCAGTCCAGCCGGAATCGATCAGTTTCCACAGTTGAAAGGCAACAATAGCCGAAGCGGAGATGGTCCGGTAGAAAAGCGGATCCTCCTGGATGCCGCGCCCCATACTGCGGATCTTCTTCGGATAATCCAGGAGACGGTCTTCCACTTCTCCGACGGTGATGGGAACATCCAACCAGTGGTGGCGCACCCCGCAACGCTCCCGCAACGTCTTGATCTCTCCAAGAATCTCTTCGGGCAAAGGCTGCGGAAAGGGAACCACCGCAGGGGCCAGCGCCACCGACGCGAGGTTGGTCACCGTGTGATGGCTCAATCCGAGATGTCGTCTTCTCGGATCCACTGATTGGATCCGGGGGATCACCACAGGCAGCCCCTGCAGACTGTGAACCCCGTTGACCGCTTGCCCCTGCTCCACGCCTGAAAAGCCGAAAGGAGTCCCGGTCCCGACGATTCCCGGTCCCATGGATACAAAGATCAGATCCGCTTTCAGGGCATGACGGGCCAACAACAGCCCGGAGTAGAGATTGACCGCTTCCAGATCCCCTCCGAAAGCATGGCCACAGGTGACTGTACCCGTCAGCCAGCCAATCCCTTTCAACGTCTGAATGTGACGGCTGAAGGGGGCCGGAAGAGCGCCGCCGTCCGTCATCACATAGACGATGCGGGGCAGTTTGTCACTGCTAGCCAAGCCCCGCCAAGTGGTTACAACCACAGGCAACATGCTGTGCAACTCCCCGATCAAAACCGGTGCACCCTCTAGTGAGCGCCTTTCTTTCAGAATGTTGGAATGACGGCTCCCCGGCTCTTCTCCGGTCGCCAAGGCCACCTGCCAGGGGGTGTAACGCAATTTCATCATGTGACCCTGCACCGGTTCCGGCTTGGGTGGACGATCCACCAGACCCGCCACAAAGTGGACCCCACCAGTCCCCAGACCCAACCGGACCGCGGTGGTGTTAAGCCACACCCGATCTCCCGGTTTACACCGTCCAAACAGGAATGGATAATGAACCGCCGTTTCCTCTTTTCCCTCCTCCCCTCTCACTTCCAACCATTGCACCTTAGTCTCTTCCTCCACCACCCTAAGAACCGTCCCTTGTCTCCAAATAATCACATCAATTCCCCCTTTTCTTCCTTCGGAAAGGGAGTATGCGCAAGCTCCCAGGTTTATGCTGCATGGATGATACTGCAAGACAACGAGTCGGTTCATTTTAGGTATATTTTGGGTTTATAGGGAAAAATAAAAAACAAACATTGGTATCTCAGGAGGGATGAATAAGATGAATACCTTCGCAATGACCGGACCCCGGGATCAATCCTCCTTTTTGAAAGAGTTTGCTTCCGGATTGCAACGGGAAATGGAAACCAACGGGTATCATCAGTTGGATGAGGAAATCCCGCCAGAGATCCAGCTGGTCTTCAATTTTGTTGATGCGGCCTCCCCCCGTCATTTTCGCCGGAGTGGAAAAGGAACATTTGTTGTGACAGTGGCCGAAGGCAAACCACAGACAAACAATATTTTACATACAGCGTACCCTGTTCTGATCCGTTCCCTCGGGAACCTGATGATCTATCTTTCCACCGGCAACAAGGAACCGGAAACCTATTTTATCACCTTGGAACAGGGGTGTTACCCTGTAAAGGAAACCTTCGGTACAGAAGGTTACTTTCAAGAGGTGTTTGAGCGGTTGCAGCCTTTGGCCACCTCACAATTGGTCATCGATAACACCTTTTTTCCCGATCTCCCGGAACCATTGTGGGAAGGGGACGGAATCACCCGGGACATTCACCGGGCCGGCAAAAAACTGGATAAGATGAACTTGCTGCCCGCCCCTTTCCCGATCCAGGAGCTCTTGCCTCCCAAAGATTATCGGCATATCCAACGATTATACGGAATCGGCGGTCTCAGCTATGGAAATCTGAGCGCACGCAGAGAAGAAAACCAATTCTGGATGAGCGCACGCGGAGTCAATAAAGGCAACCTCCACCAAATCGGACGGGACATTCTGTTGATCAAAGGCTTTGATGAAACCACCCCGGCTATGGAAATCAGCGTACCTCCTCATATCGAACCCAAACGGGCTTCCGTCGATGCAATTGAACACTGGATGATCTATACGGAACATCCTGAGGTGGGGGCCATTATCCATATACATGCCTGGATGGACGGGGTGCCTTCGACAGAAATCAACTTTCCTTGCGGCACAGTACAACTGGCGGAAGCGGTGGCAGATCAGATCCGGAAAGCGGAGGATCCTTCCCGTGCGGTGGTAGGATTGAAAAACCACGGATTGACGATCACCGGACGGAGTCTGGATGATATCTTTGAACGGATTGACGGCAACATTCTCCCCCAGGTCCCGATGACGTGAACGGGGGGTTCAAATGACACGAAAAGTTTTGATCACCGGGGCTTCCAGCGGCATCGGCAAGGAAATCGCACGGGAACTGGTTGCCAGAGGGGATTTTCCCCTGCTGGTGGCCCGAAACGAACGATCTCTCCACCATCTGAGAGAAGAGCTGGGAACTGGAGAAGTATTCACTTGTGACGTAACCCGCCAACAAGAAGTGGAAAACTTGACAGACCAAATCATCCAGCGCCACCAACAGGTGGATGTACTGATCAATAACGCCGGATTCGGCCGCTTTGGCGGAGCCCTTCAAATTCCACTTTCTGATTACCAGGCGATGATGGAGACTAACTACCTTGGGGCGGTTCGCATGACTCTGACCCTTCTTCCCCATATGTTGGAGCGGGGCGGGGGCCGGGTGGTAAACATCGCCTCGGTGGCGGGACTTTCCGGAAGTCCCAATCTGGCCGCCTACGTCGCCTCCAAATTTGCTCTGGTCGGATTTTCAGAGTCACTCCACCTGGAGTATGCCCCCGTGATCCAGGTGGGGGTTCTGTGTCCAGGACCTGTGCAAACCCCCTTCTTTTGCGATAGAGATCCTTCCAGGTTATTTCCGCCTTTGATTGCCCGGCAACTGTTGGATGCCAACACTGTCGCCCGCCATGCCCTAAAGTTGATCGACCGTCCCCGTATGAGGGTCATCCCCCACAGCCTGAGCTGGGCGATGCGCCTGCGCCGGTGGGCTCCCGGCCTTTTTCTGCAACTGAACCGACTGCTGTATGGAACGTGGAAAAAGCAGGATATCGAGGTGTGATCCTATGTATGTCTTCATCATCAACCCGGTAGCCGGCAACGGCCGGGGACGACGGGTCTGGTCCAAGGTGGAAAGTTGGCTCATCCAAAATCAGACCCCCTATGAGGTCCACTTTACCAACGCCCCCGGTCATGCCGTGAAACTGATCCGGTCGATGATCGGCCGCGACATTCAGGCAGTGGTGGCGGTAGGAGGGGATGGAACAGTACATGAAGCGGGAAATGCACTGGTGGATTCGGAGATTCCCCTCGGCTATATTCCGGCAGGGTCGGGAAACGATTTTGCTAAAGCCCAAGGAATTCCACTGCATCCGAAAAAAGCTTTGCAACGTGTGCTCCAAAACAAAATACAACAGATGGATACCGCACGGATTGGAAATCGATTCCTGATCGGCTTTGCAGGAATCGGATTTGACGGGCAAGTGGCACAATTGGTAAATCAATCTTCCTTCAGCAGACGCCTTGGCCGCTTCGCATATTTGTTCGGCTTTCTCCAGACATTGAGACAATTCCAACCAGCTCGGGTGACGTTGATGACGGATGGAATCGAACAAACCTTTGAACAAGTGTGGATGGTGGCCATCTGCAACCAACCCAATTATGGCGGCGGCATGCAGATCTGCCCCGGCGCCCGCCATGATGACGGAGTCCTGGATCTCTGCTGCGTTCACGGGTTGACCAGAGGAGAGCTCATAAAACTCTTTCCCTCCGTCTACAAAGGCGGACATACCTCCCACCCTTCCGTCCTCCTTCTGGAGGGACGCCGGATCACACTCCGCTCCGACCCACCCCTTGTCGTCCATACGGATGGAGAGATTATCGGAAAAACCCCTCTGTCCATCGAAATTTATCCCCGATCCTTGGCCGTTTTGTGAAAGCCTGACGAATGGACTGTCTTCAGCAAGTAAAAAGCTGCAAGGAAAGCGACAGCTCTACCTGCAGCCACAAATTCCTTTTGATGCGGCTTCAGCAGCACACTCATATAATCCATAAGGATATTCATAGCCAGTACATTATCAAAACGGCCACTTCTCCATCGGAAATCAAAGCATCAAACCGGATCAGGAGAGATGGACAGAGCCCGCTCTTCGCCGATCAGTGGAATGGAGAAAAAGTAGAGGTTCAAAGTGCCACGGCTGGTTTCCACCCAATGGATGTTCCCCGTCGAGTCCGTGCACTTCCAGAGCGTGTACCTCCATATAACTCCAACCTCTCGACCTTTGATTTTCCAATTGAAGTCGTCAATCATTTCTTCCTTCACGGGAACGGCAGAGGTGGGTGATCGGTCCACCTGATTCAAATGCAACCAACTTGGACAAAATGAGTATCTCCGGTTGACCCCGTCTTGCATCAGACGCTTCACAATGATATCCCCTTTCACTCACCATCTTTAAAAGTGTGTGAAATACAGGGGGATTCTATCCAGACTGTTCAGCAGTTTGCTCTTTCTCCTCCACAAACCGCCCCATCTGAATCAGATCCATGTATCTTCCTTCTCCCATCTTCACTTGTCGAATCCACCGACCCTCCTCTCGGAAGCCCAACCGGTGATAAAGAGCGATGGCCGCATCGTTGTCCGCCAGCACCTCCAGACACACCTTCTCGATAACCCGATGGGCTTTGGCCCAGTCCAACAATGTTCGCAGCAGGGTGAAGCCCACTTTATTGCCTCGCCACTCTTTGCACACACTCATTCCAAAAAAACCGGTATGACGAAGGCGTTTCTTTTTCTCTCTGTGAAAGTTCAACATCCCTATAATCTCCCCCCTCGCTTCCGCCACCAGCAACAATCCGTCCGGAGAGTCAGAAATCTTCCTGATCCATTTCTCCTCCTGCTCCACCGTCGTCCGGAACTCACTCAATTCCGTCACCTGGTATCGCTCTTCCGCAATCACAGACCGGGTGAGGTTCAGAAGAGCGGCGGCATCCTCCGGGACAGCACTCCGGATGAGGAGACAGCCTGCTTTGCATCGCTGTTTGCGCGATTGAATCATCCCATTTTTCTCATCCCCCCAAAAAAAGGCTCACGGATGTCTTATCCGTGTGCCTGTCCCCGTTCATTCCCGGCTCACCTCAATCAAGGCAGCCACCAGTTCCGCCGCCTTGTTCAACTCTGCGATTGGCATCCGTTCTTCGGTGGTGTGAATCTCTTCATACCCGATGGCCAGATTGACCGTGGGGATACCGTGACCAGCGATGACATTGGCATCGCTTCCGCCGCCGCTGGCCAGCAATTTCGGTTGACGGCCCACTTTTTTCACCGCAGCGATTGCCTTTTGGACGACGGGATCTGATTTTCCGAACTTAAAAGCCGGATACATCCGGGTCACTTTTACTTCCGCCTCAGCACCCAGCTCGGATGCCGTCTCTTTGAAGCCCTTCACCATTTTGTCGACCTGGGCTTCCAATTTGGCTTCATCCCGGCTGCGGGCTTCGGCGAGGATTTCAACCGTCTCGGGAATCACATTGGAAGCAGTACCCCCCTTAAACTTGCCGATATTGGCGGTGGTTTCCCCGTCGATCCGACCCAGAGGGATCTTGGAGATGGCCCGACTGGCCACCTGAATCGCGCTGATACCGTCTTCCGGATTCACCCCCGCATGAGCGGCTTTCCCCCGGATCACCACATCGAGCCGCACTTGGGAGGGAGCCTCGGTGATAATCTCCCCTACTGGGCCGTTGGAATCCACAGCAAAACCGAAGTCCGCTTTCAGCAACCCGGGATCGAGATTTTTGGAACCAACCAGTCCCGATTCCTCGCCGGCAGTGATGATCAACTGGATCGAGCCATGGGAAATCCCTTTCTCCTTCACAGTGCGTATCCCTTCCAGGATCGCAGCCAAGCCGGCTTTGTCATCGGCCCCCAATACGGTGGCCCCATCACTCTTCACATAGCCCCCCTCCACCCGGGGCTTCACTCCGACACCAGGAGCAACAGTATCCATGTGGCCGGTGAAATAGATCGCCGGTGCAGCGGGATCATCCCCTGCCAATGTGGCAATCAGGTTCCCTGACCCATGACCGGTCACTTGAGCGGAATCGTCTTCAGTCACCACAAATCCCATTTCGGTCAGCTTCTCCTTCAACAGATCGCAAATCGCCCGCTCGTCTCCGGTCTCGCTGTCGGTCCGAACCAACTCCAAAAATTCTTCCAACAAACGCTTTTCATTGATCATGCTGATTCCTCCAATGTTTCTGTTTTACATCCAAAGGCCGGGCATCCGGGACCAACCATCAAATCCCTCGCTCCGACGGGAGGCCATATCTTGAGCGCCCCCCATTCAGAGGGTTATCGGAACGGCCTTTTTCTCCATTGGGATCCCCAATCATTCCGGACCGGACGCACCATCCCTCTCTCCAATCCCAGGAGATGTCTCCTCCCTGACTCCCGCCAGGGAGAGACATCCCGGGGACCGCGGATGAATCGGACTTGAAAAGAATGCAACAAGCGCAGTTTGCGACAGGGTTTCAACACGGTCTCCCTTCGGTTGGGAAGGCTTTCCCGTCGGAATCCGCGGAACAGGTGGACCGGAATCGGATTTTTTTCGCCCATGACCGGATCCTCCTTTTTAAAGCGGAATGTTTCCGTGTTTTTTCGCAGGCCGGTCCTCTCGTTTGTTCCGCAACATCTCCAGGGCTTGTTTCAACTTTTGCCGGGTTTCCCTGGGATCGATCACATCGTCCACCATTCCCTTAGATGCCGCCACGTAAGGGTTGGCAAATTTGTTGCGGTACTCCTCGATCTTCTCAGCGCGGGTGGCCGCTGGATCATCGCTTTCCCGGATCTGTCGGCTGTAGATGATATTGGCCGCCCCTTCCGGCCCCATCACCGCCACCTCCGCGGAAGGCCAGGCGTAAACCATATCCGCCCCAATCGCCTTGCTGTTGAGAGCCACATAAGCACCACCAAAAGCCTTGCGGGTGATGACAGTGATTTTGGGTACTGTCGCCTCGGAATAGGCATACAAGATCTTTGCTCCGTGGCGGATGATCCCCCGGTGCTCCTGATTCACCCCCGGGAAAAACCCGGTCACATCCACAAAGGTGATCACCGGAATGTTGAAACTGTCACAAAACCGGATAAACCGGCTCAATTTGTCGGAGGAATCGATATCCAATCCCCCAGCCATCACTTTGGGCTGGTTGGCGGCGATGCCCACCGGTTGTCCGTCGATCCGGCCAAAACCGACAACAATGTTTCGGGCGAATTTCTCCTGCACTTCCATAAAGCCCCCCCGGTCGATGACACAATCGATCACCTGGCGCACATCATACACCTTGGTCCCTTCCACCGGAACCACATCGATCAAATCCTCCACCCAGCCATCGTCCTCTTTGGCGTAGATCCGGGGAGGATCCTCCACGTTGTTCTGAGGCAAGAAACTGAGCAATCTCCTCACCTGATCCAGCACTTCCGGCTCCGAAGCAGCGGTAAAATGGGCGTTCCCGCTCAAGGTCGAATGAACTCCGGCACCGCCCAGGTCTTCTGAGGAAATCTTCTCCCCAGTGACGGTCTCGATCACTTTGGGACCAGTGATAAACATTTGACTCGTTTCCTCCACCATAAACACAAAGTCGGTGATGGCCGGGGAATAGACGGCTCCACCTGCACAGGGACCCATGATGACCGAGATCTGCGGCACCACGCCGGAATAGATGGAATTTCGGTAAAAGATGTGTCCATACCCGTCCAGAGAGACAACACCCTCCTGAATCCGGGCGCCGCCGGAATCATTCAGACCAATGATCGGAGCCCCGTTCTTTGCCGCCAAATCCATCAGACGGGCGATTTTCAAGGCATGCATCTCCCCCAACGCCCCTCCGAAAACGGTAAAATCCTGAGCGAAGACGTAGACAGGTCGACCGTTCACTTTTCCGTACCCCGTCACCACTCCTTCCCCCGGCGCCTCCCCGATCTCGGCAGTGGTGTTCTCCACAAAGGGATTCAATTCCACAAAGGTGTCTTCATCCACCAGGAGGTCAATACGCTCCCTTGCAGTTAGTTTCCCTTTATCGTGCTGTGAACGGATTTTCTTTTCGCCGCCGCCCATTTCCACCCGGCGGCGACGTTCGGCCAGTTCATCCAGTTTTTTGTACATTGAGGGTCCTCCCTGTTCAGTTTTCCTCTCCTGATCCATCCTGCTTTCTACAACTGGTTTCTCTACAGGATCTCTTGGTTTGTCAGAGAAGGCCAAAGGGCGGATCATCTCCGAACTCTTGCAAAAACTACTGGTGCTCGCTACCCCATCCATATTCAATCCCAATCTAAAGAGGGCTGTTGAAGGGGGATGAGTTTTACTTTGCTTCGGTCAGTCGGGAATCGGCTTTCCCATCGATCATTTTTTCACCATACCTTCAAATTGACACAATTCGTAGAGAACACCGAGTGTCGATTTGGGGTGAAGAAAAGCCACCCTGGCTCCGTTAGCGCCAGGCTTGGCCTGCTCGTCAATAAGGCGGATACCTGCCTCTGCCAGTCTTTCCAACTCCGCCTCCATATCCTTCACCGAGAGGGCGATATGGTGAATCCCCTCTCCTCGCTTCTCGATAAAACGGGCGATGGGACTCTCCGGAGAAGTCGGTTCCAACAATTCCACCTTGACTTCCCCCAGCCGGAAAAAGGCGACACGCACCTGTTCGCTATCCACAGTCTCTTCCCCGAGATAGGATAATCCCAAGATATCACGGTAGAGGGGAACCGCTGTTTCCAGGTTTTTCACCGCAATGCCCACATGGTCGATTTTCTCCGGAGAGACAGCCGGCCTCATGTCAAATCCCCTCCTTTTCCCGGACAACCCGTCGAATAAACTCCGCCGTCTCCTTGGTTGGGGTGCCGGGAGTAAAGATCTCCTGAATCCCGCGTTCTTTCAGAAATGGGATGTCGGATTGGGGGATGACGCCGCCTCCCACTACGATGATATCCTTTGCTCCCTGCTCTTTCAAAAGACGTGTCACCTGAGGAAACAGTTCATTGTGGGCCCCGGACAGACAGGAAAGTCCGATCACATCCACATCTTCCTGAATCGCCGTGGCCACAATCTGAGCCGGTGATTGACGCAATCCACTATAAATAACCTCCATCCCTTCATCCCGCAGGGACTGTGCGATAATCAGTGCTCCGCGGTCGTGCCCGTCCAAACCCGGTTTGGCCACCAGCACACGTATCGGTCGATCCATCCTCCTCATCCCCTCTCTTTTTATCCGATCGGCTCATATTCACCGAAGACTTCCCGCAATGCATTTGCGATCTCCCCTACAGTCGCATAGGCACGGACAGCATCCAGAATCAGGGGCATCAGATTCTCCGTTCCTTCGGCTCCCCGCTTCAGAGCCGCCAGCCGTCGGTTCGTCTCCTCCCCGTTTCGACGTTGCCGCAGAGACTCCAACCGCTCAACCTGTTCCCGGGCCAACACCGGATCCACCCGATATAACTCCGGTTGCTCTTCCTGATCGAGACGGAAGCGGTTCACCCCGACCACCACTTCCTCGCCGGATTCGATCCCCTTCTGGGTTTCCAAGGCCGCCCGCTGGATCTCCCGCTGCATATATCCCTGCTCCACCGCGGCCACGGCGCCTCCCAGCTCATCAATACGTTCAATATAGGCGAGGGCCCGTTCTTCGATCTCATCGGTAAGCGTTTCCAAATACCAAGAGCCCCCCATTGGATCCACCGTCTGAGTCACTCCGCTCTCATAAGCGATAATCTGCTGAGTTCGGAGAGCCACCCGCGCCGATTCCTCCGTCGGCAAGGCGAGGGCCTCATCCCGAGCGTTGGTATGCAGGCTCTGGGTTCCCCCCAACACCGCCGCCAAGGCCTGCAAGGTAACCCGGACGATATTATTGTCGGGCTGCTGAGCAGTCAAGGTGGATCCCCCTGTCTGGGTATGGAACCGCAATTGCAACGAACGGGGATTTTTCGCTCCGAACCTTTCTTTCATGATGCGGGACCACAGTCGCCGGGCGGCTCGAAACTTGGCCACCTCTTCAAAGAAATGGTTGTGGGCGTTGAAGAAGAAGGAAAGGCGCGGAGCAAACCGATCCACATCCAATCCGGCTTCCACCGCCGCATGAACATAGGCGATCCCATCAGCCAGCGTGAAGGCCACCTCCTGAACCGCCGTGGAACCCGCCTCCCGGATATGATACCCGCTGATACTGATCGTGTTCCAACGGGGAACCCGCTCGGCACAATAGGCGAAGATATCCGTGATCAGGCGCATGGAAGGTTGAGGCGGGAAGATATAAGTTCCCCGGGCGATATACTCTTTCAGGATATCGTTTTGGATGGTGCCGGTCAGCTTTTCCGCCGGAATCCCCTGCTTCTCCCCCACCGCGATATACATTGCCAACAGAATGGAGGCGGGAGCGTTGATCGTCATGGAAGTGCTGACCTGATCCAAGGGAATTCCCTCCAGAAGACGCTCCATATCCTCCAAGGAATCGATCGCCACCCCGACTTTTCCTACTTCCCCCGCCGCCATCGGATCGTCGGAATCATATCCAATCTGGGTGGGCAGATCAAAGGCGACGGACAAACCCGTCTGCCCCTGTTCCAGCAGATACCGAAACCGGCGGTTGGTTTCTGCCGCCGAACCGAATCCAGCATATTGACGCATCGTCCAATTCCGGGAGCGGTACATGGTGGGCCGGATCCCCCGAGTGTAGGGATATTCTCCGGGAAAGCCGATTTTCTCCATCTCCTCCCCCTTCCGGTCCCGGGCCGTATACAAGCGTTTCACTTCAATTCCGGACAGCGTTTCAAACCGTTCCCGCTGTTCCGGATATTTTTCGAGAAGTTGCCGGGTCTTCTCTTCCCATTCCCGGTACAACTCATCAAAGTTCCCTGTTGTCAAAAATCTCCCTCCCATCCGGATAAATGAACAATAAAGCGCTCTCACATCTTAATATATCAAAAATGACCCTTGCTGGGTGAATAGATCCCGACTGTAGTTGGACAGGCGACGTTCCCCTCGGCTAAAATAGATGATCAGAGGTGATTCCATGCAGCCGATCTGGGTTAAAACCATCGTCTATGTCATCATCGTCACCCTTCTCCTCACCACACTGATCAGCGGGGCGCTGACCATCTTTTGATGATGTTCACAAATCCGTGAAAACGGAATGGCCGCCTGGGCTCTTGCCCTCCCATCAACACGACAGTATACTGAACATGGAGAATGGAAATCCTATGGGCGCCGGATACCGGGGTTGCGCCCCCAAACCACAGAACCGGAATCGGAAAGCGGGTGAAACAGCCAAATGTATATGACTGTCATCTTGATCTTCATCAGTGTGCTCGCGATCAGAGGAACCCTGACCAATAAACGGGAGGGGAACAAACCCGGATTTTACATTGGCGGTTTGTTGACCCTGGCCACCATCGGTGTCACCCTCCTCGCAGTCTATGACGAACTGATCGGGATCCAGTGATCCCTCAAAGCGAATCGGCTTCCATGATGGAAGCCGATTCGCTTTGAGGAGGATTCAAGCCTCTTTGGAAAAAAACTCTTTCTTTGGGCTTTCGATGGAAAGGAGAATCACCGTCCCCGTGATCAGCAGGGCTCCCAGCCACTCTCCCGGTCCGAAGGGAACACCCAACCACCATACGGCTAGTACAGCAGCGGTCAAGGGCTCGGCACAGGAGAGCAATCCCGTTTCAGACGGCTGAAGAAAGCGAAGACTGTCCAAATACAGTAAAAAAGGAACCAACGTCCCAAACACCACCACCAGCAAAATTAACAGAATCGTTCCCATCTCCCAGTCGGACCAAGGTGCCGTCCAAGGCGGGTAGAAGAAAGACAAGGCCACTCCCCCGATCAACATCGACCACCCCACCACCGGTGCCGAACCCCATCGTTTCAACAATCGGGAAGGATACACCGTATAAAAGGCAAGCGTCACCGCTGACAGCAATCCCCAGACCAAGGCGGCGGGTGAAATCGAGAGAGAGGCCCGATTGCCGCCGGTCACCAAAAAGAAAGTACCCATCAACGCGAAACTGACCGCCGCCCACTCCCGTCTCTCCGGCATCCGCCGCATGGACAGGGCTATCCAAGCCGTCAACAGTACCGGACCCAAGTATTGAAGCAGGGTTGCTGTGGCCGCATTTCCTGTATCGATGGCCGCGAAAAATGTGTATTGAACTCCCATCATCCCCACGACTCCCAACAACAGAAGCTCCCGCCGATCGCGGGGGCTTTTCCAGACCGCCTGCACTTGTTTCCCCTCTCTGCGCAAAGAGATAAACAGGAGGAGTAGGATTCCCGACACCAGCAGACGAACTGTCACCAGCCAACCGGGATCCACCTGTTGGTTATGGAAAAGATGCTGGGCCACGGTGCCGGTACATCCCCATAGCACTGCCGCACCCAACACCATGGAAAAACCTTTGATCCGATTGTTTTTACGTAATGACACCTTCTTCAGCTCCCCTTTTCCACCATCCTCACTCCGGAACAGAGCGGTTCGCCAGTTTCCCCGCCGGCGACGATTCCCCACGTCGATTGACCAGCCAAATCCCCAGAACCATGAGCAGGGAATCGAACATCTGCACCAGCGTCAACCGTTCCCCCAACAGGGCCACCGCTAACAACACCCCGGAAACGGGAACAATATACATAAACATCGCAGCACGGGAAGCCCCTACCGACTGCACACCCCGGTAATAAAACCAATTGGCCAGCACACTGGGAAACAGGGCCAGATAAAATTGGTTGATCCAAAATCCCGGTTCAAGAGATGACCAAGAAACTCTCATTAGATCAAAAGCGGCGAACAGACCCAAGAGTACTGCTCCTGTCAACATCGCATAAGCGGTCACCGGAAAAGGATCCAGCTCCTTCAGCACCCTGTTTCCGTACAATGTATAAAAAGCCCAACAGATTGCGGACAATAGAAAAAACAATCCCCCGATCAGCCGTTCTCCCCCTCCGACCCCATCTCCCATCAAAATTCCTGAAAAAAAGAGGAGCGTTCCCGCCAATGCGACCGCCAGTCCCACCAGCCGAGATCGTTGCAGCTTTTCTTTCCACCAAAGGGCAGCTAACAATACAGTGATCACCGGACTCATCGTGGGAATGATCATACTTCCGTCTGAAGCCTTTGAAAAGTGGAGAGCCCAAAAGAAGAACAAATTGTATAGAGCGACCCCTGTGACTCCCAACAGAATCACCGATCCCCTAAACTGCTTGGGAATGTTGCGCGTTTCTCTCTTCCCCAACCTCAAAATCAGGAGCATAAAGAGCGCTCCCAGACCGAACCGGAAAAAGGCCGCCACCGTGGGCGAGACCGAGGCGACAGCCACTTTGGATGCAGTAAAGGCACTGCCCCAGAAAACCGTGGTCAGCACAAGCAACAGATAGATCCGTCCCGTGGATCCTTCCGGCTTCCCGCTCATTCTCCCTCTCCCTCCTTCAAAAACTCTTCTTCTCCCCTCCGGAGTTGCTCCAACACCGTCTCCATTGCCCGCAGCCAGTTTTGTTTGACCCCTCGGGCCGCCCGGGCTCCGTCCCGTAGCTCCAACGCCTCGATGATCTCGCGGTGTTCTGTCACGGACACTTGGGCCGGAACCATGGAAGATCCGAAGAAGACAAACTTCAGCCGTTTGATATGCAACTGCAAGACAGTGGTGAAATCGGAGATATAAGGATTGGCCGCCGTCTCCACAATGCTTCGGTGAAACCTTTCATCCCACTCCAACGCCCGTTTCCGGTCCTGATCCCAAATTGCCTGGGCAAATTCTTCATTGTACTTTTTCAACAATGCCAGGGTCTCCGGTGTAATCTGACCCGCCGCTCCTTCCGCCGCCAGCGACTCCAGCGCCGCCAACGTGGGATACAGATGGTTCGCATCCCGACGGCTCAATCCGGTCACCCGGGTCTCCTTTCCCGGCTTCATCTCCACAAACCCCTGCAGCTCCAACATCTGCAACGCTTCCCGAACCGGGGTGCGGCTGACACCGATCGCTTCCGCCAACTCCCCGTCCACGATTTTCTCCCCCGGCTGCAACGTCCCGTCTGTGATCCACTCCTGCAACAACCTCAACACCCGATCCTTCGCCGACACCCGTCTGTATTTTTCCAATTCTCCCGGAATAGGCACCCTACTCCCCCCTGATCGTTCCAGCTGTCATATGCAATATATCGCATATTGGGTATCAAAGGCAATGCCTGATCACGTAGAAAAAAGCGCCACCATCGAAAGGATGGCGGCAATAGGACTTTTTTGATCGCTTTACAGCTATATTGATCCAAAGCACAAAGCATATCAGTTTCTGAAGAAAGGAGGAAGAGATCTACACTTGATCATTTTTTCAAAATAAATCTTTCAGGCGGGCCAAACACCTGTTCAGATTCAAAATAAGCAAGCCTGTCAGGTAAGCATGAAATTAACGAAGGCATACCAAAGCCAACAGCTTTTTCAAGAGCATAGTCCAGCGGTGAATGTTTTCCGTCAATCTCTTCATGAAAAGATATAGCATAATAAAAGTCTCCGGCTCCAATGTAGTGGACCCGAATGCACCCCCTCACAAAAAAAGCACCCCGATAACTGGATACTGAAAGATTGAAGCGCTTTAGATCCGGGTATCGGGGACTTGGGATTGAGGTGTGCTGCCGAGAAACGGCCTTAATTACCAATATACTGTGAAATTTCGATTAAGTTTTGATCCGGATCCCGAATGTACACCGATATTATCGGTCCACACGCACCTGTCCTTTTGACTGGGCCCTCTTCAACCTTCACACCATTTTTTCTGAGATGGCTCATCAACTCTTCCGTTTTTATCCCATCGGAAATGAAGCATAAATCTGCTGAACCGGGCGCGGAATGCTTTGCCTTCGGTTCAAACTCTCTACCTGCCTCATGCAAATTTATTTTTTGATTACCAAAACGCAGGGCTTTTCTCCCTGAACCAAAGGTCACTTCCTCCATTCCAAGCACACCAGTATAAAACCTGAGCGTTTTTTCAATATCCTTTACAGTTAA
Source organism: Kroppenstedtia guangzhouensis (assembly GCF_014637345.1). Taxonomy (GTDB): domain Bacteria; phylum Bacillota; class Bacilli; order Thermoactinomycetales; family DSM-45169; genus Kroppenstedtia; species Kroppenstedtia guangzhouensis. The sequence goes on from NZ_BMEX01000003.1 coordinate 133,626, forward strand.
CACAAGGTGATCCAAACTCCGGATGAACATCATCCCCCCCACCTTTCTTGGTTGTCACCGTATCCATTCACACAAAAACCCCAATCTCCTCATCATGCCATCCACCTTGCCCCATGACTTCCGGTTGCATGGCTCCTCATATACCGCTTTCAACTCTTATTCATCAAAAAATGGAACAACTCCTTCATTCGCAAAAAAGCACCCCGATAACAGGGTGCTGAGCGATCGAAAACGTTTAAATCTGCGTATCCAGACCATAAGACTCCAAGCGTTCTTTCACCCGCTGCAGGAAGCGGCCCGCCATCAAGCCGTCCAGGATACGGTGGTCGAGGGAGAGGCAGAGGTTGACCAGATCGCGGACGGCGATCATGTCGTCTTTGATGACCGGCTGTTTCACAATCGACTCCATGGAGATGATCGCCGCCTGGGGATGGTTGATGATCGGCTGGGAGGCGATGGAACCGAAGGAGCCGGTGTTGTTGACGGTGAAGGTTCCCCCGGAAAGGTCGTTCATGGTCAGCTTGCCGGCCCGGGTCTTCTCCGCCAGTTGGTGGATCTCCTTGGCCAGACCGAGAATGCTTTTCTCGTCGGCATCATGGATCACCGGGACATAGAGAGCATCCTCTGTGGCAACGGCGATGGAGATGTTGATCCGTTTTTTCAGGATGATCCGATCCCCACCCCAGACCGAATTGAGATGGGGGAATTCCTTCAGGGAATCCACCACAGCCTTGATGAAGAAAGGCAGATAGGTGAGGGAGAGGCCTTCCCTCTGTTTAAACTCCTCCTTCATCTTTTGCCGCAGTTTCACCAGACCGGTCACATCTGCCTGCACCATCGTCCAGGCGTGGGGAGCTTCATGTTTGCTGTTCACCATGCGTTGAGCGATAGTCTTGCGAACGCTGGTGAGAGGGATCTCCTGATCCCCGGACTCCAAGCTCGGGACAGTCTTTGGTTCCACAGCGGGAGCAGGTGCGGCGGCCCGGGCGGTCTCCGATGCCGGAGCAGGTGTCGCCGTTTCCACCGGTTTCTTACGGGATTGGGCGTCTCCGGTTTGTCCGGATTCGATCAGTTGCAGAAGATCCTTGCGTGTGATTCGACCGCCCCTTCCTGTTCCCTCCACCTGCTCCAGGTCGATGTTGTTCTCCTGGGCGAGACGGAGCACTGCCGGGGAATAGCGGCGTTTCATCGATTTATCGCTCCCGTCCACTGCAGATGATGCCGCTTCCGGCTTTTTCTCCCTTTCCGGAGCAGGGGCCGTCACCTCTCCTTTTCCTTCTTCCCGAATGCGGCAGATGATCTCTCCGACCTCCACCGTCTTCCCTTCCTCCGTGACGATCTCCGTCATTGTACCACTGATAGTGGCGGGAACTTCCGCATTTACTTTGTCTGTGGCCACTTCACAGAGGGGCTCATACTTGGCGACAGCATCCCCCGGTTGCTTCAACCACTTGGTGATCGTCCCTTCCGTCACACTCTCCCCCAGCTGGGGCATTGTAATATCGGTCGCCATCCTTTACCTCCTCCTTTAAAACTCCGCCAACTCCCGGATGGCCCGGGTCACTTTTTCAGGATTGAGCATAAATTCCTTTTCCAAAGGCGGGCTGTAAGGCATCGCCGGCACATCCGGACCGCAAAGACGGCGGACGGGAGCATCCAGTTCAAAGAATGCTTCTTGTGCAATCACCGCCGCCACTTCTCCGCCAAATCCGCCGGTCAGGTTGTCTTCGTGGATGATCAAGACCTTCCCCGTTTGGGCCACGGCTTCCAGGATCGCCTCTTTGTCCAGGGGAATCAAGGTCCGCAGATCCAACACATGGACACTGATCCCCTCTTTCTCCAGTTCCTCCGCCGCTTTCAACGCGAAGTGGAGGGTCAGGCCATAGGAAATGACGGTCACATCAGTGCCTTTCCGTTTTACTTCCGCCTTGCCGATGGGGAGGGTGTAATCATCTTCCGGCACCTCCCCTTTGATAAGGCGGTAACACCGTTTATGTTCAAAAAAGAGAACCGGATCCTCATCCCGGATCGCACTCTTGAGAAGACCCTTCACATCGTATGGCGTGGAAGGGGTGACGATCTTCAACCCCGGCACCCCTGCAAAAAGACTCTCCACGCTTTGAGAATGGTAGAGTGCCCCGTGAACCCCGCCTCCGTAGGGAGCTCGCACCACCATCGGACAATGCCAATCATTATTGGATCGATAGCGCATTCTGGCCGCTTCGCTGACAATTTGATTGACTGCCGGCATAATGAAGTCAGCGAACTGCATCTCCGCCACCGGACGCATCCCGTAGACTGAGGCTCCGATCGCAACCCCGGCGATGGCCGACTCGGTCAGGGGAGTGTCCAACACCCGCTCGGCGCCGAATTCTTCGATCAGACCGGCGGTGGCCCGGAAAACTCCACCCCGGACACCCACATCCTCCCCCAGCACAAACACCCGTTCATCCCGTTGCATCTCTTCCCGGAGGGCCTGGGTCACCGCATCGATATAGGAAATCACCGGCATGTTTCTCTCCTCCTATTCTGCATAGACATGAGTGTAAGTCTGCTCTGCCTCGGGGTAGGCCGCATACTCCGCATACTCCGTCGCCTCATCTACCAATCGGGCAATCTCCCGGTTCAGATTGCCTTCTTTCTCTTCGTCTAACAATCCGACATCCTGCAAGTATTGTTTGAATTGGACCAACGGATCCTTTTTGCGGGCTTCCTCCACTTCTTCCATCTTTCGGTATGTTCGGTCGTCATCATCGCTGGAATGGGGAACCAGTCGGTAAGAGATCGCTTCGATCAAGGTGGGACCTTCCCCCCGGCGGGCCCGGTCGGCGGCTTCCCGCACCACCTTGAATACTTTCAATGGATCGTTTCCGTCCACCTGGATTCCGGGCATTCCGTACCCCTGTCCCCGGGCGGCGACGCTGCCCCCGGCCAGCTGTTTCTCCACCGGCACGGAAATAGCATATTTGTTGTTTTCACACATAAAGATTACGGGGAGATTGTGGACACCGGCAAAGTTGAGTCCTTCATGAAAATCTCCTTGGTTGCTGGATCCTTCCCCAAAGGTAGTCAAAGTCACAAAATCTTTTTTCTCCATCTTGGCCGCCAAAGCCACGCCTACAGCGTGCAACAGTTGGGTGGTGACGGGGCTGGAGCCGGATACGATCCGGAATCGTTTGTCCCCGTAATGGCCTGGCATCTGCCGGCCACCGCTGTTGGGGTCCTCCGCCTTGGCAAATGCGGACAGCATCTGGTCACGGGCCGTTTGGCCGAATGCCAGCATCATTCCCAGATCCCGATAGTATGGACAAAGCCAATCTTTTTCCCTATCCAAGGCGAAAGCCGCTCCCACTTGGATCGCTTCCTGCCCCTGGCAGGAAATCACAAAAGGAATCTTCCCCGCCCGGTTCAACAACCACATCCGCTCATCCACTTTGCGGGCCATCAACATCAAGCGATACATTTCCAACACCTGATCATCGGTCAGGCCCAGCTCCTTGTGTCGCTCGTTACCCATAGACGGATCCCTCCTTCTTGATCTTCTTTTAAGAATGGATCGGCAGCCCTTCAAAAGCCATGGAAACCTCTCCGTACGCTTCCGACAAGGTTGGATGGGGATGGATCACTTGGGTGATTTCCCATGGGGTGGCATCCAACACCTTGGCCAGTCCAGCTTCAGAGATCAGATCCGTAGCATGGGGACCGATGATATGAACCCCCAGAATATCCTCTGTCTTCTTATCGGCCACCAGCTTGATAAACCCGTCGGATTCCCCGAAAACTAGCGATTTACCCACACCGCGGAAGGGGAATTTCCCCACTTTCACGTCATACCCTTTCTCCTTCGCCTCTTCCTCGGACCATCCGATACTCCCCACCTCCGGGCGACTGTAGGTGCAGCGGGGGACCTGTGTGGGTTCCAAGGGTTGGGGGTGATTTCCCGCCATATGTTCCACTGCCAGAATTCCTTCATGGGAGGCGACGTGGGCCAGCTGATACCCGCCGATGACATCCCCGATGGCGTAAATATGGGATTCTGCGGTCTGCATAAAGGGATTGACCCGGATCAGTCCTTTTTCCAATTGAATCGATGTGTTTTGCAATCCGATGTCTTCCGTATTGGGCTGGCGTCCCACGGAAACCAGCATCCGTTCGGCTTCCAAAGGCATTTTTTCCCCGCCTTTGTCCACCTGTAGCACCACCCGTCCTTCCTCCACCTGAACCGACTCCGGTAATACTCGACTCCCAGTGAGGATTCTCACTTTCCGCTTTTTCAACAGACGGGTCATCTCTTTGCTCACATCCGGATCTTCAAAAGGAAGAATCCGGTCGGCAAACTCGACCACGGTCACCTCGACACCAAAGTCATTCAACATCGAGGCCCACTCGACCCCGATCACACCCCCCCCGACAATCACCATCGATTGAGGCAGGCTTTCCATCTCCAGAGCATGATCGGAGAACATGACATGCTCTCCGTCCACTTCCAAGCCGGGGAGAGACCTGGGACGGGAACCGGTAGCGATGATCACGTGCTCGGGCACCAGCATCTGCGCTTCGCTTTCGTCCGCCTTTTCGACGGAGATCGTTCCAGGCATGGGTGAAAAGATGGAGGGTCCCAAAATCCGCCCGGTCCCTTTGACCACAGTCACCCCGTTTTTTTTCAAAAGATGTTTGATCCCCTTTTGCAGCTGGTCCTTCACCCGGTTTTTGCGTGCTTGAACCAGATTCATCTCCAGTCGGACATCCCCGACCCGGATCCCGTACTCCTCGCTCTTTCTCATCTCGTGATAGAGTTCCGCACTCCGCAAGAGGGACTTGCTGGGAATACACCCCTTGTGAAGACAGACACCGCCCACTTTCTCCTTTTCCACCACCGCCGTCTTCATGCCCAGTTGGGCCGCCCGGATGGCGGCGACATAGCCGCCGGGGCCTGCCCCCAGGACGACAAGATCGTAGTTATCCGCCATGGTTGCTTTTCCACTCCCTTTTTCTCCCTGTCGATGGTTTTCAGCGAACCCGCATGTTCAGGATACTCCGCTCATTTTGCAAAAACGTGCTGCGGGATCGGCGCATGGTCGCAATCCGTTCCTCGGCCATGCGGTCGGCAGCTTTGTAGCTGGGGATGTGGTCCCGTTTGGCAATTTCGAACACCCGGCTGATCGTCTGGTAGATCCCCTCCACTTTTTTCATCGCCCGTTCCCGATTATAACCCAACAACTCATCCGCCACGTTGATAACGCCACCAGAGTTGATCACATAATCGGGAGCATAGACGATTCCTTTTTCCATCAGGATATCTCCGTGCTCATCCCTTTTCAGCTGATTATTGGCGGATCCTGCAACCACTTTGCATTTGAGGCGGTGGATGGTGTCATCATTGATCACGGCACCCAGGGCACAGGGGGAGAATATATCGCACTCCACATCATAAATCGCGTCGGGAGCCACTGTCTCCGCTCCGAAATCACGAACCGCCCGCTCCATATTTTCCTTGTTGATATCGGTGACAATCAGCTTCGCCCCTTCACCGTGCAAATACTGGCAAAGATTGTAGGCCACGCTTCCCACACCCTGTACCGCCACTGTCTTCCCTTGCAAGGAATCGTTCCCAAAGGCCTCTTTGGCCGCCGCTTTCATCCCCTGATAGACGCCGTAGGCAGTGACGGGGGAGGGATTTCCGCTGGAGCCAAAGGCGGGAGAGATTCCTGTGACATAGTGGGTCTCCTCATGGATCAGGTCCATATCCTCCACCGTGGTGCCCACATCTTCGGCAGTGATGTAGCGTCCATTCAACCCTTGGATAAACCGCCCAAAGGCCCGGAACATCGCCTCGTTTTTATCCCGTTTAGGGTCTCCGATGATCACTGTTTTTCCGCCGCCCAGGTTGAGGCCGGCCGCCGCGTTTTTATAGGTCATTCCCCGTGCCAAGCGGAGCGCGTCTTCAATAGCCTCCTCCTCCGAGGCATACGTCCACATTCGTGTTCCCCCCAGAGCTGGACCCAAAGTGGTGTCGTGGATGGCGATGATCGCTTTCAGACCGGACGCTTCATCATGACAGAACAGGAGTTGTTCGTAATCATATTTGCCCATGTAATCGAAGATTTTCACAGCAAATCCGCCTCCTTCATGCCTTTGATATATGGTTCCCGCGGCTGACGCATCGGCCCTGTCACATCACGAATCCAAAAACGGGAAGTGACAGGACCCCGGGAGCCCACCTGATGATGGATTGTTGATGATATGACGAGAAAGGAGAATTAAAATGAAAGCGTTTTCCCCCACAGGAAATCCGCTTTCCCTCATATCGATCAAGTGCCCCCCTTTCCTTTCTCATGCCATCACCCCCTTGTAAGTAAAGCAATATCCATACCAAGAGTAAAATGAACGGGACTTTGGCTTCAAATTGGACTCTCAGGAGAAAATGTCTGCAAAATCTTGCAGTGACCCTGCTCCCTTTTTCCTGCAAAAAATTGCAATCGAGATCTAAGTCTTCGATTCGGTCTCTCTGTTTGAAATCTGATATCTCTCCAACTTGTAGTAGAGATTTCTCACCGAGATTCCGAGTCGCCGGGCTGTTTCCGTTTTGTTGCCCCCCGTCTCCTCAAAAACCCGAAGAATATGAGCCCGCTCCGTTCGGGAAACCACTTGTTGCAATGTCTCACCCTCCTCTGTAACACCCTCCTGAAATGCCGGGGGTGCCATGGAGGAAGGAAGAGGCAACAAGTGTTCCTTACAGATCTCCCGCTCACTGTGGTGCATGTGGATCATCGCCCGCCCCAGCACATTTTCAAGCTCTCTGACATTTCCGGGCCAATTGTAAGTTTCCAATACATGGAGAGCATCCCGATGAATCGAAATCACATTTCGCCCATACTCCTGGTTGAAATTTTTCACCAAGTGAAGAGAGAGTGCCTGGATGTCACTGACCCGCTGACGGAGAGGTGGGATGTGGATGGGCAGCAGATTCAGCCGGTAATAGAGATCTTCCCGAAAACGCTTTTCTTTGATCGCTTGCTCCAAATCCACATGGGTGGCGGCGATTACGCGGACATCTACGGTGACGGGCTTGGCTCCGCCCACCCGGACAATCTCTTTCTCCTGCAAGACGCGGAGCAGTTTGGCCTGGGTGGAAAGGGAGAGCTCCCCGATTTCATCCAGAAAAATCGTTCCGCCGTCAGCCTCTTCAAAAAAGCCCTTTTTGCCGCCTCTTCTGGCACCGGTAAAGGCTCCTTCCTCATAGCCGAACAGTTCGCTCTCCAACAAAGACTCCGGAATGGAGGCACAGTTGACCCGGACAAATTGATTGTATTTCCGGTCACTTGCATTGTGGATGGCATGGGCGAAAAGTTCCTTTCCCGTTCCCGACTCTCCCCGCAACAAAACGGTTGCCCGGGTGTGGGCACCTTGGCGAGCTTCCTTCAGCGCCAGCCGCATCGCTTCGCTTTCACCGATAATGTCATCGAAAGTGTATTTTGCCTCCAGGGTGCGGACCAGCCGGCGAAATCGTTCCAGTTCTCGGTACAATTCCTTGATTTCCGACATGTCCTGAATGATGGCAACACTCCCTTTCAATTTGCCCTCCACTGTGATCGGGGCGGCGTTGACCACCACATCTTTCCGGTGAGATCCAACTTTCATCGGCACCCCCCGGACGGGCTTTCCCGTCCGGAGCACTTTCATGTGCATGCTCTCCCCTTCGGAAATGTCTGTATCCGCCGGTTTTCCGATCACCTCCGGAGGCGTCAGTCCCGTCAAACGTGTATAGGCCGGATTGATTAAAACTCCAAGTCCTTTCGTGTCCACAACAGAGATGGCATCATCGGAGGAATCAATGATCGCTTGCAATTGACTTTTCATACTTTTCAAGTCTGTCACCTGTTGGACCAGGGAAGTCACTTCCGTGATATCCCGGAAAACAGAAACAACTCCGATCACCTTTCCTTCCCGGTCGGTCACCGGCTCCCGGTTGGTCACAATTTTTTTTCCGTTAGCCAACTCCAACGATTGGTTCAGCTCCGGTTTTCCCGTTTGCAACACCTGATCGAGACAGGTATCGGGAAGCACCTCTCCGATTTTCTTCCCCATCACCTGGTCTGCCGATTTTCCGATCAAACGTTCTGCAGCCCGGTTGAACAGGGTGACCCTCCCTTCACGGTTTACGGCGATCATGCCATCATGGGTTGAATTTACGATGGCATCCAGCTCGTGCTGGCGCACCCGCCAAGCTTCAAACCATTGTTCTTTTTCCGCGATCAACTGCATGATCAGATTGGCCACTTCCCCAGGAACCACCAAAGTTCCTTCTCCTTTGATATCGCACAGATGCCGGTAAACAGCAGGATCCCCTGTCACCTCCAGAACGACATCGGGATTTTCTTTTAAAAATGGATACACCTTTTGTCCTGTCGGGATCCCATGCCGTTTCGCTTCCAGAATCGCCGGTGCTTCCGGTCTGAGATCGACCACGCCAGTCACGCGGATCCGATCTAACTGGATCAGTGTCCGGAAAAAAGCGGTGCCGCCTTCTCCCCCGCCCACGATCAGAAACCTTTTCATCGGCCGTCCTCCCGTTTCCATTCTCCGTTATTCATCTTATCACAACCCGGGGCAAGGGATGGGGCATGGCATTCCCGGTTGAAATAAGGTAGGATAAGGAGTGAATAAGGGGTGGTCTCATGCTTTATCAACGATTATTGGCAATAGCCCTGCTGTGTATCCCCGGAGCGGCCGGAATTTACGGCTGGACCTTGATGAAGGACATCATCTTCGAAACCCTCGCCGGAAAGGATTTCGCCTGGTTGCCTTTTCTGGGAGGTTTGCTCCTCTTTATTCTCGGACTGTTCTTCACCGCCGGTTTTCTCTTCTACCGGGATGCCAAAAGAAACTATGTGCAACCCATGCTCCTCCCCCCAAAAAAGAAAAAGCTTCCTCCCAAAAAAGGAGCGGAAAAATAGAGGCAGGAAAGAAGGGGTTTCGCTGATTTACGAAACCCCTTCTTTCCTACCTTTGACACACAGTGGGCAATATCCTTGAAAAACATGGGCCAGCGTAACCCCCTTCCGCTCTATTTCATGGAGTGTTATCTTGTTAAGAACCCCCTTGAATAGGGGAGAGAATGGATCACAATTCGAAGGAGGCCGATTCAGATTGAACCACCGTCTGGAAAAACTGTCCGGTTGGCTGAAGCATGAGGGAGTGGAGCTGGCGATGATCCAGGATCCCGCCAATCTGTTTTATCTCACCGGATTTGAATGCGAACCCCATGAACGGCTGGTAGCCCTGTTTTCCTTTCCTGGGGAAGAGCCGTTCATGATTTTGCCGGAGCTGGAGATGGACCGCTTGAAAAATTCCGGATGGACCCACGGGATCACCGCCTACGGAGACTCCGACAACCCGTGGCACATCATCCGTTCCCTCCTGGCTGACCGGAAACTTCTCTCCTTCCAAAGGGCTGCGGTGGAACTGGAACATCTGACTTACGCCCGAGCGCAATCCCTGCTCAGTTTATCCCCGGAAGCCAAGTTAGTCTCCGTCTCCACTCATCTGGGGGCGATGCGGGTCATCAAAGATGAGACCGAAATCCGCGCTGCCCGAAAAGCCGCCCGGTTCGCCGATATGGCCGTGGAAACCGGGATCGCGGCACTGAAACCCGGGTGTACGGAGTTGGAAGTGGTGGCCCGAATCGAATATGAGATGAAACGACAAGGAATCCGGGAAATGTCCTTTTCCACCATGGTTCTGTTTGGGAAAAAATCAGGCGATCCCCACGGCATCCCGGGTACACAACCGTTGCAGGAAGGGGATTTGGTGCTGTTTGATTTGGGCGTGATCTTCGATGGGTACGCCTCCGATATTACCCGAACCGTCGCCTTTCGATCCATCAGCGAGGAAGCGAGTCGAATTTATGAAACCGTACGGAAAGCCCAGGAAGCGGCCCTAGCCCAGTGCCGTCCGAAAACGCCGATGATGGAAGTGGACCGTGCCGCCCGCCAAGTGATTGCAGAAGCCGGTTACGGCGCTCATTTCCCCCACCGGATCGGCCATGGGCTCGGGATTTCCGCTCATGAGTACCCTTCTCTTCACGGAAAAAACAGTGATCATTTGTCTGAGGGGATGATCATCACCGTGGAACCGGGCATTTACGTCCCCGAAATCGGTGGTGTCCGGATCGAGGACGACCTGGTAATTACCGCCGATGGTCATCAGGTGCTAACCCGATTTCCGAAGGAACTCCAAATCGTCAAATAACCAAAAAACCACGGGGCATCCCCTGTGGTTTTTTGGTTCCCGAAGGTTTATCGCCTTCCCACCCGGTCCAGGTAAGAGAGAAAACGGCTGTTCTCTATGACCTGAGTAAAAGAGACGGCCTCACCCAAACCGTGGCCGACCACCAGCAGAATATCCAGCAAAATAATCAACCATGGGGGAGAGATCCAAGCGAGCCAGATTCCCAATTGGATTCCAAGGAGATTGGAGCCGCTGTCCCCCAACATGAACCGGGCCGACAAATCCCCCTTCAACACCGCAGCCGCAAGGCCGAGGAGCGGGAGAAACAACAGACTCTCTCCTGAACCCAGATGAAGAATGAAAAGCGTCCCCCCCAGCACCAGATAAAATTTCAAGGCCCGTCCTGGGCGAAGGTCCAACAAGTTGAGCCAATTAGTCATCAATCCGATCAAAAGTGTATGTAACAACCAGAGGAACCCGTACCCCTCAGCGGTGACGGTGGCCGCTACCGCTGCAACCACCCCACCTCCCACCGCTTTCAGCAATCCGGTGGTCAACCTTCCCTCCTCCATCAATGTTCGAAAATGTCCCATAAATCCCTTGTCCCGATGGTTTCCCAAGGTGTCATCCAGCCACCCGAGAAAGGCCACCGTGACCGATGCCAACATCACAACAGAAAAGAGAGGAAAGGAAAACAAAGAAACCCATCGAGACAGACCGAGAGGCACTGCGGATAAAAACAATAAGAGAACCGCCAGGAGTCCTCCCAGAGAAGTGGGAATCCGCTCCCCTCTGTAATTGACAGAAGTCACTCCCGCAGACAACAGAAAGCTCCTCCCCGGATTGAGGGAGAGTCGGCCTACACCGTATGATATCAGCAACAGAAAGACGGAAAGAAACAGATTCATGCAAGCTGCCTCCAAAGCCGGATCAATGTCCCCAAGATCGCCGCAAACTGTTTACCCCGATGTACAAATCCCCGCCAATCCCGACCTGTCTCCCGGTGACTGAGCGGCAACGGGATCTCCTTGATGGTAAATCCATTCCGAAGAGCCCTAACGGTCATACCCACCTCAATTCCAAACCCCTCAGAAACAGTTCCCATATTTTCCATCAGTTCCCTGGCGACCGCCCGCTGTCCTGACAATGTGGCTTCCACGGTCGTTCCTGTCAATCGCCGAACCCCGTAGCGGGCCAGTTTTTTGACCAATCCAAATCCCCCTTTTCTCCGGGCGGCGGGGAAGGAGGCGATCGTCATATCCGCTTCCCCCTTCAAAACGGGTCCCACCAAGGCACCACACAGCCGGGCATGTTCCTCCAGATCTGCGTCCACAAACAAAAAAACAGTTCCCGCAGCTGCTTCGACACCCTTAGTGAGAGCGGCCCCTTTGCCCCCGTTTTGCGGAAGGCGGATCACTTGGTTCGCAAGAGGCTCCGCTTTTCGGGCTGTCTGATCCCGACTCCCGTCGTCCACGACGATGATCTCATCCACTTCTCTTACCTGTTGAAGGGATCTTAATGTCTTTTCGATTCGTTCTTCCTCGTCAAAGGCGGGAATGATGGCACTGACAAGAGGAGTGTCTCTCATGATGATGCCTCTTTTCCTCTATTGGTCGCATCCTGGATCAACTTGATCCATTCAAAGGTTTGCAGGGACTCCCCCGTATAGGGACCAGGCAGGGAGAAAGATCGGTTCTCATCCGTTCCGAACACCGGGCGGGAAGTTTCCTCCCCCCATTGCCGGATGAGCACCGGTCCGGAATAACTCATCCGAACATCCCGGATCAATCGGGGATAGTGAAAGTTTCTTTCGGCGGCATCCGGCAATAGAACGATGGCATCAAAGCGATCTGGTAAACTTGGAAAAGCCGATGGACGGGCGATCACCCCTCCCGCAGCCCGGATGGCCTCTCCCAACCGGCGCGCTTCCCGGTCCGATCCTCCGAACACGAGAACCAGGCAACCCTTTAACCGACCTTTGACAGCCTCCCGCAACAGAACCCGATTTTGTCCGCGGAGACGTTCCAGGTTTTCCTCCCTCCCCTGCAGATTTTTCCGGAGACGGTCCTGCTCCTGTGAAAGCTGGTCCATCCTCTGTTCCAGTTTGTCCAACAGAACTCCCTCCCGTTGTTCAAACCAGGAGTGGCCTCCGGTTCCTCCGAGAAGGATCCCCACTCCGAGGGACAAAAAAACCGCGATCAGAGTATGGAGAAGGGTACGGTTCGAAATCATGGCATCCCCACCCAGGAAAAAAAGATTTTGACGTTTAACCACACCAGTTTGGCCATATAAAACAAGCGCGGGTTCACTGCCGTCAAAGCCAAAATCGGGAAAGCGGAGGCAACGATCAACCCTGCAATCTCTCTGATCGGAAGTTTTTTGCTCCCGCTGTACAGTCGATGAACCCCTCTGGCATCCACCAGTTTGGGACCCACTTTGATTCGGGTCAGCAACGTGCTGGACATTCCTCTCCGCCCCTTCTCCAGAAAATCGATGACATGGGAGTGGGAACCGACGGCCACGATGAGCCGTGCCCCTTCCTGGTCAGCCATCAACATGGCCACGTCTTCGCTTGTCCCGGGACAGGGAATCAGATGAGCAGCCAACCCCAAGCTCTCCACTCTTTTCAATCCCGGGGCCCGTCCATCAGGATAGGCATGCACCACCAGCTCGGAGCCGGTTAAAAGAGCTCGATCCGAGACTGAATCCATATCCCCCAGGATCAAATCCGGACGAAAACCGCTCTCCAACAAAGCATCAGCTCCCCCATCCACACCCACTAACACCGGATTCGCCTCTTTCAGATAGGGGCGCAACATTCGTAAGTCCCGTTCATAGCCGCCCCCTCGCACCACAATCACCACATCTCTTCCCTGCATTTCCGTGATCAGGGAAGGAATGGGCAATCGTTGACTGATGAGGAAACGTTCCCGTCGGGCATAATCAAGGGTGTTGGCCACAAAGGAGTCCAGGGTCCCATCCAGATGATCCGCCGCCTCTTCCACTTTCTGTTGCCAATGGGTACGATCCAGGCGATGACCGCGGGCCACCTCCACCCAACATCCCGCCCGTTTTTGGTACAGACGGTCCCTGTGGATACAGAGTACGTCTCCCTCCACAATCTTCTCCAGGATTTCATTCCCTGTAACATCGAGCAAAGGAATCCCGGCATCGAGCAATAAACCCGGTCCCCGGGCAGGATAGGTTCCTCCGATGGAGGGAGCGGCATTCACCACCCCGCCAACCTTCTTCTTGATCAGACCCTCCGCAGCCACTTCATCTAGATCCCGGTGATTGATTACTGCGATCTGACCGGGACGGACCCGGTGAATCAACCGTTTGGTCTGACGGTCCACCGCTGCGGATCCATGACAAACCCGTTTATGGGCCGGAAATCGAGAAAACAGCATCGAAGACAGGCTCCTTTGTCTCCAATTGGCTTTTTATATTATGTAAGAGTTTCCCCCTCTTCATACCTGAATTATCCATCACACCTCCCTCCTTCTTAACAGCCACCCCGACGTTATTAAAGATTGCTAAAAGATGCCAAGTAAAAAACGGCATGCCCCCACAGCATACCGTCTCCATCCACATTCCGATCCTTCACCCCACCTTGTGTTCAATCCTCAGTTTATCTGCCACCATGGCGATGAACTCAGAGTTGGTGGGCTTCGCTTTACTGACGTTGATTGTGTAGCCAAAGAGCTTGCGGATGGAGTCCATGTTTCCCCGGCTCCAGGCAACCTCGATGGCATGGCGGATCGCCCGTTCGACACGACTCGGGGTGGTGTTGTATTTTTCCGCAATCCGGGGGTACAACGTTTTCGTAATCGCCCCCAACAGCTCCACTTCATTGTACACCATGGTGATCGCTTCCCGCAGATACAGATAGCCTTTGATATGAGCCGGAACACCGATTTCGTGAATCACACTTGTGATGTGAGCGTCCAGATTGTCCGACCGTCCGCCTGTCGCAGCAACTGCATTCCCCTGGGTGGATGTGACGGGCCGCCCTTGCATTTGCCGGATCCGATCTGTCAACACATCCATGTCAAAGGGTTTCAGGATATAGTATGCCGCCCCTAATTCCACCGCCCGCTGTGTAATATTTTCCTGACCAAAGGCCGTCAGCATGATGATTTTCGGCATAGGTTCCGGCCGTCCATTCAGCTTCTCCAAAACACCAAGACCATCCAGATGTGGCATGATTATATCCAGGACAAGTACATCCGGCTTCTCTTTTTCCAGTAGTTCGATCACTTCGTTTCCATTATAGGCGACACCGACTACTTCGATATCTTCCTGAAAATCCAGATGTTCTCTCAGAAGATCCGCAAATTCGCGGTTATCATCAGCCAACAGCACACGCATCTTATCCAAACCGGCCCCTCCTTCTCTGGCAAAATCGTCCTCGTCGCTTTATTACATGGCTTCGACAAAAAAACGGTCATTCCTTCCTAACCCTTTGAAATTTCCTGTTGCAGGAATTCTTTATAAAAAAACGGGCCTCATCATGGAGACCCGTTTTTTCCAATACCCCTGCATCCTTCAGCATCCACTCGATATAGGTACCGTATCCCGATGCAGGATCATTGACGAATACATGGGTGACTGCACCCACCAATTTCCCCTGTTGTATGATCGGGCTCCCGCTCATCCCCTGTACAATTCCACCGGTTTTTTTCAATAATCGCGGATCGGTCACCTTAATGATCATTCCTTTGGTGGCGGGAAACTTTTGATGAATCCGATGGACAATTTCTATGCTGTACCGTTCCACCTTTTGCCCTTCCACCACGGTCAGGATTTCAGCGGGACCTTCTTTGACCTCCTCCGACAAACCCACTGGAATCGCCTTTTCATACAATCCCGAGGTCGGATTTTGGTCCATTTTACCAAAAATGCCGAACTGTGTATTGCGCGAGATCGATCCTAACACTTGATTCTCACGGAAAAAGATAGCCCGTTTTTCTCCGGGATCTCCCGTCTGTCCTTTTTCAATGGAAGTGACATTGGAGTGAACCACTTTTCCGCCCCCCACTTGAATGGGTTGCCGGGTGTCCATATCGGTGATCACATGTCCCAGAGCCCCATAAACCCCTCGTCCGGGATCAAAAAAAGTTAACGTACCCACACCGGCTGCCGAGTCCCGCACATACAAGCCAATTCGGAATGCGTTTTCTTTCCGGTCCAGTTCAGGTTGCAAGGACACTGTCTTCCGATGATGCCCCCGGCGAATGACGGTTTTGAGCGACCGTTTTTCTTCACCTGCTTTTTCCACCATCCGCGCCACTTGATTCACTTCATTCACCGGTTCTCCATCCATTTCCACAATGTAATCCCCAACCCGGATATCCGCCTTTTCCCCTGGGGAAGGACGGGTGCTTCCCACCAAGTGATGTCCGACGACCAAAACCCCATCCGAGGCCAGTTTCACCCCGATGGATTGTCCTCCGGGAATCACCCGGATCTCCGGCAGCACACGCACCATCATCCGTTTTAAAGGGACTTTCCCAAACAGACGCAAAGTGAGCTGTGTTTGCCCCAACTGTTTGGACATTAACATCAGCGGCTGACTCAAGTTCACACGAACCGGATTTTGCCGGGCTCCGTTTACTGCCAACACATCGGGATTGGCGATGGAAACGGTGGCTGATGCGGGAAGGGTCAGGTGAAGTTCCTTCGGATTTCCTGTAAACAGTCGCATTTCCGCGGGAAGAGCCATAAATTGACGAAAAGGTGTACTCACTCCCCCCAGTATCAACAACAAAACCAAAAGCACGCCTGCCCACTTCTTGTATTTTTTTCTGTGCCCCACACGTCTCACTCTCCTGCTTCCTGCCTACACCTCCACCTCGATGTTCCCATCGTATTTGTCAGTTTGCCGCGCCCTGTTTCCTTTTATGTTACGCAAATGATTCCTCAGCCACTTCTTTCTAAAAAATCCCTCCTGGTTGGAGGGATGGACTTGAATCATATCGCTTTTTTCGTTTGTTCCGCCAGACGGAGCATCTCCAAAGCATGGTTTTTGGTCGTGTCCGTCACTTCCACGCCCCCCAGCATCCGTGCCAGTTCCATCGTCCGGCCGGCTTCGGTCAGCAGTTTGACCCGGGTACGAGTGGATTCCCCGACGGTTTCTTTGAAAATCTGGAAATGAACATCCGCCATGCAAGCCACCTGGGGCAGATGAGTCACGCACAACACCTGGCAATTGCGGGCGAGACGGGCGATTTTTTCAGCGATCGCTTGTGCAGCTCTCCCGCTGACCCCCGTATCCACCTCGTCAAAGATCAATGTGTCCGCCGCACCTTCCACTTTCGAGAAGATGCTTTGCATCGCCAGCATGATCCGGGAAAGCTCACCGCCGGAAGCGATTTTCACCAAGGGGCGAAGGGGCTCCCCGGGATTGGGGGAGATCAAAAACTCCACTTGATCGATCCCGTGAGGTGTAAAATCAAGTGTACCTGCCGGATGAAAGGCGACGGAAAATCGGGTCCCCTTCATATTGAGATCCGACAATTGCAACTCCACCAGACGTTCCAGTTCCGCGGCCGCAGTCCGTCGCAAAGTTCTCAACTCTTCAGCTTGCTCAGTCAACTGAGTGATCAGCTGATCACGCTTTTCTTCCAGTTCCGCCTTTCTTTCATCCCGGTGTTCCAACTTTTCCAGCTCTTCTTCCACACTTCGCCCATAAGCGAGAATCTCATCCACCGTTTCCCCATATTTTCGTTTCAGATCATCAACCAAGCGTAACCGTTCTTCCACTTGAGCGAGACGGGTGGGATCAAATTCCAATCCATCCCGGTATCTCCCTAATTGCCGGGCAGCTTCTTCCACCTGGTAATAGGCGGATTGGATCAATTCCAGTACGCCGCTCAAGGATTCATCGTATGGGACGATCTCCTCCAGATCTCGAACCGCGCGATTGATACTTTCCGCCCCCCGATTTTCCCCGTATAATGCTTCGTAAGAGTCGGCGGCATTCTGCATCAGACGCTCAGCATGAGCCAGACGGCCGTGCTCCTGCTCAAGCATTTCATCTTCCCCGGTTTCCAGACGGGCAGCAGCGATCTCATCCCTTTGAAAGGTCAACATATCGATCCGTCGGCTGACCTCTTTTTCATCGGCATCGATTCGCTCCAGCTGTTTCACAATGTCCCGGTATTCCTGATATATGCGCCGATACGCCTGTAAACGCCTTTTCAGCCGGGAGCCCCCGAAAGCATCCAACCATTTTATGTGTTCTTCCACCTGCAATAACTTCTGATGCTCATGTTGCCCGTGAATCTCCACCAGATGGGTTCCCACTTGTTTTAGCATCGCCAAGGTGACCATTTGCCCGTTGATTCGGCAAGTACTCTTCCCTGAAATGGAGATCTCCCGCCGGATGAGAAGATGATCGTCTTCCGCTTCCAAACCCAACTCGGACAGCACCGTCCGGGCCGGATGGCCTTCCCGGAGCTCAAACAGGGCTTCAACCATGGCTTTTTTGGCATGATGCCGGATAAAATCGGTTGAGCCCCGGCCGCCGGTCACCAGGCTGAGGGCATCAAACAGGATCGATTTTCCTGCCCCCGTCTCTCCTGTCAACACATGAAATCCGTTGTCGAAGGTGATATTCACCTGTTCGATAATCGCAAAATCACGGATGGAGATTTCCCGCAGCATCGGTCATCCACTCCTACAACATTTCAATGAAACGGTTCTTGATGTGGGGAGCCTGCTCCCGATCCCGACAGATCAACATGATGGTGTCATCCCCGGCGATCGTTCCCAGGATGTCGGGCCATGCGAGATGGTCGATCAGGACGGCGATGGCGTGGGCGTTGCCGGGCATGGTTTTCATTACGATCAGATTTTCACTCAAATCAATTCCCACAAAGGCTTCTGACAACATCCGCCTTAGCTTTTGATGTGGATTGAAACGGTTGTCCGCCGGCAGGGAATATTTATATGACCCGTTATTGGTCGGGACTTTCACCAAATGCAACTCTTTGATATCCCTGGATACGGTTGCCTGGGTTACATTGTACCCCGCTTTTTTCAACTCGGCCACCAGATCCTCCTGTGTTTCCACATCCCGGTGGGTGATGATTTCACGAATTTTGATGTGCCGTTGTGCCTTCATATCCTGCCCTCCAGCCCTTCCCCTTCATCCTGTTCACCTTGCAACTTTTTGCGAACCACTTCAAAGAAATCTCTTTCTTCCCATTTGATCAGAGGGGTGTAATGCCGGGATTTCGCCACCCGGATCACATCATCCACTCTCAGTCGGTAACCGAGCTGTCCGTCGATGGTGACTCCGAGATCCCGGTGAGTGGCACTGACCCGGATTTCCAATGTACTGTCCGCCGGAAGAACCATCGGCCTTGCCGTCAGCGTGTGAGGGCAGATGGGGGTCAGGAGGATGCACTGGACTCCGGGCCAGACGATCGGGCCCCCGCAGGAGAGGGAATAGGCTGTCGATCCCGTCGGAGTGGATACGATCAACCCGTCTCCCGAGTAGGTACCCAAATACACACCGTCCATATAGACCGTCCCTGTGATCATTCTGCTGAAGGATCCCTTTGCAATCCCCACATCGTTGAGGGCAACGCTTCTCTCCAACACCTTCCCGTCCCTGACCACCTCAGCATCCAACATCAATCGTTCTTCTATGTAATAGTCTCCGGACAAGATCCGGTCGACAGCAGTGGAGAGACTGTCCGGTTCCGCCTCCGACAGAAACCCGAGATTTCCCAAATTGAATCCCAGGATCGGGATGTCAAAATCGGCAAACCGTCGCGCCACGCCGAGCAACGTTCCGTCCCCGCCCAATACGAACACAATCTCCACCACATCAGGAAAACGATTCACCGCCAAGGACAGATCGGGGCGATCGATGCTTTGAGCGATGTCGGGTTCCAGCCATACCTCCACCCTCCGCTCCTCCAGGAGGAGCACCAGCTCTTTCAGCACCACCCTCGCTTTTGGTTTGCCCTTATTTACAAGGATACCGAACCTTTTCAAATCGACTCCACCTCCATCCGTCCGGACGGGTTTATCGGACCAGAATGGCGATCAAGGCTCCCAGAACCATCATAATGAGATGGGAGGCGACCCCCCGCCGTCTCCCCGGAGTACGTACTCCCTTAATATCAAAGGTGATCTTTTTCAAGGTTCCCTGAACGGGGTCAACATATAAGATACCGGCGGCTTGAAAGGCGAGAACATGTCCGAGGAACCGGTCACGTATCGCTGCACCGGACAGTCGAAGAGTTTTTTTGGCTTTGGCCAGGATGACTACATAGGCCTCTTCGCCTTCCAGGGCTACGTAGTCCGCATATAATCTGCTTTCATATTGGTTCTCACCGACCTGAATCCAAAGAGGCAACCGCTGCTTTGCCGCAACCACCTCGTAACCCTCCCGTTCCAGCCAATCGGGAATCTCCCCCTGCACCGGTTGTTGGGAGTCCAAAACCAACGGACGGATCCTCATTCTCCGCCATGACCGGAACAACATCCAGAAAAACAGGACCATAAGCAGAAAAAGGACTACAGCATCACCGGGTTTCAACAAAGGAATCCCTCCCTTTTTCTACTTATTCAACCCAAAAACGGGAAATCCTGTTCCCTGTTCAATCCTCGCGGGAATGTGCTTTCTCCACGGTTTCCCCGATTATGGTTTCCAGATCTGGGAGTCGAACAGGATCTTCCGGCGAACTTCGCCGCAACCAGCTGAGAAACTCAATGTTCCCCCCACTGCCGGTGATGGGGGACGGGGCCAATCCTCTGAGGGAAAATCCCTCCGTCGTTGCCGTTTCCGCAAAGCGAGCGAGTACCTTCCGGTGAATCCCCGGATCCCTGACAATTCCTTTGCGACCCACTTGTTCCCTGCCCGCCTCGAATTGCGGCTTCACCAGGGCCACCACATCCGCAGGCGCTTTCAGCAAAGCGGTCAGCGGGGGCAGGATCAGGGACAAGGAGATAAAGGAAACATCCACCGTCGCAATATCAGCCATCTCCCCAGGCAAGTCCGCCGGTTTCATATGACGAAAATTGGTTCGCTCCATCACAACCACCCGCGGATCCTGACGCAGCTTCCAGGCCAGTTGCCCATAGCCCACATCGACAGCGTACACCTTGGCTGCCCCATTTTGAAGGGCACAATCGGTGAACCCCCCGGTGGAAGCCCCGACATCCAGCACCACCCGGCCGCCGAGATCCAGGCGAAACACCTTCAGGGCCTGCTCCAGCTTGATCCCTCCCCGACTCACATAGGGATGTTCCGGTCCGGCAACCTCCACCTCCACGCCTGGAGGAATCCGGGTGCCCGGTTTGTCCGCCCGTTCTCCATTCACCCGAACCAATCCCGCCATGACCGCCCGTTGCGCCTGTTGACGAGTGGGGAAATACCCTTTGTTGACGAGAATGAGGTCCAACCGTTCCTTAGCCACGATCCCTCCTCCTCAGACCCGCTGCCGATGGACGGTGATCATCTGATGGGCGTTTTGGACGATGTTCTCCACAGTCAGACCCACTTCGCAAAGTTGCTCCTTTACATCTCCGTGTTCGACAAAATAGTCCGGCACACCCATGATTTTCACCGGAACACCGGAATCTCCCCGCATCGAAAAATATTCCAGCACGGCACTGCCAAAACCGCCACTGACGCACCCCTCTTCGATGGTCACCACGGGGGTTCCTTCGATGTTCAAACGATCCAGTAGCTCCGTATCCAAGGGCTTGGCAAAACGGGCATTGACCACCTTCGCTTCCACCCCTTCATTTGCAAGCCGCTCCGCCGCTTCCATCGCCAAGGGAACCATCGTTCCGAAAGCGAGCAGAGCCACATCCCCACCCTCCCGCAGAATTTCGGACTTGCCGATGGGAAGCTCCTTCAGTTCCGTGTCCATCTCCACCCCAAGACCCGTCCCCCGGGGGAAACGGACAGCGATCGGTCCGTTATATCGATAGGCGGTATACAACATGTGTCGGAATTCATTTTCGTCTTTGGGCATCATCACCACCAAATTGGGAATGCAACGCAGATAGGCGATATCGTAAACCCCCTGGTGCGTCTCCCCGTCAGCCCCGACAAAACCGGCCCGGTCCACCGCCAGCACAACGTTCAGATTTTGACGGGCGATGTCATGGATCACCTGATCATAGGCACGCTGCAGAAAGGTGGAATAGATGGCCAGTACAGGTTTCATCCCTTGAGTGGCCAAGCCCGCTGCAAAGGTACCCGCATGTTGTTCAGCGATTCCCACATCAAAACAACGGTCCGGAAACTTGGAGGCGAATTCATTCATCCCGGACCCCCCCAACATCGCCGGAGTGACTCCCACCACACGCTTGTCTGTCTCTGCCAGATGAATCAGGGTGTCTCCGAACACCTTGGGATATTTAACAGGACTTTCTTCTTTTTTCCCTTTGTTCGATTCCAGCTTGTAACCTTTGGATACGCCATGCAGTTTTTCCGCATGATTTTCCGCCGGCAGGTATCCTTTTCCTTTCACGGTGACCACATGAACCAGAACCGGCCCTTTCGTCTGATCCGCCTGTCGCAAACACTCCATCAATTCATCCAAGTTGTGGCCGCTGACAGGTCCCAGGTAGGTGAAGCCCAATTTTTCAAACAACACCCCGGATACCACCAGATATTTCATACTGTCTTTGATTCGTTCCGCAGCAGTTGCAAAGGCGCCTCCCACCGAGGGAATCTTTTTGAGAAAATACTCCACTTCTTCTTTCAGTTTGTGATAGTGACGATGCGTCCGCAGTTTGCCCAAGTAATTGTGGATGGCACCCACGTTGGGGGAGATGGACATCTCGTTGTCGTTGAGGATCACCATGATGTTCCGTTTTTCGTTTCCGATATGATTCAGCGCTTCCAGCGCCATCCCTCCGGTGAGAGCCCCATCACCGATAATCGGGATCACCCGGTAATCTTCTCCCTTCAGATCCCGGGCAACCGCCATCCCCATCGCTCCCGAAAGGGAGGTGCTGCTATGACCTGTCTCCCAGACATCATGCTCGCTCTCCGCCATTTTGGGAAACCCGCACAACCCCTTGTATTGGCGGAGGGTGTCAAATTGAGACCTTCGCCCTGTCAGAATCTTGTGGACATAGGCCTGATGCCCCACATCCCACAGCAAACGATCCTTGGGACTGTCAAAAAGATAATGTAATGCAAGGGTCAGTTCCACGACACCCAAATTAGACCCTAAGTGCCCCCCTGTCACGGACAAGCTCTCAATCAGAAAATGACGGATTTCCTCCGCCAGGCGGGGAAGTTCCCGGACAGGAAGTTTTTTTAATTGTTCCGGTGAATTAATCTGCTCGAGGTGCACGAAGAACGCCTCGCTTTCGTTTTCGTTTGCTGGTTTTACTCACCAAATCGATTCAAAGCTTTTTCTCCAGGTATATAAAAAACTTTACCCAGCCCGAAGATGATTTCATTCCCATATTACATAGTTTCTGTTACTTTTCTCACCTGGACGGGTTCAGGAGGGAGATCAAAGTGGCAAAACTGGCAGCGCCACCGACCGTACCTTCATCTCCCAGATGGTGTAATTGCAAAAATTGAGAACCGATCCCTCCGACGCAGAGATCGATGATGACAAAAAGAACGGAATGCCGGCCGCATGCGGCGGCCGGCATTCCGTTCCGGCTTGACCAACGGCTTTCCGCCGGTCTGCCACGGCCGATCTGACCGGATTTACCATTCACACAGGATATGTTATGAAAACGATCATAGAGTGGAAACAGACTGGCACATCTATATTGAAAAATAAAACCACAAACGACATCCAATACCCTTTGGTGGATTTTCATTCCGCCTCTAAGGTAGGGTGAACCATCTGGAACACTACACAACTCCTGAATTGCAGACATTATATCATAACCTTGTGATCCCGGACAAATGAAGGAGCCGGGCTCATTTGTCCCGCACGGTCAGATAATCGGCGATTGCCAACAAGCGGTCCGGACGGATCCGTTCTTGTGCCATAATCAGATGTTTGGCTTCCTCGACCAATGACCGGATCCTTTCTCTGGAGGAATCCAATCCGAGAAGGGAGGGATAGGTGGATTTGTTTTTCACCTCATCGCTGCCCACGGGCTTCCCCAACCTTTGCCGGTCCCCAATCACATCAAGAACATCATCCTGGATTTGAAAGGCCAACCCTAGCCGTTCAGCGTATCCTGTCAGCGCCTGGAGTTCATCCTCTCCGCTTCCGGCCACCATCGCCCCGATGCGGACGGACCAAGTAATCAAATCCCCGGTCTTGGAACGATGGATATCCTGCAACTCCTCCAAGGAGACCTCCCGACCTTCTCCCTGAATATCCTTCACCTGTCCGCCTACCATTCCCTCCGCTCCCGCCCGAACAGCGCATTCCCGGATGAGGGTGAGCGCCGTCTCCCGAGGGAGTTGGGCATCCAAGGCTCCTTGGGCCATCACGCCAAAAGCCTGGGTCAATAAGGCATCCCCGGCCAGGATGGCCATCGCCTCCCCGTAAATCTTGTGATTGGTGGGATTTCCCCGGCGAAAATCATCATCGTCCATTGCCGGAAGATCATCATGGATCAAGGAATATGTATGTATCATTTCCACAGCGCATGCGAAAGGCAAAACCTTCTCCTCATCCCCTCCCAAAGCCTCGGCAGTGGCCAAGGTCAAAACAGGTCGGAGACGTTTTCCCCCGGCCAGCAGGGAGTAGGTCATAGCCTCTCGCAACGTTTCAGGGATTCCCTCCGGGCTCTCCATATACTCTTTCAATCTGGATTCGACACTTTTCGCTTTTTCTTTAAGATATCCTTGGATTTCCTCCACGGTTATTCCATTTCCTCCTCCGGTTGAAAGGGTTTCTTCACCCATTCCCCGTTTTCCCTGACCAACATCTCCACATGCTGCTCCATTTTTTCTAATTTTTGACCGCAGTAACGGGACAATTTCATCCCCTCTTCAAAGAGACGGATCGATTCTTCCAAGGGAAGCTCTCCGTTTTCCAGATGCTCCACCACTTCTTCCAGGCGATCCATCGCTTCTTCAAAGGAGAGGTTTTCCGGTAAACCGGCTTCCTTCTTCTCATCCGCTTTCTTCATTGGAATCCTCCTCCATTCCCCAGACTTGGCATTTCAGCCTTCCGTCCGACAAACGGATCCGGACCAGATCCCCCGCTTGCACCTGTTCCACGGATTTGATCAATTCTCGCCCGTTATAACGATAAAGGAGAGCGTATCCCCGACTCATCACTTTTAACGGGCTCAAGGCATCCAAATGCTCCACCCTTCCCAGCCATCGCCTGCGATATTCCTGCAACAGGCGAATCATACCCACCCCGGATTGACGCGAAAGACGGATCAGCCGTTCCTTCAGACGGATGATGCGGGCGGCGGGATGGTGTCCCCTGAGTCGGTATGTCCGGCTTTCCAAACGGGAACGGACAGGGGCGAAAGCTTCTCTGGCTGCCCGCACCAACTCCCCCGTCATTATATCGAGACGTTGTTCAGCTTGCTCCACCCCTATGGCGGGCCTGCGAAAAACAGGTCGGTCCATCGAGTGGTTCAGCCTCACTCTTCCATCAGTCAAACACTGTTTCATCCCTTTGATTAGGCGTTCCTGAACAGCCTTCAGACCGATTTGCAACTCTTCCAGACGGGGGACAACCATCTCCGCCGCCGCTGTCGGAGTCGCCGCCCGGACATCTGCCGTAAAATCGGCGATGGTGATGTCTGTTTCATGTCCGACTGCCGAAACCACCGGAATCCGGGATTGATGGATGCTGCGGGCGACCACTTCTTCATTGAAAGCCCACAATTCCTCCAAGGATCCACCCCCCCGCCCGACAATGATCACATCCACTTCCCCCGCCCGATTCAGCTGATTGAGCGCTTGGGCAATCTCTAGGGGGGCTTGGGGTCCCTGCACGGAAACCGGATACAGAAGAACGTCCACCCCCCGGTTCCGACGTCGGATTGTGGTGATAATATCTCTCACCGCCGC
This sequence comes from Kroppenstedtia guangzhouensis, assembly GCF_014637345.1. GTDB lineage: Bacteria > Bacillota > Bacilli > Thermoactinomycetales > DSM-45169 > Kroppenstedtia > Kroppenstedtia guangzhouensis. The sequence continues at coordinate 158,848 of NZ_BMEX01000003.1, forward strand.
GCCGTGGGCGGAAGTGATCACTCCCACGCATCGGGGAAAGAAGGGAAGTCCTTTTTTTAGACTGGTCGAAAAGAGTCCCTCTTCATTCAGCTTTTCTTTCAGTCGCTGAAACGAGACATAAAGCTCTCCCATCCCATTGGGTTGCATATGGGTGACATAGAGTTGCGTCAGTCCGTCCCGTTCAAAAACCCCGATCCGCCCTCGGATCAGCACTTCATCCCCATCCTTCGGCATAAACCGGAGCCGCCGATTGTTTCCCGCAAACATCACTGCCCGGATCCGGGTCTGATCATCCTTCAACGTAAAGTACATATGCCCACGTCCGTGGTGCTTGAAGTTAGAGATTTCTCCCTGCACCCAAACCCGGGACAACCCCGGGTCCTCGTTGATCACCCGGGTCAGGTATTGTACCAGCCCGGTCACACTCAGAACATCCTGTTCACCCTCCCGCAACGCCGATCACCTCCAGCGGCTAAATGCATTGTGAAAACAGGGAGGGTTGGGTTTCACATGGAGACAAAGAGAACGTAATGTGAAACCCTACCCGACCGACCTGGTCAGCACTAATTCACAACGTTCTAAGGATCAGGTCGCCTGGGCTGCCTGAACCGTGTTGTACAACAACATCGCCCGGGTCATGGGACCCACGCCCCCTGGTACCGGTGTGATATATGACGCTCTCTCCCGAACCGACTCAAAGTCCACATCCCCGGCCAGCTTTCCCTCCGGTGTCCGGTTCATTCCCACATCGATCACCACCGCTCCAGGCTTTACATGATCCCCGGTGATGATGTGCAACCGTCCCACCGCCGCCACCAGAATATCCGCCTGACGTGTGTGATGGGCCAGATCCTCTGTCCGGGAGTGACACATGGTGACCGTGGCGTTTTCCTTCTGAAGCAAGAGGGAGATCGGCTTGCCCACGATATTGCTTCTGCCCACTACAACCGCATGTTTGCCAGCGATGGAAATCCCCGTTCTTTTCAACATCTGCAAGATTCCATGGGGAGTACAGGGCAACAGAGACTCCAGACCGGTACTCAAGCGTCCGGCATTGAGAGGATGAAATCCATCCACATCTTTTTCCGGACGGATCTCGGAAATGATCCGGTCGGTAGAAATATGGTCGGGCAGAGGCAGTTGTACCAGAATTCCATCCACAGCCGGATCTTCGTTCAAGCGGTGTATTTCAAAAAGCAACTCCTCTTCTCCAATGGTATCCGGCTTTTGAATCAATTTCGAATGGATCCCCACTTGTTCACAATCCCGCACTTTCCCACGCACATAGGTCTCGGAAGCCGGATCTTCCCCCACCAAAATCACCGTCAACCCTGGACGTCTGCCAGACTTGGCAGACCACCTTTGGATCTCATCCTTTAACTCTTGTTTGATCTGTCCCGCTATCCCTTTTCCATCGATAAGATTGCCCCGATTCACCTGAATGCTCCTCTCTGTTGGGCTTTGCACTCAGTTTACTCTTTCCTGTCGGCAATGTAAAGAAACACGAACATTAACCCGAATCATCAAGTAAACATTCGCATTTTCAGCCCCAAACAGGCGACACCAAAGGCATTATCACCGGAAAAGCGAGGATCCGCGAAGGAGAGACTCCCACCGACGGCCCGATGTTCCAAACGATACTTCAGACGGGCTGCCAGCCATCGGTTGGCTGCGACTCCCCCGACAATCAAGAGGCTCTTTGGAAACCCCGACTCAAATGCGTTCAATACCATTTTTTCCAGGGTATTGGCTATGCAGGAAAAGGTCGCCTGCGCGATCTCTCCCCGGGATACCCCTCCCTTCTGCCAGGCCCGCTCCAGCGCGGACAAAGGACCGGAAAAAGAACATTCCAGCCCGCTGACACTGGAAGGCACCGTAAAACCGGTGTCCTCCTCCATCTCCGCTGCCACCGCCTCCAGTTCCGGTCCGGCTGGAAAGGAGAATCCCATCGCCACCCCGATTCGATCCACCATCTGCCCGGCGTTCAAATCCCGTGTTCCCCCCAGTTTCAAGATGTCATAACCTCCCGGTTGCCGGCGCACGTCCAGCAGTTCCGTGGTGCCGCCGGAAAGGTGGATCGCCATAAACCGCTCCGGCGCCGGCTTCCGATCTGCGGTGGCAATGCCCGCCTCAATGTGACCTTCCTGATGTGTCGTCCCGAAAAAAGGGACACCCCAAGCGTGAGCCAAGCTCTGTCCCCAGGAAACCCCCGCCCGGAACACCGGCATATACGAACCTTCCGCCGGACGGGGAGCCTGACTGGCAGCCACTCCCACCACACGGACCCCATCCAGGGGAATCCGTGCGAAAAGCTCCGGAAGGCGGTTCACATGCTGGAAAAAAGCCGTTGATTGCTGCAATCCCCGCTCTCCGGCCTCCACATCCAGCCAGGCGCGTTCATCAGACAGGAGGGCCCCCTCTTCGTCCACCAGGCTCAAGGAAGTGCGGTAATTGCTAGTGTCGATCCCGAGCAGAACCTTCTTACTCCTTTTCACAGGAAATCCCCGGAAACAGCCAATCTCCGGACTTCATCCAAGTTTTTAACCATGCTGCCCAACACTCCATTGATAAACCGGGCGGATTCCTCCGTACTGAAGGTTTTGGCCAGTTCCACAGCTTCATTCAGACTGACTCCTTCGGGAATCTCCTCTTCATAGAGGAGCTCACAAACCGCCATCCGGAGAATGGCACGATCCACAGGGGAGAGTCGGGACAACGTCCAATCCTGTTTCAGATACCCCTGGATCACCGGATCGAGTCGGGGCATGTTCCGGATCACTGTCCGGACCAAGCGAAGAAAGAAAGCGGATGCCTCTTCTCCGTCTTCATCGCGCAGGAAGCGGGCTTCCCTTTTCATCGATCGATCCGCCCCGTCGGGATTGATCTCATTCTGATACAGGGTTTGCAGGGCTTTTTCTCTCACCAGACGCCTGGACATGGAAACCTCACCTTTCCGTTTAAAAAAATAGTCCCAGCCGAGGCCGGGAACAAACCTATTTCCTGAACCACTTGTCCGGAACGATCTCCCCTAGGACTTCCCTCCATTCCCCCCGACTGTCTATCCACTGTCCGACTCCATAACCGGACAGAACAAAAAGACTGAAAATCAGGGTCTTCCAAAATCCCACCAAGAGAAAGATAAATCCGAACAGCAAACCGGCGATCAATCCTGTGATCCTGCCACAGTGTGTCTCCCATATCCGATTCACTCAGTCCACCACCTACTCGACGCGGATCCGGGGCCTTTCCGACTTCACCGTATCCGCAATGTAAACGGAGATCTGGCTGACATCCACACCGGCAATCTCTTCGACGTAGGTCTTGACTGATTGCTGCAACTGCTCCGACAGGGCTTGAATGGGAGTTTCTCCATCAACTGTCAATTTTAAACCAATCCCTATGGACGTATGGTCTCTCTCCCGCCGGACCCTGGCACTCAAATCCCGGATGCCCTGCACCTTGCGGGCTGCTTTGACCGCAAGGCTTTCCAGGGTTTCCAGGGAGATCCGTACATGTCCAAACTCCGTCAATCGGTCGACGCCGGGTTCTTCTTTTCGGATTTGAAGAGAAATCCATAGGAGCCGGAGGCTGAAGATCAAGGCCAATATACTCAGGGCCAGAATCGACCAGCGGGCTTCCGGGTTTCGGTAGAACCGATCCAGCCAGTCACCCACCACTTCTTCCTGCCCAAAGCCCACATTCAAGGCCATGCTGGTGCCCAATGCTGTGATGATCAGGAACAGCAGACTGTATGCAAACAAGAGGAGCCGATTCAGTGCACCCAATCCCTCTACCTCCTCCCGGTCTCTTATATGATTATTTCATCCGTTGCGATGTCTCCTGATTATCTGCGGCAGCATCTTCTTCCCCAAAACGGACTTCAACTACGCGAACCGTCACTCGGGACACTTGGAGACCGGTCATCGACTCCACTGCGTGTTTGACTTGTTCCTGCACTTTTCGTCCCACATCTGGAATGTTGTACCCGTAGGAGACAATGATGGAAACTGTGATCCGTACCTCGTCTTCCAGCTCCACCTTGATCCCCTGTCTCGGGTTTTTTCGCCCTAAAAATTGGGTGATGTCAGAAACGACCCCTCCGCTCGTCCCCGCCACCCCATTCACTTGAAGGGCTGCCAGTCCACCGATGATCTGAAGCACCTCCGGGGCGATCTCCACCTTGCCCAATTCCGTGCTCCTTGTTTCGCTGTTTGGATGCTGCTCATTCTCCATGTCAGCTCTCCTCCAAATCGGTTTTCTCAAGAAATTGAATATGGAAGTCTCCCTGATTGAACATGGGATGGTTCAACAATTTCAGATGAAAGGGGATTGTGGTACTGACTCCATCGATTGCAAATTCCTCCAAGGCCCTTTTCATTCGGAGGATGGCTTCCTCGCGGTCTTTCCCCCAAACAATCAGTTTGGCGACCATGGAGTCGTAGAAGGGGGAGATCGAATAGCCGGGATAAGCCCCGCTGTCCACACGGACACCGGCTCCGCCCGGTGGCAGATAAAACCGGATAGTCCCCGGCGAGGGCATGAAGTTTCGGTCAGGATCTTCAGCATTGATCCGACATTCGATGGCCCAACCGTTGATGATCACATCTTCCTGTTTCACGGAAAGAGGCAGTTCCGCCGCTAACCGGATCTGCTCTTTCACCAAATCGATCCCCGTCACCAGTTCAGTTACCGGGTGTTCCACCTGGATCCGGGTGTTCATCTCCATAAAATAGAAGTTCCCTTCTTTATCAAGGAGAAACTCCACCGTTCCCGCTCCGGAATAGTTGACAGCTTTTGCAGCCGCCACAGCCGCCTGTCCCATCTTCTCCCGCAATGCCGAATCCAATGCCGGGGAGGGAGCCTCTTCCACCAGTTTCTGATACCGGCGTTGTATCGAGCAGTCCCGCTCTCCTAAGTGGATGGTGTTTCCATGGGAGTCTGCCAGCACTTGGATTTCGATGTGACGAGGCTCCACCAGGAATTTCTCAAGATAGACGCCGGGATTGCCGAAGTTGGCCTCCGCTTCCTGTTGCGCCATCTGGATCGCCCGCTTCAACTCCTCCTCCGTATGTACGACCCGCATCCCCTTGCCACCGCCGCCGGCAGTAGCCTTGACAATGACGGGATAACCGATATCACGGGCCGTCTCCACAGCAAAATCCAAATCTTCGATCACGCCTTCAGTTCCGGGAACCACAGGAACACCTGCCGCTTTCATCGTTTCTCTGGCTGTCGTTTTATCCCCCATTTTGACAATGGCTTGGGGATCCGGACCGATAAAAGTAATGTTGCAGGCTGCACACAACTCGGCAAAATCAGCATTCTCCGCCAGGAAACCATATCCGGGATGAACCGCATCCGCTTCCACAAGTGTGGCCACACTCATCAGGTTGGTCATATTCAGATAGCTATCTTTGGATACTGCCGGCCCGATACAGTAGGCTTCATCCGCCAGTGTAACATGAAGCGATTCCTGATCCGCTTCGGAATAGACGGCCACGGTGTCGATCCCCAGTTCACGACAGGCACGAATCACGCGAACAGCGATCTCTCCACGATTGGCCACCAGCACTTTTTTGAACATCATTCTCTCTCCTTCCGCTGTTAGTCGGCTTTAACCAAAAACAGCGGCTGACCGTATTCAACCAGTTGCCCGTTCTCCACGAGCACCTCAACGATCTCGCCCCTCACTTCAGCCTCGATTTCATTCATCAGTTTCATCGCTTCTACAATGCAAACTACCGTTTTTTCATCCACTCGGCTTCCTTTATCCACATAGGGGTCAGAATCGGGAGAAGGGGCACGATAAAAAGTTCCCACCATCGGAGAGACAATCTTGTGCAGATTTGTGTCCTCTTCCTCAATGACAGCAGACGGCTGCTGAGGAGATGTCGCTTCCATTGCCGGGGCCGGAGAGGGATTGCTTTCCACCCGGTTGACTTGCTCCGGTTCCGCGGGCTGTACTTCAGGGACCGGGGAGTCCGCAACCACCGCCCGCCGGTCCGACAGCGCTTTCTTAATCGACACTTTGGTTCCGTCATTCTCCAGTTCAAACTCTTCAATTTTGGACTCATTAACCAGTCGGATCAGTTCCCGTAATTCATGCATCTTCATCGGCACGGTCCAACCACTCCTCCTTGTCCCCGAAAAGAGAGTTATTTGTCACACACATAAAGCTTGATTGGGGGGGGATCCCAAAGGATCCCTCTGTCACACCGTATGATTTTATATCAAACCATCAGTACGACACAACTGAAAACGAAGGGTTCCCTCATCCCCCGGGTATTTTACTTTTGCGCTATGTTTATTGTACGTTTTAGATTCCGCGGAATCAATCTTGTCATCCTTCCCTCCTTTCCGATTGCAAGAAAAGAACCCTCCCTCGGAGGGTTTTCCTTCAGCCCCGATGTGCAATGGAAACTTGTGTGGCTGGAACTCCCAACTGTTTTTTCACCATCCCGATCAGTTTAACCACCTGTTTTTTGCTCAGTTTATCACTTTGAACGATCACATCGACAAAATGATCATCGTTGGTGATCACCACCGCATCACGGAATCCCTCTTCACGGATCAAATCTTCCATGACCGATTCTGATTTGTCCACTTTCATCAGTTCGTCGATCTTGCTTTGGGCCTCTTTCAACGCTTCCTTGGATGCCTCGGGATCTGTCAGCACTTTCATATATTCTTCCGTCATTTTGGAGCGAAGAGAACTTCTTTGAAGCTGATATCCCACGAAATAATCACTGTCGGTTTCGGCTGAAGCCGTCTGATCCTTGGCTTTCTTCCCCTTTTCCTCTTTCAACTCGCCTCCGTCATCTTTCTCACCCGTCTTCACCTGAACATCCCCCGAATCCTCCGACACTGTCTGATCCGTTGCGGGCTCCACCGGACCTGTCACGATATAATATGCGGACAACACCACCATCAACGTTAACATGGTCACCAACCAGACCGTCTGTTTGTTCATGTTCACTCTGTATCCCTCCTCATCCTTTGGGCATCACGGATATTCGGTGCATCGGAACGTCCAGCACTCGCTGGATCGCTTCGATCATGGCCGCTTTGACCTTCAGGTTTTCTGCTCCTTTGGCTACCACCAGCACTCCCCTCACTTGGGGCTTCAACTTTTTGAGCACAATCGGTTGTTCCCCGTCCCCTTTTCTCTGCAACACCACCTTTTCATCTGAATTTTCCTGGTTGCTCTTCCGGGTCCCCCCCTTTTGGTCCTGTTCATCAGTCACTTGATTGGACCTGCGGATATCTTTCTCAACCACAGTCTCTTCCGAGGAATCCAAGTTGACCATCACCTCCACATCATCGACACCTACAATTTTGCTCAATACCTCAGTCAGACGTGCTTCATAAAGCGATTCGTAATCTTTGATCGTCATATTTTCATCCTTTTTGTTCCAAACTGCCGATTCCTCCTTTTTTACCTGGTTTTGGGTTTCAGGCAAACCCACCTCTTCATGAACCGAGAAAAAAGAAGAGAGGATCATGAGAGCCACCCCGAAACACCCGACAATGATCAACCAACGAAAGGCATTCACCCGTTTACTGCCGTCTCCCCCGTCTCCAAGGGATTTCTCCACCCGATCCAGGAGCTGTTTCAACATGGACAATCACCCCCCCTGATTCCCCTGAAGAACTTCCACATCCACCTGTTCGGACTGGAGTCCAAGTGTTTTCGCCAGAAATCGGGTGATTTTCTCCCCCCACACACTTTGTGTGGAGGATGGACCTTTCCTTGGTCGTCCCCCTCTCTCCAGGTCCCCGCCTCCCTCAATGATCACCGGTTTCACTTCCTCCACCGCTTGGATGTCAGGGAACTCTCCATTCTCTTTCTTTTCAGCCGGACGCACTGCGAGCGACACTTGGGCGATTCCGACCCTTTTTTCCCTTTCCTCGGTTTGAACCTGGGTTTGATCCACTTTCACACGGAAACGCTCTTCCACCTCTTTTGTGATCATTTGCTCCAGACGACGCTGCGCCTCCTCCCGCACCAGTCGGTCCTGCGTCTGTGTCAGCCGTTTGCTTTCCTGTTGAATCCCGGACAGAGAAGGGAGTCCCTCCTCCTTCATCTGTGCCGTGTCAAAAGCAAGTTGGTTCAGGTCCAAATCTTGACGGATCCATTGGAAGACCGGTGAAAGTATGGCGAGAATAATCAATAATCCCATAACTAATTTTATATACCTTTCCATGGAATTATTGGGTAAGAGAAGGTCCATAAAAGCGGCGATCAAAACCAGGATCACGATTTGTTTCAGCCACCCGCTCAACAGTTCGATCATGGTATCACCTACCGGATCATCACCGAGATGTTGCCGGCAGCCACAATAATGGTGATGGCAAGGAAAAACATCATCCCCACAGTGGCCAAGGCAGCAAAAATATAGATCAAAGTCTTGGATATGATACTGAGACATTCGATGATCGGGCTGTTTCCAAGAGGTTGCATGACAGCTGCGGAAAAGCTGTACACCAAAGCCAGGGAAAGGATTTTCAGGGCCGGAAACGCGATCATCAGAAGGAGGAGGATCACACCCACCAAACCGATCGCATTTTTCACCAACAGAGAAGCTCCCACCACGGTATCTGCAGCATCGGAAAACAAACGGCCCACCACCGGGACAAAGTTACCGGTGACATATTTGGCTGTCCGGACTGTCACACCGTCCGCCACCGCCGCCGTGGCGCCCTGAACCGAGATGATTCCCAAAAAGACTGTCAACAAGCTTCCCAGAATCCCCACACTCACTTTTCTCAGCAGCCCCGCCAACTGGTTCACCTTGTATTTGTCGGACAGGCAGCTGACGATGCCGAGTATGGCCGAGAAAAAAAGAAGGGGAAATACGACGGCGTGGATCAGGGTTCCGATGAGGTGGATCATCAGGACGATCATCGGATGAAACATTCCGACTGAACCCAGGCTTCCCATGGAAGCCAACAATGTCAACACCAGGGGAACCAAAGCCATCATCAAATGGATCATGCGAGAAATCGCGGTCCGGGCGGATTCAACCGCCACGGAGAAGCTGTCCACCGCCAAGATGATAATCACCATAAAGGCGATGGCATAGGCGATCTTGCTTACTTGATTCCGTTCAAAAGCAGTCTGCAATGTTCGCAAAATCATGCTGAACACCGTCAGTACAATAATCGTCCCCAACAACTTGCCGTTATAGAGCACTTCATGAAACAGATATCTGCCGAAAGCAACCAGATACGACTTCCAATCTGTGGCCCCCTTTCCGGAAGAGCCTGCCAGATCAAAGAGGTCCCGGGGCTGATCTCCGGGGAAAAAACGTCCGTATTCCCTCCTCAATTCCTCCCAGAAAGATTCCAACTCCTCCGTATGAAGTTGGTCCAGCTGAGTCCGAACCACCCTTTCCTCCAAACCTTCCCCTTCCGCCGCTGTCGCAACGGGAGAGGGAAGTGTGACGAGGAGGAGGATCACCGGAGCGAGCACACGGAGCCAAACACCCATGGAAACCATCCTCATGAAGGAAGTATTTGCACTACAGTTTCGATCATCATCGTGATAATTGGAATGGCCATCACCATGATTAGAATTTTTCCAGCCAATTCAATTTTGGAGGCGATGGACCCCTGACCCGCATCTCGTGTCACTTGCGCCCCAAACTCCGCGATATATGCGATTCCGATGATTTTTAAAACAGTTTCCAAAAACATGGAGTTCACCCGTGCCTTTTCGGCCAGTTGGGTCAGAATCCCGAGTACATCAGCAATTTTGTCGACCAGGCTGAGGAAGATCACCACACCGGTAAAAGTGGCCAACAGGAAAGCAAACACCGGTTTCTGTTCTTTGATGACCAGAATCAAAAAGGTGGCGATCAGTCCCAGGCCCACCACCTGGACCATTTCCAAGTGATCGCCCCCTGCTATGAAAATAGAAACACGTTTTTGATGGTTTGAAACAAATCTTCCACCAATACCACCACCATGAACAACACGACGATAAAACCGATCAACGTGACCCAGTGGGCGTATTCCTCTTTTCCCATCTGTTTCAAAACCGTGTGCAACATGGCCACGATAATACCTATGCCTGCGATCTGAAAGATGGCATCGACATTATAAGGCATCGGTTTCTCCCCCCGCCTTCAGTAAATCAGGATCACGATCAGTGCTCCCCCCAGGATCCCCAGGCTTTTGCACATCTTCTCGTAACGCTCCTGTTCCTCCCTTGCCCGGCCTTCCTCCACTTCCAGATGGGTCTGTGTCCGGGCCAGATGGGCGAGTTGGTCCTCCCGGTCAGAGATCCCCAAGGTCTTTCCAAAATCGATGATCACTTCCTTCTCCGGCTGTTTCAATTCAGTGGCTGGCCAAGTTTCCTCTACTGCCCGTTTCCAACATTCGAAGGTGGAAACACCATCCATCTCTCTGAGATACTGAGCACAACGGGTATACAAGCTTCGGACCGGCTCCTTTTCCCGGTGACCGATCTGTTCACAAATCTGGTCCAACCGCCTGGAACCAAAAGAGATTTCCGTCCGTATGAGGGAGAGTGCTCCCCGCATCTGCCGGATTTGCCGGGGTCGTTCCGCATAGGCTCGGGCCTTCCGAAATCCGAAGGCTGTGGTGGACAGGAGGATCATACACGCCCCGACCATTTTCAACATCCCGTCTCCACCCCAGATTCCTTCACCGGGCTCAGTCCCCTGTCGTAGATCGCTTCAATCGTCCCGGGTCCCTGTTTTCGGCTCAATAGAATATAGCGGGCAAAGACACCTTCCCGAACCAGTTGAGCGATACCAGGTCGCCGGCAAACTTCCTCCATCGAACCTCCGTGGGCAGTAGTGAAAAGAGAAACACCGGCGTGTACTGCCTCGAAGACTGCCTCTCCGTCTTCCTGGCGGCCGATCTCGTCCACCACCAGGAGTTCGGGAGACATGGATCGGATCAACATCATCATCCCCTCTGCCTTGGGGCATCCATCCAGTACATCGGTTCGGGGACCTACGTCATGTTGGGGAACCCCTTCCACACATCCGGCAATTTCCGATCGTTCATCCACCACCCCGACTTTCCTGGACGGGATCGTTTCCCCCGAGCTGACAATCCGGGTCAGATCCCGGAGCAGAGTCGTCTTGCCGCATTGGGGCGGGGAGACGATCAACATATTTTCCAGCTGTCCCCCCGGAAGGATCCAGGGAAGCAACCTCCGTGCAGCTCCCTTCACCTGACGGGCCACACGCAGATTGAATCCGGTAACGTCGCGGATATGTTTCACTTTTCCGGTCTCCACCACCACCCGGCCTGACAAACCGACCCGGTGACCTCCCCGGATTGTGACATATCCCCTTCGCAGCTCCTCTTCCAGGGCATATAGCGAATGGCGGCTGATCAGGTTCAGCATCTTCTGACAATCTTCTCTGTTGGGCCGATACCCTTCCCTCTCCCGTGTCACCATCCGACCTGAGGGGCTGAGGAACATGGATTGAAAAGGGGTCGCCACCTCCAACGGACTCTCCTGACGTACCCGAATCTCTTCCAGAGATTCATACACCCGAGACGGAAGGGATTCTACCAACCCGCGAATGGACAGAGGGAGCACTTCCAATACGGGAGCAAGCATCCTCCGACCTCCTGTCCACACTGGATTTACCTAATCCATATGGCAAGAGGACAATCATTATTCCCCCCGCCATGCAAAAAAGAAGTGTGTCAATCTATCAGACTGAAAATAAAAAAGGCCCCATGGGGCCAAAAAATCGATTCAATTCAATCACTGCTCGATCAGCACCGATTCTTCCAGGATATTTCCTTCGTCATTGACACGAAGAACCGTATTACACTGGGGACATAAGAGATCCGCCTCTTCAGCGGACTCAAAAATTTCCTCGTCCACCAACACAGGTTCACCGCAATTAGTGCATTTTACATCCCAAAAACCGATGTCTTCGTCGTCAAACTCCTCACCATCATAAATAATCAGTTCCAGTTCATTCAGGTCTTCGTCCACCGCCTCCACGTACTCCTCCAGTTCAGTAAGGCGTACGGTCAGCTTTTCATTCTCCTCTGCCAGTTCATCCAAAACATGAACCAACCGCCCCAGGACTTTTCCCTCGGGAGTCTCTTCCGCGTTTCCCTGTCCTTCCATCAACCCTCTGATGAAGGCCAAATCCCTCCGCAGGCGGTTGGATGGAACATGAGATTGGTATTCCAATGACATCTCATCCCTTCAGGTTGGATTGCATCTATTATCATTCACCATTTTTCTACTCCGACATTCATCAAAATAGTTCCCGACGATTTGGGCCAATCTATACCAAGGGAAATGAGTCGTGAGGTGATCAGTGTGGCGGCGTCCGGAAAAATCCATCAAGAGAAGCAAAGCAAAGTACTCGTTCTCGCCATTCTAAGCGCGGTGCCCGTGATTATGGTTCTTGGGAATTCCATGTTAATTCCAGTTCTGCCCACCATCCAATCCGATCTGAAAATCAGCCCGTTGCAGGTCAGTCTGTTGATTACCCTGTTTTCCATTCCGGCAGGAATCATCATACCCTTAAGTGGTATTCTTTCAGATCGTTACGGGCGGAAAAGGGTGATCGCCCCCTCCCTCCTCCTCTACGGGGCAGGGGGATTGCTCACTGGTTTCGCCGCCATCTGGGGGGAAGGGGTTTATTGGCTGATGCTCACGGGACGGATCATTCAAGGCATTGGGGCGGCGGGGACAGCACCGATCGCCATGGCCTTGGTGAGCGATTTATATAAAAAAGAAGAACGAAGTAGTGCCCTGGGCGTAATCGAAGCGGCAAACGGGTTCGGCAAAGTGATCAGTCCCATTCTGGGATCCCTGATCGCCTTGATCACCTGGTATGCGCTTTTCTTCACATTTCCAATCCTGACTGTTCCCATCGCCCTTTCCCTGTGGTTTTTCATCCAGGAACCGAAACAGAACCGCAACCCTCAACCCCTCTCCAAATACAGAGAAAACATTGTAAAAACATGGAATAAGGACGGGAGGTGGTTATTGGTAACATTTCTGGCTGGAGCATTGACATTGTTCATCCTGTTTGGGGTTTTGTTTTTCCTCTCCGATTTTCTTGAGAAGCGCTACGGAATTGACGGGGTGGTGAAAGGATTGGTTCTGGCTATTCCGTTGTTGGCGATGAGCTCCGTCTCCCTGTGGGCCGGAAATCATGTCAAACAAAAGATCCAAACCATGAAACGGTTTATTGTAACCGGTCTGTTTATTGTCGCCATCGGGATGGCTCTGGTTCCCTTTTTGTCCAACACATATTTTTTAATCGCTGATCTGGTGGGAATCGGAATCGGCAGCGGATTGATTCTCCCCTGTTTAAACACCTTGATCACTTCGGCGGTGGGCTCCAAAGAACGGGGGATTATCACCTCTCTCTACGGAAGTGTCCGTTTCCTTGGCGTCGCTCTAGGTCCACCGGTATTCGGTGCTTTAGCCAAAGCTAAACTTCTGTTGTATCTGGGAAATGCAGGTTTGGCTTTGGTCACAGGAATCTTGGTCATCTGGGCCATCCGAAAACCGGAACGGCTTCGCAGCCCCCATGGCCACAGCAGACTCTATTTGGGACGCAAACGACTCAGACCCACATAGACTCAGGACCCACATAAAAAACGGGCACCTGTACCTCCTCACTTGCATAGCATAGGGAGCATATGACTCAGGAAGAGGAGGAACCATATGGAGCCAGTAGCAAAACCGATCTGGGAACACCGACTCCAAGACCCTTCCCTCAGCAGGAAGAAGAAACCCCGCTCCGGCGGATTAACGATGGTGATCGACAAAGGAATGGGCATCTCCGCTTTCCGGGATCTTCTGGAATTGGCGGCCGACTACATCGATTTCATCAAACTGGGTTTTGGCACCACCATCCTCACCCCGGCCCATCTGCTGAAAGAGAAACTTCGTTTGTCCGAATCATTTGGCGTACATCTGTACCCCGGAGGCACCTTCTTTGAGGTGGCTTATATTCAGGATGGGATGAACCATTATTTTGAAACCCTCTCCCGGATCGGATTTCAATGGTTGGAGATCTCCGACGGTACCATTCCACTGTCTCCCGGACAACGCACAGAGTCGATCACAGCGGCCAGGGACTCTTCTTTCCGGGTGATCACGGAAATCGGAAAAAAACAGAAAGGTTCCATCACTCCGGTGGCCGAATTGGTGGAAACCTTCCACCGAGACCGGGAGAACGGAGCGGAATATATCATTGTGGAAGGCAGGGAGTCCGGAAGGGACATCGGGATGTTCAATGAAAAAGGGGATGTGGACACCGATTACGTACTGAACGTGGAGCAACAAGTGGATCGCTCACGGATTTGGTGGGAATGCCCCCAAGCCGCGCAACAGATCACCCTCTTGAAACTCCTCGGTGCTGACACCAATCTGGGCAATGTCCCCGCCCAAGAAGTCTTGTCTGTGGAATCCCTGCGACGGGGGCTACGTTCCGATACCTTTTACACCTTTGGTTCTCACCGGGAGGAAGCCCCCTTATGATCGCGTCGATCATCCCCCACGTGGATGATCTCCACGCTGATCAATTAGTCAACCGAACCGTCGTAATGATTGACGCCTTTCGTGCTTCCAGCTGTATGGTGACCGCTCTGGCCAATGGCGCTCTGTTCATCATTCCCGCCGAAACCGTTTCCAAAGCCCGGGAGCTTGCCACAGCCGGAATGTTAACCGGTGGAGAGCGATTCGGTAAAAGTTTGGAAGGATTTGACCTTGGAAATTCACCAGCGGATTACTCCGCAAACAGAGTTAAAAACAAGGGAATTGTCATGACCACTACTAATGGAACCCGTGCACTTCTGAAAGCGAACCGGGCATCGGAAATCCGGGTGGGCTGTTTTTTGAATGCCTCCACATGTGCAAAAACCATCCGGGATCTGCACCGGGACGTCGTCTTTCTTTGTGCAGGAACCCGGGGGAGCTTTTCCATGGAAGACGGGATGGCAGCAGGTTGCATCCTCCACCATCTCCTGGAAGTGAATCCGTCAGTCGAATTGAGTGATCTGGCCCATACCCTTCGTTTGGGGTATCTTTCCTGTCAGGAGCGTCTTACCGAAATTCTATCCATGAGTCAGGCAGGTCGACGTTTAGGCGCCCAGGGACACCATCGGGATCTCCTGGACTGTCTGCAAACAGATCGATATGACATCGTCCCTCGCTGGAAACAGGGCCGAATCATCCGATGACAGATGAAAGTTCATAACCCCCCTTGTCCTCACATAACCTGTATTAACCAAGTTGGACAGGGGATGCGTATGAATCCAGATCTCTTGTTAGTGTTATTGATTGTCATCGGACTTATCGGCCGGTCGCCGATTATAGCGACTGCTGCCAGCTTGTTGCTCATCTTAAAATTAACTCATCTGGAACGTTTTTTTCCCGCCGTTGAGCGCAGGGGATTGGAAATCGGGCTGCTGTTCCTGACCATCGCTGTTTTGGTCCCCTTTGCCTCCGGCCGCATCTCCCTCAAAGAGGTTCTTGGAGTGTTCACCTCCGTACCCGGAATCTTAGCCATCGCCGGAGGAGCCATAGCCACTTATATGAACGGAAAAGGATTGGATCTTTTAAAAATGGATCCCCAGATGATCATCGGATTGGTGATCGGATCGATATTCGGCATCCTCTTTTTGCGAGGAATCCCTGTAGGCCCGCTGATGGCTGCGGGAATCACCGCCTTTCTGATGAAAATCGTCCAATGGATCTGGTCCTGACAAAAAAACTGCCGGCATTATGACGGCAGTTTTTTGAGGTCAGGCCCGGGAAACATATTCTCCTTTTCTCGTGTCGACAATCAGTCGATCCCCCTCGTTGATAAAAAGGGGCACTTGCACCACCAAACCGGTCTCCAGTTTGGCTGGTTTGGATCCACCGGTGGCGGTGTCACCCCGGATCCCCGGGTCGGTCTCCACCACTTCCAATTCCACTGTGTTGGGAAGATCCACCCCCAGAGTCTCCCCGTTATAGATGACCAGGTTGACATTCATGTTCTCCTTGAGAAACTTGACTTCCCGCTCCAGCCGATCCGCCGGGAGAGTGACCTGATCATAGGTCTCATTGTCCATAAAAGTGTATTCGCCGCCGCTCTCGTAAAGAAATTGCATCTGCCGGCTCTCCACATGAGCCTGGGCCATTTTTTCACCGGCGCGGAAGGTGCGCTCCTGGATATTTCCGTTGCGGAGATTTCGCAGTTTGGAACGAACAAAAGCCGCCCCTTTACCCGGTTTGACATGCTGAAAATCCATCACTTGCCATACATCCCCGTCCAATTCAATCGTAAGCCCGGTACGGAATTCACTGGTGGAAATCATCGATCTCTTCCTCCTCTGCTGTCATCAGTCGATCTGGATCAATTCCTTGGGACTTCTTGTCAACACTTCATGCCCTTCGTCCGTAACTAATACATTATCTTCGATCCGGACACCACCTACATCCGGCAGGTAGATTCCCGGTTCCACAGTGACGATCATCCCCGGTTCCAGCTCCCGTTCATTCTTGTATGATAAGGTGGGACCCTCGTGAAGTTCCATCCCCAACCCATGACCGGTGCTGTGCCCGAATGCTTCCCCATACCCGCGGTCCCGAATATAATCTCTCGCCTTCGCGTCCACTTCCCTGCCGCTGATTCCGGCTTTGATCGCTTGAATTGCCCGCTTCTGTGCTTCGAGGACGATCCCGTAAATCTCCCGTTGTTGATCCGAGGGACTTCCAATCATGACAGTTCGTGTCATATCAGAGCAATACCCTTGATAATAAGCACCAAAATCCATTGTGACCAGATCCCCGGTTGCCAACACACGGTCACTGGCAACCCCGTGGGGGAGAGCGGAGCGGGGACCGGAGGCGATAATCATGTCAAAGGAAGAGGATTCCGCACCTGCCTCCCGCATGAGAAATTCCAAGCGAAGGGAAATGTCCCGCTCCGTCATTCCAGGTCGAATCTCTTCCAGAATCTTTTCAAAGGCCCCGTCAGAAATGGCTACCGCATCCCGGATCCTTTGAACTTCTTCCTCATCCTTGATCAACCTCAGTCTTTCCACCAAATCGGAAGAAGGTACCGTTTTAAGTCCCTCCAACGACTCTGTAAGCTTCCTGTATTGACTGAAGGTGAGATGATTTTCCTCAAAGGCGATGGAGTCGATCCCGCATCGAATCATGATTTTTTTTATATCGATAAAAGGATTCCCCGCATGTTCCACAAATTCGAAGTTAGGTGCCTGGTCTTTCACTTGGCCCCTGTACCGAAAATCGGTAATCAAAATTTGTTCCCTTCGGGTTACCACAACCCAACCGGAGGAACCGGTGAATCCGGTTAAATATCGGCGGTTGATGGGATGGGAGATCAACAAGGCCTCGATATCACGCTCTTCCATCAAGCGACGCAGCCGTAGCAACCGTCTTTCCACATTTCTCTCTCCTTTCTGCATAAAAGCGTTGTGACAAAGCCGTTCACAGGGAGGATTGAATTTCACATGGAGCGTCTTTGGACCGTCAGGACTTTGGCGCAGGAATATGAAATCAATTCCGACCCTTCAAGAATGCATCAATCACAACTCTTTCAGGCCCTTCCCCTGACCAGCGTGACCGCGGCGATCAAGGCCAACTCGTAACTGTGGAAACCGAATCCGATGATCTGTCCCCGTGTAACGGGGGCGGTAACGGAAAGCTCCCGGAAGGGTTCTCTCGCGTTCACATTGGAAATATGTACTTCGATCGCAGGAACGGATACAGAGGCGAGGGCATCCCGGATCGCATAACTGTAGTGAGTAAATGCACCGGGGTTAATCACCAGCACATCCACTCTTTCTTCCGCCCCGTGGATCTGATCGATCAGATCCCCCTCGTGGTTGGATTGAAAGGTTTCCACCTCCAACCCCAGTTCCCCGCCTTTGGTACGCAATCGCTCATTCAGCTCTGCCAGAGTCCCGCCCCCGTAAATGTCCGGTTCCCTTTTCCCCAACCGATTCAGGTTGGGTCCGTGCAACACCAGCACTTTGGGCATGAGATCCCCCCTTCCGCTCTTCGATCCCTTCGCCATTGTACCACAAAATCCCGGAAAAGATGGAGACGGCCACAGGACAATCCCTGCAATCCGTACAGCCCAGCGGGCAGGGACAGATTGTGTTACAATAGTATAACCACATCTTAACAGTCCATCAAACCAAGGACCCATCCAACCAGGAGGTGGAGCTTTCATGGAAACCGAAACAGTGGCATACGGTGGTCAAGCGGTGGTGGAAGGTGTCATGTTCGGAGGACGACATGCCCAGGTAACCGCCATCCGGAGGAAAAACGGGGAGATCGAGATGTTTGAACAGACCGGCAGAAAACGAACCGGCCTGGATCTGTTGAAAAAAATCCCCCTGGTTCGCGGAGTGATCGCCTTGTTGGAAGCCAGCGCCTCCGGCTCCCGACATCTTCAATTCGCTGCAGACCGATATGATCTGGAACCCGGGGAAGAACCGGAGAAAACCGCCTCCCGGCTGGAAATGATCTTGGGCGTCGCCGTAGTCGGTGTTCTCTCTCTCGTAATCGGGAAAATGATTTTCACAGCTTTTCCCGCATTTCTGGCCAGCATCCTTTTCGACGGTTTGGTGAGCAACCTGATTCTGCAAAATCTAATCGAAGGTGCGATCAAGACCCTTTTTCTGCTGGGATACCTCTTGGCCATTTCCCAGACACCGCTCATCAAACGCCTGTTTCAATATCACGGAGCGGAACATAAAGTGATTAATGCCTACGAGTCCGGGGAAGACTTAACAGTGGAGAACGTTCAAAAACAGTCGACACTTCACTACCGCTGTGGCAGCAGTTTCATCATTTTGACTGTGATCGTGGGTGTGATTCTTTATTCCTTCTTTTCATACGATAACGTTTGGGATCGCATCCTCACCCGTTTACTCCTGATTCCCGTGGTGATCGGCCTTTCCTATGAACTGCTCCGGATCACCAACGCACTCCGGGATGTCCCGGTGCTCACCTGGCTTGGCTATCCCGGTCTGTGGCTTCAAAAATTGACTACGCGACAACCGGAAGACAATCAGGTCGAGGTGGCCATCGCCGCTTTTAATCGGATGCATGAGCTGGATCAGGAAACGGCGGAACCGATGAAGCGATCCAGTCTTGTCCACTCGAGTTAACCATAAGGGTTTTATGAAGTGAGGGAGAGAACGCAGTGTTGAGCACAAGAACAAAAATTTGGCGCAGCGTGATCCTGGCCCTTGTCGCTATCGGATTGGTCGCCATGTTAATCAACGAGACAATCCTCTTTCTGGGTGTCCTCGCCGCGACAATCCTGATTTGGTACCTGTATCGGCGCCCGCCCCGGTGGCTGATCCGGCTGAGCCATCCCCAAACCGCCTCCCCTACCTGGGGAAAACCCAGGGCCTCCACCAGTAAATCAAAGTCGCGGGAGCGGAAAAAAAGACGCTTCCGCGTCATCGACGGAAATGGCAACCGTTCATCATAAAACGAAGATGCCCTGATCCGGAGAAATCCGGACACCCGAAACCCGTTCCGGGTTTCATTTTTTATTTTGGGACAAGCCCTTGCAACGAAAAACCGAAGGGCTGCCTCAGTCCTTCGGTGATTCGATGGTCTTCTTCATTTCGTGATCGGCCTCCATCACTCCTCGGGTGAAAATTTCCCCTGAAGTATTCAGAACCCTTGGGACGGGGCCTTTGACGCGAATCACCAAGCATGGAAAGGTGATCACCTGGGGATGCATCTTGCCTGGTTCGGGAGCCACTTCGCGAATGAGAAATCCGGGCTCCCCCCCATCTTTTTTAATGCCGACCAACTCCAACCGATGTCCCGGATTTGGTTTCATCCCGGCTGAAATCATCAAATATAGATCCCCGCGGTGTCGAAAGAGATGTACCCCCCGTCTCTGTTTCACTTCTTCCAGCCAATTGCGGAGGCTTCCCGGCAACCTTTTCTGCTCTTTGATGGATAAGACCCGATAGGAGAATTCCCCCGCCCGCTTTCCATCACCCTCCATTTTTCACCCCCCTTTAACCGGAATTCGAAGTATGAAGGTTCCAGGAAAGGCCCTGTTCACATCCTCGGAGAGCAAGGTATTGTTTAAATGACCAACGTTTAAAGAAACTTTCCGCCGCTTCAACTCCCGCGTCGAACATCCCCTTCCGCTTCTTTTTATCCAGGTCGAAATCAGTCATCTTAACTCCCAGGGTAGGCACCTGAATCGTCCTCACCCGATCCTGTTCCTTGATATGCCGGTTGTCGTGGGCATCCATCATCGTGAGAAACATCGCCCGTAACAGAGAGATAGGACCTTCGATCTGGTGACCCCCCGCTTCCTCCGACAGAAACCGAAATCCGAAGGTGGGCCACCTGGGATTTTTTTGATCGAATAGCCAGACGGGAAAATTGCTGAGCACTCCACCGTCCACCACATAACTGGTTTCTTTGGAAGGTCTGTGGAACACCCGAACCGGATCGAAGAAGAAAGGGATGGAACAGCTCATCAGAACCGCCCGGGCAACAGACAATTTTTCGGGGGAAATCCCGTATTCCTGCAAGTCCTGTGGGAGCACCAAGAGATTTCCCCTGCTGATATCCGAGGCGATAATCGACAGCTCCCGTTCTTTTAGATCCGCGAAAGTGTAAACATTTTTCCTGGCCAGCATTTCCCCGACCCATCGTTCCAACGGGCGGCCGGAGTATAATCCCTTTTTCACCCATAAGCGAATACTCGGGCCGATATAGGGAAGTCGGTGATACCACGCTGTTGCCGTAAGCGTGGTAAAATCATACTCCTCCAGCTCCCGGTATAATTCCCCGCTTCGGTAGCCCGCCGCCAGCAAGGCGGCGACCAGAGACCCGGCGGAGGTTCCGGCCAGTCGTTTCCATTTATATCCTTTTTCTTCAGCCACACTTAAAGCCCCCACCAACCCAAAAGCTTTGACCCCTCCTCCTTCCAACACCGCATCGGCAAAAATCCGGATCACCCCCCGGAAAGGATTGGCCGCCAGTCGGGCTGCCCCATATCATGTTTATGCCGCTCAAGGAACAAAAAAACCCCATGGATCACCACAGGGCTCTTCATGAGTCAATCTCTTCCAGTTCATATGCCTGTTTAAAAGCCTTCAATTCCTTTACCCGCTCCGGATTCTTTTGGAAATATTCCACCAGGTATTCAATGTTGTTGATGGAATCCCAACTGAGATGGTGTTCTATCCCCTCCACATCATCATATATTCGGCTTTCATCCACACCGATGATCCGCAAAAACTCTTCTAGAAGTGTGTGACGGTCCAACAGTCTTTTGCCGATTTTTTTTCCTTTCGGTGTCAAAACCAAACCCCGGTATTTCTCATAAATCAGATACTGGTTCTGATCCAGTTTTTGCACCATTTTGGTAACCGAAGAAGGGTGCACCTCCAGTGCTTCGGCAATATCCGAAACTCTGGCATACCCCTTTTCTTCAATCAGTTTATAGATCACTTCCAAGTAATCCTCCATACTTGGCGTCGGCATAAAACTCCTCCTGTCCAGGTCATCCCGAATCGGTACAATCTCCCTCAGTTCCGACTGGGTTCATATAATCTGTCCATACTATTATACATGACATGGTAATCCCATGATGGGAATATGTAGTGAACCCTTCGACTGATGCACCTCAAATTCCTTCACCCCATTGTATCGGTTGGCAAAAAAGTTTGCAAACTAATGTTCTAATCTTTCACGGGACAATCCGCTCCTTGAAAAGTAGCTGGCATCTCATGCCGACTGATATCCTCTGTTTGAGGTTCCGGATTCCAAAAGGGGGTTCATCCTCCATTCTCCAATCCAGCAGATACGCGACGAATCGGATTGGCAACCAACCAAATCCATCTCCCCGCCATGATGACAGCCCACTTTGAAAGTCGCCCTTTTTCAAGTGTGTAAGTTAAGAAAAACAGTCTTCATGGGTTAGGATGAAACGAACGTCGTTCGGTGGCTGCCATGCGGCAGTTACACCCACGGAACACAAGTCTTAGCAGGTGCGATTCGCCTCCAGTCTCATTGAGACAGGTAACGCCTCCCTTTCCAATGCCTGGTTTTGGTTATCAGCAGCCCTGATCTTTACAAACAAGCGGTCCTTGGTTAAACTAGTGGAAAACATATGGGGTTGTGCAAGCCAATTTGCTTGCATGCAAAATGCCATGCGTACCTTCATGGTTGGATATGAAATCCGAAACCAACCGTTCATTTCCGCTTGGATCATGGCAACTAGCTGTAGGGCTCGCTTAAGGTGTGTCTGGTCATTCACTTTGATGTGTGTAACTCATTTACAACGCTTCTAGCAATGATTTTTATCATACAAGCCCTGGTTGGCTTGGAGAATTACCCAAGAATCCGACGGCTTCAGCCGCGTCCCATGAACATCCCGTGGAGACAGCCTATTTTCAGCTCACTCAGGAAACCGGGACCACCTGGAGGAATACCATGTACAAATGGATTCAGGTTCACAGGCCGGTAGTTTCCGGTAAAAAAACAAGATGCTTATTCAAGTTCGCCAGTTTATCCCTCCCAGCAAAAAGGGGAATCGGGCCTGTCCCGGTTCCCTTTTTGCTTGGGCTTTTTTCAACTAAAGGAGGAAAGTGATATGTCTAGCACCATCACTCTAAATGGAGAAGATCTCACCCTGGAGGAATTTGAACAAGTGGTCCGTTGGGGTGCTCCGGTCTCTCTGTCCGAAAGCGCTGTTGAGAAGATGAACCGCTCCCGGTCCACAGTGGAATCCCTGGTTCGGGACGGTCGGACTGTATATGGCATCACCACCGGCTTCGGGAAATTCAGTGATACCCTGATCGACCGCTCCCAATCGACGGAACTGCAGATGAATCTGATTCGAAGTCACGCCTGTGGGGCAGGGAATCCCCTGGATGAAGAGACAGTTCGGGGGATGATGCTTCTTCGGGCCAATGCCTTGGCCAAAGGATATTCGGGAATCCGGCCGGTCACAGTAGAAACCCTGATCCAGCTTCTGAATAACAAAATTCATCCCGTGATCCCTTCCCAGGGGTCTCTCGGAGCCAGTGGCGACCTCGCCCCTCTCGCTCACATGTCCCTGTCTCTCCTGGGGGAAGGAGAGGTAATCCACCATGGCCGACGGATGGATGCGGCCACCGCACTGGAACAGGTCGGAATCCCCCCGGTCCGATTGGAAGCCAAAGAGGGGTTGGCCTTGATTAACGGTACCCAGATGATGACCAGTCTGGCGGCCTTGTCCATCCTGGATACCCACCGACTGCTGCTGGCAGCGGATGTGATCGCCGCCATGACTCTGGAAGCCCTCGGCGGCATCCCCCATGCCTTTCATCCCCTTCTCCATGAAGCGAGGGGACAACTGGGACAAACCGAAACCGCCCTGAGATTGAGACAGCTTCTGTCCGGCAGTCAACGAACCACCCGCCCCGGTGAAAAACGGGTTCAAGATGCATACAGTCTCCGCTGCATCCCTCAGGTGCACGGTGCCTCACTGGATGCCTATCACTATGTGCAACAAGTGGTGGTGCGGGAACTGAATGCCGCCACTGACAATCCTCTGTTATTTCCTGAGGAAGGGGAGGTGATTTCCGGGGGCAATTTTCACGGACAACCTCTCGCGTTGGCGGCGGATTTTTTAGCGATCGCCGTGGCAGAACTGGGCAGTATCTCCGAGCGGAGGACGGAACGACTGGTCAACCCGCAACTGAGCGGATTGCCTGCCTTTTTGACCCGTAACGGAGGACTTCATTCAGGTTATATGATTCTTCAGTACCTGGCGGCTTCCCTCGTCTCGGAAAACAAAACCCTTTGTCATCCGGCATCCGTCGATTCCATCCCGTCCTCCGCCAATCAGGAGGATCATGTCAGCATGGGCTCCATCGCCGCCCGCAAACTGCGCACCGTCATCCAAAATGTGACCCGAACATTGGCGGTGGAATACCTGTGTGCCGCCCAAGCGCTGGAATACGGGGAAGGCCAGCTTGGCACAGGGACAGAGGCGGCCTATCGGCTGCTCCGGGAGCAGGTCCCCCCTTTGACCGACGACCGGGTGGGACACACCGATGTGGAAAAAGCCGCTGGATTGATCCGAAACGGTCGCTTGGATGAAACAGTGAGAAAACACCTTCAATCAAATCTGGACTAAAAAGACCCACCCCACTCTGTTCAACAGAAGGGGGTGGGTGTTCTATTCTTCTTCTAAAGGCAGGGGGACCGGTTTGTAATTCAGATAGTCACAAGAAACCAGCTTCAGTCGCACACCTTCCACCATTCCTTCCACCGCATCGCGGTGGGCACGCCCGTGAAGGTGACCGTAAATACAGACTTTTACCTCATACTCCTTGAGCAGTTCCATAAAGTCGGATGTGTTCACCCGGGCAGTCACTGGGGGAAAATGAAGCATGGCGATTCTCTCTTTGTCCGGATGTTCTTTCACCGCAGACTCCAGCGCCAGCCGCAGGCGACCCACTTGTCTGTCATAAATCTTCCGGTCTGTCCCCTCATCCCATACGGAATCCCCTGGCAGATTCCATCCCCGGGTGCCCGCCACCGCATACTCTTCCACCAAGGTATAATCGGCGTCCACCCACTCCATTCCTGGAGGGAGAGTCTTCCGCACCTTTCTTTTACTCTGGGCGTAATAACAATGGTTACCCGGTGAGAGAACTTTTTTTCCCGGCAACGCATGGATCCACTCAAAATCATAGCGTGCTTGGTCCAATTTGAGTGCCCAACTGATATCCCCGGGGATCAACACCGTATCCTCAGGGCCAACAACTTCCAACCAATGATCCCGAATCTGCTCGTAATGTCGAGTCCACCCAAATTTATCCATCGGTTTATCGATGTCCTGTTCAAAATTGATATCGTACAGACCCACCGCTTTGTTAAAAGAGAGATGGAGATCACTGATCGCATAAATGCCCAAGATTGGATCACATCCTTTTCTGTCATCCACTGATCCATCGCGGAACGAACACATTATATCATGAGAAAGGTGCCCCCCCAAAGGAATACGCCCTTCCTTCCCCCTTTTCCCTTGAATAAATATAACTATGATCAATAGACGAAGGGGGACGCTGTTGACGCCTTCCAAAAGGTTCCTCTACACAGCTTTGGGAGATTCCATTACAGAAGGTTATTCCGCTCCACACAAATTCGGCTACGTCAACTTGCTGGCATACCGACTCCGTAGGGAACACCCCTCCTTCCGCCTCCGTAACACGGGCCGAAAAGGATGGACCAGCCGACGGCTTCTGCTTCGGCTCCGCCACTCTCCGCGTCTTTTGTGGGCTGTTGGCCGTGCGGACCTATTAACCTTGTGGATCGGCGGTAACGATCTGATCTTTGCATATATCAAGGGCATGATGTCCACATCCCCTCACCTTTATGAGCGGGCTTTGACTCAATACCTGCACACGATGGATCAAATCTTTACCCGAGTCCATCAGGTCCGTTCCCGTCCGTTTCTCGTTTGCAACCTTTATAATCCTTTTCCCAATTCGGGGTTTGCCCGCCGATGGGTTGAAGAATTCAATCAAGTACTCGCCGGAGTGTGCAATCGTTGGACGGTTCCCATGGTGGATATCCATTCGATCTTTCTGGGGAGAGAGGCGGAACTGATTCACGGTTACCAAAATGGAACGATCTCTGATATCCCTCTGATCGGCCGTCGACCCGTCCATCCCAACAGGAGGGGACATGAAGTGATTGCCAATACCCTGTGGGGAGTGATCAATTCCTGAAAAAAACGCCCCGCATCACAGTGATGCGGGACTTCTTTGTCACATTCAGGAACAGCCGGTGGTGGATCCACAATCCAAACACACATAGCAGGAACCGTTTCTCTTGGTCATCCCGCCACACTCAACGCAGAGCGGGGCACCGCTGGAGGCGCGGATCGCCTCCAGGTTGTCCTGAGATGCTTCCCGACTTCCGGTGACTTCCTTGAAAGCTTGTTCCAACTCGGTGCCGGCATGCACCGGCGTAGCAGCTCTTTCCTCTTTCTCTTCGATCTCCACCTGCTCCCGTTTCCATCGGTTCGCGTAGATTCGAAGTTCTTCCTGTTTTGGGGGAAGCTGAACAAAATCAGTCCGTCCCAGGTATTCCATCCCGAGAAGGCGGAACACATAATCGATGACGGAGGTAGCCATTTTGATGTTGGGATGGTTGACGGTCCCCGCCGGTTCAAACCGGGTGAAAGTCATGGAGTTAATGTACTTTTCCAAAGGAACCCCATGTTGCAGTCCCAGAGAGACGGCCACGGCAAAAGCATCCAACATACCGCGCATGGTGCTTCCGGCTTTGTGCATGTCGATAAAGATCTCACCCAGGGAACCATCTTCATATTCACCGGTGCGGACAAAGATTTTATGACCCGCCACCCGGGCTTCCTGAGTGATTCCTCCGCGCTTTTTGGGCAGGCGGCGCCGTACGCTGGGAACGTGCCCTTTCGCATATACTTCTTTCAGACTGGAAGCGGTCGCGGCCAGGGATTCTGACGTCTCCGTCCGGAGTTTGGAATTCGTCTCCGCTTCCTCTCCATCTCCTTGATCATCCCCGCGGGAGTTCAGAGGCTGGGAACTTTTGGAACCGTCACGATACAGGGCCACTGCTTTTAGCCCCAGTCTCCACCCTTCATGGTAAGCATGCTGAATATCTTCCACTGTGGAATCCCCGGGCATATTGATCGTCTTAGAGATCGCTCCGGACAGGAAAGGCTGAGCCGCAGCCATCATCCGCAAATGACCCATGTAATGGATAAACCGTTTTCCGTGCTTGCCGCAGGGATTAGCGGTATCGAAGACCGGATAATGCTCTTCCCTCAGATGGGGCGCCCCTTCCGTGGTCATCATCCCGCAAACCGTATCATTGGCTTCCTCGATTTGAGCACGTGTAAATCCGATCGCCTGCAAGAAATTGAAATCGGGAGATTGAACTTCCTCCGGTTCAAAGCCCAACCGTTTGATGCATTCTTCCCCCAACGTCCAGAGGTTGAAGGCGAAGGAGAGTTCAAAAACAGTGGGCAAAGCCTCCTCCACCCGGTCCAACTCCGCATCGGTCAACCCTTTTTCTTTTAATGTCCTCCGATTGATATGGGGTGCATCGGTCAGGCGGAGGGTTCCGGTAACATAGGTCAGAATGTCCCGAATCTCCTCTTCAGTGTAACCCAAGTTCTTCAGAGCCGGCCGGATGGATTGATTGGCGATCTTGAAATATCCGCCACCGGCCAGCTTTTTAAATTTGACCAGGGCAAAATCGGGTTCCACTCCCGTAGTGTCACAGTCCATCAGCAGACCAATGGTGCCCGTTGGAGCCAGCAACGTCGCCTGGGCATTGCGATAGCCATACTTCTCTCCCAGTTCCAGGGCTTCATCCCAGCTCAATCGCGCCGCCTCCAACAGATCCGGCGGACAGTGGGTGGGATGGATTCCCATCGGCGGTACGGTCAGGCCTTCATACTCGTCATCGGCCACATTGTAGGCTGCCCGGCGGTGATTGCGGATCACACGGAGCATATGCTCCCGGTTGAGGGGAAAAGCCTTGAACGGCCCGAGTTCGCGGGCCATCTCCGCTGATGTGGCATAGGCGGTTCCGGTCATGATCGCTGTCACCGCCCCTGTGATCGCCAAAGCTTCGTCGGAGTCATAGGGAATTCCCGATACCATCAAGACCGTGCCGATATTGGCATAACCCAATCCCAGTGTCCGATACTCATAGGAGAGTCGGGCGATCTCCTTGGAGGGGTACTGTGCCATCAACACGGAGATCTCCAGCACCACCGTCCAGAGACGGGAAGCATGCTTCAACGCCGGAATATCGAACCGGGTCTTTTCCACATCATAGAATTTCAGCAAATTCAAGGATGCCAGGTTACAGGCCGTATTGTCCAGGAACATATATTCAGAGCAGGGGTTGGACGCATTGATCCGATTGTGGCGGGCTCCCAACTGACCATCCATGCCGGCGGGTGAAGTATGCCATTCATTGATCGTCCCGTCATATTGGAGACCCGGATCAGCACACTCCCAGGCCGCCTCCGAGATTTGCCGCCAGAGATCCCTGGCTGGCACCGTCTTGCTCACTTTCCCATCTGTCCGGCGGATCAGATTCCATCCCCCATCCTCTTCCAGTGCCCGGAAAAATTCATTGGGGACACGGACTGAGTTGTTGGAATTTTGCCCGGAGATGGTCTCGTAGGCTTCCCCGTTGAAGGAAGAGTCGTAGCCCGCTTCAATCAGGGCCCGCACCTTTTTCTCTTCGTTGGACTTCCAGTTGATAAACTCTTCCACATCGGGATGATCCAGATCCAGGGTGACCATCTTCGCGGCACGACGAGTGGTCCCTCCGGATTTGATGGCACCGGCGGCCCGGTCGCCGATCTTCAGAAAAGAGAGCAGTCCCGAAGACGTCCCGCCTCCGGAGAGGGGTTCCCCCTTCCCACGGATATTGGAAAAGTTGGTGCCTGTCCCACTTCCATATTTAAAGAGACGGGCTTCCCGCACCCAGAGGTCCATGATTCCCCCCTCGTTCACCAGATCATCTTCCACTGATTGGATAAAGCAGGCGTGGGGTTGGGGGCGGCTATACGCATCTTTCCCCCGGTGCAGCTCCTCCGTCTCCGGATCAACATAGTAGTGTCCTTGGGCTTTACCCGTAATCCCGTAGGCATAGGCCAGCCCGGTGTTGAACCATTGGGGTGAATTGGGAGCGGCCATCTGATGGAGCAGCATATAAACCAGCTCATCATAAAAAGCCTGGGCGTCCTCTTTAGTGTCGAAGTACCCGTTGTTCTCCCCCCACTCGCGCCAGCAACCGGCGAGCCGGTGAATCACCTGGCGGACACTCCGCTCGGGACCGGTGACCGGCTCCCCATTTTCATCCAAGATCGGAGTCCCGTTTTTATCGGTCTGGGGAACCCCCGCCTTCCGAAAATACTTTGAGATCATGATATCCGCGGCCACTTGGGACCATTGTTTCGGAACTTCCGCCCCTTTCATTTCAAAAACGACCGAGCCGTCGGGATTGGTGATGCGGCAATCCCGTTTCACATACTCGACGCTCTCGAAGGGATCGTCACCATTGCGGGTGAAATATCGTTGGATCTTCAAACTCCATCTCCCCCTCTTCTGCGACTTCCTTGATGTATCATTCGTATGATGAAAAATCGCAATATGTAGGTTCTATGTTATTATACCACTACTATATATAGAATAAAATCTGAATTTCATCGATAGAACCCGTCGCGGGAAGATAAAGAGGACTCCGGTGACCTCTTGATTCCTGATCCCCTTTTTTCGGGTTTGCCTTTTTTGATTTTGAGAAGGTAATGCTTGTCATTTTGTCGCTGATCAGTCACACTGGTGCTAACCCTCTGAACACATGGGAGGAAGATAATATGGTAATTCTGTTCGATGAACAACTGATCCCCCGAAACCGGGCGCACGTGGATATTGAAGATCGGGGGTATCAGTTCGGGGACGGCGTCTATGAGGTGATCCGTGTCTATGGCGGAAACATGTTTTGCAAGGCTCAGCACCTGAGCCGTCTGGAGCGAAGTGCCAATGAAATCCGGCTTAATCTCCCCTTCACCCTGGAACGGCTGGACACTCTGTTGGAAGAGCTGGTCAAACAAAACCGGCTCCGAGAAGGAACCATCTATCTGCAGGCGAGTCGGGGAACCGCCCCCCGAAACCATTCCTTCCCTGAACAGGCCCGTTCCAAGGTGATAGCTTATACAACGGAGGCCCCCCGTCCTCTTGAGACCCTCCGACAAGGTGTCCGTGCGATCACGGAACCGGATCTGCGCTGGCTCCGTTGTGATATCAAGTCCCTCAACCTGCTGGGAGCTGTCCTCGCCAAACAGAAGGCGGTGGATAGCGGTTGTCAGGAAGCCATTCTGCACCGGGATGGTCAAGTGACCGAAGGAAGCTCCACCAATGTCTTCATCGTCAAAGATGGACGTCTCGCCACCCACCCCGCCGACCATTTCATCCTCCGGGGAATCACCCGGGACGTGGTCATAGAATTAGCGAAAGAGCTGGGGATTCCCGTGACGGAGAGAGCCTTCTCCGTAGAAGAACTCTTCCGTGCCGATGAGGTGTTGATCTCCTCCACCACCATGGAGATCACACCCATCATATCCATCGACGGCCGCAAGGTGGGAAGCGGCTCTCCCGGTCCACTGACCCGCCAGTTGCAAACTGCCTTTGAAAAGCGAATTTCCCATTCCGCCTCCGGTAGCTGATCGTCGCCGGTTGCCCTGCACAGGAAAACGCCCCGTCCACACAGGCAGGGCGTTTCTGTTTTAAAGGATGATTCAACTATGATTTCCAATTTCCAAGGAATCGGATTTGTCCCTCATCAAAGTGATCTCCGATTTTGTGACGACAGAGATCCTGCGGAGGGAAACCGGTTTGGTCGGATGAGTCTCAATCTTCCGCTTGACATTCTGATGGGTTAACTCAACGGAAAACTCGCTGGAATCACTGGCGATGGAAACCCCGGAGTCTTTTGCGGGGTCCCACTTCGTCCCCAGATAACCGGTTCCCAATTTTTCTGTTTCATAGCCGATCCGGGAAAGTTCGATCAGTCCGTTTTTCATCCAGGAGAGAGTATAACGCTCTCCAGTGACACTTTCCATCTCCAACCGAAGGGGATCCCCTTCAAAGTCCTCCTTGCGCTTAAAGAAAAAGGAGGACTGTTCTTGATTCACATGAACCCGTGCATCAGGCCCCACTTCAAACCGGTCCTGATATAAAATCCCGTTACCGTCGACCAACAACCAAGGCTGTCCTTCCATCCAGCCGGAAAGGGATTCAGTTTCCGAGTCGATCCTGGAAATTTCGGGATTGGCAAACCGGGTCCCTTTCTCCCCTTTCATCTCCACCTTGAACACGGAATCCATCGGTACCTGCCCCACTGCCACCCATTTTTGGTCGGTTCCCTTTTCCGTAAGGGAGACCCGGAAAGGTTGGCCCGGCAGATAAATCACTTCCAGCTCATACTTTTTGTCAGGTTGGATCGAGAATCGATCCCTTGGATGAACCAAGTCAAAGGTCTCTCCATTCACATACTGAAACAGGTTCACTTTGCCGTTGCGAGTGACTCGAACGCCGAAGTCCGACTCCACATTCTCGGAAACCACCG
Source organism: Kroppenstedtia guangzhouensis (assembly GCF_014637345.1). Lineage (GTDB taxonomy): Bacteria > Bacillota > Bacilli > Thermoactinomycetales > DSM-45169 > Kroppenstedtia > Kroppenstedtia guangzhouensis. The sequence goes on from NZ_BMEX01000003.1 coordinate 190,010, forward strand.
CCAACGAGAAGGGCTTGTGATCCTTCTGGGAAAGCTCGCCCGTCAGTCGGAAAGAGGTGTCTATGGAGGGGGGCAAAGTTTGTGTCGTCGGCTTATCCTTCGCGAAAGAAACATCGGAGTATGTACCCTTTCCTTTGATGCTCAACTGTTTCTCCGCATTTTCTTCATCCGCCGCAGCACCGTTGTTATTGATCAACTCATTTCCTGCGATCACACCGGCCGTCAGCAATACCACGGCTATCCCCGGATAAACCCACTTACGGGCGGAAACCGGTCTTTTCTTTGAAGAAGGCTTGTTCGCTTTCGGAGGCACTGTTTTTTCAGCCGCCTCCAACACCTGTTCCATGGATTGTTCCGGGTCCATCGTTTTCAACACCAGATCTTTCATCGGTTTGGGGAGTTCACGGATACTTCGTTCCGATTCGGGCTCCTCAGGACACCTGTCCAATTGAAAACCCGTAAGCAAAAAATGAAGAAGAAACCGCCATTTCACATCGTCCTTCATTTTGGACAATTTTTCAAAACTGACAAACAACACAAAAGGCCGGGATCCCTCCATGATGATATTCCGCGGATCCAATGTGGTATAGAGGGGGATCGGCAGTTTGGACAACCGAACCGTTGTCCGTAACAATTGACGATAAACCGAAAGAGCTTGGGCCGGCTCCATCCCCTGTCGCGGCCGGATCATCAGCGAAAGGGGTTCACCGGTCAACGGAGGATGGACCAAGACGATCCGGTCCGGCTCCTCGATGACATCCAAAATCGGTGCCAAATGCACGTTCTCAAGGTTGATCAACATTTTTTCCAAACCCGGAGGTAATGGATCCTTGAGAGAAATCTCCTGGAGAAGAACCTGCATCCCGTCCGGCGATTTGGCCGAGATCAGCTGGCCGGAGAAAAACGTCAAAACGTCTTCCACCTGATAGTGCTCATAATACCGGCCATTCGCATTACCCGTGGAGCTCATAGATCGTTCCTCCCAAACAAAAGTGCTAAAATTTTTTCACGAGCGAAGGCACCGCGGGATTTACCACCGGGCGCAATGACTCGTTCCTTTATACCACGGGATTCCGGTATGGATTCACCCGATGTATACCCTAAACCTATTATGACACAGAACGTGAAAGCCCGACAACGCTTAAAACTAAAACAGACAATGTATGCGTTTTTCCTCCAACCGGCGGAGACGGTGATTCAAAGCATCCAACTCTCTCCCGCAGTTCCCCTGTCCCCTCCGCTTCCGTTTCAACAAGCGTCCCTTCGCTTCCTGTGCCATCCGATACGCCCGGTTCACCTCCCCTGTCCGGTGCTCAAAGAGCTTGGACAACTCCACACAAGGCTCCGGGTTGAGCCGGTCTTCTTCCATCCACGTCATCCACAGCTGCAGGGCCGCTTCCCATTCCCCCTTCCCCTTCAACAGTGAGGAGGCTCCCCGAAAGGCTTCCCTTCTGTAACGAAGGGGCAGATCCGGCCGGGTGTGGATCTGTGAAAATCTAGCAAGAGCCCGCTCCGGATCCCGCTCCCGCCACCAATTTCCCAAAGCCAACGACTCAGCGGGATGAGTGGGCTGAATCTTTCCAATACTCAGATAGTTGAGATGGATCCACAATGAGACGAGAGAAAGGACATCCTGTTCGTTATGACGGAAAACCCCATCCATTTTAGCCGGATCCCCTCCCTTCAAGTAATCGAAATAAAGTGTCGGGGCCAATTGCCCCGGAACATCGTTCAAACGCTTCACGCCCAGTCGGGCCGCTTCCACCTCTTGCAACCGGCAAGAGGGAAGTTGTTCCCTCCACAACCGACGGCTGGGATACAAAAGATCACAGTGAACCTTTTCCTCCACCCAGGGCAGGCGGTGAACAGTGGTCCTCGTTTTTAACTGATTCCAGTCAAAAGCTTTGCCATTATAAGAAACCACCACAGGAAAAGAGGAGACCAGCTCCAGAAAATCTTCCAGCAACGCCGGTTCGCCCTCCACCCGGGGCAAAAAGAAGTGCTCCACAATAAAAGAATCCTCCCGGTAGTATCCGATGCCATATAAAAAAATCAGGTTTCCGGCTCCTGTCCCGAGCCCCGTTGTTTCGGTATCAAAAAAGAGCAGGTCTTCAACTGCTCTCTCCTCGACCCCCTCGGGCCACAATGGAGACGCGCCCAACGGGCTTCCCCGCAGCTCCCCGAGGGAATATAGGCCCATTCGCTTCTCCAAAGGATAAACCTTGCGGCGGTATAGATAGGCACCCTTTTCCTTTTCCCGACAAATAAAACCTGGGAGGGGAGTCTCCGCTCCTCCAGCAGGAGACTCCGACGCCGGGGTCGGCTTTTTTTGAGCTTGAAAGTGCATTCGCAATCGGTCTCTCAGGGACATCACCATCACTCCGCTTTTCATTCGCTCTGATGTTCTCATTGTATCCTCAACCGGGCGAAAAAGCGATGCCTGGAAAACTATTTCAGCTCTCCCACTCCTCCAGGAGAGAATTCAAAAGAGTAAGGGTTAATGCCTTTCCCTTTCTCCCGATTTCCTCTTCGGGTCCGGTGCAGGATGGACACCCTTCTTCACAGGGACAACGATGGATGTGTTCCCGGGAGGTATGGAGCAGCTCCCGGTGCAGTTCAAAAAGTTTCTCACTGAGCCCCACACCCCCGGGATATTTATCATACAGAAAAATCGTCGGTTTTCCGGTGAGGGTCGCTTTCACTTGAGTAACCACCCCCAAATCCCGGGGGTCACACATCAGATAGAGGGGAGCCAATTGGGAGAGGACGTTGCTGAGTCCCACCAACCCCGATTGCAGATCCTCCCGGCCAAGCCGGGAGGCGATCTCCTCCCCAGCCGTCATCCAGTAAGCGGTGGTGTGCATCTCCTCTTCCGGAAGGTGGATCGGACCACTGCCGATATTCTCATGGGTTCCGAACTTGATCTTTTTAAAAAGGGTCGCCAGCGCGTTCACCGTCACTTCCCCCATCGTCCTTTCCCGGTTGGGACCATCCATCTCTGTCCGCTCCATCTCCAACACCCGGAGTTGAACTGCCAGATTAGCATCAGTGTAATAATCGACATCCACCTTTCGTACAAAGGCCTTTTTCTCTTCATAGTCCAATTTTTCCACCTGATACTGAATCCCTTCATGAAGATAGATCGCTTCTTCATGAATCAGGGTTGGTGCGCTGAACCGGTCCACTTCCCCCAGAACACGGTGATGTCCCGTCTCGCTGATGTCGATGATGACGAAGTTCTCTTGGGCGGCGGAACGGAGACTGATCTCTTTGGCGGGAAAGGATTGATCCATCCAATACCAACGTCCTCCCGACCGGTGCAGAATCCGCTCCTCCACCAGGAAATCCAACACCTCTTCCGTGGCGACACCGAATTCATCTCCTTCTTCAAAAGGAAGCTCATAGGCGGCACACTTGATGTGATTGACCAAAATCACCAGGTTATCCGGCTGGATGAGAGCATGCTCCGGTGTTCGTTTCAAAAAATACTCCGGGTGTTCAATCACATATTGGTCCAGCGGATTGCTCGAAGCCACCAAAAAAGTGACTGAGGCTCTCTGACGGCGTCCCGCCCGCCCTGCTTGCTGCCAAGTGCTGGCGATGGTCCCCGGATATCCGCAGATGACACAAGCTTCCAACTCTCCGATATCGATTCCCAATTCCAAGGCATTGGTGCTGACGACTCCCCGAATCTCCCCCTTACGGAGACCCTCTTCAATCTTTCGACGCTGAATGGGAAGATACCCGCCACGGTAACCCCGCACCTTGCCTGGCAGGGCTCTTTGCAAATAGGTGAGAAGTACCTCCACCCGCACCCGGGAACGAGCGAACACAATCGTCTGCACACCGTTTTGAATCAATTCTTCCGCCAGGGTTTTCGCCTCCAACAGACTGCTCCGCCGGATTCCGAGGGCGGGGTTGGCCACGGGCGGATTGAAAAAAACAAAATGCTTCTCGCCACTGGGTGCTCCGTTGTTATCCACGATCCGGACCGGCTCGCCCACTAATTTCTCGGCGAACTCCAAGGGATTGGCAATGGTGGCCGAGGACATGATAAACTGCGGATCGGAACCATAATGGCGGCAAATCCGCTTCAGCCGGCGAAGCACATTGGCAAAATGACTTCCGAACACTCCCCGGTAAGCGTGAAGTTCATCAATCACGATACAGCGAAGGTTTTCAAACAGCTTCACCCACTTGGTATGATGTGGCAGAACCGCCTGGTGCAACATATCAGGATTGGTCACCACCAGATGTCCCGCCCGGCGAATCATTTGCCGGGCGGCGGGAGGAGTGTCCCCGTCATAGGTATACCCTTTGATCCCGCGATCCAACGCTTCAATCATGGTATTTAATTCCTTCATCTGATCATAGGCCAAGGCTTTTGTCGGAAAGATGTACAAGGCCCGGGCCTACGAATCTTCCAGGATCCGGTGCAAAACCGGCAAATTATAGCACAGCGTCTTCCCCGACGCGGTCGGGGTGATGGTGACCACGTGTTTTCCCTCCAGACAAGCTTTCACTGCCGTCGCCTGGTGAGTGTACAACCTTTCAATTCCCCGCTGCCGAAGAACCTCCTTTAAATCCGTATGCAACTCTTCGGGAAAATCGGCATATTGCGCCGGTGTTGCCGGAATCGTCTCCCAGCGGGTCACTTTGTTCCGAATCTGCCTCCGATTTTTCATCTGTTCAATCAGCATCTTGGCATTCATCCAATTCTCCTCCCTATTCGGAGGATACCCGAAAGCACGTTCGGGCACAAGACTGAAAAAACTCTCATGACACGAACATTCCAGAACCGGGGATGTCTGCCTGTTTTCACCACATCCACACAGCCGCCAGAGTGGACAGGATTAGACCTGCCAGGACAGGGATAAAATTCCTTCGGACCAACTCCGTCACCGATACGCCGGCAAATCCCGCCACCGCCATCAAGGATGACCAGGCGATCATCGTACCTCCTCCGGTCCAGACACTGCCCATCTGACCCACGACAGCTAAGGTGACGGGATCCATTCCCGAAGGGACGGCCAACGCCCCGGAAAGCCCCCCGGTCAAGGGCAGTCCGGAAAAACCGGAACCGTCCAGACCTGTGATCATGCCAACCACCAAGATTCCAAATGCGGTCAGGACCCCGTTTTCGGGAACCAAGTCCTGCCCCGCCCGGACGAGATCAAACAGGAAGGAGGGAGCATCCCTCCCTGCAGACAGGATCTCTCCGGAAAAATCCCCGCTCCCCAGGAAGAAGAAGCCAGCGATGGGAACCACCGGTCCCATGGTGCGAAAGGCGAACAAAAAACCTTCCACCAAGTGATCATTGACCCGGTCCAATGCTTGAACCCGCGCATAGGCGACGGTGGACGCGGTCAAGAGAATCGCCGCCACTCCCCCGATCAGGGCTGCCCCTCCCAAACCCGCCACGGAGTGACCACCCGATTGGGAGGTGACCATATAGACTATGACACTCAACAACGACAATGGCACCACCATCGCAAAGACCCGTCCCCAGACGGTTAAACCCTTCTCACGCAAGGAGAATTCCTTTCCATTCTTCTGGAATTTGGGCTTCATCCCCAGCGCCGGATCTCTCTTCCCCATCTGCTTTCGCAAGGAAAGATAAGCCCACCCGAGAGCGACCAAGCCGGTGATCCATGAGAGAAACCAGGCCCGCTCCGCCACAGCCGCCGGACTCACCCCTGCGGCCTTAGCGCTCAACATGGGAGCCACCTGCATCACGTAATCCGATGAGAGAGCCATCCCCTGACCGGCCAAGGAGATCGCTACCGCCCCGCCGATGGCCGGAAGTCCTGCCCGGATTGCCGGCGGAAGCAACAAGGCTCCGATCAGGGGGACGGCCGGAGTCGGCCAAAAAAACAGGGACAAAATGTAGGTCCCTCCCGCCAGTATGAAGTAGGAGAGATGACCGTTCACCATCATCCGTTGCACCGGTGCCACCATCAACCGGTCGGCACCCAGATCTTCCAGAGAACGTAACAGTGCCACCATGAGGGCAATGATCAAAAAGATGCTGAATAATTCCCGTGCTGCCACCAGATTGGCGTTAAAAACAGCCTGGAAACCGGTCACCAGATGACCTTTCCAAAGCCAGGCGACCAGCCAGGTTCCGATCCATGCGGGCAAGATCACTCCACGACGGAACAGCATCGTCCCAATCACGACCAGGGTCACCAAAGCATAGATTCCGTGTGCCACAGACAGCCCCATTTCCGGCACCTTCCTTTTCCCGATGGGAATGGTCGTTCATCATATGGGAAAGACATGTAAGGCGTGATTTCCTGAAACAAAAGGCCCCCACCGTAGACCGGAGGGGGCTTGGAAGAATCATCATTTTTTAAAATTCCACTCATCCCGCCCATACCGGGATGATACCAACTGCTGTGCCAACTCTTGTTCCCGCGGGGTTAATTCTCCGGGCTCCAGCCGGATCTGCAATCCCTTTTCAAACCCCCGGGTCATCGCCAGCACCGCTTCATCAAAGGAAACCGGGTGTTGCCGCAATTGATTGATAGCCACCGCCTTGTTGAGAAAGCCCCGCTTCACCCGCTCCTTCACCCTTTCTGAAGGAAACCGGAGCACATCAAAAAGCAGGTCCACATCCAGATCCAACAAAATGGAACCGTGTTGCAAAATCACACCCCGTTGTCGGGTCTGGGCACTTCCCGCCACTTTTCTCCCTTCCACCACCAGTTCATAGTTGGAAGGTGAGTCAAAACAGGCCGCCGAACCCAAAGACGCATATTGGACCTTCTCCTCCTCTGTTTCCAAAGGGACCATCTCTGCCTGCAAACCCAGCTCCCGGAACCCTTCCAGAAGCCCGGTGCTGATCACCCGGTAGGAATCGGTGACGGAAGTAGGCATGCCCGGGTAATCCTCACTCAGGATGACACTGTAGGTGACTTCCCGGTCATGGAGAACCGCCCGTCCTCCCGTGGGGCGGCGCACAAAGCCCAACCCGTTGGCACGGATCCGATCCCGATTCACTTCCTTCTTCACCTTTTGAAAATAACCGATGGACAGTGTCGCAGGATCCCACCCGTAGAAACGGAGGGTGGGCGGTGACTCCCCTTCGCTGACGGCGATCAGAACTGCCTCGTCGATCGCCATGTTTTCCGCGCTGGAACGGTTTCCTGTATGTAGAAGACGCCAAGTATCTGCCGTCATCCCCATCACCTACCTTTCAGATACGAAACCATTTTACCGCTTCTGTCCCATTTCCACAAACCGGATCAGAGGTGGCCATGCTCCCTCATCCATTTCACACTGTCGGCGATGGTTTTCTCCAAAGGTCTCCAACGGTAGCCCAACTCCCGTTCCGCTTTGGAAGAGTCATAATAGACGGCCCCATTTATCAATCGGACCAGATCCCAGGCCAAGGGGGCTTCTTTCTTTTTCAGATATCCGTACACCTCCCCCGTTGCTGCAACCCCCGTCGCCACCCATCGGGGGAGAGTCCGAATCCTCCGGTTCATACCGGCGGCATCGGCAATCATTTGAAAAGCCTCTGTCAAGGAAAGATTGGCTCCACCCAGGAGGTAACGTTCCCCGATCCTCCCTCTCTCCGCCGCTGCCAGGTGCCCTTTCACCACATCCACCACATCGCAGAGGTTGACACCCCCTGCCGGTGCGAACTGCAATTTCCCCTGGGCCACTTTCCGGACAAATCCCGGGCGACCCTCCCCCAAAATGATGCTCGGATTGACCACCACTCCCGGCAGCCTCCCGGCTTCCGTCTCTTTCAGCACGATGCGTTCCGCCTGCCATTTGGCCATGGCATATCCATTGTTCAACTGGTCTCCGTTGAAAGGAAAGGTTTCATCCACCGGTTCTCCCGTTTCCGAAAATCCCACCGCTGCCGCGGAACTCGTCTGAATCAACCGGTTCACATCACCCCGAATCACTTCCACCACCATATTTTTCGTTCCCTGAACATGGCTCTCCCCCATGCTTTTCCGCAAGGCCCTCCCCCAGGCTACAGTCCCGGCGGCATGAAACACCCACTCCATCCCCCGGGTGCAACCTGTCAGTGAATCCGGCTCCAGCACATCTCCCTTGAGAAAGCGCACCTCCCTTCGGATCTCCTCCGGCAGCCGCTCCCGCTTGCCTTCCCGTCTGTACAGAATGGTCACCTCGTCTCCCCGTTCCAGCAACCGGCGCACCAAATTTCTCCCCAGAAACCCTGTTCCTCCCGTCACCAGCACACGCATGATATGCACCCCGATTCTTGTTTTCTTTGATCTCCCACCTCAAACTTACCCCAAAACCAGGAAGAAACCCGCTTGGGTTTCTTCCGTCAGTGGGAGGAAGCCGTCATTTTCTGTAGTCAAGCCCCCACCCATATTCATACATCCCTGGAATGGTCACCGGCAATTTTCCCCGAGGCGGGTTCACTCCAAACAGGGTGTCCACCACCGCATCCAGGGAGACGGAGTTGAAGCCATAGGCAGTCATATAGGCATCCACATCGGAATAATCCTTGATGTCGTAGGGGTTGCGAAATGCAATGACCACCAGCGGCTTGTCCAACTCCCTCAGGGCTTTCACCAACTTCACCTGTTGCGGATTGAGATGGGAAGAGGTGGTTCCCACCAGGAGCACATCCTGTTTTTTCGCCATCTCCACCGCTTGCCGGATCTGATCATCTGTCGGGTTGGCCTTCATAAGAACTTCAGAAGTATCGGCATGGTAAGCGGCCACCCGGTCCCGGAGAGAATACGGACTGATGATCCCCAATCTCTGTCCCTTCTTCAATTTCAAAGGGAGTAAATCCTGCTCATTTTTTACAAGGGTGATGGAACGATCCGCCAAATCCCGGGCGATTTCCCGGTGTTCGGGAGTCCCCACCCGCTTCGGTAGCTGATCCACATCCACCATGCGCTCATCAAACAGGTGGTATTTCTTTTTCTTCTGCAAAATCCGGTGGACGGACCGGTCGATTCTCTTTTCTGAAATCTCACCGGATCGAACTGCGTTCACAATCGCCTCAAAGACTTCGATCTGTTCCTGAGCCGAGAGGGAAGGAGTCAGCAGGATGATGTCCGCGCCGGCATCCACTGCCTTCACCGCCGCTTCTGGAACCCCGCCGAAATAATCAGCCACTCCGGACATCGTCATGGAATCGGTGATGATGAGACCCTGAAAACCCATCTCTTTCCGCAACAGGCCTGTCAGGATCGGTTTGGAGAGCGTGGCCGGCAATTCGGGGGTGTCATCCAGAGCCGGGATGTGGATATGGGCGGTCATGATCGCATCGATCCCCTCCCGGATCGCCCGCCGGAAGGGGACGAACTCTGTTTTTTCCAGCTCGGCCCGGGATTTGTCGATGACCGGCAGGCCCAGATGGGAATCCACATCAGTGTCCCCGTGTCCAGGGAAATGCTTGGCAGTGGCAATCACCCCGTTTTTTTGAGATCCACGTATGGCTGCCGCTCCCAACTTGGATACCAATCGGGGAGATTCACCATAGGAACGCACCCCGATCACCGGGTTCTCCGGATTGACGTTGACATCCAGCACAGGTGCCAGATTCATCTGGATCCCCACCGCCCGCAGCTCTTTCGCAGTCAGTTGCGCCGCCCGGTAAGAACCCTCCGGGTCCCGGCCCGCTCCCAGAGCCATATTTCCCGGAAGTTCCGTCGCACCCTCGGTCATCCTCGCCACCACGCCCCCTTCCTGATCCGTCGCGATGATCAGAGGAATCCCGAGACGGGTGCCGGAGGCGATCTCCTGCAGACCGTTGTTCAATCGGGCTGTCTGGTCAGGCGTCTGTATATTATCCGAATAGGCGAACAGAATCACACTTCCCGTATGACTCTCCTCAATCAGGCGCCGGATGTCGGAGGTCGGATCCGAGCCGTAGAATCCGACCATCATCATCTGTCCCACTTTCTCTTCCAGAGTCATCCGTTTTAACCATTGACCGATTCCCTGCGCCTTCTTCCCCGGATCGGCCTTCACCGGTAATCCCACCCAGGTTACCGCCAGTAACACTGACAACAAGACCGCAATCAAGCGATGTCTTTTCATCGTTATTTCTCCCTTCACTGGAATCCTTCTCTCTCATCTATTATTCTATTTATAGTTCGAACCTTTCGAAAGAGTGGTATTTTCGGTGATTATGTCGAACAGGTTGATTCCCTGGATAAAGAGGTGATCAGAATTTGATTGAGAGTCGTTATGCCCGTTACAAAAAGATTTTTGCCGGCGTTCCCAAACCTTTTGCCTTTCTCGACCTCGATCTGTTACGGGAAAATATCAAGGACATTCAGGATCGGAGCCGAGGGAAGAATGTGCGGATCGCCAGCAAATCGATCCGCAGTGTGCCTGTGCTTCGACTGATCCTGGAGTCTGGGGAACCTTTCCGGGGAGTGATGTGTTACTCCCCCTTGGAAGCCTTGTTTTTGGCAGAACAAGGATTTGACGATCTGCTCATCGCCTACCCGGCCTGGGAAAAAGAGCACTTACGCTCCGTCGCCGCCCGAGTAAATGCGGGAAAGTGCATCACCCTGATGGTGGATTCTCCCCCGCATGTGGACCGGCTGGAGCAGGTGGGTCGAGAACAGGGGGTTTGCCTCCCCGTCTGCCTGGACCTGGATGTCTCCGTCTCCTTACCGGGCCTTCATTTTGGTGTTCACCGTTCTCCTTTGTCCACCCGGGATTCATTTCTGGAGACAGCGAAAAGAATCCATGATGCAAAACACCTCCGACTGGATGGGATTATGGGTTATGAGGCCCAAGTGGCCGGTGTGGGTGATCGTGTTCCCGGCCAATTCATCAAAAACGGGCTGATCCGTCTGTTGAAAAAGCATTCCATCTCACGGACGGCCCGCATTCGTAAAGAATGGACCGCCGCCCTGGAAGAACTGGGACTGTCCCCCCGCTTCATCAATGGCGGTGGAACAGGGAGCCTGGCTGAAACCGCCCGGGAGGATGTGGTAACTGAAGTGACTGTCGGATCCGGGTTTTACTCCCCGGCTCTCTTTGATCACTACCGCTCCTTTTGCTATCAACCGGCGGCGGGTTTCGCCCTAGAAGTCACCCGTCACCCCCGCCCGGGGATCTACACTTGCGCCGGAGGCGGCTACATCGCCTCGGGTGCGGCGGGGGCAGATCGACTTCCCCGACCTTATCTCCCGGCGGGAGCACGTTTAACCTCTCTTGAGGGAGCCGGTGAAGTGCAAACTCCTCTTCGATTGAGGGAGGGCGAGCTTTCCCTGGGAGACCCGGTCTTTTTCCGCCATGCCAAGGCGGGGGAATTGTGTGAGCATTTCAATGAATTGTGGGTCATCTCCGATGGAGAACCCATTGATCGCTATCTGACATACCGAGGAATGGGGGCCTGCTTTCTATGAAACCCAATGTGAAAACCAGACCAAAAATTTGGACCAACTGGTCCGGGTCTGTTCGCTTCACCCCCCGAGAAATCGCCCTCCCCGCCACGGAAGAGGAGATGATCTCCCTCGTCCGTCGGGCCCGAGAAAGAGGCACCTCGATCCGGGTCATCGGCTCCGGTCATTCTTTCACTCCGTTGGTTGAAACGGACTCCACTCTCGTCTCTCTGGATCGGATGCAGGGAGTCCAACCCGTCGACCCTGAAGAACAACAGGTGTCCGTCCTGGGCGGCACCAAGCTGAAAGCCCTGGGTGCATCTCTCCTCCAACAAGGCTGGTCACCGGAAAACCTGGGGGATATCGATGCCCAGTCCATCGCCGGTGCCGTCAGCACCGGTACCCACGGCACCGGTATGAGATTGGGAAGCCTCTCCGAGCAGGCCGAAGCCCTCACCCTGATCACTGCCGACGGTCAGATCCGGGAATGCTCCGCAAAACAAGATCCAGACTTGTACCAGGCGGCCCGAGCATCCATCGGAAGCCTGGGCATCATCACCCGGGTTCGGCTGCGGGTGGAACCCCTATATCGCCTTCATTTTCGGAGCAAGCGCCTTCCACTGGACGAAGTGGTGAATCGGCTGGAGGAGTATAAATCAAATCATCGGCACTTTGAATTTTTCTGGTTTCCCTATACGGATTCGGTACAGGCCAAGTTTATGAACAAGACCGATGCCCCTCCCACCCGTAAAGGATGGTGGAGTTCCTTTAACAAGTTGGTTCTTGAAAACGGCGTTTTTTGGTTCCTGTCGGAGGGAGCCCGGATCATTCCCCGTGTCAGCCGGACAGTCAGCCGGATCGCCGCCTGGGGGGTTCCCCAATTTGAAGAGACCGGCGACAGCCAATCCCTTTTTGCCACTCCCCGTCATGTTCGGTTTAACGAAATGGAATACAGCATTCCCGCAGAATCCCTCCCAACGGTGATCGAGGAGATGAAACAAACGATGGAGAAACGTCGGTTCCCGGTTCACTTCCCCATCGAGATTCGATTCGTCAAAGGGGATGACATCTGGCTCAGTCCCGCCTTCGGCCGGGACTCCGCCTTCGTCGCCGTCCATATGTATAAAGGGATGCCTTATAAAGAATACTTCCAGGCGATGGAACAAATCTTCCTCCGCCACGACGGCCGACCCCATTGGGGAAAGATGCACCACCTGGGGGCCGATGAGCTCTGCAAGCTTTATCCCCGCTGGCAAGACTTCCAACGAATCCGCCGCAAACTGGATCCCGATGGACTCTTCCTCAACCCCCATCTGCGACGCATCTTCGGTTTATGAGCCCCACGCCAAAAAAAACGGGCCGATCATCAGCCCGTTTTTTATCCATTCACCCTTCTTCCACCGGCACCAGATGATTCTGCTCTTCCTCGGTGTATGGCCGGGATCGGATCAGAAAGCGGAGGCCCAGTGGAATCTCCAAAGAGAAGGAAGCTCCACGCCCTTCTGTGACATCCACAGTCAGTTGGGTGTGTTTCCAATATTCAAACTGAGAACGGGACATATAAAAGTCACACCCATGGATCTGTCCTAAACATACATCGCTCATCCCCGTCCGAAAATCCCCTTTTCGGAAGCACATCGGCGCCGATCCGTCGCAACAACCTCCGCTCTGGTGAAACATCAGGTCCCCGTGCTCTTCCCGAAGTCGGTCGATCACTTGTTTCGCCGCCTCAGTGACGAGAACCCGGGGGACTCGCTCCACCACCTTTCCCTCCTTCATCGGATCAGAATAACCCGGTCGGATTTTGATCATAGGAAATCAGGAGATTCTTCGTCTGCTGGTAATGCTCCAGCATCATCTTATGATTCTCCCGGCCGATCCCCGACTGTTTATATCCCCCAAAGGCCGCATGGGCCGGATACTGGTGATAACAATTGATCCAGACCCGCCCCGCCTCGATCTTGCGGGCAATCTGATAGGCCTGATGGACATCCCTCGTCCAGAGTCCCGAACCTAGTCCGTACAGAGTATCGTTGGCGATCTGGAGCAACTCTTCCTCATCCTTGAATTTGGTGACGGAAACCACCGGTCCAAAGATCTCTTCCTGGAAGATGCGCATTTGGTTGTTTCCTTCAAAAACGGTCGGCTTCACATAAAAACCGTCGGGATACCACTCGTTTTGATAAGCCTCCCCGCCGATCAGAACTTTTGCCCCTTCCTTCTTCCCGATATCCAGATAACTCATAATCTTTTCAAATTGATCCCGGGAGGCCTGGGCTCCCATCATGGTTTGCGGATCCAAGGGATCACCCAGCCGGATCTTCTCCACCCGTCGCAGTGCCCGCTCCATGAATTCATCATAGATGGATTCCTGAATCAGGGCGCGGGAAGGACAGGTACAGACTTCTCCCTGGTTGAGAGCGAACATAGTAAACCCCTCCACCGCTTTTTCCAGGAAGGAGTCATCCTTGGCCATCACACTTTCGGTGAAGATATTGGGTGATTTCCCGCCCAGCTCCAAGGTGACCGGCTTGATGTTTTCCGACGCAAATTGCATGATCAGGCGACCTGTCGTCGTCTCTCCGGTAAAAGCAATCTTACCCACATCCGGATGGGTGGCAAGAGGCTGCCCCGCCTCCGGACCAAATCCGTTCACCACATTGAGAACTCCCGGCGGCAGCAGATCCGCCACCAATTCGACGAAGAGGAGGATCGTGGCGGGGGTCTGTTCCGCCGGTTTCAAAACGACACAGTTTCCTGCCGCAAGAGCGGGAGCCAATTTCCAAGCGGCCATCAGCAAAGGAAAATTCCAGGGGATGATCTGCCCCACCACACCGACAGGCTCTTTGATGTGCATGGCCACCGTCTGCGCGTCGATCTCCGATACGCTGCCCTCCTCCCCCCGGATCACACCGGCGAAATAGCGGAAATGGTCGGCAGCCAACGGGATGTCAGCCGCCAACGTCTCCCGGATCGGTTTTCCATTGTCCCAGGTTTCGGAGAGAGCCAGCATCTCTCGGTTTCGGTCGATGCGGTCGGCGATTTTCAGGAGAATTTTACTCCGTTTGGCAGCCGGTGTATTCCCCCACTTCTCCTTGGCCTGATGGGCTTTGCGGAGAGCCAAATCAATATCTTCTTTCCGGGAGCGGGGCACCCGGGTGAAAACCTTTCCATCCACCGGGGATGGGTTATCAAAATATTCACCTCCCACCGGAGGCACCCATTCCCCCCCGATGAAATTTTCATAACGGGGTTTGAACTGAACCGGGCTTCCCTCGGTATTGGGCTTTTTGTAGCCGGACAACGTCACACTCATCGCCGTTCATTCCTCCTCTGTTCGATTTGGAAACAACGGGACTTTTGAATGGATGTCCCTTAGAAGCCTTCGACAGGGAATCGCTGAACCCTCCCTTATTCCAAATATTTGGCCAACTTTATTTCCGTTGGGGTCTGGGATCAAAATTCCCACGCTCCTTTTGAATATTGCGTGTCCCTGTCAGTTTCATGGATCATCACCTACTTCCCGTCCCGAGATAAAGATATGTACCCGGATCAGGGAACATTCCCCCGGAGGACAATCCCCGGTGATAACAACGGTTTTTGCTGTGATGCAAGCTGGATTGCTGGCACCAGGCCAAACCTATTTTTACCGTTTCATCGCCAAAACGGGACACCCCCAGACCGGCCGCTTCCGGGCCCTCGCTCCCTCCTCTCTCCGGTTTGCCTATATCAGTTGCCAAGATTATACCAACGGATATTATCATCTTCTTCGGTTCGTGGATAAGAAGGATTTTAAACTATTACCATAAAGAGAGAACGAAAAGCCTCACCTCCCAGGCCGAGTTTACGGCAACCGAGGGTGGAGGCGCATCGAATGGAAGCTCTCACGGCGTTGCTCGTCGCACTTATGGCCGTTGCTCGCTTCCCGGACTGGCATGGTCGCCATCGAAGAAGTAGCGTTGACCCCTTGATTTGAGTATATGAAAACCGATTGTGAAGGTGGTACTTTGCAACCGGTCACAGGCCCACGGTAGGGCGTCCCTCATTCCTTATCTCTTGCCACTATTAAATACACTTTATACGATGATATACAATGGGACAGGCGTGTTGATTATGGCAACATACGACTCCCTATCCACTCCCGGTTAATCAACAGCCCTGACAATGGGAACAAAAAATCCGGGTAGGGGAAACCCTAACCGGATTTTTCACCTTGAAGTTGTCCCATTTCCGATTCTGTTTTATCCCGATGCTCATCAAGCAAATGGTGCAAACTGATAAACGACTCGGCTCCCTCTGTCATCCAATGGTGTTTGTTTGTTGTACTGATGCAAAGCAACTTTCAGTGTACATTGGTGGTCATCCAACATTAAGGCCATTTCCAGTCTGGTTTCGTATGGAAGTTAATACCATTTCCTGCTTTTTTGACCATTCTTGGTTCTTGACGAAGGATCAAGAGTATTGGTTTGAAATCCGGATTTACCTAAATAAAACTCCCCGTCAAATTCTTTACACTCATCATGACATTCGTCAATTGCAATCGGTGGCTGTTCCATGGAAGGTACACTCCTTTATTAGTTTACAATCATATTACCTACTTTAGGAAGAGAAATATGTATCGGATTTTAACCTCTAGTCAATGGCCGTATACAAAGAACGAAGCCGGGAGGGAATCAACCCTGCCCGACTTGGTTTTTTATTTTAGCACCCGTTCCACCGTGATACGATCTTGCCCTCGTTTTTGTCCATCAGCTCCTTCAGCTTTTCCGTCACCGCATCCTGAGCTCCCGGATCCAGCTCAGCCAAACTTCCAAACAATCTATCTTCAGGAAATCACAGCCCATTACCAAACGGATTCTGACCGAAAATATCTGGATCAAACTATTCAACAGTGCCAGCCACGGATACTTCATTCTGGAGCTTTCACCAAAGAAAGCCACCTGGAAGGCCCTACCGCCTTGCCAATATCATATCCCGCAAGCCTTGACAAGTCCCTTCTCTTCCACTGCGGTGTCAACAGACCAAGCCAGGAACGATGTATTGAAGAGGACAACGATGAGACTGGAAAGCCGGCAACCATATATGAGTGAATACTCAAACATCTGCAGGGAGAAGAAGTGGAACCTATCACGAAGTTGTTTCCATTTTGGGAGCCGGTTGGTCATAAGCCATATCAATCAGATTCTTATATTTCTCTTCCACCACATTCACCTTCACTTTCAAGGTGGGTGTCAACTCGCCGCCGTCGACGGACCACTCCTTGCCGCAGACCACGGTTTTCTTGGGTCTTTCATACGCGGCAAACCCCTTTGTATGTTTCTCCACCTCTTCATTCAGGAATCGTTTCACTTCGGGATGTTCCGCCAGATTTTCAGGATCTTGTTCCGGAAGGCTTCGCTTCCGGGCCCAGGGAAGCAGGTTCTCATAGTCAGGAACCACCAAGGCGATCACATACTTGCGTCCATTTCCGATCAGAGTCGCCTGAGCAATATACGGGCTGTTGGTGATGTGGTTTTCCACCGGCTGGGGAGCCACATTTTTCCCAGTGGACAACACGATCAAATTCTTTTTCCGATCGACCACCCGCAGGAAACCGTCTCGATCCCATTCTCCCAAATCACCGGTGTGCAACCATCCATCCCGGAGCGCTTCCCGGGTGGCTTCTTCATTTTTGTAATACCCTAGCATGATGCTTGGACCACGTGCCAGGATTTCCCCATCGGAACCGATTTTCACTTCCAGATTGGGCAGCGGTTTTCCCACCGTGCCAATTTTGGAACGTACCATCGGATTGGCGGCAATGACGGGGGAAGCTTCCGTCAAACCGTAACCTTCCAGCACCGGGATGTCGATCGACCAGAAAAAGCGGGCGATTTCCGGATTGAGGGGAGCCGCCCCGGAGACCAAGCCCCGCAGCCGCCCACCGACCCGTTCCTTGATCTTCCGGAAGACCAGCCGATCCGCCAATGCGAATTGTCGTCTGAGGTCTGAGGGGATCGCCTCTCCCTTGATCAACAAATCCATCCGGGCATCGACAAAACCTTCATAACGCCTGCGACCCACATTCACCGCCCAGTTGAAAATTTTCCGCCTGAACGGCGATGCCGACGCCATCTGTTCCTGTACTTTGGCATAGATCTTCTCCAACAGTCGGGGGACGGTGGTCATCACCGTGGGTCGCACTTCGAGCAGATTCTCCTCGATGGTGTCAATGCTTTCCGCGTATGCAATTGTCGCCCCCTCCCGCAAGGGGACGAACTGTCCCGCCATCCGCTCAAACACATGGGAGAGAGGGAGATAGGACAGACATACATCCCCGGGTACCAACTCCACAATCCAGAATTGCACGCCTTCCGTATTGGCCAGCAAATTGCGATGGGTCAGCATCGCCCCCTTGGGGGGACCAGTGGTACCCGAGGTGTGGATAATGGTGAAGAGCTGATCCCCTTCGATCTTCCTCCACCCTTCCTCCCAGTCCCTTCGGGGATGCTCTCGCCCCGCTTTTCGAAGGGAGTCAAAGGAGAGTACCCCTTCCCCTTCTGAAAAACCGGGGGCGGTTTTCATCACGATATGATGAGACAGCCCTGCGTCTGTGGACCGAATTTTGTGGAGCTGATCATCCGCTTCCACCACAGCTGTCCGGCAATCCGCATTTTTCAGAATATATCCGGTCTGATCAGCGGTCAGCGTCGGGTAGATCGGGACACTGACCGCTGCCAGACTGGCCACCGCCAGGTCTGTAACCGGCCACATCTGGTTATTGTTGGAGAGGATCGCCACTTTATCCCCCGGCCCCACCCCGAGATGGGCAAGCCCTGCCGCAGTCTCTCTCACCTGCTCCCACATCTCCCGGTATGTGATCGACCGGTAAGCCCCTTCTTCCTTGTACATCAGCGCCTCTCTGTCGGGTTCACGCTCCACTGATTGCCATACCATCTCCAACAGGTTCTTGGGCTTCATCATTTTGCCTCCATTCCCTATGGATTCATATGATTTCACTCCACCTTTAACTTTCCCCGTCGCTGTGACGATCCACTTGAACGAGTCATTTGTTATCTCGCTGACCGGAATCCATCTTTCAAAAAACGGGGGATATTCATATTTACGTGGATGACCCTTTTCCTTTTTCCTTTTTGGCGCAGGACGATTTGGATCCACAAGAATCACCCGACGTGTTCTCTGAGCCGGTCTTACCGGTGGAGAGTAAGGAAGCCCCCGGAGTCATCTGGGCAAAGGCCGGTTTCGATCCAAAGCCAGAGCAGTGAAGGAACCTACGGCGATTCGGTTGAGCAAGCGAGCCACCGATTCCACTTCGACTTCTTCCTTTTCGTTCATCAGACGCTGGATGACCACTTCGTTAATCGCCCCCACCATGGCCTGAGAGACCAACCCCATCTCCGAATCGGAAATGCCTTCAGGCAGAATGGACCGGACCGTGTCATGGATCATCCGGGCAAAACGATGATGTGCCTTCCTACGAACTCCTTCCACCTCCGGACTGATTCCCACGGAGGTGATTAACAATACCTGGGCAATCTCCTGATGGTCATTGCACAATTCCATATACCGACGGATCCCGGCATATCCCTTGTAAGCCACTTTCCTTTCAGCATGGATCGCCTTTTCCACTTCCCGGAGAAATTCATCCGCCAATTGGTCAAACAGATCGGCCAACAATTCATCCTTGCTTCGGAAGAAATTATAAAAAGTGGTTTTGGAGATTCTGGCCATCTCCACTACATCCAGAATGGACGTCTCTTTATACCCTTTGGATACAAACAGGTGCATCGCGGAGTAAAGGATCTTTTCTCTGGGATAGTCCGGCAACTCTCTGGTGAGCAACAAAGGTTTCACACTCCACACTCCCATTCCGATACCAGTACGTACACGTATTTTACTGCAAAGGAAACAGTGGGTCAATACGGAATAGTCCAAAAATACTGCGGAGAAAAACGCAAATGAGAGATGCTTTTGCACCTCCAGTGAACTCTGTCACATCCCGAAAGTCGAAATCCACATCCGACCTGATCATTTCTCCCAGCGGAAAAAATCCCGGGATCATTGGGCACACCCTCCGGCACATGTGTCCATACAATAAAGCAGAAGCCAGTTCAGAGGAGGGTAACAAATGCGTCTTCCCTATTCTTATCCCGTGATCACACCCAGCAAAAACCCGGACCTCATTCTGTTGCAAGATATTGTCAGATCGATCAACGGGCAGTACCAGGCGATCACCTGCTACGCCCAGATCGCCGAGATGGCTCCAGTGCAACAGAAAGAAAAAATTCTGGGCATCCGACAGGAAGAGATTCGTCATTACCACACCTTCGTCAACATCTATACCAGCCTTACCGGACAAAAACCCCCTGGAATCACTCCGGAACCCTGTCCGAAAAACTACCGGGAAGCCCTGGAGTTTGCACTGAAAGACGAACAGGAAACGGTTGATTTTTATCTCCATATCGCCGATCGGGCTGTCACTCCCCACATCAAGCAGGCATACATGCGGGCGGCTCAGGACGAACAAAGGCATGCTGTCTGGTTTTTATTCTTCTGGACCAAACAATGCTGTCTGAAAAGCAACTGAAACTCCGCAGATCCACCGCGGAGTTTCTTCTCTATTATGGGGCAAACCCCTCTTGGCTCACATAAACTTGATCATCGGAGAAAACCCCTTTCAACCGGTCATAGACGATCCGCCAAGCGGCAGGATTGTACCATTCTTCCAATCCCAACCTTTCATACAGCGAATCAATTCCCAAGTTTCGGGTTCGTTTGCCCCCGCTGCCATCACCCATAAAATAATCGTCCACACAGACACGATCGACCACTTCCGCCAATGTGGCCGGAAACTCCTCACTGCTGGGCAAAACCGGGGCGATCGCGGCTTGGGTCGGTACTCCGGCCTCCGCCAAAAGTTGCAGCGCCTTCAACCGGCCAGTGATCGGCGGAGCACCCGGCGTAAAATGCTTGCGAATCTCTTCCCGGTCCGTCTCTATGGTCATGCTGATCCGGACGCGATCCTTGAAGCGGAGGAACAGATCGATGTCTCTCTGCACCAATGGACTTCGGGTCTGCACAAATAAGAAATCAGGCGGAACTTCCACCATCACTTCCAGCAAGGACCTTGTGATCTCTTCCCGATATTCGATCGGCTGATAGGGATCGGTGCTGGATGACATGAAAATCGTCACTTTGCCTTTTGATTTGGCCTTTGTAAGCTCTTTGCGCAGTAACTCAGCCGCCCCTTTTTTGATATCCACCCAGGTTCCCCATTCTTCCCCGCGGAAGGAGACCGGCATTTGCCGTACATAACAGTAGGAACACCCGAATGAACAGCCTGCATACGGGTTGAGAGTATGACTGTAACCGGCCAAAAAGCCGGTTCCCTTATTGAGAAGCGTCTTCGGGTATTTATAGATCAACTTACTTTTCACAGGAAATCCTCCAAAGATCAACCATTCAGGTTGGAATTGCGGTAAACTCCTGCCAATCCAATATCTGTATCATCCTTCTTAATCCTATACTTAAATTGTATCGTACTCAGACAGAAGTCACAGAGATATCACCAAAAAACCCCTGCCATAGCCAGACAGGGGATTGGTTGATCAATCTTCTTTTTGCCACCGCAACACCGGCTTGCGGGCGGCGGTCACCTCGTCCAATCGCTTCACCGGAGTGTGGTGAGGAGCTTCCAAAATCACTTCTGGATTCTCTTCCGCTTCCTTGGCAATTTGGATCATCACATCGATAAAATGATCCAGCGTCTCCTTGCTTTCGGTTTCCGTCGGTTCGATCATCATACACTCCTCGACGATCAAGGGGAAATAGACCGTCGGTGGATGGATTCCAAAATCCAGCAAGCGCTTGGCCATGTCCAGGGTACGGACCCCTTGACTCTTCTGCCGGTTTCCCGACAGGACGAACTCATGCTTGCACGCCTGTTTGAAGGGAACATCGAAGTGGGTTTCCAGCCGCTTCATCAGGTAGTTGGCATTCAGGACGGCATCTTCGGACACCTGCCTGAGTCCGTCGGGTCCCATGGTTCGAATGTAAGTGTAAGCCCGCACCAGCATGCCGAAATTTCCATGGAAACCTTTTACCCGTCCGATGGAATGGGGGAACTCATAACTGAAGAAGTAACCCTGTCCCCCTTTTTCCACCACCGGAGTCGGCAGGAAGGGAACCAGCACTTCCTTCACGCCGACGGGACCCGATCCGGGACCACCTCCGCCATGGGGTGTGGTGAAGGTTTTGTGCAAGTTTAGGTGGACCACATCAAAACCCATATCGCCGGGGCGGGCTTTCCCCAGAATGGCGTTGGCATTGGCACCATCGTAATAAAGCAGACCGCCGGCTTCATGGACGATCTCGGCAATCTCCTTGATTTCCTTTTCAAACAGTCCCAGGGTGTTGGGATTGGTCAACATCAGGGCAGCGGTATCCTCCCCCACCACCTTCTTCAGCTCCTCCACGCTGACCAACCCCTGCTCATTCGATGGCACGGTCACTGCCTCAAACCCGGACACGGCAGCACTGGCCGGGTTGGTCCCGTGAGCGGAGTCGGGAACGATCACCTTGTTCCGACGGTTCTCCCCCCGGCTTTCATGATACGCCTTGATCATCATCAGCCCGGTCCATTCCCCCTGGGCACCGGCTGCAGGTTGCAGGGTGACCCGGTCCATTCCAGTGATCTTTGCCAAATCCTCCTGCAATTCATACATCAATTGCAGGGCTCCCTGAACCGTCTCTTCCGGCTGATAAGGGTGGATTTGAGCAAATCCGGCATAGCGGACCACATCTTCATTGAGCTTGGGGTTGTACTTCATCGTGCAGGAACCCAGGGGGTAAAATCCGTTGTCGACCCCGTGGTTGCGACGGGACAGCTCCGTATAGTGGCGGATCAGATCCAGCTCGGAGACCTCCGGCAGTTCCGCCGGAGTTTCCCGGAGCATGCCTTCGGGAATCCGCTCCGATGCCTCCGGGGAAGGAACATCGGATGGGGGGAGGCTGTAGGCCGTCCGGCCCGGTTTGCTCATCTCAAAGATCAATGCTTTCTCCTCGCTCATGACAATCCCTCCAATACGCGGGCCAGCTCGTCGATCTCCTCTTTGGTGCGCATATCAGTCACCGCGATCAGCATCGATCCCGCCCACTCCGGATAGTCGCGGCCCAGATCGTAACCGCCGATGATCCCTTCCTTGAAGAGCACCCGGTTCACCTCAGCCACCGGCCGGTTGAGCCGCAGGGCGAACTCGTTGAAAAAGGGCTGGTCAAAGAGCGGCTCCACTCGGTCGATCCGGCTCAACCGTTCCCTGGCATAGTGGGCCTTATCCAGGTTGAGCTTGGCCAGTTCCTGTAAACCCACCTTGCCGAGTGCGGTCATCCAGACCGCAGAGGCCAAAGCGTTCAGTGCCTGATTGGAGCAAATGTTGGAAGTGGCTTTTTCCCGGCGGATGTGCTGCTCCCGGGCCTGCAATGTCAGCACAAACCCGCGCACCCCCTCCTCATCTGTCGTCTGACCGACGATCCGGCCAGGCACCTTCCGCATCAGTTTTTTGGTTACAGCGAAAAATCCACAGTGAGGGCCGCCGAATTGCACGGGAATCCCCATCGGTTGGGTATCCCCCACCACAATATCCGCTCCGAATTCCCCGGGAGGTTTCAGGAGACCGAGGGAAATGGGGTGGGTACTGACGATCAGCAGCCCTTTATGCCGGTGGGCGATCGGTTCCACCCGGGACAGATCCTCCAGATTGCCGAAAAAGTTGGGGGACTGGAGAATCACCGCCGCCGTGTCCACATCGGAGGCCGCTTCCAACTCCTCCAGATCGGTCACCCCGTCATGGCAAGGAATCTCCTTCACTTCCAGGCCGAGGCCCTTGGCCTGAGTGGTCAGAATGGCCCGGGCTTCCGGATGAACCGCCCGGGAGATGAGCACCTTCGATTTTCCGGAGACAGAGGAGGCCACCCCGGCCGCCTCTGCGAGAGCGGTTGGACCGTCATACATGGAAGAGTTGGCCACATCCATTCCGGTCAACTCGCAGATCATCGACTGAAATTCAAAAATCGCCTGCAATTCTCCCTGACTGATCTCCGGTTGGTAAGGGGTGTAGGCGGTGTAAAATTCCGAACGGGAAATCACATGATTGACCACACTGGGGATGTAATGCTCATAAGCCCCTGCCCCCAGGAACGAAGCGTACTGATCGAAGGAAGCGTTTTTCTCCGCCAGCCGCTTCATATGTCGGGTCAAAACCGGTTCCGCCATGGGCTCCGGTATGTTGAGACGCCCCTGGAACCGGATGTTCCCGGGGATATCTTGGAAGAGGTCTTCAACGGAGTCGATCCCGAGAGTTTCGAACATCTCCCGGCGATCCGCCTCCGTCATGGGCAAATATCGAAAGTTCACTCCAGATTCCTCCTCTGGCATTGTTCCGACCCAGAAGCATTGTGAAAAAAGCCGTTCAGAGGGAGGGTTGGGTTTCGCATGGAGTGATTTTGGATCGTCAGAACAACGAAAACGACATGTGAAACCCAATCCCGACCGCCTTCAAACGTAGTAAGTCACAATACTCCCAGTGTATACGTCGGTCCGGCTGTCACTGTTTCGGACGTTGATAAAAGGGGGTTTTAATGATTTTTGCCGGGATTCTTTTCCCGCGGATCTCCACATCCACTTCCCGGCCCAACTCCGCGTGTTCTGCCTGGATCAGCGCCAAACCGACATTCTTTTTCAGCGTGGGGGATTGAGTGCCGGAGGTGACTTCGCCCACCTCTGCATCTCCAACATATACCGGATAATGAGAACGGGGGATTCCTCTACCGATCATCTCCAGTCCGACCAGTTTTCGGGAGGATCCTTCTTCCTTTTGCTTTGCCAAAACTTCGCGTCCTATAAATTCCCCTTTTTCCGGTTTCACTGCAAATCCGATCCCCGCCTCAATGGGCGTGATACTGGCAGAGAGTTCATTGCCGTAGAGTGGGAGCCGGGCTTCAAAGCGAAGGGTATCCCTGGCACCAAGACCGCAAGGAATCACTCCTTTTTCCTTCCCTTCTTCCAGGATCTGCTTCCAAAGTAACGGCGCATCCTGTGCCGGAAGATAGATCTCAAAGCCATCCTCGCCGGTGTAACCCGTGCGGGAAACCAACCCCTTCACCTCTCCAAGAGAAACCTCATCCTGAAAACCGAAGGGTTTGATTTGCGACAGATCCGTCTGTGTCAATCCCTGAAGCACTTGTTCCGCCAACGGCCCCTGCAATGCAAGCAGCCCGGTCTCATCGGAAATGTTCTTGACCGACACATCCCCTTGGATGTGTTTTTCGATCCACTCCACATCCTTGTCGATATTGGCGGCATTCAACACCAAAAAGTATCTCCCTTCCCCTTTCCGGTAGATCAGGAGATCGTCCACAGTTCCCCCGTCGGGATAGCACATAGCCGTGTATTGTACCCGTCCGTCCGCCAGCTTGGAGACATCGTTGGTCATCAGTTTCTGCAGGAGATCCAGGGCATCAGCCCCCACCACCTCCACCTCTCCCATGTGAGAGACATCAAAAAGACCGGCCCGGGTACGGACCGCTTCATGCTCAGCCTTGATACCCGAAAATTGTACCGGCATCTCCCACCCGGCGAAGGGAACCAGTTTGGCCTCGTCCTTGTACAAGGGGTATACTGATGTCCGTTTCAGTTTCGTCACTTGTTTCCCACCTCCATTGTTCCCGCAAAATACGGTGAAAATCGATTTTTCAACATGAATTCCCCGATCCGTTTTCCCCTGTCCGGTTACCTGAGAGTTCGGCCCGACACGTCGGGTTTTGCCCCTTGGGTGGCCGCGAACGGCACTTTCCAGGGAACGTCCGGCGGGCCTCCTTTTGCCTGAGAGATTCACCGGCGAAAACCCGGTTTGCTCCTTCGGCGCCACCGGAAGATGGTCTCTCCTCCCGCCTTCAACCGCTCCGGAAACAGGTTCATTCCCTTCCCATTGTGCCACATCCGGAGCCCCATTTCGAGACCTTCGCCGTTTTTACATAAGAGAAGCCCTTTCCTCTCATACTAGTTTGGAAGAAAGAATCGGGTTTTATGACACGGAGGTGTGGATCGATGGAATCAGTTCCGATTCGGATGGACCGTCGGTGGTTGAACGACTTTTTGGAAAGGGCCGAAACAGACAGCGGTTGGTCCACCTGGGAACGGTTCCAGCTGGCCTTGGAAGCGGCGGAATCCCAACAGATCCCCGATTTTGACACCCTGCGTAGCCTGAGGATCCTGCAGGGGGTCACTCCCCTTCCCCACCAGGTGGAAACCGCCCGCCGTGTTCTGGGAGAAATGCGCGGACGTGCCATTCTGGCTGATGAAGTCGGTCTGGGGAAAACGATAGAGGCCGGCTTGATTTTAAAGGAGTACCTGGTTCGGGACCTGGTGAAAAACGCCTTGATCCTGGTCCCTTCCTCCCTGGTTCTGCAATGGACCCGGGAATTGAATCAGAAGTTCCAGATCCCCGCCGTCGCCCAGAAAAAAAAGTGGATGTGGGACAAATATGATATCCTGGTCGCCTCCATCGATACCGCCAAACGGGAACCTCACCGCTCCAAGGTGTTGGGACGCCACTATGATATGCTGATCATCGACGAAGCTCACAAATTGAAAAACCGACGTACAAAAAACTGGCAATTCGTCAATGAGATCCGCAAGAAGTACGCACTCCTTCTCACCGCGACACCGGTCCAAAATGACCTGTATGAACTGTATAATCTGGTCACCCTGTTGAAGCCGGGTCATCTCGGCCAACAGCATGCGTTCAGCACTCATTATGTGGCCGCCAAGCGGAAACCGAAAAACGAAGAGAAGCTGCGGGAAGAAGTGCAACGGCTGATGATCCGGAACAAACGGAGCGACGGCCATATCGCTTTCACCAGACGAAATGTGCAGACCATCTCCATCACCCTTTCCCCCGCCGAGCGGGAACTGTACGAAGAAATCACCCGTTTTGTGAGGGAGCAATACCGGGAGCACGACGGTCACATCAAAAGCCTTCTCTCTCTGATCACCCTGCAAAGGGAAGTATGCAGCAGCCGGGACGCCGCGTTCCTCACCCTGTTCAAACTCCTGAAAAAAGGGGTGGGCTCAGATGCGGAACTTCCGCCCCATGTCCACCGACTAGTGGAACTGCTCCGTGGCGTGAAACGACAATCCAAAGTGGAACGGGCAGTGGATTTGGTTCGCTCCACCGGGGAGAAAATGATCATCTTCACTGAATACCGGGCCACCCAGGATCTGATCCTTCGCTCCCTCTCCGCCGAAGGGATCATCGCTGTTCCTTATCGAGGCGGCTTTGCCCGCAATAAAAAGGATTGGATGATGGAACTCTTCCGCACCCGAGCCCGGGTGATGGTGGCCACGGAAGCCGGCGGTGAGGGGATCAATCTTCAATTTTGCAATCATATCATCAACTACGACCTCCCCTGGAACCCGATGCGGGTGGAGCAACGGATCGGCAGAGTCCACCGACTGGGGCAGGAGAAAGATGTCACTATCTATAATTTTTCCACCCGGGACACCATTGAAGAGCATATTTTGTGGCTCCTCCACGAAAAGATCGATATGTTTCGCATGGTGATCGGAGACATGGAAACCATCTTGACAAAATGGGGATCCGGAGAAGAGATGGAGCAGAATGTGATGAAGATCCTGCTGGAATCCGAGGATGACCGGGAGATTCGACAGCGGCTCTCCGCTCTGGGAGACACATTCGAAAATGCCCGGCAAGAGACCACAGGCAAAAAAGACCGAAGGGAGGTAATCTTGGATGGAACCCACTCAAGTTGAGTCCTTTGCTGAAAGATATCTGACCGCCTTCGACTGCCGCATCCTGGAACGTGCCCCCAATTGGATCCAGACGGAACTCTCCGTCGAAGCCGATCAGGATTTGGTTCACCGCCCCTTCTACTGGATGTATGTGGAGAAGATGGGGCTCACGCCGCAAACGACCACCCTCACCTGGGTCTTTGACGGAACCGATACTCCAAAGGGAGTCGGGGCGGAGTTGTTAAGCTATGGTTCCCCCCGCTTCAACCAGATGCTCGCCTCCGCACAAAAAAACGGACGATTTGTCCGCTTGTATGAAGACACCCCCCGTCCGATACGCAGTCGGACCGGTTCCAACCCCTACGACCCCTGGCTGGGCGTCAACTACCACATATCCTATATCTGTGATATGAAAAAAGATGAGATCCTTCATATGGGAATCCATTTGCGGACCGGGGAAGTCTTAAAGCATTTTTATCGCCGGATTCAATCCCGCAACTGGTCCCCACGACTGCCTGCCCGGCGCCACATTCTCCCTCCACTCCTCCCTCTGGCAGAGGCTGTGGGTGAACTGGAATACAACCTGCAAGGGTATATTGAAAAGCAAGACCTTTCCTGGGCCCGGGAAGCCATGAAGCGAATGGAGCAAGAACTGGAGCAGCTCCATGCTTATTACCCGGAGGAATGGCGAATGAGTGATTCTCTCCATGACGAGAAGAAACAGCGAATCCGGGAAACCGTCTGGCAGTATCACCCCCGGGTTGAAGTCGAAGTGATCAATGCGGGACTGTTCTATTTGGATTCCCCGCCGGAGAGTTAAACTTCCTCGATAGTCCGGCAAGCTTTCAGCCTGCCGGACTTATTTGTTTTCGGTGCTCCCCGCTCAGAATGGCAAAGGTCCAGTGATCCTCCCATTGACCATTGATATTCACGTTTTTCCGGGCCAGACCTTCCTTCCGAAAACCCACTTTTTCCAAGACCCGCATGGAAGCTGGATTCTTCGGCATTACACCGGCTTCGATCCGGTGCAAAGTCAATTCGTCAAAAGCGTAACCAACGACCCACCGGACCGCTTCCGTCATATATCCTTTTCCGTTGTGTTGTTCGTCCAATAGGTAACCGAGCCAGCAACTCTGCAAGTTGGCGCGCTGAATCTCGGTAAGGGCGATATCTCCGATCAGTTCACCTGTTTCCCTCAGAAATATTCCAAAGGAATACGAAACATCCTATTCCCGCAACATCTGCTGTTGCCGGATCGCTTCCTTCCGTGAATCGAGGGTGTAAAAAGAATCATCCCGTGTGACCGAGTAGCGCTCAAAAAATGAACGGTTTCGAAGATGCAGGTGGAGAAGCGCCTCCGCATCCGATTCCTCGAGAAAGCGAAGTGCGATCCGGCCGCTCACCATCTCCAACGATCCTCATCCTTTCAACTCCATTGTGGCTGCCCACGGGGGAACCCTGTTCGTTGTCAATCTATCACAAGCCGTGCTCCTTCCACAATCAAAAAATTAAAAAATAAGGCCACCCAAAACGGACGGCCTGGAACCAAATCAATTCAGCGTGGATGCTGAAGCAGACTGAAGGTGGGTTCAACCTGTCCGCGGCTTGTCACTGCCCGGGGTTTTGTCTTAGTATGAAGGTGGATATCACCGTTAAGGAGAGTATATCAGGAAGGAGCCACCCACATGCGGAAACTGGATATCCAAATTGATATTGCCCGGGAATATGAGGGCAAGGACAAAGAGGAGTTTCAACAGGACCTTCGCCGGGTGTTGGAAAAATATTTCGAACTGAATTCCATTCATATCCGTAAGGAAATACATACGGTCGAAATTGACCGGCTCAACCTGAAACCCGAAACAACGGAACGGGATGAATGGCAGGATATTCTTGAAATCGAACGTCAGCCGCTGGTTACGGAATTTGGTCCCACCGAAGAGAAAAAGCCGGAATACCCCGCCCGTCCCCAAACCAAACCTTCCTATTATTGAACCGTCCGATTTTGATTGAATCCATCCTTTCTCAGGTCAAGGATCCGGATGGGACCGGTTGCCGACTGTTTCCTCTGCAGAACACCCGGAGAAAAAGTGATCTGCTCATCATCAAACGCCCCCGACAGCGATATTTTGTCGGGGGCGCTTTACCTTTACTCTTTGAGGAGAATGTTCAGCAAACGGCCGATTTCCGGCATCGCCAGAGAACTTGATCCAAGTCCGAAATGATATCCTCCCCAATCCCATCTGATGGAAATCCAGATAAGATACTCCATCTTTCCATCACCTGATTCCTCAGTTTTTCTTTTTTTAACTGGTCGACAAATGAGATTCTGTGTGGATCACCCGGATCAGACGCACCATTCTGCCGACCATGCATCGCCCCACCAGATCCGGGTCCGCCTCCACCTCCACGGTCACCCGCAGTCCCTCCTGCCGCAAGGGGAGGAGGGACGCTCTGTCACCCACCAGTTCATAGCGCCTTCCCCGATCTGCTTCCAACACCCAGCATCCTCCCTGGATATGAAGAAAATGCATGGTTCCGGTCAATTCCATCCTTTGCGGCTCCCCCCGGGCATCCACCGGGAACAGACTTACTGTCATTATCCACATCAAAACCAGTACGGCCGTTTTTGTCCGGATCGTGCTCATTTTCATTCCTCCCTTGGATTTTATAGTTTGCATAATGAGAGGAGGAAGTATGATCAGAGGTCCCGGCCGGATCCATACAACCGATGGTACATGCGCTCGGCAAAGGGATCGGTCATTCCGGCAATGTAATCACAGACAATCCTCGCCCGTTGTTCCGGTGCTTGCTCCAAGCTTCTGCGATCGTTTTCCGGAAGCAGTTTTTCCTCAGCCATCATCGCCTCAAACAGCAAACGAACGATGCGTTCCCCCTTGAATGCCAGAGCTTGGACATCGGGGGAATCGATCACCCGGTTCCTCACAGTTTTCTTCAGGGCTCGATTCAGTTGTTTCAACCCTTCAGGCAGAACCACCCGATAACGAAAGCGGGGGGAATAAGTCGAATCCCCTTGTTTCACCAAATCTGTACAGTTGACAAAGGCGGAGATCAGATTGGCCACCACCTGCTTCAGCTTGTATTTGAAATCCCTTTGCCGGGGATGAAGCTTCCGGGTCAGAGCCAAGGCCTGCCTCAGTTCCTCAATTGTTGGAGATGCAGCCGCCTCCTCCAAAATCCCCAACAGTTCCTCCACCTCCACCAATCGAAAATTTATAGCGTCTTCCAAATCATGGGTGGCATAAGCGATATCGTCAGCCAAATCGATCAGAGAACACTCCAAAGACTTGCGAGAAGTCCGAAGGAAGGGAGAGACTTCAGGCTCCGTTTCCGTGAAGAATCGGATTTCCTCCACTGTAAAGGGATCCAACACCCAGTGAAATACTTCCCGGTCATCTGTGTAGACACTCGCTTTCGGGGGAAAATTTGCCGCTTGAGGATGGTCCGGATCCTGTAATGCTTTCCCCAGAAGAATGGGATATTTCATGACAGAGAGCAGCAAGGCGCGGGTCAGGTTCAAGCCTTCGCCTTTCTTTCCTTCCAATCGGGTCAGTATCCGAAAGGTTTGGGCATTCCCTTCAAATCCCCCCTCCCCGGACATGCATCTGTGAAGGGCCCGCTCCCCTTCATGTCCGAAGGGAGGATGACCCAGATCGTGGGCCAGGGCAGCGGCCTCCACCAGCGAGATATCTATCTTTCCCCCTTCCGAAAGCAGGGGGGAGCGGCGGTTGAGGGAAAGTGCGATACCCCGTGCAATCTGGGCCACCTCCATCGAATGGGTCAACCGTGTTCGGTGGAAATCCCCCCGATCAGTCCCGATCACCTGCTTTTTCGACTGCAACCGCCGGAAGGCGGCGCTGTGGACAATCCGTCCGTGATCCCGTTCAAAGGGATCACGCAAGTCCCGTTCGGAGCGGGGGCCGTGTGGAATCCGACGTTCCCTGTCCTCTCTCCGATAGAATCTGTTTTCCCCTACTGTGAACCACATGGTGGATTTACCTCCCGAACCTTTCATTCATGAATAGGATTTCCACCCGAATTTGACAGTTTCCTCTTTTGGATTTTCTCCAGCTGGACCCGTATTATGAGCACAGAGAACCGCCTGCCTTTCCTCCCTTTCCGGAAAGAGATAATTAAAGAGAAACACCTTCATGAAACGATCCCTTCCGAGCGGGAAACCCATTGGATCACGAACCGGGGAGTGAGAAAAAGGGCCAAGCTGCACTCCGTGGAACAAAGAACACTCCCCGACACCATGGAATGGTATTATCCCCATACGATAGACAACGAAAAAAGTCCATCTGGTAAGATGGACAAAAGCACAAAGCACTCAACTGCCGGGAGGGATTTTCTTTACATTGGAACTGAGGTGGAAGGGATTCACCTTCATCTGGAGGAAGGCTTGTCCTACCTTTCCATTTGTGAGCACTTGGAGATCCGGTACACTCGGATCAAGGTTTTCAGTATACCTCCTGATCCATGCCACCGTTTGGAGCCACTCGCGCTGGAGAAGTTGCTTGCATCGAATCCTTCTTCTCCCATCTGAAAACGGGGAAACTTCATCTCACACACTCAAAGACTTTCGAAGAAGCCTGCCAAGTTGTAGAGGAATACATTACCAACTTTTACAACAAAGAACCTTTCCCCTGTAGAATATCAGGAAAAAGTCTCCGCATAAATTGTTCTTTTTTCACTGTCTACTTTACGGATCAAGACCAGATAGGAAACCTTTTCTTTTCGCGAACATCAGTCCTCCTGATCATCGATCCTTAAGCGGGGGATGAAACCCTTCACTTCATTTGCACCTTCACCTCCACCACCTTTCCCGCAGCGATCCGGACTGCTTGGGTGCGACTGGAACCGGAAGACGGGTCAGGCTTGAGAGTGTAGAGACCCGGAAGGAGCTCTGTTTTGCCGAAGAAACCGTTGCCGTCAGTTCGGAGTGTATGGACCCGCCTTCCACGACGGAGTTGGAGAGTAAGCCCATCCAGTGGTTTTTTATGTCTGTCGAGGACTTGTCCCATCAGTGTGCCCTTTGCAGGGCGGGTTTTCCAGGGCATTTCCGGAGGGAGGGCGGGTTCTGTGAACACCGGATCCCCATGGGAGGTGGGTTTTCTGAGCGCAGTCAGGAATTCCTCACGGGAATCCCCGTCTTTGTTGGTTTCGGCATAACTGTAAAGACTGACCCCGGCGAGGCGATGACCCGCCGCAGAAGGAGCCTGGGCCCGGGCGATCTGGGCCAGACTGCCGGAAATGGAATTGAGGTAGATACCCGGTCCGGCGGCGATCTGTCGGTTATACTGGTGATCTTTTTCCCAATTGATCCATAGATCGTACCACGCCTTCTGTTCCTCCACATGTTCCCGGTCATAATTCATGGGCAGGGCAAGATCCAGGATCCCCTCCGAAAGCCAACCGTCCCAATTTTGCATTACCTGGTTATAGGGGGCGGATTGTCGATACTCTTCCATGGTCTGCGGACCTTTTCCCCAGGCAATCACCGCCGCCGATACCTTCACATCGGGACGGATGGCGATCGATTTCAGATAAACCTTACGCATGAGATGATCCACCTGTTCCCGACGCCATTCTTTCCACTTCACGTCCCCGGGATCCGGCCTGCCCACGGCTCCTGTCTGTTTCCGGTAACGCTTTAGGCTGGCCGGATTGTATCCCCATTCCTCTCCCATATACCGGACCAGGTCCAGATGGATTCCATCCACAGGATACTGTTTCACCACGTTGATATATTGTTCAACGGTGTAATCCAGGGCATCGGGATGACCTGGATCCAGCACATAATCGGCTCCGGAACGGTTCTCCCCGGCATAGTTGTCCATCAACCAGTAATCCTTTCCCTTTGCTCCGGGGCCGTGCTGATTAAACACATGATCTGGGGATTTCGGCGGAGTGACTGAATTCCATATGGGCAAAGTAGCCAACCAGGCATGCACCTCGATCCGTGGCGTTTCGCTGTGGGCCTTTTCCAAAAGATAATCCAGCGCATCAAAGCCTTCTTTCAGAGCCGGATCTTCGGTGCGGGGTTCCAGAGACTTGTTGAAATAAGCATCTCCCCTGCGGCGTACCTGGACAATCACTGCATTGGCCTTGGAACGGCGAACCTCTTTCATCAATTGATCCACTTGGTCCGGAGTTTTAAATCCATCGTGAAATGCATCCACCCAAAAAGCGCGGAATTCCCGCTTCGGTTCCACAGCCGCCACCGGAGATGGACCTCTCGCCGGCATCAATGACACCACTAGAACTGTCACCATCAGCCATGCGATCCATCGCTTCATTTTTCTCCTCCTCCAAAACTGTATCTGGAGCGGACCCACATCCAGACGGATCCAACTCAACACTTATATTCTATCTTCTTCGTATTGCGAGGTTTGTAGAAATCTGTCCTCACGGAAAATATCATGCAAAAATTCAAAACCACCTGTCAACAAACAGGCGGTTGCTTTTTTTATCGGATACCCACCGGTTCCAGACGACGGGCGAGCTGCTCCACATCCGTGGAAAGTTCCCCCTCCGGAACAGGCGCCTTCCCCATGATGATCGCCGAGGGCATAATGATCTGTCTTTGATTCATCCAAAGTTGCGGTGCATAAAAGCTGTAGCGTCGACCAGCCATCTCCTCCCCGTAAACCACCCGTCCTGTGCCGGGTCGGATCAGATGAATACTGATCCCGAGGGTATCCTGTCCGCTCCGTTCAAACACCAGGTCAAATCCCGTTTCCGGAAGAACCTCCCGCCCAAGCCGGGTGAGGGCCCAGTTGCGGAAGGGATGAACAGTTCGTTCCTGATACAAGGCCAATGCCTCCCGACACTCCCGAAACTGCGATGCCGGATCCGGCAGGACGGGCATCGACGAAGGCCAATCGAAAGACTTCACTTCCCCTGCCATCTCCTCTAGACTGAACACACCTGCCAGTTGCCCGACCCATCGTTTTTTCACAAAGTGGCCTTGTTCCTCCGTGGCGACGGCCACTACCGGGATCCCTCCCAGATCCAGTGCTGACTCAATCGCCTCCATACCAACGGGATCCACCTTGGAATTCCAGTCGGAGCCGTAATAGATCAATACGGTTTCTCCCCGCCGCATCTCTGCTTTTTCAAAGGCTTGCCGGGGAGAGAGATTGCCTCGTTTTCCCAAAAATGTATAGTGAACTCCCTCCAGGGAACCCCGGAAAGTAAGCCTCCCCCCCGGCGCCAGCAGCTGAAAGTAACGGGGAAACACCTTCTCCCCTCCCCTACAGACGAGGGAAATCGGGAGACCTCCCTGTCGTCGGAGATAATCCAGCACCCACCTATGCCCCATTCGTTCCCACCGTCTCCACCGGGACGGGTCTCCCGGCACTTTGGTAAACACTCCCCGATAACGTTCCAGCTCCCGGCTTTCCATCCTACCCCGCTCCTCCCACAGGTTAATTGTAGTATAACAGTATAACGATTATTCGTTTTGTTATATAATACACACTCCCTGACTCCATGACAAGGCTTTTTTCCACAAATTCTAAAAACGGGCCCATATAGGATTTCTCCTCACTTGCACAGGGGAGTTCCTCTCCTCTAAACTGAAAAAAGTTCCGGTTTGTACACCGGAACCAACAATTTGCCGTGAAGAAGGAGAAGGTGACATGCAAGTTCTTGCCGTGGGTTTGGGAGGAATGGCGGGAGCCCTCCTCCGGTATGGACTGGGGCTCGCCTTGGCACCGCCGGTCGGCGGTTTTCCTGTGGGAACCCTGACCGCCAACTGGATCGGCTGTCTGGCTTTGGGATGGTTTCACAGCCGTTTTTCCGGAGCTCCTCTCTCTCCGGCTGTTCGAGGGGGGATCGCCACCGGTCTGATCGGTTCCTTCACCACCTTTTCCACCTTCAGTGTGGAAACCCATCAATTGCTGCAGTCAGGACAGATGGGAACCGCCTGTCTCTACCTGCTGGCCAGCCTCTGGGGAGGCATCTTCCTCCTCCGGACCGGGGTGCGCCTGGCGAGGGGAAAGGAGGATCGGGCGTGCTGACATCATGTTTTTGGGTGGCGGCGGGGGGCGGATTGGGAGCGCTGGCCCGCCATCTCCTCAGCCGTTGGAACCGGGGGGCTTTCCTCCCCTGGGGTACCCTGGCGGCCAACCTGTCGGGATCCTTCCTGCTGGGCTGGATCTCGGGAGCCGGTTGGGGTCACTATGCTCTCTTGTTTGCCGGGACCGGCTTTATGGGCTCCTTCACCACCTTTTCCACCCTGCATTGGGAGGCCCGGCAGATGATTCAGGGGAAAGGTTGCTCCCGGGCGGTGATCTATTTGGGCATCACTTACACCCTGGGTATCCTGGGAGCCTTTGCCGGAAGTGCCGCCGGTGCGGCTGTCTCTTAAAGACCGGCCCCTCTTTGGATGACAGCCCCCCGGGATACCCACAGGGATCCCATATCATTCCTCATTCGAAACTTTCGTCCCTCCAAACACTTGTCAACAGAGGTGATTTGCTTTAAGTTGGAGTTGAGTATGTGCGAGCAGGAAGGTGACAGCGATCATCAAAGAATACAGACACCATCTCTTCCCCTGGTTGCGGACGCTTCTATTGGCCGTGACCGGGGGCACACTTTTTGCTTGGATACAGATCCCCCTCCCATGGGTTCTCGGACCGATGGTGATGATCCTTCTCTGGTCCAAAACGCTGCGCATTCCCCTCCGCTGGCCTGCCGGATGGAGAAATGCGGGCTTGATCGC
The DNA here is from genome assembly GCF_014637345.1 of Kroppenstedtia guangzhouensis. Taxonomy (GTDB): domain Bacteria; phylum Bacillota; class Bacilli; order Thermoactinomycetales; family DSM-45169; genus Kroppenstedtia; species Kroppenstedtia guangzhouensis. The sequence goes on from NZ_BMEX01000003.1 coordinate 225,909, forward strand.
CATTGGGTACACCTTGGGGACCTCCTTTACACGGGAAACGATGTGGGATATGGTGGGTCATTTACCGCTCATGCTGGCGATTACCATGATCACGATCGGTTGTGGCGCGGGAATCGCCTGGCTGGTCTCCCGGTGGACCGGTCTCAACTACCGGACGACTCTCACCGCCAACATCCCAGGTGGGCTGTCGCAAATGGTCACACTGGGGGAAGAGATCCGGGGGATCGACATCACCGTCGTCACCCTGTTTCAGGTGACACGCCTGCTGATTGTTGTATTCATCGTTCCATTTCTTATCGAGTGGCTCCCGGAAGAGAATGTGGCCAAAATGGTGCCGGAAACCATGAGACAGGCAACAACGTTTACCGATGGGTTTCTGTTCGGGTCCGTCGCCCTCTTGGCCGCTTGGGCCGCCTGGAAACTGAAGTTCCCTACGGCGTTCCTGATCGGACCGGTCCTTGCAGTCTCCCTTCTTCAAATACTGGGCTTTGAGGCCCCCCCACTTCCACCCTTTTTGAATCACATGGGTCAAATGTTTATGGGAGCCCATCTCGGCTTGATGATCCGGACGGAACAACTGATCCATCAGCGGAGAGTTCCCCTGTTGGCTGTTTTGACCGCCCTTGTTCTCATCGTGATCAGCTTTGGAATCAGCTGTTTGTTCACCCTGTGGACTCCAACCTCTCTGACCACTGCCTTTCTGAGCCTGGCACCGGGGGGAATGGCAGAAATGGGTGTCGTGGCTCAGGATATCCGAGCGGATTTGGCCACGGTCACCGGATTCCAGATGTTTCGGGTCTTCTTTATCCTGATATTTGTCCCTCCCTTTCTGCGATGGTTGTTTAAACGTTCCACCAATACCGATCATAAAAAATCACCGAGAAGCCTCCATCTTACCCGACGAGATGGAGGCAACAAGTGAACATGCCGGATTTCACCCCGGAAACCTCCTTCCCAAGACACGCCCGGATCGGATCCGACCGACAACGAAGGCGCCTCCGGTTGTTTTCATAAACAAAAGAAATCCCCGTCTCATAAAGTTGGACGGGGATTTCTTTCTGTCAGGATTGGCTCCCGTACTGTTTCTGCCACTCTTCGTAACCCAAGCGTGGATGGGAAAACATCTCTCCCAGCTTACCATAGGTCACCCCCGCCAAACGGCCGACGGGATCCAATTTGACGGTGTCGATCCGGCCTTGATCATACAGATCATCCCGGATGTGGAACCAGACCACTTCACCTATGATCAGGTCCGCATTGGGTTCTTCCTCTCTCCCCCCCATGGGCAGGATCTGATGGAGACGGCACTCCATCTGAATCTTGCACTGAGCGATTCGGGGGACCTTCACCTTTTGACTTGGCAGGAGGTCAAAACCGACAACTTCGGCTTCGCTCGTCTCCGGTGGAAAATCGGTGGAGCACTGATTCACTTTTTCCACAGTGTCTGAATCCACTACCTGGATCACATACTCTTTTGTTGCAGCGATATTGCGGGCCGTATCTTTCCGGACTCCGCCGGGCTTCCGATTAACAGTTACTGATAACATCGGCGGATCCGTGCTGACTACGGAAAAAAAACTGAAAGGAGCGGCATTCACCACATCCGCATCTCCCATGGTGGTGACGAAAGCGATCGGCCGAGGCAGGACGCTTCCGATCAGCAGTTTGTAGTTATCCTGTTTTTGTTGCTTCTTGGGGTCGATTTGCACTGCGATCTCTCCTCAGTTTTTTGCGGCATCGGTTTCGGGAAGCCAGCTGTAGATATAGTCCGCATCCTCCATTTTCAAAGCGGCCCGGGTCACTCTCAGGGGACGAAAAGTGTCGATCATCACTGCCAGTTCCTCCGTCCCTTTCTTACCGATACTGGCCTCCGCTTTCCCCGGATGAGGACCGTGGGGCAGACCGCTGGGGTGGAGAGTGATCGAGCCTTCCCGGATGCCTTTCCGGCTCATAAAGTTACCGTCCACATAATAGAGCACTTCATCGCTGTTTACGTTGCTGTGCCAGTAAGGAGCCGGAATCGCTTCGGGATGGTAGTCATAGAGACGCGGCACAAAAGAGCAGATCACAAAATTGGGGCCGGCAAAGGTCTGGTGAACAGGTGGCGGCTGATGGATCCGTCCGGTAATCGGCTCAAAATCCTCCACATTGAAGATCCACGGGTAGAGGTAACCATCCCATCCCACCACATCAAAGGGGTGAAAGTCATACTGATAAACAGTCAGCTGACCTTGAGCCTTTACCCGAACCTCAAAGGTACCTGACTCCAGGCGGGGTTTTAAAGACTCCGGCACGCGAATGTCCCGCTCGCAATAAGGGCTGTGCTCCATCAACTGCCCAAATTCGTTTCGGTATCGTTTGGGCGGAGTGATCTCGCCTGTGGATTCAATCACCAAAAAACGTTGGGGTCCCTTCTTCATTTCCAGCCGATAGGTGGTCCCCACGGGAATCACAATGTAATCTCCCGGCCGGTAAGGCATCTGGCCAAAGACAGACTGGAACTCACCTTCCCCTTCGTGAACAAACAGCACCTCATCCCCGTCACTGTTGCGGAAGTAGTAATCCATCGCTTCCGTCGGTCGGACCACACCGATCGCCACATCCTCATTAGCCAACAGATGAACACGCCCCTCCACCAGATCGCCTCCGGCAGTGAGACCTTCGGTGAGCAGATGGCGATGACGGTTGGCCCCCTGTTCCTCCAACTCCGGCTGCCACTCCCGCAACCATTCCACCCGGCTTACCTGAGTCGGCGGATGGTGATGATACAGGATCGATTGGATCCCGGAAAATCCCTTGGTCCCCATCACTTCTTCCCGGAAAAGGGAGCCATCTTCCTTGCGAAACTGGATGTGACGTTTATGAGGGATCTTTCCCAGCCGGTGATAGAAGGGCATTTGAAACCTCCTCCTTATTCCGTTTTCCGAAAACCCTTTCAATTCCATATTAACAGACTACGATTCCGTCGGCATCTTTTACCTTACTTTCGCAATTTTCGTTTTTCCTTTATCGCTTTGGAACATACTCACTGCAAAACTGCTCCACAAAAAAGGATTCCCGGCCATCACTTGGACGGAAAACCCCGGGGAATCATCTCCTTCACCGCTTTTGCGATCCCCTCCACATCCTCCCGCCGGTAGACTGGAACGGATGTCTGAAACAAAGGAAAGGAAGTGACCACACCCCGCACATCGGACAACTCTCCCAGAATGGAAAGGTCGGTTGGATCTCTCACCACCACCAACTTGGGATATAAAGCCCCTTTAAACCCCTCCACCAGCACCAGATCCAATCCCCGAAACAAGGGGAGAAGCTCCGCCAAATCCAAGTGGCGGGGAATGATCAAAGCTGTCTGGTTGGCAGCGGTGACGGCCACCCGATCCGCCCCCGCCTCCCGATGACGCCAAGAGTCCTTGCCCCGTTGATCCATCTCCAGCTCCCCGGCATGACGCTTCATGGCGCCCACCTGCCATCCTACCCGGGTCAAGTGCCGGATCAGGCTGGCGATCAAGGTCGTCTTTCCCGAGTCGGAATAGCCGACGATCTGGACGACAGGTGGAATCGATCCAATGGTCACAGGTGTTCCTCCTTTTCTTTGATCTATCAAGGTAAACAATCAACTGGTCCCCCATCCCCGGTTTAACATCTGATCGGTTGCTGGAAGTTCGTCAAAAAATTCGATCCACACCAGTACCGTTGGTTTTTGCAATACAAAATTCTTGGAAAAAGCAAATACATATATTAATATCAATCTTGAGCTCTCTTCAATCATTATATATAGGAAACGGAGGTCCATCATGGCTGTCATTGGAAACCTGCTTCGGGATCGGGCCCGGCTGTCCCCGGATATGGAAGCAATCGTGTCAGGAAACCGTCGGATTCTGTACCGGGAGTACAACCACATGGTGAACCAGCTGGCACACTACCTGCTGGAATCCCGTATCGAAAAAGGGGATCGGATCGCGATCCTGTGCAAAAATCAATATCCCATGCCCCTGATCTACCTGGCTGCCGCCAAGATTGGAGCAATCACCGTCCCGCTGAACTGGCGCATGAAAACTGATGAGCTCCGTTGGATCCTGGAAGACTGCCGTCCACGCATTCTTTTTTATGATGATGATTTCAAACAGGTTCTCCCCCTGCTCAATGAGCTGGACTTCTTGAAACAGAAGATCCGGGTCGGTGACGGGGAGATGATTCATCCCTATTTTGAAGAACTCTACTCCGCCCGCCCCGGTGGAGAGCCGAAGGTGGAGGTACGTGATGAAGATCCGGCCCTGATCATCTACACCTCGGGAACCACCGGTCGCCCCAAGGGGGTCGTCAACAATCACGCCAATATCTACGCAGCCGGAGTTGCCAATACCAATACACTCGATCTGCGGTATAAGGATCGGTTCCTGTTCGTCACACCCCTGTTCCACATTTCCGGGATGATGTTCATGTTGGCACCGATCATGCGCGGATTCACCCTGGTCCTGGAGACCCAGTTCCATCCCGTCAAAATCTGGGGACTGTTGCAAAAGGAACAAATTACCGGTATGATGTCGGTGCCTGTGATTCTGAACTATATGATGGAAGGCCTCAAAGCGCAGGACGTGGATGTTCCCTCTCTCCGGATGATCCTCTGTGGCGGATCTTTGGTTCCGGCCCCGCTGATCCGAGTGATGTTTGAACTGGGTTACCATGTGGTCCAGGTGTACGGAGCGACAGAAACCTCCGGAGCCATCACCTACTGGCTGCCCGATATGGGGATTGAGACCTGTGATTCCGTCGGACCCGCTATTTTTCATGCTGAAATCAAAATCATCGATCCATCCACCGGCGAAGCCCTTCCCAACGGAGAGATCGGCGAAATCATCTGCCGCAGTCCAGTTCTGTTCGCCGGTTATTGGAATCGACCGCAAGAGACGGAGAAAGTTCTTAAAAACGGCTGGTATCACACCGGGGACTTGGGCTGGATGGATGAAAAGGGATTTCTCCATATTGTGGACCGACTCAAGGATATGGTGATCACCGGCGGAGAAAAGGTCTTCCCCGCCCAAGTGGAGTCCGTCCTCCTGCAACTGGAGGGGGTGGCTGAAGCCGCTGTCGTAGGAGTCCGCCACGAGGTATGGGGAGAGCTGGCCCGTGCTTATGTGGTCCTGAAAGAAGAAGCTGCCCTCTCGAAAGAGGACATACTGGCTCACACCCGGAAACACCTGGCCGACCACAACCTCCACGATGTGGTGTTTGTAGATGAATTGCCAAAAAACAGCATGGGCAAAGTCCTCAAGTTCATCCTCCGGGAACATGCCAACCAGGAAAACCATCCCGCCCAGATTTGATAGATAGCCCAAACGCCACTTTTTGCAAAAGCCCGGCGGTTGCGCCGGGCCCTCTTTTTCACCGATGTCCCGTCTGACTTCGCTGCAACATCAGGTGATCCCAATAAAAATCATCGAGCACTACAGTTCGGGGGCATACCCTTGGCAACCCATGCCTTTCTGTCGGACCTTTCCGGCAAGTTGTGGGGTTCCACCCGAATGTGAAGGATAAACCGGGAGCAAGAGGGTCTGATCTTCTGGAATCCCAGGGCAAGTCGGGGAAAAAGGGCCAAGCTGCAATTTAAATGTTCCCTCCAAGAAACTTTATCATCGACGTTCCGTCCGGGTGATCCCGGTAGAACCGCCCCCAAAAAAGAGAGAGTGCCAACTTTCCGAGCTCGGAGTCGGTTTTTCTCTTTGTCTCTGATGTATTACAGACCACTGATCAGACCGAGACGGACCATCACCACATAGGTGATGACACCCACCCCCCAGACTCCCAATCCGATCAATGTCAGATTGATTCCCGGTTCCTCCTGGTTCTCCACATCTTCCGGAATCAAATCATCTTTTCTCCTTTTCAATATTCTCCCCTCCTTGTTATGAACGTCTTCAAAGCTTTCTCAAGCAGCACATGAACCACTTCTCCCTTCCCGTTTTAAAAAATCAGAACCAATCCACTAGTACTACCTTGAGCCTTACTTAAAGAGTGTCAATCGATGTCGAACATAGTCTGTATTGTGGGTATGGAGCGAACTCCAAATGCAGAATCACCGTCTGTTTTCAATTGACTCGGGACAACATTCGACATTTTCTTGAGTAAAATTCATCAACACTCAAAGCAATACTAGAAGCATTGTTAAAAGTCGTTCATACCCACAGAGCACAAGTCGTGCCTAGGGTCGCTTCGCTCCCCGGTCACGCTATGCAGGGAGGGTTGGCTTTTACATAAAGTGATTTGGCAGTTCAGAACAACGAAAAGATCATATGAAACCCGACCCGGCCACCACTAATTCACAACGCTTCTAGGTTTCTAATAAAATTCTGCTTCAATACCAATCCTCCTCCCCAATTCACAGACATTTCGGAAACCAGACCAGAAAAAAACCCTGCTTATTGGAAGCAGGGGAACTTGTTGTAAACCTCCCGCCATTGAAATGGCGAGCTTCTCGTTTCATCGTGCTCTGGCCAAACTCTCCACAAAAGCTCGTTTTCCTGGCTTGATCAAATGTTAAAAGCTTTATCCTAATATTGGATCAAGCTGAAAATATCCACACCCGGCAGCTTTTCCCTTCCGTTCAGGTAGGTCAACTCGATCACAAAAGCGACCCCCACCACCTCCGCCTGCAGGCGGTGGACCAGGTTCAGCGTGGCACGGACGGTTCCGCCGGTGGCAAGCAGATCATCCACAATCAACACTCGTTGTCCGGGCTCGATGGCATCCTTGTGAATAGCCAATTGATCCTTCCCGTATTCCAAGCTGTAATCCGCCTCCACGGTTTCCGCCGGCAGTTTTCCCGACTTCCGAACAGGAATAAACCCGACGCCCAGCGCATAGGCCAGCGGAGTACCCACCACAAATCCCCGGGCCTCCGGCCCGACCACCAAGTCCACTTTCCGGTCTCGAAAAGAGTCCGCCATGGTGTCGATTGCAGCCCGGAAGGCGTTTCCGTCTTTCAAAAGAGTGGTGATATCCTTAAAGCGAACTCCCGGTTGTGGAAAATCCTCGATCACCCGGATTTTTTCTTTGAAATCCATCATCGGTTCCTCCTCATTTCCGATCGGTTGAAAGCAGCGAAGCGACTAAATGGCAAAGGTCACGATACGATGAATAAACGAATGCGTTTTGCACTTTTTCCCGCTCCAACTGTTCCCGGTAGAGACGGGATTGGGTGAGCGGCCGTTTGGCCGGTTGGGGGATCACCTCCAGCTGATCACCGGAAACCCGCACAAACCCCAGCTCACCAAAGACTTTTAGCATAAACCCGATCCAACGGCCGGACAACCCTGTCATCCGGGACAATCCATTCAGTTCGGAAGGGATTCTGAAGTGCTTCCGTCGCATGAGGGAGGTGTACAGCACTTTAAACTGTTCCCGATCCGGTGTCCGAGTCAAACTCCCCACCAATTCGGTATCCCCAAAGGCGAAGTACAGCCTTTCCAGACCGGAAAAGGAGCGCAACAACTCTTCAAAAACAGAAACTGCCGGCGGAAGATCCGCCAGAACCAGTTGCCGAGGCTCCGTCGGAGGCTGCTTTTCTCCGAGGGAGAGCTCCTCCCAAGTGAGGGCTTGAATCATCAATTCCGTGACCCACTCTTCCTGAAGCGTCTTTTGGCAGATGATAAACAGAGGAGCATCCCCTTCAGCCAACCGACGGAAGCGATCAATCAAATCACCGTTGCTGCGCCAATCAAACACCTGCAGATGGGGCACACGGATGTCCCGGATCAGGAATTGCGGACTTCGACGGTGATTCCATTCATTGATCGTTAATTCGCCCAATAGTTCCGGCCGAGCCAAGGGAGCGATCTCCTCGGCCAATTCTCCCAATCGGAAACCGACGGCTTCCAGGGAATCTCTTTGATCTTTGAGAACCATCTTGAGATGATTTTTTTCCCGGCCCATCACTTGCAGACGGGACAGACCCGCCCCCCGCAGTCGAAACCGTGGAGTCGGATTTCCCATACCACAGGGTTCCAAGCTTTCCAGCTCTTCGATCAGATTCAGATTCACCTCTGCAATTGAGAGGTCCGCCTCCACCCGGGAGAGAGGGATATAATCCTCCTCCTGCAGCCACTCGCCGGCGATTTGATCCAACCGGCGATGAAACTCTTCAATGTTTTCCTGGGGAAGTGACATTCCTGCTGCCATTTCATGTCCGCCAAATTGAGATAACAGATCAGTACATGTTGTTAAGGCCTGGTATAGATCCAAGCCTGCGATACTGCGGGCCGAACCCTTGGCCATGCCTGTCTCTTCATCAATTCCCAGCACAATCGTGGGGCGGTAGTATTTTTCCACCAAGCGGGAGGCAACAATTCCGATCACCCCGACGTTCCATCCCGGTGCAGCCACCACGATGAAACGGCGGTGCTTTTCAGGAGCGGATTCCACGGCGGCACAAGCCTCCCCGGCGATCTCCTCCACCAATTTCTGCCGTTCCCGATTCATCCCGTCCAATTCTTCCGCCAAGACACGGGCCTGTTTTGGATCCTCCGTCAGCAACAGTTCCACGGCGGTTCCCGCAGTATCCAACCGTCCCCCGGCATTGATGCGGGGACCCAGGGAAAAACCGACATGCCCCGCCGTTACTTCTCCCTGAATACCTGCAACATCCATCAAGGCGGAAAGACCGATATTGCGTCTCCGGTTGATCTCTTTCAGCCCCAGGGCGGCGATGACCCGGTTTTCATCCATCAGAGGAACCAAGTCGGCAATCGTGCCCAAGGCGGCCAGATCCAACACCTCTTCCGGTACACGCCCCAACAAGGCATGGGCCAGTTTAAAGGCCACCCCTACCCCCGCCAACAGTTTACAGGGATAAGAACAACCCGGCTTTTTCGGGTTGATCACCGCCACTCCCTCAGGCAGTACTGCCGGCGGTTCGTGATGATCGGTGATAATCAGGTCCAGACCCAACTGCCTGGCAATCTTTGCTTCCTTGACTGCACTGATGCCGGTGTCGACGGAAATCATCAACTGCACACCGGCCTCTTTGGCTCTTCTAAGAGCATTTTCGTTCAATCCGTATCCTTCCGTGAAACGGTTAGGTATGTAATAGTCCACATCGGCCTCCAGGCCTTGGAACATCTTCATCAACAGGGTGGTACTACTGACGCCGTCCACATCATAATCCCCATAAATCAAGATCTTCTCCCGTTGATCCAAAGCGGCGCGAATTCGATCCACCGCCTCTTGGATTCCGTCCATCAAAAAAGGGCTGTAAATCCCTGACAGATCCACCTGTAGAAACCTTCGGGCTTGTTCCGGGTCGGAGACTCCCCGGTTGATCAGGAGACGGGCAGTCAGAGGGTGAATTTCCAATTTCCCGGCCAGTTCCCGTACCTGTGACTCCTCAGCCTCAACAAGTTGCCAACGGGTCTTGGATTGAAGCATAAAGCGGTTCACCTCGCTTTGCCGTTTTTCATTATAGCACACCTGAATGCCGGTACTTATAACAGCAGCGAAGTTTTTATCTATATGTGATAGGGGTTGATGTGGACCAGTACATCGGCCACATGGTCAAATCGGTCCAATAATTGCCGCTTCACCTCTTTTCCCACTTGGTGCCCTTCCTCCACTGTCAATTGAGAATCCACCGCCACTTTGATATCCACAATCACATAAAAACCATGTTTTCTGGCCCGGAGCACATCCACATTCCGGACTCCTTTGACTTGGGCGGCAACCTTCACCAATTCGCGGGATTCTTCCTCCGGGAGAACTTGATCCAATGTACTTCGGATGGACTCTTTGGACAGACGCCACGCCATTTGCAACACCAGAACGGAGACGAACATGCCGGCCACCGGATCCAATTGAACAAGCAAAGGCACTTCCCACTGTTCCCCCAAAAGTGCTCCCCCGATCCCGACCAGAGCGGCAACCGAGGAGTAGACATCCGAGCGATGCTCCCAAGCGTTGGCGATGATGGCTTGGCTGCCAATTCGCTTGCCCAACATATATTTGTACCGAAACATCCCTTCCTTGGCCAGCATGGAGACAATAGCGGCGGCGGCGGCCGGCCACCCCGGTGCGATTGCCGGACCAAACAGCGCTTTGAAGGAACCGTACCCGATTTGAAGTCCGGCCAATCCGAGCAGAATCGAGACAATAATCGCCGCAACAGATTCCGCCTTGCCATGGCCGTAGGGGTGTTCCTCATCCGGCGGGAGATTGGCTGCCCGGACACCGATCAGTACCGCCATGGATCCGATCACATCCGAGGCGGAATGGATTGCATCCGCCATCAATGCCCGGCTGTGGGAAAACCAACCGATGCCCCCCTTCAGCACTGCCAGGATCAGATTTCCGATGATCCCCACCCAGGCACCTGTCTTCGCCTGACGGGTCTGTTGATTGTTCATACCTTGTATCGCCCCTCAAAAATAGGCCGCGGGGATCTCCCGCGGCCTCCGCCTTGTACCATTTTGGTTCAAGAAGGATGTTTTTATTCAGCTGTCTGGACCTTCAGTTTCGTCTTTTTCATGGACCTCCACTTCCAACCAACCCAAATCTGGCTGGCAATGAAAATGGACGAATAGGTACCGAAAATCAACCCGATCAGGAGAGCGAGGGAAAAATACCGGATACTCTCCCCGCCCAACACGAACAATGACAAGGCGGCAAAGACCACAGTCAAAGATGTGTTGATGGAACGGACCAAGGTTTGTTGAATGCTTTCATTCACTGTTTTCCCGAAGTCTTCCCAGGTTTTCGGTTTTTCCAAGTTCATGTTTTCCCGGATCCGATCAAAGATCACGATGGTGTCATTGATCGAAAAACCGACAATCGTCAGGATGGCGGCAATAAACACCAGATCCACTTCCCACTGAAAGATGGAAAAGACACCGGTCACCACCAAAACATCGTGAAGCAATGCCAAAACCGCCGACACCGCCATCCGGTATTCAAACCGGATCGTCACATAAAGGATGATACCCAGGGAAGCGATCAGAAGGGAGAAAATCGCATTTTTGGCCAATTCGCGGCCAATGATCGGATCCACCTTCTGTTCGTTCACATCGACTCCCTTGCCATAACTACTGCGAAATTCATCTCGGATCTTTCCGATATCTTTGTGATCCAATACCTGATTGGTTCGGAAAATGAGCCACTCATGGTTGGCCCCGGCCGTACTGGCATCCGGGCTTTTATATCCCAGTTTTTCCAGATGCCCCTTCGCCTCTTCCAGATCGAATGGTTTGTCGATCTTGATATCCACCCGGGTCCCACTGACGAAGTCCACCCCGAGATTGAGGCCTTGAAACAGAAGGGACAAAATGCCCAGGATGAGAACAATACCCGAGAAGATGAAGAACCATCTTCTGTAGCCCACAAAATCCAGTTTAAAGTTCACCGATCTCACCTTCCTTCACACCGAACCACTTTGGATGCCGGAACAGGTTGGATTTAACCAACAGGTTCAGCAAAATCCGGGAGAGGGCCACCGCAGTCAGAAAGCTGACCAAAATCCCGGTGATCAGGGAGACGGAGAACCCCCGCACGCCTGCGGTTCCGAAATAGAACAGGACAGCTGCCGCGATCACAGTCGTGATATTGGCGTCAAAAATCGTCAGGAAGGAACGGCGAGAGCCCGACTTAAACGCCGATGGAACACTTTTTCCATGACGCATCTCGTCCTTGATCCGTTCATACATCAAGATGTTGGCATCCACGGCCATCCCGACACCCAGGATGAAAGCGGCTATTCCCGGCAGAGTGAGGGTTACGTGTAACAGAGAGAAAACCAACAGCACCAGATAGCCATAAGTCACCAGGGTGATCACCGCCACCAAACCGGGCAATCGGTAATAGCCGATCATGAAGATGAAAATAATCAAGAGAGCATAGACGCCGGCTTCCAGACTCTTCATCAGGGATTCCTTTCCCAAAGTGGAATCGACGGCAAAACTCTGCTTTTCCTTCAGCTTGACCGGCAGAGCGCCCGCATTGAGCAGATTGGCCAGCTCCTTGGCTTCTTCCGTGGTGAAGTTGCCGCTGATCTGGGCATTTCCGCCAGCAATCACATCCTGGATGACAGGGGAAGAGAGTTCCTGCTGGTCCAAATAGATCGGCATCGGTTGGCCCAGATACTCTTTGGTGTATTTCGCAAATAATTTTGGATCCTTAAATTTCACACTGACAATCGGTTGACCGTTCTCGTTGTAATCTTGCTTTGCCCCGCCTTCTTTCAAATCCGTTCCCCGCATCAGAACCTTTTTTCCGTCGGGGGCCCGGAAGGTGAGAACGGCAGGTTTGCCAAGGATATCCCGGGCTTTATCCGGATCGGTCACTCCAGCCAGCTGCACCCGGATCCGATCTTCGCCTTCCACCGTGATCTGCGGTTCCGATACACCGAGAACATCGATCCGCCGGCTGACCGCCTGTGCGGCATCATTCAGTGTGGATGCAGTGATTTTCTGTCCTTTTTCCAGGGGCTCGGCTTCATACAGGACCTCAAAACCGCCCTGCAAATCCAAACCCAGGGTGATGCGGTTGGCCACTTGTTGCCCGGTCAAGGCCACAGTGACCAAAATGGAAATCACCAGGAGGGAAAAAATCACCATTTTCCCTTTGCGAACCCTCATGCTGACGCTCCTCCTTCTTCTTTGAGAGACCATCCCCATTATCCCAAGCCGGGACAGACATGTCAATTTATGGGCACGAACAAAAAACCGAGCGCGTTATTTTTCGTCGCCCGGGTTTTTGTAGACGCTGACCATCAGCCAGTTCATGAATCGTGTCGCCTTCAAAGACAAGATATCGTTGACCAATCGATTCAGCCGGGGCCAACCCCTGCGGTAATTTTCAGAGACACAGGCCCAAACCTGCTCACCGGTCACATCTTCGTAGCCGAAATAACGGAATTCCTCTGCCTTACTGTTGCACAAATCTTCGATGCACTTCATCAATTCCGCTTCACTCAGCAGCTCTGCCGATTGCCTTCGCCGCCGGCTGACCGGCTTCAGGTTCTGTCTTGCCACGCCCTCTTCCCCCTTTCGGCGTGCGGCCCGGAATGACGAACGACCGGCTGTTCCGGGCTTGTCCGCAACCCGTTACCCCTTTTTGACCGCCGCAAATATTTTATCCTTTTCTCATTATAGAGTTGCCATCGCTTCCCGGCAAGAGACCCAGGTGAGAAACCCTTTTCCCCCAAGGATTTAACAGGCATATTTATCGTCTTGGCCCTCCTCAGTCATGATCCTGGGAGACAAGGGCATAAGCTTGTATCATCAACCTCGAAGAAAGAGGGGCATGGTTTTGACCAAGCAAACCTTTTTACATGGAACCCTCATCCTGGTCGGTGCCGGTTTTATCACCAAGGTCCTGGGGTTTATCTATCGAATCGCCCTGTCCCGCATGATCGGGGACGAAGGGGTCGGCCTGTTTCAGATGGCCTTTCCCATCCTGTTGTTCATCATTGTGATCACCACCGGCGGCATCCCGGTGGCCATTTCCAAATTGGTTTCCGAAGCAGAGGCAAAGAAAGATGAACAACGGATCCGGTCCACCCTGGTGGTCGCCATTCTGTTTGTCGCCTGCACCAGCATTTTTTTCACCATCCTCATTCTGCTGGCCGCACCGGTGATCGCCGACACCCTCCTGACCGATCGAAGGGCAGTCTATTCCTTGATGGGCATTGCTCCGGTCATCCCGATCGTGGCGGTCTCTTCGATCTTCCGGGGATACTTTCAGGGGCGGCAACATATGAGTCCTTACGCTGTTTCCCAGATCGTCGAACAGATCGTTCGCATCTTCGCCGTTCTGCTGTTGGCCCGCCATCTGCTTCCCTTGGGAGTGGAATACGCGGCGGCGGGAGCCATGATGGGAGTTGTCTTTGGCGAATTTGCGGGAATGCTCTTTTTGTTCCGCTCCTATAAAAAAGATCCCAAACGACCGCCCATCCGTTTTCGTCTGACAGAAGTCTTCCATCTGAGACAGTGGAGACGCTTCCGCACCACCACCACTCGCTTGATGCGAATCACGATTCCCGTGACTGCCAGCCGCATCGTCGGTTCACTCTCTTATGCGGTGGAACCAATCGTCGTTTCCCAGAGTCTGGCCATCGCCGGAATCACAGTGGCTGCTTCCACCGCGATGTACGGACAACTGGAAGGAATGGCGATCCCGCTCCTGTTTTTTCCCGGGTTTATCACCTATGCTTTGTCTGTCTCCCTGGTTCCGGCCATTTCGGAAGCAACAGCCAAAGGTCAACAGCGAATGGTGGAACATCGGCTCAATCAGGCACTGCGGCTGGCTCTGGTGGTGGGATCCCCCTGCGCTGCCATCCTGTTCATCCTGGCAGTTCCTCTCACCGATCTCCTGTACAACAATGTGGAGGTGGCCCGACTGCTGCGAATCCTGGCCCCTTTCGCCGTCTTCCAGTATATCCAAGGTCCCCTTTCCGCAGTCTTGCAGGGATTGGACAAGGCAAAGGATGCCATGCGGAACTCCATCTTCGGTTCCGTGGTGAAAACAGTCCTCATCTTTTTCCTGGGCTCTCAGCCTTCCTTGGGGATCGACGGGGTAGTGATCGCCATCAACTGCGGAATCGTGATCGTCACTGTCCTCCACTTTCTCAGTGTGTTACACTATGTCCCCTTTACGCTGATGGCGGGAGATCTGATCAAACTGGCACTGACTGTTGCGACGATGGCTTTTGCTTCCCACGGAGTATTGTTGAAAACAGGCGGACAGACAGGAAATCTCTTACTGGCCCTGGGTGCGGGGCTAGCCGTTTACGTGGCCGGATTAATTCTCTTTTCCTTGGTGCGGCGGGAGGACCTTCTTCGAATTCCGTACATCGGAAAGTGGATTTCCCCCATCCTGCCCCGTTAGTCATCATCGCGAGCATCCACGTATAGTTTTCCTGTATGATCGACACTGACAAAAAAAACCTGGTTCAGATCTTTGTAGCCATAGCGCTGCAGTTGATCCCTCAACCACGCTTCATCCTGTCCGATCATTTTCAGCGAATCCCGCTGGATTTGACTGTCGATCACCAAGGGAATCGGCAACCTGGAAACACGACGGGAAGGCAACAGGTCTTCTTTCTTCAGAGGTGACTTCCCCTCTTTTGGAAAAACCGTCAACTTTCCCGTCGTCTCCAGGATGGCAAATTCCACATCGTCCACATTGGCGATCTTGTGTTCCCGAAGTTGTAATAGAAGATCGTCCATATTGTATCGGTGCTTTTTCATCTCATTTTCATTAATCTTTCCGTTTTTAATGATATAGGTGGGTTTCCCGTCAATGATGTTCCGGATCGTGGAACTTTTTAAAGACAGCCAAGAGAACAGAATTTGGGCAGCCATCATCACCACAATCGGGAGTAATCCGTATACAAAAAGCATATTGGTATTCTCAATGGAGATCACTGCAAAGTCAGCAATCATGATGGAAACAACCAGATCAAACACGGAAAGTTTGCCAATCTCCCGTTTTCCCATCAACCGCATGATCAGGAGCACAAACAGATAGATAAACAATGCCCGTATCATCATGGTCATTGGTTCTTGCACAGCCATCCCCCCTCTCGGATATTCTCTTCCTGAGATGGGGATTTATGTGCCTTCTCCACATTCGCCGTCACGGAATATATGGTGACAAAAACTCATACCCATGTACAAAGACTGCCGGGAGGTGCAGCAATGAAACAGTCCAGCATGGACGAATCAGCTCGGCCCATTTTTCGCTCTCCTCTCCTGACCGGAATCACTGTCGTTCTGGGAACCGTTTTGTCCGGGTCCCTAATCCTTGCAGTGTTACTCCGCTTCTCCGCTGTGGCTGAGGCGGATTTGCCTTACTTCACATATGGGATCAATGGAGTGGCACTCCTGTCCGGGGGATGGTTGGCCGGGAGAAGGGCGGGGTATAAGGGGTGGCTGTATGGAGGGATAACCGGAATTTTGTATGTTCTCATCATATTGATCATTGGCTTTCTGGCCTTTGATGCCAGCATGCGGGTGCAACCTTTTCTGTTCACCGTGTGCGCAACGGGCTTGAGTGCTTTGGGAGGAATCTTCGGTGTCAGCACGAGGAGACCCTGATCACTGGGTTAGAGATCATTAACGCACCGGTTATAAA
This sequence comes from Kroppenstedtia guangzhouensis, assembly GCF_014637345.1. Classification (GTDB taxonomy): domain Bacteria; phylum Bacillota; class Bacilli; order Thermoactinomycetales; family DSM-45169; genus Kroppenstedtia; species Kroppenstedtia guangzhouensis. The sequence goes on from NZ_BMEX01000003.1 coordinate 242,025, forward strand.
ACCGAAGTTTATCGCGAACATCATGACTCGGGCCTGCGCACTCTTTAAGCCCACTGAAAAAAAGGATCCGAAAACGATGGAAAGCGGCCGGTTCCAGCCTAAATAAAGACGGAATGGTCTCACTTTGGGATACACCGAATCCATTGTCTGCGGGGAGTTCCTCTTCAAAAAAGCAGGGACGAACCGGATCGGTTCGTCCCTGGGTCGGCCATGGTTCCGCTGAATTCAACTTTCCTTTTTCTCTTCCTTTTCTTCATTTCCATCTTCGGCGTTGACCACCGAGTTAACGGCGGAACGCTCAAAGACCAGACGACTGTTGTCGTTCACCTTCAGGGTGACACGATCTTCCGTCAAATCTGTGATCGTCCCATGCAATCCGCCGATGGTGATAATCTTATCTCCTTTTTTGAGGGCGGACAACATCGCATTCCGCTCTTTCTTATGTTTCTGTTGCGGTCGGATCAACAGAAAATAAAAAACAGCGATGATCAAGATCAGCGGAAGAAACTGGCTCAATGTGGCTGACATTTCAACATCCTCCTGTCACAGGGTTATGTTTATTTCCAGGCAGAAGCCGGTTAAAAATTCCTCGTGGGTCGGATGGACCCGTAATACTCCTCAAAAAAGCGATTCTTAAAATCCAACAGGCGATCATCCCGGATCGCTTGCCGTACCTTCTCCATCAATTTCAGCAGAAAGTGGAGATTGTGGTACGTCGTCAGACGCAACCCAAAGGTCTCCTCCGATTTGATCAGATGGCGCAGATAGGCCCGGGAATAATTCCGACAGGTGTAGCAATCACATTCCGGGTCCAAAGGGGAAAAGTCGCGGACATACTTGGCATTTCGGACAACCACCCGCCCCCGACTGGTCATCGTGGTGCCGTTGCGGGCGATCCGGGTCGGCAGAACACAGTCAAACATATCCACTCCGCGGATCACTCCCTCCACCAGGGCATCAGGTGAACCCACTCCCATCAAATACCGGGGTTTTTCCTTGGGCATCAGAGGAGTGGTCCATTCGAGCGCTTCATACATCATCTCTTTCGGTTCCCCGACGCTGAGACCACCGATGGCATAACCCGGCAAGTTCACTGATGTGATCTGACGGGCACTCTCTTCCCGAAGATCCCGGTACATTCCCCCTTGAATAATGCCGAAGAGGGCTTGCTCTTCCTTCCGCCGATGGGCCGTTGCACATCGTTGCAACCAACGGTGGGTACGATCCATGGAGTTTTTTACATACTCCCGGTCCGCCGGGTAAGGCGGACATTCGTCGAAAGCCATGATAATATCGGCACCCAGAGCATTTTGTATTTCCATCGATTTCTCCGGGCTGAGAAAGAGTGGCTCTCCGTTCAGATGGGAACGGAAGGAGACTCCTTCTTCGGTAATTTCCCGAAGGTCACTGAGGCTGAATACCTGAAATCCCCCACTATCGGTCAAAATCGCCCGATCCCAGTTCATAAACCGATGAAGCCCGCCCGCTTCCCGGACCACATCATGTCCGGGACGAAGAAGCAGGTGATAAGTGTTGGACAGGATGATCCCGCTGCCCATCTCCTTTAATTCCTCAGGGCTCATCGTTTTAACGGTGGCCAGCGTTCCCACCGGCATAAACACCGGGGTGTCCACTGTTCCATGGGGAGTATGTAACCGCCCGAGTCGGGCACCTGACTGTTTGCACGTCTTGATCAATTCATATCGCAAAGCCAATGGGTCTCCTCCTACTTTTCCATTATACCTTAATACTTGCTTGGGATAAACGGTTTGACTTATTTCCCATGCGTCACAGAATCAGCATGGCATCGCCGAAACTGAAAAAGCGGTATTTCTCCCGGACGGCTGTCCGGTAAGCTTGAAGCATCAGCTCCCGGGATGAAAAGGCGCTCACCAACATCAGCAATGTCGATTTGGGCAGATGAAAGTTGGTCAACAGGGCGTCAGTCACCCGGAACGGGAACCCCGGATATATGAAGATATCCGTCCAACCCCTGGCCGCCCGGATCTCCCCGTGATCCCGGGCCACCGTCTCCAACGTCCGCACCGAAGTGGTGCCCACCGCCATCACCCGGTTCCCCTTTGCCTTGGCGACGCGAATCTGTTCCGCCGCTTCCTCGGATACCTCATAAAACTCGGCATGCATCTGATGTTCCTCGATACTTTCCGCCGTCACCGGACGAAAGGTACCCAATCCCACATGCAATGTGATCGTGACGATCTTCACTCCCTTCTCCTTTGCCCGGTTCAGAAGATCCTCCGTAAAGTGAAGACCTGCCGTGGGAGCCGCGGCAGAACCGACGGCCCGGGAGTAGACGGTCTGATATCGTTCCGGTTCATCCAGCCGCCGGTGGATATAAGGGGGCAGCGGCATCTCCCCCAGCCTTTCCAACAATGTCTCCAGATCCTGCCCCTGATATTGAAATTGAAACACCCGCCCCCCCGCGGCATCCGTCACTTTTTGAGCCGTCCCTTGAAGCTCCCCTTTCCCAAAGCGGATCACAGTGCCTTCTTTCACCCGCTTCGCCGGTTTGACCAAAGCTTCCCAACGATCCCCGCCCAGAGGGCTGAGTAATAGAAGTTCAATCCGGGCACCGGTTTCCTCCTTTACGCCCACCAGGCGGGCGGGGCGCACCCGGGTGTCGTTCAGAACCAACACATCACCCGGGTGAAGATATTCCAGAAGATCGGGGAACCGGCGATGCTCAACGGTCTGATTCTCCCGGTTTACCACCATCAACCGGGAACCGCTCCGCTTTGGGGCCGGTTCCTGAGCGATCAATTCTTCGGGGAGTTCAAAATCGAACTGTGAAACATCCATCTCCTCAAAACTCCTATCTTGGAAGAATGCGAATCTGCCCTCCGATGTATTTTTTGTACATCATTTGAACAAGATTTCCCCTTGATACAAACCACCCCATTGTTCATATATAATAAATAAGATAGATTAAACAAGTAAAGGATGGAGATAATGCTCCCTTTTTCCCCTGATTCTTTTGTATTGTTTACGGCTCTTCTGTTGGTGGTGGGTGTTTTGACCACCAAGGTCTCCTCCAGGATGGGGGTTCCCGCTCTGGTGTTGTTTATCGCCGTCGGCATGCTGGTCGGCCACTTCTTCTATTTCGACAACGCCGAACTGGCCCAGTTTTTTGGCGTCCTGGCTTTGATTATTATTTTGTTTGACGGTGGGACACAAACCCAGTGGACCGATATCAAGCAGGTGAAGTGGGAATCCTTGACCTTGGCCACGATCGGAGTCCTGATCACCACTGCCATCATCGGAGGATTTGCGGCTCTTATTTTGGATGTCTCCCTCTTCGAAGGTCTTCTCTTCGGTGCCATTGTCGGCTCAACGGATGCTGCCGCTGTCTTCATGGTGTTGGGAAGCAAAAGTATCCAAAGGAAAATGCGTTCCATCCTGGAAGCGGAATCCGGCTCCAACGATCCCATGGCTGTTTTTTTGACGATTTCCTTGATTGAAGTGATTATGGGAAATCAGGCCAACATATGGACATTTATCGGAAGTTTTTTCTGGCAGATGGCCCTCGGTTTACTATTGGGCTATGTATTGGGACGAATCGCGGTTTGGTTGATCAATCGAATCCATCTGGAAGCCGGCGGCCTCTACCCTGTATTAACCATCGGCCTGGGGTTGCTGATTTACGGACTGGTGGCAGCCATCGGTGGAAGTGGCTTTCTCGCCGTCTATGTAGCTGGTCTCGTCATTGGAAACTCGGAGATTTCCAACCGCTACTCCACCCTTCGCTTTAATGAAGGGTTTGCCTGGATGATGCAGATCTTGATGTTTATCCTGTTGGGGCTGCTCGTGTTCCCCGATCAGGTGATCCAGGTGGTGATACCCGGATTTTCCCTTTCCCTGCTGCTCATGTTTGTAGCACGTCCCATCGGAGTCCTGATCTGTACGGCCTTCTTCAAGATGACCTGGAAGGAACGCACCTTCCTTTCCTGGGCGGGGCTGAGAGGGGCTGTCCCGATTATTCTGGCCACTTTTCCCATGTTGGCTGGATATGAACAGAGTCAACTCTTCTTCAACGTCATCTTCTTTGTTGTGGTCTCCTCGGCACTGATCCAAGGGTTGACCATTTCCCCCCTGGCCCAATATCTCAACTTGGCCGAAGACGAAAAAAACACCACATCCTACTCCTTGGAACTGGTCTCCATCCGGAGAGCCAACGCCGACATCATCGAACTTTCGATCCAAGAGGATTCCCCGATAGTCGGAAAAGCCATCCGTGCCTTGCAGCTTCCAAAAGATACGTTGATCAACGCGATCATTCGCGATGATCAAGTGATCACCCCCAAAGGAAAAACAGTGATTGAGGAAGGAGACGTTCTGTTCGTATTGGTATCCAAGGAGAATAGCGCCTCTCTCAAAAAACAGATGTTGGGAAGCCAGCCCACCGGCTAACCCCCCCCCTGTAATGACTTTTTCGCAACATATCCCAACCAATCACAGAGAATCCGGCGATCGCCTGACAGGGATCGCCGGATCTTTTTTCAGGAAGAAAAAATACCTGCTCCTCACCGGAACAGGCGAAACAAATAAAGCAACAAGGAAAGTGCCACACTGATCAGAATGCTGGTCATCAGCGGAAAGTAAAATTTGAAGTTCTCTTTTTCAATCACAATATCTCCCGGCAGACGTCCCAAGTTGAAAAAACGGCCGCCAAAATGCCACAACAGACCGAACACAACCAAGAGGATACCAAGGAAAATCAGCATCTTCGGAACTGGATTCATGTTGGCGACTCCACCCCAAAGTGTTGATAACAACGGGGAGTGAGCATCCGCCCGCGGGGGGTCCGCTGCAGAAATCCGATCTGCATCAGATACGGCTCGTACACATCCTCCACCGTATGCGCTTCCTCCCCGATCGTGGCCGCAATCGTCTCCAGCCCGACGGGCCCTCCCCGAAAATGGGTAATGATCGTTTTCAACAGCTTGTGATCCACCTCATCCAATCCCAGTCTGTCCACCTGAATGCGATCCAATGCATCCCGGGCTGCCTCCCCGGTAATCACTCCGTCGCCTTGAACTTGGACAAAATCCCGCACCCGCTTCAGCAAACGGTTGGAGACCCGCGGCGTTCCCCTGGACCGGCAGGCGATCTCCTCCGCCCCCTCTTCCTGGATCGACACCCCCAAAAGGTCCGCCGCCCGCATCACAATCAGGGACAGCTCCTCAGTGGAATAGTATTCCAACCGACTGACCACGCCAAACCGGTCCCGCAACGGGGAAGAGAGAGAACCGGCCCGGGTGGTGGCACCCACCAGGGTGAAAGGGGGAAGATCCAAGCGAACTGAGCGGGCACTGGGCCCTTTTCCGATCACAATATCCAGAGCGAAGTCCTCCATCGCCGGATAGAGAACCTCCTCTACACTGCGGTTGAGTCGGTGAATTTCATCGATGAACAGGAGATCGCCCTGTTGCAGATTGGTCAAAATCGCAGCAAGGTCCCCCGGACGTTCGATGGCCGGCCCGGAAGTGATCCGGACCTGAACTCCCATCTCATTGGCAATGATGTGGGAAAGGGTGGTCTTCCCCAGACCCGGAGGACCGTACAACAACACATGATCCAGGGGATCCCTCCGCATCTTGGCCGCCTCTATAAACACCTTCAAGTTCTCTTTCACCCGTGTCTGTCCGATGTAATCATCCAGGTAACGGGGACGCAGGCTGAATTCCATCGGTTCATCTTCCGTTGAGAAATGGGAAGAGATCATCCGTTCTTCCATCCCGTCCCCCCCTTATTCCTTCATGGAAAGTTGCAATGCCCGACGAATCCATCGATCCAGTTCCGGCTCTTCATCACCGAAATCTTTCCTGGCCATCGCCACGGCCCGGGAAGCTTCCTCTTCATTATATCCCAGGGCTTGGAGGGCTTCAATCGCCTCTTCGGACCCGACACGTTCCACGTCCTCTTGGATTTCAACCGGAGAATCGGAAAAGGTGTTCCCACTGAAACCCGCTTTTTTCAACTTGTCCTTCAAATCCAACACGATCCGCTGGGCCGTTTTTTTCCCCACCCCCGGCAGTTTGGTCAGAAAGCGAAGATCTTCCTGCTCCACCGCCTTCACCAACCGCCCTGGATCTCCGGAACCGGTCACCGCCAGTGCCACTTTGGGCCCGATACCCGAAACCCCCAAAAGGAGCCGGAACAGATCCCGCACCTGCCGCTCACGAAATCCGTACAGAGTATGGGCATCCTCCCGAATCACTTGGTGGGTATACACCGTCACCTCTTTTCCCTCTTCCCACTTTAGAGGTTGGATGCAAAAAATCAGATACCCCACCCCCTCTGTTTCCACCACAATCGCTTCCGTCGTCCGATAAGCCACAACTCCCCGGATAAACTCAATCATCCGTTCCACCTCCCCTTCCCGAATCGATCGATGAAGGTGGCAGAATGGGCCTCACAAATCGCCACTCCCAGAGCATCCGCCACATCATCAGGCTTTGGGATCTCCGGCAGATTCAGGAGGATCCGAACCATCTCCTGAATCTGCCGCTTTTGTGCCTGACCGTAACCGACCACTGCCATCTTGACTTGCAACGGCGTGTACTCTGTGATGGCGGCTCCCGCCTCCTCCGTCGCCAGCATCAACACACCCCGCGCCTGTCCAACCGTGAACGCCGTGGTCACATTCCGATTGAAGAACAATTTCTCAATCGCCACCACATCCGGCCGGAATTTTTGATACAGTTGAGTAATCTCATCATAAATCTGTTTGAGCCGGGTCGCCGTTGACAATCCCGCCTCCGTCTGGATACTGCCGTAGTCGACGGCTTTTAGCCGATTTCCCTGTTGATCGATTACACCATAGCCCACAATGGCGATTCCCGGATCAATCCCTATAATTCGCACACCTGCACCTCCCGGTGGTCGAACCTGCGTTTGGCATCAACTGATCGATTATATCATATTTTTTGACGACACAAGGAATGAAGGTTTGAATGATTTCCCTCCTCCCGGCACATGACTATGACTGAAGAATCCATATGTCGGGAGTGCCGAGGATGAAAAAATACGGGATCCTGTTTCTCACCCTCCTGCTGGGCCTGGCCTCGGGAGGCTGCGGAAACAAACTGTCCGGTCCGGAAAAGACCGCAGTCCGATTTTACAAAGAAGTCTGGGTGGAAGGCGATCTGAACCATTCCTCCCGTCTGTTGGACCGTCAGCACAACCGGAAAGAGTTGGGATGGCGGGTGGAACAGACCAAGAGCTCCGAAAAGAAAAATCCACCCATCCTGGTCACGGTCTCTCCATCCGATTCCCAAATCATGAGCAAAACCATCTGGATTCACCGTCCATCGGATAAGCGGGACTTCCGGGTCAAACTCCGTCGAACCGCCCGTGGCTGGAAGGTGGTCAACTTCCAACAAAACTACGACAACCGCAGAGGCGGCTATATCGGGAACGACGCCTTTCAACGCTATGTCAGGGAATATCCCGGTTTGAAGTGGAAACGGGTGGAACAACCATAGCAAATGATGAGGGAGGTTGCGGAAATGTTTCCGCAACCTTTCATTTATGAACGAAAAAAAAGTCCTTTCCGTAAATATCGAAAGGACTTTGAAGGATCACCCTTCCTCGGGGATCTCAAAGGGGCCGTTTCAAAACCATCCGTTGATAATATCCGTGGGCAATCCATTCCACAACACCGATTACCACTGCGGCAATCAAAAAATAACTGATGTTGATCAGCGTCAGATCCATCGAGAGCAGACGGTTGCCTGCAAATCCGATTATCAGGAGAGCCATCCCCATATCGGCCAAAGTGGCCACGGTGTTATTTAGTTTGGGAAGGAGGATCACATCCCCCAAGAATGCCACCACTGCCAGCACCCCACTGAGTAAAGCTAGATTTTCCCAGCTGAAATTAGTCAACCATCCCAAGATCACCGAGAGAGTCACAAAGTAAGCGATAAACTTAGTTACAAGAAACGCACCGTGTTTCATCGGAACGCTCCTTTCATAAAATAAATGGCGTTTCCATGATTCCCTACATCGCGAGGAATATACACTTAGGTTCATCATCCACTGCGAGAATGGTTGTCAACACTCTCCACTCCTTTCATTTGCATGCGAAACTCAGGCTGTTTCCCCAAAGTTGAAAAACAAACAAAAAAGATGTTGACATCTCACACATTTGGGGCATAAACTAACAATAGTCAAAAGTTTACCTAGGGCAAAATTGATATTCCTAGCAAACATTAATTCCTCTATAAAACAATTATGCCTTCAGGCATATTTTTCTGAAACGTTTCCATCTCCTACTTTGAAAAGTTTTGTACAGAGATCAACGGAGGGGTACCCATGCACACCGAAATCCCACTGTCTGAAGCAGCCGTCGGCCAATCCGTCCGAATCACCCGACTGGATCTGACGGGCACCATGCGCCGTCGGTTGCTGGATCTGGGCTTTGTCCCGGGAGCCGAGGTCTATGTTCTGCAAAAAAGCCCACTGGGTGATCCCGTCGCCTTCCGGGTGAGTCATACGACGATTGCCCTTCGAAAAGAAGAGAGTTCCCGAATTTTCGGGGAAGTCAAAGGAGGGAACAAACTGTGAACTCCCAAGGAAACAAAAGACCCTGGGACCGGCAACAGCCGGGAAAATCCCCCTCGCTCTCCGGCTATCGTGTGGCATTGGCCGGCAACCCCAACACAGGAAAGAGCACTCTTTTCAACGCTCTGACCGGTATGCGCCAACATACGGGAAACTGGCCGGGAAAAACCGTGCTCCATGCGGAGGGAAGATATCTTCACAACGGGGAGACCTACACCGTGATTGACCTGCCGGGCACTTATTCTCTTTTTTCCAATTCCGCCGATGAAGAGGTGGCACGAGATCATATCGTTTTTGATCAGCCGGATGTAACAGTCGTGGTTCTCGATGCCACCGCCTTGGAACGCAACCTCAACCTGGCTCTTCAGGTACTGGAGATGAGTGATCATGTGGTGCTTTGCGTCAACCTGATGGATGAGGCCAAACGGAAGGGAATCCAGATCAACAGCGGGAAACTCTCCGACAAGCTGGGGGTGCCGGTAATCAAGACAGCGGCGAGAGAGGGGGAAGGGCTGGAAGAACTGAAGCAGGTGATCGCCCGCATGGCCCAGGGGAAAATCACCACCCGGCCCTACCGGCTTCGCTACGACGAGAAACTGGAGACCAAGATCGCCGAACTGGAGCCGGAGGTTCGAAGAGTCTTCGGCAATCGCCTGCCCTCCCGCTGGATTGCCCTCCGCCTGCTGGACGGGGACGCCGGTCTGGCGAAGGCCTTGCGGAACCGCCTGGGAAAGGAGGAGGTCGATCAAAGTGGGACAACCGATGGATCCCCTTATCCAGTCGAAGCGTAACCATCTGGACTCCCTGATCGCCCGTTCCCGGCAACTTGGAGATGCTTCCGCGCGGGATGACATCGTGGCCCGTGTCTATCAAACCACCCGCTCCATCTGCGAAGATGTGGTTCATTATCAGGATAAGGAGCGTCTGTTCCGCACGGAAAAGTTGGATCGGGTCCTGACCTCCCCGATCTGGGGCTACCCAATCATGCTGGCCATGCTGGGCGTGATCTTCTGGCTGACCATCGCCGGGGCCAATGCCCCCTCGGAGATGTTGGCACAATTGTTCGGCTGGTTGGAGGGGTATCTCACCCTCACCTTCCAGGCACTTCATGCCCCCGATTGGCTTCACGGCTTGTTGGTGTTGGGATTGTACCGGGGAATCTCCTGGGTGGTCAGCGTGATGTTGCCTCCGATGGCCATCTTCTTCCCGATTTTCGGCCTGTTGGAAAACTTCGGTTACCTGCCCCGGGTCGCCTTTAACATGGACCGTCTGTTCAAAGGTTCCGGCGGCCACGGCAAACAATCCTTAACCATGGCCATGGGATTCGGATGCAATGCGGCGGCGATTCTGTCCACCCGGATCATCGAATCGCCCCGAGAGCGGATGCTGGCCATTCTGACCAACAATTTTGTCCCCTGTAACGGCCGGTGGCCAACCCTGATTCTGCTCTCCTCCCTCTTTATGGCTGCAGGTATTGCCGATGGCATGCAAACCTTCGTCACCGCCGCCGTTGTGATGGGAATGGTGCTCTTCGGCATCGTCGTCACCCTGACGGTCTCCTGGGGACTGTCCAAAACCGCCCTGCGGGGAGTTCCCACCCACTACACACTGGAACTCCCCCCTTACCGCAAGCCGAAATTTTGGAACACCATCCTGCGCGCCACCCTGGACAAATCCCTGTACGTGTTGAAACGGGCCGTGATCGTGGCCGCCCCCGCCGGGGTGATCACCTGGATTCTGGCCAACACTCCGGCGGGAGATGTCAGCGCTCTGGAACAGGTCGTCGCATTTCTCGATCCTTTTGCGCGGGCATTGGGGTTGGACGGCTTTATCCTGATGGCCTTTATCCTGGGATTACCCGCCAATGAGATTGTCCTGCCCATCCTGCTGATGGGTTATCTCTCCACCGGAGCCATGACCGAAGTGGAAGACATGGCTGCCCTGAAACAGATCTTTCTGGATCACGGTTGGACTTGGCTGACTGCCCTCAATATGATGTTGTTCTCCCTCCTCCACTATCCCTGTGGAACCACCCTTATCAATATATACAAGGAAACCAAAAGTCCCAAATGGACCTTCCTCTCCTTTGCCATTCCCACGGGGATCGCCATCGGGGTCACCTTTATCGTGACCCAGACAGTTCGGGCACTGGGACTGCTCTAAAGCCTGCAAAACCCAAGTGTTGGGGCAATGAGATCCTGCCGCAGAGAATTTCTGCGGCTGTTTTTTATTTCCCGACACCGACAGAAACCCAGCGATCTTCCCTTCCGATTTCTCAACAGTAGAAGTGTTTGTCAACAAAATAAACCTTCACCTTTCTTCATCGTTAAGAGCGTTCCGATCTAGCCCAAGGTCACCAGTTCATCGAGTCAGGTGGAAACGTCGGGACAGTTCATCGCAGAAGGCCTTCAGCATACTTTGGTTGATCGAATAATAGCTCCATTTCCCTTGTTTGCGCATGTGTAACAGTCCCGCATTTTTCAGCTCCTTAAGGTGATATGAGACCTTTGATTGCTTTAAGTCTAAAGCTTCTTGGATATCACAGACACACATTCCGATCTTACAACATTGTATTGGATCTTCTGTGTCACTCTGAGCGATCAGGTCCAGAATTTGATACCGGATCGGGTCCGACAACGCCCGGGTGATCAGTGACAATTGTTCACTGGTGCAACAAGCCATCGGCCTTCACTCCTTATTAGGTCATTGCAAAACTCGGGCGATGCCCGAGTTTTGTTCTGGGTAAAATGGACTTACGGCTGTTTGTGGGTACAGCAAGCGTTTCTGGTCTCGGGAATGGTCGATGAGTGCCCAAATTGATCCGCATCTTCCTTCAAAAAAGACTTCCCATCGATGACCGTCGGGACTGATCACCCAAATTTTGTCCTGACGGGCATAGCAACAGGTGGTATCCATTTCGTCGAAGGAAGCCAACCCCGCATTTTCCAATCGTTCCTTGGCAGCGATCACCGCCTCTGTCGACCCCACTTGAATCCCCATGTGGTTGATTCCCCCAACGATTTCGCCTCCCTCATTCAAGGCGAAGTTTAGGAGCGGTTCATCCAGGTCAAACTTCGCATAGCCGGGACGCACCTTCGCCGGTTCCTCTCCGAACAGGTGCCGATAAAACTTGATTGATGCGTCTAAATCCTTTACATTGATGGCGACATGGGGTTTCAACACCATTTTCCATCCTCTCCTCAATAAAAATTATTCACAGCAAAGCGGAGCTGAACAACAGGACAACCCTTGTTTTACATGGTGAGGTTCATGGTTATCGAAGTTTTTCCAGATGGACCGGAGGATTTGGATCCAGCTAAGCCGTTTCCGAGAGAGACGGTTAACCTTCTGGAACTGGTTCTTGATCTCTTCATGACGGATACGGGCCATCTCTGTTTCGTAACCGTTGAACAAGACGATTCACCTCAAAGCAATTTTTGTTGATGCAATCATATATCAACAATATTTGATGTGTCAATCCTTATCGTTTGGTGACGGGAATGTTTTTTGAATGGAACTTTGATGGTTATATGTTTTTCACTTGACAGAGGATCCGTTCAAATGCGGAGAGAAAAAAGTACCGACCTTAATATTTGTAGGAACTTTGCCCGCTTATAGTTATAAGGAGAGGATGCGCCAATAGCTTGTTTTTAATCACGGGACTCGCTGAAATCAGCGGAGGATATTTCATTTGACTGTGGTTGCAGAAAAAATATGAAATCAGCCGACACGAAATTTTCCCACAATACACGCCCCCATCAGCGCACAAAAAACAGCAGACTATGAATTAGCCTGCCAAACAAGGATATTCCTGCTGCGGAGCAGCACCGCAGCATTTTTTTGATCAGACTTCCGTTTCCGGATGCTCCAGATCGGCTTTCTCGACCTGGATCGTGGTATGCCGGATTTTGAATCGCTCCTCGATTTTCCGGATCGCCTGTTGCAGTACTTCCTGCCCGTCAAGATGATCCTCTATAAGAAGATGACAACTTAAGGAATCCAAACCGGAAGTGATCGTCCAGATGTGAAGGTCATGCACATCCCTCACTCCGGGAACCTCCCGGAGGGTCTCCTTCACCTCTTCCTGGTCGATGGTGATCGGAGTTCCTTCCATCAAGATATGGACACTGTGACTGATGACTCCCCAGGCACTGCGCAAGATCAACAACGCCACAGCGACACTGATAAGGGGATCCACCACATACCAGGAAAAGGAAATCATCAGCGAAGCCGCCACAATCGCCCCCACAGAGCCCAAAGCATCGCCGAGGACATGCAGATAAGCGCTCCGCAGGTTGACATTCCCTTTCACATCACCTTTTTTCGCCAAAAACCAAGCACTCACCACGTTGGCCGTCAGTCCGACGACAGCGATCAGCATCATGGAGGTTCCCGCCACTTGGGGTGGGGAATAAAAGCGATGAACGGCTTCCCACATGATCAGCCCTGCAATCACAAACAGCGTCACACCGTTGAAGAGGGCCGCCAGAATTTCAAATCGGTAAAAACCGTATGTTTTGTTCGGTGACGGAGGCCGGGACGCAAACCGGAAAGCAACCAGGCTCAGGGCGAGGGAAGCGGCATCACTCAACATGTGACCCGAGTCGGACAACAGGGCCAGACTGTTGGTGATCAATCCCCCGAAAAATTCCAGAAACATGATTCCAGTGGTGATCACCAAAGCGATCAGCAACCCTTTTTTATTTTGTTCCCGCTGACGGCCATGGGCATGATCATGAGTGTGTCCATGATGATGCAAGGATGGCCCTCCTTTCCGGTGATTCCATTCCCGTCGCAGCAATCCGAACAACAACATGTCCCAACGTTTTCCGTCCGGCTCCAAAAATCTCCGATAGGTCCCCTCCCGGGTAATCCCAGCCTTTCATACAGCCGGATCGCGTCGGTGTTGTAACTGAACGCCGTCAACTGCAATCGATGGAGATTCAGTTCCAGAAAGGCAAAGCGGAGGGCGATAGACATCTCCTCCCGACCCCACCCCCGGCCGCGATACTCCGGACTGCCGATGCCGATGGAGATCCAACCGGTCCTGTGGTTCCAGAGGAGACCATCCATTTCGACAAACCCGATCATCTCTTCCCTTTCCGGGGAACGGAGGGGGACAGGAAGTCCTTGTCACTTTCATGGTACTCGGCCAACCACTTCTTCAGTAGGTTCTCCGTTTGGGGTAAGGAGGCTTCAGCGGCCAATGAGCGCTAAAATGATCATCCCGGTACCAGGTGGCAACAGTGGCCAAGTCCTTCTCCTCCAGCGCAGTGAGACGCACCCGTTCAACGGCGAGTACCGACTCACCCATGGTTTTCCAGTTCATCATCGATCTCCACATTGGAGTAGACGTTCTGAACATCATCGTGATCTTCCAGCGCTTCGAGCAGCTGAAGCATTTTGCTCACATGGTCTCCAGTCAATGTTACCGTGTTTTGAGGCATCATGGTGACTTCCGCCGTAGAAAAGCGGAAGCCCTCCCTTTCCAAGGACTCTTTCACCTCTTCAAAGTGGTCCGGAGAGGTCGTGATCTCAAAAACATCTTCCGACGCTTCGAAATCCTCCGCACCGGCTTCCAACACCTGCAACATCATTTCATCCTCATCCTGCCCGGCGGACACCCGATCGATTCGCAACAAACCTTTTTTATCAAACATCCAAGCCACACAACCAGCCTCTCCCATACTGCCCCCCCGTTTGGAGAAGATATGCCGCACATCCGCCGCCGTTCGGTTGCGGTTGTCAGTCAGGGCTTCCACCATCACCGCCGCACCCCCCGGACCATAGCCTTCATAGGTGACGGCTTCATAGTTGCTCCCGCCTTCAGCACCGATCCCCCGTTTGATCGCCCGTTCAATATTATCATTGGGCATGTTTTGGGAGCGGGCCTTGGAAATCGCCAGGCGCAATCGTTGGTTTTGGTCGGGATCCCCGCCCCCTTCCCTTGCCGCCACGGAAATTTCGCGAGCCAGTTTGGCGAAGAGTTTCCCACGCAGAGCATCCTGACGCCCTTTACGATGTTGAATATTTTTCCATTTGGAATGGCCGGCCATTCCGATCACCTCTTTATCAAGATCCGGATCAATGGTTAGAAAAAGCCCTTTGGAAGGAAGTGAAATCCTGCAGGGTGGTCATCCCCTCGATTGACGGATCCGTTCCAATTCCCTCAGGGTGAGATCCAGGTCTTCATCCCGCAAAGCTGAAGGCATCCGCCAGCGAGCCTGTCGAAGAGCATCCAAGTCGATGTCCACGATGAACAGACCCGATTCCAACAAGGGGGCTTCCTCCACCTTGTCTCCGAAAGGATTAAAAACAGCGGAGTTGCCGAAAAAACGAACACCCTTTTCCATACCCGCCCGGTTGACGAAAACAGTGTATACACTGTGAAGCATCGAATGGGTGGACAAGATCCGGTGCCAGGGTTCCCGGGAGGCTTCTTCCCCACCTTCCTTCACCGGCCCGTTGGCCATCACCAGGAGAAGTTTGACTCCTTCCTGGGCCAACAGATAGGGAACAGAAGGATGCCAGGCCTCTTCACAGATGACCACCCCCACCCGACCAAAGCGTGTATCCACCCCGCGGATGCGGCTTCCACGCCCAAAATACCGCCCTTCCTGAAACATCCCGTAAGTGGGCAGATACGTTTTCCTGTGAATCAGCCGGATCTGCCCCTGGCTGAGATATGCGGCGGAATTGTAGAAAACGTGATCTTGGCTTTCCTCCGCAAATCCTAAAACAACATCTGTTTTCCCCGCCGAGGCACCCAGTGCAAGAAGATCTTCGTCCGTCGCCATTCTGGCCGCATCCGGCGTTCGCTCTCCCAAGGAATACCCTGTCAAACTCAGCTCCGGAAAAACCAAAAGATCCACCTGCTCAGAATCGGCACGGCGGATCATCTCTTCATGGAGCCGCAGGTTTTCTTCCACCCCACCCAACACCGGGGCGAGCTGGGCCAGACCCACTTTCATCACAACACCCCCCGCCAAGGATTTCAGACTGTCTTTTATCATAACATACATGCCTGAAGCTACCAACCTGCCCAATCCCGGAGAAACTCCTGCCACTGGGGGAGTGCACGGGCAATTTTCTGAAGATAGGGCAGGGTCTTTTCCTTGGTGTAACCCTTCTTTTCCAGAGTCAAGCCCAGCACCTCCCGGAAAAATTCATTGGGGAATCCGAGCAAAACGGACAAGATCATTCGCTCCGCCGGCACCAGTGGACGGTTTTTCTCATAGGCAGCAACGGTTTCTCTTAACACCGTCGGATCCCAATCCTGTTCCGAAAGACTTCTCGACAACAGCTGCCACAAATCCCCGATCTGAGCATCATACTCTGCCGTCTCAAAGTCGATCAGCCAGCTCTTCCCACTCTCATCAATCAAAATGTTGTGGCTGGCGAGATCCCGGTGGGCCACACAACGCCCCCCTCGCTCCCACCCGATTAATTTCCGCAGGGGCAGGTGTTTCAAGCGTTCCCTGGCCACCTTTCCGTACCTTTGGTAGAGCGCCCCGTATTCCCGCAGCATTTCTCCCAGCTCACCATCCACCCTGTTCACACTTTTCATCAATTGGGAAAAGGAGCGGTATCGGATTTCGATCCGCTCCATCAAAGTCTGGGAACCGGATGAAGCACGTGGAGTGAGCAAACCCCGCCCCGCTGTGTGGAAGAGGGAAAGGAGACCTGCCGCCTTGCGAATCTCCTCGGGGTTCCGGTAGGTGGCGGGACGGGACTCTACCCGGGATGTCAGCACCCACTCCCGACCATCAGTCACAAAAGCGGGCATACGGTCAAATCCACGATACCGAAGCTCCCGATCCACCCAGATCCACCATCGGAGGTGGGAGGGATGGCGGGATCTTTTCGCCACCCATTCTCCGGAACCCGTTTCCAACAGATAGTTTCCGTGAAAAATCCCCACCCGATAAACTCTTGTCCCCAAGGTGGTTTCCCAATGATGGATCACTGCGTCCTCCATCCCGTTCCCCCCTTCCGGCCTCGTTATTTCTCTGTGGAGCTTTCCTCCCAGGCTTCTTCCTCCTGATGGAGGAGAGTGGAAATATCCCATTCACTCGCCTTCGGCTCATTGACCGATTGTCCGTCGAAGTCGACGTTCTCCTCTCTTGCCGACTCCCCCATCGTGGACCCCAGGTTGGGAGTGAATCCCTGAGACTGGGGGAATCCCGGTAAAGGATATGGCATGGGAATCCAAGGTTGTTGCGGCTGTCCTTGTTCCGGCTGTTCTCCGTAGCCGGGGGTGAAGAATCCGGGTAGTTGTTCCTGACCGGGCTGACCGTAGCCGGGGTAAGGAAATCCGGGTGACTGCGGTTGCCCGATTCCCGGGCAGGGCCACACGGGCCATCGTTGCCGGTCATCCGGCCCCGGTTGACGCAGGATCGGATAAGGATAAGGATAGGGTTTGGTCGGTTGGGGAAATTGTTCTCCCGAGTAGGGTACACTCATGGAAGGAAACGGATACGGAAGGGGTTGAAAAGTGTAATCTGGTGACATCTCCTTACTTTCCGGCACCTTCTCTTCAGCCATTCCCGGTCGGTACTCCGGTGCTTTGGGCATCGGGGGAATCATCCGGAAAGGAGATTGGTCCGGCTTTTTGGGCAGCGGTTGCTCTTCGGGAGACTCGGACCCTTCCATACTCGCTTCGGAGAGACCGGGAACCGGGGGTGAATCCGGTTTCCGGTGGGAGGATTTCGGCTTCTCCCCCGTCACCGCCGCCTTTCTCTTCCCCTGTCTGGCAACAGGAACCTTTCCCCCTGGGATTTTAACTTTTGCCCCCGGTTCCGGATGCTCCGGATCCAATGATGGATTGAGATCCATCAGACGTTGCACAGGAATGTCAAATCGCCGGGCAATCTTCCTAAGGGTATCCCCCGGCCGAACGATATGCAACTTCAACGAGATATCCCTCCTTTAAAAAACCATGCGTTCTATATATATGCGACCATGGGCTGTTTGCGCCCATTTGTCCCCGGAAAAGTTATATGAAAAGATTGGGAGAACCAGAACCCTTTTTGTGATAAGATATATTTTGCCGGTCCTCTGGCGGGATGCATCCTTTAAAACTTTGTCATCCATCTTCGATCATATGACTCAAAGGAGTGGGCTATGAGGATCAAAGGAAACCCTACATGGATTGCATTCAGTCTGTTTTCATTGTTCTCTCTGTTTTTCCTGATTGCCGGCTTCGGATGGGCCATCAAAGATATACTCCATCCCCCGTCAGAAGGTCTGTCTCTCAAGAAGCCCCGGCAAGAAAGAGGCAACTCCACGGAAACAGCACTTCTGCTCACCCTTGGGGATTCATTGACCCGGGGTACCGGGGACCCGGATGGACAAGGCTATGCCGGTCGGATCAAAGAAAGCCTCCGAAAGGAACACAGTCGCATCAGTGCAGTCAATCTTGCTGTGAAAGGACAGACCTCCGACCAATTGAAAGATCAAGTCCGCCAACCACGAGTCCGGCGTCTGTTGAAAGAAGCTCGCTGGATCACACTGACCATCGGCGGAAACGATCTGTTTCAAAACAGTGGGCAATCGGAAACCATCGATAGGAAGCAATCAGAAAAAGCGCGAAAAAGATATCAAAAAAACCTTAAAACCATCTTGTCCGTCATCCGCAAGGAAAATCCAGACACTCCGGTGTTCCTGTTTGGACTTTACAATCCCTTCGGTGATCTCGGCCAAAAAGAAACCAGCAATCAAATCGTGGGGGAATGGAACCGAACCCTCACGGAAACCACCGAAAAGTTTGACAAAGTGGTGGTGATTCCCGTTTTCGATCTCTTCCAACTGAATCCACAGGCTTATCTGTATAGTGATCACTTCCATCCCAACCAAAAAGGGTATCAAAGGATGGCCAATCGTCTGTTGCAGGCGATGGAAGAAAACTCGGAGGAGGTGTCGGCCGGTGCCCGCTGATGAAGAAAAGATTCTGTTTGTGGAGAATCTAAGTAAGCGAATCGGTCAAAGAGAGATCGTCACGGACCTCACCTTCGATGTGGAACACGGTGAGATCTACGGTTTCCTCGGACCCAATGGAGCAGGGAAAACCACCACCATCCGAATGCTGGTCGGATTGATCCGCCCCACCCGGGGAAAGGTACAAATCGGCGGCTACGACCTCGGAAAAGAACCGTTACAGGCACTCCGACATGTGGGCTGTATCGTGGAAAATCCGGAGATGTATCCCTATTTGACTGGCCGGGAGAATTTAGAAATTTTCGGACGAATGATCGAAGAGGTCACCCCGGACCGGATCGAGGAAGTGGTCCGGCTGGTAGAACTGGATCAGCGGATCGATGACAAAGTAAAAACCTATTCCCTGGGCATGCGACAACGACTCGGCATCGCTCAAGCCCTTTTGGGAAGACCCAAATTGCTGATCCTGGACGAACCCACCAATGGACTGGATCCCTCCGGCATCCGCGAGATGCGCCGTTTTATCAGACAACTGGCCCGAGAAGAAAAAATCAGCGTCTTGATCTCCAGCCATATCCTGCACGAAGTGCAACTGCTGTGTGACCGGGTAGCCATCATCAACAAAGGCCGGATCATCCAAATCGGCCCCGTCGATCAGCTCTTGGAAGGGGATTCTCCAGTGGAATGGAAGTTTTCCCCTCTTGACCGAGGGGTGAAAGTGTTGGAGTCCCTCCCGGATGTCACGATCCTGGAGCGTCGGGATGATGGCCTTGTCTTCACCCGAATCCCGGAGGATTGCATCCATGAGGCCAACCGGGAACTGTTGCACGCGGGAGTGAAGGTCCAAACCATCCACCGCAAATCCCCCACACTGGAGGATATCTTCCTTCAGTTGACAGAGGGGGATTCCCTTGCGTAACCTGATCGCTCTTGTCTATAACGAGCTCTTGAAAACTGTGAAGAAAAAAAGGGTGCTTGTCGTCCTGCTGATCATCGCCGTACTGATCCCCGTTTTCACCTATGCCCAGTACCGTACCGTTCAAACCACGATTCAACAGATGGGAACTTCGGACTGGCGCTCCATCCTGCAACAACAGATCATCGATAACCAAAACCGCCTTTCATCCAATCGCATGCCTGAAGAATGGAAGAAACTCGTCCGTCTCAACATCCAACAACAACAATACTATCTGGATCACGATATCAACCCGATGGCTCCCGGGGCTCCCACCTTCGTCCGAAAATTCACCGAGGAATCCATCTCCCTGTTCCTTCCCCTGTTGGTGGTGGTGGTGGCGGCGGACATCGTCAGCTCGGAACATTCAGCAGGCACGATCAAACTACTTTTGACCCGGCCGATCCGGCGATGGCGCATCCTGTTATCCAAGTACCTGGCTCTTCTCCTGCTGGTATCTCTGATCGTGGTTGCCACAGCGATCCTCGGTACTCTCCTGTCGGGAATTATCTTTGGATATGGGGGATGGGAACTGCCTGTCTTCACCGGATTCCAGGAGATTAATGGAGAGATGATCACGGACCAGGTACATTTGGTGCCACAATGGCAGTACATCCTGATGAGTTGCGGACTGGCCTGGTTTTCTTGTACAGCTGTCGCCACTCTCTCCTTCATGGTGTCTGTCGTCGTACGGAGTACCGCCGCCGGAATGGGAATCATGTTGGCCTCCCTGATCTCCGGAAGTCTGCTCACCCAGGCGGCGCCCAGCTGGACGGCCCTCAAGTACCTGGCCTTCACTAACCTTCGCCTGACGGACTATCTTTCCGGCACTCCCACCATGATCGAAGGAATGACCCTTCCCTTCTCCCTGGCGGTTCTCAGCATCTGGTCCTTGGCCAGTCTAGTGGTGGCTTTCACGGTGTTTGTGAAACGGGATGTACTGGCATGACAACAAACCATCCTGTAGAAAGGGGTGGTTTGTCTCTTTTCCAATGGAAACACTTATTCTTTCGATTTAGAAACATTGTTTTCCCAATCCATCCATCCACCCATGCAGGTCGCAAAAAGGATGCATTTACACACATGATCTTGGCGGATCACAACACCTTGTCCGGGTTATTTAATGAATAATCACGCACATGGTCAGGCAAGCTGGAGGATTCAAAACAATATATCTTATACTCTCGGTTTTCTCCAATCTTATACACATCATAAGGTAGGTTATGACGGACCATCTTTCTTCTTAAATATCCGGTAGATTTCCATAGCTAAGTTTACAGATATGAATTTTATTCCTATATGAAGTCTGATCCACTTTTTTCTCCATGCATCAGAGTTACTCAGCTCATAAACCAGATCATACAGATAGATTTTGTGCAGTTTTTTCTTCAGTCTCTCATTCAATCAAGCTCCTCTGAATGTTGAAGGAGCTATGCAAGTTTACATTTAGTCCTTTGGTCAGCCAGGCACATTCCGGTATCGGTGAATCGCGTCTTGAATGAGAGACTCGATAAATTGCATATCCTGCGCTCTCAACCCGTCATTTCAGGAGCCTGTTCTTTCTTTCCGCTGTCAGGGGAAAGCACCCGCGATACCAAGATCACTTGGCAAACCCCGGCTAGGAGCAATAAAACAGCCAATCCTCCAAACAAAGCTTTCCCGCCGTATTGTACCAACACCATACTTCCTAACACCGGTGCTGTCATTTTAGCCACACTGAGACTGATGTCAAACAAGGAGAAATACCGGGCCCGGACTTTGGGATCGGCCATCACCGACACAATCTGTTTCAACCTGGGAAAGAGTAGCATATCGGTCAAGGTCCAACAAGCTTCGGCAATCACGAGTATCCAGAAAAAAGGGGTGAACCCATAAAAGAGGCTGTACGCCACCAAGAGAGAATAACCCACCAGGACCACCCTTTTCGCCTGCCATTTTTTACTCCACAGAGTGACAGGCATCTGGAGTACCACAGTCAAAATCCCTGTGGTAGTTCGCAATGTTCCGTAAATGAACAGATAGTCAACAAATTGGGTTTTCAAATACAAGGGCATCGTCGAATTCATCTGCATCTCCACCATAAAGGCTGGAACGGTCAATACAATCAGCAGAAGCAACGGGAAATGGGATCCCAATCCCCGAAAAACAGAGCCTTTGCTCACCTGTTCCGCAGGTTTCTCTACGTGATCAGGCTTTGTCTCCGGAACTTTGAAGTAAACCAGGGCCGCCGTGAGCAGTGTCACTGCAGCCTCTCCCCCGAAGATCAGAGTGGGATTGAAATGATATGCCGCGATCCCAAGCAGAGGGCCCAGTGTCGCTCCGATATTGATCGCGACATTATTGAGGGCAAAGGCTTCCGTACGTTCCTGTTCAGGGACGACATCGGTGATCTGTGCACTTTCCGCCGGAGTATAGAGGTTGAAAACCAACCCGTTCAATGTCAACAACACATAAAAGTGCCAGACTTCGTTGGCAAACATCATCCCCGTCAGCATCAAAAATTGCAACATCGGAACAAACAGCAACACCGGTCGCCGCCCGAACCGGTCGGAAACATTTCCCGCCCATAATTTGAAAAACATGGACAGAAATGACGGAAAGCTGATTGCCCCCGCTGCAGCCACAACAGAGGCGCCCAACTGTTCTGTCATATAGACCACCAAATAAGGATACATCATAAATCCGGTGATACACCGGGACATTGTGAGCCAAAAGTGAACCCAGACAATCGGATGGTACCTGTCACGCACCTTCATCACCGTGTCCCGAATCACACCGCTCACATTCGTCCTGAAAGAAGATTTGGGATTTTTGGTCACTCAACCTTACCCCTTTGCAGATATGTTCAAATTTTCAATGCACACCGTTTACAGATTATAACACCAAACTGAGAGAAAGGAAACAGAATGGTTAAAAATTTTCCGTTTTACTTATCCTTTAATTAGATTTGAGGTGACACATAATCAGCGGATTTACCTCTTATCTGTCCCTTTATCAAAAATAGACACTTAAACCTCTATATCTATTGAATATTTATTCATAAAGCAAAAAGTACTTGAATCGAACCATCGCACATCGTAAAAAATAAATTTCCGATGTTCCCCTCGATTTTCCCTGACCGAACTTCCTCTCGATTATCGCTTGTAATTAAACTGACTACTCAGATATAATCGAAATCATCAAAGAGTATATTATTTGACCTGATTCATGGATTGGAGGAGCTTCCCGTTGAAAAAGTGGATCTCTTATCTGGTCTGGGCCGCCGTATCCGCCGCTGGAGCAGCTGCCTTCGGCATTCTCGCCCTTTCCCGGGGCGAATCGATCAACGCTGTCTGGTTGTTGGTGGCCGCAGTCTGCACCTACGCTGTCGCCTATCGTTTTTACAGCCGGTTCCTGGCCCAAAAAGTATTTGAGCTGGATGACAAGCGAAAAACACCTGCAGAAGTGCACAATGACGGCAAGGATTATGTCCCCACCAACAAATGGGTTCTGTTTGGACATCATTTCGCAGCAATTGCCGGGGCAGGGCCCCTTGTTGGACCGATTTTGGCTGCCCAGATGGGTTATCTGCCGGGCACCCTGTGGATTATTGTCGGAGTGGTGCTGGGGGGAGCGGTACAGGATTTCATCATCCTGTTCGGTTCCATGCGCAGAAACGGGAAATCCCTCGGTGAAATCACCCGGGAAGAGATCGGACCCGTCGGCGGCTTCATCGCCCTCTTCGCCATTCTCGGAATTATGATCATCCTGCTGGCAGTCTTGGCCTTGGTCGTTGTTCAAGCCCTCGCCAACAGTCCCTGGGGAATGTTCACACTGGCGATGACCATTCCGATCGCCCTGTTTATGGGAATCTACATGCGATTCATCCGGCCGGGCCGGGTGCTGGAAACCTCCATCATCGGTTTCCTTTTGCTGATGATTTCCTTGTGGGTCGGTCAGTATGTGGCCGAGCACCCGTCTTTGTCCCCTCTGTTTACCTTTGAAGGAACCACCATCGCCTGGATGATGATCATTTACGGCTTCGTCGCATCCGTCATCCCGGTCTGGCTCCTGCTTGCGCCCCGGGACTATCTAAGCACGTTTCTCAAAATCGGGGTGATCTTTGGTCTTGCTCTAGGCATTCTGCTTGTGATGCCTGAAATGAAGATGCCCTCGGTGACCCGGTTTATCGATGGGACGGGACCTGTCTTCTCCGGAAATCTATTTCCCTTTGTCTTTATCACCATCGCTTGCGGATCCATCTCAGGATTCCATGCTTTGGTCTCCTCGGGGACAACTCCCAAGATGATCTCCAGGGAGAGCCAGGCCCGTTTCATCGGTTACGGTGGGATGCTGACGGAATCATTCGTCGCGATCATGGCCTTGATCGCCGCCTGTGTGCTCACTCCGGGAGTTTATTTTGCCATGAACAGTCCCGTTGCCGTCATCGGTGCAGACGTTGTCTCCGCCGCCCGGACCATCTCCACCTGGGGCTTCGTCGTCACACCGGAACAGCTGGCGGGCATGGCCAAAGATATCGGCGAACAAAGTATCCTGTCCCGCACCGGTGGAGCGCCAACCCTCGCCGTGGGGATGGCCCACATTTTCTCCAGTATTATCGGTGGGAAAGCCTTGATGGCCTTCTGGTATCACTTTGCCATTCTGTTTGAAGCAGTGTTCATCCTGACCACCATTGACGCCGGTACCCGGGTCGGACGTTTTATGTTGCAGGATCTCCTCGGTCAATTCTCCAAAAAATGGGGAGAAACCGAATGGTATCCGGCTAATGTGATCTGCAGTGCCGTCATCGTCGCCGGGTGGGGATATTTTCTCTATCAGGGTGTAATCGATCCCCTGGGTGGGATCAACACCTTGTGGCCTCTGTTCGGCATCGCCAACCAGATGTTGGCAGTGATCGCCCTTGTCGTCGGAACCACGATCCTGATCAAAATGGGCAAAGCCGTTTATGCCTGGGTCACGCTGGTTCCCACCACTTGGTTGACTGTTGTCACAATGACAGCCGGTTGGCAGAAACTGTTTCATACCGATCCCCAGATCGGGTTCCTCGCCGCCGCCAACAAATTTCAAGCGGCAGCTGCCAGCGGGGAGGTACTTCACCCTGCCAAATCTCTGGATGAGATGAGCCGAATCGCGTTCAACAACCAGATCGACGCCCTTCTCACCGGTCTGTTTATGTTGATGGTGATCGCGATCATCTTGGACGCCGGTCGGATCTGGTACAAAAAGCTGGTGAAACGGGAGGCCCTGCCCTTGTCCGAATCCCCTTACATCCCCTGGGAAGGAGGGAACGTCAAAGGATGACTGACACCATTCTCCAAGCCTGCACCAAATCCTTTAAAGCGATGACCGCCTACCTGAATGCCATCGCAGGAGTTCCCGATTATGCACGCTATCTGGAACACTTCCGCCGCAATCATCCCGGTGAGACCCCACTCTCAGAGAAGGAATTCCACAAGCGGGCCACTGACGAAAAATACGGCGGGGGCAAGATTCGCCGCTGTTGTTGAATCCTTCCCACTATGAGCGTTGTGATTTACTGCGTTTGAAGGCGGTCGGAATTGGATTTTACATTCCGGCGTAAAAGTTCTTAACCTGCCAAAATCACTTCATGTGAAACCCAACCCTCCCTGTACGGTTTTTCACAACGCTTCTGAAAGGCCAGTCGCCGTGAAGGCGGCGGGCCTTTCTTTTTGGGTCATCGATTGACAATACTTTCCGGTTTGCATAGGATCACATTAAGTACCTTCCGGCGGTGCTTGGCGGTGGATTGCACCCAAGCTACCCCCTCTGCGCCGACGGCACTCTTCATCTGGTGGTGTCCTGCATGATTCGTACGAAATCTTCGGATGAACTGAAAGTCATGCGCAAGGCCGGTTCCATCGTTGCCGAGTGTCACGCCCTGATGAGCCAAGCCATCCGCCCCGGGGTGAACACCCGGGATCTGGACGCCTTGGTGGAACAACATATCCGAAAAAGCGGGGCGACACCCAGTTTCAAGGGGCATCATGGTTTTCCCTCTTCCATCTGCGTCGCTCTCAATGATGAGATCTGCCACGGTTTTCCCCGCTCCCAGCCTCTGAAAGAAGGCGATGTGGTCACGATCGACATCGGAGCCCGCTATGAAGGCTATCATGGTGACTCCGCCTGGACCTATGCCGTGGGTGAGGTCTCCCCGAAGATCCGCCGACTCATGAAGGATAGTGAGAAAGCACTGTTCCTCGGCATTGAACAGGCCCGACCCGGCCGCCGGATCGGAGACATCGGCCACGCCATACAGTCCTTTGCAGAACCCCTCGGCTACGGAATCGTCCGGGAGTTCTCCGGCCATGGTGTCGGCCGTGAACTCTGGGAAGAGCCCCAAGTTCCCCATTTCGGCCTTCCCAATACCGGGCCCCTCCTGAAAGCGGGCATGGTTCTCGCCATTGAACCAATGCTCACCCTCGGCAGTTGGTGCGCACAGATTGACAAAGACGGGTGGACAGCCCGTACGGTCGACGGCTCCATCTGCGTTCAATATGAACACACCGTGGCCGTCACCGATGACGGACCGGTCGTTTTGACGGAACAGAAATAAAGATTTGGGGCCCATGTGGGCCCCGATCTTGATCGGTTTCTCCCCTCCCGGAGACTGTCGATCCTCTCCATCGCAATTTTCCAGTGTGAATGAAGACGGAGCCGATCAGTGATCCGTCGGAACCACAGCCAAAACCGCGACGAACATCCCCCCCAACCAAACCCACAGGAAAGATCCCCGCCTTCAAATCCTGAAAGCCGGTCTGCGAAGATTCTCCGACAACGGCTATGCGGGGACGACCGTTTCGGCCATTGCGGCCGATGCTGGACTCAGTCACGGCCTGGTCCATCATTACTTCGGTTCAAAGGAACAGCTTTTTTGCAGAAGTGCTTCAGTCAGGCTTGGATTAAGCGGGCCGTTTGGCGCTTTCAGAAGGAGAAACGCCGGAAGACCGGTTGCGAAGATGGGCATTTTCCATGACCCTTCGTCTGGGCCAGACCGGGTTTTTCCCGCTGTACACCCGGATGGTCATGCAAATCCTGGGCGCTCCCGGACTGCATTCCCCAGCCTCTGTCCGGGCATTGAATCTATTTACCCAGACGACCATCCAATCCCTGGGCACCGTGCTCATCGAGCGGGGTCACCCAGAGAAGGAAGCTCCCGCTTTGGCCTGTCTGGTCTTCAATGCCCTGTTGGGCAGCTAGATGTTCGGCACCCAAGGTGCCGACCAACTTCAACTTTTGTACAAAACCGGCTGTGATCTATGGGGAATCCCGCCGGTTCCCGCCCCCGAGTCCCTCACCCTTCCCTCCCTGCCTTGGATGGTGGATGGAGAATCAGATTTCATCTGCAACCCCTATGATGGAGGTGGAGCGAACCGAGATGATCTGGCGTTCATTCTGGTGACCCTGGTCCTCCTGTTCATCCTTCTCTATGGGTACAACCGTCGCAGGGTTCATCAGGCGGAGGAGGAATTCCCTCCGGCCGGCTCCTTTGTCTCCGTTGAAGGCCACCGCTTGCACTACGTCAGCAAAGGAGATGGGCAAACCTATCGTCTTCCTTCATGGTGGAATCCTGTCCACCTATGATTATTCCAGGGTGCTGGACCTGGTTCACCGGGATTGCCGGGCCATCGCATTTGATCGTCCGAGATACGGCTACAGCGAACGACCTCGCAGGGAAAAAGTGACGGCAACCGTCCAGGCCCGACTTCTGCATGGTGCATTACAGAAAGTGGGTGTTGAGAGGCCTGTACTCGCCGGACATTCCATGAGCGGCCCGCTTGTCCTCTCCTATGCCTTGAACTACCCCAGGGAGATCAGCGGCGCCGTCCTGCTCGGGGCGGCAGTGTATGGCGGGGAAGCCTACCCCGCCAGCCGGGGCAACCTCCTTCTCTCCCGACTCATCACCACCCCCGTAATCGGGGACTTTCTGTCGAACACGGTTCTACCACCTCTGGGCTGCAGGATCGTCAACTCCGTGGTGAAAGCCACCTTTGCACCGGACCCCGCCCCGCCCGAGTATCTGAAACTGGCTTCAGTCCTATGGCCAAGACCCGGCCAAATCAAGGCCAACTGGGAGGATATTCTCTATTTCAGTCCAACTGCAAGCCAACTGAGTCCCCGCTACCCTGAGATCTGGGTGCCGGTCGCCATCGTCATCGGGGAACAGGATCCTTTCCTCGATCCAAAACTGCAATCCAACCGGTTGCACCGGGAGCTTCCCCATTCCAGATTGATCAAGCTTCCCGACACGTCACATATGATCCCGACTGTCAGACCTGAAGCCCTCTTTGATGCCCTCCGGTGGGTGTGGAGTGAAACAGCGGATCAGATATGAGAAAGCCCATGGAATCGAGCTTGGCTCGGCTCCATGGGCACTTTTTATTGCTCCTTCCTCTCTTATGAAGTTGCTCTCCATCCGCTTAACCGCTCGTCGCTTTCTCCACAGTGGGTTTTGGATACACCTTGGACCCCTCAACGGTAACCAGCTTGCGGAATTCCGCCAGTAGATGACGGGTGATCGGCCCCGGCTTGCCCTCCCCGATCCTGCGGCCATCCACCTGGACGACAGCGATCACTTCGGCGGCGGTTCCCGTGAGGAAAGCCTCATCCGCCACATAAACATCATGACGGGTGAAAGGCTGCTCCTTCACCACATATCCGAGACGGTCACACAAGTCCATGATGGCGCGGCGGGTGATCCCGTCCAGGGCGCCTACATATCCGGGGGGTGTATAAAGGATACCCCGCTTGACAATAAAGATATTGTCTCCCGATCCTTCGGCCACGTAACCGTCGCTGTTCAGCATCAGGGCCTCCCCCACCCCGGCCTGATTGGCTTCGATCTTCACCAGGATATTGTTCAGATAATTGAGGGACTTAATCTTCGGGTTGAGTGCATCAGGTACATTGCGACGGGTAGGGACGGTGATGATTTTCAATCCATTATCATACTGTTCCTGGGGGAACATTTTGACTTGATCGGCAATGATGATGACCTGGGGATTGGAACACTTGGCCGGATCCAGACAGAGTTCCCCCTTCCCCCGGGAGACTACCAACCGGATGTATGCATCAGTCAACCTGTTTTTCCTTACTGTTTCCAGCACCGCATCCTCCATCTCCTCGATCCCCACCGGAATGTCAAGAAGGATGGAACGGGCGGATTCATACAGGCGCTCCAAGTGTTCCCGAAGCCGGAATACATTCCCCCCGTAGACCCGTATTCCCTCAAACACCCCGTCCCCGTAGAGAAACCCGTGATCAAAAATAGAGACAGCAGCCTCCTCCTTTTTCACAAAATTTCCATTCATGTACACCCAGCGCTCTTCCATGGATTCCACCCCCGAAATTTCTAATTTTGGATACAACAAAACCCCTCACAACAGGCTGAACGGAAATCAGAACCTGCCGCAAGGGGCTTTTCTCCCCACGGTGTACACCGGAGTCAGGTGTTGATACCGCTTGGACCAGACCTTCACAACATCGGCGAAGCGGAACCCTAGGTATCCTTCTGATATGATTCCAAAAGCTGAATATAAAAAACTGAATTTAACGATGATTATAGGTTCATCGTTGGCCCTTGTCAACCGGACGGGGACCACCGATTTTGTCGAAAGTGTAGCAGGGGTAGGAGCCCAACCGGCGCACCCGGCAACCCCACTGCTCCACATCCGCGACGGCTTCAACCATCCCCGGGTGCTCCAATGCCTCCTCCGCATCAATGAAAAAGTAGTAGGTTCCCAGCCTTTTCTTGGTGGGCCGGGACTCAATCCGGGACAGATTGATCTTGCGGTCGCCAAAAGAGGCCAGCACCCGGTGAAGAGCACCGGGAAAATCTGAGGGCAGCGTGATCAGGAGAGTCGTCTTCCACCCGACAGCGGTTGCCGTCGGGTGTGTCCAAGGTTGGCCCACGGAGATAAACCGGGTGAAATTGTTGGGATAATCCTGGACCCCTGACTCCAGTATCGTCAAACCGTACAACAAGCCGGAACTTTGGGGACCGATGGCTACCCAGGCTTCCTCCGGATGGCCTGCCACCCGTCGAGCCGCTTCTGCGGTGCTGTCCACATAGGTGACAGCAACCCCAGGCAAAATTTTCCGCAGATGGGATCGGCACTGAGCCACCGCTTGAGGATGGGACAATACCCGTGTAAAACCGGCCAGCGGCCAATGGGCATGATCTGGATGAACCATCAGATTCTGGTTGATGGGATGGACCAGTTCTGCAGTCAGGGTCACGCTTACATGATGCACCAGCCAATCCAGTGTCAGATTGACCGATCCCTCAATCGCGTTTTCCACAGGCACCACCCCGTGAGCAAACTCCCCCCGGTCCACAGCGAGCAATACTTCCGGAATGGAGTCGCAGGGTGTATGTTGGTAGTTTGTCTCTGGAAACAATGCCCGGGCCGCTTCATGGGTGAAAGTCCCCCGCGGCCCGAGATAGGCCACCGGATGTCTCATGGGCTCTCTCCTTTGATGTTTCCCAACACTCTACTATGATCCCCTTTCCTCTGTCAACCGGACGGCAGCCCCTTCAGCCTGTGGATACAGGGTCAACACCTGAACCGGGACCCTCTCCTCTCGGAAGACTTCCGCCACAAACTGACGTACCGGATCAGGATCGAAAGTGAAGACGACCATGGTGGGACCTGCTCCGCTCAGAGCCGCTCCGAGGGCGCCATGGCGGACCGCCCCCTGCAACACCCGGTCCAACCCCGGAACCAGGGGACTCCGATAGGGTTGGTGGAACCGGTCCCTCAAGCCCACCCGAAAGGCATCCCAGTCCCCGGCGAAGAGAGCCGCGGTCAGCAAATTGGCCCGGCTGCTGCCCAAAACCGCCTCACCAAAACCCAATCGGCCGGGCAAAGCTTTCCGGGAGCGGGAGGTAGCCAAGGGCACCTCCGGAATGGCTGCAACCACGGTGAAGGGAGGAAGCGGCGCCTGAACTGCATGGGCTTCCTCCCCGTCCCAGGAGGCGACCACCACTCCGCCGAACAGCGACGGACCCACATTGTCGGGATGTCCTTCCCGGTGGACCGCCAGCCGAAACAGCTCCTGAGAACTGAAGGGGTTGCCCAACAGGTGATTGGCCGCCACCAACCCGCCCACAATGGCGGCCGCACTGCTTCCCAACCCCCGCATCAAGGGAATCCCTGTCTCCACTTCCATTCGGAAGGGGGGCAGCGGCTGATCCACGGATCGGAATACCTCCCCCATCATCTCCAGGATCAGATTGTCCCCGTTTCGCAGAATTTCCCGGAGTGACTCGTTTTCAGACGAGACAGTCCATTTTTCCGCCGGAGAAAAACGCAGGTGGAGGAAACAGTTCACCGCCATACCGATGGAATCGAAGCCGGAACCCAGGTTGGCACTGCTTCCCGGCACCGTCACTTCAAAGGGTTGAAACGGATCCATTTTACCCCTCCCTTCCCGTCACCGCTTCCATCACCGCTTCCCTGTCACAGGAAAGCACCCGGGGTTTCACGGCAATCGCTTCCATGGCCGTTGTCGGATCTTTAAGACCGTTTCCCGTCAGAATGCAAGCCACCCGGGCACCCTTCGGAATCTCCCCCGACCGGCACAGTTTTTTCACCCCTGCCAGGGAAGCCGCCGAGGCCGGTTCGGAAAAAACCCCTTCTTTTTGGGCTAAATCCCGGTAAGCCTCCAGGATCTCTTCATCGGTGACACTGTCGATTTTGCCGCCGGACTCATTGGCCGCCTCCACAGCCGACTTCCAGCTGGCCGGGTTGCCGATCCGGATCGCAGTGGCCATTGTCTTCGGTTGATCCACCCGCTCTCCCCGCACAATGGCGGCCGCCCCTTCCGCTTCAAACCCGCACATGCGCGGCAGTTTCCCACTGCGGCCCGCCTCCCGGTACTCCTTGAATCCTTTCCAGTAAGCGGTGATGTTGCCGGCATTGCCTACAGGAATCGCCAAGATATCCGGAGCCACTCCCCATTGGTCACAGATCTCAAAAGCCCCCGTCTTCTGCCCCTCAATCCGGTAAGGATTGACCGAATTGACCAAGGTGACCGAATGATGGCCGGCGATCTCCCGAACGATTTCCAGCGCCTGATCAAAGTTGCCCTGCACCGCCAGCACTTCCGCCCCATACATTACTGCCTGGGATAACTTCCCCAGGGCGACGTAACCGTCGGGAATTACCACAATGCAACGAAGTCCCATACGGGCAGCGTAGGCTGCCGCAGAAGCCGAAGTGTTCCCCGTCGAGGCACAAATCACCGCCTGGCTCCCGGCTTCCGCCGCCTTGGCGATGGCCATCACCATTCCCCGATCTTTGAAGGAGCCAGTGGGATTGAATCCCTCCACTTTCAAGCGGAGATCGATCCCCCATTCCTCTGACAGCCGGCGGGCTTGAATCAAAGGAGTGCCCCCTTCATGAAGGGTCAGATGGGGAGTCTCATCGGTGACAGGCAAAAATTGTCGATATCGTTGGATCACCCCCGGATTCATCATCCCTCTCCTCCTTCCACCCGATAGTGGCTCATCAGCCGGCGCACTGCCGGCATCTCGTCCAGCCGATGGAGGACCGCCTCCAACTGGTGTTGACTCGCCGTATGCGTGATCAGGACGATTTCCGCCTCATCCCCCCGGGAAACCGGTACCTGTAACACCTTTTCCAGGCTGACCGCCTCCTCGGCGAAGATTCCCGTCAGTCCAGCCATCACACCTGCCTCATCCGCCAACCGGAGGCGAAGAAAATGTTTGGCGAAAATCTCCCGGGAACTTTTCCATCGTTTCTCACAATAAGGGGCCACGATTCCCCTGCCGTTGACCCCGAGCCCCATGTTTTTCACCACTGTCACCAGATCGGAGACCACAGCGGTGGCAGTAGGCATCTCTCCTGCCCCCGGACCATAGAACATCGTCTCTCCCACCGCTTCCCCATGGACATAGACCGCATTGAACACCCCATCCACCGTTGCCAGAGGGTGTTCCTCGGACAACAGTGCCGGTTGCACACTCACCTCCACTCTCCCCTCGTCCCGCTTGGCGATCCCCATCAACTTGAGCACATAACCCAACTGCCCGGCAAACCGGATATCCTCCGTGGTCACGTCAGTGATCCCCCGCACGGACACTTCCTCCAAAGAAAGGTGAGTATGGAAGCCCAGATTGGCCAGGATCACCATCTTTCGGGCCGCATCCAGCCCTTCCACATCAGCGGTGGGATCCGCTTCGGCGTAACCCAGGTCCTGAGCCTGGGCGAGGGAATCGGCAAAGGGAGTGCCTTTCCGGGTCATCTCCGTCAAAATATAGTTGGTGGTGCCGTTGACAATCCCCATGATCGCCGTGATTCGATCCGAGGAAAGTCCTTCCGTCAAGGCCCGCAGAATGGGAATTCCTCCGGCAACGCTGGCTTCGTAAAAGAGGTCACAACCCTTTTCACGGGCGATGGTCAGCAACTCCGTCCCGTGCAGCGCCATCAGATCCTTGTTGGCCGTAACCACATGTTTTCCCCCTTCCAGCGCTTGCCGGATACAGGAGTATGCGGGTTCGATCCCGCCCATCACCTCCACCACCAAATCGATCCGTTGATCTTGCAAAATCTCCTCCGGCCGGTCCGTCAGCAAGGCGGGATCCACTTGAACAGATCGCTCTTTCTCCTTGTCTCTCACCAATATCTTCTCAATGGAAATCCGACGCCCCGACCGATGAAACAGGTCCTCCCGGTGGTTTTTCACCAGACGGACCACGCCGGAACCCACAGTGCCAAGGCCCATCAAACCCACCCGGATCGGTTCTTGTACCATCTTCCCCACTCCTTCTATCTTATTCTCCCCGACCCACAAGGGCCGCCCGAACCACCCCGTCCATCTCTTTCATTCCGTCGATCAACTCTGTCAAACTGATCAGCACCTGCGCCGTGTCAAGAGACATGGTAACCCCTGCTATTCCCTGCAGGGGAATGGTCTGATGAATCGTCAGCACATTCCCTCTGCGCATCGCCAGATAGGACAAAATGCCGGATAACACTCCTGCACGATGCTCCAACGTCAGAGAGATGGTGACGATTTTCTCTTTCATCAGGGCATTGAAGGGATACACTCCGTCTTTATATTTGTAAAAAGAACTGCGGCTCATCCCTACCCCGTCCACTGCCTCCTGGACTGTTTGCACCTCCCCTGATGCCAGCATCGCTTTGGCTTTCACCGTCTTCTGAATCGCCTCGGGCAACATGTCGGAACGGATCAGATAGTAGGTCTCATCCTTTGGATTCATTTTATGTCCTCCTAAAGAAGACAAATGTTTTTATATAACGGACATTATACCGGGTACCTCTTCCCTTTGCAAGAATTATTTTGTTAACTCTCCTTTAAAGCACTTTCATTTTCATCGTAAAAATTCCCTTTGCACCGGGCCAGGGGTATGTTGTGTTAAGATAGGATTGGCTCTGATTCCGGATGAAAAAGGAGTGCTCTTACTTTGGTATCTGTTCTGTTCGTCTGCTTGGGAAACATCTGCCGCTCTCCCATGGCTGAAGCGGTGCTGCGACACCAACTTCGTGAGGAAGGATTAGTGGAGAAAGTACGGGTCGATTCCGCCGGAACCGGTAACTGGCACGCCGGTGAACCTCCCCACCGGGGAACTCGCGACCTCCTCGCCGATCGCGGTATTTCCGTCGACGGAATTCGGGCCCGGCAAATCGGGAAGCAAGACTTGGAGAACTTTGATTATGTCATTGTGATGGATAACAACAATTATGGGGATGTAAAGAAACTGGCAAGAAATGAAACTGAAATCCACCGGTTTGTCGATTTCATACCCGACACAGAGTACAAAGAAGTCCCCGATCCCTATTTCACCGGGGATTTTGAGGAAACCTACCGGTTGGTGGAAGCAGGTTGCCAAGGGATCATCAAAACCCTCAGAGAAAGGGAAGGACTCTGATGCTCCCTCTCGCCCTCAAGTCGACGGTGGAATCAGCACTGCGCACATATGGTGATCCCGGTCCACTGCAACCACCCCACCCCGTCTCTGGCGGGGACATCGGACAGTCTTTCCGGTTGGAAACCCCGGCAGGGCGCTATTTTTTAAAATTCCGGACCGAGGCTCCCGCCGGTATCTTCACCGCTGAACGGGACGGGTTGGAGAGATTGGCCCGGAACAGCCGGTCCATTCAGATCCCGGAAGTGATCGCCCACGAAGGACCGGAGAAAACAGGGACCGGCTGGATCTTGATGGAATGGATCGAGCCGAGTTCGATCCAGCCTCATGGGATGGCGGAAACCCTGGGCCGGGGACTGGCGGAACTCCACCAACATACCTCCTCCGTCTACGGTCTGGAACGGAACAACTTTATTGGTCTCCTGCCCCAACCCAATCGTCAAAGAAAAAAGTGGGCCGACTTTTACCGGGACTGCCGCCTACTGCCCCAAATGGAGATCGCCGGCAAAAGAAACCGACTTCCTCCCGATCGGAACCGTCTGTTAAACCGATTGCTGGATCGGCTGGATAACTGGCTGGATGACTCCACCATTTCCCCCTCTCTTCTCCACGGCGACCTGTGGGGGGGCAACTGGATGGTCGGTCCCGGCGGGGCTCCTTATCTGATCGATCCGGCGGTCTACTATGGGCATCGAGAAGTGGATCTGGCTTTCACCGAACTTTTCGGCGGTTTCCCTAACCGCTTTTATGATGCCTACCGGGAAGCTTTTCCTCTGAAAACCGACTATCAAGACCGAAAGCCTCTCTACCAACTCTACTACCTCCTCGTCCACCTCAACCACTTTGGGGAATCCTACGGGGCCTCAGTGGACCGGATCCTCAAACAATATGCGGGGTAGCACAAAGTCCGTCTCCCTGTTACGGGAGACGGACTTTGTTGATGTAACAGCTCCGAAGCGACATTCTCCTCTCACCGGAACAAGCTGACCAAAGCAGCCTCCCCTTCTTGCTCACAATATGATGAATCGGGAACAGGGGGGGCGACAGTGTTCCCTCCATGTCCGCAGTTCCAGCATCGCCTTCTCCACCAACACAAAAAGGGACTCCCGATCAGGAATCCCTTTCCTTTCACAAATGGTACTTCCGTATTTTATTGTACAGTGTGGCTCTGGAGATGCCGAGCAGTTTGGCGGCGGCGGATTTATTGCCATAGGTGGTTTTCAAAGCATTCCGGATCCTCATCTCTTCACTGTCGGCCACCGGGGAATGGAGAGAGGGTGGGCTTGTGGTTCCATCTTTTTTCCTCTTCATGAACTGGTTTGGCAAATGATGGGGCCGAATCGTTTCTCCATCAGTCAAGATCATGATCCGTTCAATAATGTTGCGCAGTTGCCTCACATTCCCGGGCCAGTCATGGTGGATAAAGCGATACATCACCTCTGGGTCGAGTTCGGGAATCGGCTTGGAATATTTGAGGGAAAACTCATTCAGACAGAGCTGGATCAACTCCGGGATATCTTCCATTCGTTCACGCAGAGGAGGGATTCGGATAGAGACCACATGGAGCCGATAATACAGATCCGATCTGAACCGTCCCGCCTCGATCATCTCCTCCAGATCCCGGTTGGTGGCAGCGATGATCCGGACGTCCAAAGGGATCGGCTCCGTGCCGCCGACCCGATAATATCGCTTTTCCTGCAAAACCCGTAACAGCTTTACTTGCAGATCCAAGGGCATCTCCCCGATTTCATCCAAGAACAGGGTTCCACCCTTGGCGGCATCCAACTTCCCCTTTTTCCCCTCCTTGTTTGCCCCGGTGAAAGTCCCCCGTTCATAACCAAACAGTTCACTTTCGAAGAGAGGGGCGGGAATGGCTCCGCAGTTGATATCGATGAAGGGCCCCTTTCCACGGGGTCCCCCCTTATGGATGGCGCCGGCGAACAATTCCTTGCCCACACCGCTTTCCCCCGTGATCAAAACCGAAGCGTCCGTCGACGCCACTTTTTTGGCCAGCCCCACCGCGTGACGAATGGTTTGGCTCCTTCCTTTGATTTTATGAAACGGATCCTCAACCTTCTGTTTATCGAACTGCTTTTCCAAATCCTGAATGTAAGCAGTGGTCGTGGACAGTTCATCATTCAGTCTGACCACATCGGTAATATCCCGTTCCACAGAAATCCCGCCGATCACTCGGTGATTCATCACCACCGGCAATGCATTGATCAGAACATAAACATGGGGGCTGGGTTGATGGTACTTCCGGAAGACCCCTTTCCCCCCTTTTCCCCCGGTCAACACCGACATCACTTCAAGGGCATCCTGCTCAAAAAACTCGGTGATCGGCCTGCCCAGAATTTGATCCCGGGAATAATCAAAGATCGCTTCCGATCGATGATTCCAGGAAACGATATTCCCTTTTCCGTCCACAGCTGTGATCGCATCATCAACAGCCTCCAACAGTGTTTCATAGTAGGCGCGGCAGATGTTCCACTGTTGCCACAGGACTTTTGTAATCTTTCGAGCAGGGATCCACCCTACAAATTCTCCCTCTTGATCCTGCAGTGCCAGATCCTTGTCCAGAGCCGATTCATCCAAATCGGACAGCGATGCATCCATGGGAACCTTTTGCATGCCGGCCGGATCCAAGGCTTTCTCCCAAGGTGACGCCAATGAAAGCAGAGAGATCTGTTGTTGCAATTTCTTCACCCCCCTCCATATTCACTTTTGTATACAAAAATACAACTTTGTATCTACTTAAACATAATTGTTCAAAATCAAGAACCTGTCAATCTCCATTCAGTGGAAAACATAAATGGCACGATAATTGCTTGTTCATAACACTTGAAATCAGAGGAACTGAACTATTACGGTGGTTGGGAGGAAGACCATGATTGAATCCATCTCAAAAAATATCTTTCTATACGCCTCTCAAAACAAAATTCTCAATCGGGCTGCAAGGAGGTGGGGACTGAAATTCGGAGCTGCCCAGGTGGTGGCCGGGGAAAGCATCGAAAGTGCCATGAAGACAGTCCGTTCCCTGAATGAAAAAGGGCTCGTATGCACCGTGGACCACTTGGGTGAGTTTGTTTCCAGCAGGGAAGAAGCCGCTGAATCCACCCGGTACTGCATCGACACCTTGAAAGCGATCGCTAGATTCGGAGTCAACTCCAATCTCTCCCTGAAATTGACCCAACTTGGTTTGGATATCGATTATCAATTCTGCCTCGACAATATGCGTAAAATACTGGACACCGCCCAAAAACACAACAATTTTGTGCGGATTGACATGGAGGATTACGCCCATTGCCAGATCACGTTGGATTTGCTCAAAGAGCTCCGCAAGGATTATGATCACGTCGGGACGGTGATTCAGGCTTATCTTCACCGTTCCATGCAGGATGTGAAGGATTTGAAGGGGATTCCGCTCCGCCTGGTGAAGGGTGCTTACAAGGAATCCCCCGAGGTGGCTTTTCAGGACAAGGAAAAAGTGGACGAAAACTATATAAAGATTATTCAGGAGCACCTCACCAGCGGCAGTTATACTGCCATCGCTTCCCATGATCACAACATCATCGCCAAGGTGAAAGCCTTTGCCGAGGAGAAACAAATTTCCCGGAACCGGTTTGAGTTTCAGATGTTATACGGTTTTCGGAACGAATTGCAGCTCCAGCTGGTAAAAGAAGGATACACAGTACGAGTCTATGTCCCCTACGGCAACGACTGGTTTGGTTATTTCATGCGTCGTTTGGCCGAACGGCCGCAAAATGTCACCTTCGCCCTGAAAGGCTTCTTCTCCAAGTAAAAGATGTTAATTCAGGAAAACGGATACATTTACAATCATGTTAATATCTGTACACTGTCTTTACAAATATGTATAACTCTCCATCTAAAAGAGAATCCATCCTCATCTAAACGGGGATGGTTTATGGCATATTTCTTGCTTTAAAAAATAAGCTGAGATCCGGATGAGGAAAGGAGATTGATCATGACCACCACTTACAAGCATGAACCTTTCACCGACTTTTCCAATGAGGAGAATCGGCGGGCCTTTGAAGCCGCTTTAAACCAAGTGGAAGCTTCCCTGGGTCAGGACTATCCGCTCATCATCGGCGGGGAGCGGATTTCCACCGAAGAAAAATTGGTATCTGTCAACCCTGCAAATAAAGAAGAAATCATCGGCACCGTCTCCAAAGCCAACCAAGCACTGGCTGACCAAGCGATGGATGCCGCCCTTGAAGCCTTTGAAAGCTGGAGAAAGTGGGACCCAGCTGCCCGTGCCGAGATCCTTTTCCGTGCCGCTGCCAAGGTCCGTCGTCGCAAACATGAGTTTTCCGCTCTGTTGGTGAAAGAAGCGGGAAAACCCTGGAAAGAGGCAGATGCCGACACGGCTGAGGCGATTGACTTTATGGAATACTATGCCCGCCAGATGCTGGAGCTGAAAGACGGGAAACCGGTCAACAGCCGGGAAGGCGAAGTGAACCGCTACATTTACACCCCAACCGGCGTCAGTGTGGTGATCCCCCCATGGAACTTCGCCTGCGCGATCATGGTGGGCACCACTGTCGCCCCCTTGGTCACCGGGAACACTGTGCTGTTGAAACCAGCGGAATCGACACCAGTGATTGCCGCCAAATTTGTTGAGGTACTGGAAGAAGCCGGGGTCCCCAAAGGGGTTGTAAACTTTGTTCCCGGAGATCCGATTGAAGTCGGCGAATACCTGGTCGACCATCCGAAAACCGCACTGATCACCTTCACCGGTTCCCGCGCCGTGGGAACCCGCATTTACCAACGGGCATCCGTCGTCCATGAAGGTCAGACCCATCTGAAGCGCGTCATCATCGAAATGGGTGGAAAAGATACCATGGTGGTGGACCGGGAGGCGGATCTCGACTTGGCAGCCGAAGC
Source organism: Kroppenstedtia guangzhouensis (assembly GCF_014637345.1). Classification (GTDB taxonomy): domain Bacteria; phylum Bacillota; class Bacilli; order Thermoactinomycetales; family DSM-45169; genus Kroppenstedtia; species Kroppenstedtia guangzhouensis. The sequence continues at coordinate 281,339 of NZ_BMEX01000003.1, forward strand.
TATCGTCACCTCTGCCTTTGGCTTCTCCGGCCAAAAATGTTCCGCCGGTTCCCGTGCCGTCATCCATGAGGATGTTTACGATGAGGTGCTGGAAAAAGTGGTTCGGCTGACGAAGGATCTGACCGTCGGAGATCCCCGCTCCCACCAGAACTACATGGGGCCAGTCATCAACCAGAAGGCCTTCGACAAAATCACCGGTTACATTGATATCGGAAAAGAGGAAGGGCGGTTGGTAATCGGCGGCGAGGCGGATGATTCCAAAGGATACTTCATCCAGCCGACCATCTTCGCCGACGTCGATCCCAAAGCCCGCATCATGCAGGAAGAGATCTTCGGGCCGGTAGTCGCCTTCTGTAAAGCCAAGAACTTTGATGAAGCGATTGAGATTGCCAATAACACCGAATACGGCTTAACCGGAGCTGTCATCTCCAACAATGCGGAGCACATCGAGCGTGCCAAGCGTGACTTCCATGTGGGGAACCTCTACTTCAACCGCAACTGCACCGGAGCCATTGTGGGGTACCATCCCTTCGGCGGATTTAAGATGTCAGGAACTGATTCAAAGGCCGGCGGACCTGACTACTTGATTCTACACATGCAGGCCAAAACGATCAGTCAGATGTTATAAAAATTACACGGACAGCAGTCTCAGATATCGAGATTGCTGTCCGTAAAAATAAATAAAGCGGATCAATGTATCGTATCATAGAGTGCAGGTTGTTTTTTCACTGAATCCAGCTTGAAAGCATTTTAAAATGATTGCTGAACCATTTAGGGGGGGAACTCATGGAGTCTGGCGTTTTTATTTCCATCGGAATTTATTTGGTTGCCATGTTGTCCATCGGCTATTATGCCTACAGACGGACTTCAGACTTATCTGACTATATGCTCGGAGGACGGAACCTCGGACCTGCAGTGACGGCGTTGAGCGCCGGAGCATCGGACATGAGCGGATGGCTGTTGATGGGTCTTCCCGGCGCGATGTACGCCGCCGGCTTGAGCAGTGGATGGATCGTGGTCGGATTAACCACCGGTGCTTGGCTGAACTGGCTGTATGTAGCTCCCCGTCTGCGAACCTACACAGAGATCGCCAATAATTCCATCACAATTCCGGACTATTTTGAAAACCGCTTTAAAGACGATTCCCGCATCCTGCGGATTGTCTCTGCACTGGTCATTTTCATCTTCTTCACTTTCTACACCTCCTCGGGAATGGTTGCCGGCGGCGAGTTGTTTAAAAGCGCCTTCGGCATGGATTATTTGTGGGGAATCTGGCTCACTGCGGGAGTCGTAATCCTGTACACCCTGTTCGGCGGCTTTCTCGCTGTCAGCTGGACGGACTTTGTGCAGGGAACGATCATGTTTCTCGCCCTGGTCCTGGTTCCGATCGTGGTCATTACGCAAACTGGGGGATTCGATGCCACTTTCGCTGAGATTCGTTCCATTGATCCGTCGTTGCTGGATGCCTTTAAAGGGACGAGTGTGATCGGCATCCTCTCCCTGTTGGCCTGGGGATTGGGGTACTTTGGGCAGCCTCATATCATCGTTCGCTTTATGGCCATCACTTCAGTCCAAGAGATGAAAAACGCCCGCCGCATCGGCATGGGCTGGATGATCTTCTCCATCGTAGGAGCGATGTTTACCGGTCTGATCGGTATTGCTTACTTTCATAAAGAGCAATTGACCTTGGACAATCCGGAGACCGTCTTTATTGTACTGGCCAAAATTTTATTTCATCCCCTGATCACCGGTTTCCTGCTGTCGGCGATCATGGCAGCGATTATGAGCACCATCTCCTCTCAGTTACTGGTGACGGCCAGCGCTCTGACCGAAGATTTCTATCGCGCCTTTTTCCGCCGCTCCGCCTCGGACAAAGAGCTGGTCCTGGTCGGTCGCCTCTCCTTGCTGGGAGTGGCTCTGATCGCCCTTTACCTGGCCTTCAACCCCAATGAAACCATCTTGAATCTGGTGGGTTACGCCTGGGCCGGATTCGGCTCCGCCTTTGGACCGGTGGTACTTCTCAGCCTGTACTGGAAACGCATGAACAAATGGGGTGCACTGGCGGGTATGCTGACCGGTGCGGCAACAGTGATCATCTGGTCAAATATCGAGGCTGTACAGGAGATCTACGAAATGATTCCCGGATTCATCGCCTGCACGATCGCAATTATTGTAGTTAGTCTGTTGACTAAGAAACCCGAAGCTGAGATTGAAGCCGATTTTGACCAAGCGATTAAACAAATCAAGGTTTAACGCGCTGGATCAACAGGATGGTTCCCCAAAACATGGGAACCATCCTCTTTATTTTGATGGGAACTTGACGAGGTCTGCTTCATCACATACACTTATTTCATTATGAAATAAAGGTGAGAGGCCTGTGTCGACGCCTCCCCGAAACCATCGGCAAACACCGACTAAGGAAGCGGGAAAGCAGCAATTTGCCCGGTAAACGGTCATGATCAAAAAAGATGTTCTGGGTCTCCCTGTAAACCATCAGAAAAGGGAATTTAACCAAAAAACAACTTTACTATTGAAGCTGAATCGATGTACACTGTACATACGCTTCCCACACTAAAGGTGAGCTTCAACTCAACTACATAGCAGCAAGGAGAATGAAACATGGAAGAAAGAATCGAACCCCATTCCGAAGAAGTTCCTTCGGAAGTAAAAAAATGGAACTGGGGTGCCTTTTTCCTCAGCTGGATCTGGGGAATCGGCAACCATGTCTGGATCTCTTTTCTAAGCTTTGTGCCCTTTGTCGGATTTATTATGATTTTTGTCCTGGGAGCCAAAGGAAGCGAATGGGCTTGGAAAGCGAAGGACTGGGAGAGTGTGGAGCACTTTAAACGGGTGCAACGCAAGTGGGCCATCTGGGGAGCGGTGATTTTTTTCGCCGGAATCCTAGTGTCAATCTTGCTTATCGTTTTATCCGTTATTTTAGCAGTCTCTGTAGATGTGCCGACAAGAAATTATGAAATGCCGACAACAGATTATTAACAAACAACTGGGCGGATTTCGCCCAGTTGTTTGTTTCAATCCTGAAAATCGAACTCCATCTCCCCAATCCGAATTGTATCCCCTTCCTTGGCCCCCTTTTCCCGGAGAGCATCATCCACCCCCATCCGTTTCAGGGTGTGTGCAAAGCGGCGGATCGATTCGTCATACTGGAAATTCGTCATTTTGACCAACTTTTCCACCCGTTCCCCTTCCACCACAAAGAGTTCATTCTCTCTGCGGATCCAGAAAGGCTCCTCAGCAGCAGGACTTCGGTATATCTTCCGTTCTTCCTTCTTCCCTTTTTCCAGTGTCTCTTCAGGAAGCGCATCCAAACGATCCGCCACCGCAAACAGAAGCTCCCGCAGGCCCTCGCGGGTCGCGGAGGAAACGGGAAAGACAGGAACTTCCCCATCGATGGCGGCTTTAAACCTCTCCAGATTTTTCTCCGCTTCGGGGAGGTCCATTTTATTGGCAGCGACGATTTGGGGCCGATTGACCAGCTCATCCCGATACAATCTCAACTCTTCGTTGATTCTCACCCAGTCCTCATAGGGATCTCTCCCCTCGGAACCCGCCATATCCACCACATGTACCAATACCCGGGTCCGTTCCACATGACGCAAAAACTGATGACCCAGACCAACCCCTGTGTGCGCTCCTTCGATCAGACCGGGCAGGTCTGCCATGACAAAGCTGCGACCATCCTCCGTTTCCACCACACCCAGATTGGGGTGGATGGTGGTGAAATGATAGGCTCCGGTTTTGGGACGGGCCGCAGACACTGCAGACAGCAAAGTGGACTTCCCCACACTAGGGTAACCTACCAGTCCTGCATCGGCCAGGAGTTTCAACTCCAGTTCCACCCATCGCTCCACCCCGGGCTCTCCGTTTTCCGCAACACGGGGAGCTGGATTTTTGGGAGAGGAAAACCGGATGTTTCCCCGTCCTCCCCGCCCCCCTCGAGCGATGACCGCTGTCTGACCCTTTTCGGTCAGATCGGCGATCGTCTCGCCAGTCTCCGCATCGACGACCAGTGTTCCCGGCGGAACCTTCACCACCAAGGAATCCGCTCCTTTTCCATGCTGACTTTTGGAACGTCCATGCTCTCCCCGGTCGGCTTTAAATTGTTTTCGATAACGAAAATCCATCAGCGTCCGCAGGCCTTCGTCCACTTGAAACACAACATCCCCGCCCCGGCCACCGTCCCCACCTGCCGGACCTCCGTGGGGCTCATACTTTTCCCGCCGAAAGGCGACCATGCCATTCCCGCCGTCGCCCCCTTTGACAAACACTTTCACCTTGTCCACAAACATGTTCCCCACCGCCTGTGTTATGTATTTCTATCATTCGGAATCCAGATGTCGAAAAACCGTCCGGAATCCCCAAGCACCGCTTCTCCTCCACATGCTTTTATCCTTTCCCGAAGCTGCTGCCATTCACCCGTGGAATATTTCTTCTCTTCCCCTTCCGGTCTGAATTTCATCAGGAATCCCTCCTGATCTCCGGAGAGTTGGAAGTACAAATCCTTCACTTCCCCCTGCTCCCCGGCAAACGGTTTCAGCCAGGTTGCCGTTTGTTCGAGGATCCGTCCGATTCGATCAGCCACATTTTCCGGCAGTTGCCCCATTTCCTCCCCGATCTCCACCACCCAGTGCCACTCCGGGTGATCCCGGTTCAACAAGGCGAGTCTCAAAGCCAAGTCCGGAGGCTCCAAGCGGGAACTCACTCGTTCGATTTCCAACCGGTTCACCAGCTCCTGCAGATAGGGGGCGATTCGTTCCGGTTTATTCAAAGTGGTAAACCCCATCAAAACCTGGAGATGATTCATCCAGTCATGGCGTTGCCGGCTCAACAGTTCCAACTGTTCCCGGGCGCTCCGCTTTTGATGCTGTTTTTCCAACTGGCGTAACCAATCTCTCACCCACCAAGCGGCCACAACAGACAACCCCAATCCAGTCGCCAGGCCCACCCGCCAATCCCAAGGATGCACGGATAAAAGCAGCATCCCCACTGCCAGGGGAGCCATCCTCAGCCAAAAAGTGAACCCTTTCGGCACAAAACCCTCTCCCGTCTTTTCTATCTATGTTAATCCATTTTTGCCCATGAAAAAACCCCGGCGGTCCAGCCGGGGTTTCTCGACTCCAATCAGGCTTCGATTTGGGCCAATTCCGCTTGGGGATAAACACTGACCCGTTTGCGGTCTCGGCCCATCCGTTCAAATTTCACGACGCCTTCCACTTTGGCGAAGAGGGTGTCATCGCCGCCACGGCCAACGCCGATCCCGGGATAGATCTTGGTCCCCCGTTGTCGGACAAGGATGCTTCCAGCACTTACCAGTTGACCGTCTCCACGTTTCACACCCAAGCGCTTGGCAATGCTATCCCGGCCGTTTTTGGTGGAACCGACCCCTTTTTTCTGAGCGAAAAACTGCAAGTTCATTTTCAGCATGGATGTCCACCTCCTTTATATGAAAATCAACATTCTCGGATTTGAATAAAAGCGGGGTATGCATCCGCCACCGATTGAAGGGCTGCCGCCATCACATCCAGGAGGAAACGGACCTTCTCCCGTATTTCGGGGGTCAGACCGTCCGGAATCCGACAATCCAGGTACCCCCCCTCCTCCTCATCCACACCATCCGGGTGGATTTGAACTCCGAGGAGGGTTTCCGAAGCATTGGTCAAGCCGAGCGCGATCCCGGACACCGCTGAACAGACCAGATCCTCGCCGGCTTCCCCGAAGCCGGCATGTCCCTGGAGGACGACCCGCTCCAACTCCCCTTCTCCGTCACGATACAAAGAAATCTGTATCATGGAGTGAGAATCAGGCCTCGATCTTCTCGATAACCACTTTGGTGAAGGGCTGGCGGTGTCCTTGTTTCCGCTTGTAGTTCTTTTTCGGTTTAAATTTGAATACGGTCACTTTTTTGCCTTTGCCGTGCTTTTCCACTTTACCGGTCACTTTGGCACCGTTTACCACCGGTGTACCCACCACAGTCCCCTCTTCCTTGTTGATGAGGAGCACTTTGTCAAAGGTGACCGTTTCACCTTCATCGGCAGCCAGCTTTTCAATGTAGATCGTTTGTCCTTCTTCGACGCGATATTGTTTGCCACCGGTCTCGATCAGTGCGTACATCCCGGAACCTCCTTCTCCTGTGAAGACTCGCCGGAAATGGGTGGGGAAATCCCTTATGTTAAAACCCATCCCGTGCGGTACAGCTTACTCCGGGAGAGCAAGCGCATATTGCACAAAGAAAATCTTAACACAATCGATTGGGATTGTCAATGTAGACTAAGCGATCAGGTCTCCAATCCGGCTGTCCGGTTTTTTCTCATGAAAAAAACGGCGGAACAGCGCCTCTTCCGGAAGAGGAGACCAGACTCCCCGGGAATCCCGCACCATCACAATATGATAGGCCTCCTTCTGCAACCTTTTCAACACCGATGCCAAGATTTCATCATGGTTTACCTTCAATTGGACGATACGGGCATGGGCAGGAACCGTCGATTCACTTCGCTTCATCAGAAAGCGCATATATTGAAAATCCCTTTGTTTAAAAGCGATCCCATTGGAGTATACCAAAAACAGAGCGATGACGCTCAGATTTAGATCCCAGCCCCTGCCCCACACACTCCAAAGCAGAACCAGACAAGCCCCGGCCATACTGCACGTCAGACTCGTTGTAAGTGTCCGGCGATAGGATAAGTGATAGCTGAGCAAAGCCTGTAAGATCCTGCCCCCGTCCAGAGGATAGATCGGCAACAGGTTAAAGCCCGCCATCAAGGCGTTTCCTCGTACAAAATAACGCATCCACTCCTCCGACCACCACCCCATCCGATAAAAAGCGTACCCAAAAAGAACCATCATGACATTATGAAAAGGACCTGCCAGGGCTACAGCGATCTCTTCCCGGGCAGGCACCGTTCCCCATTCATCCGTATGGGCGACACCGCCGAAAGGGAGTAGCTGAATTCCGGACATCCGCCAACCACAAGAACGGGCGACGCTGACATGACCCAGTTCATGGATCAGCACCAAGACAAAGAGGGTGATCACCTCCAGAAATTGGCCTGTCACCACTGAAGAGAAGATCACCAACCAGAACAAACTATGAATACGAACCTGAATTCCTGGCAGAGAAAAAAGGCTACTCAAAGGCGACCACCCCCGCAGGGTTGACAAAATCGCCTCCCTGTCTGAGGGCGAAGAAAAGGAGAGGCTCCCCCTCCCGACCATCCACTTCGCCCAAAAGCTGGCGCGGTTGTACCCAATCTTTTTTCTTCACCCGGATCTCCTTCAGCCATCCATACCAGGTTTCTTTCCCACCGGCATGACGGAGGACCACAGTTTTCCCCAGTCCTTCCTGCTCTCCAGTCTCCACCACCCACCCTTCCGCCGGCGCAACCACCGGTGACCCGGGCTTGGTGCGAATGACAACTCCCCGCCCTCCTTTTTTGAAGGGCTGGACGACAGTCCCCCGGATCGGAGCAACCCAGGATGAATTTCCTCTTTCCCGCTCCCCTTGATTTTCCCGAAATGTGGGCAGAATCGCCGGTGCCCCGCCGATGTTTTCCTCATACCACCGGGCCACGCCCTGAAAGTTGTAATCCCGGTTCATCACTTCGGAAATGAAGCTTTGAGCCTGTTTTGCCGATGGAGTATTGGATTGAAAGACCAGCCAAGCTCCCGTCATCAGAAAAAAGGCGAAGAAGCTTTGAATCAACAACCGACTCTCTCCCTTTTTCCTCCCCTCTTTCTCCCAGACGCCGGGACGGTTCCAAGGAAGCTCGTCCCATTTACCCACCGGGTCTTTTTTGGGGAAAATCGGTTGGCTCCGGCGACGAAAGCCACCCCCTCCTCTGGGGAGACCTTTTCCTTCCCTGATCGCCCGGATCCGGTTCTGTCGCCTTTTGCTTATGCCCCGGGACCATTCCATCATGGGATTCACCGCCCCTTTTTTCCACATCGGTTTTGGTACATCCTATGACTTGTCTCACCGGGTTATGCAAAAGGAAAAACCATGATCCATCAGGTTTTTTGCTGTGCTAAAAACAACAGTGGCAGCGATATTGGCTCCGTTGGAATAACCGACAGCCACCAGCCTGCGGAAAAACCGGGGCATCCCATTCTCCAACACATCCCCTCTGACACTCAGCATCCCCGATTCCGGGGAGAGCATCTTCGCAAGGGGCAACAGATCCTCCTCATTCCCCCCCGTCCCGTGCAACAACAGTAGTGTCGGCTGTTCCGGATCAGATCCGCCCCGGAAAAGATGCTTCATCTCAATCCCTCCTTCAAATTCCCCTACAGGACAAAAACCTAAACAAGGTATAGTTTCTATCGATATCCACACTGGAGCGAAATGAAGAACATAAGATGTACTGACGATGACAAATAGGAGGGGAGACTGTTCCATGCGCATTTTAATAACCCCGGTGGACATAGCCGGACAAGGAAATCTTCTTGCTCGTGAATTGAATCGTCGAGGTTTTTACACTGAACAGTTGGTTTATAACAAAAGCAAATTTAAATATCCGTTGCAGCGTTATCTTCACCGTGAAAAAATGCCTCAGTGGTTCCAAAGGAATTGGGGCCGTTTTGATATTTTCCACTATTACTGGGGAAAGACCATGTTTGAAGACCTCAGTGATCTAAATATCCTCGCTAAAAACAAGAAAAAAGTGTTGATGCGACACTGTGGGAATGATGTACGCCTTTTATCCCATGCCAGACAGAAAAACCCATTGATTCAAGTCATCCATCCCCAAAATCAAACGGAAACGGAAATTGTGAGACACCTGAAGCGTATTTCGGCGGCAATTGAAGATGCAGTAGTTCCGGATTATGAACTCTATGAACACGCCAAGCGGTTTTACAAAAAGGTGCACGTCGTCCCTCGCATGATCGAGACAAAAAAGTATCCGCCCATATATCCCGATCCTCACAAACGGGTTCCCCTTGTGGTCCACGCACCCTCCATCCCTTCCCTAAAAGGCACTTCCTATGTCGAAAAAGCTGTCAACGCATTAAGGCAAAAACACAATTTCACTTTTCGCAGGGTCCAAAATATGTCCCATGAACAAGCGCTTCAAATTTACCGACAAGCGGATATCATTGTGGACCAGTTGTTGATCGGGACTCATGGGATTCTGGCGATGGAAGCGATGGCTTTGGGAAAGCCGGTTATCAGTTATATCCGCGAAGATCTCAAAAGCACCTTCCCCCGCGATTTTCCGATTCTGTCAGCAAACCCGGAAACCATTACGGAAAAGCTAGACTGGCTTTTGGCCCGCCCCAATGAACGACGTCGGTTGGGTGAAATCGGACGGTCCTATGCGGTAAGAGTACATGACGTCAGTCAAGTGGTTCCTCAGATGGTTCGCGTTTACAAACAGTGCTCTCCTGCGAACCCTCTCTCATAACCGATACGAAAGGAAGTGACTCTTACCGTCCATGTATTTTATCGCGATTAGCTCCTCGTTCTTGCGCCTCCGAATGGAAATTAAAGTATGTTGATATACAAAAACTATCCAAAGTGTGGCTAATCGACATACCCGCGATCCCTGTCATCAAAGTCGGGACAGCCATTTTCACTGCTTAAATCCGGACGATGCGGTGATGTGGGGATTCATGTTGTGTGGTGCAAGCCAGACACCATTCACTATTCGTTAAGAAACAGGAATTCAGTCTATCACCCTATGCTTTCTGTTTTCATAACCTGAAATTGACTCAAAGAAAGAGGAGGATGATAGACTTGAGTTCATTTAACCAACTTTGCCAACTGTTTGCCAATATTGTGGGCGGATCGCCCAGTATTGTAAACGGAGCCTGTCTAATCCAGAAGTTTCGCAAAATACCGGTCACTATTTTGGGACGTCGCAGCCGTTCACCTCTTGTATTGCCCACCTTTTTCAGCTTTGAAAGTTTGGACCGCAAAGGTCGGGCTCTTAACTTGGGAGAAACCGTGATCCTTCAAGAAGAGATCAATCCCTTTATTACTGAATTGCGAAGACAAGGGATTATCGTTACTGCCCTTCACAATCACTGGCTCTTTGAAAAGCCGCGCCTTTTTTATATTCACTTTGAATCAGTGGAAAATCCTATCCAATTTGCACGGAAAGTGGCCCGAGCCTTAAAAGTGCTGAATAGATAACAAATTAGGGCTGTTGATTCACCGGGAAGAAAGTCTGACTCCCGCTGGCGCCGCTCGTAAATCTTGCCGATGGGGACGAGCATGGGGACTGTCTCAAAATTCTGTCGCCAAAAGCTGTTCTGAGGCCTGGGCCGGGCACTCCTGCAAAAAGCACCCGTCCCCAGGTGCTTTTTATGTATTCACCCTACACATCGGATAAAAGTGAATTACCAGACATGCCCTAACCCAGCTCTTTGGCGATTGCGCGTCCTGCCACTCTACCTGTAAAGAGACATCCACCCAGAAAGGTCCCTTCGAGGGAGCGATATCCATGGACACCTCCCCCGCCGAAACCCGAGGCTTCGCCGGCTGCATAAAGTCCCGGAATGGCTTTCCCTTGAGAGTCCAACACTTTCCCGGACAAATCAGTCTGCAATCCCCCCAAAGTTTTTCGACTCAGAATATGTAAGCGAACTGCGATCAGAGGACCGTTTTTTGGATCCAGTATTTGATGTGGTGTGGCTACTCGGATCCATTTATCGCCCAGATAATAACGTGCGCCACGGAGAGCCGTGATCTGAAGATCCTTGGTGAATTTATTCTCCATTTCACGGTCCCTTGCTCGTATTTGTCGTTCAATGTCCTCCAGGCTCAGTAAGTTTTCGCCTGTGAGTCGATTCATCCTGGTGACCAATTCGGCCAACGTATCAGCGACGATAAAATCCTCCCCCCGCTCCATAAAATCTTTTACCGGCCCGGGGGCTCCAGGCAAAACTCTGCCCAACACTTTTTTAATGCTTTTGTCCGTTAAATCCGGATTTTGCTCTGAACCTGACAGAGCAAATTCTTTTTCAATAATTTTTTGCGTCAATATGAACCAAGAGTAGTCGTAGCCTGTCCCTTGGATCGCTTTTAAAGTGCTCAATGTGTCAAATCCGGGAAAATTCGGAGCCGAAAAACGCCTCCCACATGCGTCCAACCATATGGAAGAAGGTCCCGGGAGAATCCGTATGCCGTGATTTTCCCAAATGGGATTCCAGTTTTTTATCCCTTCCGTGTAGTGCCACATGCGATCCCGGTTCACAATGCGCCCCCCGGCTTTTTCCGTGATGGCAAGCATTCGTCCGTCGACATGCGCCGGAACACCCGAGACCATACGTTTAGGAGGATCCCCAAGACGTTTAGGCCAGTTTTTACGAATCAGATCATGATTTCCACCGATCCCTCCACTGGAAACCAGCACCGCTTCTCCCCTGAATTCAAAATGGCCGATCTCTTCATCCGAACTGGCTTCACCCCGTGCCGCTGTGCTCGGCACCAGAACAGAACCGCTCACACCCACTACTGCACCGTTATTTTTAATCAAATGCTTCACACGATGTCGGGGACGGTAATCCACCCGACCGTTTTTTATATGTTCCCGAAGGCGCCCTTCAAATGGGGCAACAATTCCGGGACCCGTTCCCCATACAATGTGGAAGCGGGGAACCGAGTTTCCGTGTCCTTCAGCAAGGGACCCTCCCCGTTCCGCCCAACCCACAACCGGAAAAAAACGGACTCCCAAACTTCGCAACCAGGCGCGCTTTTCTCCGGCGGCAAAGTCCACATAGGCTTCAGCCCACTTTCTTCCCCAAATATCCTCATCATCTTCCCGATCAAAACCCGCCGTCCCCAACCAATCCTGCCATGCCAAGTCCCTGGAATCTTTGATTCCCATCCGCCGCTGCTCCGGGGAATCCACCAGAAACAGACCGCCAAAAGACCACCACGCCTGACCACCGAGGGAGCTTTCAGGTTCTTGATCCAATAGTAATACCCTCTTCCCCGCATCCGCCAATTCCGCAGTGGCGACCAGACCAGCTATTCCGGCCCCCACCACAATCACATCCACCATTGGATCACCCTTTTTAGAATATACTTAGCAATTCTGAACAATTATCCCATATGCGTAACAAGTATTCGGATCTCTATTTGGATCAAGTATTCTTCATCATACAGCTTCTAACGAGTAATTATACTGGGATATGGAACAAGGAACAAGATTTGAGGAACCAGCTGGCTAAGAGCATAATGAGCATCGCCTCGATGAAGGTGATGCCTTCTTATTGACCCTTCTTGAATCGTTTGGTGATACATAGGTCGCTCATTGTAAATTCCTAAAGGAATTCGCAGTAAGTCCATCTTGATTTATACCATACTGAATGATAAATTTATTTTAGTAGAAAACCAGGAACAAAGGGGAGGGTGAACGGGTTTGACAATGTATGGAAACCGACGTTGTAACCTGTTCACCTATTTTTTCCTCGTTTTGCTTCTTCTTTATACTTCAATAGCACTATTATATATTGAAGACGATCGTCATCTTCTGAACAAATCCCCGATACTTTCCTCATTCAGACTTCACTACCAGATCGTGGGTAACCATTTGAAGTTGCCGGTAAAAATGCAGTGGATCAAAAAACCGGTATCTTATGTGCATATTTATCCCGTCAATCCGATCATACTGGTTACGCTTCCCATCGTTTTCGTCCTGGATATCATTTGTATCTGGATGAAACGTTTATTTCTTATGCCTACCAAATTCACCTCGGCTTACGTGTAACTCCTCGGTTAATCCTGTTTATTCTCCCTGCTTTATTTTCTTATGTTTCATAGGTTCAAGACTGCCGATTCACCTGATCATGGGCATTGGAAAGGAACCGTGTGTTGCCTAGGCAATCTTTGTACTACGGGGCACCACCTGATTGGTTGTAAGTGCATTTATACCAGTGATCCAGGGTATGATGAATACGATTCGGTTCTGGTATCTTTACTTGGACTCGCATCCGGGAACCGCAATCCAATCAACGGAGGAATTCAGTTTGAATATTGGGGAAACAGACTTACCGGGAATTGGGCGTAAGTTTGAAGTGTCAGCCCGCAGCGGCGATCATCTGGTCATTATTATTCATGATGATGGAAGGCGTGAACTGTATAGATTAAATCCCGACGATCCCGATGAAAGTATCTCCATCGCGACATTTGAAGATGACGAAGCGAGACACCTCGCAGGGATCATTGGCGGAATGACCTATCAACCGAAGGCGCTTGAAACCATTGAAGTGGCACTGGACGACCTGGTCATCGAATGGTTTAAACTTGAGAGGGATGCGAGTTGCATCGGAAACACGATCGGCGATCTGAAGGTTCGCCAGATGACAGGCGCCACCATCATCGCGGTGATCGATAAAGGACATCAAAATCATCTGATTCCGGGGCCAGACTTTCCATTGGCTGCCGGTTCCACCCTCATCGTCGCAGGCGAACGGGAACAGTTGAAAACGTTGAAAATGTATTTACAGAAAGGATTATGACGGGAGGGGGGAGCTATGGACACACTTATATTTGAGGTTGGGCTCGCAATTGCTTTGATCGCAGTGGTTGGAGTCTTGTCAACAAAGCTTCGTTTTTCGGTGATCCCCTTCTATATTCTTGTGGGTATGGTGGTTGGACCCCACGCCCCCCATTTCGGGATTATCGATTTGCGGTTTATCGAGAGCTCGGTTTTTATCGATTTCATGGGACGGCTGGGCGTGTTGTTTCTGCTGTTTTATCTCGGTTTGGAGTTTTCCGTTGGACGACTCATCAAGTCGGGAAAATCGATCGTGATCGGCGGGTCATTTTATGTCGCGATCAATTTTGTTTCCGGTCTTCTACTCGGGTGGATGATGGGGTTTCCATTGAAAGAAACCATGGTTATTTGCGGAATTATGACCAGTTCTTCCACAGCCATTGTTGCCAAAGTACTGGTCGATCTAAAACGGACAGCCAACCCGGAAACGGAAATAATCATGGGAATGATCATGTTCGATGACCTGTTCATCGCTGTTCACATTTCGATTTTATCCGGGTTGGTACTGAGCGGTGCAACATCATGGACTGGTGTGCTGTTCACCTCGTTGACAGCCCTGGTCTTTATCCTTCTGTTTATCGTCGTTGGACGAAGATTGATGCCGTGGATTGATAAAGTGTTAAACGTACGATCCTCAGAATTGTTTTTGCTGCTGGTGATCGCTTCTTTGTTTCTGGTTTCAGGCTTCTCCGAAACTCTGCATGTGGCGGAGGCGATCGGAGCATTGCTGATCGGACTGGTGCTGGCGGAATCCGCTCATGCAAAACGAATTGAACAATTGGTTCTGCCTTTCCGGGACCTGTTCGGTGCCATGTTTTTCTTCAGCTTTGGATTGACCATTGACCCCACTTCCCTGGGAGGGGCCGTGGGTGTGGCAGTTGTCGGAGTCCTGTTGACCATCCTCGGCAATCTATTGTCAGGCTTCTTCGCTGGGCATGCATCCGGCGTATCCGCAAAATCTTCGGTGAATATCGGATTCACCCTTGTCTCCCGCGGCGAGTTCTCGATCATCATGGCGAATATCGGCAAAGAGGGGAATCTGATGCCGGTCATTCAGTCCTTCGCTGTACTATATGTTCTGATCCTCGCAGTGATCGGACCCTTGTTGACAAAGGAATCGAAAACGATTTACGGTCTGTATCAAAAAGTAGCAAACCGGATCCGAGTCCGGCAGTGATTCATTGGATCATGAGAAAGAAAAGAGGGCATCGCTTGCGGAACAAGCGATGCCCTCTTGCGTCTTCGAGCTCAACAGGAAGGTGAATTTGACTGGTGACTATTCTCCACCGGATAAAATCTGTTTGAGTTTATTGATTTGTTTTCTTTTGCCGGCAATGACCAGTGTAGCGTCTGAAACAAGAACATGGTCAGGCCCAGGATTGATCGTTTTGCGCTGATTTTTTTCAATCACGGCGATAATCGTCGTTCCTGTTCTTTGGCGGACCCTCAGCTCTCCGATGGTAATTCCGTTACATTTCACATGGGGAGGGATCTTATACCATTCGATAATCAAATCCTCCAGAGCGATTTCGATATTTTCCAATGCTTTGGGTTGATAACTCATTCCACCGATGATCCCAGCCAATTGTCGGGCCTCCTCATCGTCCAACGTAACAATACATTTACTTTCGTCCGGGTCATTGGGATCAGATTGATACATTTCCCGCCTGCCGTCGTCATGGATGATGACCACGGCCTTCTCTCCGGAACGAGTCTCCAATTGAAATTTACGGCCGATTCCTGGTATATCAGTTTCTCGTATATCCAAAATGGAGTCCTCCTTTTTCCGTCCCTTTCGATTACGGATCTGTTATACATAGCATATCGATCCGATGAAGAATGTCAAATGATGCCGTTCCACGCATGAAACTGTTGGTGTAAGCAACCTGCTTTGAAAGTCTCCACTTTAAGATTGAACGTCATGGCTCACAAACCGACGGTCATACGCGTCAATCATCGCCACGAGGTTGGCCCAGCCTTCTTCACACCTCGTCATATCGATATGCCACCGTTGGTTCGGACCTGTTAGATCGGTAGAACGATCTCCAAGGACTGTTTGGTCTCATAATACACCGTTTTTTGAAACAAGTTTATGTCTTTTATCCCCGGTAAACCGTTTTCCTGTTGTAGGGATATCCTTTTCGTTGGAGCAGAGCCCAAATCCTACGGTAACCAAAGACCGGATACTGGATAAACAGGCGCTTGATCTCTAGAGCCAAGGTTCCCTGGCGGGGACAGGACCGCGCAGATTTCCCCCATCTAGAGAGCGTTGTACCTGTTTGTAGCAGGTTGAACGCTCGATCCTCTAAGGCCTTACAGACAGTCGAAACCGTTACCTCATCGGTTTCCA
Source organism: Kroppenstedtia guangzhouensis (assembly GCF_014637345.1). Taxonomy (GTDB): domain Bacteria; phylum Bacillota; class Bacilli; order Thermoactinomycetales; family DSM-45169; genus Kroppenstedtia; species Kroppenstedtia guangzhouensis. The sequence goes on from NZ_BMEX01000003.1 coordinate 297,209, forward strand.
CCAACCCCGAATCGAGGAGAAGTCTTCTTCTTTCAGGGATGTATACTTTTTCAACACCTTGATCTGCATGATCAGTTCGCCTGAGAACCGTTCATATTCCATAATCCTTTTTCCATTTTTCCGTTTCCATCTGCCTCTTGGGAGGAAGCCCCGCCTTGCTCCCTCTAAAAACGCATCCCTCCACTGATAATAAAGTACCTGCGAGGCTAGATGCTACCGATTAGAGTTCATTATTGGGAGTCTGCTCACTAGAAGCGTTGTGAATTAGTGGTGGTCGGGCCGGTCGGGATTGGGTTTCACATTCCGGCGAGTCTGACGATCCAAAGACGCTCCATGTGAAACCCACCTCTCCCAATGAACGGCTTTCACTAGTATGTTGTGAAATACGGATTCAGTCCATCAGTGTGCGCCCTTAATTTATGAAAATGATTCATCGCAGTTCACACCCACAAACCAAAAAAGCACCCGCCTCCAGGTGCTTTTTTGGTTTATGCCAAGCCAAGCCAGCGCTTCATTCGGTGGAATAGTTTCCGTTCCGGGTCGAGGGGGAGGAGGGGGACCACTTCTCCCTGGATCCGGCGGGCGATGTTGCGGTAGGCTTTGGCGGCGAGATTTCGAGATTGGAAGACGATGGGTTCTCCCTGATGTCCGGCCCGGATCACTTCCTCGTCATCAGGGACCACCCCCAACAGATCAACGGCCAAGACGGAGATGACTTCCTCCACATCCAACATGCCCCCCTCTTTCACCATCTGGGGCCGAAACCGGTTGACCACCAGTTTGGGTTGCGGAACCCTCTCCTTTTCCAGGATTCCAATCACCCGGTCCGCATCGCGGATGGCCGCATTTTCCGGACTGCTGACCACAATCGCCCGGTCCGCCCCGGCGACGGCATTCTTAAAGCCCATCTCAATCCCCGCCGGACAATCGATGATGACGTAATCAAACCGTTCCTTCAACTCGGCGGTCAGCCAGCGGAGTTGTTTTGCATCCACCGCAGACTTGTCTTTCGTCTGGGCCGCAGGCAACAGGTAAAGAGTGTCGCACCGTTTATGTTTGATCCATGCCTGTTCGATTTTGCACTTTTGTTCAGTCACATCCACCAGGTCATAGATGATGCGGTTTTCCAACCCCAACAGCACATCCAGATTGCGTAACCCGATATCCGTGTCCAGAAGGCACACCTTCTTGCCGGACAAGGCCAGGGCAGTCCCAATATTGGCCGATGTCGTCGTCTTGCCCACCCCGCCTTTCCCGGAAGTTACGACGATGGCTTCCCCCACTCTTTACCCTCCTCCCGGCCATTCTATGATCTGAACCGGTTCCCTTTCCACTCGATTTCCGGACGGATGCGATTCAAATGGTGCATTTTATCCACGGCAATCTGCCCATTGACCAAGTAAGCAAAATTCATGCCGGTGACTCCGGACTCCCCCCATTCATCCGGTGGACGGGACACCACACCGGCGATCCGCAGTTGGGTCGGGTATAGGCTGGAGGCAGCGATGATCGCCTCTTCATCCCCCTCGCCCCCCGCATGGGCCAACCCCCGCAGAGCCCCCAGGACATAGATACTCCCCGTGGAACGGACTGTCCCTCCGGGGTTCACATCTCCTAGGAGAAGAAGATCTCCCCGGTGTTCCAGAATCTGACCGGAACGGACGGTTCCGGTCAATATTTGAATTCCCTGATCCTCCACCAGATAGGGCCGGCCATTGGATGTTTCGATGGAATGGATAATCAGGTTTTTGTGGGAGGAAAACAATCTTCTCATTTCCTTTTCTTCGTCCCGCGTGATCTGTCTTTTTCCCAGCTTGATCAGGACACGGGTATCGGGGCCGTCCCACAGATTGGATCCATCCTCCAGCTTAGATTTCAGTTCGCTCAATACTGTAGAAAAGGGACGTGACTCATTTAGCAAAAAGAGAAGCCCAGCCTTGGTTCCCTTAATGTGCACACCCGGTTTCATCACTTTACCCATGATCCAGTTCACCCCGTTCTCTCTATGTTTTCGGCACATACCCGAAAAATCCTCCTCTTCGGACATGACCGGATACACAGGCAGATCTTATTTATTCAAACAATTGTAGCGAATGAGGGTGAAATCGTCCGACAATCCACCGAACTCCTCGGTAGACCGGATAAGCGACTACGGTGTTGATCAAAACGGAGGGGATGATATGATAAATCATCGACTCTTCCCAAGGGATTTGCGTCACGTTGAAGAGACGGTACCAACCGAATACCATGCACAGATGCACCGCCTGACAAATCCCGGTCGCACATAGAGCAACAATGGGACCGGAAACAAATTGCCGGGAGATCTGTCCCGCTATATAACCGATCGCGGCAGTGCTGAAGGCATAGACTCCAATCACCTGTCCAAACACCAGATCGTGGATCAAACCGAAACATAATCCATATATCAGACCGGCCTTTCTTCCCTGAATCAAAGACAAAAGAATAATTCCGCTGGTCACCGGCTGCGGAATCCAAACAAATGGACTCCCCCAAGCCTGGGGAGCCAAATCTTGCAACACAGTTCCCTCCAACAAAAAAAGAAAGGAGAGGAAACCGGTTAGCATCCAGGCTGCCATGGCTTAATTCCCTCCGTTTCTCTCGTCCTTTGAGTCCAATTTCTGCCGGTGTTTTTTCAGTTGAATTTTGGCCGGGTCACGGACCACCATCACATATTGGAGTCGCTCAAACCGGGCGGCGGGTTTCACATAAACCATTTGATCCACTCCGAAATCCCCCGTTGTCACCTTATCGACGGTTCCAATCAAAAGATTGCCCGGGAAGATCTCGGACATTCCCGAGGTGACCACCAGTTGCCCTTTTTTCAATTGAACTCCGGAAGGGATCTTCTTCATCAGCAGGCGCTTGCTTTTTTCGTCATATCCTTCGATCAGACCGAATATTTCCTCCCCGGCCAGAACATGAGCGGCAATCCCCGGGGTGCTGCCGGAGTCTGTAAGAAGTTGGATATCCGCCATCTGATCGGTCACCGCCGACACCCGTCCAATCAAGCCCTCATGGGTGACGACCGGCATATTCCTTTGGATTCCGTCCTTCTTCCCTTTGTCGATCACCAGCCGGTCATTCCAACGATCCGGACTGCGGGCCACGGTCTGAGCCGTAATATAGCTTTCTTTGTTTTTATCAATATAATCGGCTGCCTCTTTCAGCTGACGGTTTTCCTGCTTCAACCGACTCAATTCCGCTTTTAATTGAAGGATTTCCTCACCTTCCTCACCTTTCCCCTCTGGAGATCCCTCCGCCAGAAGACGGGAGGGGGAAGGGATCCAACTGCTCAACCAAGCGACAGTATTCTTCACTCCGGCTTCCACCCAGGTCACCTTTTCCCGTTCTCCCCGGGTCATCCCGACAGAGACCGTCAACAGGATCACCGCCAGCAACAGGACAAACAGACGACGATTGGCAAACAAGCGTAAAAACACATTCATCACCTTTATGACCGGCGACGGTCACGAGGAGAAGAGATCCCCACGCCGGAAGTGAACAGATGGATATTTTCAAGGGATTGTCCCGTACCGATAGCCACACAATCCAAAGCATTTTCCGCAATCACTACTGACATTTTCGTCTCTTCCGCCAGTCTTTGGTCCAGTTTTCGCAACAGTGCACCACCCCCAGTCAACACAATCCCCTGATCCATGACATCTGCCGCCAGTTCCGGCGGGGTCTGTTCCAGAGTCAGCTTGACCGATTCAATGATGGCACTCACTGTATCATCGAGTGCTTCCGCCACTTCAGTGGAGGTGATCTCGATGGTCTTAGGCAGGCCGGAGATCAGATCCCGACCACGAATTTCCCGGACTTCTTTCGGATCTATTGCCATCGCCGATCCGATCTCCAATTTCAGCGTTTCGGCACTCCGTTCACCGATCATCAAGTTGTACATGCGTTTGATATATTGGATGATCGCATCATCCATACCGTCCCCGGCCACACGCAGGGATTTAGAAGTGACGATTCCGCCCAGAGAGATGACGGCGACCTCCGTCGTCCCGCCTCCGATATCCACTACCATGCTCCCCGTCGGTTCCCAGACAGGCAAACCGGCGCCGATGGCGGCGGCAAAAGGTTCCTCAATGGTGTGAGCCTCCTTGGCACCGGCTGCACGGGTTGCCTCTTCCACCGCACGCTTTTCCACCGGAGTGACTCCAGTCGGAACACAAACCATCACATTGGGACGACGGGGGAGATAGACTCGTTGGTTCTGCGCTTGCTTGATAAAATATTCCAACATGGTGGCGGTTGTATTGTAATCGGCGATCACTCCATCTTTCATGGGACGAATGGCCACAATGTTGCTCGGAGTCCTTCCGATCATCCGTTTGGCTTCATCCCCCACGGCTTTAATCTCCTGGGATCCTGTTTCCAGTGCCACCACAGATGGTTCTCTTACCACGATCCCTTGACCCTTTAGATAGACCAAGGTGTTGGCCGTCCCCAGATCGATTCCCATGTCTCTTGTGAATCCTCCGAATTTCTGGAAGATCGTCTCATTTCCTCCGTCTTTTCCTTTGTTCCCAAACCAGAATCGCATGAACCATCTCAGTCCTTCGCTTATAGTATTCTCATTTTTTTAGACACGGAGAATCAGACAGGAATAATCCCCTTTTCTTTCATGCTGTAGTAACGATGATCCCCGATGATGATATGGTCCAATAACTCAATCCCGACGATCTGTCCTGCCTCGACCAGGCGTTCCGTCACATGAATGTCCTCCCGACTGGGTGTCGGATCCCCGCTCGGGTGATTGTGGACACAGATCACTCCTGCTGAGCTTCTGCGGATCGCTTCCCGGAACACCTCCCGCGGATGAACCACCGACGAATTGAGACTGCCTACAAAAATGCATTTTTTATCGATTACCCGGTTTTTGGTGTTCAGAAACAGACAAAGAAAATGTTCCTGGGACAGATGCCTCATCTCATCCATCACATAATCGGCGGCATCCCCGGGAGACCGAATCTGGATCCGCTCCGAGGGCAAGGCCCGGAAGACCCGGCGCCCCAGCTCGATTCCCGCCAGGAGCTGAATCGCTTTGGCCGGTCCGATCCCTCTGATCTGAACCAACTCATTCAAGGTGGAGCCGGCCAATCCTTTTAATCCTTCCGACCGGGAGAGAACCCGGTTGGCCAGTTGAAGCACTGACTCCGAAGAGGTGCCCGTCCGCAATAGAATGGCAACCAGCTCCGCATTGGAAAGTGAGGCCGGCCCCTGCCGGGACAACCGTTCCCTGGGCCGGTCTTCTTCTGGTACATCACGAATCATCAATTGTTCCGGCGAACGCAACTTCTGAAAAACCTCCCTTTGAACCGGCAAAATAAGGAGGGCCTGTTGCCAGATCTCAGTTGTTACGCCTTATTTTCCGGAGCGAATGATCCCTTGAGGACAGGGTAACCCATCTCATTCATCATGTCATAAAGCAGGGGAAGTGACATCCCCACTACATTGGAGTAACAGCCATCGATCCAATCCACCCAAAGGGAACCGATACCCTGAATCCCGTACGCCCCCGCTTTATCCATCGGCTCCCCGGTGGAAACGTACCATCGGATCTCATCCAAACTCATGTTACGAATCATCACTTCCGTCACCCGGTGCCTGATCAGGCGATGGGATACTTTTCCTTTGACCACCTCCACCAGAGCAATCCCGGTATACACCTGGTGGGACTGCCCTTGAAGGTGTTGGAGAATGCGACAAGCCTCTTTCTCATCTCCCGGCTTGCCCAGGATCTCATCCCCTAGGGCCACAACCGTATCCGCTCCGATCACCAATGCTTGTTTTTTTGTATGAGCCACTGCCAGCGCTTTTTTGGCGGCAAGGATCTCCACCAGTTCCCCCGGCGCCGGCTCTCCCGGAACTTCCTCCGTCACAGAACTGGGGTGAACCGAAAAGGAGAGCCCCATCGTTTTGAGGAGATTTTTTCGTCGCGGGGAACCGGAGGCGAGTACGAGTTCCGGCTGCATGGGCCCCGACCTCCTTCATGACTGCCATGTTTCAACAAATGATTTCCATATGTGATGTCCGGACAATGATATCTGTGAGGTGAGAGGTACGGCAGTGAAAGTGAACAATTCACAAAACATATCTCTCATATTGTTAACAGGCTCCTGGGCAGAAGGAAGTCAGTAACTGGCGAACCTGTTTCCATTTGGATGGATGTGTCAAATAATATATGCAAAAAGTTACAAACGAAGAAAATCGATCCTGTTAGGTCACCGACGGGGAGTCCCGGCGGCCGTCCCGAATCCGGGCAGACAGGATCGCGAAAAGTCTCAGATACATGTTCAGTTTAGCAAAATCAACGGGGGGGGACAAGAAAGAATCTCCTGTCAACGTAAAGCCTCCACAAATTTTTCATAAGCCAATGCATAGCGGATCAACCCTTCCTGCATTTGCCACAACATGGCGCTTTCCGGCTGCTTCGGATTGGTCTGCCCGCTTTGCACCACTTGATCCATTCCACGTACCATCTGGACCAGCTGGGGCTTGGCTTTTGCCGGGATCCCCTTTTCAAGCTGGGGAGCTGTCTGTACCAGATGATTGTAATGTTCGAGGACCTCACTCCAGACCGGTTCAAGGGAAACTCCCTTCTCCCCTGGCGCCAGCCCCTCTGCACTCTTTTCCCCCAACAACCGGAACACCTGATGCCCGTGATTCAACCAAGTGATGAGACTCTTCCCCTCCGGAATGGAGGTGAGTGGAACGGACTGGGCCCCGAACTGAACCTCTTTTGCATAGGTTTTGGCGTCCTTCTCCTCTAACACGTCTGTCAACTTGCGAGAACCCTCTCGATCCAGTCCAACCCCGCGATAGATCCGGTACGGCGGATCCTCTGTTGTGACCGCAGCCCATCCCTCGGATCGATATTTCCGGACGGTTTTTAAAGCCCCTTCCCTTTCTTTGAAGTTCCCGCCTTGGACCAGTACGGCTTGGAGTACGGGCAACTGTAAGGTTTGTGGAGATTGTTTCTTCTTTGCCCCTGATTTTTCCCCTTCAATTCGGGATTTGGACTGTTCTGCATCATCAGGTGCCCGTCTCAAGTGAGAATCGATGCTCCGGGTGGACAGATCCGGATCTTCCGAAAAGAAGAGACTCATGATCAGCCCTCCCATCAAGGTGCCCAACAGCACGGCTCCCACCACAGAAACCACAACCGATCGGATACGCTTGTCCTTCCTCCCCATTCCCGTTCTGCGCCCGGAATACGGGCTTCCCCAACCAATCGGATTCTCTTCTTCCATTTCCTGAAGCGCCCGCAGCAACGGTCGTTTCCACCCCGGCGACCGGTCCTTTGGTGACCCTGAGACTCCCCCACACCTTTGACGGAAATCCCGCTTCCCGTTCTGCCGATTTTCCCCACCGACCTGCTCCTTCTTTTTTATGAAGGGCTCAGACAACTGGGGGGTTGCATTTTTGCCACGTACATTGATCCGGGGTTTCATCATCGATTTATCGTCTCCTTCTTCCAACTGGTACTATCATGACTATGAAATGATAGATTGAGATAGAACCGTCGGAAGCCAGCCGCTATACACAGAAACGATGAGATCAGCTGTACAGAGACAGATATCGGTGAAGCAGCTTCTCCCCCCACAGACAGGATACGAAAAAACCGATCGCCAGATGAGGCGCAAAAGGAAGCGGGGTTTTACGATCCGCCCTTCCTGTGATCAGAAGAAAGGAAGCCCAAAGACCTCCGGATATAATCCCCAGTCCCAGTCCGGTCGCCACCTTGGGCCATCCCAAAGCAAACCCGGCAACAGCGGCCATCTTGACATCCCCTCCTCCCATTCCACCCCGGGAGAGAAGGGAGATGGCCAAAAGGATTCCACCCCCGAATAATCCGGCTCCCAGCGACAAGAGAACTTCCTGTCCGGACAGGAGGCGGACCACCAAAAACCCAAGGGCAGCCATCCCGTTGAGACGATTGGGAATCAGACGGCAGGACAGATCCAGAGCGACCGCCGCCAGCAAAAAAAGGAGAAACAGCCCACCCATAACCTGCTCCCCCACCGTCAGGGAAGATGTAACCAACAACCAGAAACCAACGGCACCCATCGCCGCCATCGAAGGCTGGATTCCCCTCTCCCTCTTCGGTTCCGAAAGAAAAATGCGACCTGTCACCCCCGGAATCCACCAACCCATGAGTCCACCCACTGACAACGCCAGCCACTCCATCGGCTCTCCTCCGAAGGTGCATGTGAGAATATGAATTCCAACAATTCTATCATATTACAATTTACGACAAAATGGAAGGCCTTACCGAAAATTCAGCCCGGTTTTTCTCCGTATTTTTTACGGTAATGGGACAAGGCGACCAGCGGCCAAATATAGCGGTAACTGTGATAGTGGATATAGAACTGGCCTGACAAACCGCCGCCTGTGGGCACATCCGCCATCTCCCCCGGGCTTTCGCACAACTCCAACAGCCGCTTAACCCCTGCTTCGATCTCGGGGATGGGTGAATCATGGACCGCCACCAAAGCATTCAGCGCCCAGGCGGTCTGAACTTCGGTACTCTTCCCCAAAGGAACATACTTTCGAACCACATCGCTGTGACAGGATTCTCCCCAACCTCCGTCTTCATTCTGAATGGTCAGGAGCCACCGAACTCCCCGGTCTATTGAGGGGTTTCCCCGCCGAAAGCCCACCGATGCCAGACCAGTCAAGGCCGCCCAGGTTCCATAAATGTAGGCGATCCCCCATCTGCCAAACCAAGAACCGTTGGATTCCTGATGGGTTACCAGGAATTTGCATGCCCTCTCCACCACGGGATCGACCCGTTTCCATCCCAGATGGTTACCCATCCATTCCAGGGTACGACCTGTCAGATGTGAGTGGAGGGATCGGTCCAGACCGTCTGGGCATCAGTCTTGGGCAACAGGATCATAGGCCATTTTTTGTTCGTGTTTTTTTCAAAAGCGGACCACCCTCCGTCCCGGTTTTGCATGGACAAAGCCCAGCGGACTCCTCTCTCCCAGGCTTGGCGGACTCGTCCGTCCACCTGGGCAAGGGGACCCAGAACACGAAGACTGTAGGTGGTACCGTCCAGATCAGGATTGATCGTATTGATATCGGAAAATCCCCATCCCCCTGGAGGCACCCCCGGGTTTCGCAGTGCCCAATCCCCATAGCGATTCTGCTTCCTCGGCCAGTTGATTCAATCCGCCGCCACTGATGGATGGAGGGAGATGAGGCAACAATTCATCGATTTTCCGCTCCAATCCGGTAAAACCGGTCAAGCCATATCCGCCCCCTGTTTCTCCGTTCCAAGGGATCACGTTCCGGGGACCCCGGGGCAACCGGAGGGAAAACTTCCGATGGGATGCCAGCACAATCGGTGCCGCATGACACCGGGTAAACCCGACAAAATCAAAGAAACTGATGGGAAACCACCAGGGAAGAAGGAATACCTTGATCGGAACCTGGGGTTCAAGATCCGGCCAATTGTACTGACCGATCAGGGTCAACATCACCTTGGTCAGGGACCCCGCCGCGGCGATCCCTCCCTGTTCCCGGACAAAGGCCTGACTGTTTTGGATGAGCGGATCCGAAGGATCTTTAAACCCGGCGGCTACCAAAGCAAAAGAGGCCTCCATAGTGGCTGAAATGCTTCCCTCCTTTTCATCGGGATAAAGCCGCCAGATCCCATTGTCCGATAGGGAGAGAAGACGCCCAGCCATTCCTTCCCGAAACTCTTTTTCCCCGTTGTTCCAAAAATCTCATACAGTAACAGCATATAGGCATCTGTCATGGGCCCACTCTCAAAACAGAAGATCCAACGTCCGTCCGCCTGCTGTTGACGGGTTAACTCATTCACCAGCCGATGGCTCCGTTCAGACGCCGCCTGCAGATGTTCTGCCGGCACCCCCTTTGCCTCCTTCCACTCCTATCATTTTTCTGCATATTTCCTTCGGTAGTGGGACAGAGCGGTCAATGGCCAGACATAGCGATAGCTGTGATAATAGATGTAAAACTGTCCCGAAAGACCGCCACCGGTGGGATACTCCGCCGGCTCACCGGGATGTTCACACAACTGCAACAGACGGTGGACTCCTGCTTCAATCGCCGGAGTGGGGGCATCGTGAACTGCGACCAAGGCGTCCACAGCCCAAGCGGTTTGCACAGGTGTACTCATTTTCAAGGGAACGTATTTCCGAACCACATCGCTGTAACAAGATTCGCCCCAGCCCCCGTCATCCTGCTGAACAGACAGCAACCACTGTACACCCTTGTCGATGGCTGGATGCCCCTGGCGGAACCCCACTGAAGTCAGTCCTGTCAAAGCGGCCCACGTCCCGTAAATATAGGAGATTCCCCAACGGCCGAACCAGGATCCATCGGATTCCTGTATCTTCAACAGGAAAGAGGTGGCCCTGTCAACAACGGGATGACCCCGTCTCCAACTGAGATGGTTACCGATCCATTCCAGTGTGCGACCAGTCAGATCCGCCGTGGAGGGATCCGTCCAAACCGTCTGAGCATCCGATTTTGGCAGCAAAATTTTCGGCCACTTTTTATCCGTGTTTTTTTCAAAGGCGGACCACCCCCCGTCCCGGTTTTGCATGGACAGCTCCCATCGGACTCCCCGAGCCCAATATTGATGAATCCGGGGGTTCAGCCGTGCCAAAGGGCCCAAAGCCCGAAGGGCATATGCAGTGTCGTCCACATCCGGATTGATCGTATTGATATCGGAAAACCCCCATCCCCCCGGAGTCACCCCGGTATTTCGCAAGGCCCAATCCCCAAGGCGGGTTTGTTGTCGGCTCAGAAGATAGCTCCCAGCCTTTTGGATTACGGGATCATGCGCAGCCATACCCGCTTCCTGGAGTGCATAGCTGATCAGTGCCGTATCCCACACAGTGGATGTCGTTTCCTGAAGATGGATCCCTCCTTTTACTGGCAAATAAAAGCGTTCCAACCCGCTGATCGCCCGGAGGATAAGTGGATGGTCCCTTCGGTACCCCATCGCCATCAAAGCAAAGAGCATCAAAAAGGTGGTACTGAAATAGCTGTACAATGTACCATCCGGTTCGATCCGATCCAGGATAAACCGGAGACCGCGTTCTTCGACCAACCGATCCAACCTTCCCCCGCCGCCGGACAGTCGGATATGGGGCAGGAGTTCATCGATCTTCTGGTCCAACCGGAGGGATCGGGCCGAAACATCACCTGCCCCTCCTTCCCCGTTCCAATGAGCCAAATCCCGGGGACCTCCGGGCAGATGGACCGAGAATTTTCGATGGGATGCCAGCAGGATCGGTGCCACATGAACCCGAGTAAATCCGACGAAGTCGAAAAAACTGATCGGAAACCACCAGGGAAGGAGAAATAGTTTAATCGGAATCTGAGCGTTTTCAGGCCAACTGTGAAGCCCGATCAAAATCATGGCCACTCTGGTCAAGGACCCCGCCGCGTCGATCCCCCCCTGTTCCCGGACAAAAGCCTGACTGTTCTGGATGAGGGGATCGGACAACTCCTTAAACCCGGCTGCCACCAGGGCAACGGAAGCTTCCAAGGTGGCAGTGACACTCCCTCCCTTTTCATCGGGGTAAGACCTCCAGATTCCGTTATCTGAAAGAGACAGGAGTCTCTGAGCCATTCCCTCCCGGTACTCTTGTCTCCCTGTTCCAAAGATTTCATATAACAAAAGCATATATGCATCTGACATAACCCCACTTTCAAAACAGAAGATCCAACGTCCGTCTGTCTGTTGTTGCCGGATCAGCTCCCCGATCAGCTTATTCGCTCCATTGGCCGCTGCTTGCAGATGTTCCGGTGAACGCCGCAACCCTCTCCCCCCTTTTCTCTCTTTACAACCATATGGAAGACTCCCGTGGGGTATTCTCCTACTTGAAAAACCTGGACACCGGGCCACTGTCTGAGATAAGATGCAAAAGAGATAAAATCGGGAAGGTGTGGTCCGTCTTTGTTGGAAGTAAAAAAACTGACAGGTGGGTATTCCGCACGTCAACCGGTCATTCATGATCTTTCCTTCACAGTTTCCCCCGGAGAGATGGTGGGGCTGATCGGGTTGAACGGAGCTGGAAAAAGCACCACCATCAAGCAGATTCTCGGATTTCTCCGTCCCAAAAGAGGGGAGATCCGGTTTAACGGTCGCAGGATGGATGAAGATCCTTCCACCTTTAAAAAGAGGATAGCCTACATCCCGGAAACTCCATATCTGTATCCCGAACTGACCCTGTGGGAACACCTGGAGCTGACAGGGATGGCTTATGGAATTTCTCCGCAGGAGGTTGAGAAACGAACATTACGGTTGCTGGAACTCTTTCAGATGAAAAAAAAGCTTGACTGGTATCCCGGTACGTTTTCCAAGGGCATGCGGCAGAAGGTGATGGTGATGTCGGCATTCCTAGTGGAGCCATCCCTGCTGATCGTGGACGAGCCTTTCATCGGTCTGGACCCGCTGGCCATCCACAACCTGTTGGAATGGATGATGGAATTGAAAAAAAGGGGAGCCGGCATTCTTTTGTCGACTCATGTGTTGGCGACAGCGGAACAAAACTGTGACCGGTTTGTCCTGTTGCAGGAAGGACGCATCGCTCTGGCGGGCACCATGGAAGAGATGAGAAGAGAGACCGGGATGCCCGAAGCTACTTTGGACGAACTCTTCATCCATACCGCAGGGGGGAACCAGTCATGAATCCTGTCGCATCCCTGTTTCGTCAGCGGAGAAGGCAGGCCTGGATCAAAGGGGCCCGTTACACCGCTTTGGTCGCCAAAGGCCTTCACTTCCTGCCCTTCGCGGTCTTGCTTTTCATCTATTTTGGGTACCGGGCGTTTCTATCGGGACTTCCTCCAGGTTTTCCGGCAAATCTTCTGATGACAGTCTTGTTGACTTGGATTCTCACTCGTACCGGGATCCGCACCTATGTAAAACCGGCGGACCCCGTTTTCCTGTTGCCGGCGGAGGAAGGACTCCGGGAATATTTCCGGAAGAGCCTTCTGTACAGCGGGATCATGCAGTCATTGAAAGTCATGTTCTGGATGGGCTTTCTGTTTCCCCTGTTCCACGCCCGTCTGGGGGATGCGTGGGACTTTTTGGCGGCCTTGGCCATATTGATCCCTCTTAAAGTCTGGAACCTATGGGCTTACTGGCTGGAACTCCGGGAAGAAGACCGTCCCGCCCTCCTCCTCCTCTTGCGTGTGGGCAGCAACGGACTGATCACATTATGGCTTTTCTCCGGTCGATTATTTGGTTGGCCACTCCTGGTTGCCTTGGTCTGGTTCGCCTGGCTCACTCTCTATTATCGGCGGATGCATTCCCGCAACCGGATCGTCCCTTGGGATCGGTTGCTCCGCCTGGAAGAACGAACCGTCTCCGCCTGGTACCGGCTGGCCGGCCATTTCGTCGATGTGCCTCAGACCGGCAATGAAATCAGACCGCGTCCCCTATTCACCCCTTTTCTGCGAAGACTCCTTCGCATTCGGCCGGAGAATACCTATCTGTATCTCTATCTGCGCACCTTCTTTCGTTATCGGGAACCCTTCGGCGTTTATGTGCGGTTGACCGGGGTGACTGCCTTGTTGGTCGCCTACCTGCGGGGAGAATGGTGGCTGTCGGCACTGGTGCTGTCCCTGGGCTTGCTCCTCACCGGAATTCAGCTTCCCTGGATTCGGCGTATTCACCGCTATCAACCTTGGTTTCGCCTCTATCCCCGCCCTGACATGCAAAAGCGGACCGATTGGGCCCGGCTCACCTTTGGACTGTTGGCGGGACAAGCCACTGCAGTGGTGATGCTGCAATGGTGGCTGTGGAAACAGCCATTTCCCCTACTCCCCTTATTCCTCGTGATCGGCTGGAGTATGGCATGGATCCTGGGCCGTGTCTGGTTGCCCAAACGACTTCATAAACAAAGCTCCCTCCTGTAAGGGAGAGAGCTTTGTTTGTCATGATTTTTCCAACTTGCGGATATCCTTGACCAGTTGGTCCAAATCCGGTTTCAACCCGTCATAGCGCTCATACACCTTTCCCTGTTGGTCCACCAGGAAAAAAGAGACGGGATGGCTGATGGTGAGCGGGTCATCCTTGGATTCCGGTTCATTTCTCTGGACACTTCCCTTAAAGCCGTCCCGGATCAAGGTTTGAATCTCCTCATCCTTGTATCCGGTCAGAAAGTGCCAGTTTCCGAAGTCGGCGTCAAATTTCTCCCCGAAGGATTTCAACACCTTGGGAGTATCATGGGTGGGGTCCACACTGAAGGAGACGATCTGAACCTCCAGTCCCTCACTTTTCAGCCGATCCTGGACTTTTTTCATATTGGCAGTCATCGGCGGACAAACATCGGGACAACGTGTGAACATCGCATTGGATAGCCATACCTTCCCCTTCAAGTCGGACAGGCCGAAGGGTTTCCCGTTCTGATCCTTATACTGAAAATCGGGAACCTCCCAATTTAATGCTTCCCGCTCCTCCTGCTGTCCGGAACCATCGGTCTCTTTCCCATCCTCCGTCGCGGCCCCGCAACCTGCCGCAAACACCAAGACCAGGACCAGCAGGAGTGAAATCCGCCTACGACGCCATTTCGCATCCGACATGGTACGCTCTCCTTTCGGCAACCCGTCCGGCCATTGGGATGTTGTCCTTCAGTTCGTGCTTGGACGGTCGGGATTGGGTTTCACATTCGGCTTCATTTGTTCAGACAATCCGAAGACGATCCATGTGGAACCCAACCTTCCCTGTAATGTTTTTTAACGCTTTTTTGGGCCAGCCGGTGCAGACTATCATGGAAACGCCTCTTCTATAGTGTAGCCCATAGGAGCACCCCATGTCCATCCCCTTGCAAAGTCGTCACAAACATTTCAGACACCGATCATATTCCAGATTCCGATCTCCCGGAATCCCAGACGGCGGTAAATGGCTCCCGCCCCGGGGTTATCGTAAAAGAGACACAAACTTTTCCCTTCACTCCACACTTCCCGGCACAATCGGATCATCAGCTGGGTGGCTAGTCCCTGCCGACGGTATGAAGGGTGGGTGGCCACCCCCACCACCATCGCCGACGCGGGATTTTCCGCCGCAGTCCGGGCCATGGCCACCGCCCGGCCCCCATCTTCCGCCCAGTATCCCCGGGCATCTCCCGATTCCAGAGATGCCCGCAACTCCTCCGCCCGGTCCCGACTGTCAAATTCCGCGATCTGTTCAGACAGGCGGGATAAGAGTGGCACATCTTCCAAGGTCATGGGCCGGATGGGCAGGGAAACTTCTTTCTCCAGCCGGTTCAGCCCGTCGGCGTCGGTGAAGCGGGCAAAATGAGTCTGCCGCCGGTTGTCCCAGCGAAAGGGCAAACCGG
Source organism: Kroppenstedtia guangzhouensis (assembly GCF_014637345.1). Classification (GTDB taxonomy): domain Bacteria; phylum Bacillota; class Bacilli; order Thermoactinomycetales; family DSM-45169; genus Kroppenstedtia; species Kroppenstedtia guangzhouensis. The sequence continues at coordinate 312,565 of NZ_BMEX01000003.1, forward strand.
GAATCCTCCGAAATGCTCCCGTCACTCGATCGATCCCGGAAAGCATCTCAGTCTCCCGCCCGGTGCGGATCACCTCGGCAAAACCCTCCACATCAAAGGGACCCGGTGCCCAAGGAATCCAGTTGCCCCGATACCGGAGCAACACGGCCCGCAGCTGACCTGTCCCATCAAAATCCCCCCACAACTGCTGAAACTCCTGATCAAATCCGTAGTTGTATATATCCCCGATCAAAAACAGGTTGAGGGCACTTTCCATCTCCAAAAACCGCAGCGTCTGCTCCCGGTCCATCTCCGTCAATTGCCGAATTCCCATCTGTATCTCCTTTCTCCACCGGAAAAATTGGATTTATTATACCGTCGGGAATATGAATTGACAAGAGAAAACCGGATCACCACCCTTCCCCTCCATACCAGACCTCCCCGCTTTCAGAGCACCAGCTTCAGTTAACTTCCCCGGAAAAGGGGTTTGAGAAGCAGATGATGAATAACATCCGGAGGGATTCCACACCGCTCACGATCATGGGGCAATCTGTTCATCGTGTCATATCCAGATACGATTCCATCATATCATGGAGGCGGAATAATGCAGTTTCGTCCAATCCGGGAGACCGATTTAACGAGTGTCCAAGAAGTGAAAAAACAGTTTGTCTTCACACCTATCGGGAAATCCTGCCGGAGAGAGCCATTCAAACATTCCTGTCCCAAGCGTATTCCTTGGACAGCTTGAGAGCGTCCTAGAAAGCAAACTGCAACAGGCCGCAACGTCAATTTTATGTAGTTGCTGACAAAGACCGCATTGTCGGTTATGCGGAATTGGCTGAAAGGAAACCTGCTGCATACGAACTGACCCGTATCTATCTGTTTCCGGACGTTCAGGGAAATGGATCGGTAAACGCCTTTTGAATCAATTGATTGATGCCGTATCCCCTCTTCGATATATGTTTGCTTGGGTGGAGAAGGAGAACTCCGGCGGTCGGGCATTTTACCAATCCATGCACTTTCATGTGGAAGAAGAGATCGAAGACCGTTTTTTGGCACGGTCACCACCTTGTTGAATTATGGTCGAAGGTGGGAGAAAGAGTAGCCACAATCCTGATTTCGATTCCAACCGTTTCGGGACTCCCGGCGGTTTTTGTTGACCCAAAACAAAAAAACAACCGCCCGGTGCGGACGGTTGCTCTTCTCTCACTTGGCTTTCCCCTTCTGTCTCGCTTTCAGGGCGGGGACCAGGTTGTGGGCCACGCGCCAAATGTCCCCAGCACCCATGGTGATCACCAGGTCCCCTGGACGGGCATGTTGGAGCAAGTGAAGTTCCACATCCTCCTTCGTGGCCCGGTACACCGTGTTGGGATTGCTGTTCTCCCGCACCATTTGAGCCAATCGTTCTGATGTGACTCCGGCGATGGGAGGTTCGCCTGGCGGAGAGTAAATATCAGTGATCACCAGTTCATCCGCCTCTGTGAAAGCCCGACTGAATTCCTCCATCAACAGATGGGTCCGGGAGTATCGTTGGGGTTGAAAAACGCCGAAAATACGACGATTCAGGGCTTTCAAGCCATTGATGGTGGCTCTGATTTCCGTCGGATGGTGGGCATAATCATCCACGACCAGGATTCCGTCTGCTTCCCCGATCACCTGGAACCGTCGCTTGGCACCACGGAAATGGGACAACCCCTCCGCGATGGTATCGAAGGGAAGACCTACTTCCAGACAGACGACCACAGCCGCCAGAGCATTGGCCACATTGTGACGGCCCGGCACATGGATGGTCACATCCCCGAGGGGGGTTCCCTGATAATTTACAGTGAATTGGGTCCGGTTGAGCACTTGTTGGAGGTGGGTGGCGGTGTAATCCGCCTCCCGATCCAGGGCATAGGTGATCACACGGGCTCTGCATTCCCCGGCGATCTCTGGGAGGTACGGATCGTCCCAACCCAGAATAACCACACCGTCTTCCTTCACCTGGCTGAGGAAACGGCGATAAGCCTCTTTCAGTTTCTCAAAACTGCCCTCATAGTTCTCCAGGTGATCCGGTTCAATATTGGTAACCACTGCGATCTCGGGGAAATACTCCAAAAAGGTGCCGTCACTCTCATCCGCCTCCGCCACCACGTAGGGGCTGTTGCCCGCTTTGGCGTTGCTGCCGAGGCTGACCACCTCTCCCCCGATCACGTAGGTGGGTTCGGCTCCCCCTTCCTCCATGGTCTGGGCAATCATGGAGGAGGTGGTGGTCTTTCCATGGGCACCTGCCACGGCGATCCCTTGCTTATCGTTAAGCAGAGCGGCCAGCATTTGGGAACGGTGAAAAACAGGAATCCCCTTTTCCCGGGCTGCCTTCAACTCCACATTGTCCCGGGGAATGCTGGAAGAGTATACCACCCGATCTGCTCCCTCCACCAACACCGCTTGATGGCCGATATGGATCTCAGCCCCCCGCGTCGCCAGGCTCTGCGTTAACTTGTTATCCGCCACATCCGAACCGGTCACCCGGTACCCCATCTCCAACAGGACACGGGCAATGGCGCTCATCCCGTAACCGCCGATTCCAATGAAATGTACATGTTCCTTCGGTTTCAACCAACTCACCCACCCTCAAAGGCTTATTCCGACAAAATTTTTTCTCTGATCTCCGACACCAAAAACAAGGTGCCGGCCACCACGATACAATCCCGCTCACCGGTTTCCTCCAGCAGACGGCGGAGCCCCTCATCCGCCCGGGTTGCCTGGCTGATATCCAGATCAGGGCGCAAGCGTGCCGCCACCTCCCGCAGGCGGGCCGGATCCATCCCTCTCGGTTGATCCACCCCGGTCACCATCACCCGATCCACCAAGGGAAGGAGCGGCTTCAAAATCCCGGTCGCATCTTTATCTTCCAACACTGCCGTCAACAGCAGAAGACGGTCACAGGATAGATCACGGAGAGCCCGGGCCAAAGCCTCAGCCCCTTCCGGATTGTGTGCCCCGTCCAACCACACCGACGGCTGTTGCTTGATCTCTTCCAGACGACCCGGCCAGCAAACACTCTCCATCCCTTTCAAAACTTCCGCTTCCTCCAACACCGTAGCATAATATTTCCGCAAAACTTCCAGGGTCATCAAGGCAGCCGCCCCGTTTTTCACCTGGTGTTCCCCCCGAAGCGGAATCCGAACTCGCTCCAGAGAGCGGAAGGGACTGTTGAAGGAAAAAGATTCCCCATCCTCTCCATTGGAACGGGGTTCTGCATCAAATTCCCGGTGAAAACGATACAACCGGCACTGTTTCTCCTCTGCAACGGTGGAGAGGACTGAGAGTGCCTCCTCTTCTTCACATGCAGTGACCACCGGGACGCCGGACTTGATGATCCCAGCCTTCTCTCCGGCGATTTGGGTCAAGGTTCCCCCTAATATATGGGTATGGTCGTGCCCGATATTGGTGATGACCGAGACCAGTGGGTACACGACATTGGTGGAATCCAGGCGTCCGCCCAGTCCGGACTCCCATACCACAAACCACGGAACGGCTTCCTTTGCGAAATAGAGGATCGCCACCAGGGTCCAGAATTCGAAGGGGGTCACCCGACCCAAACCTTCGCGGTCCATTTCTTCCACCTGTTGTGCCACCTGATTGGCCCAATGGACAAAGGATCCCTCCGGAATCGGTTTCCCGTCCAAGGTGATTCTCTCTCCCCAATGGTGAAGATACGGGGATGTGAACATCCCCACCGGATAACCCGCCTCCCGCAATACGGAGGCGACCATCGCCGCTGTGGACCCCTTGCCGTTGGTACCCGCGATATGGATAAACTTCAGGCGGCGTTCCGGATGGTTCAGCTGCCGGAGAATCCATTCCATCCGCTCCAGTCCCGGACGGATCCCCTGAGTGCAGCCCTCCTCCATCCAGTCAAGAACCTCTTTCGCTGTGGAAAACAACGGTGCGTCAGCCATTTTTGTTTCTTCCTTTCCGGGTGCGTCGATTATCCGTCCATATGATGGGAATCTGTTCTGCAACGCGACCGTTGAACCTTTGCTCTCAGCTCTCGTTGCAGCGGTACACGATTCCCTTCCACCGTCCATCTCCTGTTAATCAACCGCCATACTTCCCATCCTTCTTTGTCCCAAAGGAAATGTGCCGGAGAAATCATCAACTTCCTCTCAATTCTGCCAACCGGCTGCGTACTTTTTCCCTTTTTTCCCGATACTCCTGTCCTTTTACCCGTTCTTCCTCCACCACATGGGCAGGGGCTTTGTTGATAAACCCTTGGTTGGACAATTTTTTCTCCACCCGATCCACTTCTTTGTCCAGCTTTTTCAGCTCCCCTTCCAGCCTGGAGATCGTCTGCTCAATGTCGATCAGGCCTTCCAGGGGGAGGAAGATCTCAGCACCGGTCACCACTGCTGTCATCGCCCGGTCCGGCCGGCGGATCCCGGTATCCGCTTCCAGTCGGTTGACTCCGCACAGACGGCGAATCGCTGCCACATTGTTTTGGAAGACAGGGAGGGATTCCGTTTCCGCCCGGATCAGGAGATCGATCTGTTTCTTCACCGGTACATCCATCTCTGCACGGATGTTACGGACCGAACGGATGGTCTCGATCAGGACTTCCATCTCTTGAACCGCTTCCAAAGCTGCATAGGCCGAATCCATTTCAGGCCAAGAAGCAATCGTGATACTTTCCCCCTCCACCGGCAGATGTTGCCAGATCTCTTCGGTGATAAACGGCATGAAGGGATGCAAGAGACGAAGGGAATGATCCAGCACATGGGCAAGCACCGACCGGGTGGAACGGCGGGCCTCTTCATCATCGCCGTACAATGGAAGTTTGGCAAACTCAATATACCAATCGCAAAGTTCATCCCAGATAAAATGATAAAGAACCTGCCCTGCCTCCCCGAAATCATAACGGTCCAGGCTGCGGGTAACCTTCTCTGCCGTCTCGTTTAGACGATGGAGGATCCAACGATCTGCCGTGGACAGCTTTCCTTCCAAGGAAATTTCCCCCGGCTTCACACCGTTCAGGTGCATCAGAGCGAAGCGGGAAGCATTCCAGATCTTATTGGCAAAGTTGCGGGCCGATTCCACCCGCTCCCACCGAAAGCGCATGTCGTTGCCCGGACTGCTGCCGGTGGACAGCATAAACCGGGTCGCATCAGCACCGTACTTCTCGATCACTTCCATCGGGTCCAGACCGTTGCCAAGGGACTTGGACATCTTGCGCCCTTCGGAATCCCTCACCAATCCATGGATGAGGACATCTTTGAAAGGTTTGCTGCCGGTAAACTCCAGGGCGGTGAAGATCATCCGAGCCACCCAGAAGTAAATGATATCATAACTGGTCACCAACACATCCGTCGGATAGTACCGTTTCAATTCATCAGTTTCCTCCGGCCAGCCCAAAGTGGAGAAGGGCCACAGAGCCGAGCTGAACCAAGTGTCCAACACATCCTCGTCCTGCCGGAGCTTTCCATTTCCACATCGGGGACAACGGTCCGGATCTTCCAACTGTACAATCATATCCCCGCATTCGCCACAGTACCAGGCCGGGATTCGGTGGCCCCACCAAAGTTGACGGGAGATGCACCAGTCTCGGATGTTCTCAATCCAATGGAGATAGATCTTTTCAAAGCGGTCCGGCACAAAGCGAACCCCTTCACCGGATTTGGCATTCTGGATGGCAGCTTCCGCCAAAGGTTGCATCCGTACAAACCACTGGGTCGACAGGTAGGGTTCCACCACAGCACCGGAGCGCTCACTGTGCCCCACGGAGTGGGTATGTTCTTCGATTTTCGTCAAGATCCCTTGTTCCTTCAGATCGGCGACAATCTTCTTCCGGCATTCAAACCGGTCCAGCCCTTCGTAGGGCCCGGCCAGCTCGTTCATGGTACCGGTTTCGTCCATCACCAGAATCGGCTTTAGATCGTGACGTTGACCGATTTCAAAATCATTCGGATCGTGGGCCGGAGTGATTTTCACCGCACCGCTCCCGAATCCGGGATCCACATGTTCATCGGCGACGATGGGAATCTCCCGGTTCACGATGGGCAGGATCACCGTTTTTCCGATCAAATGCTTATAACGTTCATCGTCGGGGTGAACCGCCACACCGGTATCCCCCAACATGGTTTCCGGACGGGTGGTGGCCACCCGGATTTGGCCGTTGCCTTCTTTGAGGGGATAGTTCATATGATACAGTTTCCCTTGAACCTCTTTGTGGATCACTTCAATATCCGACAGGGCCGTCCGTGCCGCGGGGTCCCAGTTGATGATATATTTGCCCCGATAGATCAGCCCCTTGTTATACAACCGCACAAAAACCTCCCGCACCGCCCGGGACAAACCTTCATCCATCGTAAACCGCTCCCGGGAGTAGTCCAGGGAAAGACCCAGCTTCCTCCATTGATTATGGATGACCTGGACATAATGCTCCTTCCACTCCCACACCTTTTCCAAAAACTTCTCCCGTCCGAGATCATGCCGACTGACCCCTTCTTCCCGAAGATGGGCTTCCACCCGCGCCTGAGTCGCAATCCCCGCATGATCCGTTCCGGGTAACCAGAGGGCGTCATATCCCTTCATCCGTTTCCAACGGATCAGGATATCCTGCAGGGTGGTGTCCAGAGCGTGACCGATGTGTAGATTTCCGGTCACATTGGGCGGCGGAATCACAATAGTGAATGGCTCTTGATCCGGATGTTTCCCCGCCTGAAAGAACCCTCCCTCCAACCAGTAATCATACCATTTCTCTTCTGCCCGCTTCGGATCGTAAGCGGTGGGCAGTTGGGACTGTTGCTCAGCCATGTTAACCCCCCTCACAAAGTAAATAAAACCTTCCATCCAAAAGGACGGAAGGTTCCGCGGTACCACCTTTATTCACCGAACTCCTTTCACCGACAGGCAAGGGAGTCCGATACACTTCATCCCTTAACGCGGGAGGACGGACCGCCCTACTCTTCACTTCAGGCGGACGGCTCCGGGGTGACGTTCAGCGGATTACACCTGAAGACCTTTCAGCCGGGGGCCTTCTCTCTGGAGAGGATCCTCCGCCTACTCTTCCCGTCATCGCCAATTATTTGTGGAGACCCCTATTCTGGCGGTCTCCATGGTTCTTTTATTCTAACCCTCTGAGCAGCTCACGTCAAATCCTTCAAACCCGAGCAAGCGGAGGGCCCTTCCTCCACGGGAAGTGATTCGGTCGTACCGTCATCACTGCACCAAACTGCTTGACGGGAATGCCGCCACCTGTAGATTCTGACATGATTTTACGGTGAATCCCTTGGACATCCCCTTCAGGAGAAAAACTCCCGACTCACAAGTGAATGAAATGATACCCTGGATCAGATCCGACACCTGCATTTCCCAGCCCGATTCAATCCATCGGCTTATTTCACCATGCCGAAAGCCTGCTGCACACTTTCCCACATCAATTGCGGGTTGGCCAAAAAGGCAAGCAGCAACACCGTGCTGAGAAGCAGGAAGCTGAGAGCAAACAATATCAGAAATCCCCGGTACACACTTCGTACCGTCGATTTCACCACGGCCAAGACAAAAACCCCCTTTGCCCACCGTTCTCTATGGTTTATTTTGCGTCTTTCTCGACAGATTGTCCACCCTTTTTCTTCACCTTGTACTGGGAACTGCCTCTTCCTTCCCTTTTTCCGCCGGAAAGTCTTCTCTATGCTTCCCATTTTTCATCCCAGGCCCGAACCGGAAAGAGAAAAACGACATATAGTTTCCGTAGGGAAACTTTGTTGGTTTTGGGAAATCAAATTCCATAAGAAGGTGTGTTTCCATGAAGCTCATCTGCGCTATACTGTTCTCCCTTCTTCTCTATCTTCCATTACGGGCGATACAAACGTGGTTGGGAGTTCTCCCATACAAAAAACGCCGGTGACTGACCGGCGCACCAGCGGAACAAACAACCAAAACGAAGAGATTCTCACCAGTTCTTCACCGGTTGGAACGGACACTCACTGTCCCGCGACGCTTTTTCGGCGAAGGGCTTTTCCCCTTTTGCTTCCAGACACTTTGCACCCACTCCCGGAACAGGCGAAGGCGATCCATCTCTTCCGACAGTGTGCGAACCGCGACGGTTTCCTCCAACCGGTTCGGACGGTCGTAATAGGCGAAGATCATCCGGATCGGCCCCTCTGGATAGGCCAGATGGAGTGCCAAAAGTCTTTTTTCCTTTTGCTTCAAAGGGTATTCTGACTCGTATTCTCTCAACAGGGCAAAGGGATCCACCACTTCATCCCGGTCAAAAGGAACAAACCGTCGCAGAAACATGGCCACGTCAGAAACAGGGGTGCCGACATGTGCATGATCAAAATCGATCCACCGCCAACCGAATGTCCCCACCAACAAATTGTGGGGGTGAAGACGTCCGTGAACCAATGTGGTCCGGGGAAAAACTTCTCCCGCACTCTTTTGCTTCCGCCACCCTTCCACAGAGAAGCGAAGGGCTTTTTCCAAATAATCCACATGAGAAAGTACCGCTTTTTCAAAGGGAGAAGCATATTCCCGAACCGATACGGCCTCCCGCCATCGTTTCAACCGTTCCCCCGCTTCTGTTTTCTCCTTTAACCCACTGGTGACGATCGCGGAATCCGGTGCTTTTTTGCCGGCAATCAAGGGTTCACACAACTTATGGAGTCGGGCCAGCCCTCTGATCAGTTCTGTGGGAGATACCTCGTCCCCCTTTTCCGCTGTCTCTCCGTACCAGGGCAGTGCATACCAGCAACTGCCTTCCTCCTCCACAAAAAGGCGGTCTCCCTCTTTGGTTTTTACCGGCAACATCACATGTTCATAACCCTTCTCTTTCAGTTGGATGAGGGTTTGATTGAGAAAAGTCAGTTGTGCCGGTTCCGCCGCTGTTTTTTTGAGGGCAAACACACCGTCTCCGGTGTCCACCCGGAGAATTCCCCGGATATAGCGGACCTGTACAGGTGACCATCCAAAAGCGGCAAAAACTCGGGGAATTACAGAGCCATCCGTTTGGGGATCCAGTTTCAACCGCCTTTCCTCCTCTCATTCGCCAAAAAGGCCACTGCCCGTGAAGGCACGGCAGCGGCCGTTTCCGGTCCCATTTAACCCTTGTTGGGAATATAGAGGATCTGACCGTCTTTCAACTGATTGGATTCCAGCTGGTTCATTGTCATGATTTTGCTGGCAGGTACCTTGTAACGATCGGAGATCGACTCAATGGACTCCTCCTGATGGACGATCACCATCCGCATTTGGGCAAACTGCTCCTTCTCTTCCCCCAATATCCAGCGGGCCCACTCCAGACCGGTCCCATCCGTTTCCCCGCTGTCTTCCTTACTATCCGCCGCTTCCTCGCCGGTTTTTTCTTCGCTGTGGGAATCGGCGGTTTCCTCCTCCGATTCCGGATGGATCATCCTTTCAATCCCGAACTTATCCCGTTCATCACTTAATTCTTGGAAGTCAAATTCCTCTGCATGGGGTTGCCGTAAAAAGCGATCGGATAAGTTCATCTCCTCCCGATCCCGTATCGGGCATGCAGGCTTGAACACCACAGTCTTCCCGTCTTCTTCCGGCTCGTCGGACACTTCTTGACCCTCTGACTGCTTCAGATATGCCGATGTTTCTTCGGGAGTCTCGGAACCCATCCCTTGACCCGGATATGCTTCTTCAGTCATCTCCACCTCATCGGAAACAGGGGACGGATCCGACCCATCCTCCCTGTCGCCTTCTTCATCTACTGTCCCCTCATCCGGTGAGGTGATCTGTTCTGGAGACTCCTGCTCATCAGCATCACTTCTGGCGACATGGACAAACTGGTATTCCCCTTGCTGGGCCTCCAAATCTTCACCTCTGTCCATCATCTCTTCACCCTGCACCTGCTCTTGTTCCGGGGATCCGTCTGTCTCCATTCCACCTGAATCCGGAACAGAGAAGGTGGCCAACCGATCCACGGTTTCCACAGCCGGATCTTCTTCTTTTTTCGTATCTTCCAGAAGCCCGTCGATGGTCAAAACCGCTTCGATCTGGAGTTCAAAGGGCGACAAAACCTTGTAGTCAAAGGTTTGAACCTCTGAGGAGACCTGATCCATATCCACCCGATCCGCCGGCAGAGTGATTTCCACAGGGATCACGTAGGCGATCTCCTCCGTACCGGATGATTCTGATGGCCGCTCCCGGATATCCTCTCGGCCTCCCTCCCCGCCGGGCAACGGGTCCATTCCGTCCCCACCCACATATTCCCCGTTCAGACGGAGATAGCCATGGATCTTCAGGTGGGTGCCCTGGTCTTCGATCTCAACATCCGGATACAGATCCAGATCCAGCAGACTCCGGATCCCCGGCTGCTGGGGATGCAATCGGACCTTTTCCTGAATGTCAAACCGGAGTTGGCTGTGATTGCTCTCCGCCAAAAAAATCCCCCCTCTGTTGGACGTCACTCTCGATGAAACCGACAGCATCCGAACAGAAGATGCCGCTGGTTACCGACTTACTGTAACTATATGCGGGTCCCGACGGGATATACTTGTGCCCTGTCCGTCCAAGTGAACAGGAAGCCCTGTTCGTGTGGGCGAATGAAAAAAGCTACCGATCGAAATCGGCAGCTTCGATTTGTTTCAGAGTTGTTTCATCACATGACGGCTGGCCTCAAGGGTCCGTTCGATATCTTCTTCCGTGTGGGCAGTGGAAATGAACATTCCCTCAAACTGAGACGGAGGAAGGGAGATCCCTTGTTCCATCATTCCCTTGAAATACCGGGCAAACATTTCTGTATCCGCCTGTTTCGCGTGTTCGTAGCTGGTCACCCTCACATCGGTGAAAAAGAGGCAGATCATGGAGCCGATCCGGTTGATATGATGAGGAATCCCTGCCTCTTCGGCGTTTTGTTTCAACCCTTCCTCCAGGCGAATCGCCCGCTGTTCCAGATATTCGTAAGCACCCGGTTTTCCCATTTCCATCAGGGTGGCGTGTCCGGCGGCCATGGCGATGGGGTTTCCGGAAAGAGTTCCCGCCTGATAGACCGGACCCATGGGAGCCACCATCTCCATGATCTCCCGCTTTCCTCCGTAAGCCCCCACCGGCAGTCCCCCGCCGATCACCTTACCCAAGGTGGTCAGATCCGGCTCAATCCCGAACAGACCTTGAGCACAGTGGTAATCGACACGAAATCCAGTCATCACTTCATCGAAAATCAGGAGGCTCCCATAATGGTGAGTCAGGCGGCGCAAGCCTTCAAGAAAACCCGGTTCCGGTGGGACCACACCCATATTGCCGGCCACCGGCTCCACAATCACGGCGGCGATATCGTGTCCAAACTTCTGAAATGCAACCCGGGTACTGTCCAAATCGTTGTACGGCACCGTTAGAGTGTGTTGACCGGTATTATCGGGAACCCCCGGGCTGTCAGGCAACCCCAACGTGGCCACCCCCGAGCCGGCTTTAATCAAAAGGCTGTCTGAGTGACCATGATAACACCCTTCAAACTTGAGAATCTTGTTCCGCTTCGTATAAGCCCGGGCCAATCGCAGGGCACTCATCGTCGCTTCCGTTCCGGAATTGACCATTCGGACCGATTCCACTCCGGGAACGATCTGTGTCACCAACCGCGCCAATTTCGTCTCCATCTGAGTCGGGATTCCAAAACTGGTTCCTCGGGCGGCGGCCTGTGTTACTGCTTCCACCACAACAGGGTGGGCATGTCCCAGAATCAGTGGACCCCAGGAACAGATATAGTCGATGTATTCATTGCCGTCTTCGTCATAAATCCGGGAGCCCTCTCCCCGTTGGATGAATACCGGGGACATCCCCACATTTTTAAAAGCACGAACAGGACTGTTCACTCCCCCGGGAATCACCTGTTTCGCTTCCTCAAAATAGGCCGCCGACCGGTCAAAACTTCTCGTCAACGGTCCATCCCTCCTTTTTCTCAGCCGCTACAAAAATTCAAATCCATTCAGGAACCCCGCACCGTCAAAAACAGCCCGGGCCCGGGGACCCACTGCCACCGAACGGATCCGCACTGCTCCGCTAAGCTTTTTGCCTCCAGGGGTTTCCATCTCCAGAGCCAGGGTTTGATCCCCATAGTAATAACAGCTGTCCAGAAATTCCGCTCCTGACGCCTCGATTCCCGTCACGGTCACCGACCAACTCTTCAAATTGAAGGGCCCCGGCATCTCCAGTGAAAGCCAAGCTTCCTCAAACGGGATGATAACGGAACGATTCTCTGTTTTTGCCCGCAACCACCGTAGGGAATAGGTTTCGGCCACTCCTCCGCCTCCTTGACATCCGCTGTGTCCAGTACACTCGTTCGATAAATGGTCCTGTTTTCCTGTCAGAAGGGTTGTGAAAAAGCCGTCATACCCACAGGGCACAAGTCATGCCTAGGTCGCTTCACTCCCCGGTCACGCTATGCAGGGAGGGTTGGGTTTCACATGGAGTGATTTTGACAGTTAAGAACAACGAAAAGGTCATGTGAAATCCAATTCCGACCGCCTTCAAACGCAGTAAATCCACAATACTTCTAGGAGACCCATCAGGCTCGGTTTGTCAGCCAGTGTACCGCATCTTTGGCGTGATAAGTCAGGATCAGATCCGCCCCGGCCCGCTTCAACCCTGTCAATGTCTCCAAAACCACTTTCCGCTCATCGATCCATCCTTTTTCGGCGGCAGCCTTCACCATGGAGTATTCCCCACTGACATTGTAGGCGGCCACGGGCAGGTGAAAATTCTCCTTCAACTGGTGGATAATATCCATATAGGCCAGCCCCGGCTTCACCATCAGCAGATCGGCACCCTCCGCCACATCGGAGGCGGCTTCCCGAAGAGCTTCTCTGGCATTGGCCGGATCCATCTGGTAAGTACGGCGATCCCCAAATTGAGGGGTGGAGTGGGCCGCGTCACGGAAGGGACCGTAAAATGCGGAGGCATACTTGACCGCGTAAGACATGATTGGGATGTGAGGGAATCCCGCCTCATCCAAAGCCTCCCGGATCACAGTCACAAATCCGTCCATCATGTTAGAAGGAGCGATCAGATCCGCCCCGGCCCGGGCTTGTGAGACAGCCGTTCGGGCCAATACACGCAAGGATTCGTCATTGACGATCTCCCCGTTCTCCACCACACCGCAATGACCATGATCCGTGTATTGACAGAGACAGGTATCCGCCATTACATACAGATCGGGATGCCGCTCTTTTACCTGACGGATGGCCCGTTGCACAATCCCTTCATCAGCATGGGCTGAACTGCCACAGGCATCCTTATCCTCCGGCACTCCAAACAGGATGATCGATGGAATGCCAAGTTCCACCACTTCATCCACTTCTTCGTTCAAACGGTCGAGGGAAAAATGGAACACCCCTGGCATGGAAGGAACTTCTTCTTTGATACCGCTCCCCTCCACGACAAAGAGGGGATAAATGAAGTCATCCGGGGAAACTTGGTGTTCCCGGACCATCCGGCGGATGTTCTCCCCACTTCTCAGCCGGCGGTGACGGGAAAAGGATTTCATTTCGATTCCTCCTCAACTGCTGATGATGTCAAGTGAATTATGGCGTCAATCAGGCCATCGACAGTATAGGTCTCGGCAATCGCATCCACCTTCACGCCATATTGTTCCGCAGTCTGTGCAGTGATCGGCCCGATGCAGACCACCCGGACTCCGTCCAGCAACGATTTCCATCCAGACTCCACTGTACTGAGTGCCTTCGCAAAATTGCGCACCGTGGATGAGCTGGTAAATGTCAAAAAGTGAAGATCTTCCCGTTTTAGCATCCCGGCCACCTCCCCGATTCCCTGAGAACCGGGGACTGTATCATAGACATCCACATCAGTCACCTGACAGCCACAGGCAGTCAGCTCTGTGGCCAACAGTTTTCGGGCAATGTTGGCACGGGGAAGCAGCACGGTTTCCCCCGGACGCACATGGGGCTTCAGCGCCTCGATCAGATTTTCGGCCTTGTATGCTTCGGGAAGGATGTCCACCCAAAGCCCCTTCCCTTCCAAAGCTTGTGCCGTCTGGGGGCCGACAGCAGCCAGTCGGGCCCGATGCATTTGACGGATATCGATGTTCAGACGCTTCAGATGGCGGAAAAAAAAATCCACTCCATTCACACTGGTAAAGATGACCCAATCATAAGTCTCCAGATGGCGCAAGGCTTGATCCAATCGCTCCTGTTGTCGGGGAGGACGGATCTCGACGGTAGGAAATTCCACAACCTCCCCACCGATCCGTCTGATCTTTTCCGCCATGGACTGATTTTGCCCCTTGGCCCGGGTGACCAGGATACGCCGTCCGAACAAGGGTTTTCTCTCAAACCAAGCGAGATGCTCTCTGGACTCAACCGCTTCTCCCAGAATGAACAGGGTGGCGGAATGCCGTTCATACCCTTTAGTCACTCCATCGAGGCAACCTGTCCACACTCTTTGTTCCGTCCCACTTCCCTTTTCAATCAGGGCAACAGGAGTATCCTTGGATAAACCGGAGCAGAGGAGCTTCCCGGCCACCTGTTGAACCCCATGTCCCTCCAGAAAGATGATCCGGGTACCGGAAAAACCGGCAACACCTTCCCATCCATGGGAGTCCGCCTCCGCAAACCGGCATGCTATCCAATTGCCGCGGGCACCAAAGGCGGGGGCAATTCCCGCATAGGCAAGTCCCGCCGTCTCCATCGGTATCCCGGGAACCGGCTCTGTCCGAATTCCCATGGCGGCGAGCTCCAATGCTTCAGAAACGGTCCCCCGATCCAGATAGGGATCCCCACTCACCAGGCGGACCACTTGCTTTCCGCTCCGACAGGCCCGGAGGATCTCCGGGCCGGCAGTCCCCGTCTCCGCCGGTTCCCGCCGCGACCCTTCCGGAAGAAATTGAAAAAACGCCGGAGACACTCTGGGATCGTAAAACAGAATGTCAGTCTGCCCCAGTATCTCCCGACCTTTCAGGGTCAACAAGTCGGGATTGCCGGGACCGGCCCCGACCAACGGGACGACAACATTCGGAAGCTGTGCCCCCTTCATTCTTCCATCCCTTTCTTCACTTCCTCCAGCAGAGAGCGTGCTCCTTTCTCCATCAACTCCCGGGCCAGACGGCGCCCCAGCTCCACTGGTTCCATCCCCTCCGCTTCTTCCCGAAGTACCGGAGTGCCCGAGGGGTGAGCCACCAATCCCCGGAGACGGATGTGCTCCTCGTCCACCGTGGCCCGGCCTGCGATCGGCAAGTGGCAACCTCCCTCAAAGGCTTGAAGGAACGTACGTTCCGCAATGATGGCCCGTTCTGTCACCGGATCATTCACTTCCTCCAGCAACTCAAGCATCTCTTGATCATCCTTTCGGCACTGAACCGCGAGGGCCCCCTGACCCACCGCAGGCAACATCACCTCTTCAGGCAAAATCCCGGTCACCCTGTCTGTCCAGCCCATCCGGGAAATCCCTGCCTGAGCCAGGATAATGGCATCAAATTGACCATTCATCAATTTTTGATACCGGGTGTTCAGGTTACCCCGAACCGGCTCCACCCGCAGATCAGGACGATATGCCAGGATCTGGGCCTGGCGTCGAAGACTGCTGGTTCCGACAACAGCATTTTCCGGTAAATCCTCCAGTCCTTCACCTCTTCGGGACAACAGGCAATCCCGCGGGTCTTCCCGTCGGGTGACCGCACCGAAGGTTAAACCCTCCGGCATCTCGGCGGGCATATCCTTCATGCTGTGGACGGCAAAATCGATACGACCGTCCAACAATGCCCGTTCAATCTCTTTGACAAACAACCCTTTTCCACCCACTTTGGACAGGGTGACATTCAGAATCCGGTCCCCACGGGTCACCATCTTCTCCAACCTCATCTGCCAATCCTGCGGCAGCTGGTCCCGCACTTGATCCATCACCCATTGGGTCTGGGTGACCGCCAACTGGCTGCGTCGCGTTCCGACGACGATGGTTCGCACGATCCTCTCCTCCTTATGAAAGACGGTCCGGCAGCTTTTCCCCCGCCTCAAGGATGTTGCTTGAAATGGTTGTGATTTTGGATCCGCGGAGCCCACCGCTTACAGACACATGACAGGGGCGGGCGGGATGGAATCGATCATTACAACCACTGATGAAAGGAAAAGCCCGCATTGGAAATCAAGTAATTGATCACCAGGGTGATAAAAGAGACGATATTCCACCAAGCGAGACGTTGTCCGTTCCATCCACGGACTGCCCGCTGGTACAGATAAATCGAATAGGCAAGAATCACGAGGATCGAGCCGAAAATCTTGGGATCGTACCAAAAACCGCTCCCTATCTGTTTATTGGCCCAAATCCCTCCCAATACCAGTGCCAAAATCAGCAGGGGAACCCCGATCATGACCATCCGGTTTGAAAAATGTTGCAAACTCCCCAGGCTTGGCAAACGCCGAAGTGTCTGGTTCCAACGCTTTCGCTTCAGAAGCTTGCATCCGATCAGGTACAGCACCGCCGTCACCGCCGACAGCGAAAACAATGCGTAGGCCAGAAAAGCCAAAGTCACATGGATGAACACCAGTTCGGATAACAACGATTTGGATAAGGGCGCAGACTCGGGGGCGATATACAGATGGGCTGCCAAAAATCCAAACCCCGGCAGGTTGGTGGAAAAGATCAGAAAATCGTTTTGGTACACCCGATCCATCACCAAGGAGAGCATCACCAGGATCCAGGAATAAAACAGGAGGGAATCTGTTCCCGAGAGTACCGGAAATCGGTTGCTTACGGTCCATGTCAAAAAAACCGTTTGAAAAAACCAAACGGTCATTAATAAGAGAAGCGCCAACCGACGCGAGCGTCGGCTGGGCTGGAGAATGTGGGAAAACGCAAACAGCAGGCTCAAAACATAGACATAGATGATAAAATCGTAAAACCAACCTTCGGCAAACACACCGGTCTCCCCCTTCACCCGGGAACGGACAGACCCCCCTCAACAGATCCAAGGGGACGGTTTCAGGCTGACATCGCCTGTGGCTTCCCGCCGTGTTGTCTCCGTCTCCTTCGCTTTCAGTTGCTCTTCCAATGCAAAGATATGGGCAAACAGCTCAAATGCTTCGTCCCGTTTCTTGGTCACGGCAAGCTCTTTGATGCGTGCCAAAGGGTCGCGGAGCATCTGGTTGACAATACTCTTGGTGTGCTTGCGCAAAACCCGCTTCTCCCGTTCGGTCAGATCAGGCAACTTCCGCTCGATACTGTCCATCGTCTCCGCCTGAATCTCCATCGCTTTCTCACGGAGAGCCGCGATCAAAGGAACCACTCCGAGAGTATGAACCCATTCGCGAAAGTCCTTCACCTCTTCCCGAATCAGCTCTTCCGCCTTCTCTGCTTCCCGTTGTCGCAACCCCAGATTGGATTCCACAATGTCTTTCAAGTCATCGATATCGTAGAGAAAAACATTGTCCAATCCATGAATGGCTGGATCGATGTCTCGGGGAACGGCGATATCGATCAGAAACAAGGGGGAGAGACGCTTGTTCACGGCACTTTCAACCGTATTTTTTGCGATCACCGCCTTCGGGGCCCCCGTGGAGCTGACCACGATGTCCGCCTCCTGGATCGATTCCACCAATCGGTGAAAAGGTCGCGCCTCCCCGTGGAAACGGTCAGCCACTTCCTTTGCTTTTGCAAAGGTGCGGTTCAGCACAATCACCCGATCCGCTCCCGATTCAACCAAGTGTTTCGCCGTCAATTCCCCGGTTTCACCAGCACCGAGAAGAAGGACGGTTTTCCCGGTGAAGGTGCTGAACATCTTTTTCCCCAGTTCCACCGCCGCATAACTGACAGATACCGCGTTTTGACCGATCTCTGTGGTCGATTGAATCCGTTTACCCAACGTGAGGGCCTGCTTAAACAACTGGTTAAAGATGGTTCCCGTCACCTTTTCCGCCTGTGCGGTCACAAAGGCATCCTTCACCTGGCCCAAAATCTGGGTTTCACCCAGCACCATGGAATCCAGACCGGATACCACCCGGAAGAGGTGATGAACCGCATGGTCATCTTCTTTTACATACAGATTGTTAACAAATTCCTCTTTTGGAATGCCGAATTCACTCTCCAGAAACACCTTGGAGAAATGTCGGCCGGTGTGAGGCTGATCGCTGACCACATACAGCTCCATCCGGTTGCAGGTGCTGAGGATCACACACTCCAGTATGCTTTTCGTGTTGCGGAGCCGTTGGAGGGAACGGCCCAAACCTTCGACGGAGAAAGTCATCCGTTCCCGGAGTTCCACCGGCGCCGTCTCATGATTGAATCCTGTTACGATGATGTGCATCAGACTCACCCCGATCTACCCGGCTTTCGGATTGCCGGTCATCCACATCCGACAGGCCGGTGCTGCCGGTGCGTGTAACCGCGGTGATTACACGCCGTGGATCATGTGTATTCATACCCCATTATAGCACAGGCTATTCTCCCATGAAAAAAGGAGGTTGTGAACAGATTTTGAAGCTGGGCATAGGATACAGCAGCCCATTTTTTACGGAGGGAACCGGCATGCAATCTGTAAAAAACAGTTTCACCCTGTGCCTGTTGCTGAGTCTGCTCCTGATGATCACGGCCTGCTCTGCGGATGATGCCAGCCCCCGTCACGAGCGAATACGTGTGATGGAGGTTACCCGGTCCATCTTTTACGCTCCTCAGTATGTAGCTATCCACAAAGGGTTTTATGAGAAAGAGGGCATCCAGATCGAGCTCTCCAACGGGTTCGGTGGAGACAAAACGATGACGGCTCTTCTCTCTGGCGATGCAGATGTGGTCCTCGTCGGAGCGGAAACCGGAATCTATGTCACCTCCCGGGGGGCACAAAACCCCATCATCGGTTTTGCTCAAGTAACCCAGACAGACGGCACCTTCCTTGTTTCCCGAAAGCCGACCAAAAATTTCCAATGGAAAGAGTTGAAAGGAAAAAAGCTCCTCGGACAGCGTAAAGGCGGAATGCCGGAAATGGTGAGCGAACATGTACAACGGAAAAACGGCCTCGTACCTCACAAAGAGGTCGAGATCATCCAAAATATCGATTTTAAAAACCTGGGCAGCGCTTTTATTTCGGGAACGGGAGATTACGCCCAACTCTTCGAACCGGTCGCCTCCAAGATCGAACAGGAAGGAAAGGGATATGTGGTTGCTTCCTTCGGATTGGACAGCGGAAGGTTGCCCTACACCGTCTACCTTGCGAAAGAGAGTTACCTCAGGGAGAATCCGGAGCTGATGGAACGATTCACCCGTGCCCTCTACAAAGCTCAACGCTGGGTGAAAAACCATTCCCCGGAGGAAATCGCCGATGCCATTCAGCCCTCATTCAAGGATACAGACCGGGAGATTCTGATCAAAGTGATCCAACGTTATCAGTCACAGGAAACCTGGGCCACAGACCCGATCATTGACCGGAAGGAGTACAACCATATGCTTCAAGTGATGAAAGAGGCGGGTGAACTTCCCGGCAATGTCCCCTATGACCAAGTGATCCGGAGGGACATCGCCGACAAAGTGGTAAAAAGCTTGAAGTGACTGCAGTTGGGACCGGAAGGAGGGACCATTTTTGAGCGACACCCCTGTCATTGAGGCCCTTCGTGTAACCAAAGCGTACTTGAGCCGGGAAGATGAGATCCAGGCCCTGGAGCCAGTCTCTTTTGAGATCCGACCCGGTGAGTTTGTCAGTTTGATCGGATCCAGCGGATGCGGAAAAAGTACGGTTCTCTCTCTTGTTGCCGGTTTGATCCAACCTACAGAGGGGGAGGTTCGGATTGCCGGAGAAAAGGTGGAAGCACCAAACAGACGTGTCAGCTACATGTTGCAGAGGGATTGTTTGCTGGATTGGCGGACAGTGGAGGATAATATCTTCCTCGGCCTGGAGTTCAGAGGGATGAATGACGAGGCCACCAGAAAGCAGGCTCGCCTCCTGCTGAAAGAATTGGGTTTGGAACACATAGCGAAGCATTTTCCCTCCCAGCTCTCCGGCGGGATGAGACAGCGCGTGGCCTTGGTGCGGACACTGGCTGTTCAACCAAAAATCCTGCTGCTTGATGAACCCTTCTCCGCCGTGGACTACCAGAACAAACTCCATTTGGAAGAATTATTGATCCGAGCGTTGGAAAACCGTTCGATGACTGTTCTGTTAGTCACTCACGACCTGGAAGAAGCCCTCGCCATGTCCGACCGAATCCTGGTAATGGGCGGAAGACCGGGCAAAATACGTCGCACGTTGGAAGTCCCGGAAGAACTCAGGTCAGCTTCCCCGTTGGAAGCCCGGGGAAAGCCTTCTTTTCGCCCCCTGTTTGACGTGTTGTGGAAGGAGATGGAGCTGTGGTGAAGAAATGGATGGACGCCCGATTGTCCCGTGGGGCTAAATCGGAGATCCATGCCCGTTACTTGCGACGTCTCCGATTGCAGGACGGGTGGGTCGGGATCACCCGATGGATCATTCTGATTATGTTTCTGGGCGGATGGGAAATCAGTTCCCGGTCGGGGTGGATCGATCCTTTTCTCTTCAGCAGCCCTTCCCGGATCTGGAACCTGTTTTTTGAGATGCTGTCCGACGGCAATTTGATCGACGATATCGGGGTCACGATCCTTGAAACGGTGATCGGTTTTATCCTGGGAACCGCTGCAGGCACGGCTCTGGCCACGTTGATCTGGGCCTCTCCCTTTCTTTCCCGGGTGCTGGACCCCTACCTGGTTGTTTTGAATAGCATGCCCAAGGTCGCCCTCGGACCGCTGTTTATTGTCACCTTCGGCGCCGGGTTTGGCTCCATCCTGATGATGGGGGTGGCTATCACAGTCGTAATTACCACTTTGGTGATTCACAACAGCTTTCGGAGTGTAAGCACCGACTATCTTAAATTGGCCCGCTCCTTTGGAGCCACCCGGCGGCAACTGTACACCCGAATTATCTTCCCCGCCTGTATTCCCGATATGATCGCCGCATTAAAGGTGAATGTCGGTCTGGCCTGGGTCGGAGTGATTGTGGGGGAATTTCTGGTTTCCAAAAATGGATTGGGATACCTGATCATGTACGGGTTTCAGGTGTTTAATCTGACCCTCGTCATCATGAGCCTGGTAGTTGTGGCCATCTGTGCCACAGTCATGTATGAAGCCGTCTCCCGCCTGGAAAAATATCTGCTCAGACACCGCAACCTGGAATAGAGGCTGTCTGTTGATCCATCCACAAGAAA
Source organism: Kroppenstedtia guangzhouensis (assembly GCF_014637345.1). Taxonomy (GTDB): domain Bacteria; phylum Bacillota; class Bacilli; order Thermoactinomycetales; family DSM-45169; genus Kroppenstedtia; species Kroppenstedtia guangzhouensis. The sequence continues at coordinate 333,696 of NZ_BMEX01000003.1, forward strand.
AACTCAGAACCCTGCCCCTTTGATTGAAAAATAAAAACGGGTCCAACCTTCCGTTGACCCGTTTTTTTGCGGGATATGCCCGCTCCCCGTCAATCCAGCAACACCAATTCGTGTTGGATCGCATAGATAATCGCCTGAGAACGGCTTTTGACCTGCAACTTTTTCAATATGTTGCTGACATGGATCTTGACTGTTTTGTCGCTGATAAAAAGCTGTTCGGCGATCTCTTTGTTGGACAACCCTTTCACCATCAGATTAAGAACATCCAATTCCCGGGGAGTGAGTGAATCTTCATTGGAACCCCGATCCGTTTTTTTGCCCCCGCTGATGTTGTCCAACAGTTTTCTGGCCATCACCGGATGAAGTGTGGATTCTCCCCGGGATGCAGAACGGATCGCATCGATCACATCGGAGGAGGGTGCATCTTTCAACAGATAGCCTGTCGCCCCGGCCCGGATCGACTCATATAGATATTCATCCCTGTCAAACATGGTCAACACCAATACTGCCACTTTTTGGTCTTTGGCACGGATGCGCCGAATCGCTTCCACCCCGCTCATCCCCGGCATATTGATATCCATGAGCACCACATCAGGTTGCAATTCTTCAATCATCGACAGCGCTTCCGCTCCACTGCTCGCCTGTCCAACGACCTCCATGTCCTCTTCCAGACTGATGATATTGGACAACCCGTCTCTCAAAACCGCATGGTCATCCACCAATAACACGTTAATGGGCATGGACAGCCGCCTCCTCCTCTTCTCCGATCGGTATATTCAGGATGACCCGGGTCCCTTCTCCCTCTTCGCTGTCAAATTGCAGGGCGGCTCCCAAATTTTGAGCTCGTTCATTCATCCCCACAATTCCATAGCGTTTTTGCGCTTCAGCTTTGTACACCGCTTTGGCCAAGGAAAAACCGACACCGTTGTCCTCCACTGTCAGCCGCACTTCATCAGGTTGATAATCCAGGGAAACACGAATGCGGGAGGCTTTTGCATGCTTGGCCGCATTGGAGAGAGCTTCGTGGCAAACCATATAAATGGTTTCCACCGCATCATCATTGAGGGGGACTTTTTCCCCACGGATTTCAAAGATGCCTTCAGCACCTGTTTCACTTTCAAATGCCTCCACCCGTCTGCGAAGGGCCGGGATCAACCCGATCCGGGCTGCCGGGGAAGGACGGAGTGCCGTGATGGAATGGCGGACTTCTTTGAGACCATCCCGCAACTCCACTTGACTCTCCTCCAACCACTTGCGCACTTGCTCCGGACGGGAATCAAAAACCTTTAGGGAAGATTCCACTTTCATCAGTACACCTGCAAATGATTGGGCGATCCCATCATGGATTTCCCTGGCCAGACGGTTTCTCTCTTCTGCGACCACCCGCCGTTCTCTCTCTTCCATCAACCGGGCGTTTTTGATCGCCACCACAGTCTGACTGGCCAATACCTGAAGAAAGGTGAGATCCACTTCTTCAAAGGCCCGCTGTTCCATCTTCCACAGAGTGATCACCCCCAGCACCTCCCCATCCATCTTGAGAGGGACCGATAGGACTGAGCAGACCTCATCCAACTCCTCCATATCCTCGAGGCACCGGGGATCCCGTCCAGCATGGTGAATCATGGCGGGAACGCCGTGGGCGGCGACCCATCCGCTAATCCCCTGGTTCAGCGGAGGTTGCCACTTCTTCAGGTGTTCCGGCACCTCTCCCGCTGTCACGGCAGGATAGAGCCGGCCGTTTTTCAGCAGATAAAAGAATCCACGATTGTAGGGAATCACCTTGGATAAGGGAAGAATTGTTTTTTCCATCACTTTTCGGAGATCCAGGTTCCGGTTGATTTCGGTGGCCAGCACAAACAGCAACTTTAATTTCTGTTCTTTTCGTGCCAGTCGGACGATGACATTGGACAGGACGGCAAAAGCCGCCAAGGGAGCATAGAAAAACAATAATGCTAAGGAATCGGTCTCTCTCCCCTCATGCAACATCCCGTAGTAAGCCAGGGAGTAGATTAGAGACAACAGAGCCGCTCCCGATTCCAACTGCCAATTGGCCCACCAGAGACGCGACCGCCGCGGATGGGGACGTATAAGTTCGATGACGTCACGAACGCCTTTGCTGATGGTTTCATAGACCAGCACACTTCCTGCTGTCGCCAGAAAAGGCATGGTAATCCCGCCCTGGTTGATCCAGTCCGTCCCGACTTCAGACAGGAACAACTGTATTCCGAACAATCCCAGAATGGTATATCCGGTCCGGAAAGCCGCCCGGTACAGGGAGTGCTTTTTGATCAAAGTCACTGCAAGGACGATCGCTGTATACACGATTCCCGCGAGACCCGGAGAAAACATAGAGGTCAGGGTGAACAGAAACGGAAAGTGAACTGTCACTCTTCCCTCCTGTCCCGGAAACGGAAAAAACTCCGTAATCATCAACAAGGAAGCCAATACAATCAAATGAAGGGGACTCCATCCGACATCCGACTCTTGCATTAAAACCGTGAATGCAGAGAGAAACCATGCAAAAAAGACCACTGACCATCGACTTGTCCGTTCCAGCCAATTCTGCCATTTCATTCAGATCCTACCCGCCAATCTTTTTGTACTTTTGCGAACAGCATATGTAAGGGGACACCTCCGACCGTCTGGAAGAGTGTCCGAAATTACAGATCCGACCTTTTAAAATCTGGCGACCTCCTTTCCTGCTTTCCAAGGAGCCGGATCATCGGCTCCTTACGAAATAGTTCTTTGGTCAGAATACAAACCCATTCAAATGTCTTATTTAATCTTAACATAATTTTACCATGGTTATTAAGACTAGAACCATTGAACAGCGGATTCCTTTTGAAAAGTTCTTGTCTGCCCTCATTCGGATCTATGATACTATGGGATTTGAATCAATTTTTATATATCAAAGGGGATTGTCGGATGTCTACCCTACAGATCCGGGGGGATACCGCCCTGCTTTTCATTGATTTTAGCTACCACTTTCGTACCTGATGCTAGAGCGATTGGCTCTATGGCAAAGATCAAGGCCACCTGGTTCGGACTGGTCTGCCGCTGAAAATGTGTCTCCAGTTGGTACGGCGGCAGACATAGCGGTTACCGGTCTGCCATTGAGCCGAAACCCGATGGCACAGAGAACGGCTGACAGTTCGCCCGGTTGATCCGGGAAAAGGCCGGCCAAAGCCAGGAGATATCAATCCATGACATAGGGCAATTCCGGCCCATTCGTCAGTGCGGGGGGACGAAGTCTGAATGCTGTGTCGCCGTCTTGGTTTCCCAGGACCGAACGAAGTTTCTCAGGTGGCACTCTCGTCAATAATTTTGTCCAACTTCCGGAAAATACTTTATTAATGGAAAGGAGAGCCGACATGCGCACAAAAACCATCGGAATATTGATCGCCCTTGCCGGTATCTTCCTATTGTTCCGAAAACAAGGAATCTCACCCTCCCCCGACACTCTTTCCTGGGAATTGATCCTTGCGGCGGCTGGTTTGCTAGTGATTATCTATGCCCGGCACAAGCCGAGGCACCCCTATTTAATGATCTGGGGTGGAATCGCACTGGGCCTGGGCCTACACGCATGGGGTTTGAACCACATCAAAGATTGGCCTTCTCACTGGAGCATGATCCCCGTCATCATCGGTGCAACTTTCCTCATCTTCGGCGGTCTGATCAAAAAAAACAGACACCACGGCACGATCGGTACCCTGTTGCTGCTGCTCGGATTGTTTGCTTGGCCGGGTGTGGCCGATCTTCCGGGACTGAACCCGGCGACGCAAATTTTGAACAGCTATTGGCCCGGTATTTTGGTGATATTGGGTGGTTATATGGCCTTTAAGAAATAGTCGGCTCCGAGGGTTCTTAATGCCACCCCTGCTCCACAAAAAATCCCCGTATGCAATACGGGGGATCCCAACACCTTACTCCACATCAAAAGTGGTGATCGATTTCTTTTTCTCCCCGTGACGCTCCAGGGCCAAGTCAATCAGCCTTGAAATCAGTTCCGGATAACTGATGCCGGAATGCTTCCACAAATTGGCGTACATGCTGAAGGGAGTGAAACCGGGCATAGTGTTAATCTCATTGATCAACACCTTTCCATCCGAATTTCGGATAAAGAAATCGACCCGGGCAAGACCGCTGCAATCGATTCCCTGATAGGCTTTCAACGCCAATCCACGGATTTCTTCCAGGACAGGCTCCGACAGTTCCGCAGGAATCCGCATCTCTGACTTGCCATCGATATACTTGGCCCGATAGTCGTAAAAGTCGTTGGAAGAGACGATCTCTCCTGGTACGGAAGCAACCGGCTCGTCATTTCCGAGAACGGCCACCTCCACCTCTCGGGCATCAATAAACTCTTCCACAATCACTTTCCGATCATAACGGGCAGCCAGCCGAAGAGCTTTCTTCAGCTGCTCTTGATTTTTCGCCTTGGAAATGCCTACACTGGAACCCGAATTGGCTGGCTTGACAAAGCAAGGATAGCCAAATTCAGCTTCGATTCCAGTAATCACTGCATCGATGTCTTTTTCGATGGAGTTGCGCAAACAGAAGGTGAATTTCCCCTGTGGAAGTCCTTCCTGGGCAAAGATTTTCTTCATCATCACCTTGTCCATGCCAACAGCTGAAGCGAGAACACCCGCACCCACATATGGGATATCGGCGATTTCCAGCATTCCCTGAACCGTCCCGTCTTCGCCGAAGGTGCCGTGAAGGACCGGAAACACCACATCGATCTCCTCCCACTTCAACACTGGCAAGGAAGAAGAGACAGGAAACTGTTCCCCGGCTGTCGTCCGCTTGCCCAATTCCTCCAGCAGCTTCGGCTCCATTTTCCCTTCCAAGGCGGGAAGAGCATATTGTCCCGGTTGCCAATTCCCCTCCGGATTGATCAAGATCGGCAAAACATCCATTCTTTCCAGATCCATAGCCTGGATCACCGATGCGGCAGACTGAAGTGAAACCGCGTGTTCCCCCGATTTTCCTCCGAAGAGCACGGCGACGCGAATCTTCTGATCCATCCTGTCCTCCAACCTTTCTCCCCAAATGTCTGTGTCATCTGATAGGGTTCATCATCAGTGTCCTATGTAACCTATTCGTCCCTGTCCCGATTGGTTCCCCAGAGGAAGAACGTTTGTCAGGAGCCATCCTCTTCACTTCGCATCAATCTCCGAATTTCCGCCCATACCTCTTCTTTCCCCTGTCCCGTCTGAGCTGAGAACAAAATCAACGGAACACCCGTTTTCAGATGGAGACCCTCCCGGACTTGTTTCAGGTGTTTTTGCCAGCGGCCGCGGGGGATTTTATCCGCCTTGGTCGCCACGATCACTGTGGGCATCCGGTAATGTTTCAACCATTCGTACATGGTGATGTCGTCCCGGGTGGGTGGGTGCCGCACATCGATCACCTGAATCACTCCACACAGTTCATCCCGTTGGCTGAGATAACCTTCAATCATACGACCCCAGGCGGCTTTGACCGATTTGGGAACCTTGGCGAAACCGTAGCCCGGCATGTCCGCCAAAAGTAAAACCCTGTTGATCCGATAGAAATTGATGGTTTGGGTCTTCCCCGGCTTGGAACTGGTCCGGGCCAAATTTTTCCGATGAATCAACCGATTGATCAAAGATGATTTCCCCACATTGGAACGCCCGGCCAGAGCGATTTCCGGCAGGGCGTCCGCAGGGTATTGAGCTGGTCCGACGGCGCTGATGACAAACTCCGACTCAGTCACTTTCATTGGGATCCCTCACCAATGCCAGTTTCAGCACTTCATCCATATGGCTGACCGGGGTGATCTTCATATCTTTCCTCACACTCTTTGGAATCTCGTCCAGATCCTTTTCATTCTCTATAGGAATCAGAATCCGGGTCAAGCCCGCCCGATGGGCGGCCAAGGATTTCTCTTTCAGCCCCCCGATCGGCAAGACGCGGCCCCGGAGGGTGATCTCTCCAGTCATCCCGACCTCCCGGGATACCGGCACACCTGTCAGCGCGGAAATCAGTGCTGTGGCCATCGTGATGCCGGCTGAGGGACCGTCTTTGGGGATGGCTCCTTCCGGAATATGAATGTGAATATCATTTTTTTCGTTGAACTCGGGATCGATTTCCCATTCTTCTGCCCGGGATCGGATATAGCTGAATGCAGCCTGGGCTGATTCCTTCATCACGTCCCCCAGTTTACCGGTTAGGGTCAATTTTCCTTTGCCAGGGAGAACGGATACTTCGATGGTGAGAGTATCCCCACCGGCGGCAGTCCAAGCCAACCCGGTGGCCGCCCCTGTCTGATCAGTCTCCTCTGCCTTCCCGTAGCGAAATTTTTCCGGCCCCAGATATTTGGAGAGGCTTTTGGCTGTGATGACCACCCGCTTACGATCGCCGGAAACCAATTGCTTAGCGCCTTTTCGGGCCAGTTTGCCAAAGATTCGCTCCAGATTCCGGACACCCGCCTCCCGGGTGTAATACCGGATCACATTGCGAATGGCCTCCTTGTGAATCTGAAAAATTTCTTTGGTCAGGCCATGCTCCTCGATCTGTTTGGGAATCAGGTATTCCTTGGCGATCTGTTCCTTTTCGATCTCGGTATACCCGGAGATGTACAGGGTTTCCATCCGATCCAAAAGTGGCTGGGGAATCGTGTGCAATGTATTGGCTGTGGTGATAAACATCACCTTAGACAGGTCGTAGGGCACCTCGATATAGTGATCACTGAAGGTTTTGTTCTGTTCCGGATCAAGCACTTCCAACAGAGCGGAAGCAGGATCCCCCCGAAAATCCATCGTCATTTTATCGATCTCATCCAGAAGAAAGACCGGGTTGGAAGTTCCCGCGTTTTTAATTCCTTGGATAATTCGCCCGGGCATAGCTCCCACATAAGTGCGGCGATGGCCGCGAATTTCCGCCTCATCCCTGACTCCGCCCAGAGAGATACGGACAAATTGACGGCCAAGTGCGCGGGCGATGGAGCGACCCAAGGAGGTTTTCCCCACTCCCGGCGGCCCAACGAGACACAGGATGGGTCCTTTCAGCTGCCGTACCATCTTTTGGACGGCCAGGTACTCCAACACCCGTTCTTTCGCCTTTTCCAAGCCGTAATGATCCTCATCCAGAATTCTTTCCGCTTTTTTCAGGTCCAGGTCATCTTCGGTCTCTTTCAACCATGGAAGCTCCAGCAACCATTCCACGTATGTGCGGATCACACCGCCCTCAGCGGAAGAAGTGGGGATTTTCTCCAACCGCTGCAGTTCTTTCTCAATCCTTTCTTTCACTTCCTCTGGCGCTTCCAGTTTGGCCAGCTGTTCCCGAAGTTCCTCCACTTCCCCGAGACGTCCTTCTTTTTCTCCCAGTTCCCGTTGAATTGCTTTCATCTGCTCACGGAGATAATACTCTTTTTGGGTTTTCTCCATCTGCTTTTTGACGCGCTGGGAGATTTTTCGTTCCAGCTCCAACACTTCCCGCTCATTGTTCAACATGGAAAGGAGCGTTTCCAGACGTTCCCGGACCTCCACCGTCTCCAGGATTTTCTGTTTATCCTCCATTTTGAGGGGAAGGTGCGAAGCGACCACATCCGCCAAGCGACCCGGTTCATCGATATCAGATACTGCCGACAAAGTTTCCGGGGACATCTTTTTGGACAGCCGCAAGTACTGTTCAAAATGATCCAAGACCGATCGCATCAAGGCTTCGACATTTATATCATGAGCTTCCTCCTGTATGATCTCGCGAACACGTACCTGGTAATGGGGTTCAGTCTTCAAAAACTCCAGAAGCCGGGCCCGGGACAACCCTTCCACCAGGACCCGAATCGTCCCGTTGGGCAATTTGAGCATTTGCCGTACCCGGGCAATCGTGCCCATTTTAAAGATATCCTCCGGCGTCGGTTCTTCAAGCTGAACCTCATGCTGCGTTGCAAGGAGAATCAGATCATCCTCCACCATTGCCTGCTCCAATGCCTTCACGGATCGTTCGCGACCCACATCCAGGTGCAAAACCATACTGGGGTAAACCAGCAAACCGCGAAGTGGTAGCAATGGCAGTACGCGCTCCTCCTCTTTTACAGCCATGAATGCACCTCCGAATGCCGTCTCCGATGTCGTTTTGTCGAGCTTTGTACGATTTTATCTTATTCATTCTCTTTTGTCCATGACAGCCGGCCGATTGCGGATTTCCTCAGGTGATCGGAGAAGGAGTCGCGGTCAAAACAGATGCGGATACTGCCCCCTGTTGTTCCTCACCCGCTTGCATGGGCAGGGCTTGCAACACTTCGTCAATTCCTCTGACCGGGATCACCTGAATCCCATCCATTCCGGAAAACATCGCCTGCATATTTTCCTCGGGGATCAACACCCGGTTGGCTCCCGCTTGCTTGGCCGCCTCCACTTTGGCCACAATCCCGCCAACAGGTTTCACTCTCCCATGAATACTCAATTCGCCGGTCATCGCCAAGCGATTGTCCACCCGAATTCCCTTGATCGCGGAATATATGGCGGATGCCATCGCAATTCCCGCCGATGGTCCATCCAATGGGACCCCGCCCGGAAAATTGAGATGCAAATGGTATGCATAAGGATCGATATCAGTTCGGCCCAAAACGGTCAGCACATTGTCCACCGAGCTGCGAGCCATACTTTTTCTGCGAAGAGTGCGTTGCCGTCCTCCCAATTCCTCTTCGTCCACCAGCCCGCTGATCTGAATGGAACCTCTTTGTCCCGGTCCTGCCGGGACTGCAGTCACTTCGATCTCCAGCAGAATTCCCATGTTGGGCCCATGGATGGCGAGTCCGTTCACCAGTCCCGGTTGTGCTTTTTCCGGCACTTTTTTATCCGGCCGCGGAGTTAATTGACTACTGTGAACCACCCACTCCACATCGGAAGCTTTTATCTCTTTTTCACCTTCAGTCAATGCCAACCCGGCAGCGGTCTGCACCATGTTGACCGCTTCCCTGCCGTTGGTGGCATATTTCTTGATCACTTCCACCGCGGCGGGTTCATGATCAAATCCGATCCGCTCCATCGCCTGATGTGCGACGCGGCCAATCTCTTCCGCCAGAAGCGGCCGGAAAAAGATCTCCACACAGCGGGAACGAATCGCCGGCGGAATCTCATCGGGAGTACGGGTGGTCGCCCCCACCAAGCGAAAATCAGCGGGAAGACCATTTTGAAAAATATCATGGATATGGCTCGGGGTGTTTACATCTTCTGAACTGTAATATGCACTTTCAAAAAACACCTTTCGGTCTTCCAAAACCTTCAGGAGTTTATTCATTTGAATCGGATGAAGTTCTCCAATCTCATCGATGAACAGTACCCCCCCGTGCGCCTTGGAAACCGCTCCCGGTTTGGGTTGAGGGATTCCGGCCATGCCCATGGCACCGGCTCCTTGATAGATGGGATCATGTACTGATCCGATCAGGGGATCGGCGATCCCTCTTTCATCAAAGCGGGCGGTAGTGGCATCGATTTCCACAAACTTTGAAGTGGAGTTGAAGGGAGACTGTGGATTTTTTTTGGCTTCTTCCAGTACCACCCGGGCTGCGGCTGTCTTTCCGACACCTGGAGGTCCATAGATCAGTATATGTTGTGGGTTGGGCCCACAGAGAGCCGCTTTCAGCGCTTTGAGTCCCTCTTTTTGACCCACGATCTCATCAAAGGATGAAGGCCTGGTTTTTTCCGACAGAGGTTCAGTCAAGGAAACGCTGCGCATCTTCCGCAATTTGTCCATCTCTTTCCGGGATTCCCGATCCACCGCGGAGCGGCTGGATTGCTGATTCCGAAGCAAATTCCAGAAATACAGACCGATCACGATCGAAAAGAAGACCTGCAACATCATAATCAAGATTGTCCAGTTCAATTCCCTTTCCTCCCCGTCTTCAGGTCACACAAAAGTCCATACCCCTTTTATCTGGGTGTTAGTATGACCGTCGGTCCCGTGGGATAATCAGGGTCAAAAAAACGCCGTTTCCCGGAATTAGGGCCACGGCGACAGGGCTGCGCGTTGTTAAAGCGCTAGATGAACAGGGTTGCCTTTTTCTTCATTTTCCTCAGCATTCATTCTTTCTTCCACTTCCCCGGTATCCACCCGTCGGTCAAAATAGGCGGTTGTCATACGCAATTGGACCGGAAGCTCTTCCCCCACCTCGGGAAGGGAGGAACCGGCCGGAAAGAAAAGAACACTCGTCTGCATATGAGGCGGTTCCGCAAACCACAGCCGCTTTCCACGATAAGTAAAGGGGCTCAAGTGGAAGTTGAACAGACCCATCAGCCAAAAGGCCGTTAACTTTAACCGGTCCTTCCATCCTCGGGAAGTGACGGGGGCTTCCAATCCCACTCCATTCGCCGTACCTCCGGCCAGATACACCAGATGCCCGTTTCGGCGGGCACGCTGTTGTTTGTAGCCAAACCGCTCCCCCCTGCGAATGGATTGTACATCCAACACCGTGCTCTTGGTTGTTATAAAGGATTTATCGGCGAGCCAGAGGTCGGTGCCAAGTCGCATCGCAAATCCGACCTCCGGCCATTGCTCCACCAACCTGCGATACTGCTCCGAAGACAGGTGACTGACATAAATCCGTTCTAGAGGAAGACCCACCTGTTTCATTGTTTCCAACCAATCGCCAATACATTTCTCTTTTTCCTGGAAAGTCATTCTTTCCTTGGGAAAATGAATGGAGAGACCTTTGATTTCAATTTTGACCCGATCCGTCTCTGCCGTCCGGATCCATTCGGGTAGCAGGCCTGCATCTTCCAGTGAAAAGCCGTATCGTTTCATAGGAGACTGACATTTGATCAAGAGATTCAGTCGAAAAGGCTCCTCCGCCCCTCTTCCTCCACTTGGCAGCAATCCGTCGATGGCAGTGACGAGAAATTGCAATTGATCCCGGCTACCCACGGTATAAACACGTCCCGACACCAAATCGACTTCCATCAGTTCCGACATGACAGGAGTCAGTACGATCATCTGATCGAAGCGATGGGACACCTCCAACTGTCGCGCTTCTTCCACTGTTCCCACGGCGATCTCCCGCTTGCCGGACTTCTGTGCGGCATCAGCCAAAACTTCATTGCCAAAACCGTATCCGTTCCCTTTGATCACCGGAACACAGCCGGGATACAGCTCCTCCATCTCTTCCATGTGCCGAAACCAATCCCGTCGGTTCAGGTACAGGGTGAGACTCATTGTCAACCACCTCTGTCATCGCTTCTTCATATACATGTCAAAAGCCCAATGGAGAAGAGGTTGTAAGGGATAATCCCATTCTCCGATCAATTCACAGGCTTCCCCGCCAAAGCCCAACTTAAAGCGGAGCAGACCATACAAGGGTTCCGATTCATCCAGGGCATCACTGATCCCCCGAAAGTCATAAGTATGGGCTCCTATTTCATGGGCATCCTGAATCATTCGCCACTGAATTGCATGGTTGGGCATCTTCTCCCGCATCTCATTACCACTGGCTCCGTAGAGATACCATGTATGACCGTTGGAATGGATGGCAAGGGTCGAGGCCAGCAGTTCACCCTCATACTTTGCTAAATAGAGCCGGATCCGATTCGGATCCTCTCTTTTCAGCGCCTTGTACATCGTCTCAAAATAAGAATAGCTTCGAACGGCAAACTTGTCCCGCTCTGCCGTCACTTTCAGAAGATCATAAAACTCGGGCAACTCTTCCAGTCCGCCTTCGGTCACTTCCACACCCTGTTTTTCCGATTTTCGCACGTTGCGACGCCAATTCGTATGGAAACCGGAAAAAATCTCATCCAAGGTTCGTCCCTTTAAAGGGAGGCGGAACACATATTGGGGCTGAATCGCTGAAAAACCGCCTTCTCCCTCTTTTTTCTTCCAGCCCATCGCCGCCAATTCCTGCTGAACATATTCAGCGCGGGCATCCACTTCATCCGGCCCCAGATCACGAAAGGTTTTCCCCTTGAGTCCGTGCTTCCTCACCTCTTTGAGATAACTCTTAATCGTGGGGGTCTTCCATTTGGCCCGCACGACCGGGGGCTCCATTTTGATACTGAACACATTTCGCCGACGGAGAAATTCAAACAAGGGAGCGAACCATTCGCCGATGTTTTTTGACTCCCAGTCAATCACCGGACCCCGGGGGATATAAGCCAGATACTTATTCATACCGGGGAGTTTGCGGTACAAAACCAAAGCACAACCCGCCATTTGCCCCTCTGTGTCAAACCAGCCCAGGAGATCGTTTTTCCATTCTGTCTTCACTTCCGCCCAGGAAGGGTACTGCATGAAGTTTCCCAAAGGTTGTTTTTCAATGAAGGACAAATAGTCTTCCCGTGAAACCACTTCCACTTGCATGCAACCACAACTCCACTTCTGATGATTTCCAATTGAATTATATAATAATAAACTGCCAACAGTATTCTATCACAAATACTTCGGAGAATCCCCCTTTTCTTCAACAGCAAAAGAGAAACGCACCCGATTTCGAGTGCGTTTCATTCCCTCAAGCGCTCTCTTCCTTTTTGTTGACTGAGCGCCCTTTTCTGCTGGTGAGACGGGGGGCCACCTTGTTTCGAACGGTGGCTTCCGTCACCACACATTCAGACACATCGTCGCGGGACGGAAGATCAAACATGACATCCAACATGATGGATTCAATGATCGCGCGCAATCCCCGGGCACCGGTGTTGCGCCGGATCGCCTCATCCGCAATCGCCTTCAACGCGTCTTCTTCAAAGGTGAGTTTGACATTATCCATTTCCAACAGCTTCTGATATTGTTTGACGAGCGCATTTTTCGGCTCGGTGAGGATCCGAACCAGAGCGTCCTGGTCCAGGGGTTCCAGGGTGGAGATGACCGGCAGACGGCCGACGAACTCCGGAATCAAGCCGAAACGGAGCAGATCTTCCGGCAAGACCATTTTCAGATATTCACCCGGTTTCAGATCCTCCGTGTTGCTGTCCGCACCGAAACCGATCACTTTTTTACCGATCCTTCGTTTGATGATGGGCTCCAAGCCGTCAAATGCACCGCCACAGACGAACAGGATGTTGCCGGTGTCGATCTGAATGAACTCCTGATGGGGATGTTTGCGTCCCCCCTGTGGGGGAACACTGGCTACGGTTCCCTCCAGGATTTTCAGGAGTGCTTGTTGAACCCCTTCTCCGGAAACATCCCGGGTGATGGATGGGTTCTCAGACTTACGAGCTACCTTGTCAATCTCGTCGATATAGATAATCCCACGTTCTGCCTTTTCCACATCGTAATCCGCAGCCTGGATCAGTTTGAGAAGAATATTTTCAACGTCTTCCCCCACATACCCGGCTTCAGTCAAAGAGGTAGCATCGGCGATCGCGAAGGGAACATTCAGGATCTTGGCCATGGTTTGGGCTAACAGCGTTTTCCCGCTCCCCGTCGGACCGATCATAATGATGTTGCTTTTCTGAAGCTCCACATCATCAGACTTGTGGGAGCTGTTAATCCGCTTATAGTGGTTATAGACGGCCACTGAGAGCGATTTCTTGGCTTGCTCCTGTCCGATGACATACTCATCCAGGATGGCGTTGATCTCCTGGGGTTTCGGCAGGTTCTCCAAATCAAGCTCTTCTTCGCCGCCCAATTCCTCTTCCACAATTTCGTTGCAAAGCTCAATACACTCATCACAGATGTAAACACCGGGACCGGCCACCAGTTTCCGGACCTGATCCTGTGATTTACCGCAGAAGGAACACTTCAGTTGCCCTTTCTCTTCATTGAATTTAAACAACCGTATCACCCCTCTCAAAGTCTGTCAGCGGGTGATCATCACCTGATCCACCAACCCGTATTCCATGGCTTCCTGAGCATTCATAAAGAAGTCGCGGTCAGAATCCCGTTCAATTTTTGAAAGGGGTTGACCCGTCCGCCCGGCCAAAATTTCATAAATCCGCTTCCTGGTTTTAAGAATCCAGTCGGCGTGGATTTTAATATCGGCGGCCTGACCGCGCACTCCCCCGAGTGGCTGATGGATCATCACCTCACTGTTCGGCAGAGCATATCGTTTCCCTTTGGTTCCGGCCGCCAGCAGGAATGCCCCCATACTCGCAGCCATCCCCACACAGATGGTGGAAACATCAGGTTTTATGTACTGCATGGTGTCATAAATCGCCATTCCCGCCGTAATCGATCCTCCTGGGGAATTTATGTACAAAGAAATCTCCTTGTCCGGATCATCCGCCGCCAAAAACAACAGCTGGGCAATGACCGTGTTGGAAACCGAATCGTCAATCGGACTCCCGACAAAGATGATGCGGTCTTTCAACAGACGGGAATACAAATCGTACGCCCGTTCCCCTCGATTGGTTCGCTCCACAACCATGGGGATCAAGTTCACGGTTTCTTCCTCCCTTCAAAGCATATGTTTAAAAACAAGGCACGCGTCTTGACGTGCCTCGTTTTTTCCGTCCTATTCTCATTATGCCGCATTTTTACTGTTGGATACAAGTAGGTCAATCGTTTTTCGGATCTTCACTTCATTCCGGATCTGATCGAAGCCGCCTTGAGCTTCAAGGAGTTTGCGGATTTCTTCGATGTCGCGACCCATCTGTTCTGCCAGTTTTTTCACTTCCGCTTCTGTCTCTTCATCGCTCACTTCCACATTTTCCTGAGCAGCGATGGCTTCCAATACCAGGTTGGCCCGCACTTTCTTCTCGGCATCCTCTTTAAACTGTTCACGGATCTCCGACTTTTCCTGTCCGGTAAATTGGGCATACTGATCCAGATTGACCCCTTGCATCTGGAGCTGCTGTTCAAAATGTTGCAGCATATGATCGATCTCATGCTCCACCATGACATCCGGTAGATCAATCTCCGCCTGTTCGGAGGCTTTTTCAACCAATGAATTTCGCTTGTAATTTTCTTCTTCCTTGGCCTTCTGTTCTTTCAATTTATTCTCAATATCTTTCTTCAATTCATCCAGGGTGTCCAACTCGCTGACATCCTGAGCAAATTCATCGTCCAATTCCGGCAGCTCCAGCCGTTTGATCTCATGAAGCTTCACCCGAAAGACCGCTTCTTTGCCTGCCAGTTCTTCAGCATGGTAGTCCTCGGGGAAGGTCACCTTCACTTCCTTCTCTCCCCCGGGTTTCAATCCGATCAATTGCTCTTCAAAACCAGGAATGAACTGACCGGAGCCCACTTCCAACGTATATCCTTCCGCCTTACCGCCTTCGAAGGCTTCCCCGTCTACAAATCCTTCAAAATCGAGGATGACCCGGTCCTTTTCTTCCACTGTTCCCTCTTCCACAGGTTTCAATTGTCCTTGGCGCTCCTGCATTCGCTTCAGCTCGGCTTCCACATCATCCGCAGTGACGGAGAAGTCTTTTTCCGGAACCTCCAAACCTTTGTAATCGCCCAGTTTCACTTCCGGCTTGACCGTAACCGTCGCTTTAAAAACAAAGGGTTTTCCCTTTTCCAGCTGTTCGATGTCAATCTCCGGTTGATCCACCGGTTTGATCCCGGTCTCTTCCACCCCGGCCTGGTACGCTTCCGGTACGAGGATCTCCACCGCATCCTGATACAGTGCTTCCACACCGAAACGCTTTTCAAAGATGGGGCGCGGAACCTTTCCTTTGCGGAATCCGGGGATGTTCACGTTTTTTACCACTTTTTTAAATGCTTTGTTCAACGCTTCGCCCAACTTCTGTTCGTCAACTTCAACAGTGAGTACGCCGCGGTTCTTTTCATTCTTTTCCCAGCTTGCCTTCATCTGTGTTTCCCTCCTGACGAACTCTATTGCCAACCATACGGGCACGAAAAAGATAATACCCGCAAGGATCCCATTTATTAAGCAACTGCTTCATTATACCATATGCGGGTTCTGTTGCAAGAGAGACCCACCACCCGGCAATCAAAACAAAAACCCCGGGTAGGGGCCTCTTTTTTGACAAAAGTTGTAACTCCTTCCGATCCACCAAGGGATATTGGCGTCCCAGGAGGGATTCGAACCCCCGACCGACGGCTTAGCATACCACTATGGCTTTCGCCACCAAGGCAAGTTGTTTGTGGTCTGGACTATATCTTCACCGTTTCAGGTGCGGCACGTATAGTCTCTACGGAGCCTCGCGATCATCCGGTGTTAAGTCTCTTTTGCATCGGATGATTCTTTGGAGTCTCTACCCTCGAGCAAAAACCGACCCGAGCCTTCGAAACTCCTGAATCCCCTGTGTGGAGATCGCAAGTTTCCTCGGTGTTACCATCAGCATGACCTGTTAAGGGTTCACCGATACAGTGCCGTCCACTCTGCAAGTTTCTGTTTCCCTGCAGAGGCTCCTAATCAAAGGCCGTTGCTCTATCCAGCTGAGCTACTGGGACCCGACGGTGGAGTTACAACTTCCACCATGAAGTTCATTATACCATGGAAATCCAAACCGTCAAGGGGATTACTTCCTTTTTATAACGGTAAATTTTCCACCCAAGCCGGGGAGGAGCTCCCCATCCGGAGTGAAGTAAGAAACAGTCACATCTTCTCTTCCCGATGTCTCTAAAACCGCATATGAAGGCTTTGGAAATCCGCCCCGGGGATTCACCAGACTGCCGGGATTGAGTAACAACATGTCATTCACCCGCTCTGACAAGGGAATATGAGTGTGGCCGAAACAGGCGATCTGTGCCCCCACCTCCTGCGCACGATACTGTAAGGGAAGGAGAGAAGAACCGACTTGGAGTCGATGCCCGTGGGTGATCAAAAAGTGGATCCCCCCGCCTTCCCACTGTGCTTCCCAAGGAACTTCCACCCAGTCGCAGTTCCCCCGAACCACTGTGGCAAATCCCCCCGGGAGTTGGGCACTTTCGGTGCAGAAGTCTCCACAGTGAATCACATGATCCGCTTGTTCCCGGTTCACCACTTCCTGCAGAAGTTCCCCTTCCCCATGGCTGTCGCTGACAATCAGAACCCGCACAACAGATTCACCCCCCTGTCGTCCATCCCATGGCCAACTGATCTTTCACCAGGTGAAGCAGACGCTTAGTGGCTTGGGATCTGTGGCTGATCCGGTTTTTCATCTCGGGGGGCAGCTCCCCCATGGTGCATCCCTGTTCGGGAAGAAAAAAGAGCGGGTCATAACCGAAGCCATATTTTCCCCGGGGTTCCTCGGTGATGCGACCTCTGCACTCCCCGCGTACCGTCCGCGTGTCCTTTCCCGGGATCGCCAAGGCGAGCACGCAGACGAAAGCGGCCCCCCTCTGTTCCTTCGGAACCCCGTTTAACGCTTGTAACAACTTTTCATTGTTCGCTTGGTCTGTCGCCCCGGGACCTGCGTAACGGGCGGAATGCACACCGGGCGCTCCCTTTAAATAATCCACACACAATCCGGAATCGTCAGCGGCCACGGGAAGTCCCAGAATTGCGGCGATTGTCTCCGCTTTCTTGATGGCATTGCCTTCAAAAGTGTCCTGATCCTCCACAATCTCGGGCAAACCCTCAAAGTGATCCAGCCCTACCACGTGAATCCCGAGAGCAGAGTGGAACATCGTATCCAACTCTTTCACCTTATGGGCATTACGGGTGGCAAACACCCACTCAGTTTCCTCGATAGGTACCTTTTCCTCCTCCATCTCAATTCCCTCCGATCCCACGCGCCGCCTCTTGGAGCACATCTTTTTGAAAACGGATCAGCTGTTCTGTCCCGAGACTGGCCAAAGACAAAAGCTGATGGAGTTCCTCCGGGGTGAAGGGAGATTCCTCCCCTGTTCCCTGAATCTCCACATACTTTCCGGATCCGGTCATCACTACATTCATATCCACTTTCGCCTGGGAATCTTCCTCATAGCAAAGATCCAGACAGGGCTGCCCATCCACGATCCCCACACTGGTCGCCGCCAGGAAGTCAGTAATCGGAACCGAGTCCAAGGCTCCCGATTTCACCAATCCGTGGATCGCCTGTGCCACTGCCACAAATGCACCAGTGATGGACGCCGTACGGGTGCCTCCGTCCGCCTGGATCACATCACAGTCCAGCCAAATGGTCCGCTCCCCCAACCGATCCAGCTGGACAACCGATCGCAGACTGCGTCCAATCAAGCGCTGGATTTCCATCGTCCGCCCGCCCACCTTGCCTTTGCTGGATTCGCGAATGGTACGGGATTGGGTGGCACGAGGCAACATGGAATATTCCGCAGTCACCCAACCCTTCCCGGATCCCCGCAAAAAAGGGGGGACTCGCTCTTCCACCGATGCAGTGCAGATCACTTTGGTATCTCCCACACACATCAAGACGGACCCTTCCGCATGCTTGATATAATCGGAAATCATCTCCACATTTCTCAACTGGTTGTACTGTCGCCCGTCCACCCTCAACTCGTACCCCTCCATTATGTATGTTTTATAAACTGCGAGCGGAAATCCCCACTCTCAAGACATGTGCCTCAGAAATTCAAAAGTGACAATTACGGAGAGGACACGCCGGAGGCTCAATAAATCCATGACAAGTAGTTAATTATTATATCATAGCACCGAAGCCGGTGCGACCATCCTGATCCAAAGAAAAAAGAGGCGGTTCACCTCTTTAGCCTAACCGGATCACATATGATCCATGTGGACCACGGGAAGTGGACGGGTCAGAGTCCGGTCGGGTTCACTCTTTTGGGCCGAAGGACCGGTTTATCAAACAGATCGCCTCCCTCACTTCCCACATCGGACTTACCCTCCACGGTGATCTTCACTTTTTTGGCTGCAGTGTTTTCCGTCAAGGATAAAACGATGGCATTAAGAGCATCCTGAGAAGCTTTTTTTTCATCACTATATTGAAGAAGTTCTTTTCCAAAATCAGCGACCGCTGTATCCCCCTTCAACTCCACACTGTTTACCCGGGTGGATTCAACCAGGGCGCTGACCAACTCGGAACCGTGTTGAGGACCTTTGATCAGCTCTTTCATCGCCGCCTCCGCTCCGTTTTTCTGACGGGGAATCAACCGGGTGACCGGAACATAGTAAACCGTGTTATCTTTTGTTTGTCCCAGGAAGTACAGGGTAACCGGCATACTGTCACTCACCTTGACCCCTTGGGCCACCTCCAGATTGATTCCTCCGTCACGAGTCATCCCCTGGGCCGGAGTCTTTCCTTTTGGCATCACTTCCAGTGGCTGTCCATTCACCCGGATCCCCACTTGGTTCACCGAGTCAAATCCGGTCAGGGTCCACGTAACCGCACTCAGGATCTTCTCTTCCATCTTTGCATCATAGTCGAGAAACTCTTTGGAAAAATCCACGATGGCTGTTCCATCCTTGATATCCAAGCCTTTGACTTCCGTCCCCGCCGGAAGAATTCCGCTGAATCCTTCCGGGAGATCGGATTCGGCGGGCCCGTCCTTTACCATGTACTTCATCGCCTCTTTGGCGATTCCTTCCACTTTGGGAACGTTCATGGAGTAGGGCACTACATAACCCGTATCCGTCAGGAAATAAAGCTCCAATTCATCCTGCTTCCGGGTCGTGGGCTTCTCTTCCGAAATCCCCGAATCTTTCTCTGATTTCTCCATCTCCTTGGGTGGCGGATCGATGGGGGCCGACTCCTTTTCAGGACCGAACAGACATCCGGTCAGCACTAGGGGTAACATCAGCAAAGGAGCGATCCCTTTGAACCACTTGTTCCACATGTGTGCTCTTCCCTCCCGGGACAAAAGTTTCTGGTACATATATACGAGCCCTGAGGAAAAATATCACACTTGTTTGTTGCAGGAGGAGATTTCATAGAAAAAATCCGCCACAAAGGCGGAAAAATACAACAGGCTGAGCGGATACTGCTGATTTTCATCCGACCTGACTCTCATCCAGAGCCGAAAGAACCGCGTGCTCCACCCGCACCCTTCGGTGGAGCCAGCGCTCCGCAATGCTACGGAAGGCCTCGGGACGGCCACTGGTGAAGAAGTGATGTTCCTCGGGGTGACGGGCGGGACCCTGACGAAGAAGTCCGTGGCTGCTCAAGATCCCAATCAATTCCCGGGTGGTTTCCTCGGCAGAACTGATCAGGGTCACCCCGGATCCCATCTCCCGGGAAATCATAGAAGCAATCAAGGGATAATGGGTACATCCCAAAATCAATGAATCCAGTCTGTGCTTCTTCAACGGAGCCAGGGATTCCCTCAGGATCTTGCGAGAGTTCTCATTTTCCTCCCTCCCGCTCTCCACCAGGGGAACCAAGGCGGGACAAGCGAGACTGACCACATACAACCTCGGGTCAATCCGCTTCAATGCCCGTTCATAGGCAGAACTCCGGATGGTACCTTCGGTGCCGATCACTCCGACCCGACCCTGTTGTGATACTTTGATTGCCGCCCGGGCTCCCGGTTCGACCACTCCCAACACCGGAACATTCACTTGACGGCGAACCTCGTCGAGAGCCAGGGCTGTGGCAGTGTTGCAAGCGATCACGAGGGCTTTCAGAGGGTGCCCGGATAAATAACGGACGATTTCCAGAGTGAATCTGCGAACCTCGTCTGAGGGTCTGGGACCATAGGGACAACGGAGTGTATCTCCGAAATAAAGAACTTTTTCCTTGGGCAACTGCTGAAAAACTTCCCGGACAACGGTGAGGCCTCCGACACCGGAATCCAAAATGCCGATGGCACTTTCCACAGAATGTTGATGGGTCAAAACCTTCCATCCTCCATGAACCAGGTTGGCTCCGTTTTTGGCTGTCACTTTCAATGTCAGAATATGTACCTGATGAGAAAGCGGTATGTGCAGATTCCCGGGGGAATGTGATAATTCTACCAAACATCCCCTTCCCGGAAAATAGAATTTGCACAAACCGAATAAAAACTTCATGTCAGGCCAGAACTCCGGAAACCAGATTGGAGCGTGAGATTCCAGTTGAAAACAGGGAGAGCGGTGAAACCGGTCCGAGTGTCCAAAAAACTCTGTATCCCTGTGTTTTCAGGAAGTCTCCCAACTCCGTTTACTTTATTTCGCGATGAAGAAGAGAAAGGTGCTTTGCCATCTCCCTCACTTCCTCCTCAGAAAAGCGGGACAGCACTTGAGACAGATAAGACTGACGTGTCTCCATCACATCCCCGATGATCTCTTTTCCTTTCTTCAGAAGATGGATCCGTACCACCCGCCGATCCCGGTCATCCCGAACCCGTTCCACCAAACCGTTCTTTTCCATCCGATCCACCAAGTCCGTCATCGTGCTACACGCCAAATACATCTTCTGACTCAGGTCTCCGATGGTCATATCCCCTTCATCATTCAGCCACAATAAAGCAGTGAACTGCGGAGGAGTAATCGGGAATTCGTTGAGAATTTCCCGCCCCTTTCGCTTCACCACCACACTGATCTCCCTGAGCAAGCATTCAATTTCGGCCACCAGCTCTTTTGACAAACCCGTTTGATTATCCATTTCCGTTAACCCCTTTAACGGCCCCTTGCCGATCTCTGTCAGTTTACCTCCAAATTCGCCTGCAACGGAGATGGTCTGTCCTATCACATATGGTAACGGGTGAACCGGCCTGACACAAGTGTTCAGAAAATGAAATGCGAAATCCTCATCCATCCGTCCCAGGACCATCAAAGGATACTGTCTGAGTAAATGGACCGAAGACCGCAACCACACGCCAATGATATGATTTTAACTGAGTTTCCAGGCAAAGCGATCAGAAACGTTGTGATTGGGTGTGTTTGGGTGTGTCTGGCAAATCCATATCCGGGGCCGGGACGGTCGGGACTGGGTCTCACCCAGGCCGGGGATAGCCCGGTTTCCCCGAGATTTGCGAGGCACTGGTAAGTAAAGGCCGACGTTGCCCCAAACATTTTCCATTCCCACAGTTGGGAAAGGGCCATTGGCATTCAACATTTCATCCCCAAACAAGGAGGAACACCATGAATGTATCCGCTTACCTTCGCCGGATCGGACTCTCTGCCGTCGATCATCCGGATCGACAATTCCTGTCCCGGCTTCAGGAGAACCATCTGCTCCACATTCCCTTTGAAAATCTGGATATCTCACTCCATCGACCCATTCGCTTATCACTGCCCCAGGTGTATGAAATAGTGGTGGAGCGGGGGTGTGGGGGCTTTTGCTACGAATTGAACGGATTGTTCCATTGGCTCCTTCGGGAGTGTGGATTTCATACGACGCTCATCTCCGCACGTGTACGGGAGGCGGATGGTTCCTTTGCTCCCGAATTCGATCATTTGGCACTGCTGGTCTTACTGGAAACACCTTATGTGGTAGATGTGGGATTCGGTGACTGTTGTCGACATCCGTTGCCTTTGACCGGGGAAGAGCTGGAAGATATCAGCGGTCGTTACAGGGTAATTTCAAAGGCTGACGGAGAAGGATATGCCCTGCAAAAAAAGATGGAACACAACTGGGTTACGGAGTACTATTTTACAACCCTCCCCCATGAATTGCAGTCTTTTACCCCCATGTGCGAGTACCACCAAACTTCCCCCGCATCCACCTTTACATAAAAAAGATGTGCACGATCGCCACTGAAGATGGAAGGATTACACTCACTCAGGATTTTTTGACCATCACCCAGGACGGGAAAAAACAGAAACGTCCAGTTGCATCGGACGATCAGTTTCGTGACGAGCTCCTTCATTATTTTGGAATCAAACTCTGATTATAGATGGTGATCAGTCGCCATCCCCCCACGTATAAAAAAACCCTACGCATGTGGTAGGGCAATGGGATGAGGCTAAATTTTCAATTCACCGAGCCGGACCAACTCCACCACTGCCTGCGACCGTCCTTTCACATTCAATTTCTGCATTACATTGGAGATATGATTTCGGACGGTTTTTTCGCTGATAAAGAGTTGCTGTGCGATCTCTTTGGTTGTCTTGTCCTGCACCAACAGCTCAAACACTTCCCTTTCCCTGTTGGTTAACAAAGGCTTCCCTTTCTGGTTGCTCGTCAAGTGCGTCACCCCTCCTTGCTCGGGCTCTTGGAACACGAGGGTCAGGGACTCAGTCAGGTTATCTTATGAACGGGCTTATAACGTGGTGCGGTGGCGGGAGAAAAATAGGCTGCTCCGGGACCGGTTAAGTGCTGTGGAAAGCATAAGAGATATCGAGTTAATTCTGAAAGAGCCGATCTATAAGGAAACTAAGAAAGCCGAACAGAAATGTTGCCACCCGGCTGCTCCCTTATGACACTGCGAATGTCACAAATCCATTTATGCCAGTGCCTTCAATCACAGGAGTAAATTGGCCTCTCAAAAAATGAGACACCGCGCACACTGTTGCGGTGTCTTTTCCGATCAAGGGCCAATACCAAAATCAGGTTCCCGAGAATACACTCCTGTCGGCTTTCCACAGAAGATCTTCCTCAGTTCCCGTCGACCCAAAGCCTGTGGGACATCCGGTCTCCAATACAATACAGGGATCCCCGGCAGCCGATGATGAAACCACTCCCGAGCATTTTCCCGGGTAGTCAGAATCCAGGCGACATCGAAAATATTTAGCCGGGGAACCCCCCATTCCCTGCGACTGAGCTGAACCCTGGGATAAGGTATTCCGGGAAAGGCAAGGATGGTGTCCCCATAATTGAGACACTCCGCGATGCACCGAGTCAGGGGATATTCCCGGGATGAGCGGAGCAGATGCACCGGTTCATACCCCAGATGTCGAACCAGACGGCGGGCATCCGCTTTCTGTACCGGGGATATTCGTTTCTTCTTCCCCTCCCCGGGGGATAACACCGGATACTGCGACACCAGGTGAACAAAGGGTATACCATGAACAAACATTGATAACCACCCCTTTCTCTGGTAATCTCCTCGAATTTGACAAAACCATACCTGATCCCAATCCCCTACTCAGATGGTGTCGAAGAGGAGACAGATCCCTCTCCCTTTGAACAGACAACTCTGCCGGAAATCAGGACAGTATTTTCTGTTATAGGTCAAGCCACCAAGCTCATAGCAATGGAAAAACGGGAGAAGTGGAGCGGGGTTCAGACATCATCCTCCATCCTTCGACCGCATTTGCCACAGAGGGGGGGTGGAAAACGGTTCCAATCGAGTCCTACGGATCGAGCCCATCCAAAAGGCACCGGCAGAAGGAAGACAGATTGCATCAAATTCCGCTGGAAAAGAACTGGCCGACCCTGTCACCCGTTGTTCTTGCCTTGATTGAGTTAGAACAAGATGAGATGTATCCCCTAATCCCTGAACAAATGATCTCAAACTATCTGGAGGAAGCGATCTCCTTCGGTGAAAATGCCGCCAGGGGAGAACTTTATGAAGGAGATCTGGCCCGTTTGATCAACCGGGTGATCCAATCCGGTGTAAAGATCCGTTTTGTGGAGCGGGAAGGACATGATTCCACTGGTTGGATCCGTGCCCAATACCGGCGGAAACCTCCCACCATCGAAATTTACAAACCCTCCCTGAAGCAACTGGGCCAATTTTTCCGCCAATCAGGATACCGGATCCACCCGGATGACCTGATCGCCTTGCACCTGTATCATGAATGGTTTCATCACCTGGAATCCTCCAGCCTCGGCCGGACGGATCACCGTCTGCCCAAGGCGGAAAAAAAGAGATGGGGCCCCTTTGTTCTCCGCAGGCGAATTCATCGGCTGAGGGAGATCGCCGCCCATTCTTTCACCCAGTCAGCTTTGGGATTGTCCTGGTCTCCCTTGTGGCTGGACCATTTACTCCTGCTCACGGATCGGGGCTGGTCCAAATCCCAAATCCGGGATCATTTCCAACAACTCCAAGAGAAATATCGTTCCCTGACGGAACCGGCCCAAAAACCCCCGGAATAGCCATTGGAAAGATACCGGCAGGACCGGTCCCACTCCTCACCTCTCACCTCCCCCCTCTCGTATATGAGGAAACCCGCCCGGGAAATAATAATTCCGGGAGGTGGAATTTCATGGAAATCCCTTATCTGTGCCCTGCCTGCGGTACCAATCGTACCCGGTTTAATCTGATTCAACAAACAGTCCGCCCGGTGAAAAAGGATCCTCAAACCGGTGAAATCATGGAAGAGGTGGACGCTTCCGACCCGCTGCAGGCTCCTTACCGGGGAGAAGAGCTGCGGGTTCAATGCGGGGTTTGCGGAGTGGTGGAAACAGAACAGCGATTTGTAAAAACAGCCCGGCGGGGAACAGGAGAAAAAAGGATTTAACTTTAAGCACATGCGCCTGAAGGGAAAAATCACCTAAGGGCGCTTTTTCCTTTTTCGGGTGTGTTATGATTTAAGCAGGAGGCAACAAGGATACCGACATCAAAAACGAATCCTTTTCCCTCCCCAGTCCGACCACACAGATTTCCCTTTGCTTGGGACCGATCCTTCGGACAAAAAACCGATTTCTTACAAAGGAGTTTGTCTGATGCGTGAACTGAAAGAATCTCTTCTCCAACTGATCACGGAAACCTCCACCAATCTGCCCCCGGATGTGCGCCATGCCATCCGCAAGGCAAAGGAAAAAGAGGATGCCGGCACCCGGGCCGCACTGGCCCTGACCACCATCACCGACAATATTCAGATGGCGGAGGATCACGTCTCTCCAATTTGTCAGGATACAGGAATGCCCACCTTCTACATCCGTGTTCCTGTCGGAGTCAACCAAATGGAGCTAACCCGGGCCATCCGGGAAGCGATCGTCGAAGCGACAAAGACCGGTAAGCTCCGTCCCAATTCCGTAGATTCCCTCACTGGGGAAAACAGCGGCGACAATCTGGGCGAAGGTGTCCCGGTAATCCACTATGAACAATGGGAAAAGGATGAAATTGAAGTTCGCCTGATCCTGAAAGGCGGCGGCTGTGAAAACAAAAACATCCAATACAGTCTCCCTTGTGAATTGGAAGGGTTGGGCCGTGCCGGCCGGGACTTGGATGGAATTCGCAAGTGCATCCTGCACAGCATCCACCAAGCTCAGGGGCAGGGATGCAGTGCTGGCTTCATCGGGGTGGGCATCGGCGGTGACCGCACCACCGGTTATGAATTGGCCAAAAAGCAATTGTTCCGGAAAACAGATGACATCAACCCCCATCCCGATCTGGCCCGCTTGGAGGCCTACATCCTGGATAAAGCCAACCAGCTTAGTATCGGAACGATGGGTTTTGGTGGCAATACCACCCTTCTCGGATGCAAGATTGGCAGTATGCACCGGATTCCGGCCAGTTTTTACGTCTCCGTCGCCTACAATTGTTGGGCTTTCCGGCGGCAGGGTGTCACCCTCGATCCCACCACGGGAAAAATCACCGGATGGCTGTACAAGGATGAGCCAAAAGCTGAAACCGTCACCGTCACCGAACCGGCTGAACCACCGACCTCCCCGGAGACTGCCGCTTCCTCCAGGGAAGTGCGGCTGACGCCTCCCATCTCAGAAGCCGATATCCGTTCCTTGCGCGTGGGAGATGTCGTCATCCTGGATGGAATCATCCATACGGGTCGCGACGCGCTCCATAAGTATTTGATCGACCATGATGCTCCGGTGGATCTCACAGGCGGGGTGATCTACCACTGCGGTCCGGTCATGTTGAAAAAACCGGAGGGGGGTTGGGAAGTAAAAGCAGCCGGTCCCACCACCAGTATCCGGGAAGAGCCCTATCAGGCTGACATTATCAAGAAATTCGGGATCCGGGCTGTGATCGGTAAAGGTGGAATGGGCGCCCGCACCCTGGAAGGTCTGAAAGAGCATGGCGCAGTCTATCTGAATGCGATTGGGGGAGCTGCCCAATATTATGCCGATTGCATCACCGATGTCGAGGGAGTTCACTTCATGAACTTCGGAGTTCCCGAAGCCATGTGGCATCTGCGGGTGAAAAACTTCGCCGCCATCGTCACCATGGACGCCCACGGTAACAGTCTGCACAAAGATATTGAGCTGGACTCCCTGGAAAAACTGGCACAATTTAAAGAACCTGTCTTTTCCTGATCCAAAAACGGCAGCGGGGACAACCCCGCTTCTTTTTTTCCCTTTCAATGATCGACCCACAAAACCATGGTTTTATACTAAAAGATGGATTCACAGGCGCCGTTAGAAAGGGTAGAATGTTGGGGTACTCATCCACCCTTTCAAAGAGGTGACTCATCCGAATGGACAACGGGAAGTTTCCAATCTCCAAAAAGATCACCCTGTTGATCGTCGTGGCCTTGATTGCCATCATTGCAGGACTGGTCTATGCCTTTCAAGGAGACTCCGGACCTGAACCACGAGTGGTTCTGGAAAGATACATGAACCATTGGGAAAATGGTGATTATGCGTCCATGTACGAATTGCTTAGTATGAATGCAAAACAACAGGTGACCAAAAAGGAATTCATCAAAAAGCACGAATCCATCGCCAAAGGAATCAAGCAACAGAAGATACAGCTGAAGTTGGGAAAAAGCTCGGAGAAAGAAGTGGAGACCATTCCTTTCTCGTCTCGGATTGAAACAGATACCGTCGGGGTCCTCTCCTTTCAAAACCGGGCAAGGATGGTGGAAGATGACGAGGGGTGGCGGGTGGCTTGGACTCCCTCTCTGATTTTCCCCCAATTGAAAGATGGAGATCGGGTCGCTGTCCTCCGAACTGCTCCGGGAACCCGGGGAGAAATCACTGACCGGAATGGAGAGCCCCTAGCAGTAAACACCAAAAAAACCGCCGTGGGCATGGTTCCCAATGAGGTATTGGATCCAGAAAAAACTTGCCGGGAGCTGGCCAAGGCATTGAACCGGGATCCCCAAACCATCCGGGACCGATTGAAACGGGGAGAAAAGAAGGATCCCAACCGATTCATTCCGATCCAAGTTTTTAACGGGAAGGGCGGAAAAGAGGTGGACACCCTGAAAAAAATCCCCGGTGTCTCCGCTCAGGATGCATCGGTCCGGGTATATCCCCAAAAAGAGCTAACTGCCCACATTACCGGCTACATCCGCCCCATCACCAAGGAACAGTTGAAGAAATACAAAGAGAAGGGAGGGTATCAGCCGGGTGACTGGATCGGCCATCGCGGCCTCGAATCAGATCTGGAAGAGCGCCTGCGGGGAACCCCCGGATGGAAAGTGGTGATCAGCCGGGAGGATGGGAAACAAAAGGCGGTGCTTGGCGAAACTCCTGCCAAAAGCGGAGAAAATATTCAAATCACTATTGATTTAAAAACACAGGAACAGCTCTACCGGGGCATCAAGAACGACAAGGGAGCAGGCGTCGCTTTAAATCCCAAAACGGGAGAAATCCTAGCGATGGTGAGTGCCCCTTCCTACGATCCCAATCAATTTATTCAGGGTTTGTCTCAAGCCGAGTGGTCCAGAATCAGCGGACCTGATCAGCCTTTGGCCAACCGGGCCAAACTCACCTATGCTCCCGGTTCCACCATGAAGCCGATCACTGCCGCCATCGGTCTGGATACAAAGACGATCACTCCCGACACCTCCTATAACACAGATGAGGGAAAATGGCAGAAAGATTCCTCCTGGGGCGGCTATTATGTAACCCGGGTGGACAATCCGGGGGGCGGTGTCGATCTCGCCAAAGCCCTCGCTTGGTCGGACAATATCTATTTTGCCCGCGTCGGTCTTAAAATCGGGGCAGCAAAGACGATCGAGTACTACAAAAAATTCGGTTTCAATAAAAAACTGAAAAATCCAGAGATCACTCCATCCCAATTTTCCAACAATAACAAGCTGGACAATGAAATCCTGCTGGCGGACACCTCTTATGGACAGGGACAACTCCTGGTCAGTCCTCTTCATCTGGCGGCAATGTATACCACCTTCACCAACGATGGGGATATGATCAAACCTTATCTAATCTTGGATCCCGATCAGAAAGGGAAACGAATGATTTGGAAGAAAAACGTGATCTCCCCTGACACAGCCACCAAAGTGAAGGAATTACTCCGTGGAGTGGTCGAACTGCCAAAAGGCTCGGCCCGGGATTTAAAAACCGCCGGTGTGGATCTGGGGGCCAAGACGGGAACCGCAGAGTTGAAAGCGAGCAAGGATGATAAAAACAACCGTCAATTGGGGTGGCTCGCCTGGATGGCAGGTAAAAAGGGACAGGAATCGGATTTGGTGGTGGCCACCATGGTGGATGAAGTTCAGGATCGCGGCGGCAGCCACTATATCTTCCCTGCCGTTAAGAAGATGCTGGCTGAACGCTACCGCTAGAAGCGATGTGACAAGGCTTCTAGATCACAAAGCTTCTACCCCTTTCCTTCCGGTTTTCCACTAGGATCCAACAACCCGGTTGAAACATCCGGGTGACCTTTATCGTCCATATTAATGAAGGAGGAGGTAAACGGAGATGAACAAACACAAACGGATTTCGGGGTTGATTTATCTGACCCTGATCATACTGTTTTTCTCATGGGCCCTTCCATATCCGGCATCTGCCGATGCGGTTGCCGGGGAAACCGTGGTCACCTTGGGCCACGATCTCACCCCTCAACAAAAAAACCAAATCCTTCAGGAAATGAATGTGAACTCCGATGTTAAAACCATCACCGTAACCAACCAGGAAGAACATCGCTATCTCGGCAAATACCTGAACCGGGCCACCATCGGCAACCGGGCTCTCTCATCCGCCAAGATCACTCTGGAAAAACAGGGCACTGGCATCAAAGTACAGACTCACAACATCACCACCATCACTGAAAAAATGTATGCAAACGCCTTGATCACCGCAGGCGTGAATGATGCGGAAGTGTATGTCACGGCTCCGATGCAAGTCTCCGGCACCGCCGGCTTGACCGGAATCCTGAAGGCCTTTGAAACCGCCTCGGACCAAAACATCAGCGAAGAACAAAAACAAGTGGCCAATGAAGAGATGGTTCGCACATCCGAATTGGGTAAAAAACTGGGAGACAATGATAAAGCAGCCCAGTTTATGACACGGGTCAAAGAGGAGATCGCCGATAAAAAACCCGATTCTCCAGAGCAGGTTCGGGATATCATCGTCAATGTGGCCGGGGATCTCAACATCCATCTGAACAACCAAGAAATCAATAACATCACCAATATGATGTATAAGTTCTCTCAATTGGATATCGACTGGGACCACTTCAGCAACCAACTGGAAAAATTGAAGGGAAATCTCGGTCAAGTGGTGGACTCCAAAGAAGCTCAGGGCTTTTTTGACAAATTGTGGGCTTGGTTATCCAATCTGATCGACTCCCTGAAAAACATCTTCTCCTCCTGACTGTTTGACAGAAAAACCGGGTAAAACGAAACACCCTCCGACACAATTTCGGAGGGTGTTTTCCATTGAGTCCAAGACTAACGGGAAAGCCACTTGCGGAACATGTGCTTGGTGCCCTCCCGGTTCATCCGGGCAATGGCCGTGGTCAGGGGCACACCTTTCGGACAAGCTTGGACACAATTCTGGGAGTTTCCGCATTCCTGCAACCCGCCTTCGCCGATGAGGGCGTCCGTCCGTTCCTCTTTGTTCATCTCCCCCGTGGGATGGGAGTTAAACAGATCCACCTGACCGATGATAAAAGGACCCATGAAATTGGAACGGTCATTGACATTGGGACAGGCTTGGAGACAGACCCCGCAGGTCATGCACTTGGACAATTCATAACGCCATTGACGCTCCACTTCCGGCATCCGTGGCCCGGGCCCCAGATCATAGGTTCCGTCAATCGGGATCCAGGCTTTCACCCGTTTCAAAGCATCAAACATCCGGTTCCGGTCGATCACCATATCCCGGAGAACCGGGAAGGTGTCCATCGGCTGAATCCGGATCGGTTGCTCCAGCGAATCCACCAGCGTGGAGCAGGCCTGGCGGGGAGTACCGTTGATCACCATGGAGCAGGCACCGCAAACCTCCTCCAAACAGTTGGACTCCCAAGCGACCGGGGCCACCTTCTCCCCTTTGGCATTGTAAGGAGTGCGTTGAATCTCCATCAGGGAGGAGTTGATCGTCATATTGGGACGATATTCCAGCTCGAACTCCTCTTCATAAGGCTCGCTGTCGGGGGAATCCTGACGTGTGATGATAAAACGAACAGTCTTTTTTTCCACAGCTGTCGCCGTTTGTTCGCTCATTTGCTTTCCGCCCCCTTTTCAGTTTGTTTCGCCACGTCATAGCGTCGCGGACGCGGTTTGATAAGGGAGACATCCACGTCTTCATACTCGAAGGCGGGTCCATTTTCCGTATACTTGGCCTTGGTTGTCTTCAGCCAGTCCTCATCGTTCCGGTCCGGGAAATCCGGTTTGTAATGAGCTCCCCGGCTTTCGTTCCGGTTATAAGCCCCCAGGGTCATCACCCGGGCCAGCTGGAGCATATTCCACAGTTGCCGGACAAAGGAAGCCGACTGGTTGTTCCAAGTGCTGGTGTCCGTTACATTGATCCGCTTGTAGCGCTCCATCAGCTCCTGAATCTTTTCATCGGTTTTCTTCAGCCGGTCGTTGTAACGGACCACGGTCACATTATCCGTCATCCACTGACCCAACTCTTTGTGCAACTGATAAGGGTTCTCGTCTCCGTCCATTTTGAGGATATTGTCGTACTTCTCCTGTTCCTGCTTCTGATACCCCTCAAACAGGGTGGAAGGCAGGTCTTCGGCGGAGCGATCCAGTCCACGGACATATTCCAGCGCACTGGGGCCGGTGACCATTCCGTCGAAGATGCAGGAGACCAAGGAGTTGGCGCCGAGACGGTTGGCACCGTGGTATTGGTAATTGGCTTCCCCCGCGGCAAACAGGCCCGGGATATTGGTCATCCCGTTGTAATCCACCCACAATCCGCCCATGGAGTAGTGAACCGCCGGGAAAATCTTCATCGGTACCTTGCGCGGATCTTCACCCATGAATTTCTCATAGATCTCGATGATCCCGCCCAGTTTGATATCCAACTCCTTCGGGTCTTTATGGGAGAGGTCCAGATAAACCATGTTCTCCCCGTTGATTCCCAGTTTCATGTCGACACAGACCTTGAAGATGGCCCGGGTGGCGATATCCCGGGGCACGAGATTGCCATAGGCGGGATACCATTCTTCAAGGAAATACCAGGGTTTCCCGTCTTTATAGGTCCAGACGCGCCCTCCTTCCCCCCGGGCCGACTCGGACATCAGCCGCAGCTTATCATCTCCGGGGATGGCCGTCGGGTGCACCTGGATAAATTCACCGTTGGCATAATAAGCCCCTTGCTGGTAAGCGGCACTGGCAGCGGTGCCGGTGTTGATCATGGAGTTGGTCGACTTTCCAAAGATAATCCCGGGTCCACCGGTGGCCAAGATCACCGCATCAGCACGGAACGCTTTGATCTCCATGCTCCGCCGGTCCTGAGCCACGATCCCCCGGCAACGGCCCTCCTCATCAAGGACCAAAGAAATGAACTCCCAATGCTCATACTTGGTCACATTGCCTGCCACTTCCCAGCGGCGCACCTGCTCATCCAGCGCATACAACAGTTGCTGGCCGGTGGTGGCTCCGGCAAAAGCGGTCCGATGGTGTTTGGTTCCCCCGAACCGGCGGAAGTCGAGAAGCCCTTCCGGAGTTCGGTTGAAAGGAACCCCCATCCGGTCCATCAGGTAGATAATTCCCGGAGCCGCTTCACACATGGCTTTCACCGGCGGCTGGTTGGCCAGAAAGTCACCGCCGTAAACAGTATCGTCAAAGTGTTCCCAGGGGGAGTCTCCCTCCCCTTTGGTGTTCACCGCTCCGTTGATGCCTCCCTGGGCGCAGACAGAGTGGGAGCGGCGAACCGGTACAATCGAAAACAGATCGATGTCGGCTCCGGCTTCGGCCGCTTGTACAGTGGCCATCAGTCCGGCCAGGCCTCCGCCGACGACAATGATTTTATCTTTTTTCATTTTGGCAGTGCCCCCTTCTACCACTGTGCCAGCTGGTTAGTAAATTCCGGATCTGCAAATGCATACAGGGCGCTGAGTCCAATATAGCTGACCAACACAAACACAACGGCCCAAACATAGGAGGAGATTCGCTGTGCCCGGGGGCCCACGGTGATTCCCCAAGTGACCAGGAAAGACCACATGCCGTTGGAGAAATGGAACACGGCCGCCAGGATTCCGATCGTGTACCAGACTTGGTTGACCGGATTGGACAGAAGGTCCGCCGTCAGATGGGTCAGTTGATCAGCACTGTAATCGTTCAATGCTACCTGCAACCGGGTCTCCCACACATGCATGGTGACAAAAATCAGGGTGATCACCCCGGTCAAGCGTTGGAGCATGAACATGATATTGCGAAACAGGCTGAAGCTGCCGACATTGTTCTTCGCCGTAAAGGCGATGTACAGACCGTAAACGCCGTGGTACAGGAGAGGAAGAAAGATAAAAAAGATCTCCAGAATCGGCAGGAACGGAAGGCCCCAGATCCATTCCACCTGTTCGGTAAAGGCTTGCGCCCCTTCGGTTGCATAATGATTTGTAATTAGGTGTTCAACCAAAAAAAAGCCGACTGGGATGACACCCAGCAGGGAATGCAACCGTCTGTTGAAAAAACTGCGGTGCGTGCTCATTTTTGCCCCCCCAATATCCCCTGATGGTATCACGGTATGTTTGCTAGGAACCCTCTTTCCAAAACTTTACCGGCTTTCAGCCGGCGGAAACACTGAATACATTTCTCTTCAAGGAAAGAAAGGTTTCACTTCTTTGACGTTTTCATTGTACTCCCACTTTCGACATAGCGTCAAGTTGGGCCGTCCTGCTTACGTGGTAAATTACCCCAACCCTTCGTCTTATAAACCTAGCCCCCACCGGAAATAAAAACCTGCCCGGCTCTCACCGGGCAGGTACTCTTGCCCCTTTGGTTTTGATCAACTGATCCGCCGTTCAATCCCGGCTCCATTCAGCCCCTGATCGAGGAATTGCCGGATCCGAGGACCCGTCTTCTCATATTCCACCAGGAAAGCATCATGGCCGTATTCCGAAGAAATCTCCAGCAACTCACACTTCTTTCCCAGGTTCTTCAGCAGGGTGTACAATTCCCGTTGCTGTTGGACGGGAAACAGCTGATCTTCCCGAATTCCCACAACCAGCACTTCCGCCTCGATGGCGGCAAGGGCGGTCTCCACTCCTCCCCTGTTCCGGCCCAGGTCATGGGTGTCCATCGCCTTCAACAAGTAGAGGTAGCTGTTTGCATCGAAGCGTTGCACCAGCTTTTTTCCCTGGTGGCGAAGATAGCTTTCCACCTGAAACAGAGAGTCGGGTTGGATCACTGACCTGCCGGATTGTAGATTGCGGCTGAACCGTTTTTCAAACAATTGCGGAGTCCGGTAGGTGACCATAGCCATCATTCGGGCCACCGCCAATCCTTGCACCGGTCCGGATCCGGGATAATAACTACCTTGCTGATAACCGGGATCAGTCAGAATCGCCTGGCGTCCGATATCATTGAAGGCGATCGCTGTGGGAGTAAGGGCGGCCGCGGTGGCGATGGGAACCAACTTTCGTGCGAAGGTGGGGTACAAGATTCCCCATTCCAACACCAACATGCCACCCATGGAGCCCCCGATCACCATTTCCACACGCCTGATCCCCAGTTTCTCCAAGCACCGTTTTTGAACAGACACCATATCCCGGATACTGACCACGGGGAAATCAGTACCGTAAGGTTGACCTGTTGCGGGATTGGTGGAGGCCGGACCCGTCGTCCCCCCGCATCCCCCCAATACATTGAGGGTCAACACATGGTAGAGATTGGTATCGATACTTTTCCCTGGACCGATCAGGCCGTCCCACCAACCGGGTTGCTCTTGATCCCCCACCGCGTGGGCATCCCCGGTCAGCGCATGGCAGACCAGCACAATATTGCTCCCATCCGCCTCCGGCTCCCTTCCGGCCGCTTCCACCGCCACTTCCACTTGCGAAAGGGTTTCCCCATTCTCCAGTCGGACAGATCCGACAGATACCTTTTTCTTCTCGAAAATCCGGGTAGAGATCGGCATCATCCATCCCCCTGTCTCGCCGGTCATGGACCGAATATCGCCACAAGCAAAACACCCTCTTCACAATGAAGAGGGTGGGTAAATTCCGCCGGACATGGTCTTCCACGCCTCTTCTCATCTTCCGGGCTGACGCCCAGCAGGAGTTGGCACCTTTCCCTGTATAAAGGGGGTTGCCGCGGTTTCATCGGGCCAGTCCCTCAACCGCTCTGGATAAGAAGAACATCGACCTATGCAATTTTGTTCATCATATGATGATTCCAGCGGATTGTCAAGACGGGAACACCATTATCTGGAGCCGATGTTCACTTTCAGCCGGGCCTTTGGGTCCACCGAGGGAGCGTCGGGGTGTTCCAGCCAGCAGTGAACCTGATGAGATCCAGAGATCTCCGTCCTCTTCGGCATCTCCTCGTGACAAATCTGCATGGCATGAGGACAGCGGTCGGCAAAGGGGCATCCTTGGGGCGGATCCAACAAATCCGGCGGTGATCCGGGAATGGGGATCAAATCCTCTTCCCGTTTCTGGTCCAGTCTGGGCATGGAGCTCATCAATCCCCAAGTGTAGGGATGGCGGGAGCGGTAAAAAATATCTTCCGCGGTTCCGGTCTCCACCAGAAACCCTCCGTACATCACCGCCACCCGTCGGGCCATTTCCGCCACCACCCCCAGATCGTGAGTGATCAGAATAATAGCCGTCTCTGTCTTGTTTTGCAGTTCTTTCAACAAGTCCAGGATTTGTGCTTGAATGGTGACGTCCAAGGCTGTGGTCGGCTCATCGGCGATCAAAATCTTGGGATTGCAGGCCAGAGCGATAGCGATCATTGCACGTTGGCGCATCCCTCCACTGAATTGATGAGGATATTGATCCACCCGACTTTCCGGGTTGGGGATTCCCACCAGGCGAAGCATCTCCACCGCCCTTTCCCGGGCCTGGTCCTTTCCGTGGTTCTGATGCCACATCAACCCTTCCATGATCTGTTTACCCACAGTCATGGTCGGGTTGAGGGAGGTCATCGGGTCCTGAAAGATCATTCCGATCTCCGCTCCCCGAATCTTGAACATCTCCCGATCCGGTATTTGGGTCAAGTCTTTTCCTTCAAAGAGGAGCTCTCCTTGTTTGATCTTTCCCGGAGGAGAGGGGATCAACCGAATAATCGACTGAGCCGTCACACTTTTACCACTGCCCGATTCCCCCACAATGGCCAAGGTCTCCCCTTTCTCCAGCCGGAGATTCACCCCTCGCACTGCCTGGACTTCCCCGTTGTAGGTATTGAAAGATACATGAAGATCGTTGATTTCCAGTATGGTTTTCATCTGAGCTCACCTCACTTCCGCATTTTTGGATCCAGAGCATCCCGCAGCCCGTCGCCAAAGGCATTGAAGGCCAACAGGGTCAGACTGAGGAATAAAGCGGGGAAGAACAATCTCCACCATTCATCGGATAAAACTACCACCAGGGCATCATTGATCATCGTCCCCCAGCTGGCGATGGGAGCTTGAACCCCGAGTCCCAGAAAGCTGAGAAACGCCTCAGCAAAGATGGCATTGGGAACGGTAAAGGTGAGCATCACCAAGATCGGTCCCATCGTGTTGGGGATCAGATGCTTCATCATCAGCCTTTTGGTGGAAGCTCCCAGGGCTTTGGAAGCCAGCACGAATTCCTGTTCCTTCAATTGGAGGATCTGTCCGCGAACCAGACGGGCCATATTCAACCATCCGGTGACAGTCAAGGCGATGATAATCGTCAATAAGCCCGGCCCCATCACCACCAGCAGCAAAATCACGACCAGGAGATAGGGAAGGCCCCACAGCACATCGACGATCCGCATCATGATCTCGTCGGTGCGCCCCCCTTTGTAACCGGAAATACCGCCGTACAAAACACCAACCACCAGATCGATCAGAGCAGCCACGATCCCAATCGTGAGTGAAATCCTCGCTCCGTACCAAGTGCGGACAAACATATCCCGCCCCAAATCGTCGGTTCCAAACCAATGATCACCGGATGGTTCCAGGTTCTTGCCGCTTTTGAGATCAATTCCATAGTATTCATAGGGAAGCATGTAAGGTCCCACCAGGGCCATTACCACGAGCAACAGAATGACGATGAGGCCGCCCATGGCCAGCCAGTTTTTCTTTAAACGGATCCATGCATCCTTCCAATAAGAGACCCTGGGACGCCGAATCGCTTCCGCTTCTTTTGGCCTTCTTTCCACCCGTTGAAATTTTTCCACCGGAATCGCCACGGATTAACTGGCCTCCTTCCCACTCAATTTGATGCGGGGATCAATCCAGCCGTACAACAGATCCACCAGGAAGTTCATCAGAATCAAAAATGCCGAGTAAAAAATGGTAACCCCCATGATGACTGGATAATCCCGGTTCGTGATGCTCTCCACAAAATACTTGCCCAACCCCGGGATCGCAAAGATCTGCTCCACCACAAAACTCCCGGTCAGGATGGACGCCGTCAGTGGGCCCATGATGGTGACCACAGGAATGATCGCATTTCGCAAAGTATGACGGCTTATCACCCTGATTGGTGGGAGGCCTTTTGCCCGAGCCGTCCGGATGTAATCCTGACCGATCACTTCAAGCATACTGGACCTCATCAACCGTGTGACCAAAGCCAGGGGTGAAAAAGCCAGGACGATCGAAGGAAGGATGGTTTTTTCAAATTCTCCCCAACCCCAGACAGGCAACAGATTCCAATTCATTCCGAAATACTTCTGAAAAAGGGGAGCCAACACAAACGCAGGCACTGATAATCCGATCACCGCCAACACCATCAAAATATAGTCGGACATCCGGTTTTGGCGGGCTGCAGCGATCATGCCCATCACAATCCCCGCCACCAATGCGACCAGGATGGATTGAATTCCTAAATGAGCGGAAACGGGAAACCCCTCTTCCAAAATGTCATTAACGGTTCGGGTTGTGCTTTTAATCGAGATCCCCAGATCAAACATCGCAAGATTGCCCAAATACTGGACATACTGTACCGGTAACGGCTTGTCCAATCCGTATTTTGCCTTCAGGTTCTCCAATGTTTGCTTGGGCAACTTTTTCTCAGAAGTGAACGGATCCCCCGGAATCGAATGCATCAGGACAAATGTGAGCGAAGCAATCAGCCATAAGGAGACAAGCATCAATACCAGGCGTTTTCCCACATAACGAAACAACCTCTGCACCTCCCAACATCCATGGGACAAACCAAGTCACCCGCCTGAGGTGGGTGACTTGGCTCCCCGACAAAGTTCATTTTATTTCTCAGTCAGATAGGCCTCTTCGTAATAAACACTGCCATCGATCGCCCGGTACACGTTTTTCACATAATCTTTATCCATGTACACCCGGGTGTACCAATACAAAGGTGCCACCGGCATCTCATCCATCAAAATATCCTCAGCATCGTGCAGCGCCTTCATCCGCACCTTCTGATCCGCCGTTGATTTCGCTTTCTTGATCAGCTCATCATATTTCTTGTTGCTGAATTTGGTATCGTTGTTTCCGGAATCGGTCATATACACATCCATGAAGGTCATCGGATCGATGTAATCGGGCAACCATCCAAAGCGGGCAAAATCAAAATCACCGGCTGTCTTCCGCTCCAAAAAGACCTTCCACTCCACATTTCCCAGCTTGACATTCACATCCAGGTTTTCCTTCCACATCTGCTGCAAGGCCTCTGCGATCTTCTTGTGACCATCATCTGTGTTGTAAAGATAGGTCATCTCGGGCATCTTTTCCAGCCCTTCCTCTTTCAGCCCTTCTTCCAGCAGTTTTTTCGCTTCGTCGGCTTGAGCCGTCGGCTCTATATACTTGCCATGCACTTCGGCAAAGTCTTTCCCTGCGGCAAAGTCCGGCATCCCCCAAGGCACCCAGCCGTTGGCCGGCTCTTGCCCGCCCTCCAGCACATTCTCCACAATCTGCTTTCGATCGATCGCCAGGGAAAAAGCCTTACGTACTTTTTTGTTGTTGAAGGGTTTCTTTTTAGTGTTGAATTCCACTGTGTAAGTGGCGATTTGCGGGGCTCCCTTGGCTTCCCCGCTGTCCAACAGTTTCTTGGTCAGATCCGTGGGCACGATATTGGAGTTGGAGGAATCAACATCTCCCGTCTGGAACATCTGATAGCCGGTTTTTGGTTCCGCGATAAAGGGCAAGTTGATTTGGGTCAATTTCACCTTATCGGCGTCATAATACTTGTCGTTCTTCTCCAACACGATCTTGGCATCGTGCTTCCAACTCTTCACCTTAAAAGGACCGTTACATACATAACTGTCCGCTTCACTGGCCCAGTCCTTGTTTTTCTCGACCACTTTTTTCGGCACAGGCCTCAAGGAATAGAAGGTGGTCAAACTGAGAAAATAGGGGGTCGGCTGTTCCAGTTCCACTTCCAGAGTTTTGTCGTCCACCGCTTTAACTCCCACATCATCGGCTTTAGCCTTACCTTTGTTATATTTCTCCCCATTTTTCAAATAGAAAAGCTGATAAGCGTAGACCGCACCGTTTTTCGGGTCCAGCATCCGTTTCCATGCATATTCAAAATCCTCCGCGGTGACCGGATCTCCGTTGGACCACTGGGCATCACGGAGATGGAAGGTGATTTTGGTCATATCCTCGTTGGCATCCCACTTCTCAGCGATCCCGGGAATCGCTTCCCCATTTTTACCCATTTTAGTGAGACCCACCATCGTTTGAGCTAAAATATCCCCTGAAACACTGTCCTTCGCCTGCAGAGGATCCAACCCCGGCGGTTCGCTGGGGATATTGCCCAACGTGATTTCCTGCTTCTCCGCCAGTTCTCCTGTTCCGGCTTTGTCCGCGCTGTTCCCTCCCCCGCAAGCAGCCAAAACGACCATGCTGAGGATGGCCAGGAACGCAATCCCCCTGGAAATTCCTTTGCCCATTACTCATTCAACCCCCTTGAGATCAGTGTCCGGGTTCGAAATCGTCCCGTCTCCATCCGGACAAACCCATCCGATAGGACTTAACGATGATGACCCATTCCATCGGACGACTTCACCCCAACCTGTATAACTATATTCTGAGTTCATCGAAAAAATCCTTCCCAATCCTCCGATCTTTCCCCTATTGCGGATTATTCAAAAAATATAGAATGGAGAGCACCCGGAAGAGAAGATTCCCTTCCAGGTGGTTGAGACCGGGGGGATGTTTTTCAGAAATATTCATAAACCCGCTGTCGTCAACGCCGATCCCTTCACATCCAGACCAAAGACGGTATGAAGTTCCCGTACGGCCTTGCCAGCTTGTTCCCTGGGAATGACACAGGAAATTTTGATTTCCGAGGTGGACACCATCTTGATCCGGATACCGGAATCCGACATGGAGGTGAACATCTTGGCCGCCACTCCCGGATTGGTGACCATTCCGGCACCCACCGCGGAAACTTTGGCCAGCCCTGTTTCCGATAAGATCTTCAGGTGACCCAACTCTTCCCGGTGGCTTTCGATCACCTGGCCAGCCAGTTCCGATTCCTTCTCATGAACGCTGAAAGCCACGTCGATCCGCTCATCGTCATGTTCACTGGTCACGATCATATCCACATTGATTCGGGCATCCGCCAGCTTTTGAAACAGCCGGGTCAAAGTTTCCGTGCGGTTGGGAAGTCCCAACACTTTGATGCGTGCCACATCCAGGTCGTGGGCCACTCCCCTCACATTCAATTCTTCTTCCATGCTGTCCGCCTCCTTCACCCAGGTTCCTTCCTCCTCGACAAAACTGGACCGAACCACCAGTGGGACGCGGTGGGTCATCGCACATTCGACAGATCGGGGGTGCAGTACCCCGGCCCCCAGATTGGCCAGTTCCAACATTTCCTCAAAACTGATTTCGGAAAGCTTCCCCGCCTTGGGTGCAATCCGTGGATCCGCCGTAAACACACCTGTCACATCTGTATAGATCTCGCATCGGTCCGCCTTGAGTGCGGCCGCCAATGCAACTGCCGTGGTATCGGACCCGCCCCGGCCCAAGGTGGTGATCTCCCCTTCCTCCGAAACCCCCTGGAAACCGGCCACGATCACAATTTCCCCCCGATCCAAACTTTTCAGGATATTGGTTGTATCGATCTGTTCAATCCTTGCACTCCCGTGAACTTCATCGGTGCGAATCCCCGCTTGCCAACCGGTCATCGGGCAGGCTTGAACCCCCAATTCCAACAGAGCCATGGACAAGAGAGAGATACTGACCTGCTCCCCGGTCGTCAACAGAACATCCATCTCCCGCTGCGGCGGGTCGACACTGATCTCTTTCGCCAAGGCGACCAACTGATCGGTGGTCTTTCCCATGGCAGAGACCGTTACCACCACCTGGTCGCCCTTCGCCCGGGTACGGGCGATCCGTTCCCCCACCTTTTTGATCCGTTCCACACTTCCGACGGATGTTCCGCCAAACTTTTGAACCACAAGTCCCATGTCGGTTTGTGCTCTCCTCTCCTCATATCATCATATACGGCCCTGCCGAAACTGAAAAAGGCGACAGCAGG
Organism: Kroppenstedtia guangzhouensis; assembly: GCF_014637345.1. GTDB lineage: Bacteria > Bacillota > Bacilli > Thermoactinomycetales > DSM-45169 > Kroppenstedtia > Kroppenstedtia guangzhouensis. The sequence continues at coordinate 375,003 of NZ_BMEX01000003.1, forward strand.
CAGTTCCAGCTGTCGCCTCAACGGACGAAAACAGCCTCGATCGCTCCCAGTGATACAGTGCTCCACGTCTCCCTCGACAGGGGTCGTGACAGTCCCGCCTTTTTTCAAGAACGGGCCCAGTTCCCAAGCCCCGCGGCGGGCCGGAAACTTCGGCGAATCTCCCTTTCCCCGCCGATCCACGGCAACCGCAGCCTCCCAACGGGTACTGATGACGATCCGCTCCTCTAGTTCACACCGAACGTGAGGATTACAACTATTCAATTTCCGGCGAGTGGGCAAAGATCCGGGTTCCCCCCGCCCGTCATCTGGTTGTATAGATCCTACCACAGAGACTCCTTCTCCACAAGCGGAGATTTCAGCCTGTTTCCGCGTGTACACCTGTGACAGTGGACGGATGGGAGTGCTCAATTCCCCTGAGGAAAAAAAGGGATCTGAGAGTGACCGAAATGAATATTAGAGGATGATCAGTCAGTGCGGGTGGATTCAGCCGTATTTTTTCAACAGGGATTGCAATCGGACAGCAAGGGACAGATCCCCTTTCACCTTCAGCTTTCCCGTCATGAACGCAGTGGTGGGATTCAATTTGCCTGCGGTCAATCTCGCAAAGTTCGCCTCCGACATGGTCAGAATGCAGTCGGCATCAAACTCTTCCCCTGCCCGGTATTCCGCGGATCCCCCCGCCAGTCTGACCTGATGTACCCCTGAGCCTTCGATGTCAAATTGGTAGACGGCATCAATCCCCTGGATTCCCCCCGGTTCCCGGTTCATTTTGTCTGTGAGTTGAGTGATGGCCTCTTGGATGGACATGCTGGAACCCCCCGAGAATGAATACTCATTCATATTTGGATCGGAATCATTTTATTATGGGGAACATCCTTTGTCAATGACGCCTCGTCCCAACATACATAAAACGTTAACTTGGCTTTCCTTCATCCGGGCAGTATAATACCAAGTAGGAAAAACGTCACTTCCACCCTTATCCAAGGTGATCAGATATTCACCGGTCCACGGACCGGAGCCAAAGGAGTGATCCTCGTGAGCACCATTGGAGTTCCCGGATTGATCCTGATCGTTCTGGCCGCCCTTCTTCTGTTCGGTCCCAGCAAACTGCCTGAATTGGGACGGGCCGCCGGTCGCACCCTGAAGGAATTCAAAGACAGCGTCTCCGGAATAACTGAGGAGAAAAAAGATGCTTCGGATCCGCCCCGGGAAACCGATCGAAAGTCATGACATACAGCCTCCGGCCAGCCGGGGGCTGTTATGCGATTTCTTCTTCCTGTCATCCACCGTCCTGAATTTCCTTTTCCATGGCGATGGCCCGGTAATAGTCTTCCGGTCGGTTCATGTTGAAGAAGATTTTATCAGGAAATTCACCGGATACATAACGGGTTTTCGCCCTCTTCAGAAAATCGGTAACCCGGCGGCCACCCCCCTTCAAAAACACTTCCAACTGCCTTCGGCATCGACGACTGTACACTCCGAACAAGGGATGAGCTCGGTTCCCGGCTACAGGAACGACCACATCCCAGGTTCCAGAGCCCGCCAGGGCCAGAAGTTGTTGGGCCACCTCCCCCGAGACAAAGGGAAGGTCGCAAGCCGTGACCAGATTCCACTCACAGGGGGAGGTTTCCAGACAAGCATGAATTCCTGCCAGAGGACCCCCTTCTAAAAGTTGATCTGGAACCACTGGGACCTCCAGTCCCGGAAATTTTTCCGGTTGGTTGCTGCTGACCATGATGGCCCACTTCCCCCGAAGGGACAGGCGGCGGATCACCCGTCTCACCATTATCTCTCCCGCCAGCGGAAGGAGCGCCTTATCCCGACCCATGCGACGGGATTGTCCCCCCGCCAGGATGATCAATCCCGCAAACTGCACCCCATCAGCCATTTTTCTCCCGGGGGTGGGCGCTCTTCCGACGTAGATGGTCCAGGATTTCCTGGGCCAATTTATCGCCAATCCCCGCCTTCCGGTACTCCTCCACACTCGCTTGTCGCATCCGCTCCAGGGAACCGAAGTGCTTGTAGAGTTTCTGTTTTCGTTTCTTCCCCACCCCGGGGATCTCGTCCAGGAGAGATCGGGTCATGGTTTTACCCCGGGTCTGGCGATGGAAAGTGATCGCAAACCGGTGCACTTCCTCCTGAATCCGCTGTAACAGATAAAACTCCCGGCTCCCACGGCGTAGCTCCACCTCTGACGGAGGATCGCCAAAGAGAAGGCGGGCGGTTTTATGACGTTCATCCTTGACCAAGCCGGCGACGGGAATAAACAAACCCAGCTCATTTTCCAGGATATCGATCGCCGCTGACATCTGGCCACGCCCCCCGTCCACCAGCACCAGATCCGGCAAAGGAAGGTTCTCTTTGAGAACCCGGGTGTAGCGCCTGCGGATCACTTCCCGCATCGTTTCGTAATCATCCGGACCCTCAACTGAACGGATCTTGAATTTCCGGTACTCCTTCTTATCGGGGGCTCCATCGGTGAACACCACCATGGCCGAGACGGGATCAGTCCCCTGAATATTGGAGTTGTCAAACGCCTCGATCCGTCGGGGAGAGCCGATCCCCATCACTTCTCCCAATCTGTGAATCGCTTCCACTGTCCTGCCCTGATCCCGTTCAAGAAGCTTAAAGCGTTCTTCCAGTGCAATCCGCGCGTTTTCATTGGCCATCTCCACCAAACGCTTTTTCATCCCCCGCTGAGGAATGTGAACATGAACCCCTGTCAACCAATCTCCCAACAATCCGGCATCCACCGCCTCCGGAAGATTGATCTCTTTGGGCAATACCGGTTTTTCATGATAAAACTGGGTGACGTAGGAGAGGAAATCCTCTCTCTCCTCCCCGTAGTAGGGGAAAATGGCAACATCCCGTTCAATCAGCTTTCCCTGTCGGACAAAGAAGATCTGAACGCACATCATTCCCTTGTCCGCCGCATATCCAAACACATCCCTGTCCAGATTGTCTTTCATGATGATATTTTGTTTCACCATCACTGCCTCGATGTGTTGGATCAGGTCACGCAGTTCCCGGGCCCGTTCAAAGTTCAACTCCTCCGCCGCCAGATGCATCTTCCGTTCCAGATCCCTTTGGACCTCCTGAAAACCACCGTTGAGGAAGCGACTGATCTCCCTGACCATCTCCTCATATTGGGACGGGTCCACATCAAACTCACAGGGGGCCAGGCACTGTCCCAGGTGGTAGTAGAGACAGACCCGTTTAGGGAGTGTCCGGCATTTTCTCAACGGGTAAAGTTTATCCAACAGCTTCTTGGTTTGTTGGGCTGCCTGTGCATTAGGGTAGGGACCAAAATAACGGGATCCGTCCTTTTTCACCTTCCGGGTCACTTCCAACCGGGGATGGGTTTCCCGGGTCAGGCGAATGTAAGGATAAGACTTGTCGTCCTTCATCAAAACGTTGTAATGGGGACGGTGCTGCTTGATCAAAACTGCTTCCAAAATCAGTGCTTCGGTAGCACTTTCTGTCACGATATATTCAAAATCCTCGATTTCTGAAACCAGGAGTTGGGTTTTCCCGTCATGACTTCCTGTAAAATAAGAACGAACCCGATTTTTAAGGCTCTTCGCTTTCCCGATATAAATAATTTCATCCCGAAGGTTTTTCATCAGATAACAGCCGGGCTTCTCCGGAAGGAGAGAGAGCTTTTCACGGATTTTTTTCTTCATCGTGCTTTACCTCCCAACGCTCATCTTACCACACCTCCCATATAAAACCGATGTGAAAGGATAGAACCACCACGATGGCAAATCCCGTTTAACAGGAGTGAAAGCCCATTTTGGATCAGTTGCTTCTTGTCCAAACAGTCACAGTGAAGATAAGATGGTTTTATGTCAAATTTGTCTGAGGAGGGATTGGTTTGATTGAGTCGTTCCGGTTGCTGAATCAACACGGTGCGAAACTCTGGCTGGGATCCCTGCTTACAGCGATCACTGTATTCGTCTTGCTGGCAGTCCCGCAATTATTTTTGGGAATCATGCTCAGCTCTGAGCTCCTCTCCCTGCAGGATCTTCTCAAAAATATAATCACTTCCCCCGGGTCCGCCGGGGAGGCAGTAGCCGACCTCGGTGTGGAGATTTTAAAAAATGGTGGTTGGATCCTGGGTTACGCACTAGGGAGCCTCCTGTTGACATGGCTGGCTGCCGCATTTTGCACTGCCTCCCTCACCGGTGCGGTTCGGGAGGCTGCGTTGGAAGACCGAGTACCCTTGAGCTGTTTTTTCTCCTACGGTTTTCGTTACCTGTTTCGAATCATCGGCCTGGAAATTTTGTTGGCACTCATCTTGTTCGTCTTTGCCGCCGGATGGGGGGCACTCTACCCCTTGCTCCATGATCAGACCCTTCTGCTGATCGCCTGGATCATCGTGGGACTCCTCCTGGGATTGCTGCTGGTCTCATCGGCGATCCACTCCGTGGTAATCTTGTTTGCGGAAGGAACGGGAATCTTCCGATCTTTTGGATATGGGTTTCGTGTCGGACTGTTTCAGGCACGCACTTCCCTCGCCTCCCTGCTCGGATCAATTGTTGTTGGAGCTCTGGCCTGGATCGTCATCTTGCTGGTGGCCGCCTTTCCCTGGCTGGTCCTGCATTTCTTCGAGGACAGCACTATCGCCGACATCGTCGGAATCGCTTTGGGACCTGTCGTGATCGCAATGTTGGGGGTGTTTCCAATCATCCTTTCCTTGGGGGTCTTTTTCCGTCGCTATCTTCTGTACATCCAGGACAGACTCTTTCCGGAAGACCGTATGGAGCCGATCATGATCAATTCATTCGATCATGAAGAAGAAAAGAAGCGGCTGCCAACCGGGTAAAATACACAGCACGGGGGAAACCCTGTGCTGTGCAACTTTCCGAAGAGTTTTCTGAAACCTTGGGCCTCCCCGATCGTATATCATAGAGAGGAGGAGAGGAGATACTTGCAGATATAGGAGAGATTGTACATGGGAACGTTTTTTAGCTTACTCCGTAGACACGGACTGAAAATGTGGGGAATCAACCTGCTTGGCTCCCTGATCATGATGGCCGCCATATTTGTGATGGAAATCATCTTTTATTTCATAGGTGTGGTCGCTTTGCTGGCCTCTGTGGGAATCGGCGTTTCCGTCGTCGGTGCGGACAACCTGGACCAGGCCTTCTCCTCCGCCTCGGTGGGAGTGATCTTGCTGGTGGTTCTGTTTTTTATTTTAATCTACCTGCTCACTTTTTTGATTCAATCCTTTCATTCCGCCGGGAGCATCGGATTGGCCACAGAGGCGGTGTTGGACGACAGTACCTCCCTGAACAGCTATTTCCGCTTTGCCACACGCTATCTGTGGAAGATGTTTCTGCTAAGTATTTTGTTATTGTTGGTCAGTCTGCCAATTCTGATTCCGTGGGGCATCGTCGATCTCGGGATGAGTTATGCCAGTGAGATCGACAGCACTCTCCTTTTCTTTTTGTGTGGTGCCATTTGGCTCCTCCTGTTGGTGGCCATGATCCTTTTCGGCAGCTTTCTGCTTTATTCTCCGTATATCATGATCTCTGAAAACATGAGGCCTTGGCAATCGATTCGCCATTCGATCCGAGCGGCACGAAAATCCTATGGAAAAGCTTTCGGTACCCTGCTGATCCTGCTCGCCGCGGTCGCCCCTTTTATTATCGTTTATGGATTGCTCGCAGGGGCCTCACTCTTACCTATCATCCTGGCTCCGGACAATGCGGGAGTTGGCACCATTTTAGGCCTGCTGTTGCTGGGTCTGGTATTTTTCCTGACCTTCCCTTTGGTTCAGGTGATCAGCAATCTGATCATCTCCCTTCGTTACAAACAACACTTGCGCAAATGGGTGATCCCGGAAGAGCCGGAACCTGCACCAACAGAACCATACAAGCAGGAGGTTCCGATGAGTGATCAGGACCCGTACAACTATCGGGAGGAACCACTTTCCCAGCCGCATGAGCCGGACCCCTTCCTCCCTCCTGAGGAACACCAGCAAGACCGTGATTACTCACGGAATTCCGCCGATCCGAATGATCCCTGGGATCCTTACCATCGCTGAAATGACACGAATGAACAAAAGCCTGCACCCAGTCGGGAGTGCAGGCTTTTTCTTGTTACTTCAGAGATGGGGGTTGACCCATTCCAACAATTGTGCTTTCGGTTGGAAACCGGTCAATTTATCCACCATTTGTCCATCTTTGAAGACCATCAGGGTCGGGATGCTCATCACGCCGAATTTACCGGCGGTATCCGGGTTTTCATCCACATTGAGCTTTGCGATGGTGAGCTTGTCGCCCACTTCCTGATCTATTTCCTCCAGGACCGGCGCAATCATTTTGCAAGGGCCGCACCAAGGTGCCCAGAAATCCACCAGAACGGTTCCAGACGCCACTTCGTTATTGAAGGTTTGATCCGTTACGTCTTTGATCGCCATCATACTTCCTCCTTCAAATGATCCTTCTGGTTCACTTCACACAGTATACCACTTGGGACAAGAAAGTTTCAATCTCTTTCGGGTATCGAAGTACCCATAGAAGGGATACCCGGTATATGTATGATCTAAACCTGAAAATAGGCGACGAAATTTTCCGCCGCCCGAAATTCTTCAACCCTCAGCCAAAACCTTCTTGAACTCTTCCGTCAACATCGGCACCACTTCAAACAGATCACCGACAATCCCGTAATCCGCCACACTGAAGATATTGGCTTCCGGGTCTTTATTGATGGCAACAATCACCTTGGAATTGGACATTCCCGCCAAGTGTTGGATAGCTCCGGAAATTCCACAGGCGATGTACAGGTCCGGGGTGACCACTTTCCCTGTCTGACCGATCTGAAGGGCATAATCACAGTAGTCGGCGTCACAAGCTCCCCGGGAAGCACCAACAGCCCCTCCCAACAGATCTGCCAGTTCTTGCAACGGTTTGAATCCTTCCGCGCTCTTGACACCCCGACCTCCGGAGACAACAACGCGGGCTTCAGACAGGTCGACACCTTCAGAAGCTTTTCGGACCACATCTTTGATCAGTGTCCGCAAGGAGTCCGGAGCAATTTGGACATCCAGTTCTTCCACTTCTGCGGAACGACCTGTGTCCGCCTCCAATGCCGGGATATTGTTGGGGCGCAAAGTGGCAAAGACAATCCCGTCACGAAATGCTTTTTTGACAAAGGCTTTTCCCGCATAGATGGGCCGGGTGAGAAGAATCTTTCCGTCCTTGAGCTCCACATCAGTGCAGTCTGACACTAACCCCAGGTTGAGGCGGGCGGCGATTCGCGGGCTCACATCCCGACCGATCGCAGTGTGACCCGTAAAAATCACATCGGGCTCCACTTTTTCAATCACTTGCTTAAAGGCCTGAAAATAGGCATCGGTGGTGTAGGTGTCCAGCTGTTCATTCGGGACCAGCAGCACACGGTCCGCACCGTGATGGGCCAGTTTCTCCACCAGATCTTTCCCCTTGCTTCCGAAAACGGCAGCTGTCACCGTCCCGCCGTCCGCCACTTTTATCGCCGCAGCCAAGCTTTCCAAAGAAACATTTCTCAGTTCACCCTCGCGAACATCCGCCAGTACGAGTACGTTTTTGCTCATCGGTTCCATTTCCCCCTCTTCCCTCAGATAACCTTGGCTTCGTTACGCAACAGATGGACCAGTTCCTTCACTTGGTCTTCCAGTTCCCCATCCAATATTTTGCCCGCTTCCTTTTCCGGAGGCAGGAAGATTTCCAAGGTTTCCGTTTTACCTTCCAGCTCGTCCTCATCCACATCCAGATCATCAAGATCCATGCGTTCCAGCGGCTTTTTCTTGGCTTTCATAATTCCGGGCAGAGAGGGATAACGGGGATCATTCAACCCTTGCTGTGCCGTAACCAGGATCGGAAGCTTGGACTGAATGTATTCCGTGTCACCTTCCACATCCTTCTCCACCTCCACCGTCTCCCCATCCACAGTCAGCTTGGTGATCGTGGAGATATGGGGGATCCCCAACAATTCGGCCAGTCGGGGGCCCACTTGGGCGGATCCGTCATCCACTGCCATGTATCCGCTCAGGATGATATCATAATCGAGATCTTCGATCACGGCTGCCAACACCCGGGCAATGGAGTATTCGTCGGCGGATTCCAGATCTTCATCGTCCACGATGATCCCCTTGTCCGCACCCATGGCCATGGCCGTGCGCAGGGCTTGTTCTGCCCGCTCCGGTCCGACAGTGATCACAGTCACTTCGCCACCATGTTCATCACGAAGACGAATCGCTTCTTCCACGGCATACTCATCGTAGGGGTTGATGACAAACTCCACCCCGTCTTCACTGATTTGTCCGTCTTCAATTACAATTCTCTCTTCAGTGTCGAAGGTTTGTTTCAAGCATACCAGAATGTTCATTCACTGTTCCTCCTTCGCCATTCCAGTCTCAGTGCAGACGAATCGCACCCTTGGCGGGAGACCCGCCGTTTTCAAGAGCCGATCCCTTGCAAAAATAATTGATGAAGCGGATCCACCTGATCCATCAAATCGTATTTAAAGTCGTCCATGATCCAAGAAGAAACCGTTTCATCAATAGTTCCGAAAATCATCTTGCGGGCAATCCGGATATCGAAGTCTTTCCGAAACAGCCCATGTTCCACCCCGGATTGCAACACCCGGTCGATCACTGCCAGATATCGCTTGAGAATCAATCCAATCTCCTTGCGGACTACCGGATTGGACTGGCGCAGTTCGATCTGGGTGACGATGGCAAGCTTCTTGTCACTCCCGAGGTATGAAAAATGGAGGTAAATCAACTGCCGCAATTGGTCAACCGGAGATGGAACTTTTGATAGAGCTTGTTCCATGTCCGAGATAAAAGCCCCCATTTTCTCATTAAAAAGGGAGATGAGGACATCGTCTTTATTATCAAAATACAGATAGATCGTCCCGTCTGCCACCTTGGCCTCACGGGCAATTTTGGACACCTGTGCCTGATGATAGCCGAATTCGGCGATCACACGCACGGCGGCCTCGATAATCGCTTCATATTTTTCTCCGGTACGCTTCGCCATCTGTGTTTTCCTTTCCCTGATTTCCCCCAATGAATGACCATTCATTCAATATTGAGTATATGCCAACTTCCCCAACTCTGTCAACTTTCCCATCCAAAATGCCAACCTAGAGTGAAAGCGCAACCAATGATATTATAGCAGTTCTCCCCAGGTGACAAAAGAAAAAGAACCCAGTGAAGAAACGGAGTTGGGAAGAGGGGGATCAGCCTATTTTTCCCCCTGTTCTTCCATAGAAGCTTTTCTTTTCTCCTCTTCCACCAATTCCCGTCGCAAAACCTTACCCACGGTGGTTTTCGGCAATCGATCACGAAACTCATACAGACGCGGTACCTTGTAACTGGCCAATTTGCTCCTACAATAGGTATCCAAATCCTGTTCGGTCACCTTTTCATCCGGCCTCAACACGATAAACGCCTTGACCGTCTCCCCCCGATAGGGATCCGGAACCCCGATGACGGCGGCTTCTTGCACTGCCGGATGGTCATAAAGAACCTCCTCCACTTCCCGCGGGTAAATATTGAAGCCGCCGGCGATAATCATATCCTTCTGACGGTCCATGATGTAAAAATAGCCATCCTCATCCATCATGGCGATATCTCCTGTGTTGAGCCAACCATCACGCAACACGTTTTCCGTTTCCTCTTTCCGGTTCCAATATCCTTTCATCACTTGGGGACCTTTCACCTGAAGCACCCCTGCGACCCCGGCCTCCAATTCTTCTCCGGTCTCCGGATCAACCACACGACACTCCGTATCCGGCCAGGGAAGACCGATGCTTCCGTTTTTTCGCTTGTCCCAGATCGGGTTGGCGTGAGTCACCGGGGAACACTCTGTCAACCCGTACCCTTCCACCAGTCGTCCTCCGGTTAACTTTTCAAATCTTTCCTGCACCGCCAGAGGCAAGGGAGCCGATCCGCTGATGCAAGCTTTGATGGAGGAGAGATCGTATTTGGCGATCTCGGGATGATTGATCAGGCCCACATACATCGTCGGGGCACCCGGGAAGAAAGAAGGGCGCTCTTTGTGGATCACTTTCAGTGCATCCTTCACATGAAAACGGGGAACCAACACCATAGTGGCCGCCATGTAGATGGAAAAATTCATCACCACAGTCATCCCGTAAACATGAAAGAAAGGTACCAGTCCCAGGACTTTCTCCTTTCCCCGCTCTCCTTTGTACATCCAGTGGCTGCATTGGACCACGTTGACCACGATGTTGCGATGAGTCAGCATGGCACCTTTGGCCAGACCTGTGGTACCACCGGTGTATTGAAGCAAGGCCACCTCATCCATGGAAGCGATTTCAATTTCGACTGGGTCCGGGAGTGCCTTTTTCATGATTACCGGAAAGGCAAAAACCCCGTCCCCATACGGGATTTGAGGCTTGATTCCATCCATCTTCAATTTCAGTGGATACAGCCGATTCTTGGGAAAGGGAAGGTAATCTTTGATACTGGTGACGATCACCCTTTTCAGCGGTGTCCGCGGTTTCACTTTTTCCAGCTGTTGATAAACCAAGTCAAGACAGATAATTGTCTCCGCCCCGGAATCGACCAACAGATGCTCCAATTCCCGCTCTTTGTACATCGGATTGGTCTGAACCACCACACCGCCGATCATCAATACCGCATAATAAGAAATGACCGCTTGGGGAGAATTGGCCAGCATGATGGAAACCCGCTCCCCTTTTTTCACACCCAACTCTTTCAGGGCCCGGGCCATCCGGTGAACATCATCCATCAGTTCCCGGTATGTGATCCGCTTTCCCATAAAATAGATCGCTTCCCGTTCGGGGTATTCCTCGGCAGATTTCTTCAGAAAATTGGGCAAGGGTTGATCCGGATACTCCAGTGATTGGGGTACCGCCTCCGGATAATCTTTGTACCAGAGCCTTTCTTTGACTGTCATGGGTCCATCTCCTCCTCAATCTCTGAATGAACAATCATTCATAGCCGGACCAAAGAAAAATGAATACAAACCTTACTTTATCTCTTTTTCTCATTTTAACGAACTTTCCTCGTCTTTGAAAGCGTGTTATGAAAAATCGATACTTGTTTTTTTGCTCATCCACTATGAAAAAAGGGGATCAACAGGAAGCGTACATAGTTTTTATTTCTTGATTACGGAAAGAAAGTCAGAGCAGTGACTTGGGGTGGAATCGGTACGGCTTATCTGGATTGGAGATATCCCGATAACGGAAGATTTTTACACATTCCTTCACCACTATTAACCATCCGGGATATTATCCATTTTTGTAATTTGAAGGTGAAACTGAGGAGAATGCGGGGAAAGTGTGCTGAACGTCTGGAGCGTGCCAGATAATTCAAACGGCCGGGGACACCCGGCCATCATTCTCAGTCAATCTTTTCTTTCATCAACCGGACGACCTCCCCTTCTTTCGCATGCCGTCCTGTCTCTTTTTTGGAATAGATCTTCTCTCCATCGACGGTCACCTCAAAAATCCCGCCGCTGGAAGGGATTAAGGTCAAATCGGCGATCCGGTGACGAAACTCGGTGAACAGTTCTTCTGCCACACGGGCAGCATAAGGGGCATAATTTCAAGCCATGCAAAATCGGATGGAGACATGGTGATTCCCGTGCAAGATCATCCCTCCCACAGTATTTGTCCCTTCCCATTATATCCCCGAAACAGCTACTATGAAACGGGGCGGACGTCGGAAGGGCAACGACTTTCATTGAAAATCACTTCTTCTGCTACAATGATTAGAAGCTGTGATTTAGTGTGTTCTTGAACGGTCGGGATTGGGTTTCACATGACCTTTTTGTTGTTCTGAACTGCCAAAATCACTCCATGTGAAACCCAACCTTCGAGGATGAGCCGGTCGGGATTGGGTTTCACATTTCGTTTTCGTTGTTCTTACGATCCAAAATCACTCCATGTGAAACCCAACCCTCCCTGTGAATGACTTTATCACAACGCTTTTAGATGTGATTCTGACTTTGCGAACTTGAGGAGGAAAAGATTCTGTGAACCGACTTCCCGAAGATTATCAGAAACAGATGCGGGAACTGCTGAAAGAAGAGTACCCGAGCTTTATCCGGACCTATGACAACCCGCCTCACCGGGGGCTTCGGATCAACACATTGAAACTGTCTGTGTCAGAAGGGAGGCAGCGCCTCCCCTTCCATCTGGAGCCTATCCCCTGGTGCAATACAGGTTTTTTCTATGACCATGACCGGGACCGACCCGGCAAGCATGTCTATCATGCCGCCGGGCTCTACTATATTCAGGACCCCAGTGCCATGGCCCCGGTGGAGGCACTCCAGCCCCGACCCGGGGAAAAAATACTCGACCTGTGTGCCGCCCCCGGGGGCAAAACGACCCAGATTGCCGCTCACATGAAGGGAGAAGGCGTTTTGGTCGCCAATGAGATCAGCAGGGAACGACGCAAAGCCCTGGTGGAAAATCTGGAACGGTGCGGAGTGCCCCACGCCCTCATCCTGGGGGAGGATCCCCGTCATCTCTCCACCCGCTTCACCGGCTGGTTTGACCGGATTCTGATCGATGCCCCCTGCTCCGGGGAAGGCATGTTCCGAAAGGACCCGGACACACGGGAACGCTGGAGCTACCGTTCCACAAGGGCGGCCGCCGATCTGCAATTCTCCATTCTGGAAGCGGCGGCACCGATGCTCCGTCCCGGCGGCCGACTGGTCTATTCCACTTGCACTTTCAATCCCCGGGAAAACGAGGGGGTGCTTCAGCGTTTTCTCGATCAACATCCCCATTTCACGCCAGAGCATGTTCCCCAGGCCGTCCACTACCAGCCCGCCCGGCCCGATTGGATCGATGCTTCTCCCTCCCTGGCCAAAGGAGCCCGACTTTGGCCCCACCACTTGAGAGGAGAGGGACATTTTGTAGCGGTACTGGAGAAAAGGGACGGGAAAGAAGGAATCTGCAAAAAACCGGGAAAACTGCCTCCTGTACATGGCGATGCCAAAAGAGTTTTCAATGATTTCCTGCAGGAGACCCTGATTGAAGACAGATTCCCCGGTCCCTTCACTTTGTTCGGTGACCATCTTTATCAAGTCCATGCGGACCTGCCCTCTCTTCAGGGCCTGGTCGTGGAACGGCCAGGACTTCACCTGGGACAGGCCAAGCGGAAACACTTTGCCCCTTCCCATGCCCTCGCCTCGGCCTTGACATCCGAATCTGTCCGGCGAAGCGTCTCTTTTTCACCGGAGGAGGATCACCTGAATCAATACCTGCGCGGGGAGACTATCCCCATTGACAAGGATAAAGGATGGACTCTGATCACAGTTGACGGATTTCCCCTCGGTTGGGGAAAAGTCTCCGGCGGTTGGCTGAAAAACCACTATCCCAAATGGCTGCGCCGGAATCTCATTTGACAGTGGAACTCCGAATGTCCCGTCAGGAAGGGAATCGGGCGTAAAGGGTATGGGTCAACCATCCAGCCTCATATACTCTTGCAAAAGATTCCGCGGGGGGTGCTTCGATGATTTTCGGATTGAGAGATCCTCAATCGACCCGATTCCCCTTTTACCCTGCCTTGGCTACAGGAATGATCCAGCCTGAATGGCTGTATATGTACCATTACCATCGAGAAGAAAGAGAAAAGGCATTGGAAAAAGAGAGAACCTCATCCCCACACCCAGCTCCATCTGATCACAAGATCCGGGTCAATATTCGACCGCGCAGGGGATGATTCCCCTCTTCCGCCCGAGACTGCACCGATCCGGCGGTTATATTTGCCGGACTCTCCACCTGGATATATTTTTTTAACAGAATGAATATTCCTGATTCAGGAAGGAATACAGACCTCTCGCTAGAATATTTACAATAATCTTTATGCGAGGGGGAGATTGTGTGAAACGAATCCATGCTTTTCTGTTTGCAATCTTGCTGGCCTTGGCCATGGTGGTTCCGGGAACCGTCGACTCGGCATCAGTCCAGGCGGAAGCCAAATATGTCCCCAATGAATTGATCGTCAAGTTCAAACCGGGAACCCGGGGAGCCGCCAAGGCATCTCTCCATGCACAGGAAGACGCCGAAGTGATCAGCCGAAACACCGATATCGGTTTTGAAGTGATCAAACTGAAGGATCAATCGGTACAGCAAGCGTTAAAAGCTTACAAAGCCAATCCCAACATCGAATATGCCGAGCCCAACTATATCGTCAAGACTGCCTGGACCCCTAATGACCCCGACTATTCCACCAAGCAGTACGGACCGCAGATCACAAAAGCCCCTCAGGCCTGGGATGTCACCCGAGGCAGTTCCAATGTCCGAATCGCCATTGTGGACACGGGAGTGCAGTATGACCATCCCGATTTGGCCGATAAAGTGGTGAAAGGTTTCGATTTTGTGGACAAGGATTCAGATCCCTATGATGAGAACGGCCACGGTACCCATTGCGCCGGCATCGCCGCCGCCGTGACTGACAATGGTATCGGGATCGCAGGAATGGCCCCCGATGCCAGCATCTATGCTGTCCGAGTGCTGGATGCCAACGGCAGCGGAAGCTTGGCCGATGTCGCCAGCGGAATCACCCATGCCGCCGACAACGGTTCCCAAGTAATCAGCCTCAGCCTCGGCTCCTTCATAGGTGGAACGGCGCTGAAGGATGCTGTGAACTACGCATGGAACAAAGGTTCCGTCATCGTGGCTGCTGCCGGCAATTCCGGTCTGCCCTTCCCCAGTTATCCCGCATACTACAGTAATGCCATCGCCGTCGCTGCCACGGATTCCAACGACCAAACGGCAAGTTTCTCCAACTGGGGATCCTGGGTGGATATTGCAGCACCCGGCGTCGATATTTATTCCACTTATCCGACTGACTCCTACCAAAGCCTATCAGGCACATCCATGGCCACTCCCCATGTGGCGGGATTGGCCGGTCTGCTGGCTTCCCAGGGAAGGAGCGCTGACGAGATCCGGGCAGCCATCGAAAAAACGGCCGATCCCATTCCGGGGACCGGTACCTATTTTGCCAATGGTCGTATCAACGCCTACAATGCCGTTCAATATTGAAACAATAAGGCACCGCATGTGCGGTGCCTTCCACTCGGGAAAATTCACCCGGCGTGATCCTCTTGTAAAGGTTCCACCAGAATCCGGGTTCCATCCACGGAAATGACCCGGACCCGAGTTCCCTTTTTCACCCATGCACCCCCACTGGTGCAACTGAAACGCTCTCCATCCACCGAGATGACACCGGAAGGCCTCAGATCCGTTAGCGTCTCCCCTTCACGGTCAATCAGTTCCAGGAACCTGGCATTGACCGAACTGTAACCCCGTTCACGTGTCAAGGAATCCTTCAGCACCACCTTGTCCCATACCGGGCGCCGGGGAAGGATCTTCAATGAGAGAAATCCGGCCATCAGACCCAAAATCCACATGATCCCCACCAGGCTCCCTGTCAAAAAGTCTCCCGTGGGAAGAACCAAACCGACCAGCATCATCAATACCCCGATCCCTGCGGTGGTACCATCTTGAATCAACTTTCCGTCCAGGATCACCAACGCGAGTCCGATCAACAACAGACCCAAGGACCAAGTATGAAATGACGGGGTTTGAACCCAGGCATACAAGAACAGCAAGGCGACTCCGGCCAACCCGGCTAGCCCCCGGGCTTTTACAAGAAATTCCGTCACCAGAAACATCCCCGCCAAAAATACCGTCAAGGCAGCCACCCAGGGATCCTGTATCCAATCCATTCCGATCTCCTCCATTTATCTTACATGTATACAGGAATGGAACACGAGGTTACATGGCATTCCAAAAAAACCAAACAACACCTGTGATTAAAAAGATTAATGCGACCAACCCCAAAATCATGGCCAAACGGGCCAGCATCTAAATCCCCTCCAGCCACCGGAATTCCGGTTTTGCAAAAAAGCTCTCCTGCAGATCCGTGGAAGTTCAAGAAAGTTCCACCACTGTCACACCCAGACCTCCTTCCCCCTGGCCCCCGGAACGATAGGATTTTACTCGGGGGTGTTGATCCAAAAACTTACGAACCCCTGTCCGCAGCGCACCCGTCCCCTTTCCATGAATCAGGGAGACATGGTCAAAGCCGGTCAACAGGGCATCATCAAGATACTTGTCGATTTCCGGGATCGCTTCCTCCACCATTCGCCCCCGCAGATCCAACTCCGGCCGAACTTGATCGGACTGTCGACGATAGGAGGTGCCCCCCTTGTCGGGAGATTCCTGTGGGGAGGATCCTTTCCACTCCAATTGCTCCCGGCTCACCTTCATCTTCATGATTCCCACCTGTACCTGAAACTCCCGGTCTCCAATCTGATCGATCACCTGTCCTTTTTGACCGAGACTTCGGATCAACACCTCATCGCCGATTTGGATCTGCCGCGTGGATTCCCTGTCGATCCTCTGATCCAACACAGTCTCAGGTTCAGCATCATCCAGTCGCTTTTTGGCTTCAATCAGCCGGTGTTCCTTTAACTCCCCGGGCTGTTCCCGCGCCCAGCGTCGAAGTTGCTCCAGCACCTCATCCGCTTCCCGTTTGGCCCGGGAAACAATACTCCTCGCCTCCCGGCGGGCGGATTCCCGGATTCGTTCTTTTTCCCGATCCCAAGATTCCAATCCCAGTTTCAGATCCTGCAGCAGTATCTCTGCCTGCTGTCGCAAATCCTCCGCCTCAGCTCGTTCCCTTTCCGCTTTGCGGCGGTCCTCTGAGAGTGCCCCGATCATCTCTTCCAGACGTTTTTCCTCGGAAGAGAGTTGGGATTTCGCCGCTTGGATGACCTCCTCCGGCAGCCCCAGCCGCCGGGAGATCTCAAAGGCGTTGCTTCGGCCCGGAACTCCCGTCAACAGTCGGTAGGTGGGACTTAAGCTTTCCACATCAAATTCCACACTGGCATTGATCACGCCTTGGCGGGCATGGGCATACAGCTTCAATTCGTTATAGTGAGTGGTTGCCACCAAGCGGCAACCTTGTTCCAAAATCCGTTCCAGGATGGAAATCGCCAGTGCCGCTCCTTCAGTGGGATCTGTCCCCGCTCCCAACTCATCCAATAACACCAGACTGTTTTCGTCAATCAAATCCAGGATGTGGACGATATTGGTCATATGAGATGAGAAGGTGCTCAGATTTTGCTCGATGCTCTGCTCATCCCCGATATCGGCATAGACTCCGGTGAAGATCGCCAGATCGCTCTCTTCTTCCGCCGGAATCGGCAATCCCGATTGAGCCATCAACGCGAGCAGGCCAACCGTTTTCAAGGTGACGGTCTTCCCTCCCGTGTTGGGCCCGGTGATTACCATCGCCTGGTACTCCCGTCCCAATTCCACATCATTGGGAACTGCTTCCTCGATGGGAATCAGAGGATGTCTCGCTTTTTTCAGATGGATGTACCCCTTGGTGTTCACTCCAGGGACAATCCCCTTTAATCTCCTTCCCAGGCGGGCCTTGGCCATAATCAAATCCAATTCGGTGAGGACTGAGAGATTGTTTTCCAGCTCATCAGCCTTGTCTGCAACCTCCATGGACAGCTCCCTGAGAATCCGTTCCACTTCCCGCTCTTCTTCCAGTTCCAATTCCCGCAACCGGTTGTTCTGGTCGACCACTGCCTGGGGCTCAATAAACAAGGTTTGTCCCGATGCCGACTGATCGTGAACAATACCCCGGACCGCTCCCCGGTACTCCTGCTTGACCGGAATCACATAACGGTCGTTCCGCTGGGTGACGATCGGATCTTGAAGCATTTTCTGGTATTGGGAGTTACGCAGGAATTCATCCAGTGTATTCCGGATGGCCCCCTGGAGCTGATGGATGTTGCGACGGATCCGACTCAATTTCGGACTGGCATCATCAGTCACTTCCCCGTCTTCATCGATAGCAACTCGAATGGTCTGGGCCAAAATCCGGGTTTCCCTCAATTGCACGGATAACTCCCGCAGAAGAGGCAAAGGGGTTTCTTCCCGATCGATCCCTTCCAATACCGAGCAAACCGTCTCTTCCGCTCCGGCAGTTCCCGCCACCCGGAGAAGCTCAACAGCCGACAACAAACCACCGATCCGTGCTCTTTGCAGAGCGGGTCGTATATCAGAGACGGCCTCCAAGGACAGGTTCCCGTTCAACCGGAGCAAGTCCATGGCTTCGGCGGTCGACTGAAGCATCCGCTTCACTTCATCCCCCTGCAGAGCAGGTTGCAGATCGGCAGCGGCTTTTTTTCCTGTTTCCGATGTGGCTTGTTCAATCAACTGATCAATGATTCGATCATATTCCAAGGTATGAAGCATTTGCGGGTCCAATTTGTACCCTCCTGTTCCGACAACAATCATTCAATATTATAGCATGAAGGGCTTTCCATACCGGAAAAAAAAGACGGCACCCTCCCTTTAGGAGATGCCGCACAGTATTTTATCTGGTGAAGATATGCTCGCCGATCCGTTTGATCTGAGGTCTTCCCCAAATCCATCTGGAGGTGGCTTTGACCGGGTTGAAGTAGTAGAGGGCGCCCCCGCTGGGATCCCAGCCGTTGATCGCGTCATAGACCGCTTTTCTGGCCCTCAAGTTCGGCGTCATATTGATCTGACCATCAGCAACCGCTTCAAAGGCGAGGGGTTGATAGACGATTGCTGAAGGAGAATCGGGGAACTGCTCACTTTCCAAGCGATTTAGAATCACTGCAGCCACCGCCACTTTGCCGGTATAACTTTCCCCCCTGGCTTCTGCGTGAACTGCTCTTGCGATGATGTCAATATCATGTTTGGACAGCCCTGACGTATGTTTCGGCACTTGGGCCATGGGTTTCATCTGGGTCAAACCCGTGACCTTGGTTTTCCTTTGAGGAACCTTGCCGGCTTGGGGACTCCACCGGCGGGTGGCCTTCCACAATTTCAGCTTAGTTTTTGGGCCCACCCGTCCATCCACTTTCAAACCAAATCGATACTGGAAATCCCGAACGGCCCGATCGGTTTGCCATCCGAACTTCCCGTCGATCTTTCCCGAATAATATCCGATAAACTGAAGTCTCCGCTGAAGCTCCCACACATAACCCCCGCGATCTCCTTTCTTGAAGATCCGGTTGGAAACGCCGGGTGCCCACAACTTTGAAGCCTCCACCAGTTTCCGCTTGGTGTCAGAGCCGACAACCCCATCCACTTCCAATCCAAATTGGTACTGAAAGAGGCGAACAGCGCGATGGGTCCGCCAACCCAAGCGTCCATCGATCTTTCCGGTATAAAATCCGAGATACTTCAACCGACCCTGTAACTCATACACATCACCGCCGGCCGCCCCCACCTTCAACTCGCCCTTGCCAAAAGCGGCTTCCGCTTTGGTGGCAGTGGTGACCGGACCGGCCACGATGAGCATACAGGCACATAGTAACAGCAATGTTTTTTTCATGGCCCAGTCAACCTTTCTTAGGTTGGTGTCTGCTGTTAGTATCCCGACATTTACCTTCCCTATACTTGCGGGAGATGGGCCATGAAAAACCCCCCGTCAAGGGGAGGAAGAAAAGCCAGATGCGAACGAGCTGTCGGATCCGTTTGTTTATAACCGGGTGGTCCTGACGGAATCACCGAAATCGGGGGTTAACTGCAAAATCCCTTGGCTGAGAGAGGATCCCGTCACCGCTTCCTGACCCGTATCCCAAGGAAGGATATGAAGCAGATTGACCAGCACAAAAATAAGCAACAGAGCTTTGAGAAAACCCAGCAAGGCCCCTCCCAATCCATTGATCTGAGCCAAAACGGGTAAATCCGCCACCGCGGTTAGTATCTTGGCCACAATGGAGAGGAGCAATCGAGTGACCAAAAACAACAACACAAACGCCAAAGCCGTATAGATCGGTTTCGCCAAAAGAAACAGAGGCAGACCGCTGTCGCTCACAGTCTCCGGAAGGGGAATGATTTCCATGAGGACCGGACCCAGATCCGGACTGAATTGCCAGGCAACAAAAACGGCGGCCAGCACTCCGAGCAGGGAAACCGTCTCCTTGATTAATCCCTTCCGGTAACCGGAAAAAAGTCCTCCAATCAACAACAGGACGATCAGCCCATCCAACAGATTCATCCGCAACTCCCCTCCACGGTGGGCATCACTTATTAAGGCAAAGGTTTAAGCATGTTAGGAAGCGTTGTGAATGAGTAATGGCCGGATCGGTCGGAAATCTTCCCTGTGAACGGCTTTTTCACAATGCTTATTTGAGCGTATCTGATCAAACCATTGCCGGAGCAGCGCCCAGTTTCCGGTTTATTAACAGCCCGGCTTACGGTTGATCATCTTCAATCAAATGTAAGATCTCTTCATGCTCCTGTTTCAGCTTCATGTAGGAATCAGTGATATTCACGGCAGATAGCACCGCCAATCTGGTGGTATCGAGACGGGGATTGCTTTCAGCGATATTTCTCATCTTGTCATCCACATATCGGGCCACTTCCCGAACATATCCGGAACTAGCCTTGCCCACGATATGATACATCTGACCGTAAATCTCGACACTGTGTCTGTGCTTGCTCATCGTTTTCTCCTCCCTGTTCAGCCTCCTGTTTTCCATTGTTTCCTCTTGCAGATTGCAAAGTCCTGCATCATCCCGTTATTGGCGCAGGGAAGCTCCCACTTCCTTCTCCAGCTTCGCAATCACTGCCTGGTGCACCCCATTCACTTCGTCATCGGTCAGGGTTCGATCTTTCGCTTGATAGGTGAGGGAATAAGCGATACTCTTCTTTCCTTTCCCGATTCTTCCGCCGGTAAACACATCAAATAACGTCACCGACCGCAACCATTTCCCACCGGTAGCATGGATCAATTCTTGCAAACGGTTCGCCGGTATATCCTCATCCACCACCAGAGCCAGATCCCGGGTGATAGCCGGGTATTTGGGCAAGGGGCGATATTGCATCGTCTCCCCGAGAACTGCTTCTGCCACCGGGGTCAGGTCCAGTTCAAAGATGAATACTTCCTCCAAATCATGGGTTTGAGCTGTTTGGGGATGGATCTGGCCGATCAACCCGATCACCCGGTTCTTCATGAGGATCCGAGCGGTGCGACCAGGGTGATACCCTTCCGGTTGGACAGCTTCATAGCGGATTCCCGCCACACCCAAGCGTTGGAACAATATCTCCAGATCCCCCTTGAGAGAGAAAAAGTCCGGAACCTCCGCTTCTCTCTGCCAGTATTTGGATGTTAAGGTGCCTGTGGTCAACCCGGCCAACATCCATCTCTCCTCCGGCTGCTGAGTCAACTTTTTTTCTTCTGCAAGATACACCCGCCCCATTTCAAAAAGGGACACCCCTTCTTCCCGGCGATGAATGTTGTATTCCGCTATCTCCAGCAGCTGCGGCACCAGGGAGGTCCTGAGCACTTTCCGTTCATCACTCATCGGCATGCTGATCCGAACAGGCCGCGCCTTTGGATGGATCACCTGCTCCAATGAACGGAGGACATTCGGAGATGTCAGACTGTAATTGACCGCCTCATAGAAGCCAATATCCCGCAATGTATGGCGAATCACCCGGCGCAGCCGCTGTTCCGGGGTCAGGGATCCGGGGGATTGTTGGCCCCAAGGGAGGGTTGTGGGGATCCGGTCATAGCCGTACAGGCGGGCCACCTCTTCGATCAGGTCCACTTCGATGGAAATATCGGGACGGCGGGAGGGAACTTGAACACGGTAGACCCCCTCTTTCACTTCTGTGGGGAAACGAAGGCGCCGGAAGATATCCGTGACCGCCTGTTTATCCACCTGAACCCCCAATACACCGACCAGGCGGCTGTGGCGTAAATCGACGGCCACCTCTTCAATGTCCCCTATCTGTTTTGCAGTGATGGCAGAGGCAACTTCCCCGGAGGCCAGTTCTTCCATCAACTCCACCGCCCGGTGCAGAGCCGGCAAGATTCGCTCCGGATCCACTCCCTTTTCAAAACGTGTGCTCGCTTCAGAACGGAGTCCCAGTCTGCGGGCGGTTCGACGCACCGATTCCGGGGAAAAATAAGCGGATTCAATCAGAAGGGTGGTCGTCTCTTCCGTCACCTCAGAGTTCTCCCCCCCCATCACGCCGGCGATAGCAATCGGTTTGCTCCCGTCCGTAATGAGTAAGGTCTCTGTATCACAAGCCCGGGTGACCCCGTCCAAAGTGGTCACCGTTTCTCCGGCAGTACCATGGCGAACCACGATCTCACCGTTATCCACCCGGTGGTAATCAAAGGCATGCAAGGGTTGACCATATTCCAGCATCACATAATTGGTGATATCCACCACATTATTGATGGGACGCACACCCGCTGCCAACAAACGATTCTGCATCCATTGGGGAGAGGGACCCAGCCGGATTCCTTCCACCACCTGAGCGGCGTACAAGGGACAGTCTTCCTCAGCATCCAATACAATGTCGACAGATTTTCCTTTCCCTCCCGGCCGACGTTCCGCCGGTTGGGGGAGACGCACTTCCCGATCCAACAACGCCCCCACTTCATAAGCGATTCCCCACATGCTCAGGCAATCCGAACGGTTGGGAGTCAGATCCAGCTCTAGCACCACATCGTCCAAACCGAGGAGTTTTTTCGCATCTTCCCCCACCTCCGCCGATGGGGAGAAAACCAGAATTCCATCTTGTTGTTCCTTGGGCAGAAGTTTCTCCGGCAGACCCAACTCCCCGGCGGAACAAATCATTCCTTCCGAGGTGACCCCCCGCAGTTTGGACTTTTTAATCTTGATTCCACCAGGCAGTCTGGCTCCGGACAAGGCGACAGGCACCTTTTGCCCTGCCGCCACGTTGGGAGCGCCACAAACGATGTTCAGAAACTCCCCTTGTCCGGCATCAACGGTGCAAACACGCAACCGATCCGCATCAGGGTGAGGTTCCACGCTCTTCACGTGACCGACCACCACCTTTTTCACCCCGTGATCCCGGGGCTCCACCAGCTCCACTTCAATCCCGCCACGGGTTAATTGTTCAGCCAATTCTTCCGGAGAGACACCCTCCAGATTCACATATTCATTCAACCACTGATAAGAAACGCGCATCGACTGTCCTCTCTCCTTTCCGGTTACAAGCTTTGAAATTGGCGCAGAAACCGAAGATCATTGGTGTAAAAGTGGCGGATATCATCAATTCCGTATTTCAAAAGGGCGATCCGCTCCGGCCCCATACCGAAGGCAAATCCGGTATAACGTTCCGAATCGTACCCCCCACGCTCCAACACCCGCGGGTGAACCATCCCTGCACCCAAAATTTCAATCCATCCGGTCTGTTTGCACATCCGGCATCCTTTTCCACCACATTGCACACAGGAGATATCCATTTCGACACTGGGTTCGGTAAAGGGAAAATAGCTGGGACGCAAACGGCTTTCCAACTTCCTTCCAAACATCTGCTCAGCAAAGGAGAGCAAGGTCCCGTGAAGCTCGCTCATGGCGATACCCCGATCCACCACCAGTCCTTCCACCTGGGTAAACTGATGGGAGTGGGTGGCGTCATCATCATCCCGTCGGTATACTTTACCCGGACAGATGACCTTGACCGGCACCTTTCCCCCTCTGGCTTCCATGGAGCGCACTTGCACCGGAGAAGTCTGGGTCCGCAGCAAAATCTCCGGTGTGATGTAAAAAGAATCCTGCATATCCCGGGCCGGATGGTCTTTGGGAAGATTCAGAGCCTCAAAGTTATAATAATCTGTCTCCACTTCCGGCCCCTCCGCCACTTCAAAGCCCATTCCCACAAAGATATCCTCGATTCGCTCAATCACCGCGTTCAGCGGATGAACCCCCCCTAAGGGCTTCGGTTTTCCCGGGAGGGTCACGTCGATCATCTCCGACTCCAGCCGGGTTTTCAGCCTCTCCTGATCCAGCTCCTGCTCCTTATCCCCGATCCACGCTTCCAACAAAGCCCGGATCTCGTTGGCCAATCCGCCGATGACAGGCCTCTCGGCAGGCGGGAGATCTTTCATTCCCCGAAGGACAGAGGTGATCTTCCCTTTTTTTCCTAGGTACTTCACCCGAAGCTCCTTCAAAGCATCCGGCCCGGAAGCGGAACGAATCTCCACCTCCGCTTCCTTTTTCATGGAC
Source organism: Kroppenstedtia guangzhouensis (assembly GCF_014637345.1). Taxonomy (GTDB): domain Bacteria; phylum Bacillota; class Bacilli; order Thermoactinomycetales; family DSM-45169; genus Kroppenstedtia; species Kroppenstedtia guangzhouensis. Next base: position 399,047 of record NZ_BMEX01000003.1, read on the forward strand.
TCCAATTGTTCACGCACTTGAATTCCCTCCCGATTCCCATAAAAATAAAAAAATCCCGCGTCCGAGGGACGAGAGATCCGTGGTACCACCCTTGGTTGAGCAATCCCTGCGGTCGGTTGCAGAAACTGCTCCACTCGAAAAAAGATAACGGTTTTGATCCGGTACCCCTTACTGCCCCAAAAGGGGTTCGGGGGACAGCTCAGGAGCGAACTTCCCGACACCGATACTCCGGGGGTGCTTCCAGTCACGACATCCCCTCCCTGGTCGGGTCGTGTGTCGGTACTCTTCTCCGTCATAGCCGATGATGTCAATAGAATTTACCCTTCAGTATAGACAAAAACTTGACGCTTTGCAATGCCGAAAAGTGAAAAACCATCAAGTTTCCCTCCATTTTTGGCGGAGAAGCTCAAACAGAAGAATCCCTGCAGTCACCGACACATTGAGGGATTCCACTTGTCCGGGCATCGGAATTCTCACCCGGTCATCCACCAGGGAGTCGATTTCAGCGGAAATGCCCCGGCCTTCATTTCCAAGCAAAATTGCCGTCCGTTTCGGATAATGACAATCAAAATGGACTCTCTCCGCCCGGGGATTCGTCCCCACCACCCAATATCCCTGCTCTTTCAATTCCGGAATCGCCTCTCGCAAATCAACACGTCGGATACGGGAACGAAACAGGGATCCCATCGCGGAACGGACCACTTTGGGGTTGTAGGGATCCACAGTCCCCGCTCCCAACCAAACATCCCCAACCCCTGCCGCTTCGGCCGTCCGCAGAATCGCCCCCAGATTCCCCGGATCCTGGATGGCATCCAGCAACAAGACCGGCTTTTCGCCACGGATTTGGTAGCCTGCCCCGTTTACCGGAACCATCACCTCGGCAGCAATTCCCTGGGGAGTCTGGGTATCTACCAATTGAGAAAAAATGGACGGATACACGGCATAAATCGAAACTCCATCCAGATGGGAAAGATGTTCCAAGCCCTGGATCCCCTCGTCAGACACAATCACTGAACGCGCCTGCCATCCGGCACAGACTGCTTCCTTCAGCAATTTCTCTCCCTCGATCAAGATGCTGCCGAATTCCTCCCGTCCCTTCCGAGTACTCAGCTTCCGCCATCGTTTCACCTTCTCATTGCGGGCGGAAGTGATTTGATGGATCTCCATGGTTTATGCACGTTCCTCCAGTTTCTTCAAATCATTGTTGTGACCGATCACAACCAATACATCCCCCCGGTTGATCCGGTCACCGGCCAAGGGAGCGATGTTGATCTTGTCTCGGCTCTTGATGGCCATCACGTTACAACCGAACTTGGCCCGGATATTCAGCTCCTCCAGTGTTTTGCCGGCAAAAAATTCCCCCGCACTCACCTCAATGATACTGTATTCATCCGCCAATTCGATATAATCCAGGATGTTGGGAGAGATCAGATTATGGACCACCCGCACCCCCATGTCCCGCTCGGGATAAACCACCTTGTAGGCTCCGATCTTGTACAAAACCTTGCCATGAAGGTCATTTCGCGCTTTGACCACCACTTTTTCCACACCCATCTCCTGCAGAATCAGCGTGGTCATAATGCTGGACTGAATATCTTCCCCGATCGAGACAACCACCACATCAAAGTTTCGAATTCCCAGTGCCTTGAGGGCGTTTTCATCGGTGGAATCCGCTTCTACCGCATGGGTGACGATCTGGGCAAAATCCTGAACCCGCTGCGGGTCGCGATCGATGGCCAACACCTCATACCCCATATCATGCAGGGTTTTGGCTACACTTCCGCCGAAGCGGCCCAATCCGATGACTGCAAACTCCTTACTCATAGAGATCCTCCCTTTTTGATTGCCCATACATGGTGAGTATTATATCACAATGTTCCCTGCGGAACGGATAAGCGGTCTCTTCCGGGTCAAACTACATCTGAAAGGAGGGAGCGTGAAGTGAGCTTTCCCATTCGCGGGGCCGTCTATTACAACATAAAAGAGATGAGTCCCGAACAACTGAAATCGATGGTGGAAGACTCCATTCTGGGAGAAGAAAAATTGCTCCCCGGACTAGGGGTTCTCTTTGAAGTGATCTGGAAAAACAGTACGCCACAGGATCAAGAACACATGATCGAAACATTATACGACCATATGCCCAGAGAACAGGCGCAACCACCCGTCGCACCATCTTGAGCAATCCGGTTCATCCATATTTCCCTTCCTAGAACCATGCTCACTATATCACCGGTTTCCTCCCGCTCAAAAAGGCTGATGACCAGCTCCTGTCATCAGCCTTGATCGTTTTTCAGAACACTTTTAAAATCACTGTTTACAAACCCTGACAGAGCTGATCCACCGTCTCTCGATCCAACCGGTGAATCACCGCCACCAACAGACTGATCAAGCGTTCCACGTCATCTTGATGGATAATGGAAGTGTGGCTGTGGATATATCGGGCTGGCACACCCAGACTGATGGCGGGAACTCCTTTATCAAACAGATGGATATGGCTGGCATCGGTCGCTCCCCGGTTAATCCATTCATACTGCAGGGGAATCCCCTCTTTTTTTGCCACATCCTGCACCAATCGGACCAGACCGCGATGGGGCAGGTGACCGGCATCGTACAACACCAGTTGGGGGCCGTCCCCCAGCCGACAGGAAGCCTGATCCTTGTTGACCCCCGGTGTATCCCCCGCGATCCCCACATCCACTGCAATACCGATATCAGGTCGGACGGTGGCGGTGGCCGTATGAGCCCCCCGGCGCCCCACCTCCTCCATCACGGTACCAACGCCATAAACCGTGTTGGGATGATCGATTCTACTCAGCCGTCTCAACACCTCCACAGCGACAGCACATCCCATCCGGTTGTCCATGGCCTTGCCCAACCAATGTTTGGGATTTTCCATCACTGTAAAGGGAGACCATGGAACCACCACATCTCCGGGGCGGATCCCCATCGCTTCCGCTTCTTCTTTGTCATAAGCTCCCACATCGATAAAGAGTTCCTCAAGGGAAACAGCCTTCCTCCGCTGATCAGGGGGAAGGAGATGTGGCGGTTTGGAACCGATCACCCCCAACACCTTTCCATGATCTGTTATCACCTCCACCCGTTGGGCGGAAACGACTTGACTCCACCAACCCCCGAGGGGTTGAAAACGCAAAAACCCTTCCTCCGTAATTCGGGTCACCATAAAACCGATCTCATCCAGGTGGCCCGCCACCATGATCCGGGGTCCATCGGCCCCCTTTTGTGCAATCAGCGCTCCCAGATGATCTGAAGTCACCTCATCCGCCACGGGGCCCATCCATTGGGCCATCAGCGTCCGGACTGGTCCTTCATTTCCCGGGGGACCGGGCACTTCCGTCAGTTCTTTGAGCAACTGTTTGAAATCCCCACGTTTTACGTCCGACATAGTATGTAATAGCACCTCTTTCTAAATATGAAGACTTCTTTATTTTAACATAACCCGTTGGTTACTTCCCGTTGAGGCCCGGAAAAACAGTCCCGCGGACACTGGTGGCAGCCCGCGAGACCCCCCTTATTTATTTCCGATCATTCGTTTGGGCAGACGAACAGTCAGGCGTTTTGCTTTCGGATCCATCTCAGTGATCATACCAGAGGGATTCACCGGTCCCGGCAGATAGACATTGAGGGTGAACCGGCATTGCATCCGTTCCCTCCCTTCATCCCTCCCCGTGGAGCCCGAAATGAACAGAACGTTACTTCCCTCCACCCGGACATCCATTTCGTGATGGGGATTCAGAGAAGGAATGTCCACCCGGATCACCACTTCGGCAGGAGTTTCCTCACATCGAACCGACGTCCGGTTTTGATCCAGATCGTGGGAGAGCCTTTCCATCTCCATCCACATCTCTCCCATCTCTTCGTACAACATGGACTCAAACCACGGTCGAAGCCATCCCAACCGCATCACCTCCCGGGGGCTTCATTCCTTCTTGTCAGACTATGAAAGCGAGTGGATCCAAGTGAGCTTTTGGGGAATGGAATCCGCGGGAAACGAATCAATAATAGGGTCCGAAATATCTGCCACCCCACCACCAGAAGAAAGCGAAAAACAGGAAAATGGCAACAATGACCGCGATTGCAATCCACCAACCCCATCTCCATCCCCATCCATAATCGCTGGTCTTCACCTTGCTCAACTGTCAGACCTCCTTCCTCCACAGTGACTCCTTACAGGATATTCTCAAACAACTCCATCGGTATAGACTGCCGCCCAAGTTTCCATACTCTTCAAAGGAACAAGCCTTTCTCTCGCGAAGGAAGAGATCCTTTGGTACAATAGGAGAAACAGTGTCCCCGGGATTTTCCCCTGAAAACATCCGGTAGACCAAAATCTCAGAGACAAACATGAAATGAGTGCAACCCCTGTAAGACGGGAGTCCGGGGAACCGGGCTGAGAGGGCAGCTGAGTAGCCCGCTGCCGACCGTATCACCTGATCTGGATCATGCCAGCGAAGGTACAGAGAGGGGAATGGTATTTTTATACCTCCACTTCTGACCAGCGCCGCCGGCATTCCGGCGGCATTTTTCTTTTTAAGGAGTGAGTCAGTTGATCACAACATCGAGCAGGATTTCACGGGCACTTACCATCGCAGGCTCCGACAGCGGCGGAGGTGCGGGAATCCAGGCTGATCTCAAAACATTTCAGGAATTGAACGCCTTTGGAATGTCTGCAATCACTGCTGTCACCGTCCAAAATACCTTGGGAGTTCACGGAATCTATGAACTGGATGCCGAAATCGTCGCTCGCCAAATCGATGCCGTAGTTGAAGACCTTGGTGTGGATGCTTTGAAAACCGGGATGATCTCCAACAGCTCCATTCTGGAAATCATCGCTGACAGGGTGAAGAGGTACCGATTGTCCCCTCTGGTGGTCGATCCAGTGATGGTGGCCAAAGGGGGAGCCCTCCTGTTGGAGAAATCCGCCCAACACACACTAGTGAACACCCTCATCCCACTGGCCCGGTTGGTAACACCCAACCTGCCGGAAGCCGAAGTCCTCACCGGCAAGAGATTGAACACCGAGGACGCCCGAAAGGAGGCCGCTCGACAGATCCTGGACATGGGTGCCGAAGCTGTGGTGATCAAAGGGGGGCATCTGGAAGGGGAGTTCTCCACGGATCTCCTGTTTGACGGGGAATCCTTCCACACTTTTACCTCCCCCCGAATCTCAACCCGACACACCCATGGAACCGGCTGTACTTTTTCCGCCGCGGTCACGGCGGAGTTGGCAAAAGGACGCCCATTATTGGAGGCGGTTCGCATCGCCAAAGAGTTTGTCACCCGGGCAATCGCTCATCCCCTGGAGCTGGGCGGAGGACATGGCCCCACCAATCACTGGGCATTCCGTCAATATCGTAACCAAACTGTTATCTCCAGCTCTCCCCGGACATAGGATGATGATTGGGCTTAGAACCAAAACTATCAAATAACAAGGGGAGCGTGAGCATATGCCGGTTTTACCTGCAAATCTCCGGCTCTATTTTGTGATGGGGAGCCAGGACTGCAAGGGGCGGGATCCGGTTTGGGTATTGCGGGAAGCGATCCATGGCGGCATCACCATGTTTCAATTCCGGGAAAAAAAATCATCTCTTACCCTTTCCCAAAGAGTATTCCTCGGTAAAAAACTGCGGGATGTCTGTGCCCGGCAGGGGATTCCCTTCATTGTAAATGACCGCACTGACCTGGCCATGGTATTGGACGCCGACGGTGTCCATGTAGGCCAGGAGGATCTGCCTGCCGTTCAAGTACGCCGCCTGTTGGGACCCGAGCCCGTGCTCGGCGTTTCCTGCAGCAATCCGGAAGAAGCGGACAAGGCAACCCAGGCCGGCGCCGATTATATTGGAGTCGGCTCCATGTATGCCACCCGTTCCAAACCGGATGCCGGTGAACCGATCGGGCCCTCCGGTATCCGTCGAATTGCCCAAATGGACAACTCCCCTCTTCCCATCGTCGGGATCGGCGGCATTCATCGCCACAATGCCAAAGCCGTGATCCAGGCCGGAGCGGAAGGAGTCGCAGTCATCTCCGCGATTGCCGGAGCCTCTTCCCCCCGTCGGGCGGCAGCGGAACTGAGAGAAACAGTGGAGCGAACCCTTATGGAACAACAGGCCATCTAACGGAAAAAACTGGATCGTACTCACCGTCGAAAAATACCTCCTGTACTGAAATGTCGTGAAACAGTACCGGGGGAATGGACAATGATCAACCAGCGCAACCACTCGTTAAAAACGCACGAAATTACAGAGAAAAAAAGGCCGGGAATGATTCCCGGCTTTTCTTCAACGGTGATTTGTTTGTGATCCCCGGAGGGTCAAGATCTCTTTTCGAGCTCGATCAGCAGATCCCCGCTTTCAATTGCATCCCCTGCCTTTGCATGAACTGCTTTTATCACTCCAGATAATGGAGATTGCACCGTCGTCTCCATCTTCATCGCTTCGGTGACGATCAAGTCCTCCCCTTTTTCCACTTCATTGCCGGGCTCCACCATCACTTTCAGCACTTTCCCCGGCATGGAGGCACCAATCTGTTCCTCATCGGAAGGATCCGCTTTACGGCGCACTTCCACGGAAACTTCGGCGGACCGGTCAAAGATCGTGACTTGCCGCGGTTGTCCGTTCAATTCAAAGTATACGATGCGATTCCCCTCGGGACTGAGAGAGCCGATGGACATCAATTTCACAATCAAGGTCTTTCCCTGCTCGATCTCCACTGCCACTTCTTCTCCCGGCCGAAGCCCATAGAAAAAAGTGGGGGTATCCAAAGCAGAGATCCGTCCGTATTCATTGGATATCTTCTCTTTCTCCAAAAAGACCCGGGGATACATGATATAGGACATCACATCGGTCCGTGTCACCGGACGGCCGACTTTTTCCTCCAGTTCCTTTTCCACTTTTTCAAAGTCCACCGCTGGCAACCTTTCCCCAGGACGATGGGTAAAGCTTTCCCGCCCCTTGAGAATGATCCGCTGCAATTTTTCAGGGAAACCGCCGGGGGGCTGTCCGAGATACCCCTGGAAGAAGCGGACGACAGATTCGGGAAAGTCGAGGCGCTCTCCCCTTTCATAGACATCTGCTACCGTCAGGTTGTTCTGAACCATGAACAAGGCCAGATCTCCAACCACTTTGGAGGAGGGGGTCACTTTGACGATATCCCCAAACATCTGATTGACGATACGGTAGGCCTCTTTCACTTCATCCCACCGATCCCCGAGGCCGACCGCTTTCGCCTGTTGATGGAGGTTGGTGTACTGCCCGCCGGGCATCTCATGCTTGTAAATTTCGGTGGTCGTCGATTTCATCCCGCTTTCAAAACCAGCATAAAAAGGACGGACATCTTCCCAGTAATGGGCCAATTGTTGCAGATGATCCAGATCCAACCCCGTCTCTCTATCCCTGCCTTCCAGAGAGGCTACCAGGCCGTCCAGACTGGGCTGGGAGGTCAACCCGGACATGGGACTCAATGCGGCATCGACGATATCCACGCCTGCCTCATAAGCTTTCAGCAAGGTGGCCAATTGATTGCCGCTAGTATCGTGGGTGTGAAGGTGGATAGGAAGTCCCACTTCCTGTTTGAGGGTCCGGATCAACTCATAGGCGGCATAGGGTTTCAGAAGTCCGGCCATATCCTTGATGGCCAAAATGTGGGCCCCCATCCGCTCCAGCTCTTTCGCAAGGTTTACATAGTATTGAAGGCTGTATTTATCCCGTTTCGGATCCAGGATATCCCCGGTGTAACAGATGGCCGCTTCAGCCACCTTGCCGGATTCCCGGACGGCATCGATCGCCACCTGCATCCCCGGGGTCCAGTTCAAGCTGTCAAAGATGCGGAAAACATCGATCCCGGCATCGGCGGAGAGTCGGACGAACTCTTGAATCACATTATCCGGGTAGTTGGTATAACCGACAGCATTGGCCCCGCGCAGCAGCATCTGGAACAGGAGATTGGGAATCCTTTCCCTGAGGCTTGTCAACCGCTCCCAGGGATCCTCATTGAGAAAACGCATACTGGTGTCAAAGGTGGCGCCGCCCCACATCTCCAGGGAGAAAAGACCGGAAGCCAGTTGACTGGTCGCCTCGGAGATCCGCAACAGGTCATGGGTTCTCACCCGGGTGGCAAAGAGAGATTGGTGTGCATCCCGAAAGGTGGTGTCCGTGAGCAACAACCGACGTTGCCCCCGAATCCATTCCACCAAACCCTCCGGTCCCTGATCCTCCAAAACTTGCTTCGTCCCCTCAAGGGAAGACCGTTGTTGGGAAAGATCGGGAACCCGGGGGGATGAGAAGGAAGGTTTTTCTCCCTTGGGCAAACCGGGATGTCCGTTCACCACCGTCTCCCCGATGTAGTTCAGCAGTTTGGTCCCCCGGTCACGCATCGACGGATAAGCAAAGAGTTCCTGTCTGCGGTCGATAAAAGTGGTGTCATAATCTCCGGAAAGGAAATCGGGATGTTGGACGACGTTTTCCAAAAATGGAATATTCGTTTTCACACCCCGGATGCGAAACTCCCGCAACGTGCGCAACATCTTGTTGGCAGCCTGTTGAAAGCTGAGAGCCCAGGAGGACACTTTGACCAGAAGTGAATCATAGTGAGGGGTGATGTTGGACCCCAGATAGGCGTTTCCCACATCAAGCCGAATCCCGAAGCCGCCACCGGAACGATAGGCGAGCAAACGGCCGGTGTCCGGCAAAAAGTTTTGTGCGGGATCCTCAGTGGTGACCCGGCACTGGATGGCATAACCGTGGGTGGTGATCTCCTCCTGCGGCGGGATGCCCACCTCCGAGGAATCAAGAGTATACCCCTCGGCGATGCGAATTTGTGACTGGACGATGTCAATCCCGGTGATCATCTCGGTGATCGTATGCTCCACCTGGACCCGGGGGTTCACCTCGATAAAATAAAATCGATGATCCGGCGTCACCAAAAATTCCACCGTCCCCGCATTGGTGTAACCGGCAGTTGTCATCAGCTGCAGGGCCGCTTCACAGATCCGGTTCCGCAATTCCTCCGGCAGGGAAACACTGGGGGCAACTTCCACCACCTTCTGATGTCGCCGTTGGATCGAACAGTCCCGTTCAAAGAGATGAACCATATTCCCCTGTTTGTCCGCAAGGATCTGCACTTCGATATGCCGGGGATTCTCCAGGTATTTTTCAATATAAACCTCTGCATTTCCAAAGGCGGACTTCGCTTCGGAACGGGCCCGGTCCATAGCTTCCTCCAGTTCCTCCGGACCGCGGACGATTCGCATCCCCCGCCCGCCTCCGCCGGAAGCAGCCTTAATGATCACCGGGTAACCGTGCGTCTCCCCGAACCGGATGGCTTCCGCCAATGAATCGACAGGCTCCGTAGTGCCAGGGATCACCGGGATTCCCGCTTTTACTGCCATCTCCCTCGCATCCACTTTATCCCCGAACATCCGGATCTGTTCCGGCGAAGGTCCGATAAAAACGATCCCCTCTTCCCGGCACCGGTTGGCAAACTCCGCATTTTCGGACAAAAATCCATATCCGGGATGAATCGCATCCACGTCATGACGCTTGGCGATTTCGATGATCCCTTCCATATCCAGATATGCTTCGATCGGGCCTTTCCCTTCCCCGATCAGATAAGATTCATCCGCTTTGAAACGGTGGAAGGCTGTCATATCCTCAGTGGAATAGAGAGCAACCGTCCGAATGCCCAATTCTGTACAGGCTCGAAAAATACGAATGGCGATTTCACCACGGTTGGCAACCAGTACTTTGTTGAACTTCCTCATGAATCGTTTCCCTCCCCTTCCCTGATCGGTAAACAGAATCCTTCGGAATCCGGCCTGCGGGAACAAGGAATGATCCAATCCTGTCTTCGCCGGATCCTCACAGCAGCATCGGTTCTTGCTTACGTGAAAGTTTACAATATACTTTCCCCTGAATAAAGATGCAATCTTTAAAAAACCATTCCTTTTTCCGGGAATGTGGAGGGGCATTCCGCCATTTTCAGATTTTCCGATTTTCCCCAGTTACCGTCCCTTGAATTTCGGTACACGCTTTTCGAAGAAAGCGGCCACTCCCTCGCGATGATCGGCGCTCCTGCCACAGACGGTCTGCTCCCTGGCCTCCGCCTCCAACAGGGTGGGAAGATCATTTTCAAAACTCTTCAAGAAATTGCGCTTCATTCCCGCAAGTGCACCTGTGGGCGCCTGCGCCAACCGCCGGGCATATTCCTCCACCGCCGTATCCAACTCCTCCGCCGGAACCACCCGGTTCACCAACCCCATCGTGTAAGCCTCCTCAGCCCCCAACTTCCTCCCTGTCATCGCCAGTTCCAGTGCCCGGCTGTAGCCTACGATGCGCGGCAGAAAGAAGGTGGCCCCTGCATCCGGCACCAAACCGATATTGACGAAAGCCATACTGAGAGAAGCGTTATCTGCGGCAATCCGGAAATCACAAGCCAGAGCCACGCTTAAGCCGGCACCGAAAGCCGGACCTTGCAGAGCGGCCACGATGGGCTTGTCCGCCTCCACCATCCGCATCAGGAGCAGGTTGTAAGTCTCCTGCAAAATCTTTCCGTAATCCGCCTCCTCCCCGAATTCCCGACTGACACTGAGATCGGCTCCGGAGCTGAAGCCCTTGCCGCTTCCCTTCAGGACGATACAACGCACCTCCTGATCTGTAACAGCTTGATCCATGGCTTGAATCGCTTCTTCATGCATCTTCATATTAAAGGCATTAAACGCCTTTGGCCGGTTAAAAGTGATTGTTGCCACTCCACCCCGGGTCTCATACAAGATGGTTTCAAACATTTGCTGCACCCTTTCTGTGATTTTTTCAGTGACATCTGTCCCTTCGCCACACTCTTATCCATAATACAAAAATCATGCCACTCTTTGCAAAAATGGATCAAGAGATTCCCTGATGGCGGGCGATCTGCCTGAAGAGCCACAGTCACTCAACAGAATGACTGTGGCTCTTGATTATCATCCAGTGGTTTTCCCCGTGATCATCTCCCCTTTTTTCGCCTGAACCAAAGCATCCAGACACTGTTTCAGTGCATCCAGCTGTTCTTCTTTTCGGTTGGGTCGACCGATCGGGTTGCCCAGTTTGCGGGGAAAATAGATGGACCTCGGCACACCCAAAGCCTGGGTGGTCTCCGGCAACAGAGTGACTGTGATCGTGGAAATTCCCCTTTTCTCCAACTCCAGTGCAATCAGTCCCACGGACCGATGACAATGCCCTCAGCCAGGGGTTAAAATCGCCAAATCCACCTGATCATTCACCAAGATCCCGGCTGCTTCCGGAGCCGTTTCATTCACCAACCGCTTTGGATCGGAGATCCCCCCCTGAAAACTGACATGACGGGGAGCCACACTGCCGATGGTTTCTTCCTGTTGAAGGCGGTGGAGTGTAGCCAGGGGAAACATCACTTCCAAATCCATCTTTGCATCGCTGTGATCATAAAAGAGATGACTGATAACGATCTCCTCCGGGGTGGAATTTGCCGGTATGATCCGGTAGGAACAGTCCCCGGCTGCATCGTTCAGGTCAAATGGGGTATGACTTTTCAGAATCACCCCGCCGGTAGACACCAGAGCCACGCGACTTTCCGAAACCGGTTTGTTCAATGGTGTCCAGGGGATGTCGCCGCTCCATTCTCTGCTCATCTTCACATGCAGGCGATCATAAAAGCGGGAGAAGCGGGGGGATTTCTCCATCAAACCGTTAACCCACCTTGAACGGGCCATCTTTCCCATCATTCTTTTGCCAAAAGCGACTTTTGAGGAGGATGGGATGTCATTCATAGAATCAACTCCTTTTGCAACTAATTTTATCAAACGGATCGTTTTGCTCCACCTCCCTGTGTGTAAATATTTTGAACAAGGCCTCTCCCGAAAACATTTCCCGGTAACCTCGTGGGGTTCCCGAAGGCATAAAAAAAAGCCATCGTCTCTGGTATGATCACTTCTACAACCGTGAACGCTTTCAAAACCGGTTAAATTACTTGAACCCGGTGAGTACCGGGCTCGGGCAGCTTAATATTTGTGGCTTGTTTTAATGTATTGTCTACGTGACAGGGCTAAGATCAGCCCGGAGCAGGGGCTATTTCCCATGTTTTCACTTGCTCAACAGTTTCAGAAACTCTTTCATGAACCCGGGCAGATCCGGCCAGGCGTGACCGGATACCAAATTTCCTTCCACGTGCAGATTTTTGTCGATGTATTTGGCGCCGGCCCGCTCCACCTCTGGGCGGCAGGTGGTGAATGCGGTCATCTCCCTCCCCTGGACCGCCTCCGGAACCACATCAAATACCAAAGCCGCGTGGCAGATCGCACCCACAGGCTTGTTTGCCGTGAAGAAATGGGTGACGATCTCCGGCACCTTCTCATGCATCCGGATATGTTCCGGTGCACGCCCTCCGGGAATGACCAGACCGTCAAACTCAGCCGGATTCACCTCCGCAAAAGATGCATCGGCGTCCAGGCCATAAGCGAACTTCTCTGTAAAGGTCTCCATGTGAGGTTCAAAATCATGCACCACGGTCTGTAATTTTTTCTTCTTGGGCGCTGCGATGGTAACCTCGTGTCCTTCTTCCAACAACCGATAGTAGGGATAGTAGACTTCCAGGGCTTCCACCGCATCACCGGTCAGGATCAAAACCTTTGCCATGGGGTGGCCTCCTCTTTTTTTGATGGTGTCAAATATATTTATATCCTTCCCGCAGGGGAACAAAACTGATTTTTAGTGCCTTCAAAGAATGAACTTTGCTAAGATGGGATCAGATATAAAAAGAGGGGTGCATTCCGATGTAATCCAGGAACTCACCAACAACATCATAGAAGAAGGTGATCCCGCGATGAGGAATGCACACCTCTCCTTCCGTCTGTTGTGGTTGAGCCAAGCCTTGGCCAATCTGGCGGACGCCTATTACATCATGGCTTTGGTGACCCTGTTGTACAAAGCCACAGGATCTGCCGCCTATGCTTCTACCATGCCTTTGCTCCGGGTGACTTCCCAGATGATCAGCGGTCTGTTGGCACCGTGGTTGCTGGACCGGTTTTCCCTGAAATCCATCCTGGTGGCATCCCAGACGGGACAAACATTGCTATTGGCAGCCCTCACATTTTATGCTCCCCTTCTGTGGGAGGGAGGATTTGCGATTGGATTTGCCCTCGTGTTTGCCATCTCTTTTCTGGACGGTTGGACCGTTCCGGCGCGAAATGCACTGGTTCCCCGGCTGGTGAAAAGGGATCGGCTGGTTCGGGCCAACAGCCTGATCTCCACCACGGACCAGATCGTTCTGTTGGCGGGATGGTCCACAGGTGGGATCTTGGTGGCCTGGCTTGGAGCGGAGGCCACCCTGTGGATCAACCTGACACTGTTTGCTCTTTCTTCTGTCGCCATATGGTTTCTGAGGGATCCATTTCAGGGAGAAAAACCGACGGGGGCGGCAACCGGGACCGTTTCCCGACGTGGGAGAATGTCGGAGGGGTGGGCGATGATCTGGAATCATCCCCTCCTCCGCCGCGTCACACTGATGGATCTCACGGAAATGTTCGCCGGAGTCATCTGGATTGCAGCGATCAGCATGGTCTTCGTCACGGAAGTACTTCATCAAAGCACAGAGTGGTTCGGGTATATCAACGCCGGTTACTACCTGGGAACTCTCCTCGGCGGGATCCTGATCCTCCGATTGTCTGATCGAGTGCAACAACGACTGATTCCGGCAATGATCACCGGTTCCGTGATTAATTGCTTGTTGACTTTACTGTTCACTTCAATCCCCTTCGCACCTTTTGCCTTGTTTCTGTCCGTATTGATGGGGCCTTTTTATCAATTACGAGATATCGCCCAACGGTCCCTTCTTCAGGAAACTGTCGATAACCGTTCTCTTCCCAAGGTGTTCGCCGCCCACGGAACCTTGATGTACGGAGCCTTCGGCCTTTCCGTCAGCATCGCGGGCATCCTTGCCGATGCCTTCGGTGTTCGCACCGTCTATTATGGAGCAGCCGTACTTCTGGGAATCTCCACCTGGATCGGATGGAGCCTCCGACGAAGTCGGGAGCCCCATTGCACCATGAAACAGGAAATTTCGTGAGGCCTTGGTCTGATAGCCGGAGTTTTGGTTATGGCCCCGCCACACAGGCGGGGCTATGGAGCGATCTTTTCCCGATGCCCCATAGGGAAAGGTCGCTCAGCTTTTTTGGGAACCTTGGATTTGTGACTGTTTCAGATCCATCATTCTGAAAAACCCATGTAAGACGAAGAAGGCTAGAAGTATTGTGATTTACTGCGTTTGAAGGCGGTCAGGATTGGGTTTCACATGACCTTTTCGTTGTTCTTTCGATCCAAAATTACTCCATGTGAAACTCAACCCTCCCTGTGAACGGCTTTTTCACAATGCTTCTAAGCCCTCTTACACTCCTTCGTTTATCTCCTACTCACTCAAGCACTTACTGAACCTTCTTTTTGGTCCGATGATTTTACCCCTTTGCTGATCCTGAAAGAGACCATCAGCACACTCCCACCGAACAACGCCAATGCCAAACCCGAACCGAAAAACACATACCCCACCCCAAAAATCTTGGCCAAAAATGCACCGATGGAAGGGGAGACCAACATGGTGGTGTTTTGAACTGCATTGGCAGTGGCGGAAACCCGCCCTATCAGGCGTTGGGGTGTTTCCATTTGCATAATGTAGCCGAAAGGGATGAACACTGCGGACGAGGCCATTCCCAACAGGAGAAAAACGATAAACCAGAAGTAGACCCCACCGCCAATGATTTCCAATCCGCCCAACCCCATCAACAATACCTGCAGACCGGCTATGGCGCAACCGATGGACATCATCGCCAGCGGACGCTTTTGCCATACAGCGAACTGTCCGACCACCACCGCACCGACTACACTTCCCAAGCCAATGGCGCTTAAAACCATACCAAAAACCTTCTCATCCATATCCAAATGTTTCGTCCACAACGGCAATAAGCCGTCATACATAAAATTGATAAATAATCCAACCGTGATGGAGAGAGTCGCAATAAAAAGCAATCGATTGGTGAGCACATGCGCCCAACCTTGCCGAAACTGAACCCAATATCGTTCTTTTTCTTGTGTCGGCTGATGATCGGAAGTTTGGTTCTTTAATGCTGGAAGTGTCACAAGAAGTAATGCTGATAACAGAAACAATGCACCCTCAACCAAAAAAGCACTTCGCGCCCCGGCCATACTGACAAAAACAGCTCCCAGAATCGGAGCAAAAACTTTGGTGGACTGAACCGAAAATTGACTGAGTGAAATGGCTTGCGGAAGGCTTTCTTTGGGAACTATCATCCGAATCGCGCTTTGTCTTGCCGGATCAAAAATGGCTCCGAAACTTCCCTTCAAAAAAACCAAAGGTAACAATACATAAATATTGGGAGCCCAGTACAGCCCGAGAACAATAAAAATTCGTATCAGATCGCTAGAAATCATCACCGCCCGTTTCGGCAAACGATCGATCCAAACACCAGCAATCGGACCCACCAGCACCCATGGAAGTCCAAAGGTGATTACAAGGGCCGCCACCGCTTCCGGTCCCAGATCCCATACATAAACAATCAATGTGTTCAACGCAATAAAGTCGAGCCAGTTCCCCAGGTCCGACAGCACTTGCGCAATAAAGATCTTTCCATAATTACGTTGTCGCAAAGGAACAAATATCGTTTGTTTCATCCTTGCAACGCCAACCCTTCCTGTTGATCAGGGCCAATCGGGACCCATTTGACAATGATCAGCCTCAAGTGGAATGGTAATAAAATATTATGTATAGGTTGTTAAAACTATTGGGAAAGGGACGAAAACAGGGACACGATCGACTCTTTTGAGTAAAATTCCCCCAAACATTTCACCAAAAGAGTCGATCTTTTGCCCCTCATTTCAAAATTTCTCCAGATTCTTTGTCAAGCTCCCGGAGGACTGTTATTTGATATGACACCCAACCTTATTGAAACAACTCATCAAGTTCCTCTTCAACTAACGCTGCATCAGAACGTAATTGAATCTCACGCAAACGCTGTTTTGGATTTTCGATCACACTTTCGAGGATCGATCTGTATTGGTCAATCATTCGTTCAATCGTCTTCTCTGCAAACAAGTCCGTACTGTACTCCACACTGCCAACCAGTTGATCCCCTCGTTCTTCGACGAAAAACGTCAGATCGAATTTCGATGACTTACGTTCCACTTCACAAAAGGTCATGGTCACATCTTGGCAGACAACACTTGCCGGCCTCTCCTGTTGAAATCCAAACACCACTTGACACAAGGGCGAGTAACTGCGATTGCGCTCAGGTTGCAATTCTTCAACCAGTTTCTCAAAGGGAACATCCTGGTTGGCATACGCTTCCAAAGCCACTTTCTTCACTTGTTGCAGCAACTCTTGAAAAGTCGGGTTTCCGGACAGGTCCGTCCGCAGCACCAACGTGTTGACGAAAAAGCCGATCAGCCCTTCAATTTCACTGCGATTGCGATTCGCAACCGGAAAACCGACCACAAGGTCCTCCTCCCCGGACTCACGGAACAACAAGGTCTTGTAGGCAGTTAACAGGGTCATGAAAAGGGTCACCCCTTCACGGCCGGACAGTTCTTTCAGTGCGGAACTTACTCCTGTCGGCAGCTCGAAGAATCTTACCGCACCTCGATAGGATTGCACCGGTGGGCGTGGGTAATCTGTCTGCAATGCGAGGAGCGATGGTGCATCTGCAAGACGGTGGGTCCAGTATTGAAGTTGTCGATCCAATCTGTCCCCCTGTAACCACTGCCGTTGCCACGTCGCATAATCCGCATATTGAACCGGAAGTTCCGGCAAGGGCGACGGTTGTCCCTTCACGAAAGCTTCATACAGTTTCCCCAGCTCCTGAATCAATATGCCGTTAGACCAACCGTCCGTAACAATGTGATGCAAGATCAGCACCAGCACATGTTCATCTTTCCTTAATTTGAGCAGATGACTGCGAAACAGAGGACCCTGGGTCAGACTAAACGTCTGCTCTGCCAATTGTCCAATCAATCTCTGAACCTGCGTGCTCCGGAATTCCACGCCCTCCTCGCTCAGATCAATCACAGGAATTTTCAATTCCGAGGGCACCGCCCCGATGATCTGCACAACACCGCCGTCCACCTCTGTGAAAGTCGTGCGCAACACTTCGTGACGAAGGACAAGCTCCCGGATGGCAGTCGTGAGGGCTTGTTCGTTCAGATCTCCCTCGATGTGCAATGGCAAGGGAACATTGTACAGAGCACTCTCTCCCTCCAGTTGCTCCAGAAACCACAGGCGTTGTTGAGCAAAGGAAGCAGGCATTGCATGAGTACGCGCAACAGGTGCCAATGACACCCTCCGTGTAGATTCCAATACAGCTCTGTCCACTTGTTCAGCCAGCTCGGCGACGGTCGGCGTTTCGAACAGTACACCTACCGGAAGTTCAACATTCCAGGTGTTGCGGATGCGGGAGATCACCTGAATCACCAACAAAGAGTGACCGCCCTTTTCGAAGAAATGTTCATGTACACCCACATGCTCTACACCGAGCACATCTGCGAAAATCGTTGCCAGCAATTCTTCTGTCAATGTACGTGGAGCTCCACCCCTTCCTTCCATCGGGTCCTGACTGGGAGGTGGAAGCAATTGACGGTTCACTTTGCCGTTCAGGGTCAACGGAAGTGCATCCAGCACTACGATGGCGGTTGGCACCATGTAGGAGGGCAGCAAATCGGCAAGATGTTGCTTCAAATCGCGAAGGAGCCCTTCATATTCTTCGGAAACCGTCACATAGGCGACCAAGCGCGGATCCCCCGGTTTGTCTTCACGCAGGATCACCACCGCCTCTGCAACTGCCGGGTGTCGGAGCAACACCCCTTGGATTTCACCGGGTTCAATACGGTAGCCACGCAACTTGATCTGATCGTCCAACCGTCCCAGATATTCCAGGTTCCCATCCGAAAGATAGCGGGCCCTGTCCCCTGTTTTATACAACCGGGAACCCGGCTCCTCCGAA